>CAJXUY010000001.1 GCA_913060665.1 uncultured Oleiphilaceae bacterium
GAGGGAGGATATGCTGGCTGGCCAGACATGTTTTTATTTTCTTCAGTGTGTTGATAGCCCAGAGCCCTTAAATCTAAAGACTCTATATAGGCATCAATCACCCTAACAGGATGATTTTCACTAACGAAATCGTCCATGTGACTTGGAAAAAGGTCACCTTGCTCTCGGGAAAGAGACTGTTTGTATTGTCGGCTCATTTTTATATTTTAGTCACTAATGGTGCCTTTATTGTAATACAGGTAATACTAGAATACTTTCACAGCCTCTTCGCTGCATCACGGCTACAAGGTCAAAGCCTGTTTGCGGTTATTGTAGCCGTGATGAAAGGAGGCACGACTGCAATCAAGGGAATAACTCAAGATTCTGATTAGCTTTACCAGGGTACGAGTTTTTAACTATGGAGTAGAGTTAAAGATAGGCTTCACCCATCTCTCTTAATGCGGCAAGCGCTTCCCCCCTCAAGTAAGGTAAAACAAGCGTCATTACCTGATACACGCCTTGGTTTAACGTATCGTCGCTTTGCTCGCCATCTATAACAGTAGAAAAACTAATCCAATAAGTCGCGGTTAATACGATACTTTTGCAAAGAGCGTCTATTTCTTGGGGTGATGCCTTTAATATTCTCCGTTGGGCAAGATTTTGGCAGACTTGTCGTGACGCATTCGTTTTTTTCATGATGATTTTTTTGAACTTATTGGCAAGCCTTTCATGCCTAGACATGACATTTACCAAATCCTGATATAAAAAACGGTATCGGGCGATCACTTCAAAGATTAAGTGTAAGAATAGCCACTGGTCCTCGACATCAAGGCTTGTTTCTGGGACGTCTAAGATTTCACCAATTTCTTTTTCATACCACTCAAACAACTCACTTAATATTTCAGTTTTGTTTTTGAAGTGGTAATAGAGGTTGCCTGGACTAATATCCATTTCGTCCGCTATTTGAAGGGTGGTAACATTGGGCTCACCACACTCGTTGAATAATTCAAGTGTAGTATGTAATATCCGATCACGGGTTTTCATTATGTTTAATACGTCCTGCAACTATGGATGCATAATAACCTGTTTGAATCAACGAATACAAAGGGCTTAGACAAAGTCTCTCCAAATAGGATAACTACTTCACATCGTAAGCCCATTCTTTAGACATGGAGGCCTACAGATTGAAGTCGGACCAGATCGGACAGTGGTCAGATGGCTTATCCATTGCTCTTATATCGTAATAAATTCCTGAAGACTCTAGTCTTTCAATTAATGAGGGGGTTGCCCAAATCTGATCGATACGAAGCCCTCGTTTTGGTTCTCTATGAAATGCCTTACTACGATAATCAAACCAACTATAAAGGTCACTTTCTGTGGGATAAAGCACCCGATAGCTATCTTTGAGGCCCCAAGATTTAAGCCTTGCTAGCCATTCTCTCTCTTCTGGTAAGAAACTACATTTACCAGTTCTTAACCATCGCTTAGCATTATCTGGCCCTATGCCTATGTCAATATCTTCAGGAGAAATGTTCAGGTCACCCATTACAATAAGGTGTTGATTATTCGAGTATTGATCGACTAAGAGGTGTTGAAGGTCTTGGTAGAACTTTTGTTTGGCCGGAAACTTAATAGGGTGGTCTCGGCTTTCTCCTTGTGGAAAATAACCGTTCATGACAACGAGCTCTTGGCCATCAACATCAAAATGACCAATAATCATACGTTTTTGAGACTCATCATCATCCAACGGAAATCCCTTCATTACCTTGGTCGGCTTAAGCTTTGATAGCATTGCAACGCCGTAGTGTCCCTTTTGACCAAAAAACTCGACGTGATAACCGAGTTGTTCTACCTGTTCTAGCGGAAACTCAGGGTCGTGTACCTTGGTCTCTTGTAAACCAATAATATCGGGAGAGTAGGTTGTTACGAGTGTTTCTAATTGGTGTAGCCTTGAGCGAAGACCGTTGACGTTAAATGATACTATTTTCATAAAAGGTTATTCTTAATTCTAGGGAAAGTTAATGTATAGGGTGCTACTGTGGTCTATTTTATTACCTTGTAACGTTATTGTTACGTTACATCTGTGTCAGGCGGTTAGGTCTAACGTAAAAATGTGTGATCGTACCATCTGTAAATTTATTGAAGAACGTACTAACCTCTGAGATTAGTTTAAGCTTATGTTGATGTGTAACGGCATCTTTTACCAGTACTTTCATTTGATCAAAATCCTCTCTTATTTTAGAGAACTTAGCATTCATTGAGCAGGATACCACTGCAGCATGGTCTAGGTTAAGTTGATCGGCGAGTTCTTGTCTACGGTTTTCAATTTGTGTAGTGGATAAGTCAAACTGAGTATCGATGTGTTTTAGTTTTACACGGTTAATAATGCAGTAGGAATAGCTAGCGGGGTTATTTCTAGCGTGATGCCTAAAACATTCCCAGAAATAATTATCAGTTAAATGTCGGAATTCATTCAGGTCCGTTAGGCACAACCCAACATACTCTGCAATGGATTCATCTTTTAACACTTCGTTAATAGCTTCCCGTAGCAGCCAGTCAAACCCAAGAGCTGTTTTGTGCGCGTATACGTGCCGATACATTTGATTTCGGCTGTAGACAAAGTCTTCCAGTGCACTCAACCCTTTTGATGTTATGGCTAGTCCAAGCCAGGGTGTTTTGGGTTCCCACCCAAATCTTAGGTTGCTTAGTAGGTGGTCAAGGTTGAAGCCGCCAATGGTCACTGATGAGTGAAACCCATCCCTTAACATGTAATCGGCACGATCTGCATCAACTTCACCAGAGATGATAGACGACAATAGTTGACTAACAAGATCAGGCGCTGACGTGGTTGTTTTCCAACCTGTTACCTGAGTATGACTACCGGCTATAAATTGCCAGAAGTGCTCTGCGTGTGAGTTGAATTCATCGCTGGTCGAAGCGGATGTGGTTTCCATAATCGCTAGTACGTCTACTAGGTTAATACCGGATTCATGGATTTTAGTGTCGAGTAGTAGTTGATGGGCGCAACGAATAGAGTAGTGTTCATGTTCAATAACCGAAGGGAGTGCATCGTACAAATGTTCGGTATTAATACCTTGCCATAACGTTTCAAATAAGCCGGGTGATTCCATCATCTCTTTAATCTTCGATGTTCGGGTAAATTGATGAGAAAAGCTTGAATGACCACAGTCATGCAATAGGCAAGCGAGCCTGATGATCTTATTGAAGTAATCTATTGCGAAAAACTGCTCTTTACTTGTACTGATTTTGGCCTTATAGCGCCTTGATTCGAGATAGCTTTTAACCATGGATAAAAAGATTCTTTCACCGACGTGCATAACACCGATGCTATGAAGAAAGCGAGAGTGGGTAGCCCCTGGAAAGACAAGGGAAAGAATATCGTTTTGACAGATGTTTCGTAACCGTTGAAACAATGGATGGTCAATAATGGCCACTTCATGGGGGAATAAGGGTATCCCTCCATGAACCGGATCCATAATAAGCTTGCTATGTGCACCTAGCAGGTCTTCGGGAAAGTAATCCATGTTTAGTCGCGTTACCTATTAGAAAATGATAAATATAACTTAATATCTACGCCTAAGGCCGAAGAGATAAATTAGTATGCATGCTCTAAAATATGAGCATAACCTTTGGATAATAAGGTTTTATTATTTATTTATAGACATTAAAACGAATAACGTAATACAAATTAACAATAATAATGTATCGATAACGACATGAATTTTACAACACAGTCAGTTTCAATGAAAAATTTTGTTAACTCGTGTGATGTTCGAGTGAGTTGTGACCTTTTTCACGGTATTCGCCACTATGAACGTTAACCTGTGTAAACAATTTAATAAAGTTAGACTTGTTATGGGTCATGCCTATAATGAAACGTATATAAACTCGATACTTAACTGCACGTTTGTGGTTGTCTAGATATGTCAAGTCATGCTGAGCGGATGTTAGTCATCGATAGCGACGAAAAATGTCGACAATACTTGTCGGACGGACTTCTTGCTATCGGTTATTACGTTGTATCTGTAGGTAGTATTAAAGAAGCGCTAGTCAGTATCGCCAATGGTCGACCTGATCTTATATTTGGCGATTTATCGACTGACGAGATTAGTTTGTTGTCTAAGCTCACAGATCCTGAGTTTCCCCCATCCCCCGTGGTTGCCTTCTCGCATACTGAAAACGCCTCTGATGTGGTGACTGCGCTAAGAGCCGGGGCTTCTGACTTCATCATTAAGCCGAGTAATGATTTCTCGCTTGTTGAAGAGGTTATCAAGCGCATTTTTGAGCAAATCCGATTAGTTAGACTTAATCAGCGTTATCGTTTAGAACTTGAAGATACCAATCGTGAATTAAAGGCAGGCATTGCAGAGCTTAAAGCTGACCACAAGGCGGGTTTGAAAGTACAGATGAAAATGCTGCCTGAGCGCGAGAAGAAGCTTAAGGGAATCAAGTGCGATTATCTGATAAAGCCGTCCCTTTATTTAAGTGGTGACTTTTTAGACTATTTTAAGATAGACAGTCAGCGGGCAATTTTTTATATTGCTGACGTCTCTGGTCATGGTGCTTCATCTGCCTTCGTGACAGTACTATTGAAAAATCTATCCAATCGATTGCTTAGAAATTTCAAAAGAGGCTCCACAGACGAAATACTGTACCCCGAACGTATCCTTCACCGAATTAATCGTGAGTTACTTGAGACAGATTTTGGTAAGCACCTAACCATGTTTGTTGGAATACTTGAAAACGACACTAACAAACTAACGTACTCTGTCGGCGCACACTTCCCCATGCCTGTTTTAGTGACTGAAGGTAGCGCAGAATACCTAGAAGGAAGTGGTATGCCTATTGGGCTATTCGAAGATCCCACGTTTCGGGTTTATGATCGAATATTACCTGAAAAATTCGATTTGTGGTTGTTTTCAGATGGAATATTAGAAGTTATTAATGCTAATAGTTTAGCGGAAAAAGAACAGCAGTTACTTAGATTAGTTGAAGATAGTGACAATAGTATTGAGGTTCTGTCAGAAACGTTGCAGCTCAATAATATGAATGAATTACCTGATGATATCGCGATTTTGACTGTTTCCGGGGTGAGTAAAGAATGATGTCTAGCTATAAGATTTTACAAGCTGAGCAGCAGGGTATCTACGTTTTAAAATTCATCGGAGAAATACGCCTGTATCTATGCTCTACGCTGGATATTATTATAGACTCTATGGCGTCTAACCCAGAGTTTAAAACGGTGGTGGTAGATCTCACAGAAACCACTGTTATTGATAGCACTACACTGGGTTTGCTCGCAAAAGTGGCGGTTTTGGCCCGTAAAAAAAGTTCGTTCCTTCCCACGATTATAACCACTAACCCTGATGTTACTCGTATCATACAAACAATGGGCTTTGGTGAGATATTTATTATCATGAAAGAGCCTGCGGTCGAGTTGTCTGAACTCGAAGAAATCCCAATCCTAAAGGCCACAGAACAAGAGGTTAGAGAAAAGGTGTTAGATGCACACCTTACCCTAATGAACCTTAATGACTCGAATCGCGAAGAGTTTAAAGACCTTGTTCAAGCACTTGAATGTGAAAATAAATCAGAACAAGCAGCGCTAACTCATTGAAATCGTCACAACACTTCTAGATACTGTTGATTAAGGGTGCGGTGAGCTTTCGCCAGCCTTTATGTATCTCATGCTAGTCATGAATAATTTATTATAATGTCTATTATATTATAACTTTGACTCTGGTTTTTATATGTCAGTTACTAGAACAATTACAGTTCTTGGTGGTGGTAGCTTTGGCACCGCAATAGCCAATATTGCAGCTACGAATGGACATCGTTCGTTTTTATGGATGAGAGACACCGAGAGGGCGATTAAAGTACAAGAAACCCGTGAAAACGAGCGTTATATGCCGGGTTATGTTTTACATGAGAATCTTACCGCGATTACGGACATTGAGGACGCGGTAAGTCAGAGCGATATCATCTTTGTATCAATCCCGAGTAAATCGGTTCGCTCTGTGGTAGAAAACGCTCGCAAGTATATTAAACCCCATCAGATTGTGGTGAGCACCACTAAGGGTATAGAAAGCGGTACGTTCTTGCTTATGAGTCAGATTCTTAAGGAGCTTCTCCCTAATAATCCTATTGGCGTATTAAGTGGACCCAATTTGGCTAAAGAGATTGCGCAGAAAACATTAACGGCCACAGTTATTGCAAGTGAATCATCTGAAGTCCGCAACAGTATTCAGGATTTACTTGGCTGTAGTTATTTTCGAGTTTATGCAAACCTCGACACCTACGGAGTTGAGCTTGGCGGAGCGTTAAAAAATATTTACGCGATAATGTCCGGGCTTGCAGAAGCGTATGGCATGGGCGAAAACACTAAGTCAATGTTAATCACCAGAAGCCTTGCAGAAATGAGTCGATTTGCCGTTTGTTTGGGGGCGAACCCTATGACGTTTTTGGGCTTGGCCGGTGTTGGCGACTTGATGGTGACCTGTAATTCTTCGCTAAGTCGTAACTATCGAGTCGGATTCTCTGTTGGTAAAGGAAAAAAGCTTGAAGACGCGATTGAAGAGTTAGGAGAGGTCGCTGAGGGTATTAATACGCTTCGATCGGTCAAAACGAAGGCGGATGAACTAGAGGTTTATATGCCACTTGTACAAGGGCTTTATGCCATCCTGATCGAGCAGAAGGAGATAAAGAGTATTATTAGTGGCATGATGTTAGCCCAGCAAAGTACTGATGTTGAGTTTATATTACCACGACACGAAGTTTGATTATTTAACTCCGATCATTTATTAAAAGAGAATAGTATGTCTGATAATAGTGGATACGATAAAGACGCTCACTGGCTAAGAATTTTATATATGGTGGGGTTTTATGTTGTTTATAAAATTACTGACTTGGTGATTATAGTTATGTTGATACTACAAGCCGTTGTCACTACATTTGGAAATGGACCCAATGAACGGTTGAAGACGTTCGGGACAGCATTGGCAACCTACGTATCTCAGATTATTAGATTTTTGAGTTATGCAGACGAAAAAAAGCCTTACCCGTTTTCTGAATGGCCAAAAAAGTAAGTTGCTAATCGTTCTTAATATTTA
This sequence comes from uncultured Oleiphilaceae bacterium, assembly GCA_913060665.1. Taxonomy (GTDB): domain Bacteria; phylum Pseudomonadota; class Gammaproteobacteria; order Pseudomonadales; family Oleiphilaceae; genus Alkalimarinus. The sequence goes on from CAJXUY010000001.1 coordinate 7,110, forward strand.
GAGGTTAGGAGGGTAGGTTGGACGTTTATTTAATGCGTCACGGCGAAGCATCATTTGATGCAGATAGTGATATTAATCGAGAACTCACTGACCGTGGCCGAGAAGAGGTGCTCCGCTCTGTAAAAGGGCTGATTGCTAAATCTTGTGTTATCGATTCAATTTGGTCAAGCCCTTATCGGCGCGCCAAGCAAACAGCAGAGATCGCCGTAAATGAGCTAGCAATAGCGCTCAATATACAGCCTCGTTTAACGCCAGACTATAACCCTTCAAAAGTAACCGATTGGTTGTATCAACTTGATGAATCAGTAAACTCGGTGCTTATCACCTCTCATATGCCCCTTGTTGGAAAACTCGTCAGTTTAATGGTCGATGGAGACCTGCTTCATCAAACTTCGTTTTCTACCGGTATGGTGGTACATCTTCATGCAGACAACCCATTTGATGGGTGTTTTACACTGAAGCAAGTTATTTGAGCGGCTGTTTTGCTAAGCGCCGCTCTTGGGATATATATTTATTTCCGCTTTAAGTCATCAGGACGTAATGTCTTTTACCTTTTCAATAGCTTTATCAATTACACCTTTATCAGTATAGAAATGAGGTGAAAACCTAACACCACCACCTCTGCAGGCGCAAATGACCTTTGCCTTCATTAGCTTTGAATAAAGCTCTTCCGAGGTTATCCCATCGACCTTAAATGTCACAATGCCTGCTAATTTGCTTTCCTCAACCGATGAAAGAATGCTCGCTTTGGGGATCGTTTTTAGTCCTTCTAAAAGATAGTTGATGTTGACTGATAATGCAGCGGATATTTGCTTAATTCCAACGTCTTCAATCAGTGATAGGCTCGCATTGAGTGCATGAATACCCAGCATATTAGGGCTGCCACATTCGAAGCGGGTAGCATCAGGTGCAATTTCCCATGTATCTCTCGTATAATCTCCCCTATGTTTAACCATATGCCAGCCATATTGGCTGATCTTCAAGTTGTCCCTTACTTGTGGTTTTACATAGAGTAGCGCCAGACCTTCAGGTCCCATCATCCATTTATGTCCATCAGCGACGACGAAGTCAGCGTGATTTTCACTGATGTTAAAAGGGATGGCGCCCAAGCTCTGTATCGCATCGATGCAGTATAGAATGTTACGATCATTACAGATTTTTCCAAGTTTATCGATATCAACTTTAAGGCCTGACGCGTACTGCACTGAACTGATGGACACTAGCTTTGTTTTACAAGTGAACTCCGCGGTGATGGCTTCGACAGGGTCGCCGTTACTGATATCTGCAATCTTTAGTTGTACGCCCTGAGTCGCTAGAGACTCCCATACAATTCTGTTAGAGGGGAATTCTTGATTGCTGATGACAATCTCATCTCCTTCATTCCATTCAAGACCGTAAGCAATAATAGATAGTGCTTCAGAAGTGCTTTTTGACAGTGCAATCTCAGAAGAACAGGGTGAACCTATTAAGTTTGCAAGCCGTTTCCTTAGGGATTCCTCTGTTTTAAGCCATTCGAGGTAATGTGTGGCGCCATACACGGTGTTTTCTTCTGCAAACTTTGCCACCGCTTGTTGTGTACGTTTTGGCCATGGTGAGACGGCAGCATGATTCAAGTAACAAATATGCTCATGAAGAGGGAATTCTTGGTTCATGGTTACACTATCCTATGTTGTAAGGCTGTATGGTAGAGCAGTTTATCGGTTGCAATGCACTCTGTACAAGCGTTATAAACCGTCGCCTTTAGGGATAGTTTTGTTTTGATAAGCTAATTTAGATCGCCTAAATGGTTCAACTCCGAATAGGGCGGAGAACGGGTTTTAAGCAATCCTTGGTTTCGGGTGGGGTTATCGAATACCTTATAGGATCTTCTTTACGCCGGAGAGAGTATTGAATACACGGTAGTAGTTTCTAGGCAATAAACGCGTTAGCAGATCGATAAACTTAGCATCGGGGCCGATCAATACGCGAAACTTATTCTTACGCATGCCATTCTCGATAATACTTGCCGCTTTCTCAGGTGTAGTAAGTGCTGATTTTTCAAATTGGGCGGCAAACTTTTTCTTCCGGCTTTCACCCGTTTCAGCACCGTTTGCAATGTTTGTCTTAATGCCTCCTGGCATTACGCAAATCACATCGATGTTTTTATTTTGAAACTTAAAGTCTTGACTCAAAGCTTCTGTGAAACCTCTCACTGCAAATTTTGAGGCATGGTATGGTGTCATTGCGGGCATGGTAATTAACCCAAAAACAGACGCAATATTCACAATCATTCCGCGTTCTGATTTCTCAAGTAATGGAATCATTTCTCGGCAGCCGTGTACGACGCCGTTCAGGTTGATATCCATGACCTTGTCAAAAATATCTTGCGACATCTCGTCAAAGTAATCAAAGGGAGAGATGCCTGCATTATTAATTAGGCCGTCTAAGTGTCCGACACTTTTCTCTATCTCTTTAGCCAGTGATCTCCAGTCATCTACAGAACTAACATCAGCACACTTGGCCAGTACAACTTGTGATTCTATTGCCTTAATGGTTTCAGCTAGCCCTTCCTCAACAATGTCGGTTAACACAAGCTTCGCATGTTTTGATGCAAATAAATTGGCGAGGGCGCGACCGATGCCGGAGCCCGCGCCTGTGATTAAGATGATTTTGTTCTGCCATTTGGTGCTCATAAATACGCTCTTTTGTTGATTATTTTATGCTGATTTGGCGACTTCAAACTCGCCAAGCCAGTTAAATATTTTGCTCGTGATTTGTGGGAAGTATTTTCCACCAATCGTCCAGTGGCAGCAGCCATCAATGGTGTATAGGGAAGCTAATCCCCCAAAGCACTTTACGATTTTCTTTTGGATAAATATAGGGGTGACTTTGTCTTGATTGCCACCAATAACCAAAACGGGGCAAGTGATATTACCGTAATTCACCCGTGTCGGGGGGCGCCTAAATAGAAACCACATACCTATTTGAGTAGCCGCCATCCCAGACTCATAAGTAGCACTTGTTATAATGTCTTTTTGCACCGCAGGCGTTTGTGAATTAGCAATTCCGTAGCTTACTTTGCTAAGCGTTAAATTGGTTGTTTGTTTCCAGAGCGGAAACTTAAACAAGTTATGGCCGAACGTACGAATCACTGACCAGGACCAGCTGTTATAACCTGCCGCGCCTGCAGAGGATAGTAATATCAGCCGATTACAGGGGTATTTTGCGGCGACAAGTTGTGCCAACAACCCGCCCATTGAGTGGCCCACGAGTATCGGTTGTTGATCTAAGCTTTCAATCAAGCGGCAGAGGGATTCGAGATATTCTTGAATTGTTGCCCCCCCTAAACGAGCTTGCTCTATTGCAGAAAGCTCATGACGAGGATGGTGGTAAGGCAAGCGTGGAACGTGAGTGGTGTACCCGTTAGATTCAAATGCTTCTTTTACATCCGCAAGTGTTTCAGGGGTACTCCACATTCCGTGAATTAATACGACAGGTGGTCTGGACATAAGGTCTCCTAAGAATTCAATATTGAAAAGCCTTAGCGGATATAGCTAAGGCTTTGGGCTTGGTCATCTAACGTTAATTAGCCCTATGCGGCCTTTGATTTCTTAGAAATAGGTTCTACTTTGGTTTGTTTGGTCTCATGGAAGCCTTTTAGTACTGAACAATCATTAAAACGCATTGTACCGTCGGCTATTTTAGCCGTTTTAACCGCTATCCAGTCGGCCATGTAAAGGTCATTGTTGCGCCATGGGAAGCTATCACCAGACTTCGGTAAGAAGTGCAGCGAGCGCAAGATATAACCAGACTGGAGTGCAACCGGACTACCTGCTTCATCTGCATTATCATCAAGGTGCGGGTAAGCACTCTCGTAACCGTTTTCTTCCATGTGGTTAAGCAGGCGAATCATATATTCATAGGTGACTTCTGCTTTTAGAGTCCACGAGGAGTTTGTGTAACCAAATACCCATAAAAAGTTGGGTACTTGGCTGAACATGGTTCCTTTGTAGATGGTTAGGTTATCACCTCTTACCGGGTTGCCATCAACGGTTAGATCCATTTTGCCCCATAGCTGTAGTTTCAAGCCTGTCGCCGGAACAATGATGTCGGCCTCTAACTCTTTACCTGATTTAAGTTTAATACCCGTTTTTGTAAATTTTTCTATTTCATCTGTTTCAATCCCGACTTTACCGGCACGCGCCAATTTAAATAGGTCTGAATCCGGTACCAATGCCATGCGCTGATCCCATGGATTGTATTTTGGCTTAAAGTGAACATCGACATCGACTGCACCTTTAAGCTCTTGTTGGTTCATACGACGTACCAATTTACGAACAAGTGCCGGGTATTTCTTAGAAACTAAAAATGTCACTTGTTGCATGGTGGTATACTTCAAACGCATTATGCGGTTAGTTAATCCTTTGGGTAAGAACTTGCTTAGTGCCAGAAATAGCTTGTCGCGAGAAGGGCGTGCGACAACATAAGCCGGTGAGCGTTGAACCATGGTTACTTTTTCGGCCTTCATAGCCATGGTAGGTACAACGGTTACGGCCGTTGCGCCACTGCCAATAACAACGACTTTTTTGCCAGCATAATCCAGATCTTTAGGCCAAAACTGTGGATGAGCGATAGTACCTTTGTAGTCATTGTAGCCTTGCCATTCAGGTAGGTGGCCTTCTTCGTAGTCGTAATAGCCACTGCAACAACTTAAAAAATTGGTTTTGATATGGTATTCAGTTCCGTTGCCGCGTGTGATGGTAACGAACCAACGCTTGGCGGTAGAGTCCCAGTTGGCTTTGGTGACTCGTTGGCTAAACCGAATGTAGTGATGCAATAATTCTTCTGCGGTTAACTCTTCCAGATAATTCATGATACGGTCGCCAGTTGCAACGTACTCACGGTCTGTCCAAGGTTTAAATGAATATGAGAACGAGTACATATCCGAATCTGAGCGAATACCAGGATACTTAAACAGATCCCAGGTACCACCAATGTTGTCTCGTGCTTCGATAACAGCAAACGAATCATAAGGTCGCTCTTTTTTCATTTTGTAGGCCATGCCTAAACCAGATATACCTGCGCCAATGATTAGAACGTCTAGCTCTTCATAATTCGAGTTTGCTTGGTTATCAGTCATATTCCTCTCCTTTTTATTGTTTGGGTAGAATGGCTGTCACTTATTGGTATGATAAATGTTATTGAATGGACTTAATGAAAAATAGGACTCAAACTGTCAATAATTAGCATATTAGGCCATAATAGTTTTTTGGGTTGTGTTTATGGGGGGCACCTTTGAGGGCCTATAAAAAGAAGCATTCTATCTTGGTGTTGCTTCCCTTGTTTAAAGCGTTGGAAGCACAGGGGCTTGACCCTGAGCACTTACTCTCCAATCAAGGGTGGTCTATTGATGGCATGACAGGTGCTGCAACAATTGATCAAGATTTCGAACTACAAATTGTCGCTGACGCACTTAAAATGACCGATGACCCTCTATTGGGGCTTAAAGTGGGTGCTGAAGCCTCATTTACAACCTATGGCATTTACGCCATGTTGTTGATGACGGCGCCGACACTGTTGGATGCAGCGCGTGCAAGTGTTCAATTTCAAGCTTTGTCACTTTTACTTAGTCAGATGACGATGAAAATGGATAAAGACTGGGTCGAAGTTTTTTATTTTGCACCAGAGTCAGAACCACGGTTAAAAGCATTCATAATCGACAGGGATATGATGGGGGTTTATGTATTCTTGCGTGAACTACTGAGCCCTACGGAGCTATTTGATACTAAAATTCGTTCTAGTAGAGCTATACCTTTGCCTAAGGAACAAGCGGCCTTTGAACGATATTTTGAGCACGAAATAGAGTTTGGTTCGGCGTATTCGAGCTTTCGTATACCTAGGAGCATCTTGTCTCGTGCACAAAAGCATGGAAACGAACTGGCTCATAAACTTTATAGAGTTCAGGCATTCGAGATATTAAGTCAGTTGTATACCGAGATGGACGATATCGCCGCTCGCGTTAGGCAGATGCTGAACGGATATGAGTCTCGCTATCCGTCCTTGACTGAAATGGCTAGCATGTTCAGGTGCAGTGATCGTACGTTACGTAGAAAGTTAGACGAGTCGAATACCTGCTATCGAGACCTGCTTGAGGAGCAAAAGAAATCTCGTGTATTCGATATGCTTGCAGATCGTAGTATTAGCGTCAATGAAATGAGTGACACGCTAGGTTATACCGAGCCCGCAAGCTTTCTACGTGCATTCAAGCGGTGGACTGGCACCACGCCTAAGCTTTATGTGAAAAGTCAGCAATGAAATATATAGTCTGAATGCAGATCGCCTCCAAATTCATTTGTGTTTCAAATGTCTGGTTATGGGGTGTGACGATAAGCGCTTTAAGACAGCTAATTGGTTGTTATTTTTAAGCAGCAGTAGGTGTAAAATAAACATCCGTTTGTTAAAGGACGCTGACAACCAAATGATAAGTTGGATAATTTGAATGAATTACTTACCAATAGAATATATTGAGCCTGTTTTCAGGCCGCCTTCAGAAGCTAAGTCCCTTATTCTTCAGGTCGCTAATGGCTGTTCTTATAATGATTGCACTTTTTGCGATATGTATACTGCTCCGCAGAAGAAGTTTAAGCCAAAAGCGATTGCAGATATTGAAAAAGAAGTTAAAGCGGTTGCCGCTAAAATGGCTGGGGTCAGCCGAATTTTCCTAGCAGATGGCGATGCGATGACGCTATCATTCAGGCGGCTTAAAGAAATACTCGAGTGTATTAATCAATACCTGCCAAGTGTTGAGCGTGTAACGGCCTACTGCCTACCAAGAAATATCAAAAATAAAACGGTAGAAGAGTTGGCTGAATTAAAACGAATGGGCCTTGCAATGGTGTATGTAGGCTGTGAGTCTGGCGATGATAAGGTACTTGAGTGTGTGCAGAAGGGTGAAACGTTTGAAACATCAAAGGCTGCGCTGGTTAAACTAAAAGCTGCTGGTATTAAGTCATCTGTGATGATACTCAATGGTCTAGGCGGTCGAACGTTCTCTGAGCAGCATGCGGTCAATACTGCGCGTTTGATGAATGAAACTCAGCCCGAATTTGTTTCAACATTGGTAGTGTCGTTTCCGATGGGGAAAGAGCGGTTTAGAGCAGGTTTTAATGGCGAGTATGAGCCTCTTCAGCAGAGCGACTTATTCCAAGAAATCCGAACATTTATTGCTAATCTAGAATTAACGAATACGGTTTTTCGGTCAGATCATGCCTCAAACTATCTTGTACTTAAAGGTAATTTAGGTGAAGACAAACAAGCCATGTTGGATAAAATCGATTTGGCGTTAAATAAGCCGGGAGCGATCCCTTTGCGTCAAGAATGGCAGCGAGGACTTTAGCGCCTGCGATACAAATAATTGAGGTGTAATCATGACAGCTAAGACATCCAGTCAGCATAAAGAGGCTGAGCAGCTTGAAAAAACGATGCAGGTTTTAGCTGATATTGAAGATAGTAAAGAGGGTAATCACTACCCGCCTGTCGAGCAATGGAACCCCAGTGTTGTCGGTGAAATTGATATACGAATAGACCGAGAGGGAGTCTGGTATTATCAAGGCGATAAAATGGAACGAAAAGAGATGGTGAAACTATTCTCTTCAATTTTACGTTTAGATGATGATGGCTATTGCCTAGTAACGCCTGTTGAAAAAATGAAGATTAACGTGGATGTGGCGCCATTCTCTATTGTCGATTTTAGTGTTGATGAAGTAGATGGTCAGCCAGCGTTAGTGTTTAAAGATAGTATTGGCGAAGACATCCTGCTTAATAGTCAAGACCAATTTTCTGTTTGTGACTCCGAATCAGGGGAACCAACCCCGTTACTCACTGTTAGAAGAAATCTAAAAGGTCTGATCAACCGAAACGTGTTTTATCGCCTAGTAGATACAGCAGAGAACCACATAGTCGACGGTAAAGAGTTGATTGGGGTGTGGAGTAATGGTTTATTTTTCGCTCTCCAGTAAAGTATCTTATAAACCCTGATTCCGCTTCGCTGCATCAAGGCTACAAGGGCGGTTACGTTAGGCGAAAAAAAAGGGCTTCATAATAATATGAAGCCCTTTTTGCTATACAGCTTTCGCTTACATATTCGGATAATTTGGACCACCGCCACCTTCTGGTGTTACCCAGGTGATGTTTTGTGCAGGGTCTTTAATATCACATGTCTTACAGTGTACGCAGTTTTGAGAGTTAATTTGGAATTTCTTAGATCCGTCATCGTTCTCTACGACTTCATATACACCAGCAGGACAGTACCGCTGAGCAGGTTCGTCAAACTTGGGCAAGTTATCACGAATCGGAAGCTCAGGATCTTTAAGCTTAAGGTGGCACGCCTGATTTTCTTCATGATTAGTATTTGAGATAAATACAGATGTTAGACGATCAAATGTAAGTACATTATCAGGTTTGGCGTAAGTGATCTTCTTACACTCTGCTGCAGGCTTCATCTGGGCATGATCTAAGTGAGTATCATGCAGTGTAAATGGCAGGCTGCCACGCAGGATATTTTGCTCGAAGAACGCGACAGCGCCACCAATCATGCTACCAAATTTGTGCATGGCAGGGCCGAAGTTGCGCGAGTCGTAAAGTTCTTTATAAACAGATGATGCCTTGAACTTATCTGCGTAAGCAACAAGGTCGTCACCACCTGTTGACCCTGCCTTGATCGCTTCAAAGACAGTTTCAGCTCCCATCATGCCGGTTTTCATTGCAGTATGAGAACCCTTAATCTTAGAAAAGTTAAGCGCACCTGCATCACAACCCAGAATTAGGCCGCCTGGGAATGTCATTTTAGGCAGAGCGTTAAAACCGCCTTTGGTAATCGCTCGCGCACCGTATGATACACGTTTACCGCCTTTCAAATACTTCTTCACTTCTTTGTTGGTCTTGAGACGTTGAAATTCTTCGAAAGGGCTTAGGTGGGGGTTAGAGTAATTAAGGTCAGTGATTAGGCCAACATATACTTGGTTATTTTCCAGGTGATAAAGGAACGAACCACCATTTGCACCGTTTTCGCTTAGTGGCCAGCCTGCAGTATGAACAACGAGACCTGGCTCGTGTTTAGCAGGGTCGATATCCCATAACTCTTTGATGCCGATGCCATAATGCTGAGGGTCAGAGTCTTTATCGAGTTCGTACTTCTCAATTAACTGCTTGCCGAGATGGCCACGACAGCCCTCGCTGAATAATGTGTATTTCGCAAGGAGTTCCATGCCAGGCATGTAAGAATCTTTAGGGTTGCCTTCTTCATCAACCCCCATATCGCCAGTTAGGATACCGCGAACACTACCGTCTTCGTTATAGAGTACTTCTGCAGCAGCAAAACCAGGATACACTTCTGCACCCATGCCTTCGGCTTGTTCTGCTAACCAGCGACAGATATTACCTAAGCTAACAATATAGTTACCATCGTTATGCATGTTTTTTGGTACGAAAGCATTCGGAACTTTAACTGCTTTCTCTTCGCTCTTTAGAACAAATATATCGTCTCTTGTAACAGGGGTATTTAATGGTGCGCCAAGTTCTTTCCAGTTTGGAAATAGTTCGTTTAGTGCGCTTGGCTCGAAAACGGTTCCCGCCAGGATGTGGGCACCTACTTCTGATCCCTTCTCCACAACACAGACGGTTAATTCGTCACCAGATTCCTGTGCAAGTTGTAGTATTCGACAGGCAGCAGATAGACCTGCTGGGCCGGCGCCTACGATTAGGACGTCAAATTCCATTGATTCGCGTTCCATAATAGGTCTCCTCGGTCATCTCTCTCTAGTTTAAGTTATATAAGTAGAATTTTGGATAAATAGCCTACTCATGATTTTTGATAAAATCGCATTAACTATTATTAGGGCCGTTTAGAATAGAAACCCAATTTATGGACGCGGATTATAACGTCCTGCTCACTAAAAGGATATACTAAAACCTGTTTCAAACAAACGTTTGTTTGAAATCAGACTTAGTTTACATCAATATTTATTGAAATAATTCCAACATCAATAACTTAGCACCAATATTGGGCACATGCTTGTATAGCTAAAATGAACACCTGTTACGCTTTTTTTGCTCTAAAATGCCTGTTTTTTACTCTGAATTGATTGTTTGGTATTGACCAAAACGAATTTTATAGTCAGTATTAGGGCGCTTTGCGTAGGGTGGAGAGTTTCTGAATATATCCTTTTGCATCTCGTGCTAAGGGTATTTTGCTTTTTTCCTCCTCATTCGTAAGAGCCAACAATCAATCAATCGCTAATAAACGAGGAATCTATGAAGGTTCTGGTCGCTGTTAAACGTGTAATCGACTACAACGTCAAGGTTCGAGTAAAACCTGATAATACAGGTGTTGATCTGACAAATGTCAAGATGGCAATGAACCCCTTTTGTGAAATCGCAGTTGAAGAAGCGGTTCGCTTAAAAGAGAAGGGTGTAGTCAGTGAGATCGTAGTTGTCTCAATCGGTCCTAAAGTAGCTCAAGAGCAAGTTCGTACTTCACTGGCATTGGGTGCAGACCGCGGTATTCTTATCGAAACTGACGAAGAAGTTCAGGCATTAGATGTTGCTAAGCTTCTTAAAGCTGTTGTTGAAAAAGAACAACCAAACCTAGTTATTCTTGGTAAGCAATCTATTGATTCTGATAACAATCAGACCGGTCAGATGCTTGCTGCATTAACAGGAATGCCTCAGGGAACTTTTGCTTCTGAAGTTGCTGTAGATGGCGACAAAGTAAATGTTACTCGTGAGATCGACGGTGGTTTGGTAACTGTAGCATTAAACATGCCTGCAGTTGTTACTACCGACCTTCGTTTGAACGAACCACGTTATGCATCTTTGCCAAACATTATGAAAGCGAAGAAGAAGCCATTAGAAATGACTTCTCCTGCTGATTTGAGTGTTGAGCTTAAGCCAAGTCTTACTACGCTGAAGGTTGAAGAACCTGCTACGCGTCAGGCAGGCATTAAAGTGGCTGACGTTGCTGAACTAATAGACAAATTGAAAAACGAAGCGAAGGTGATCTAAATGAGCATTCTTGTTATTGCTGATCATGAAAATGGTAGCTTAAAAGCTGCTACTTTAAACGTCGTTTCTGCAGCTAAAGCTATTGGTGGTGACGTAGAGGTTCTTGTTGTTGGCGAAAACTGTGGCTCTGCCGCAGAAGCTGCAGCGAAAGTCGAAGGTGTGAGTAAGGTTTTAGTTGCTGATAATGCAGCATACGGTCATCAGTTGGCCGAGAACCTATCACTATTAGTTGCTGACCTTGGTAAAGGTTATAGCCATATCGTTGCTTCTGCAGGTACAACTGGTAAAGACTTTTTACCACGCGTAGCGGCTCTTTTAGATGTAGCTCAGATTTCAGACATCGTTGCTGTAGAATCTGCTGATACATTTAAGCGTCCAATCTATGCGGGTAACGCAATTGCAACTGTGCAGTCTTCAGACAGCATCAAGGTTATTACTGTGCGTACTACAGCATTTGACCCAGTAGCAGCCGAAGGTGGTTCTGCCGCGGTCGAAACTGTGGACTCTGCTCAAGATGCGGGTAATTCTGCATTTGTAAGTGCTGAAATTGCTAAATCTGACCGCCCTGAATTGACTAGTGCAACTATTGTTGTATCTGGTGGTCGCGGTATGCAGAATGGCGAAAACTTCAAGATGCTTGAAGGTATCGCTGATAAGTTAGGTGCAGCAATGGGTGCTTCACGTGCCGCTGTAGATGCTGGTTTTGTTCCAAACGACATGCAGGTTGGTCAAACAGGCAAGATCGTAGCACCTAACCTTTACATTGCCGTTGGTATCTCTGGTGCGATTCAGCACTTAGCAGGTATGTCCGGTAGTAAAGTTATTGTTGCTATCAACAAAGACGAAGAAGCACCTATTTTTCAGGTAGCAGACTACGGCTTAGTTGCAGACTTGTTTGAAGCAGTACCGGAGCTTGATGCAGCGCTGTAAGTAACGTTAGATTAGTATAAGGAATTACATTAGTATTACCTTTTAACTAATTGAAAAAGCCCGACTTGTTCGGGCTTTTTTGTGTCTAGCTACCTATCAAGTTCCTGTAAACCTTTAAACAAATGGGTTTGCTAATGCACCTTTATTTTTAACCTCGATAAAGAGTCGCTTAACGTTACTTCTGATTTTAACCTTACAAATAAGACAACCTAATCACCGTAATCCCAACAGTTATCAAATAACTCAAAATAGGCATGGTTGTATTTGGGCCCACTTGAATTATTCCAGTAACCTGTGGGCATATAGGGAAAGAGGCATTGCAGGCAAGCTCTCCACGATAGACCGGGAGGTTGTGGTGGGTTAAAGTTTTGAGTACCTGTGAGCAACAGGTAGCTATTTCAACCCGTCGAGTAATCGAGTGTTCAGGTCAACCCAGCGAGAGAGCTTACCTGATTCCCCAATCCTTTTACCCTGGCCCCGTTGTTTCGAAAGCCACAAACCATCACCGTTAAAGCTATATACCGGCACTAGGTCAGTTCGTTTTGATGCGGGCTTAATATCAGAAATCAGGTTGTCAAGTATCAAAGGCTCTGCGCCTGGAGTTTCATAGTAGGCCAATACCATATGAGCCTGATTAAGCCGAATGGCTTTGACGTAGGTAATTCGTAGTTTATCGACCGGTACACCCATTGTTTTAAGGGTAAAGTATTTGGCGATTGAATAGTCTTCGCAATCACCACCATTGGTGGCAAGGAGTTCTACAGGGGTTGCCCAGTAATCTTCTTGGCCCCAGTGCTGTATGTCTGATTTAAAATTAGTCGTGTTAAAAAAACGGTTAACTTGGCTAAGCTTATCCTGAGTTGAAAGTTGAGACGGGGTTGTTGCAAGGCGCTCCCATAGCTCAAGGCGATTTCTGGCTGATTGGCCGTATTTGTCTTCAATAAAATTGAGTAATTTATCACTCAGCTCAAACGCATACAGAACAGAAACACTTAGCGAAAAAACCAGTATTATTGTATTGCGTAAGTGGTGGTTGGTGCTCTGTGATAAATGCATCATGCCCATCGGGTTAGTTGTTTTTATATGGACTAATTTTAGTTGTTATTAAGGAGTCTGCTTCATCTTTTCTCTAAGTCGCTCCAGCCTTTGTTTTATCTCTTTCTTTCGTTCCTCGCTAAGCGTATCGAGATTGGCAGCAGGCCTAGTGTAGTTTTCCGGTACTTGAGGTACCTGTAACGACTGGGGTGAAGTGGTTTGAGGTTGGCGTTGCGAGGTATCGATGTTTGAGTCGTTACGAACAATCCCAATACTAACATCATCTGGGAAATATAAATTTTCGAGGCGACCATTACGCTCTATAACGATCCGCTTTTCATGGACGCTTTTAAGTGTAGCGTTGCCAGGTAGAGAATCATTAATTGAGTATTTCAGCGTCTCTTTAGCAGGGCCTTCTATCAGTGCGCTTGCGCGCTCGATTTTAGTGGACGCAGATACACCACGTAAAATTAGCCTTAAATTTGTTTTTGGTAAATCTTCTGTCTTAACCGCTACTGCTTGCTGGTTTGGGTTTATGGGGGTACCAAAAAGTTTGTATTGATTGATCTCTCTTTCAGGTCGGGGTTGCTGAATAGGCGTGCTTTCAGTGTTTGTTGCTTGGACCTTAGTTTCGCTGTAGTCAGGCATAAAAAATTCGTATGCCTGCATTGCCAAAGTGAGAAGCATTGCTGCAATCAATAAAACTAATATGATGACAGGTGCTTTTTGTTGTATTGCTAATTTGTTCACAGCAGGGGCTAACCTTTGTTCTTATTGAGTGATTTTTTATAATAGAGCGCTAACGAAGATAATTATAGTCTTGATTGCGAAGACGAGCGTTCTTAATTAACGCATTGTTAATAAAATAAATTTTGCGTTAGCGTTAATTAACATTCAAAATGTGCTGAATACCTTAACAATTTTGATTTATTTTAAGGATAATTCGCTATGACTCTGAAAGAGATGACTATAATAAAAAATGCACACTGATAATCAACCACTAACACCCGTCATTCAAGGAGCTCGCGTTGAACTTCGAAACTAGCTCAGACGCTGTTCTTGCAGAACCAGAGACCAATCACAGCCGATTACCCTTTGGTTTTGCTAAAAAGCACTCTGTGGTCATCGCCAAAGATCCCAACGGTGAACTTTGCATTCTTCACTCCGAAGCACTCAATAATCGCGTATTCTGTGAGTTAAACCGTATTACACAAGGTGACTTGCGGTTCGAACAGGTGACTAAAGATCTTTTCGAAGAGTCTCTTTCGTTCGCTTATCAAAATGACTCGGCTGAAGCCATGCAAATGGTTGAAGGGCTAGGAGACGATATGGATCTTGCTAGTTTGGCAGATTCCGTACCTGAAACAGAGGATCTATTGGAGCAGGAGGATGATGCACCTATTATTCGTCTGATCAACGCTATCTTGACCGAAGCAGTCAAAACCAGCGCATCAGATATTCACATCGAGACCTTTGAAAAACAGCTAGTCGTTCGTTTTAGGGTGGACGGTGTGTTGCGGGAAATCGTGCAGCCAAAACGTGCATTGGCGCCGCTTCTTATTAGTCGTATCAAGGTCATGTCCAAGCTCGATATAGCCGAGAAAAGAATCCCACAAGATGGGCGGATATCATTAAGAGTAGGTGGACGAGAGGTTGATATTCGTGTGTCGACCATGCCTTCTGCCAACGGCGAGCGAATCGTTTTGCGATTATTAGATAAGCAAGCCGGTCGATTAAAACTTGACTCTTTGGGTATGTCCGTAAGGGACTTAAAAACATTAAAAGGCCTCGTTAGTCGACCGCACGGTATTATTTTGGTGACTGGACCAACCGGCTCAGGTAAAACCACTACGCTTTATGCAGGCCTTTCTGAGATCAATGACAAAAGCCGAAATATTCTTACGGTAGAAGACCCGATTGAATATAACTTGCCGGGTATCGGGCAGACTCAAGTCAACACAAAAGTTGATATGACCTTCTCTAGGGGGCTTAGGGCGATACTTCGCCAAGACCCGGATGTCGTAATGATTGGTGAGATTCGAGATCTTGAAACCTCTGAGATCGCCGTTCAAGCAAGTTTGACGGGGCACTTGGTATTATCCACCCTACACACCAATAGTGCTGTTGGGTCAATTACTCGATTAATAGATATGGGGGTAGAGCCGTTTTTAATTTCGTCAAGCATGGTCGGCATTATTGCTCAGCGTCTTGTAAGAGTTCTCTGCTCAAGCTGCAGGGAACCCTACCAGCCAGATAAGGATGCTTGCGACTTTTTACAGCAAGACCCTGCTACTCCGCCTACTATTTACCGAGCAAAAGGCTGTACCGAATGTAATCATTTAGGTTATAGAGGCAGGATGGGAATCTATGAAGTTATTGATATAGATGATCAGATGCGCAACCTCATTCATAGCAAGGCCGGTGAACTTGAGCTGGAAGCCTACGCCCGAAAATGTGGCCCAAGCATTCATGCTGATGGTGTAGCGAAAATATTGGCCGGTGTTACGTCAGTCGAAGAAGTACTGCGCGTCACTCATAGGGAGTAATTGATGGCTGCGTATGATTACAAAGCGCTAGATCAAAAAGGACGCCAAAAGAAAGGTGTTATCGAAGCAGATAGTTCGCGTCAAGTTCGCCAGCAGTTAAGGGACAAAGGCCTTACACCGCTATCGGTTGAAACTACGGTAGAAAAAGAAGGGCGAACTAAGTCGTTTTCGTCCCAGGGAAAAAGCTTAAGTGTTAAGGATTTGGCATTAATCACTCGCCAGATTGCGACGTTAATTCAAGCGGGAATTCCAATTGAGGAAGCCCTTAGCGCGGTATCTGATCAAAATGATAAGCCTCGTATTCGTAGCATTATGCTGGCCATTAGAGCCAAGGTACTCGAAGGATATACACTTGCGGATAGTATGGCTGAATTTCCAAATGCTTTCCCCAAACTCTATCGATCTACCGTTGCTGCAGGCGAGCATGCTGGACATATGGACTTAGTATTGAATCGGTTGGCCGATTACACCGAGTCTCGTCAGCAAGCCAGACAAAAAATTCAACTTGCTGCTATCTATCCGGTCATTCTGTCTGTCGTCGCAATCTCTATTGTTGTATTTCTTCTGACTTACGTTGTGCCTGATATTATCGAAGTATTTATCAATAATGGGCAAGAGTTACCTGCGTTAACTCAATCACTTTTAGTGGTCAGTGACTTTCTGAGTAACTGGGGGATGTATATCCTCATTGTATTGATCATTGGCTTCGCCGTGTTTCAATTTTTTTTGAAAAAAGATGCGTTTCGATTTGCTGTACACAAGAAAATTTTATCCACTCCGTTTATTTCGAAGTTGTCAAAGGGGATGAATACGGCCCGGTTTGCCAGTACATTGAGTATATTGAATAGTAGTGGTGTGCCATTAGTTGAGGCCATTCGTATTTCAGGAGAAGTGCTGTCGAATGACTGTCTCAAGTCTTCTATTATGGATGCGGCAGTGATGGTCAGTGAAGGTTCAAGCCTAACTAAATCCCTTGAAAATACCGGTTATTTTCCGCCTATGATGCTTCATATGGTCGCCAGTGGAGAGTCAAGCGGTGAGTTAGATCAAATGCTCGAAAGAACGGCAAAGAATCAGGAGAACGACCTTGAGGGGCTTATTACCGCTATCGTTGGGTTGTTTGAACCATTAATGCTATTGGTCATGGGGGTGGTCGTTCTTATTATCGTTTTGGCGATTATGCTACCGATTTTAAGCATGAGTAACTTGGTCGGTTAGTGGTTGATTGATAATAAGTGACCATTAATAAGTACTATATTGAACTAACAATTTAGAGAATAAACATAATGAATACTATCAAGGAACAACGTGGTTTTACCCTAATCGAAATCATGGTCGTAATGGTTATTTTGGGTCTTTTAGTGGCGGTGGTCGCACCTAATATTCTTGGCCGAGGTGAGCAAGCTCGCGTAACAGTTGCTGAGACTCAAATCAGGGAAGTGTCTAACGCACTTGACCTATATAAGCTAGATAATTTTAGCTATCCTAGCACCGAGCAGGGCCTTGAAGCGCTAGTGGCGAAGCCTAGTGGGTTTCCGGAGCCTAAAAACTGGAACAAAGATGGTTATATGAAAACAGTACCGGTGGACCCATGGGGAACGCCATACCAGTACATTAGCCCAGGTGTAAATGGGCCGTTTGACCTCTATTCACTAGGTTCAGATGGCAAGGAAGGCGGTGAAGAAGAGGGGGCTGACATCGGTAACTGGGATGTGAAAGAGTAATATTTCTCATCATGATTAATGCTAACCCAACATTAGCCTCAAAACAGGCGGGCTTCACTTTAATCGAAATCCTGGTCGTTATGGTACTGCTGGGGCTTTTGAGTGGAGTCGCTGTGTTCACGCTTGGAAGCGGAAAGCAGCAGCGTGAGTTAGCGAATGAATCCCAGCGGTTGCATGCCTTGCTTAGAGTGGCTTCTGAAGAGGCCATTTTGTCTAATTCCGAAATTGGATTTAGTATTGATGAAGATGGCTATGAGTTTTTGGAATATGATGATGAGAAGTTCACATGGTCACCTTCAACAATCGAATTACTTAAGGGTCGGCAGTTTCCTGAGTGGGTTGTTATTGAGTTTCGCCGTAACGCTGAAGACCTTAAGATATTGGGTAAAGAGCAAGACGAATTAAAGAAACCCGATATGATGTTACTATCTAGCGGGGAAGTAACACCCTTTACAGTAACTCTACAGGTTAACCAAAACCCAGATAGTCAGTTCGTAATCACATCTGATGGGCTTGAAGAAATCAAACTCGTTGTACCAGGTAAAGAGGACGAATAGCCATATGCGTCATCGTTCTTTTTATTCATTTTCACACCGCAATAGAAATAATGGTTTTACCCTTCTTGAGGTGGTGATCGCGCTTATGGTGTTTGCGCTTATCGGTACTTCTATTCAGAAAGTGACATCTCAAACCATCAGCCAATATGAACGGATACGTCTTAAGACCATGGCGAATTGGATTGCAGAAAATAAAATGGTAGAGGTACGATTAAGTGGAGATCTACCGCAAACGAGAGAAACTAAAGAAGACATAGCGTTTGGTAAAGATCATTGGAAGATTGTATCTAAGGTATCAAAGACTACTGATGCAAACTTTAATCGTGTGGACTTAGTCATTTTCCACAAAGCATCAGATGATCAGTTTGAAGAGGGGAACCAAATCCTTAGTTATTCCGGTTTTGCAGGTCGCCACTGATGGCCATTGGCATTAAGATAGCTCGTCAAAATGGGTTCACGTTGCTTGAGGTTTTAATAGCGATAGGTATTACGGCTTTAATAGGCCTCGGTACGTGGCAGCTCCTAGGGGGCACAATTAGAGCTCAACAAATCACACAGAACAACAGCGAACGATTTGAACAGCTTCAAAAGATGATGCTGATTTTATCTCGAGATGTTCAACAGGTAAGCCACCGTGCTATTCGTGATGAATATGGTGACTTCCAGCCCGCAGTTTCGAATCGTAATACGTTGTATGTAATGGAGCTGACCCGTTCTGGGTGGCGCAACCCGATGGGAGACACCCGTAGTGATCTTCAACGCGTATCTTACGAATTACTTGATGGAGAGTTGCTTCGACATTATTGGACAATGCTTGATAGGCCTCAAGATAGCGAAAGTGTTATTCAAACTCTCTTAACGGACATTGATGCAATTGTCTTGCGGTTTATGGATGATGAAAATCAGTGGGTAGAATCTTGGCCCCCTGAGCAGACGGATACTGACAATAGCCGAATTGGCAAATACCTGTTACCGAAGGCTCTTGAAATAACAATAGAACATAATTATTTTGGATCACTCAAACGGTTGTACGATCTTCCGCAATTTCTGCAAATTGAAACAGTGGCCAACGATGACGACTCTGATAAGGGAGAAGAAGGAACTAACCAACAACAAGAAAACGAAAGTATTGATAGTGAAAACCAGTAACTTTGGAACACATACTCATGGATAACCAGCTTGCTAGTTAAATTCTCACCTAACAGCGTTACGTTACCTCATAAACAAAAGGGCGTTGCCCTTATGATGGTGTTGTTTGTTTTTGCATTAGTGACCATTTTGGCTAGCGGGATGATTTCTCGCCAAAGTCTATTTATCAAAAAAGCATCTAACACTCTAATTCAAAGCCAAGCTTATGAGTATGCAATAGGGGCAGAGCAGGTAGCGCGTCAAATACTATTTGTTGACTGGGAGAACGATAAGAAGGAAACAGAATTTATGGACGACCCTTCTGAGGCTTGGGGCGCTGGAGCGGTTGGATTTCCAGTAGATTTTGGTGTTATTGAGGCTCAAGTTGATGACCTTCAGGGTAAGCTAAATATTAATAGCCTTATTAATTCAAATGGGTCAAAAGATCAGGTGGTGATTGATCGGTTCACCAACCTCTTTTTAATTCTTGAAATCGAACAGTTACGACTTGAAAAAATCATAGATTGGATTGATGAAAATGATGAAGTTGACGGATCGGAAGGTGCTGAAGACGGTGACTATTTAATTAAGGATAAACCTTATAGAACAGGTAGTCAGCCTTTTGCGTCGATTTCAGAACTTATGTTAATTGATGGTGTCACGCCTGATATTTACGCTAAGTTGTTGCCCCATGTTTCGGCTTTACCTGTTGGTGTAAAAGCAATTAATATAAATACATGCACAAAAGAGATATACAGGTCACTGTCAAAGGGAAAAACCCTATCAGATGCCGAAGGTCAGTCTATAATCGACTATAGAAAGGATAAACCTTTTAAAAAGCTAGAAGACTTTAAAGCATTACCTGAGTATGCTGGCTTAGTATTAGAAGGAAGTTTTTCGATAAATAGCGAGTTTTTCACAGTATCCTCCAAGGTAACACTTGGAGGCCGGGTCAGCCGGTTAGTGTCAGTTCTTTATCGAGATGCTAATGATGGCACATTAACGTTATTATCACGGGATCAAGGTCAAAAGTATATCATCACTAAAGAGCTGATTCTGGCACAATAAGCTATAACCAAAGCCGAAGAATTTAAGGGACATAAAGAGAACAATAATGCCAAACAAGTTGTTTATTCGAGCGCTATCGTTGCCCGAAGACGAAAATGAAGGGCTGTCCAATTTTGAGTGGGCATTGTATGCCCGAGCAGGCCAAAAATTAGCGGGAGGCATTGCTGAGCAATTTGAAAATGTTCAGCAGTTACTCGATCAAAACTCGATCGATGAAGTGCAAATTATTGGGTTGATTCCTGCTAATTTAATTAACTCCACACAGGTCACCATACCCGGTAAGCAAACGCGATTTGTTCAACAAGCCTTGCCTTTTGCAGTCGAAGAGCAGCTTTCAGAAGATATTGATAGTGTGCATATCGCTCTTGGTGAAAGGCTTAGCAATGGCAATTACGCTGTTGAAGTGATTAATTACACCTTATTCAAAGCATACTTCGATGCACTGAGTAATACAGGTATAACGGTTGATGCGATCTATAGTGATGCCTCATTGTTACCGATACAGGGTGTCGATGCGGTGATCGGGTTTGAAGATGACTGGGCGTTAGTGGATATTAAACCGGGTACCGTCACTCGAGTAAAACTTTTTAATCTGGTTAGTTACTTTGATTCTGTCTTAATCACTGATGACGAGGCTGAATCAATAGATAAAAAACAGGTCAGCTGTTTTATGCCACCCTCTCAAGCTGATGACCTTAAAATAGTATTGGCAGAGCTGCAGCAGTCTGAAGGTTTTGAGTGGACAAATCGCGACCTGAATGTACCCATGCTTGAATTATTATGTGAATCTTGGTTTCAACAGGGAACAAAAGGAATCAACCTGTGCCAGGGTGATTTTAAAATTGCAAATGCTGCTTCACCATCGCTGAAGAAATGGAAATCGGTCGCTGCTGTTGCGGGTATTTGGTTCGTATTGCAGGTTGGAGTGGATATCGGAAAGGGCTATTATTATCAACAAGAAGCAGATAACTACTCCCAGCAGGCATTACAAGTGTATAAAAAACTGTTTCCCGCTGAGAGGCGAGTTTCGGTCAATAACTTGCGGCGCACGCTGCAAGGCAAGCTCAAGTTGGCAAGTACTTCGCAAGGAAATACAGATTTTCTAGGTTTGTTAAGCGAGGCGGGTTACCAGTATTCTAAGCTACCGAACAACCAAAACGTCGAATTTAAGAGTGTTAATTACAGTGACCAGAGGCAAGAGCTAACGATTGAGTTGAGAGCAGGGTCATTTCAGCAACTAGATCAACTTAAGAATGGACTTACGTCTGCAGGGCTGGGCGCAAAAATAAGCTCTGCGATTAACGAGCAAAATAGTGTAAGAGGACGTTTAAGCGTCACGGGCAGTTAATGATGTCAATAATAACTAATATTAAAAACGCACCTTCAGTTGTCTCAGCACTTCGTCAATTCGGAGCAATGCCAAAGCGAGATCAACAAGCATTAATGGCGTTGTCGATTGCGCTAATGCTAGCGATACTTTATTTTTTGATCTGGTCCCCTGCTCATGACTTCTCAAAAACACAAGAAACTAATTTGAAAAATAGCCAAGCTCTTTTGAGTTGGGTACAAGCAAATGAAGGGATTGCAAAATCACTTGCTTCGAATACCGGAAATAATAACGCGTCGAAGATTCTAGACAGCCAATCGTTGGTGTCTACGGTTAGCGCAAACGCTCAAAAACATAAGATAAAGCTAAAAAGATTCGAGCCATCTGGAGACCGAAAGGTTAGAGTTTGGTTAGAAAAAGTACCTTTCAATACAATTATAGTTTGGCTAAGAGATCTAAATGCTACGTATAATATCGAAGTATCCCAGGTTTCTATAGACAAGGATGAGAAAGGTGGATTGGTTAATGTTCGTTTAACCCTAAAGGGTTAACCTATTACGCCGAAAGCCAAAGCCGGAGAAAAATAATGACAGATACTGCGGAATGCGTAAAAACAAAAATTGTGAGGCTTGACCCCGGAGCCACCACTGAAGCAAAGGTTATTTTGTATCATGCTTATCGTGATGAACCAACATTTAAATATTTGTTTGACTCATCCCGCGCGGGTTACGATCAACGAGTGCGTGCAACTATCAGAGAGCTAATAGACTTACATTTTGCTCACGGACAAGACGTTATAGGTCTTAGCGTAGATAACCGACTGGTCGGCATCGCATTAGTAGGAAGCCCTACCGTAAGACTTAATCTTGCTGAGCAATTTAATTGGCGCATTAGAATGATGTTAACGGCGGGTTTAAGCTCTACTAGGCGCTATATTGATTACCATAAGCAAGTGAATGCTATTCTTCCGGGCGGTGAGCATCACGAGCTTCCACTGATGGGGGTTGATGCATCTCACCAAAAGCATGGATACGGACGTTTACTGCTTAACGCGGTCGAAAAACTGTGTAGCGAAAATCCGCGCTCTAGTGGGATCGGGCTCGATACGGGTAATGCAGGGTATCTTAATTTTTACCAATCGTTGGGCTACGAAAAAGTGGGTGAAGTCAAATTAGGCGACTTTACTGAAACCGTATTATTTAAGCCTCGTCACTGCCCCGACTAACTAGTTATTTTAAACTCTTTATTGTGTGTACCAAATATTGTGAACGAGGACGTACACTGAAGTATATACATCTGGCCTTTGCCTTTGCTCTGGCGAAGGTAGGAACCCAACTGTTATAAATTACTCCATTCAATTTAGGAACCCCCATCTTATGTCAGAATACGATTATGATTTGTTTGTCATTGGTGCAGGCTCTGGAGGTGTTCGCCTTTCTAGAATCGCATCGGGTCTTGGTGCTAAGGTGGCGGTTGCAGAAGATCGCTACATGGGCGGAACCTGCGTCAACGTTGGGTGTGTACCAAAAAAACTATTCGTTTATTCCTCCCATATAGAAGAAGACTTAGAGGATGGCGCCGGTTTTGGTTGGACCAATAGCGGAACGCTGAATTTCGACTGGAACAAGTTGAGGGACAATAAAACCCATGAAATCAGTAGATTAAATGGAATATATAATAATCTACTTGAAGGAGCTGGTGTTACGGTTCATAGTGGCCGGGCCCGTTTTGTTGATCATCATACAGTCTCTGTTGGCGATACAACTTATACCGCTAAGTATATTGCCGTGGCAACGGGTAGTTGGCCGTTTATCCCTCAATTTGAAGGTTCTGAACATGCGGTCACATCGAATGAGTTCTTCTTTTTACCCCGCCTTCCCAAGTCTGCGATTGTGTTAGGGGGCGGCTATATTGCCGTTGAGTTAGCGGGCATTCTAAACGGCTTAGGTGTTGATACCACATTGATTTACAGAGGCGACCTTTTCTTGCGTGGTTTTGACGAAGATGTTCGTGCCTTCGCTAAAAATGAAATTGAAAAAAAGGGCGTTAAGCTCGTTTTCAACAATAACATTCGCTCGGTGACTAAAGTCTCGGATGGCTTTAACGTGTCGCTAGAAGACGACAGCTCAGTTAATACCGGGTTGGTGTTGGCAGCGACAGGCCGCAAAGCGCATACTCAGGATATTGGTATTGAAAATACAGACATAGCCCTAAATAAAGCGGGCAATATTGAAGTGGATAGTAATTTTGCGACCTCTGTAAAAAATATTTTTGCGGTAGGTGATGTGAAAGGGGATTATCAGCTAACGCCTGTCGCGTTGGCTGAAGGAATGGCGCTTGCCCGTAACCTGTTCAATGACCAACCGATCAATATGGACTATGACAACATTCCCACTGCAGTATTTTGCCAGCCTACGATTGGTACGGTTGGGTTAACTGAAACACAAGCCCGAGAGCGGTTTGGTGATATTGATGTTTATAAGTCAGACTTTAAACCAATGAAACATACCTTGTCGGGACGAGACGAACGGACATTTATGAAGCTGATAGTGGATGTCAATACTGACCGGGTGGTGGGCGCTCATATGGTTGGACCAGAAGCCGGCGAAATTATGCAAGGGGTTGCTATCGCAATCAAGGCTGGAGCCACCAAGGCTCACTTTGATGAAACGATTGGTATTCACCCCACCGCTGCAGAAGAGTTTGTTACCATGAGAGAGCCAATTTAGGGTTTCGGTATATTGTGATAAAAATATAGAGTTACAGGTATCTTCTGTCACTCTATATTCGTCAATTGGATATAAAATGACTAAAGCTCCCACCGACAACCTGCTTGATTATGATAGAAACCATATTTGGCATCCATACAGTTCAATAGGCGCAAACCATCCAATATGGCGCGTAAGCTCCGCTGATGGAGTGAGACTCAAACTTGCCGATGGAACGACGCTTATTGACGGTATGTCATCGTGGTGGTGTGCGATACATGGCTATAATAATCCCGCAATGAATCGCGCGCTTAACGAACAGTTAGGTCAGATGTCCCACGTCATGTTTGGTGGTTTAACTCATGACCCTGCGATCAAGCTAGCCAAAATACTCGTTGATATTAGCCCTAAAACAATCCAGACAGTATTCTTCTCTGACTCAGGCTCTGTAGCCGTAGAAGTGTCGATGAAAATGGCGATTCAGTATTGGCATGATAAACAGCACCCGAAGAAACAGCACTTTTTAACGGTTAAAAACGGTTATCACGGCGATACCTTTGGTGCAATGTCGGTTTGTGACCCTATTACAGGTATGCATTCACTCTTTTCAGATACCATCACGCCCCAGTATTTTGTCGAAGCACCTCGCTGTAAATATGATCAACCCTGCACAGATCATGATATTGAACCAATGAAAGAGGCGCTAGCCGCCCATCACAATTCAATTGCAGCCGTGATCATTGAGCCTGTGGTACAAGGGGCAGGAGGCATGCGTTTCTATTCGCCAGACTACTTAAGGCGTGTCAGGTCTCTGTGCGATGAATATGGCGTATTATTGATTCTAGATGAAATTGCTACGGGGTTTGGACGAACCGGTAAGATGTTTGCGTCTGAACATGCCGGTATTGAGCCTGACATCATGTGTGTAGGTAAAGCCCTGACAGGAGGTTATTTGACCCTCGCAGCTACGATGACAACCAAAGAAATCAGCGAGACTATCAGTAATGGAAACCCAGGGTTATTTATGCATGGCCCAACGTTTATGGCAAACCCATTAGCTTGTTCAGCGGGTGTTGCCAGTCTAGAGCTACTTCTAAATTCCGACTGGAAGGAAATTGTGCAAAATATTGAGGCTCGCTTAACAATCGGGTTAAAACGATGCCGCGAGTTAGACTGTATAGAAGATGTAAGAGTATTAGGTGCAATCGGGGTAATAGAGCTAAAAGAACCAGTAGAGTTATCTCAGATCCAGCCTAAATTTGTGGAGCAGGGCGTTTGGGTAAGGCCGTTTGGTAAACTCGTCTATTTGATGCCGCCATTTATTATATCTGACAATGATTTAGACTATCTGACAGAGGTTTTATACAACGTACTTAGGCAGCACTGTACTTAAACAACATTTGTACTTAGACAACATTTGTAGCTAGACAACGTCGTATTTAGCGAATCTAGTTATTCGTCTTCGGATTCACTCAGCCGTAACCCTTTCTTGAGGTAGGGTTTTATGTCAATGCCGAATGCTCCGTTGGGATGAACCGTTTTTAGTCGAATGACGTTGCCCTTTGCGTCAACAGGGTCAGTAGTAAGGTCAATAATCGTCTCTTTTGATCGCCGGTTTTGGCAGTCGATAATCCTGAGAATTTTTGGTTTTAATCGGTGCTCATTATTTGACTTAATAATAATTCCGACCTCTCCTGAGGTTAGTTCTGCAATATGCCCGGTAGGGTAAACACCGATGAGTTTGATAAATAGCTCCGCTAGTTCGGGGTCAAAATGTATGCCTTTTTCTTCGAAGATAATGCGAAGTGACTCTAACGATGACATCGCTGTTTTATAAACCCTTACCGACGTCATCGCATCGTAGGCATCAACGATGCAAACAATCCGAGCGAAGTTACTTATCTTATGGCCAGACAGCTTTCTTGGATAGCCACCGCCATCAATTCGTTCATGATGCGTATACGCAACATCAACGGCTATCGGGGGCAGGCCACTTTGAGATATGAGGATGTTTTTTCCGTGAGTAGAGTGGCTTTTCATTACCTCATATTCTTCAGCGGTAAAGCGCCCCGGCTTATTAAGCACTTCGTCAGGAACGCGCGTTTTACCAACATCATGAAGAAAACCGCTTATTCCAAGGTCTATTAGCTCGCTCTCTAACATGCCAAGCTCACGTCCGAGCGATACAGAAAATATGCAGACTCTTAAGCAATGTTCCGCGGTATATTCGTCTTTGTTTTTGATTAGGGCAAGCCATTGCAGAGCGTTTGGGTTTCTAAGAATGCTACCAACAATATCGGTCACCACAGACTTAACCTCAGCTACATTAAACGATTTACCCAGTTTGACGGTTGTAAAAATATTAGATATTAGCTGTTTGGCTTCATTGTAGGTCGCACCTGCTTTCTCAAGCTCACGATACGCGGGTACCTTGTTGATATAGGTGACTTTTTCTTGTGTTACGGTACGAACGCGTTCTTTGCCTGTGGATAGCGTGATTTTTTGCTTCTCGTCCCAAACCTCTTTCTCTGCTTGTACAAAAACAGTTTTACAGAGTGATTGTAGTTCCTGTATATCCTGGTTATCGTAGAGGAAAAAACCTTGATAGATGAACGACGTATCCTCCCAAGGACAATCGAGCTTTGATACGTACATGCCAATTTCCAGGTCAGATACCGGAATTTCAACCAAAACTTTATTAGATACTTTCATATTTGGGACTACGGAATACCATCAATACAGTTATTGTTATGAACCTATATTAGTTATAACCTATTTTTTTACTTTAACATCTTTTGATGGTGGTAAAGAGGCTATTATGTCTAATAATAGTACCATGAGTATTTAATGCAGAAGAACGCCAATTTATAGGCAACTGCGATAGATTTTATATGAATACATACGCACTAACATTAGATACTATATTGTTTTATATCATTCAGTTATAACAATAACTTAAAGTTAGTTATGGTTGTTGATTGCCTTGTTCTTGTTCTTTAGCTTGTTCTGCTTCTAGTGCGGCTCTATCAGCTTTTGAGATATAACGCTCTTTGTTTTTAGGTTGTTTTTTTGCGTTTTCTTTCTTCAGTAGCTTTTTAAAGGTTTGCTTTATCTTCTTTTTACGGTTCATTTATTTTCCAATATTGTCTATATTTATCAGTAGTACATGCAGATTGGTACAAGGGCGTGCTATGTATTTTAAACGATAAAGGGGTAGAAATCTCCAATGCTATCAACCGCGCCCTAAAGGTTTAAATAAATCTAAAGGGCACTGTCCTGAAAATATAAACACTATATATTTATTCTGATGATGGGCTTTTCGTCGTTTCAAACCGACTAGGTTTAGGTTCACTGGTTTTATCTCCGCGCTGCCAGCGGTGAAATTTTTCAACCCAATTCAATAGTTTCTCTGGTTTATGAGCTCGCTTCCATTCACCTGCAGCATACTTGTTCATTTCAGCCAGTGTGGGGTAAATATGTATTGTACCGAGTATTTTATTAAGCCCTAGGTTGTGCTTCATCGCCATTACGTATTCAGCGATCAAGTCTCCAGCCTGCTCACCCACAATAGTCACACCCAGTATTTTATCTTTACCAGGAACCGTGAGGACTTTTACAAATCCGTGAGCTTCTTCATCTGCAATGGCTCTATCTAACTCTGCCACATCAAACTTTGTCACTTCATAAGGTATCGATTTGTCGATGGCTTCCTGCTCATTTAAACCCACGCGCGCAACCTCTGGCTCAGTAAAGGTAGCCCAGGGAATAACGCGATAATCAACCTTAAATTTCTTAAATTTCCCAAACAGGGCATTAACGGCCGCATACCATGCTTGGTGTGCTGCGGTATGAGTGAACTGGAATGGACCTGCTACGTCACCTACGGCGTAAATGTTTGGAAACCGAGTCTCTAAGTATTCATTAACCTCGACTGTTCTCACACGAGTGGTCGGTATATCCAGATCCTCCAAGCCAAAACCTGAAACGTTTGCAACACGCCCCACGGCTACTAATACTTTATCAAACGGTACCTTAACGTTGCTATCGTTGTGCTTGCATATCAATATCTGCTCGCCATTTTCGATGACAAACTCGACTGCCTGATGACCCGTTAATACGGTTACGCCTTCGTTCTCAAAGCGATTACGGACTTGAGCAGACACATCTGGATCTTCTCTCACCATAATACGTTCATTCATTTCTATTTGTGTTACCTGACTACCGAGCCTTGAGAATGCTTGCGTTAACTCACAACCAATGGGCCCGCCACCTAACACAATTAAGCGCTTAGGCTGATCACGTAAGTCCCAGACATTATCTGAGGTTAAATAATCAATTTGTTCAATACCTTTAATAGGGGGTACAAAAGGGCGGGCACCTGTTGCAATGACAATATTTCGAGTCGTTAAGGTTTTACCATTAACGTCAACTGTATAGGGCGATGTAATCTTCGCTTCGCCTTCTATTACGTTAACACCGAGATTGGTGTATCGTTCAATTGAATCATGTGGCTCTATGGTTTTCACAACACGCTGCACACGCTCCATTACGTCTGAGAAATTAAAACTAACAGAGGCAGACTCGAAACCAAGATCTTGCGATCGCTTAGCGTCGGCCATAAACTTACCTGATCGAATGAGTGCTTTTGAGGGAACACAGCCCGTATTGAGACAGTCTCCCCCCATATTATGTCGTTCGATTAACGTTACATTGGCTTTCACTGCAGCTGCTATATAAGACGTAACCAGCCCTGCAGACCCGGCACCAATGACAACGATATCTTCATCGAATTGGTCTGGTTTTGGATAGGCCTTTAGTACTTTTTTACGTTTAATCGCCTCTAACACACGCTTTGTAATTAACGGAAATAAGCCAAGTAGCACGAATGAAAATATGATGCCGGGTGAGAGGATTCCACCTAGTGAGTCGATTCCAGCAAGTTGGGTGCCTGCATTTACATATACCGCCGTGCCTGCAAGCATACCAACCTGACTAACCCAGAAGAACGTTCTAACTGGAATACTTGTGAGCCCCATAACTAGATTGATAACGAAGAATGGCACAACAGGAACCAGCCTTAAGGTGAACAGATAAAATGCGCCTTCCTTTTGTATCCCGTCATTGATGGACTGTAATTGAGTAGAAAATTTTTGCTGAATTGAATCTCGAAGTAAAAATCGAGAGGTTAACAATGCAAGCGTAGCGCCTAGTGTTGATGCAAACGACACAATAATCAGTCCATTAATAAGACCAAATATTGCCCCCGCAATCAACGTCATTACCGCAGCGCCAGGTAAAGAAAGTGCGGTTACAGCCACATATACTAAAAAGAAAGCCATTACACTATTGGTATAGTTAGATGCTACATATTGCTCAACCTCCGCTTGTTGTGACTTAAAGTAGTCCAACGTCATATATTGGCTAATATCAAAGACCATAAAGGATCCGAATGCTACCGCAATAATCAAAGCCAAAATCAGCTTGCTTTTACTCATATTTAAAACCTTTATTGCTTCGTCAAGAGCGTTTGTTTGTGGTTAGACGCGTGAACTGAAGAAATGTTGCAAAAATAATTAATTTTTAACAGGGCCAAGGTCCCAACATTACTTTATTGATTGATGTTTGCTTAACCATAGCACAGCGTCAGATAAAGACTTTGCATTGCCTTGTTGGATCAATGCTTGCAATACCTTATGGGCATTCGGTTTAAGAGTGATGGTGACATCGGTGTTGGATTGGCGATAGCGCTCTTTCCGAACCGTGACTTTCAAACGATCCCACTGCTGGGTTGTTAGATACTTTTCACACCAGCGGTTGAGTATCTCTGCTTCATGCTCTAGATCATCATCAAAATCAATACGATTAAGATACTGGCGAAACTGATAGGCGACGGAATTCCCTCGAGTGATGTAATGACTATCCTCTAAAGCGCGAAGTAAATAGGCATGCACGAATAGAAGGTCTGACGCGGATATTTTATATTTAGGTCGAGCCATTACTTAACAATACCTTGTAACGTTTTTTGTATCATAACAAACCCAGAGCATATAGGAAGACGTTACTGTATTACTTTACTTGTAGTAATTGAAGGTAATGAGGGCTTAGTAGATGGGCATAGTAGAAAGAAAAACGTGGTGTAGCGGGGTTAAATGTTGGTTGGTCAATTTCTAAATTAGCCCGATATTGTTTAGGTATTGATCAAGATCACTTGTATTAAAGGCATTAATCAACACTGAATATTTATGCGCTAATTTCGGGACTATTTTTTCTTTATGAACTAGTAAAGCGCACGGAAGTGTAACTGATATTTTGACATACATAATATTACTTAGCTACATAGTGGTAAAAAATACCTTTCGAAATAGACACTTAAAAAAATCATTATTTAACATTTAAAATTATGGCACAGCCTGTGCGCTATTTAATTATGTGAATATAACATGTTAGTACAAGTTTATATTCCATAAGAGCCAGTAATCCAATCGTTATGTTATCAATCAACCTTCTTTATTTAAACAAGATGGGTTTAGTAAATTAAATCATAGCTGGAGATACAACGTATGTTTAAAAAGCCTAATAAATTAGTTCTAGCAGTGCCGCTTGCATTTATTTTGAGCGGCCAGTTGCAGGCGGAAACAATATCTATCGGAATAGGGCACCAGAGCACCGTAACTAATACGGTGCCTGGAGGAATTATTCTCGAGAAGTTAGCTCTGCTAGAAAAGCATTTACCGAGCGATGGAAAATATGAAGGAGTTGAATATGACATTGTCTACAAGGACTATACTTCCGGACCGCCAATAACCAATCAAATGCTAGCAGGAAAGCTTGCATTTGGCGTTATGGGAGATTATCCGCTCATTGTCAACGGGGCAAAGTTTGAACAAGGAGGACGATCGGAAAGTCGATTTATCGCTGTAACGGGATACAATTTAAAAGGGACAGGCAATGGGATTGTCGTTCCAGTTGGCTCTGATATCTATTCAATGTCTGAACTAGATGGCAAAGATATATCAACACCATTCGGTAGTGCTGCATGGGGGATGACACTTAAAGTGCTGCGGGATAATAACCTAGTCGAAAAAGTGAAGTTGAAAAATCAAAGTCCGCCCGTGGGAGTCAATAATATAGCGATCGGAAAAATTGATGCTCATGCAGACTTTACTCCTTGGTCAGAGGTGATGGAGTTTCGTGGTACTGGGCGTAAAATTTTTGATGGTAGTGAGGCCGGCATCCCCACTTTTCATGGGACAGTAGTGGGTACAGATTTTGCCGATAAGTATCCCGAGATCGTTCAATCCTACGTTAATGCAACTCTTGAGGCCCAAGACTGGATAGACAACGACCCAGTATATGCGGCTACGAAAGTGTCTGAATGGACGGGTATCGAAAAAGAAGTGTTGTATCTATATTTCTCTAAAGGAGGCATTACGACATTTGAAGCTTCAATTAAACCTCAATGGCTAGAGGCTTTAAAATATGATCATGCTTTATTAGTTAAAGAGAAAGACATACCACCTTTGAGCTTCGACAAATGGCTGGATAATACTTACGTTAAAACTGCATACAAAGCACGGGGTCAAGACTACGACTCACTCGTGAATAGTGTAGAGTCGCCTATTATTGATAACCCATTACTCGCACCGGCGGAAATGTGGATTGAAGATGTTGGTATTGTTAGTTTCGATAGTGTTGAAGCAATGACGACCATGTATGCTTTAGTGACTAAAGCGGGCAAAAAGGTCAATGCTACATACGTTTATGATCAATCGACTGGGTTGAAACTATTTGGTCATGTTGCTTTTTTTGTTGAAGACAGCGCCGGTAAGCTTACTACTTTTATGAAAAAAGGCGATGCGGTTAATGCTAAAGGAAAACAACTGGCCTGGTCAGACGTGATTTAACTCATCAAGATAGGTCTATATTGCTTTATTACTCAATAGTCGGCTAGCTTTTAAGCCGGCTAATTTGAATGTATATGCATTACTTGCAGCCTGTTATAAGGTACGTTAATAAAGTTTATGTATATATCTGTATCAATGAGTCTTTTTTTGTCCTTGATAGCCTCTTTATGGCATCAATAACGCCTTCTTTGGGGGTATTTCGAACAACCCCAATCAGACACACGTTACCATCCTCTATATATTCTATATTCATAATCCGTTTACTTATGCTTCTGTATCAATTGCCTTAAACACGCCAATCGCAATTAACCAAGTCCTCTGAATAAACGATGTAAGTTTAGAGTCGATACATCTCAAACTTCAAAATCAATCACTCCTAACTTGTATTAAGTTTTAAAAAACATAATAAAATGTTATGCGCCAATTTCGGGATTTTTTAAGAAATATGAACTAACAAGAAGCATGCCCCACAAAAAAATTAAAATGTTATTTTAAATAAATAAAACTCACCCTATCAATAAAACGTTATAAAACAGTTAGATAAAATTTATTATTTTGGTTAAATCAACATATGGCACGGCTTGTGCGCTAATTAAGCATGTAGATATAACATGTTAGTACAAGCTTGTATCGATTGATCCAAGTTAATACAAGGTGAAATTTAACACAAACTGCACGGCCAACATTTTAGCCTGAGTTTTTGTCATCATCGCTAAAGGTAGGCTACAAAATGACGTTGAGCATTCGCTCTCGTCACTTTCAACTATGAAAGGGCTGAACTCTATGAACGTGAGAGCTTTAGAAAAGTGTACCGACGATAGGCCTGATGAAGTCGAGAATATACTGTTGCCTGAAGAGCAGAACTTTACAGTCGAAAATCATGATTCTACGAAATCCTCTACTGAGGATACATTAGAGCTAAAAAGTGACGGTGTGGATCACTCGGTTGGCAGCACGAAAAAAACCCTTAAACCTCCAGTATTGGAAAAAGTGTTCGCTCTATATAAGAAAACAGACTCTCTCTTCATAGGTGTACTTTCTATTTCGGTTGGTCTAGTGCTATGGCACCTAGCGACGATATATAGTTTTAATTTTTATATTAATTTTCAGAATATACCAACTCCTCTTTCTGTAGGTAGTGCCTTTATTACACAGTTAGCTGATACAGAGTTCTATATTCATATCCTTGTTAGTTTAAAGAGAATTTTGGTGGCCTATTCAATAGCGGTATTTTTGGGTGTTGGTACAGGTCTTGTAATTGGACGTTCACGAATGATGAGAGCAGCTGTTTTACCGTATATTGAAATCATTCGTCCAATACCAGCCGTTGCCTGGATACCCTTAGCAATCCTAATGTGGCCTACAGAAGAATCTTCAATTGTTTATATAACTTTTTTAGGTGCCCTGTTTCCGATTATCTTAAGTACCGTACATGGCGTAGAACAAACACCTGAAGTTCTTGTAAGAGCAGCGCTGTCTCTTGGAGCTAAGCGTTCAAAAGTATTTCTACATGTAGTGCTTCCAGCTGCTTTACCAAGTATTGCTTCGGGCTTAGCCATTGGCATGGGAGTTAGTTGGTTTTCGTTGCTCGCTGGAGAAGTAATCTCTGGACAGTATGGGATCGGCTACTTCACCTGGAATGCTTATTCACTCATCAATTACCCAGATATAGTCGTAGGGATGCTGGTAATAGGGGCCCTAGGCTCTCTATCTACGTTTTTAGTTAGGTTAATTATGCGGCCTTCGTTACGGTGGACGTTGCCCCGCAACTAACGGCGTAGGTGTAGAAAGGTTTGTTGGTTGTTAATAATTTATCAGTGTGCAGTTCTAGTCTGAGTCATTAGATGCATGCGGTACCGAAAATATGACGTCAATTACTCAATTGGGAATCAATTATGAAAGCTGAAAAGGGGTTGACAAAAGAAAGGGTTATTCATCAAAAAAAATCAATATCTCGTGGAAGAGTTAATATTAATGATGTCACTATTTCATTTGGGTCAGGCGCCAATAAAAACATCGCTGTAGAGACAACAACTTTAGATATTCCACCAGGTGAGTTTGTTTGTATTTTGGGGCCATCAGGCTGCGGAAAGTCAACCTTACTGAATAGTGTTGCTGGCTATATAAAGCCAGCAAGTGGCCAAGTTCTTCTGGACGAAAAAGAAGTAACTCAACCAGGGCCAGATCGTGGAATGGTGTTTCAACAGCATTCTTTATTTCCATGGAAAACAGTACATGAAAATATAGCGTTTGGCCCGAAAATAGCCGGACATAGCCAAAAAGAGTGTGATTCTATTGCAAATACCTTTTTATCGATGATCGGCCTCCAAGGCATGGCCGGAAAACTACCCGGAGAGCTATCTGGCGGGATGCAGCAGAGAGTGGGTATAGCGCGTGCACTTGCTAACTATCCAAGTGTTCTATTAATGGATGAGCCTTTTGGAGCATTGGACGCACAGACTAGGTTGATTATGCAAGAAAGCCTCCTAAATATCTGGTCTGAATTTGGAACAACTGTTTTGTTTATTACACATGACGTAGATGAGGCGATATTTCTAGCAGATCGTATTCTGATTATGAGTGCAGGTCCGGGCTCCATTATTGCGGATTTAAATGTTGAGTTACCTAGGCCTAGGCACTCTGACATCGCTACATCAGAAGAATTTGTCGACCTAAAACGAAAGTGTTTGTCCCATATACGTAAAGAAAGTTTAAAAGCATTTGAATGTTCAACCAACCATTAGCCGTGTTTCAATAGCGATTTTGCGATAACGATTTGTTTTTAAGCTCAATTGATACCCTCGTTACAACTTGTCATAACAGGTAATAACAGGAAGGAAAGGCCATGGTTTTTATTATTGGAGTTACTAAATGAATACTTCAGAGGCTAATGCAGGGTCACACCAGCCCTTGTATATACAAATTAAAACAGTATTAAAAAAGCAGATACTTTCAGGTGAATACGCACCATATGAACGGATTCCCTCGGAAAGCGTGTTGATGAAAACTTTTGGTGTTAGTCGAATCACTGTTCGCCAGGCATTGAAAGACTTGAACAGCGAGGGGTTAGTATTTACCTCACAAGGTAAGGGAACGTTCGCCAACAAGCCTAAAGCAACACAAGACATGCAGCAGTTGCAAGGCTTTGACGAAGCCATGAGACCTAAAGGTTACAAGACCTCAGCTCGCGTGGTTAGCATTCGAGAGCGTGTAGCTGATAACAATGTGCAGGAAAAACTACAGCTAGGCGATAAAGAAAAAGTAATAGAAGTACTTCGGGTTCGTTACCTCAATAAAGAGCCCGTATCTCTAGATCGTTCGTTTTTTCCGGTAAATATCGGAGAAAAGTTATTTGGGCACGACTTAACAGGCGATATTTTTCCGATGTTAGAAGAACTACTCAACCTTAGGTTGGGTGAAGCTGAAGTGAGCCTAGAAGCTAGGCCAGCTGATGATGAAGTTCTCCAGCAATTAGAGTTAGAGAAAGGAAGCCCTGTTATGTGGGTAGAACGCCTGACTCGTGATCAAAATAAACGACCCATTGATTATGAGTATCTTGCAATTCGCGGTGATTCTTATAAGTACTGTTTCAAAATTGAACGTTAAAAAATCTAGTCCAAACATAAAGAGGATTAAAAGATGACACTTCCAGATGATATTACAGTTACAGATATTGATGTGCTTGTGATTGGCGGTGGAACGGCAGGACCTATGGCCGCCATTACAGCAAAGGAGCAGAACCCTAACGCGAGTGTTATGTTGTTAGAAAAGGCAAACGTGAAACGCTCAGGTGCAATTAGTATGGGGATGGATGGTCTTAACAACGCTGTAGTGCCAGGTCATTCTGAACCTGAAGATTACGTGAAAGAAATCACTATTGCTAATGACGGTATCGTATTACAAAAAGGCGTTATGGCTTATGCCCAAGGCTCCTTTGATATGATTCAAAAGCTTGATCAATGGGGCGTGTACTTCCAAAAAGATGAAACCGGTGAGTACGACATGAAAAAGGTGCATCACTTAGGCACCTATGTACTGCCAATGCCAGAAGGCCATAATATTAAAAAGATCCTTTATCGCAGATTACGCCGTCATCGCGTAACTATCGAAAATCGTTATCAAGCCATTCGTTTATTGAAAGACAAAGACGGTTCGGTTTCTGGTTGTATCGCTTTAGGTACTCGCGATGCTGATATTATCGTGATTCGAGCCAAAGCTGTTGTTATGTGTACTGGAGCCGCTGGACGAATTGGACTACCTGCTTCGGGTTATTTGTTTGGAACCTATGAGAACCCGTCTAACTGTGGCGATGGTCATTCTATGGCATACCATGCTGGTGCTGAATTAACGGGTCTTGAATGCTATCAAATAAACCCACTTTTGAAAGACTATAATGGCCCCGCATGTGCCTATGTAACGGGGCCTCTTGGTGGATATACCGCTAATTCACAGGGCGACCGTTTCATCGAGTGTGACTATTGGAGTGGTCAAATGATGATGGAGTTCTACAACGAACTTCAAGGGGGAAAAGGCCCAGTATTCCTTAAACTAGATCACCTTGCAGAAGAAACAATACAAGAAATAGAACATGTGCTTCATACCAATGAACGACCAAGTCGGGGTCGCTTTCACGATGGGCGTGGTACTGACTACCGTACCTCAATGGTTGAAATGCATATTTCTGAAATTGGTTTCTGTGCAGGTCATTCTGCTTCAGGTGTATGGGTGAATGAAAAAGGAGAAACTACCATACCTGGTTTATACGGAGCAGGGGATATGGCCTCTATCCCTCATAGTTACATGTTAGGAGCATTTGTTTATGGTCAGATATGCGGAGAAAATGCGACTCAATATGCACTTGAACGAGAGATTCCCGAATTAGATGAAGCATTTATTCTCGCTGAACGAGATCGGATTCTCGCTCCATTAAAACGAGCCGATGGTATTCCCCCTAGCCAGTTTGAATACAAAGTTCGACGTTTGGTCAATGACTATTTACAGCCACCTAAAGTCACTAAAAAAATGGATATCGGTCTCGCACGTTTAAAGGCAATGGTAGACGATATTCAACATCTTTACGCCCGTGATGCTCATGAACTATTAAGAGCAAATGAAGCTCAACACGTATTCGACTGTGCTCAGATGGCAGCGGTTGCGTCTATGTATCGAACTGAAAGTCGTTGGGGCCTGTATCACAACTATGTCGACTACCCATTAACAGACAATGAAAAGTGGTTTTGCCATGTTCAGTTGTTTAAAGATGAACATGACGAAATGTCATGCAAAACAAAACCTATAGACCCTTATGTAGTTGAACTGGATGAACACGAAAAAAACGCGTATCAACAAATGCGCGTACAAGCAGTTTAATTCAAATTTTAGGAGCAGATAAAATGCCTATAGCATCCCAAATTTCAATGGTTCCAGTTGTTGTTGATGATGAAAAGTGTATTGCTGACAAGGGCTGTCGAACATGCATAGATGTTTGCCCTCTTGATGTCTTATGGATTAATGAGGACACAGGAAAAGCCCACATGAAGTATGACGAATGTTGGTATTGCATGCCTTGCGAAGCCGATTGTCCTACTGATGCCGTGACTGTAAACATCCCATACCTATTACGCTGAGGTTATTATGTCAAAATTTTCAGACCCGTTATTAGCGTCTATCGCCGACCGATTAGACAGCCCAGACTCAGGTATTCGCCGTGTTGCGGTTCTTGACCTAGTCGATAGCCCAGAAGCAGAAGCCGTAGAATTATTGATTCAAGCTTTGAGCGACGCTGATGAATCTGTTCGGATGGAAGCCGCAAAAGTAATTGATGAGTTTGATCCCAAAGATATGATGGATTCACTGGTCGAAGCCCTAACGTCCAGTGACCAAAATGTCAAAAATGCTGCTGCTAATGCACTTGCTGACCTTAAAGATAGCAGCGCAGCTCCAGCGTTAATAGAAGCGCTTCAGCAAGATGATCCGTTTGTATTGTCTTCAATTCTACGGTCGTTAAAACAATTTCGAATTAGGGATGCGCGTCCGCATGCATTAATGTTATTGAAACATGATGACGCAAGTGTCAGGCGCGAAGCAGTTAGTGTATTAGGGTATTTACAAGACTCTGAAAACTTGCCCCAACTCATGTCAACAGCTGCTAGTGATAGTGATACTGAAGTTCGTCGTACAGCCATAGGCGCATTGGTATATGCCGATGGAGTTCAGGTAGCAAGCGCTTTAATAGGGGGGTTAAACGATGAACATTGGCAGGTTCGTGTTGAAGCCGCAAAAGGGTTAGGGCGCTTACACGTAGTAGATTCCATTGAGAGCCTTTCGAGCGCAACAAATGACGCCATGTGGCAAGTACAAGAAAAAGCAGCGGAAGCGTTAGGGAAAATCGGATCTCCTCTCGCTATACCTGCGTTAGCAGCCTGTGTAGAAAACCCTATTAGCAACCTAAGAAAGGCTGTTGTTGCCGCAGTTGGTGAAATAGCACATATTGATGGTATGCCGGTTGTCGATACAGCGCTCGATGACAATGATCCTGATGTCCGAAAACTTGCTCGTTGGGCGAAAGATCAAATTACTGCAAATATCAGCTCTACAGAAGGAGAGTAAACCATGACTTTCGTGGTGACTGAACAGTGTATTCAATGTAAATTTACCGACTGCGTGGATGTCTGCCCTGTTGATTGTTTCCACGAAGGGCCAAATTTTCTTGTAATAGACCCTGAGGTATGTATTGACTGTGCGTTATGTGTACCTGAGTGCCCTGTTGATGCTATTTATGAAGAGAGCGACCTGCCAGAAGATATGATTGAATATATCGAAATTAACGCCGAACTTTCTAAAACCTGGCCTGAAATATTCGAAGCCAAGGAGCCACTGCCTGATGCAGAAAAGTGGGCCGACGCCCCTAATAAAAGAGGTGCTTTAGTTTATCCAGAGGCTGACTAACATACATCCAAGACTGATATAGAAAATCTAGAATAAACTGCCGGGTGAAGTTTCTTCTGGCTGCTTATTGCAGGAGTATTTTTGATGAATGACTCAGTGGTTCCACCACAAAAGGTGGCGTTTAATAAAGACGAATTAGCCTTAGATATAATGTGGAAAAATGGTGAACAGAGTACGATTTCAGGTATGGATTTACGTCGCTATTGTGCATGTTCTCAATGCCGTGCTAAGAAAGTAGTGGGTATTAATATTATCAATCAGTCATCAACATTAGTATCGGTTGAGTTAATAGGAGGGCAAGGTTTACAAGCTACGTTTAGTGATGGACATGATAAGGGAATTTTTCCCTGGTCATACCTTTATGCAATTGCAACTGGCAGTGCATTGGAGTACTTCAGTGAGTAATACTCAGATAACTCCCCAGCAGCGTCTAGAATCGAGAGTAGAACTCCTTAAACGATACTATTTAAGCGCTTACCAGAAATTTTAGGTATGACGTTCACTAGTATATTTTCCATATCCAGAATCCCCCCCTGGCTCAGAGTTTTGTGGAAAAAATGTTTTACGTTTTGGCGTCAAATTATTACTGGTGTGGTAAAAACAAAAGAGAGGTATTTATGAAGTCAATGATAAAAACGAAGGTGAGTACAGCTTTAGAATCGGTGAACTACCCTTTATTAGGAGAGGACCTTTCTAAGATATCATCGATAGAAAGCATATCTATTAATGATCATGGTGTTGATATTGATTTAAACCTCGACATAAAAGCGCATTCTCATGAAAACCTACTGCTTATGGAAATTGAGAATAAACTAATTGAACATGGTTTACCCAATGCCACAGTGCATCTACATAGTCGAGTGTTTCCGTCACCCAGAGTTGAAACACAGGGGCACCTCAAAGGGGTAAAAAATATCATAATGGTAGCATCAGGAAAAGGAGGAGTAGGGAAGTCGACTACGGCCATCAACCTTGCGTTATCCTTACGTCAAGAAGGTGCAAAGGTTGGTATTTTAGACGCTGATATATACGGACCCAGCATGAGTACAATGTTGGGTATTCCCCCAGAAACAAAACCAATACTTGTTGATGATAAATATGTTGAGCCCATAAAAAAATACGGCCTAAAGTCAATGTCTGTAGCCTATATGTCAAAAGAAAAATCTCCTATGATTTGGCGTGGCCCAATGGCGGTCAAGGCGCTACAACAATTGTTAGAACTTACACTCTGGGGGGAGCTTGATTATCTGATTATTGATATGCCCCCTGGGACCGGTGATATTCATATATCTCTTGCACAAAAAATTAACGTGTCAGCGGCAGTCGTTGTCACAACTCCCCAGGAGATGGCACTGGTTGATGCTCGAAAAGGAATAGAAATGTTTAACAAAGTTAATATTCCTGTACTTGGAATAGTTGAAAATATGGCGACTCATGTGTGTTCAAATTGTGGATTTGAAGAGAATATATTTGGTCTCGGTGGCGCACAGAAACTTGCAACTGAGCAAAGAGTTAGCGTTCTAGGAAGCTTACCGTTAAATTCGAGTGTTCGAGAGCATGTTGATTTGGGAGAGCCAACAGTAGTAAAAGACCCCCTTTCTAGTATTAGTCGTGCTTATATCCAATTAGCCAATAATGTTTCTGTCGCCTTATGGAGATGCAACAAACAAGCTTCTCCTACCCCAGTATTACAAATAATAGGGTGATTTCTACGCAGGTTAACTTTTGCCTAATACCCAGAATATAGGATAAATCAAATGTGTCTTAATATTTTTTCAAACATGCGCCAAGCACATATTTTGTGGGAGTTAAGTTTAAAATAGCCCTATACCTCGATCAATATAATTCACACGCTGTCTCCAACTTCATCAAAGCGTCCTTCATGGTCAACGGGATGGTGTCATCAGAGATGACTAGTACTGCTGCTTTGAATGGAGTGAATGGCAGTAAAATATTCCGATATCATCCGATTAGCCCAAGGTTTTGCTGTTATTCCTTCAAAATACGCGCAATGACTACCCCGGTCTGTCAGAGTTAAAATCACATTATCCATTGCTTCTACACGCCTTTGGTTCTCATACACGTTGTCGATGTGGCAGACAGGGTCATCTTTCGCATTTAGGATTAAAATAGGAATTTCTATATCATCGAACACCGTCGATGGGTTAGATTTATTCATGTACTCTTCAGTACTTTTATTTCCGGCTACTTCATATAAATGCTGATGAAATTCGTGTAGGTCAGCAGCCTTATTTAAAGCTTCAAACGAATCGAGATGTTCAAATTTGTCTTTATTTGGTGTTATAAATAACCTATTTAGTTTTTTAGCCATCATCTTGCTGTAAAACGGCTTGGCTCGCGTAAATGCATGGCGCATATCATAAGCAGGGCAGTAGGCTACAGCAGCTTTAATAGGAGTTTGCTTTCCTACCTTGCCCAAATACTGAGCAAGAACACCAGAACCAGCTGAAATACCTGTTGCATAGAGTTCTGATTTCGGAAACTTTGACTGTATGTGCGCTATTTGGGCTGTAAAGTCATCAGTATTGCCCATCGTATTAAAATTGGCGGTGTTTAACGTCATATCGCCATGACCACGACGTACACAAAGAGCA
The DNA here is from genome assembly GCA_913060665.1 of uncultured Oleiphilaceae bacterium. Taxonomy (GTDB): domain Bacteria; phylum Pseudomonadota; class Gammaproteobacteria; order Pseudomonadales; family Oleiphilaceae; genus Alkalimarinus. Next base: position 48,640 of record CAJXUY010000001.1, read on the forward strand.
ACACGCCACCCTAACAGCTCTCTTGTATAGCGAACAAAACCACGCATACTTTGGGGGTTTCCTGAAATAGTATGTAGAACTAACATAGTAGGAGTGTTATCAGGTAAATCTAAACCTAGCCAATCAACACTCACTTTCCCACCATCTTCCATGATCAACACGTCTTGCTGGTCATAGTTTAACGTTTTCGCAAAGCCCTTGATAAAGCCAAAGGCGATAAGCTGAAAGTGAGTGTTGAATAACCACGGAGTCGGGAAGTATCTCTTAGTTAAAGTTGGGGTACGTTTAATGATCGCTTTATTGAAAGGCGTCCCTTTAAATAAGAGTGTGGGCTTTTTTACTACTTTAAAAAAATAGTAAGCGACAGCCATCAGCAGTAGGGTCGTAAAAATGAAGAGTGATGTCATAAAGTAAGTCTCTAGCACATTAAATAGATTCGAATAATCTCGCCTAAACCATACAGCGTATAGATAAGACCTGTAAAGTCTATCAAAACTGCACGGGAGACTATCGAAAATACTCAAATACTAACCGTTGCTATTTGAAATATACTGATTTTCATACAGAGTTAAGGGCACCAACCTCCAGATCTAGAGGTTAGTCTAAATAGAGAGGCGTCGTTCATATCCCATAAAATAACCTAGTTTCACTTGCGAGGCGCATTGTTTGTACTACTATTAGACAACAAGGATTCGGTGGAGAATATTGCTTACTCTTCATTTGTCGTTCTGCTAATTTTCTCTTAGCTAAAACGTTGAATCTAACTTTTAATCTTATTTGTAGTGGACATATGAAGCTAGTTTTTTTACCTGCGATATTGCTGATGGACCGCATCAGTTACTCTACAAAATTTATCCTTGTAATAGCTCTATTTGCAGTCCCAATGAGCGTTACCTCTATCCAAAATATAGTTAGTGACCAAGCGATTATCGATGCCGATAAATCAAGGTTGGTTGGAATTGAATTACTCAGAAAAGTAGATATTCTTACACCTTCTCTAGAGAATGTTCGTGACCTAAGCTTGGTCAGGCGAGGTCACATCGATAAGGAAGTACGAGATGCCTACCAAAAGGCAAAAGATAAGGCGTTAGGTAAACTAGCTCTGTTAGATAGAGATGTTCGTTTAACTGAAAATAAACTTTATAGCCTGGCTTTGAACGGGATAGAAAATAGGCTCGTTCACTCTCGAGCGAGTACTGGCTCAGAAGGAGATATGCTTAATACTATCTTTGAAAGCAGTATGATGCTTGTTAATGATGCGTATGAATTGAATGGGATTATAGCAAATTCATTTGGCGTATCCAGTGAAACGGACCCGATGATTCAGATGTTGCTTAACCTGCTAACGGTTGAACTACGGGCAGTTACAGAGGAAGTAGGCCGCTCTCGGGCTTACGGCGCTTACTATCTCCAAAGTAAGTTTATGAATTCATCTGATATTGAGTTTATAGAGAAAAATTATCATAGCTTAGGTGTACTAGAGAACCGACTAAGAGAAAAATTAAAACTATTATTTATTACTAACGCGAAAACTCAGTATCAGGATGTTATTGATTTACGAAGTTTAGCGGGTATTTCCTCTGTAAGACATTCAGTCGAGGATAGCTTGGTACTTGACGTAGACTTTACGACTCAGTGGCAAGATTATTACGCAGATTTAAGTTCACATATTGAAACTACTTCGTCCTTAAAAGCAGACTTATTTAGATTCATCACGACTCTTTATGAAAAAAGGATTGTTGAAAAGGAAAGGTTACTAAAATATAGAGGAATCGGATTCGGAGCCCTGGTATTGATTTCAGCATATTTATTTGTTGGCTTTTATCTCTCTTCAAAAAGGTCTATTGGTTCATTGGTTAGTGCTGCTCATAGCGTCGCGGAAGGAAATTTAGATGCGCCTGTTGAAGTGTCGACAAAAGATGAAATGTTAGAGCTAGCAGATATGATGGATAGCATGCGAATTCAGCTAAAGGAGCGCCAACAGGAATTAGTTTTGATGACAATCACAGATGGGTTAACTCAAATAAGAAACCGAAAATACTTTAACGAAGAGTTAAGCAGATGCATGAACAATCAACGGCGTTCAGCGTCTCCTGTTAGCCTATTACTGATTGATGTCGATCACTTTAAAAAGTTAAATGATAACTTCGGTCATCAGGCTGGTGATGTGTGCTTACAAAGACTGGCAAAAACTATCGAATCTCAGTTACTTCGAAAGGAAGATAGTGTCTCGCGCTATGGTGGCGAAGAGTTTGCTGTACTCCTACCCTCAACAAGAGAACAGGGGGCTAGTGAAGCCGCCTCTAGGATTTCAGATGCTATTAAAAAATTATCTATTGATGACGGAAACGGTAATAGACTGAGTTTTACTGTTAGTATTGGGATCGCTTCATCAACAAACATTGATACAGGTGATAAGTTAATTCGAGCAGCGGACGAGGCACTCTATGAAGCAAAGAGTAGGGGCCGGGATCGCTGGGCCGTATCGGAGGTTTAAGTGATTGGGCGAGTTGTATTTCTATTTTGTTTGCAGCTGCTTCCAGTCTGCGGCTGGTCGTCTCAGACGCCTTTAGGTGCTGAACAAAATGGCAGCGTCGACGGTGCTGTGCCTGCTTGGATTGGTGACTCTGAAACAGTAGCTTCGACTGTTAACATTATAACGAACGAAACACCAAATTTCTTCATTAATAGTGACAATTATCTCCGTTATAAGGCGTTTCTGACTCCTGGTCAAATAGCGCTACTGAATAAGTACCCCGAATCCTTCAATCTACCAATTTATAAAACTTATAGAACACATATTGCGCCAGAATGGATTTATGAGGCAACAAAGAAGAATGCCAAGGATGTCAGGCTAGTGGAAAACGGTAATGGTATTACCAATGTCTGGCCTGGAACTCCTTTTCCGAACCCGCGCAGCGGAATAGAGGTAATCTGGAACCATCTTTTGCACTGGCGAGGGGTTTCGTTAAATTTTAACCTGTTTGAAGCAACAGTTCATTCTGCTGGGACTCATTCAATTGTACAAAGCGAAATATTTCTCGCAATGCCTTTTTATCAAAAAGGAAGGGATGCCATTAGAGATAATGGCAAAATGATTTATTATATGAACTTTGTTAATCAACCAGCTAGTCTAGCTGGCGGCGGTTTACTTGTTCACGAAAACTTGAATTCGAAAGCAGTGCCTCGCAGAGCTTGGGTTTATTTGGCTGATCAAAATCGGGTTAGAAGACTGCCAAAATTTGAGCATGACACGGCACTGTTTAATTCTGAAAATTTGCGCGTAGTTGATGAAGTCGATTTGTTCAGTGGTAGCCCCAGCTTATATAACTGGAAAATCATTGAAAAGAAAGAAGTGTTTGTTCCATACAATAGCACTAAGCTTGAAATCTCAGTTATTGCTGACAGAAACGCCTTATTAACACGCAATCATCTAGCGCCTAATGTAACTCGTTTTGAGCGGCATAGGGTTTGGGTTGTAGAGGGCAACCTTAAAAAGGGTAGCCTGCATATTTACCCTAAACGGACTATATATATAGATGAGGACTCTTGGATTGCAGTAATGGCAGATATGTATGATAGAAATGGGGAGCTGTGGCGAACAAGCATGTCACATACGAGATTTAGGTCGAATATGAAAGGTATTTGGAAGGTGGCAGACGTGCATCATGATCTCAAGTCCTCCAAGTATTATATTCAGTCTTTGGCAGAACCTATTCCAAATAGTCATGACTTTTATACAATGCCGCCGTTATCAGACTTTAGCCCTTCATCACTCAGGCGGGCTTCCAAGCGATAATAAGTCAAAGAGTTCTTATTTCGTTGTCACCTAACGTTACCGCTTCCAGGTTTAGTGATTGCAGAAAGACGCTGAGTTTTAAAATACTCGACCATTTATTTGGCCAATGCTTTGGTGAAACGCCTGTCTCTTTTTTAAAAGCATTAGAGCTTAGCCAAAGTAGTAAGGCTTGAACTTAAATTAAAGGATATTGATGTGTCCGTAATTTGTCCTGGCGAAATCCCCCTTATTAGATTATGAAAGAGAGCCCACTAAAAAATTAAACGCCGTTTTCGTTGCCCTTTCAATAGAGGATACGTGTAAAGGGATGTTATATGGCATAGCCAAACCTCAGTTTATGATAACTCCCGGCTACAAAGCGTTATTCACTCGTGAATAGGCCAAAAAGACAGGTAAGTTATTTAGAACGGTTTCCGATTTTAAACTCAAAAATGAGCTAAAAAATAGATGCAGATTTACTATAAATCTATGAGTTCCTCCTACCCTTTAGTTGCTATTAACAAATGATATTGACTGACAATTGTTTTATAGAGACTATATCATTAGGTTAACCTCAACGACCTAAAGCAGGGGAGAGCCACTATTTAACAAACAGGAATTAAATTAATGAAAACCCGATTAACAGAATTACTTGGCATTGAAAAACCTATTATCTGCGGCGGTATGATGCGGGTGGGGACAGCGGAACTTGCGGCAGCAGTTTCAAACACTGGTGCATTAGGCACCATGACTGCATTGACGCTACCGACACCGGCATTACTTAAAGCAGAAATCGAAAAATGCCAATCGCTGACTGATAAGCCATTTGCTGTAAACCTTACAGTGGGCGTGGTTGCGTCAGAAATTAATTATGACGACTATGTAGATGTGATTTGTGAAAGCGGCGTGAAAATTGTTGAAACCGCCGGTCGTAGCCCAGAGCCATTCATGGAGAAATTTAATGCGCATGGTATTAAGGTCATCCACAAGTGTGTAGCAGTTCGTCATGCACTAAAAGCTGAGCGTTTAGGTGTTGCAGCCGTCAGTATCGACGGTTTTGAATGTGCAGGGCACCCGGGTGAAGAAGATGTACCAGGTTTAGTACTCATACCTGCTGCTGCAAAACAGCTATCAATACCTATTGTAGCCTCAGGCGGTATCGCTGATGGACGCGGTTTAGTTGCTGCTTTAGCGTTAGGTGCAGAAGGCATTAATATGGGGACTCGTTTCTTGGCTACACAAGAAGCACCTGTACATAAGAATGTTAAGAAATCCATAGTCGATATGAATGAAACCCAGACCTCACTAATCTTCCGAAGCTACAAAAACACCGCACGGGTTTATAAAAACAGTGTTGCTTTGAAGGTTATTGAAATTGAAAAAGCAGGCGGTGCCTTCTCTGAAGTCCATGGTATGGTATCTGGAAAAATGCAGGACATAGCCTGGACAACCGGTGACGTTGATGCGGGAATGGTAACGTTTGGAATGTGTGGAGGTTTGATCGATGATATTCCTACCTGCGAAGGTTTAGTAGACAACATCATGTCAGAAGCGAATCAAATAATTAGCGAAAGACTTGAATATATGGTGTCTTAACTGATTAATTATAGAATGAAAGGCTGCAAGTATTAAATGCGCCTTTATTGGCCGATTTAGAGATAAATACATGACAGATTTAGTAAAGTACGAACTAGATGGAAAAATTGCCACTATTACACTTCAAAACGGTAAAGTGAATGCAATGTCTCCCGATCACATCACGGCCATAAATGGCGCACTGGACCAAGCCCAGCAAGATCAAGCAGTCGTTATGATTGTCGGTCAGCCAGGTATTTTTTCTGCAGGTTTTGATTTAAAAGTCTTTCAAGCAGACCCTGTTGCTGGCGTAGAAATGGTTAAAGCAGGTTCGCTATTGTGTCGTCGTTTGTTGGCGTTTCCGTTACCTGTCGTTGGTGTGTGTACTGGTCACGCAATCGCCCAAGGGTGTTTCACCTTAATGGCCTGTGATTATCGTATTGGGGTTGATGGGCCATTTCAGTTAGGGCTCAGTGAAGTTAAGATTGGCATGACGATGCACCACTTTGGAATCGAGTTGCCGCGCGCTCGCCTAACACCGGCTTACTTCCAAACAGCCATCAATAACGCCCAAATGTTCTCCCCAGAAGAAGCAGTTGCTGGCGGTTTTCTCGATAAAGTCGTCGCTGCAGAAGATTTGATGAAAGCAGCACTCGCAGAAGCAAAACGTTTGTCAGAGCTAAATCTAGGCGCTCACAAAGCAACCAAGTTGAAAATGCGAGCCGGTTTGTTAAAAACCATTGATAAAGCAATAGAAGAAGATTACAAAGACCAGCTGGCGGTTAAAATAATCTAAGAGTGCACTAAACTGCTTTATAGCAGTCTAAAGTTTTAGGGCCAACACCTTCCTCTATGCAGTTTTCGATGACCCAGACCTGTCGTTAGAATGGTTTTATTATCGTAGAATTGTGTGGGGGAATATAGGGTGAATCTTATTATCCCCTATATTGCCAATAAGCCTATGACCTCAGCGTTTTTGAGCCCTAAAACAACCCAACCCCACGATCAATATACTCCGTTCGCGTTCGTTCGATACCAAGAAGGGCTTCGTTAAGGTTGACAGTCAAACCATTAGGAATGTTCATAAAGCCACCTTGGGTGGATTGAATAAAATCGGTTGCAACCGGTGCTGAGTTTTTAACATCTTTTAACCACAGTAAATCCTGAGACTGAAAAGATAAAAATGTTCCCGTCTCTGAGCCGGTGAGGTAATTCCTACCATCTCCGCCCTCGGTTACCTGACCAATAGATAAAGTTTGAAATTGCGTTAAGTCAAAACAGGTATTAATCCCGATAACTTGGCAATCCTGCACTGTCAACGTCACATCGCCACCCGTAAATATATTGCCATCAAGTTCCACTGCACTGGATAGCGTCGGCCCCAGCAGCGCTATTGCTGTAAAGGTCAAACCGTTAACATCTTTAATGACAAACTCCTCGCCATTAGGAACTCCTACCATAGACGCTCTAATAGGGTCAGGGTCACCATTTGCATCAAGCAAAGCGGCCTTACTTTGTATTGGATCCCCACTTGTCAGGAAAGGTGCAAGAAGAACTACCAATTGATCAAAAAAATTGCCGCTTGAGCTTGCTTCTGACAGCCCGGCCCCTCGGTCTAATATGTCAACATTCACATTGCCGGTCAGCGACTGTATCATTCCAGACAATTGACCTTGTGCTTCTCCCAGCCCCAGCCGCACTCCAAGAGGCTCATCGGTGTTCTTATCCAACGCAAACTCGATAAATGGATCAGTTATTTTAAACGGTACGATCTCACCATCGGTATACATAGTACCATCATCCTTTAAAGGCATTGCTACACGCGGGTTGTCATCGTAATAGCTTGAGTCATAAATTGTACCCAATGAGAAATCCTCAATGAAGATATCAGAATCCCGTGCTTCTCCTAGCGGATCTACTCGATCGTATTTACCAAACTCGACCACATCTGCATTAAACTGGGTTTCGATATCCAGACCTAGATTGATACGGACGTACTCTACATTTTCATCCGCAGCCGCATAAGAATTCTGATCAATAGAGATATAAGCCTGCCCCGAAACGTCTGATAATGCTTTATCTCCCAGAGGCGTTAATTCAGAGTTAGCCACGATAGAATACGAGACTGAAAAAAGACTAATTATTAGCCTCATAGCTGTTTTATTATGCTTATTTGTTGATTGCTGTAGTAAGAACGAGCATAAATTGGTAATTTTTTTCACTATAGTACAAACGAGCCCTTTGCACCATTGGTAACCGGCCAGTGACGCTATCTGTCCCTGCTTTATTAGTAAAACATGAGCGTGATCACACTTTGCTTGATACCAATGAAGGGAGGGGGGGAGCAGTGCTCAAGGATGAAATTCGTTTTACCGGCGCAAAATTGACAAGGCTACTTTGGATATTCAGAATTTTATGAGTTGTTGGTATAGATATAATGTCCTATACTATTTAGTATACGACATAGTATGATGTCGTGCATTACAACAAGACCAGGTAAATAACTATGGCAAAGCCCATACCAGTGCCGCTTTTCCCGACATACAACGAATTAAAACATATCAATATTAACGATTACCCTCAGCTTAAAGGGGTACTGGAAAGTTTTGACCACTTTCTCACGTGAAACGTTAGTGTGAAACATTTGTGTCGGGATAAGTAAAAATGCAGCATAATGGGTTCTGGACAATATTCGGTTCATATAGGTCTTTAAGCACTCCTAACACATTGATTTATTTGTATTCAGTATGTGTTTTTTTGATAAGTAAGGACATCTAAGGCTATAAGTTTTTTGATCGTTTATTTTTACCAGAGGCATGGCGCTCCCGTAAGTCAGACTCAATGTAGCGATCCGTTGTTTGCATTGATGCATGACCCGCATCATCCCTGACGTGTTCACGCGGTCTTGTTTTTACATCTTCTGAAATGCCTGTGTGTCTAAGCCAATGTACAGTGGCCACTTTTAGTTCTTGCGCGTCTTCTTCTAAACCATGTTCTTTCATCTTGTTATATGCAACGTCGAAACAATCTTGTACAACTGACCTGACAATTCGGGTACTAGTAACCGGACCTTTACCGATTATTTTGGGGAGTATTGGTGCCATGTCATCAGTGATGGGCAAGGATGATTGACCAAGGAAACGTCGGTACCGCTTCAGTGATTCCAACATATCCTCGCTCACGGTAACGATACGACTTTTATTTCCTTTACCTGTAACATGGAGCCACCAATTACCATCAACATCTTTTCTGAAATCACTCATGACCGGAATTGAACGTTCATCTGCTACGAGTTCTGAAATCCTGAGATACATGGTAAAAAGACAGTTAATTATGAATAAGGATCTTTCATACTTTTCAGGAGCTTGGTTCGCTAGCTCTTCAATCGTTTCAATAACATATTCCCACTGCAAGTTACTGACACGCCGAACCGGAGATTTGTGTTGTTGTTTTTTCATGTATTTACTTTTTTGCCGAATCAAAGCAACAGGATTCATCGTACAGATTTCTTCTTGTATCAAAAAATTAAAGAATGAAGATAAAATTGAAAACGTTGCCTGAATACCTGCGGGGGAAAAAATATAATCCTTTATAGCCGGTTTGATGCCTTTCCTAGCTTCATCTTTTTTAACGTGCACAACAAACGGTCGCCAATCTGGATTTTGAAGTCGCTCACCATTCATCAATTTAAAGCGTGCAACATTCTTAATACCAATCCAATGCTTTGGAGGGCTAATACAGAACGCTATGTATTGTTCGATATCTTCTCTTTTTAATTCTAACACTGGACATTCATGTATATGCCACGACCAAAGTAAGATTCGTTCTATTTCACGGCGATATGAATTAAAGGTCGCAGAACTGCCATTGTAGCTGTACAAAAATTTCCAGGCGTATTCATAATCGATTTCAGATTTGGATAGTATTTCCTCTTTGTTTTGAAAAAATACTGACGTATCAAATACCTTCTTATTGAAAGGATTATCTAGGTGTTCTAAATTGTCGAAGACTACTTTTGGTATAATTTGTGAGGCAGTGGACATGTCATTAGTAATTATTTGAAGAAGTTAACGCTAATAATAGAGGTAATTTCTAGTATGTCAATATTCCGATAATAAAGATTATCGGAATATTTAATATGTATTTTTATGGGTAAATAGATCTATCAATATCTTCATCATATTTATAAATACATGTGACTTATAGTTGTATTCGATTCGTCATCATTTATGATGTCGCAAAGCGGGCTCACTAGTATTCCTTAAGCATAATTACTACCTGCATCTAGTGTGTCCTCTTACATGTGTTCCGTCTTTTCGATAATAACTTCTTACTGAATAACAACTACTGCCTGACGATTTGTATATAGAGCCAGAAGTAGAACTTGCCGAGATATGAACAGAACTTGATGTAGCACCTGAACTGAAATAAGTAATTCCAGCGCGGCACCGATAATAACCGCTTATATAACGGCCACCACTTACATACCCATTAACCCAATTACAGCTGGGGGATGTCAATACTTCTTGGGGTATAGAGGAACCTGAACAATTATATTCTTCTTCACTGAGCTTGGAACAACCATAAGTTTGAAGAAGCCCAGCACTTAAGGTGGAGCAACCAGAAAGAACCAGTAGAATACAAATCAGATATGTCTTCAATATATTCATCACGCCTCCCTCTATGACATTAGCCATAGTACCAACTTGGTAGAACACTGTAATAATATTCTTTGTAGTGATCTATTACCAACACCTAGTAAGACTACAGGAGCTAGTTTGAATTGTAATAGTAAAGTCAATACAGCACATTAATCTTCTAATATAAACAACAATATATGAAATAAAGATCCTGGATTAATGCAAAGCTGACAAACTGATCGACTTAAGGTTTTTATTTGCGTTTGGTCTCTATGATGATGGTCGTGCCTTGGCTTTGTCGGACTTAGAACTCCGTCAATATTCTCCCCCTACCCCTTATTCCATGTCGCTTTTGATCCAATTTACGTAGGTTTTATTATGGGAAAAATACACGATGTATAATGTCTCTTGCTCATCTTGCTCATCTTGCTCATCTTGCTCATCTTGCTCGCCGTGATTTCAAATTGTTGTTGAACACACTCAATATGAGGCAAAGAATTTTGTCCTCAAAAGGGATTGCTTTGTGAGGCTTATACTTGGCTATTTCTGATATTTAAAAATGCACGTTTCTGCTCTGTACCTGTTGAGATTGCTGCTGACTTTAAGTTGTGAACCTTTTGATGCTCATGTTTTCTGACGTATTTTATAAAGGAGGCATAGACGATTTTGTCGTGAACAGATGAAAGAACTCGTAATTGATTCATTGCTAAACATTAAGCTTGAATAAATCTACTTTATTAATTATCTTTCACATTCATCCAACAGAGCGTTTAGAGCTTTTAATTATGATCACAAAATTTGATACAGCATTAGTGATTGATAAACTCGAAGAAATCACCAAAGATGACCAAATCAGAAAGTTAAAAACACTACTTTCAACAGCTGAAAAAAAAATAGATAAAGTTATTCGTGAGTGTAGTGAATCAAATAAGCTACTTGGACGCTCTAAAAGCCAGTTAGCCGCACAACGGGAAAAAACAAAATCGAGTCAATCTGCCTACAACCAACTTAAACAAACACAGGGACAAATTAAGAAAAAGCTAGATGCCACTATAAAGAATGCAGAGAAGCTAGACCGTGCTCTGTTTACACTTTCCAAGGTTGATTCACTCAACGAAGATGTAAACAAGTGGAATGACCAAGAATGGGCAATCTTAAAGAGCAAGGAGCCAAATGCTTTTAGAATTGTAGATCTCCAGAATGACTGTTCATTTAAAGTAGCAGTAGTAGATGGAAAACTCGATATCACTACCCCTATAGCCCCCCCAAAACATATTATTCAAAAGATTCTAGAATTAGCTATGGTAGGCGTCACTGAAGGTTAGACATAGATGCCCACTTTAATGGATTCTATCCACAGCCTTATATAAACAGCTTGTCGCTATGAGTTAATTGATCGATGTAACACATTGGTTAGAGTTGGCGTAGACCACAACACCTTTAATCTCTTCTGCTGGCCGTTCTCTGTCAAACCTTATACCTGAGGGTAAGACTATAAAGTGTCATAACCCGTCAATGGGTTTTATTAAAGTTGCCAGGTTATAACGTAGCCCCCCCCTCTGCCCTTTATTCCCGTATTGTTAAATGCCAATTTTGTAGGCATATATAGACGTTAGACTACTGGGCATATCTAAGGGGGAGAAATAATGACTCTGCTGCGGAGGCCTAACATTGATTTTTTACATCTCTAATCATGTAATCCACGAATATTAAACTATGCCCACACTGGAAAATGATCCGATACTTTTTTATCTAACCTGACTGAAGTGGCATTCAATACTTTTAGAGAGTCGCCCCATTGTTCATCAAGATTAATCTTGGGAGGTTAGAAATACCTCTTAACCTTTTGCTCCAAAATACCGAACCGATTTTTTTTGCGTTATTTTTTTAGCAATGAGAAGATCATTGCAGTATATATTAATCACCTGCTTGTTCCCACAGGTATCAATATCATATTCATGATTATCATTTAGTCGTAGATTATCGAACTCACTTTGCATAATTAGCTTCACAAATCACTCCTCATTGCAGGGCGATGATTAATAGATGTCTCGCAGGCAAAAGAGAGGCCATACCAGCCACTCAGTAGATCATTACTGGAACGGTATAAGTAGTAACCTCGTGACGGCCACTATTATCGGACAGGCTCCTAGGCATGTTTTAGTATTGCTTCTATATTCTGTTGTAATTGTTCAGCATTAAAATATTGATTACTCATTGAATCAAAGACAAACCCATTGCAACTCGACAAATACAGCACAATAACCGCCTCATTGGAATTTCCACCCTATCGAAATAGTATTACCAAAGTATCCTACGTCCTGATCAGAAGCGCCATAATCCAGCTGCAATCAATAAGACAGCCACAACAACTACATTAAGAGCGAGAGACTGTTCCATCGCAGCCTCACCAAAATGTGCAAGAAGAAAACTGGCAGGAAGAATGCCTGCGGCTGTTGCGCCTTTAGCTCAATGCCGTAACCCCCGCAGCGTTACTCACAAGGTCAAACGAAATGAATGGTATTAGCCGAGACCACATGATCAGCCACATCAGCCGTCGCTGATCCCCAAATTTCAAGTCGGGAAAGCTCTTCTCCAACAAGGAAATAGCAGCCTTAAAACCCAATACTCTCGCGACTCCAAATGCGGTGGACACCCCTAATAGCGAGCCTACTAAGACATAAAGAGTACCTTCAAAGTGGCCGTAGATAGCACCTGCTGCCATGGTAATTGGGGCGTTAGGCAAAGGGCTGAATACAATTCCCGCTGCCATGGCTGCAATGATGATCAGGGACCCTACCATTCCAGAACCCTTAGCTAACTCGACAACCCCTTGAGGATCCGCCAAGTAAAGAAAAAGTGGAGCGTTGTAATGATCCAGCCAAGTATTAAGGGATATTAAATGAATAAATTATTAGTTTTCTTTTCATCAGGCTGCATTGGTGCGCTAGCAAATAGTATCGCAGTTTGGTTATTTGGTTACTTCGTCATTTGGAGTATCAATTTCTCCTTCATTAACACCTGCCTGGCTTTATCCTCGTATTGTATGGGGTGGTATTTGGGGCTTGTGTTTTGTTCTGGCAATATTGTAATCAAAACCGTTATTGAATGGGACAATTCTGAGTTTGTTTCCAACTGCGGTGCAATTATTTATCGTTTTTCATCTAAAGGCTCACATTGAGTTTTTATCCAAAGATAGCTCGGGGGATCACTATATTGCAATGAAATGAACACCCGTGTTCATAATGGTGCAGATATTATTCGTAATGCGAATCATTACCAATAATATTTGAATTGTATTTTTACATTTGTAAGCTGAGTGAAAGATTACACGTTCATTACATTATCGTAACTTGTTTTAACGTTATATTCTTACAATAATAACGGACATTAAAAACAATAAAACTTTTTACCCTACGAGATACGATGAAATCATTGATCATTAATTTACTAGCCTTCGTCATCCTGACGAACTCGTTATCCTGGTTTATGGATGGCGATTTTGAGGCTGTGATTAATAACCATGAAATTCACGAAGTAACACCTGAAAAAGACCACCTTGCAGCTGCTAACTTAGTTGATGATCATCACTGCCAGATCTCTGCACATTTATTATCTGCAATTTTAAACGAATACACCTCCCCCTTTTCAAAAGCACTGGCTCAGTTACCATTTGATTTAGGTGATAATTATCTTTCTGCTTTTCTGCAAAAGTTAAAACGCCCTCCAATATCAATTTCCTGATTCTCCCGTTTACTCAACGAACAGTTACAAACATACAAAATCAGAACACTCGATCCCTCCCTATTTTGGGTTGATTTCAATGTGATGGCTGGTCGGTATGTTATGACTGAGACAGGATATTGATCACCAGTTCATACAATTCCCTGATGATCAGCCTTAGTTTGTCATAGCCGTCATTCCGGCCAGTAAATAGTTATTATTTACAGGTAAACAACATGAAAAAAACAATAGTTCTAATATTAATTGCACTAAGTGTCACTTCTTTTTCAGCCACAGCAGAGCCTAAGTTCAGAAAAGGCGAACGCTTAGATATTGAAGAGAAAGCGCCTCCGAAAGCTTATTATAGTGGTAAATACAAGCTACGTTGGGGGGCGAAAATTGCCGTCAACCCTGAACAGAAAGCCGCACCCAAAGCCTACTACAGCGGTAAATACCGTTTTCGTAACGGAAAGCGTATTTTGCTAAGCCAAGAATAGCTTTCGACATAGCACAACAATGCAAAACTAAGTAACTGTTCAATGAGTTGATGGAGAACGATGGAGTGATTAATACCCACTCCATCAACCTCCTTAATTTGGGCATCGTTATATTGTGCCCAAAATTAACGTGAAGCAATTGGCCTCACAACGCTAGGCATTATTCTAGGTATAAAATATGAAACTTTTCCGCATTATTGGTGGCGTATTACTGCTGTCTGGCATTGCCGCCTCAGTAAACGCAAACAATACAGAAAACCCACCGATCGAGCGTTTTGTTCAAGACCTGTTGGCATCACACCCACAGATGATAAGCGCTAAAGCAAAATTGGACGCAGCCAAAGCCGATGCGATGGCTAAAGAACAACCGTTGTATAACCCTGAGCTGGAAGTAGAGCTAGGGCGAACTACCGAAAACACCGGTATTGTAGGTCTATCACAAACATTTGATTGGTCCGACAAAGCCGGTGCGTTAGCAACAATCGGACAGAAAACGTTACTAACCGCAAGCGCAGAGCTTAAAGAAGCAGAGCTTCTGCTACAACTAGACTTACTCCGCAGCCTTGCGGCTTTCAGCTACGAAAAAAAAAGGAGCAAGTTAGCGAGTGAGTCAAAATTACTCATGGAACGATTTTACGAGATTGCCATAGAACGCCAAAAAGTCGGTGAGATTGCACAAGTTGAAGTCGACCTGATTGAGCTAGCACGACTAACTGCCAGCATGCGTACCAACGAATCCAAAGCATCCCTTTCTTCGAGTGAACAAGCTCTTGAATATTTCACTTCAATGCCAATTACCAATTGGCCCGATATGCCGTCGACACTTCCAGCCATACCAGTAGTCGAAGACGTTAATCAACTACTCCTACAGCACCCCTCAGTTAAGAAGCATGAAGCTGCTATTCAGGCTCGTGAGTCAGAGCTAATATTGAGTCAACGTAATCAAAAAGCAGACCCAACCGTTGGGCTTAGAGCAGGCACAAATGATGGTGATAATTACGTCGGCCTCGACTTCTCCATTCCACTCTACGTACGCAATTCTTACAGTAGCGAAACACAGGCTTCGAGACGGCGCGTAGTCGAAGCTGAAAGTGCATTTGATGATGCGCTTCGCCAATCAAAATACACGTTAAATTCTGCAGTTATTCAATACCGCGCCAACTATAACTCATGGCTAGACTGGCAGAAATCTGGCGCGATGACCATTGATCGACGAACCTTCAACTTAGAAGCTATGTGGAAAGCCGGCGAGCTAGGCACCATGGAGTATCTAATTCAACTAAGAGAATCGCTAAATGCGCGATCAATGGTACTACAAACTGAATATCAGGCCTGGCTTAGTTGGTTCAACTGGCTAGCTAGCAGCGGAGTAGTAAGCATCCCTGTTTCAAACTAGTCACGCACCATTAAACATCATTTATTAATACAAAAAGCTGATTAACGTTAAATTTATCAAGTATTCAGGATTTTTTATGAACAACCTAGAAGCTATTATATTACTTCCCATTTTGGCTCTACCTACGTCTTTATTTGCACAATCCATAGCGCCAGAGAATCATGAAGACGAAGCTGAAGAAAGTGCAAATATTGTCGTATTAGAGAAGAAAGCCAGTGAAAATATTGACCTTCAAGTAAGCAAATTACAACTACAAGCACTTCCACGTGAAATAATCGCATTAGGCGAGATTAAACTAAACCGCTATCAGTCCGCTATTATTGCCCCCCGAATATCGGGGCAGGTAGTAAAGCGTCATGTAAAAATGGGAGAGCACGTCACACTTGGCCAGCCACTTATAACCCTTTCTAGTATTGATATGGCTGAAGAACAGAAAGAATTTATCCTCTCAAATAAAGAATGGCAACGCGTCAAAGCCCTTGGTAAAAAAGTGGTATCTGACAAGCGATTTATTGAAACGCAATCTGAATGGAAATTTAGCCAATCCAAATTACTGGCAATGGGACTCACCCAAACGCAGCTAGAACAACTAAAGCAATCTCAACAACCTAACGGGGAATATCAAATTCTATCTTCTTTGGAAGGAACCGTCATTAACGATGATTTTCTTGAAGGTGAGTATGTTGAAGCTGGCACTCAACTATTAACCATCAGCAATGAGTCAGAACTTTGGGTTGAGGCAGCAATGGCGCCTGCTAAAGCGGTTCAACTCAGTATAGGCAATGATGCTCGAATAGAGATTGATGGAGCTTTTAAAAACGGATCTATTTCCCAGATTGACCATCAAATCAACGAGACAACACGTACCCAAATGGTGCGCATTAATATAAGTAATGTCGAGGATGAATTACATCCTGGCCAATTTGTTACTAGCTACCTTACTGCGGGGTTAAGCGAACCGACTCTAGCTGTTCCTGAAAAGGCTGTTATCCGAACCGCAGACGGAGATTGGTCAGTTTTTACTGAAATTGAACCAGGCAAGTATCAGCAAACTGAAATCGAAATCGTAAACCGAGCGGGAAATCAAGTGGCTATATCCGGGCTTCCGGCAGGCACCAACGTAGTCACCAATGGCACCTTTTACCTGGCAGCAGAGCTGGCGAAAGGCGGCTTTGACGCTCACGGACATTAAGGAATTCATTATGTTACATAAGATAATCGAAGGAGCCGTGCGAAATCGCTTAATGGTTTTGTTGGCCTTATTTGCCATTATTGCGGGTACCTTCCTGGTACTCCCCAAGCTCAATCTTGATGCATTTCCTGATGTTACCAACATTCAGGTCAGTATCAATACAGAGACCCAAGGTTTAGCGGCAGAAGAAGTTGAACGACTTGTCACCTACCCTATTGAGGCAGTTATGTATTCACTGCCTGATGTTGAAGAAGTTCGGTCAATTTCCAAAACAGGTTTGTCTGGGGTTACCGTTGTATTCAAGGAAGGCACCGATATATACCTAGCCCGCCAATTAGTATTTGAGCGTTTGCAAGATGCTAAAGAGCAGATACCCGAAGGTACAGGAACCCCTGAAATGGGGCCCAACACCACGGGATTGGGGCAAGTATTTCAATACATGTTAAGAACTGATCGTCCTGAACAATATGATCGATTAGCACTTCGCAGCCTTAACGACTGGGTTGTAAAGCTGTTATTAATGCCTGTCGATGGGATCACCCAAATTCTCTCATTCGGCGGCGAAGTTCGGCAATATCAGGTTAATGTTGACCCAAACAAATTGCTAAATTACGGCATTACCCTACAAGAACTGCAAGAACGTATTGAAGCAAACAATAGAAATGCTGGCGGCTGGTACATGGACAGAGGCTCAGAGCAATTGGTTATCCGAGGTGTCGGCTGGGTCAGGTCTGGTGATAATGGGTTGTTGGACATAGCTAATATTCCAGTAAAGAATAGCGATGGCATCAGCGTTAGAATAGGCGATATGGCTACCGTTGAGTATGGTGGTGAAATCCGACAAGGAGCGGTCACAATCACTGTTCGAGATGAAAACGGTAAACCAAAAAACCTGGGTGAAGTGGTAACCGGCATTGTATTGAAGCGCATGGGTTCCAATACTAAAGAGACCATTGATGGCGTTATGGAACGTCTACCGATTATTCAAAATGCACTGCCTGAAGGCGTCATCATTGAACCATTTTACGACCAGTCTGACCTAGTAGATAAAGCCGTTGACACCGTAGTAAGTGCACTATTTGAAGCATTTGTTTTTATCATCATAGTTCTGATGTTATTTCTAATGAATATTAGAGCTACATTGCTGGTGTTGTTATCTATCCCAATTTCAATAGCCATGGCGTTAATGGTTATGGCTTATTGGGGGATTTCAGCCAATCTGATGTCACTCGGAGGTCTTGCAATCGCCATCGGAATTATGGTTGATGGCTCTGTGGTCATGATGGAGAACATATTTAGTCACCTCAGTCATCCAGGCAGTCATCACGACGATGCACCCGATGGCTCGTCAAACCCAAACCAATTTGAGACGGATCAAGATCAGCAAGGTATCAGTTTAAGAATTCTGGAAGCCGCAAAGGAAGTGGCACGTCCGGTATTTTTTGCTGTGCTGATTATCACCGTCGTATTTTCTCCTCTATTCACCTTACAAGGCGTAGAAGGAAAATTATTTCAGCCCATGGCGATTAGTGTCGTATTGGCCTTAATCTCCTCACTGCTTGTGGCACTTGTCTTCGTCCCGGCAATGGCAAGTTATGTATTTAAAAAAGGGGTTAAAGAACGAACCAGTCCTATAATGAAACCACTGGATAGTGCGTATAGACGTACATTACCTTTCGCTTTAAAACACAAAATTAGCGTTGTGGTTTCTTCTCTGCTGCTATTTATTGCTTCCATGGCTTTAGTGCCTTCACTCGGCACTCAGTTTGTACCCGAGCTGGAAGAAGGAACCATCAATCTACGAGTCACACTATCTCCCTCATCAAGTCTTGATACTGCGCTGGCATTAGCCCCGAAACTGGAGCAAGAGTTGATGGCTTTTCCAGAAGTACTTTATGCATCAAGCCGTATCGGGCGAGCCGAACTAGGTGGTGACCCTGAACCGGTATCCAATATCGAAATATATCTTGGACTAAAGCCAGTGGATGAGTGGACGTCTGCTCCTGATCGTCAACAGTTGCAAGCATTAATGCAAGAACGGATGGAAAGTTACCCTGGACTATTGTTTGCGTTCTCACAACCGATTGCAACACGAGTGGATGAATTGTTATCCGGAGTCAAGGCACAACTCGCAATAAAGCTATTTGGTTCCGATCTTGACACCTTAGTTGCTAAAGGTACTGAAATTGAGACCCTAGTGAAACAAGTTGAGGGTGCCCGTGATGTTGCACTGGAGCAAGTTGCAGGCGAAGCCCAATTGGTTGTTCGTCCAAATCGTCAATTATTGGCACGTTATAATATCCCCGTAGCAGACGTTATGGACTTGGTATCCAATGCCATTGGGGGAAGTTCTGCAGGTCAGGTTATACAGGGAAATGAGCGTTATGATATTTACCTCAGACTTGCCAAAAAGGCTCGAAACGACATTACAGCTATCCAAAATTTAGTGTTGAAATCGAGTACTGGAGCGTGGATAAAGTTAGGTGACGTAGCAGAAGTTGTTATTGAAAGTGGCCCCCCTCAAATTCGCCGAGATGACGTTCAACGCAGAGTGGTTATTCAGGCAAATGTTGAAGGCCGGGATATGGGTGGGCTGGTCTCTGAATTGGAACAGCGTATTGCTAACGAAATTGAGCTGCCAACCGGTTATTCGGTGGTGTTTGGTGGGCAGTTTGAAAATCAACAACGGGCACAAAAACGTTTAATGATTGTTGTCCCCATGTCGCTAGGATTAATCTTTCTATTATTGTTTTTTGCTTTTGGCTCAGTATCTCAATCCCTTTTGGTTATGTTGAATGTGCCACTTGCCTTAATTGGCGGCGTTGTTGCGCTTTACATAACAGGGCAATACCTTTCAGTGCCGAGTGCAGTTGGTTTCATAACATTGTTCGGTGTGGCAGTGCTCAATGGCGTCGTGATGGTCAATGCCATTAACGGACGACTGGAAAGAAACAACAGCATCTATCAGGCTGTGAATGAAGGAGCCAGGTCTCGTTTGAGGCCTGTACTCATGACCGCCACAATTGCAGCCTTGGGGTTAATTCCATTGTTACTATCAACAGGGGTTGGCTCTGAAATTCAAAAACCGTTAGCAACTGTCGTTGTTGGCGGACTAGTTTCATCAACGTTACTGACACTATATGTGTTACCAGCGTTATTTGAAGTATTTAGTAAAAAAGCCTACCTGAATATTCAAAGATAATAACACGAGCTTCCTTTTGCCCTTAGGTATGTCTGGTCAACAGGCCATCTACTTAGGGGTTTTTTACGGCCAGCCTCCTGAAAGTTAACACATCAGCCATAAATAATGATAGATATTAATTTATACGTTCTAAAGCATAGTGCTATTGCTAATTATTACAATTACTGAATAGAGTTGATGGTTGCTACTAGTAGCATTGTTACGCGCCACCCATCCCAAACATGAAGACTTTAGCTGCCAGATAAATACCCTACTCTCTGATAACGGAGGGATGAGCATTTTTAGCTTACCTCGTTTTTAGTCATAAGTGCGCCATTTTGAATAAGTTGAGCCGGAGGGGGACATTCAGAGTTCAACCAAAAACCAATGTGAGAGCACTTATGACTAAAATTCGCTACTGATATCTACACCAGTAGCCTAGAATTTAGTTTAACATTATAAACATTAGCGTTTAATATTGCAGAACCCCTGTGCAGGGACATCTAGAGCTGTATTGAACTTGCTAGATATATTCTGAAAGGCAATGAGCCCCGTAAGTTCAATAACCTCATCCTCGGAAAAGTATTTTGCTAGCCATACACGATCTTTATCCGAGACCTGTTTGTTCGAAAAAGTGACAACTTCAGAATAATTTATCGCGGCCTTCTCGCGATCTGTAAACAAATCACTGTCTTTGAAACGCTCCAGGTCGGTGAGTTTTTCTTCACTGTTCCCACGTTTTAAAACCATCATAGAATTAATATCAATACAGAATTCGCACCAGTTAATTTGTGATACACGTACGGTGATTAACGACCTTAAAGAGTAAGCGGTAATTAAACCCCACCTTTTGGTAGTGTTTCATTCATGAGCAAGGTCGTCAGCTTCTGATTCCAAGGCAACAACGCCTCTACGTCATCGACATCATTCACGAGCGGTAGCTCGGTAAACAACTGCTTGAGATATGCGTAAGGCTCCAGCCCATTAGCTTTTGCCGTTTCAATAACACTATAGATCCTTGCACTGGCCTGAGCCCCTCTCGGTGTATCACTAAATAACCAGTTCTTACGACCAATGACGAACGGTCGGATAGCGTTCTCTGCTATGTTGTTGTCGATATTCAAGCGGCCATCTTCTAGATAGGTTGTCAGGCGCGACCAGTAGTTATGTAGATAATTGAGTGCCTTCCCCAGCAAAGTGGTTGGAGGCACAGTCGGTAATGTTTTATCCAACCAATGCCGAAGCTTTTTCAGTATAGGTTTCGCTTTCTCTTGTCTCATTTGATAGCGGCTGTCTAACGTTTCTCCTTGATAAGCTCGCTCCAACCCATACAGTTTGCCAATCATGTCGATAGCTACATCAACCTTACTACGCGTTTTAGCTTTAGCTTTGGGTTGTGCTTTTTTAGCCTCCATAAACTTACGTCGGGCATGAGCCATACAGCAGAGTTGGGTGATCCCTGGTTGTGATGCCACCGCATTATAGCCTTCATAACCATCTGTTTGCAGGTAACCTTGATAGCCTGACAACAGACGCAAGGGCACCTGACCGGAACGGCTCTGGTCATAATCGAACAATATAATGCGTTGTTTTGGTGGCCCTGTCACCTGAACCCACATATAGGATTGGCTACTGGCCGGTTTATCGGGTTCTTTCAGCACCTTAACCACCGTTTCATCGCAATGAATGACAGGACTTTCCAGTAGCTGATCTCGCATCAGATTTATCAGTGGCTGTAGTAATTCGCTAGAGCTGATCATCCAGTTTGCCAATGTCTGGCGTGGAAGATGGATACCTACACGCTTGAACATGCCTTCTTGTCGGTATAGCGGTAAGGCATCTTGATACTTCGACACCGCAACATGCGCTAGCAACCCCGCACTGGCATTACTCTTTGGAATGGGCTGAGTAGGTTTGGCTGCCGTTTTGACACCTTCTTCGCAGGCCTTGCACGCGTACTTCTTCTGGATATGTTGAAGTACGCGCATTTTAGCTGGAATAATATCAAGCTGTTCGGAGGTCTCTTCGCCTATTTCCGTGAGCTGACAACCACAAGGGCATTGACGCTCAGATTCGGGAAGGTCATGGATGATTTTAACGCGAGGTAGTTCAGACGGTAATGGCTTACGGCCACGGGTTTTAGCTTTGGTCTTTGTTTCAGGGCTGGGGCTGGGTATGGCTTCCGCATCCCATTCAATAATGGGATCTTCTGCAGCTTCTTCGGTCTCATTGAAGAGTTCACCCTGACCTGGCGACTTTTCACTTTGCGAGGCAAATTTACGATGTAGGAACAAGCGCCACTGTTCTTCTAATTGCTCCACGCGAGCCTGCTTTTTATCAATCTCGACTTGCTTTGTATCAACCTCGGCTTGTTTTTCCTCTAGTAACGCATGCTTTTTATCCAGAAGCGTTTGCTGCTCTTGGATTAAAGCCTTAAGGCTTTCGACATCGTTAGGTAGCTTGTTCGGGGTGATTTTCATGACCCGTATTATACCCTAAATTACTTATATAACCGACTGATAATTCAGGGTTTCGTGAGGTTTATTATTCCACAAGTCAAAGCCATCCAACAGCCAGTTTAGTTCCTGAGTCGTCAGGTTAATAACATCAGACGTTTGTCTATTTGGCCACTTAAACCGTTCTTTATCTAAGCGTTTATACCAGAGACAAAAACCGTTACGCTCCCAATACAGAATCTTGATTTTATCACGCTGACGGTTACAGAAGGCAAATAGCGCTTTCTCGAAGGGATTCAATTCCATCTCCGCTTCGACCAAGATAGCCAAGCCGTTAATTGACTTTCTAAAGTCCACGGGGTCTTTATGCAAGTAGACGGTAACCGATAAGTCATCAGGCCTCATCATGACAACGGGCCGCCCGTCGTTATTTGTAAGCGAAACGTCCCCCAGACCATGGACAAAGAGAAAGAGACAGGGTGTGCCCTAACCGTCGCCGTTTTGTGTGGTGGTTTAACGATGGCTTTTGTAAAGGCCGTTGTAGATTCTGCTTGCAGAAAACCTTTGCGGCGAAGTTCGTGTTTATAGCTGTGAAGCTGTGATACTTTTAGGTTATGTTGATTGCAGTAAACTGGGGCGGTTAGGTTCTTCTGCTCGCACTGTTGTATATGGTTGAGCCAGTAGGCTTGTTTTTCTGTTAGTGCTGGATTGCTCATGATTTTGCCTCATAATGAGTGAGACTTGAGCGTATTTGATTAACTTCGCAGATGTTAGATGGGGTTTATTGAGCGCTTACCTTAAAGAGGGTTCAATAGGTGATTGTTTTCGATCAAAGGCACCATAGAGTAGCGCCAAGGCTGCAAACACTTTTGGGGTTCTTCCCCATAGCTTGGCGGGCTCTAACACCTGTCCATAACGTCTCATTTGGTTCCAGAAGAATAGTTTCACGTACCAAGGGTATTTCTTCACCACATCTGATGATTTCATCTCATCGTACTCCTAATGTTCATCTTGATGTTCTTCTAAAAGAAACTGAACCAGGTCATTTACATCTTTATCTGACATTTGCCATCTAGGCATTAGATCATTAAGGTTCTCTCCCGCAGGATTTACGCCTTCAATGATTGCTCTTTTTAGTGACGGCTTATCGTAAACAGTATGACTATGGCCATCACTTTCATGATCACCAGTTAAAGGGCTATTTTCGTACAAAAGAGTATTTTTGAATTTAATGTTTTAGGTTTCTATTGATAAAACAATAGGATACATTAAAAAACAATTCCCAAAAAATACTCTATATGAGAGCATTAATATGGGAATTGATGTTTAACGTGAGACGTTTACTCTATTAGTCGATTCAGCTAATTTTTCGTTTGGAATATTTCACTTTAACTATTGAGGGGTTTAGCATTCTATTGAACTTAAAATTTCTAGAATCTGAAAGCCGGTCATCTGAAAATATATATTCGCCTTGTATTAGAAAATGTCGCCAAGTTACAGCCGAAGAATCAAGAATTTTGTCCAGAAGTATAGATTTTTCAAAGTCATCTTTTGCATCAATTAGTCTTTGAGACAGATGCATATAGTTCCAGCAAACTATGACGTTTTTTATCAGACGCTTACAACTCTCAGCCATTATCTGATCGTCTTTTTCGATTTCCGTATAGTCTGGGCTGCCAACAGCTAGCGCTCTATCCAAACGATTCCCAGCTTCACCTCTGTTAAGTTGTTTCCGTATGGCCCGTCGGTACTCTTCATCATCAATATACCTAAGTAAGTGCAGTGTTTTTGGAATACGTCCAAATTCTTTAATAGCATTGTAAAGAGGGTTTTCTTTTGAATACGAGTTTAACCGCTTGAAAACGCTTGATGCCGTGGTAAATCCCAGCTTAATGGATACAAGAAGTCGAAGAATTTCATTCCATTGCTCTTCAATGAGATCAGTTTTAATCTTTCCGCTAGGTAAAACAGGATAGTTCTTTCGTTTGTATTTGGATGCATTATCAAACGAATAAAGTTTGCTTTTTTTGAAATTTTTTATATGCGGAGCAAACGAAACATCTAGTATGTGAGAGATTCCAAAAACAGCTTCTGTATATCCATGGGTATCTGTGGAATGTATTTTTGATTTAACCACATTATTACTAAGTATCGAATCAATTACATAGTGTGCTTCACGTTCAGCCCCACTAAACACAGTTGAATGATAAAATAAGTTTCTTTCATCTATAGACGTATAAGCTGATAGAACTAAATCTTTACCGCCATATTTAAAAGAAAAATTCGCGTTTAATGACTCGTACTTGGATATGTATTTTTGGCCATCACTGGATGTGTGTGTGTTGTCTGGAGTGTGAAATAGATTAGCCACTGGCATCAAAGCTGTTTTTTCAATTATAGCATCATTCGCATTTCTGATATTCTCGATACAAAAATGAGTATTTACTGTTGTTTGAAGTGTAGTTTTATTAATTGTATTTTTTGATAACTGCGCAATCTTTGGTATACCATAGTGATTGCCTAGCCCAATAATACCTGCATAGAATACTTTATCCTCTGGGCGCTTCTTTTTGTACCTATGTTCAACATGTTGGAATTGTTCAAGAAAGTTGGTGGCCGAATTTACTGTAGCAAGAGCTTCAGAAACACTTACAGCTAATTCTTTAGGATAGAGCTCAATGTCTTTTGAAATTTCTAGAGTTTGCAATCTCGTATTGCGTTGATTAATGACCTTATACCCCCCTTGACCATCAACTATTGCAAATGCATTTTGGTTGTTTATTATTCGGAGATTAGTTTCGCGATACTGCCGTTCTATTTCTAGTTTCAGTTTTTCTAGTATTCTGGATATGTCTTCATAGCTCGACATTCCAGCTTCTTTTAAATAGTGCTTGATACGTTTTAAAAATGTCTTTCGGTCTATTAGAAGACTGTCAAGACTAGCAAATTCATATGAGTTAAGAAGGCTTAGACTTTCGCACTTTAAAGCGTTTGCAACCGTATTATAAAAAAGCACTTTGTATAATGTTGTATCAAAGTTAGCTCCTTTTTTTATGTATTTACGGTACTTTTTTTCAATGATTCGTAGGGGGAAAGTACTGTCAATTTTTCCTTTAGCTTCTCTAAATTTCTGTATGGCGCTCACTAGGTTTTTATCGGAAGGTTCATAATCAAAAGTTAAATTGAGGATAATTCCTTTGCACCTATTTTCGATATTTGTTGCTTTGCCCTTAAGTTCATGGAGAAAAAGCTCAGTACCACTAACCATTTCAGCACTTTCTGATATTTGTGAGATATTTGTACTTAACTCAAGTGTTTTTTTTCCAGATCTTTTTATGACCGACAATGCTTTGTTAACTTTATCTGATGACGATAAGTTTTGATCTTCAAGTATGTTTTCTATCTGTTCTAATTGTTCTGATGCTGATATTGCTTCTTCTGTTAAATTCGATATTGCTTGATCACGCTCGAGTCTGTTTTTGTAATACTTGTCTTTAGCTTTCTTTTCAGCATCGTTAAATGATGTTCTCATTACTTGCTGAATGGTGCGGCCTAGAATATCTTGTAACCGATAGAGTTGATTAGCAATGAAAAAAACCAGATACAAATGCCTTTCTTCCTCTTTCCTTCGTCCAATAGTAAAGGCTTGTTGATATTCAGGTACAGTCGCAAATCCTTTGATTCCTTCAGTGCTCATATCTAGTTTTCTAAATGCAGGCTCTATTTGGTGATATAAATTCAATAGCTTATCATGTTCCGTTAGATTCCTATTTACAGCCATTGGTTTTGTTGAGTGTGAGAAACGCTTCGCTAAGGTTAAACCGTAAGTTGATTCTCCTTCATTATTTTGTTTATTTTTCTGCGTAAGCTGATCTAGCTGAGCTTTAGCTTCATCAGTCAAATGTTTAGACAGCGTTTCTTTTAAGTCATTACGATATCTCTCATATTCCTTTAAAATTAGCTTTTCTATATCTCTGTAAAGTGGTATCTCACACTTGTTTTCTTTTAGTTCAATTACAATTTTTCTGAAGCAGCTATATGGTGTTTGTCTAGATCTATAGCTTTTGCGTGCCACTGATAGGCCAATATATTCCCCAGAGCGCTCGAATGAGTTAAAGTCAAAGTGCTGCAAAATTAATTCACGATGATTAATTTTAGCTTGCTTTCCGTACTTATCTGCTACTAGCTCACTAGTGATACCTAATTGCTTGCAGACATAGGAAATATCCTGAGAGCGGGCTGTATCATAAAACTGAGCTGTTTGTTTAAAGTATCCATAAGCTAGTAGAAAATAAGCTCTGTTTTTTTGCCCGCGTACATCGTTATCTAATATCTCTTTAAGTTCAGTATTAATATAAAAAGCAGCTTTCCTCTGAGCTGCGTTAAATATAGGTGGTGTATCGTGAAACTCTATTTGGTCTGTCTGTAATATTGAATTTACGGAAGACATAGGGTTAAACCTCTTTTTTCTTATTATGTATAGCTAAAGGTTATTGTTTTCTAAGTGATGGCTTGAAATTCGATGCCTTCACAATCGATACAGCTAATATTAAGACCAGGTTTTCCCCAAACATTTGAGTGACAAGTAGGGCATGAGTATTTTATTCTTCCGCTTTTAGGTATAGGAATAGTAGAATGGAAGTCAGTTATGTTTTTTGGTGTTACTGCATTTGTTTCCCAGGGTAAATTGGCTTCGGGCCGATCAACCCCATCTTGAGCCGCCACATCTAATGAGTTGGCTAAAACTGTTTCATCGGCTTCATTATGATTTTTCTTCCTTTTTGCTTTAGGAAGAAAGGAGCTACTTAATTCTACGGGAGAAGAGTTATCTTTCCTATAAACGACAACAGGTATATCAAGTCTTACAACAGGAAAACAGTCAACCCAAGGGAAACCAAAACCTTCATTAATTAGTTCTTGGCATGCTCGCATAAAAGGACTATCCAAAAGCACATAATCCATCATATATTCGCCAGTTTCATTACCTCCAGGAGCTCCGGTAGAAGAAGGCATTAGTCCAATTTCCTTCATTTTTTCGGCCCACTGCTTATTGTGGTAACCTCTACGACCAGGATTTCCATAATGAGCCTGCCAAAGATGTGTCATTTCGTGGCAAATTGTTTGAAATATTTCTATTAAAGGGTAATCATCAAAGTATTCTGGGTTGATGGCAATTTCATCAACTCTCTTGCCATTAGGGCTTTTCCATCGTTGGAAAGATGCATAACCCATTACTTTTCTTTGCCTATGAAAAGTAATTACACCTTGAGGTAACGCACTATTAAATAGCTTCTTATTAAAGAAATCATATGCGAACTGAATAGCTCCATAAATTGCGAGGGTCGGATCAATCGTGTTATTCTTTTTTTCAGACATAATTGTATCGAATCAGAAAATTGGATTGTATGATCCAAAAAGGACAATAATTAGTCAATCGTAGTTCAAGTATAAAATTATTACTTATTAAACAGTAGGTTACGTTCATATATTAATCTGGATTCATTGTATGTATTGTGAAAAAGCTGTGTATATCATGTGTGTAACTCGAAAACATTTTCCAAAAAACATACTATATACCAAAAATAATATCATTAATGAGTGACTGATACATAGATAGATTTAGGTTATATTCAATAATAATCTCCCCAGAAAATGTTTTAAGCAATTCTTTTGATTGGTTCTGGATAATGTTCGGTTCACAAAGCTCTTAAAGTACTCCTAACACATTGATTTATTAATATTCTGTTGCGTTTTTGTAAGCACTTTTATGGTTATAAGTTTTTCGATCGTTTATTCTTGCCAGAGGCATGGCGCTCCCGTAAGTCAGACTCAATGTAGCGATCCGTTGTTTGCATAGACGCATGACCAGCATCATCCCTGACGTGTTCACGGGGTCTTGTTTTAACATCCTCAGAAATTCCTGTATGCCTAAGCCAATGCACTGTAGCTACTTTCAGTTCTTGAGCGTCGTCTTCTAAGCCATGTTCTTTCATTTTGTTATACGCAATGTCGAAACAATCTTGTACAACAGACCGAACAATCCGGGTACTAGTAACCGGTCCTTTACCGATTATTTTTGGAAGTATTGGTGTCATATCATCCGTGATTGGTAAAGGTGATTGACCAAGGAAACGCCGGTACCGTTTCAGCGATTTCAACATGTCTTCACTCACGGTGACGATACGGCTTTTATTTCCCTTACCAGTCACATGAAGCCACCAATTTCCATCAACGTCTTTCCGAAAATCACTCATAACCGGAGTGGATCGCTCATCTGCAACGAGCTCTGAAATTCTGAGGTACATCGTAAAAAGACAGTTTATTATGAATAAGGATCTTTCATACTTTTCAGGAGCTTGGGTTGCTAGCTCTTCTATCGTTTCAATAACATATTCCCACTGCAAGTTACTGACACGACGAACTGGTGATTTGTGTTGCTGCTTTTTCATGTATTTACTTTTTTGCCGAATCAAAGCAACAGGATTCATCGTACAAATTTCTTCTTGTATCAAAAAATTAAAAAAAGAAGATAGAATTGAAAACGTTGCCTGAATACTGGCCTGAGAGAGTATATAATCTTTTATAGACGGCTTGATTCCTTTTCTTGCTTCATCTTTATTAACTGACACGACAAAAGGTCGCCAATCTGGATTTTGAAGCCGCTCACCATTTATTAATTTAAAGCGTGCAACATTCTTAATACCAACCCAATGCTTTGGTGGGCTAATACAGAATGCTATGTATTGTTCGATATCTTCTCTTTTTAGATCTAAAACTGAATACTCATGTATATGCCACGACCAAAGTAAGATTCGCTCTATTTCGCGGCGATATGAATTAAAGGTCGCTGAACTGCCATTGTAGCTATATAAAAATTTCCAAGCGTATTCATAATCGACTTCAGATTTCGATAGTATTTTCTCTTTGCTTTGAAAAAAGATAGATGTATCGAATGCTTTCAAATTAAAAGGGTTATCTAGATGTTCTAAGTTGTCGAAGACTACTTTTGGGATATGGTGTGCAGCTACGGTCATGTCATTAGTAATTATATTATGAAGTTATCTCTAATAGTAAAGGTAATTTCTAGCATTTCAATATTCCGATAATAATATTTATCGGAATATTTGGTGTGGGTAAATAGATCTATCGATACCTTCATCATATTTGCAAAACGAAACAGCCCATCACTCTCCTCATTAATTAAACCACTTTGATTTTGTAATTAGTAATCACTTCGAACTCTAGGCAATTCTTATGCTGCCACGTCATATCTCCACATAGTTATTTACAGAATAGTAGCATAGCTCTTTAACACTTTGGGTTTACAAGTGGCGAAACAATGAGGATGATGCAGCAAGGGTGAATACAAGATTCTTCTCAAGTAAGTCCATAATGTAACGAAGAAACGCTCGCATCTAGCAAAAAGTTTCTTTGGCACTCGCCCAATAGGCTTAATTTTGGTCCAAGTTTCCCGCTTGGTCGGCCACCACTAGGCAGGTGACACAGCAACTAGGCATCCATACTGCAGAACCGCAATCCTTAAGCTTTTAATTTCTGCGAGTTGCTGAAGCGTATTTTAGATATTTGGTTTCTTGTGTATGTAAGCTTTCTCAAAAAAGCTTGTGCGATATGGCATACAAAAGAATAAGGATAGATTTGTCACAAAGGCCCTGTTGCGCTTTTTATATAGAAAATTCAACCCGACTCCTCCGAATATAACCGAGGGTAAAACTGGAACCAAAGATATACCTACTCGTTGCAATGATGACTCTTGCTATTCTTCCCCATTACTTCTGTATTCTATATAGAACACAATATAATATTCTAATTGGAATATCTTTTGCCTGTGACGATATTTAGCATTACGTTTATTCCCATTACGTTTGATGACAGTTTTTCGTGGGTTTGTAGATATTATTGTGCTGGGTAGTGGCTGTAACAAGTGCACTAAGACTGCTGAAATCATCGAAAAGATAGCGAATGAGATGAGTACTGAGGTTTCAGTTAAGAAAGAAACAAGTGCTGAAGTGATGATGTCTTATGGCGTGATGAGTACACCTGCGGTGGTGATCGATAATGCCTTAGTGCACTCAGGTTCAATTCCTCATAGAGACCAAATTCAAACCTGGTTGGAGGCGTAACGATGAGGCAACATCCTTTTGACACGTTGGCCTTGCCTAATGCGACATCGTTGATATTCACCCCGTGCCCCGGCACGAAAGACACGTCCATTAGAGCTGCACTGCAAGCTCTGAAGGAGGCGGGTGCCGATGCGATTATCACGTTACTGTCCGATGCGGAGCTTGCTGCCTTGGCTGTACCTGCACTGGGTGCAGAAGCCGCCAAACAGAATATAGTTTGGTTTCAGCTTCCAATTGAGGATGATGAAGAACCTTGTGAGCCCTTCAATAATGCTTGGAATGACTCAAAAGCAGAACTATTTAGTTTGTTTAATGCTGGTAAAACCATTTCGATTCACTGCCGGGGTGGCTCAGGGCGAACAGGGCTGATGGCGGCGATTTTGTTACTAGAGTCAGGTGAGAAATGGAAAGACGTCCAATCGCTGATCCAATCACTACGCCCTAAAGCGCTGAAGCATCCAGCACACCTAAATTACTTGAAAAAATACCATTCGATCTGAGGTAAATATGACAATTAAAGTAGGAATCAACGGCTTTGGCCGTATGGGGCGCTTGACCATGAGAGCAGCATTTGACTGGGATGATATTGATATCGTTCAAATCAATGACCCGGCAGGCGATGCGGCGACATTGGCGCACTTGCTCACCTTCGATTCAGTGCATGGCATTTGGCACCATGAAGCGAGTCATGAAGGCGAAACCATGCTTGTTGCAGGTAAGCGCATTACCTGTTCTCAAAATAAAAGCATTGCAGAAACCGATTGGTCTGGCTGTGATGTCGTCATAGAAGCAAGCGGTAAAATGAAAACCAAAGCCTTGCTTCAGTCTTATTTGGATCAGGGCGTGAAGCGTGTTGTCGTGACAGCGCCTGTGAAAGAAGAAGGCGTGCTAAATGTCGTGATGGGAGTTAATGACCAGCTATATAATAGAGAACAGCATCCAATTGCTAGGCATTGTACATGGCTCAATGACCACCATTCATGACATCACCAATACACAAACCATATTGGATGCACCACATAAAGATTTGCGTCGTGCACGCGCTTGCGGCATGAGTTTAATTCCCACCACAACGGGTTCTGCGACCGCGATTACCCACATCTTTCCTGAATTAAAAGGTAAGTTGAATGGCCATGCAGTGCGTGTACCCTTAGCTAATGCCTCAATTACCGATTGCGTATTCGAAGTGAGTCGTGCAACGACCCCGGAAGAGGTTAACGATTTCTTACAGGCAGCGGCAGAAAACGAACTAAAAGATATCATGGGCTACGAGGAGCGGCCTCTTGTTTCAATTGACTATAAGACCGATCCACGATCAAGCATCATCGATGCGCTATCGACCATGGTCGTCAACGGTACTCAAGTGAAGCTCTATGCCTGGTATGACAATGAATGGGGCTATGCAAATCGTACTGCCGAGTTAATGCGTATGGTCGGCCAGATGGATAAGGAGTAAGCCTGATGGGATGGCTAGCGCAACTGTCTCCTGAAATCCGCCAATACATGGTCGTAACGGGTAACTATTGGGCCTTTACGCTCACGGATGGAGCGCTGCGAATGCTGGTAGTGCTCTATTTTCATGGGCTGGGTTACAGCCCATTAGAAATTGCCATGCTGTTTATTTTCTATGAAATATTCGGCGTAATCACCAATCTAATCGGGGGTTGGCTGGGTGCCCGTTTAGGCCTGAACCGGACCATGAATATTGGTTTATTTATGCAGGTTGCAGCACTGGGTATGCTGTTAGTGCCAGCAAGCTTATTAACCGTGCCTTGGGTGATGGCTGCACAAGCTTTATCGGGTATTGCCAAAGACCTCAATAAAATGAGTGCTAAGAGCTCGATTAAGCTTTTGGTGCCTTCAGATGCACAGGGTCAGCTCTATAAATGGATTGCAATCCTGACGGGTTCCAAGAATGCGCTTAAAGGTGCAGGTTTCTTTTTGGGTGGCGTATTGCTCACACTGGTCGGTTTTAAAGGGGCGGTTCTGGGTATGGCAATTATGCTGGCCATTGTATGGTTGTTTAGTATTTTATCGTTGAAGAAAGACTTAGGGAAAGCCAAGAATAAGCCTAAGTTCACTGAAATATTTTCTAAAAGTCGCGCGATCAACTATTTATCGGCCGCACGTATGTTCTTGTTTGGCTCACGTGATGTTTGGTTTGTAGTCGCTTTACCGGTTTATCTGGCCAGTGAATTCGGTTGGGATCATTGGACCGTGGGGGGATTTCTGGCGACATGGGTGATTGGGTATGGCTTTGTGCAAGGTATTGCCCCAAAACTCACAGGCAAAAACTCTGGTAAAGTACCTGATGGTAGACACGCTTTAGGCTGGGCCATTGCGCTAGGTGTTATGCCGGTACTGATAGCACTCGCGTTTCATTTTCAATGGTACACACAGGAAGTGCTGATCGGCGGCTTACTCATATTTGGTGCGCTGTTCGCCATTAACTCGTCCCTCCATAGCTATTTAATTGTGAGTTATGCCGGGGAAGATGGCGTATCTCTGGATGTCGGATTTTATTACATGGCCAATGCCATGGGGCGCTTGATTGGCACAGTATTATCGGGTTGGCTTTATCAGGATTACGGGTTGTCGGTATGCCTGTGGGTTTCCGCTGGCTTTATCTTACTCACATCGCTGATATCCCTCGGATTGCCAAAACATCAACCACAAACCACAGGCCAACTATCATGAGTTTCTTTTGGTTTATTCTGGCGGCACTGTTTGAGATAGCTGGCTGCTATGCCTTTTGGATGTGGTATAAACTGGATAAAAGTATTTATTGGCTGATTCCTGGCATTATCTCACTTGCGCTGTTTGGCTGGATACTATCATTGGTTGAAGCCTCATTTGCCGGGAGAGCCTACGCAGCCTATGGCGGCATTTATATTATGATGTCTTTATTATGGGCAGCCCTTGTTGAAAAACACCTACCCAACCTATGGGATGGTTTGGGAGCAAGCTTATGCATCATAGGTGCACTGATTATTTTCTTTAACGCGCATCAAGCAACCTAAAGCGAGCAACAGCAATGAGCCAAACAATTAGCAAACTGGCAAAGAAGCTCAATATAAGCGTAGAAATCGTGCGCTTCTATGAGCGTAAAGGGCTAATTTCGCAACCTGAAAAGCCAACGCATGGGTATCGTCACTACCCAGAAGAAACTGCTGATCGAATCCGGTTTATCCATCGCTCAAAAGAACTAGGATTCACTTTGGATGAAATTGGTCGCTTGCTCAGTTTAGCGGACTCTCCTTGTAGCCAGGTGCAAGCACTTGCTGAAGATAAATTAGCTATGGTGCAGTCCAAAATGAAAGGCCTTAAACGCTTGGAAAAGGCACTTGAGGCTTTGCTTTCCCAGTGCAATAATAATGATGATGACACTCATTGCCCCATCATCGACTCTCTCCAGCCCTAATTTCATTTTGCGTCTTGACTCTGTACCTATGTACGGCATTTATAATCGCTATTAAGGGGAATGAATTCTTAGAGCGGAGATGTTTATGTTCAACAACAATACTAATTGGTCGATTGTAGGAGGTGTTGCGGCTGCAATTGGTGCCAGTTTATGTTGCGCAGGGCCGCTTATTTTACTGTCTATTGGTGTAAGCGGAGCCTGGATTGCTAATCTTACTGCTATGGAGCCTTACAGGC
This sequence comes from uncultured Oleiphilaceae bacterium, assembly GCA_913060665.1. GTDB lineage: Bacteria > Pseudomonadota > Gammaproteobacteria > Pseudomonadales > Oleiphilaceae > Alkalimarinus. Next base: position 82,876 of record CAJXUY010000001.1, read on the forward strand.
CTTATTTTATTGTTGCGGCAGTAGCATTATTTGGTTGGGCAGGCTGGCAAGTATTTAAACCGATTTCGCTGTGTAAACCCGGTACCGCATGTGCTTTACCTGCAACCCGTAAAAAACGACAGTTTATATTTATACTTGCCCTCATTGTTGCAGTAGGGTTTGTCAGCAGCCCTTATTGGATTCCGTTGTTTGCCTAACTAAAGAGAGACACTATGAAAAAGCTAATTGTTGTATCACTCGCGCTCTTGTTTAGTAGTTTTGTGCTAGCAGAAGAACAAAAAGCAACTCTGCATATACCTTCGATGAACTGTACTATGTGCCCCATTACGGTCAAAAAGGCACTAGAGAAGGTCGAAGGTGTATCCAGAGCTGAAGTAAGCTATGACACAAAACAAGCCGTCGTTATGTTTGATAACAAGCAAACCAAGATCGAGGCACTAATCAATGCAACGACGAATGCAGGTTACCCATCTCAGTTAAAGGGGGATATTTCTGGTGAGTAATTCCGTCGTCTTAGAATCAGAATTGACCTGTCCTGAATGTGGTCACAAAAAACTCGAAACCATGCCGACTGATGCTTGTCAGTGGTTTTATGAATGCGAACAATGCCACACACTGTTGAAGCCGAAAACAGGAAACTGTTGCGTTTATTGCTCTTACGGAACAGTACCTTGCCCTCCAATACAGCAAGAAAAACCATGTTGCTCCTGATTTCATATCGATCGAGGCAGAAAGCTTCAACGATTAATTTCTATACGGAATCTCAAATATCATATTAGCTACCTGAATTTGTGTGGTTAAAAAAGTCTGCTTTTTGAAGACAGTCGATCAAAATAAAAACGAGAACTTTTAGTCAGCTTTGCCTCAATTTGTCATGCAAAGCTGAACTGAGGGAAGATTAAAATTTGGCCAATTATTAAGCAAGTAACTCTAAGCTGCAATAGATAAGCTGTCACTCATCACCCTCCTTAAACTTATGTGGCAATGATGTGCTGACAGAGTTAGCTGATACTATAAATAGTATGTCAGCCGCTAACGAATTAATTCGAGAGGAACATTTAGCGACAATTGCAATGCATGAAAAACTTTGCCGGTATGAATATCTGGCTACACTTGAAATTATAGCAACAGCTTTAGCCAATAAGTTAAATGCCCCACTAAATAATCTGAAAGGCAATGCAAATTATATTGAGATGTCTAGTATTTCATCATTAGATGCCATTCACAGTGCTCGCTCAGTACGAGAGGATGCAGAGATAATATCTAATATAATACAACAGTTTCTTGTGTTCACCCGTCAACCCAAACCAATAGTTTACCCAAACGATATTAGTGTGCTAACCAGTCAAGTCATAAATAAATTACAACTTATGGCTAACCATCAAGATGTAAAAATTAAAATTACTGAGCATGGAGATTTACCCCTAGTTGATGTTGATCCAGAACAAATAAAACATGTGTTAGAGAACCTTATCATTAATGGTATACAAGCCATGCCTGGTGGAGGAAGGCTTGAAGTCAATCTACAGGTTCAAAAAAGAACTTCAGAATTGGGCCATTTAAAAAAATTGTACATAGTTATTCAGGTTAAAGATGAGGGAATTGGTATAATAGCTGATAAAATAGAATATATCTTTGATCCATTTATTACCACAACAGAAACAAATCACGGTATAGGTTTAGGCCTAACCATCGCTAACGGAATTGTACAAAAGCATAAAGGATGGATAGAAGTGCAATCAGAAATAAATGCTGGCTCTTGTTTTTCGGTTTATATTCCAATAGAGGGCTAGAAGAAACGGGAGGCAGTTTGACAAAAGAGACACACATTATTATGCACCATCAACTCTTATACTCGGATAATCACAAACCGCAACAGAAATTATTCTGTTATGATTGATCATTTAACAGACTCGTTATTCGGTTAATTAATGGATGGCCAACGTTGTCATTAAATAACTGCCCCTCATCGATGTACTCCCAAACTATTGTGTCACTTTTCCAGCCTCCTTGCTTTTTGATCGTCTCAAAATCTACGTCTTCTCGTGCGGAACTCGTGGCTAACCCTCGACGAAAGCTGTGGCTACTTAAATCAGCTACAAAGTCAAAGCCGCAAGCTTTACCTATCACTTTTAACAAATCATTGATCGAACCGGGACTCATCGCTTTCGGTTGCAACTGCCCCCAACGATTTACCGGTCTGAATACGGGGCCTTCTGTAATATCTGAGTCAGCAAGCCATTCCTTCAGAGAAGTGACTGGGCAGATAGTTTTATTTCCATAAGGAATAGCCCTTTGCATGCCCTTTCCTTCTTGATCTGTTTTAGATTTAGGCAGTTCAATAATGAGCCCTTCAGACTCCCAGCTAAGATGCCCTACTTCTATCATTACTAATTCACTGCGACGAAACCCGCCAAAGTACGCAATGAGCAGAAGCGCCTTGTCGCGTGTTCTTTTTATTGATGGCGCTTGTTGCTTCAAGTGGGTAAGCATGGTGACCATGTCTTGCAAGCGTAATGCTTGTGCTTTCTTTTTGGGCTTACCGTGAGTTCTGCCAATGCCCTTTAGTGTTTTTCTTGCTGTTGGGTCTTGGACTGGGTCATTAAAACCCTGAAACCGATGCCACTGGCTGAGTGCTGTTAATCTCACTTCTAATGTGCGTGTATTTAAGCTTTCTGCATGTTCAACCAAGTAGCGAATTAAGGTTTCACTGTCTGTGGGGAGTCGCCCGCCCCATCGTTCAAAGTGGCGAATAGCTGAGCGGTAGGTTTTACGAGTATTGTCTGACGTTGCAGCTTGAAGGTACTGCTGATGTTTTACTTCTAACGTTGGCAACGACGAGGCCCCGCCAGATAACAAATCATTTTTACTGCCTAGTTGTTTTGAATCGTTATCTATTTCTTTCATGGCGCTAAATCTCTCGTATTCTGCTTTTGTACTGCCGTTACAGCGAGTTTGTTAAATAATACTAATTATAACCTACGATAATCACTGATAACGAATGGATGAGTATTTTTAGCTTATAATATTTGCATTACCTTAATGCGAATGAATATTAATTGCTATACGCCAAAACTACGACCTTTTGGAATAAACCCTAGCTGAGTGATATGTAAATAATTCTCATTTGCTAAAAGCAATTTAGTCTGTTTGTTTAAAAATAGCCCTTAAATAAAGATAACTAACCGTGCTTTTATATAAATCGTACACGGTACACAGGGATATAGAAGACAAGTTACCCCCCCCCCCTACTTTATAGGTAATAAAACTAAATATTTACTTCATCTCACACTACGAAATGATAGTTCTCACCCCTTATTAGTCAAAATAAGCCCTACCATACACTCAGTGTACACTTGTATACTTAAGGTCTTTAAAACATAGAATCTAAACAAAAAAGAAGACTACCAAGGTGTAATTAAAATGCGAACACTACAAGCCTTTTCCAACAAATTTTGGCAGCATAATGGACAACTACAAAACTATATTGACTTTATATTATGTGAAATAGACCCTCTCTTTAGTCGCCAGCGCATTGGTGCTGAAGTTTTTCAAATTATCAATGAAGCAGAAAATACAAAAACATTCATACTACGCCCACCTAGTCGCTGGGAGGGTTTCAAACCAGGGCAGTATATAAGCGTTGAGCTTGAAATTAATGGCGTTAGAATGCGTCGTAATTATTCTATTTCATCATCTCCCAAGCTATTCAGAGAAAAACAACTTTTCAGCATTACGGTAAAGGAAATTGATGGAGGCATTGTATCCACTTATTTAAATAATGGCGTTCAAACTAAGGATGTAGTTTATATAAGTGCAGCTAGTGGTAGTTTTGGTATGGATGATTTGCAGAGTATTGACACAAACGTCCCCTTATCGAGTACGCTATTTGTTGCTGCCGGAAGTGGAATTACGCCTATTATGTCAATGATTGAGCACATCAAAGAATATAACCCTGACACTGTATTTACTTTAGTTTATTACACCACTAATAAAGAGCAGCAAATCTTTTCAAAGCGATTAAATGGGCTTAAGGATTTACTGCCAAACTTTTCATTTATTCCCCACTTAACGGAGAGTGAAGGCTATATAACAAAAGAACAACTAAAATCCGATTGCCCCGATATTACTACACGAAACATATACCTTTGTGGCCCACAAGCTTTTATGGATTCAACTAAGGAATATGCTTCTGATTTAGGCGTTTCTGATACAGCACTAAAATTTGAAAGTTTTGGATCATCACCAAATACTTTAACTTATAACTCTGAGAAAGAAGGTGTAGTTAATTTTACACAGTCAGGTAACTCCATCCAGTCAAAGGGTGATAAAACACTACTGGAACTCGCTGAGCTTTCAGGGCTTAACCCAAAATACGGTTGTCGTAATGGCATCTGCTTTGAGTGTAAATGCAGTCGTATTGATGGACAAGTATTGAACAGGTTAACAGGTGAATTAATTCCGGAAGATCAAAGCCAAATTCAATCTTGCATATCTGTACCCGTTGGAAATGTATCAATTAGCGATTTATAAATATTAAAAAGGTAACGTCATGAACAGTAAAGTTAAACAACCAGATTTACTTAATGAATATAAATTCTCTAAAAGCGAACTCAGTTCAAATTCACTAACTAAAAGTGAGCTTGATGCATTTGGTGATGAAATAGATCAACTTAAGAAAGAGGCCATTGCAGACTTAGGACAAAGGGATGCAGACTATATACGGAGTATTGTTCGAAAGCAGCGATATAGTGAAATTTCAGGTAGAGCATTAATTCATTTCAGCTTAGACCCCATTTCCTGGGCTGTTGGTGTAGGTTTACTCTCAGTTTCAAAAATATTAGAGAATATGGAAATTGGTCATAATGTGATGCATGGCCAGTATGACTGGATGAATGACCCAAAACTCTACTCTCAAACGTACGAATGGGATAATAACTGCGATAGTGATTCATGGAGGAAAACACATAATTATGAGCACCATACTTATACAAATATAATCGGGCAAGATCGAGATTATGGGTATGGGATACTTCGCTTAAGTGATGACACACCTTGGAAGCCTAGGCATTTATTTAATTTCCTTACCTATGGTGTTTTAAGTGCATTCTTTCAGTCAGGTGTAGGCGTACATGAACTTGAAATTGAAAAAGTAGCCAGTGGTGAGGTTTCACTAAAAGAAAAGAAACCCATGCTAAAGGCTTTTTTTAAGAAGGTTAGCAAACAAACACTTAAAGATTATATTATATTTCCATTACTTGCTGGCCCAATGGCACTTAAAGTTATAGCGGGAAATGCATTAGCTAATCTAGCGCGTAATTTATGGACTTCAACAGTTATCTTTTGTGGACATTTCACTGAAAATTCTCATACTTTTCACGATGTTGATTATGAAAATGAAACGCGTGGTGAATGGTACTATCGTCAAATTTTGGGTTCAGGTAACTTTACAGGTGGAAAATGGCTTCATATTATGTCAGGAAACCTAAGCTATCAAATTGAACATCACATGTTTCCTGATGTCCCCGCCCATCGATACGAAGAAATGTCACCCAAGGTACAGGATATATGTAAAAAATACGGCATTGCATACAATACTGGAGGCTTTTGGAGTCAATATAAGACAGTACTTGCAAGAGTTGCTCGCTACTCACTGCCACCCAGAAAAGCTAATGCACAGCTAGCTTGATTATAAATGGAGCTATTAGAATGCCAGATATAGTGAAGAACCTAAGGGGTACAAATAATTTTGTTTATACCACAGTCGATAGCATTGTCTCAGCAACACAAAGTGTACACTTTGTTATATCAGATACTGGTTATAAGATACTTAATGAAAGTATAGTTGAGCCCGATAAACTTAATATATTGAAAAAAACACATGATGATATAGCCCACGAAATATATGGTGCTATTCGCGACATAAACATAACTTTAAATAACTTTGTCAGGAGCTGTATTAAACCACTTAGTAGAGGCGAAAATAATATAACTAACAAAAAATAATTCATGTTAATGTTTAGAGGCTCTTATTTTTCAGAGCCTCTGGTACTGATTATTATTTAAGAAAACTGAGTCTTGCTAGGTTTAGAATATTTAAAAACTCGCTGAACCACAGTTGTGTATTGATGAAAAAAGATCCCGTATTATAAGGAATACCCTGTTTTTCTAAGACAACTTTTACTTTTTCTGACATTTCCGGATAACGACCTATAACCTCTGAGCGATAGCCTTCAGTTGACCAGCCAGGTAAAAAAGGCTGTATTAAAGGCTCATAAAATGATGAGAGCTTTGGATTGTTAACTAAGGATTTTGAAAATAACTGCCAGACACGTTCAAGCTTAATGGAATGAATATCAGTTTTCAGTGATTGTTTATTTCTATTTCCATATGATTTTTTTGTATTCCCTGCTTTCATAAAACACCCTATTTTGATTTTATATTTTTGCTTTAACCGCAATCAAAAACAACAGAACTTTAGATAGGTTTAGACGTAACAATTACTGTAAAACCATACTTTTTTTAGGGTGTTTATATAAAGAAAATTTATTATATTTAATTTCAGTTAATTCATAAACTAATACAATTTTTGAACAATAAGTTCAGTGGAGGAAATAATGCCAATACATGAATACTTTTTAGGTTCAAAAAAAAATAATAACGTTCCCTACACTTATCATGCACAAGAGCGAGTTATAGAGGGTGAGGATATATTTACAAAAGACTGGTTTTGCGACACTTTGTGCGGTCTCTGTAATCACTTATTAAAGTTAAGTAAAGACCCACTGGATATACGGATATTTGAGTGTTTCAACAACGGCCCTGATATAGAAATGCCAAAGCACTTTTACATGGATGAAAGTGGAAAATGGCTACAAAAAAAGGAATTATGCAATGCTCATCTTCGATACGGTTCATTCGGTGCAGGCTCAGAAGGAAACTGCGAATTCATTAATAGAAACATGTTCAAAATAATCTCCTAATAATTAGGGAAGGAAAGTAAAATGATCAAAAGAAACATGATGACCTCATTACTAGCAAGCACATTACTGTTGAGTCAGTCTGCTCTAGCTTACGAGGTGGGTGACATATTTATAAAAGGGGGTGTCGTTACTGTTGATCCACAAGAAAGTAGCTCTGACATCAGAATTACTAGCCCAAATCTGGGTGATGCTACTGGCGCAAAAGTTGGCTTAGATTCTGATATTCAACTTGGTTTAGTTTTCACTTATATGGCAACAGATCGGGTAGGTATTGAATTATTAGCTGCAACGCCTTTTGAACATAATATTTCAGGCGCAGGCGTTATATCCAGTGCAGGTACACTTGGTAGTACAAAACACCTGCCACCGACATTGAGTGTACAATATTATCTGGCAGACCCTGCAGATAAGTTTCAGCCTTACATTGGTGCTGGCATTAATTACACTATCTTTTTTGATGAAGATACATCACCAACATTAACGGCGGCTATCGGCCCTTTAGCAGAGCTTGCAGGTGCTCCAGCAGGCGCAGTAGAAGCAACAAGCACAAAATTAGCTATTGAAGACTCGATAGGGGCATCATTACAAGTTGGATTTAACTACGAGATTACTGACAACATAGGTTTAAATGCGGCGGTATGGTGGATGAATATTGATGCAGAAGCTGAAATTACAGCACAAACAAACATAGGAACAGTAAAGGCAAAGGTTGATGTAGAAATTGACCCATATGTTTACATGCTCGGTGCTTATTACAAATTTTAAATGTGTTGAAAAAGGACCGAGCGTGAACAGAGACAAGTTCAGCTCGGTCAAATGCGCTACTTAGCGCTTGCCCGCGCGTCTAAGCGCCGACGGAGTGTAGTCTTTAGATGACCGCTCTAGATTAAATGTATAAGCTTCATCTCGGCCGTTTTGCAAACCTCTTACCAAATAACGACCTGAGAGCAAGTCATATAATGTCTCTAGGGTGTACCAAGGTACCATCTCTCTGTAAAAGGTCATGCTATGGGCTTCAGCAACACGCCATAACTCTCCCCTACCATCATAGTGATCAATAATAGCGGCCTGCCAGGTATCTTCATCAATATAAAAAGTTCTTTTTGCATAGATATGTCGAGTGTCTTTTTTCAAGCTGGCTTCAACAACCCAAACTCTATGTAGTTCATAGCGAGTATGCACCTGATTAATATGACCCCGCTTAATAATATCATCGGGCTTTAGGTTACCGAAATGAAGGCTAAATGAGTTATAAGGAATATATATTTCTTTCTTCCCTATTAATTTCCAGTTGTATCTATCTGGCGACCCGTTATACATGTCTAAATTATCAGTGGTCGAAAGACCATCCGATGCTGTACCGGGACCATCATAAGATACCTGTGGGGCCCGCCTGACTCGACGCTGCCCAGCATTATAAACCCAGGCTCTTCGTGGCTCCTTAACCTGGTCAACTGTTTCGTGAACAAGCAGTACATTTCCTGCTAAACGAGCTGGAGACTGAATAAGCTGTTTAAAATAGAACAGAACATTAGCGTCTATTTCCGGATCATAATCTTTCAAAGATGTTCGCCAGGTTATCTCATCTTGAAATTGAATTATTGAATACTTTCCGTTAGAAAGTGGAGCGGCTTGCCCAATGAGTCTTCTTACAGAACCGCCACGGTAGCGAGTAATATGATTCCAAATAACCTCTAACCCATTATGAGGAATAGGAAATGGGATTGAGATATCAAAGGGTGTTAAGCCATTACCTCCATCCAGCAACTCAACATTAGTTGCATTATTTTTTGCACCATCATAAACAAATTGAGGATATGCAGCAGATCGTCTACTTTGGTACACTGGGAGCTTGTAATGAGGATACTTTGTCATCATAGCCATCTGACCGGGTGACAAGTTATCTTTATACTTATGCATATTGCTTTTATCGATCATTAACAAAATCTGATCATCAGGGAACGGGTTACCACTTGCAACGCCTGCGCTTTCCACTGTAAGTCCACCCACCCACTCAGGGATAGTGCCCGCTGCATTGCCTGCTTTCTCTGCACCAATTGGCGTTAACTCTACCCCTAGCTTGGCTGCATCTGCCACCAAAACCTTTGCCAGCACATTCATTGCGAGTAAAGAAAGCGTCATTACCCCGCCAGCCATAATTATTTTTATTAGTTTCATTGATTAACCTCGTTAGAGCAAAACTGTTATATTTATTATTAGTATCAATAAATTAAAATGAATAAGAAACACTAAGTGAGACGTTATCCCGGTCTTTCAGCATGTTATAAGGCTTGCCGCCAAAGTAACTTGTGTAGCCCAAATTGGCAGAGTATTGGTTCAAGTAAACTGCTTTCAGTGATAGGCCAACGGCTTGACGACCTTCAACGAAATTACCGCCAGGCTCAGGTGCATAACCTTTTACATCATGAGACCACGAAAGTGTTGGCGTGAGATTTACGCCGGCAAATACGTCATTGTAGTCCAGTGCTGCGCGCATTCTGTAGCCCCAGGAAAAGGATGTCGTGTAACCATCATTAGTACAGTTTCTAGAATTTATATTAAATTTACCAGCGGGATCTGAAGAGCCATTACAACTATTTATAATGCCATCACCAGTTGCATCAACAGGGTCAAATGTTCCTATACCAAAGGCACCTGAACGGCCGTACCTAGCTTCACTCTTACCCTTCATACCATGGACATAAGTTGCGCCCACTTCACCAACAAAAGTTAAGCGACTAGCACCTGCGACCTGATCAAAGAATTTTATTAGGGTTGTTTGTACTTGAGATACGCCATAGGTTTCATACCCAGTTATCTCTTCTCCATATAATTGGCTTTCATTTCCAGGGCCTCCTAGTTTTGCTAATTCCTGCTGATACAGAAGGCTGTTTGAATAACCTAAACCACCATGGATTAACTCAAAAGAGTTCCACTGTAGAGGAAGATCTTTTTTATAACTGATTTCACCACCAATTGAATAACCACTTTCTGTACTGGTATTAAAACTCACACCATACATTTGTAAACCTTCAGGGTAATCAATGAAATACGAAGGGAAATTTCCACCGTTATCTATATCAGCTACCACACCGCTAATTAATGGCACTCGGCTATGATATTGAACAAAGTAAAAACCAAGTTCTGTATCATTTAATTCAGGTACATACCAACGAACTGCCAAACCAAACTGATCAGTATCATCAGCTTCTTTATCTGCCAACCTTGGTGCTATATAGCCATTATCATAAGCTATCGCATCGGGCAACTGACCCGCCAACAAAACAGGGCCGCAACCATCAGCTACAAAATCATTTGTTGAGAAGAAAGTTCCACAATCATCAATTTCTGTTTTTTCCCACTCCAGTTGAACATAACCTTCAACCGTAACGTTCTCAGTAACACCCAATGATGAATAAAACATATTTACCGGCATTAAAGCATCTTTAACTTCAGCACCTGGAGCCCTAATGGCACCTACATTAACAGGGTTGATAACGTTAATACCGTTAAAAATAAAGGTACTCTCACCCCAGCTAACAACCTGACGACCTAATCGCATGTTTAAGGGCATTTCACCTAATTCAAAATCACCCCAAACATAAGCATCTAATAACTCGCCGCCTGATGCATTTTTATCGCCATCAACACTTAACAGGCGCTGTTGCCCTGCATCATCAAAGGCCATATTGCCATCTTTAAGTTGAAAGTCATACCAGTAACGACCACGAATAAAACCACCGTAGTTTTCGTAACTAACTAACAATTCACTCGTACCTTTAACAACTTTTGAGTAAGTATCGCCTTTATCAAAATTCCAGTTACCATCATCAAAGTTGTTACTGGAAGATCCTTTCCCTGTATTAACTGCGGAAGGGGTAGACCCGAATGGCTGCATGTTACCCTGAGCTAACTGTCTGTTATCTCTATCCTCAACACGCCAGCTGGCACCTGCGGTTAGCGTTGTATCGAAGCTCGCTTCGACATCTCCCATGTAGAATTGAAACGCACTAACAGGAGCCGATAGTGGAGCTACTATCATTACGGCAGATGTTAACTTATAAAGAGTATTTATTTTATTTTTTTTCATCAAATAAAATTCCAAAATTAATATTTTTATTAAAATAATAAAACTAAACCCAACCTAATGTTAATTACCGGTTGGACTGTAGCAGCATAGTTGATTAGGAGAGCCGTAAAATTACGAAGAGTGTTTCTCGTAAGTCAAGGAAATAAATTTACTCAATAGGAGGGATATCTTGCTCGATTGATTATGAATCAATAAAAGGGGCTGATTTTTCTTTATAATTTATATACAAATCCTCTATAAAAAACCATTTAGTTTGAATTTTTTCTAAAATTACCAGTTCTTCTTCATTAATATCGAGCTCATTAATTGAAGCATCTAATTCAAGCATCCGTTGATTAAATTTTGCAGTCATTCTTTCAAGGTCATTGTCCTCATCCCCAATAGCAGAAGATGTAAATTGATTATCAGAGAAATTAGCACGAGATAAATAGATTCCCTGCATTTTTGTTAGCAATAAGTCCAGTTCAAAACAATTACGAATTAGCTTTATTTGCGGGGTATTCGACACTCTAAATTTATTTAGAAAAAGTGATAAACTCTCAGATAAGACAGCAGATAATTCAACTGTTTCTTGTAAAATACGCAAATCGGTATAACCATCTTCGACAGAATACTTGATAAGTAATACTACTTTATTCTTAAAATTCTCGCTGTCATTTTTTAAGCCTTCGTACTCCGAATAAGGAATACCCGACTCATTTAACATGTTGAATAAAAGTGAATTATTTGAATTAAACTCATTTATTCTTGATTTGACAGCGATCAATTCGTACGCATCATTTTCAGATGAAACAAATGCATAATAGTTATTTAATATATTAAAGGATGAAGCACGTAGCGTATGTAGCGTAATAAACAAATCTGTACGCTGCTGTTCATGCATTTCATTGAGTTGGTTTGAATTCACGTAGCTACTTTGCAGAAAGAGTGAAAACAAAAGAGAAGTAGTAAGTATAGAAAAGTGATTTATGGCTGTTTTAAACATACCGCACCGCCTGTTTTATTATTTTAAAGTTTTGCTTATTAAAATAAGCCTACGCCACGATCTATATATTCAGTCCTTGCCCGTGGTATTCCATCAAGTGATTCTTTAAGATTAAGTGTGAGACCATTAGGGATATTAATAAAGCCCCCCGTCGTTGTATTAATAAAATCTTCAACAGCTGGCGTGTCTGTATCAGTCTTCGTTAACCATTTCAGGTTTTGAGTTTGAAACGACAAAAATGATCCGCTTTCCGGGCCGCTTAAATAGCGTTTTCCATTTGATTCTGTAATTTTCCCAATAGAAAGTGTTTCAAATTGTGTTAAATCGAAGCAGGTATTAACACCTAGAACAGCACAATCTTGTATTTCAAGATGAGCATCGTTGCCATTCCATGTGATGCCACTCGTCAAAACAGGAGAAAGTACTTTCAGCGCAAGTCGGGTAATTAAATTAACATCTTCTATCACTAGCTCCTCACCATTAGGTATACCTATCATGCTTGCCCTTATTGGGTCAGGGTCACCATTGACATCCAAAAGAACCGCTTTTGAATGAAGGGGCTCGCCCGAGGTTAAAAAGGGCGCTAGTAAAATCACGACCCGATCAAACAAGTTTCCAGAAGATGAAGCGGCTTTTAAACCATCCCCTGTATCTAATATATCAACATTAAGATTGCCCGTTAGAGACTTTATAATTCCGGAAAGATGCCCTTGTGCTTTACCCAGGCCTACTCTGGCACCGACGACTTGCCCTGTTACATCATCAATCGCAAATTCAATGAATGGATCATCAATTTTAAAAGGTACAATTTCTCCATTAGCATAGCGCGACCCGTCTGCTTTTAAAGGGATAGGGATTAAAGGGTTATCATCAAAATATTCGGAGTCATAAATCGTCCCCAATGCAAGATTTTCAATCAATATATCAGAGTCTTGAGCGATCCCATTTGGATCATTTCTAGCATAAGTACCTACCTCTAACTTATCCATAGCTAATTGTGTCTCAATACTCAGACCCAAATTAATACGGGTGTATGAAATATTGTTTCCAGCTGATGCATAAGTATTTTTATCTATTGAAATTGATGCTTGCCCCGTAATCTCAGACAGTTCACTATCATCAATGGATTTAAGTTCAGCGTTTGTAGTAAGTGAATAAAAAATTATTGCCAAAAAAATGGCTAACCGCGAACGCTTTGCTGCATTAATAACAGTAGTTTTATTATTTGTAAGATACATATAAGCCAACTTTGAAATGTTTATATATTTAAGATACATCAATAGACGGCATTTAAAACCCTATCATTAGTTAGGGCTTCTTTCCTTATGTGTGATATTTATCATTTTAATAACACCCATAAAGAAAGAAGACCTAAACATTACTACTGTTTCCTAGTTTTTATATAGAGGCCTTTCAGCTGCAATTATGAAACCCTTTATGCCACTTCGTAAGTTAGCCGCTTTCGCAAGCTTTAACTCTTCCTCTGATGCATACTTTTTATCCCATTCAAGCACTTTGGGTGTCATCAGCTTATGCCAAAGTGGTGGGCATAATGCGACTAAAATAGTCGTTAGATATCCATTAATCATCATTGGAGCATCGGCATACGGCCTAAGCTCTTGATAAGGTACATTCCCGTCAGCATGATGATGGGAATGACGCGTTAAATTAAACATAGCCCAAGAGCTAATACGCTTATTTGTATTCCATGAATGACGAGGCTGCACTGCAACTTCTGGATTCCTTACCATTCCGTAATGTTCCATGTAGTTAACAATTTCCAATAACGCCTTACCAAAGAGAGCACAAGCAATAAAAAATAAAGCACCCACTTCACCACCAATCCCATACGCAATCAGAACCAAAGCTAAACTCATTAAGTGCCCTCTTATCACACCATTTTTAAATGATAGCGGACCATTTCCAAACTTAGCTAAACGTTCTTTTTCGAGATTCCAGGCACTAATATTGCCTTTGATAGTTGAAGCAATAATATGAAAATATACGTTTCGCCCACGTGGTGCTGTTGCTGGGTCATTTATCGTAGACACATAACGGTGATGCCCAAAGACATGCTCAATTGAAAAGATAGTGTCAAAACTAAAAGAAAGTAACCAGCGACCTACAAACATAGAAATCGGGTCCCAGGTTCTGTGGGTAAGTTCATGAGCAGTAATTGTTCCAATCATACCAGTCATCAAAAAAGTTAAGATAAAAGTGGAGGCATACTGAACCAATCCAGCCTCATCTCTTGCCGCCAGCACATCATAGCCGATAAATTCAGAAATAAATGAACCGAACCCCAGAGCATCAGTAGAAGAAACACTCCAAACGGCAGAAAAGACAATAAGTGAAAGCAAAGGCAGAGCAAGCCAAAGCTGTACAGTTAAAATACCAGGGTGTTTGAAATCAGGGGTAGATATATCATCACCCATTAATCCGTCACCTATCATATAGGCGATAAAGACTATAGCAAGACCACCACTAACGTAGTGCCCACCCAACAAAATTGCAACAAGTGCCAATGCACCTATAAAATGAAATAGAAAATATTTCAAATAATGAAAAAACATCATATTAATCACTCACTCGTTGAGTTTATATTTGAATTAACGGAGGTAAACCGATCGGCAAAAATGTCGTTTTTATTTATGCCCACTGTATCTAACACCTCTATACAGCTATCAATCATCAAAGGGGGGCCGCAAAGGTACGCTTGCTGATCTTTTTTCGCAAAGGTATGAAGGTATTCTCCAATATACCCTCTAGGCCCTGACCACAAACTATCCTTAGGTTCATCTGATAATATTTGTTCGAATTCAAAGGTGCCCTTCCACTGTGCAGCAATATCATTAATTTCCTGGGAACAATAAAGATCGGATTGTGTTCGAGCACCAAAAAGAACAGTCACCCCACGCGTACATTGATCCTTCAAAGCTTTTTCAAGTACAGCCATTATGGGAGCAAGCCCACTCCCTCCGGCAATCAGAAGAATAGGCTTAGTAGAGTCTCTCAGATAAAAGTCTCCCATAGGGCTGTCAACCACGACCCCTTCACCGACTAAATCTTGTTCATTAACCAAGGTTGAGAATTTACCGTCAGGCACATGGCGAATAAAAAAATTAACATTAGTCTGATCTTCATGAGGCATAGACGCATAAGAATAAGCTCTAGATACATCATTCAACCTTTCTAATGTTAATGTTGCGTATTGTCCCGCTTTGTAAACAGGTGTTTCGCTCAGTGATATTTCAAGTGCTGTAATATCATGAGTTAGTTTTTTCTGAGAAATAATTTTTCCTCGAATTTGCCTATTGGTTGCACGAGAGAAATCTACTTCAACAACGACGTCGGCTGACTTGGGAACGCTCTGGCAAGCTAAAATATAGCCTGCTTGTAACTCCTCTGCAGATAATAAATAGCTTGCATCGGTGAACTCTTTAACCTTCCCTTTTGTTAATTCACATTTACAAGCCGCACAACCACCAACTTTGCAACTGTATGGGAAGCTCAGGCCATTGCGTAATGCTGCATTAAGAATTGTTTCTTTTGGTTTGACCGTTATTTCTTGGCTGTTTATTTTCACGACCTTAGGGTCGCTTTTAAAAATTGAAAACATAAACTAGGCTCCATGTTGATACCTAGGAATATATTAAAGGCTAAGAATAATATTGAAGGGGGTAAATACTGACAATATGGGGTTATTAAACGACAATGAAGGGGTATTAATTGACAACACCTAAGCTGACAACCCAATATTATCCTATAAAAATACAGCCTTACAGGTAATAGAATGAGTTTAAAAAAAGTGCAACTCCCCGGAACTTATTTATTAGCATTATCCGAATGCATGACAGATTTCGGCATAGATCACTCAAGATGGTTGGCTGGGTGCGAATTGTCGACAATCGACACCAGTATTGTGCATGAATCAATAGACTTCATTGTATTTAAGGAGTTATTAATAAGGGCAGTAAAGTTATCTAACAACCCCGCTTTGGGCATTTCTTTAGGTCAAAGACTGTCTTTGCCATCACACGGGGTACTTGGCTATGCACTTATGAATAGCATGAACTTGCTTTCTGCTGTGAAGCTTTTAGAGCAATACATAACTATTCGCATGCCATTAATTGAGCTAAGAACTTACAATCAAGGAGATGATTTTGTTTTGCAGTTCGATGAGATGGAACCTCTGGATGATCTTAAAATTGTTATTTTTGATGCCTTACTCGTTACGATTAAAGCGGCATTAGATCAATTATTACCCAATTTAAAAGCAGACCTTACTTTTTGCTTCCCTTTGTCTATGCATAGAAACACGCCATATGGAAATTTAAGTGAATCTACCCTTCTATTTAATCAATCTACAGCTTCAATTAGAATAAATAAAGGTATCATTAATGAGCCTATCCCTTTTGCAAACTTAGCAGCTTATATGGAGGCTGAAGCATTATGCAGAAAGGAGTTAAAGGCGTTATCTCATGAATCTACTTATAAAAGCAGTATTAAAAAAAGCTTATTGAAGATACAGAACAATTTCCAATGCAAGAAGTAATGGCCTCTTGGTTTAACCTGACCCCTAGAACCTTACACCGGCGATTAGTTGCAGAGGGAACCTCATATAGTAAGATTTTAGAAGAAGTTAAGAAATCTCTGGCCGCGTCGTATCTATCAAACAGCAAACTAACCATTAAAGAAATTTCATATTTTCTTGGTTATGAAGATGTTCGTAATTTCAGACGAGCATTCAAGCGATGGTATGGGGTATCGCCCTCTTCTTTTCGTGAAAGTAATTCAATTTTGAATATTGAAGACAAATAGCCTATAAAAACCAAAAAATAAGGCTTCATAAATCACACGTCGAGTTGCTTAATCATTTGCTCCAGTTTATCTCCCAAAATATGATTAGCTGACTTCTCCATTGCTCGGGCGAGTTCTGCATGCATAGCCATTTCTGCCAAAGGTCGCAAACGCCAAATTAAATCGGCTAGTTGAGGTAAATTTTCTATGGGTAAAGCGCTATCATCGTTATATTTTTGTAGCACGTGTGTCGCCACTAATTTTACCAGCTCATTCGCCACACACTCTACATCTACATTTTGACGTAACATTTTGACTATATTCAAAAGATCTTGAAATGGAATTCCTGTGGATGCAAGCTCAGATGCGGCCTTGATAGTCTTCATGCTTCGTACATGTACTTGTTCTTTATTTTCATCAAACCTAAAGATATCAAGTTCCTGCGCTTTTTCAATAGAGTCGAATGATATCTTGTTATTGAACATGCTCATAAGCTCTTTTACGGGTATTACTGCAGGCTCTTCATCAGTCCAAGGGCTTGTCAAAGCTGTTTCAATGCCAACAAATTCTCTTAACTCAAGTCCCTGCTCTAGCGCTTTCAGCAAGTCATTAATGGTACTAAGTGTATAACCTCTTCCAAGTAAATCTGCTATTAGACGTATCCGAGAATAATGTGCATCAGAGTAAATGCCTTTCCGTCCTCGTAATTTTTGGGGGGGGGAGAATCCCTCGCTCTTGATAAGCTCGAATGTTACGCGTTGTTGTTTCGGTAACCCTTGCTAGCTCATCAATCGTGTACTCACGGTCTAGTATCTGGCAATGATCCTTATGTAAAGAAGGAAGGTACTGTGCAATAAGGCTCAACGTTGAATTAGGCGACTTTAATGTCAAAGCAGACACTTTCATAGTACTTTACCGTTACAAAACAAAGATTAGTCGTTCTATAACCTAGTCTATCATTTAGCGCTTATAAATACTTTAAATATCCCTCTGGCTCCATTAACCCCCCCATTAACTTGTTGTATGTTTCAAGTCTTTCGGGCATTAAATCATTAACATCTAATGTAAGAGGGTTAAAAAACTTAGCCGCTATTAAAGCCACCAATTTCTCGTGTGACTCAGCAACTTTATATCCGCCAGAAGCCGTTTGGTCAGCCACCTCATTTATAGCCAAGGTATTTTTGCTAATCTCTACAGTAACTGAACTTTGTTCTTCCACTGCAATTGCAATTTGAGATTTTAAGTCTGATATTATTTCTACCGAGCTTACAACGAGATCAATTGCCTTGCCCGCCTGATTTTCTTTACTTGCTTGCAGAATCACTTCCTTCACCTGCGGCCAACGCAGTACCGGAAGCAGCATTAGCTTCTTCACTAATCGCTGTACTCATTTCGCTTATCGAAAAAACAAGCTGCTCAGTTTCTGAGTTTTAACTCCTTGAAGGGTTTGGCTTTATTCAAATATCAGCCAGTGCACGCAAAACACCTATACGAGTCCACCCACGGGCGGAGCCGTTCCCTAAAGCAACGCCAATTTTAATACCAGTATCCAAATATCCCTCACTTTAGCATGGCCGTTTTTTTAAACTTTGACTTCAAAACGCCTCAAATACGAATACAAAATTAACGGTACAATAATAAGCGTGAGAATAGTTGCTGCAATGGTGCCAAAAATAAGAGAAATCGCCAAACCGCTGAACATTGGGTCTGTGAGCATGACCGCAGAGCCAAGAATAATAGCCAACGCAGTTAAAAGGATCGGACGTAAACGAACCGCTCCAGCTTCGCTAATAGCTTCATGCAATGGCATACCACGCTTTACGTAGTCTTGCACAAAATCTATTATCAATAATGAGTTACGAACAACGATACCAGACAAAGCAATAACGCCTATCATTGAAGGAGCACTAAAAGGTTGGTCCATTAACCAGTGCCCGGGAAATACACCCGCTAAACCCAAAGGTATTGCTGACATTGCAATTAACGGAATAATAAAAGACTGATAATACCCCACCAATAATAAATAAATAAATACTAATGCAATACCCAGTGCAGTAAACATGTCTCTAAAGGTATCAAGCGTAAGTCGTATTTCTCCATCCCAAAGTAATTGATAACCATCTATCGTATCTGGAACAGTAGATTGAAGGCGTAGATTACCTGTACTCAATTTAGCTCCATTACCAATATCCATTTGATCTAATCGTTTATCTAAATCAATTACGGCATAAACAGGCGCACTTTGTTTTAGTTCAGCACCAACAAAGGTCACTCTCTCAAAATCTTTATGTAGAATTGGACGGTCCTCCCAAGCACGAGTTAACTGTGTTAATTCAGATAGGGGGATTTTAATATTTTCGCTATTGGTTACAAATACTCGAGATAATAATGCGGGATCAATTTGATATTGTCTTGGTATATGTAAGCGAATAGGTATTAACTGCTTCTCGTCTTTAATATGCAGCCGACCTAATTCATCACCATTTACAAGGCGCCGAATAGCTTGGGCAACGTCTACAGCAGAGACACCTGAAAGTGCGGCCTTTTCTTTGTCCACTGTAATCCGATATTGACGAACACCATCTACTTCTGAATTGTTTACTTCAACTAAATCATAAGTTTGACTAAACGCAGAACTTACCATAGATGAAATTTCACGCAATTTATTCAGATCACTTCCATAAATCTCTGCTAAAACTGTTGCGCGTACAGGAGGGCCCGGAGGATCCTCAACTAGCTGAATAACACTTCCTGGAAAACGTTCCTCGATCGCCTGAATTTCACTTCTGAGCTCTCGAACAATATTAATGGAACTTATCTGACGCATTTTCTTATCTATAAGATTTACCCGGACTTCAGCTATATGTGAACCACGCTTATTACCCGCCCCACGAAGCAATCCATTAAAATCGATAATACCAGGCTGCCCTATCCACGCTTGATAATTTGTAACATACTGATTTTCACGCAATAGACCTCCAACATATCGAGTAACTTGATCTGTTTGCTCTAAAGACGTAAATTCTGGCATATCAATGGTTATATTAAATGTATTTTTATTATCTTTTGGTAGTAAAGCCAGTGCAACACCACCCGCTGATAATGCACCTGAAACCCCTTCTGAACGAATGAACTGCCAAGCAGGCTGTAACATCGATAAACAAATAATCAGCAGGACTGTAAACATGCTGATATAACGATATAAGCGTATATTCAGTAAAGGGGTTATTAGCCAGTGATAGAACTTATGCAGGCGGTCCGTTTTATTGTGATCTTCAAGATCATGCCCTTCCCCAGGCTTTAACCAACGGTTAGCTGCCCATGGAGTAACAATATAAGCAACAACCAAAGATGAAATCATTGCAACGGGAACATTAAAAGCAATAGGATAAAAATATTGACCAATCATGCCCGTCACTAGAAGCAATGACATAAATACAAGCATAATTGCAAATGTGGCAAGGTTTGTTGGGTTGCCAATTTCATTGGTTGCGTCAACTGTGACCATACTTTTATCTTGGCCATCAAGGTTTTTATATCGCCGATGGACATTTTCAATAACTACAATTGCAGAGTCCACCAGCAAACCTAACGATAAAATCAAACCAAATAAACTAATACGGTTGATGGTCAAACCGGAAAGATAAGCAACACCTAATGTTAAACCTAAAATCAAAGGAACAGTAATACCAACAATCAATGCTTCTTTAACACCAAGAAAAATAATTATGACTACAAACACCGATAAAACTGCAATCCCCATGTGCTCTATAAGGTTATTAACTGAGGTGTTGGCCTTTTCACCATCATTCCGAGTAACAATAACATGCACCCCCTGAGGAACGATATTTTTTTTTAGCCTATCAATTCGCGCTAAAATATCCTTAGCCACAAGAACAGAGTTTGTACCAGTTTTTTTTGCAAACGCAATTGTGACTGAAGGCATCTCGGGGTCATGTGACATGCCAAACCGCGAATCTGCAGGGCCGAAAGAAAAGCGTGAAAGTGAAATACGGTCTTGTTGAGGTCCACTAATAACGTTGGCCACGTCATCAAGATATATTGGTTTATTTTTATAAACACCAACAATAAGTGTCTTTATTTGTTTTACAGACGATAAGAATGAGTCAAGATAAATTCGTGTATTTCGACCATCACGAACCTGAGTGCTCATAGGGACTGAGATATTTCCCAATTTAAGACTATTGCTTATTTGATTAAGTGTGATATCAAATGCCAATAGACGCTCTGGGTCAAGCTCTATACGAACCTCTAGATCTCTTCCTCCCTTAACACTTGTGACAGAAATATCTTCAAGGGTGTGCAGACGCTCTACCATTCGGTCGGCTATCCGTTTCAAAGCGTAATCATCATACTGCTCTGATACAAGTGCAACCGTTACAATAGGTACATCATCCACATCAACACTTCTTATGAGAGGGTCTGTTGCATCAGGTGGTAGTTGGTCTCTTTTGCCCAGCACTCGATCATATAGTTTAACCAATGATTTTTCTTTATCTTCGCCTACCTCAAATTGAACAGAAATTACTGCAAAAGAGTTATATGCAGCAGCATAAGTATGGTCAACACCGGATATTTCACGAACAATTGCCTCTAAAGGGTAAACAATTAATTGTTCAACTTCTTCTGCACTTGCACCAGGTAAACTGACAAAAATTTCTGCGCCGGGAACAACTATTTGAGGGTTTTCTTCTCTAGGTGTCATTAAAACGGCTAACAAACCAAGTAAAATGCAAGTAAGCATTACTAATATAGTCAGTTTAGAGTGTACAAATGCCCCCGCTAGCCAACCAGCTAGGTTTAATTTTTTCTTATCCATTTCCCAGACCTTCTTGCTGGTTGCGAATGAAATCTCCCTCTCTAATTTGATTATTAACCCCTATTACAATCAATTCCCCCCCCTCTAAGCCTGCTCTTACTTCAATATCATCTGTCTTTTTGACCCCTAATTGTAGCCAACGGAAGTAGGCTTTATTTTTGTTATTAACAACAAAGACACCTTGAAGCCCACCCCGCTCTATTAAAGCCTTTGAGGGTATTACTGGGCTGGTTCGAGTTCCAAGTGTAAAATGTACACGCCCAAACATCCCTGAAAGTAACCCCTCGTGACCAGGCAAAGCGATTTTAACTTTGTATCTACGTGTTAGTGGGTCGCCAGCAGGTACAACCCTGGCAACCACACCTTTAAACGTTCGATGTAAAGCATCAATACTTACTAATGCGGCATCTCCACGATGTATTTTACTAATTTGACTTTCAGCTACATATGTATCAAATAACAAACCCTGGCTAGACTCTATAGTAAGTATCGAACTACCTGGGGTCGCTAGATCACCTTCCCTGCTATGCCTTGCAACAACAACGCCTGTAATATGACTTGCTATTTTAATATATTCGCGTTGCGAAATTGCGATTTTAAGTGAAATTTTTGCTTGAGAAAGTGTGTCTTGTGCCCTATCACGAAATAACCGAGTTTTACGGATCTTACTTTCTGAGACACTTCCTCGTTTATATAGGTCACTGTAGCGTTTGAGGTCAATATTAGCATCTTGAACTACAAGTTTTGCTGTGTTAACGACAGACTCCGCTTCACGGATAGCACCTTCTACGTCCGATTCGTCTAACACCACTAAAGCTTGCCCCTTGGAAACTTGCTCACCTTCAAGTACAAGGATTTTTCTGATATACCCGGTTGCTCTTGAAGAAACGTCTATTCGCTGGTCTGAAACAACAGACCCAGTTGAGCTATAATCAATAGGTAGTGATGCAATTTCCACTTCTGCAACAGGCATATCCCACGTTTTTGGTTCTATTTTAGTACTCTTAGTAACGTCTCCACAGCTTTCTAGAAATACTATGAGTAATAAGCTTGTTGCGATTCGCATGACATTTATTAGGTTTTGCATTTAAAGCCCTCAATTAACAAATCAAAAACTTCTTCGCTATAAAACTCAGGGGAGTCAACGAAATCATTAACCTGTGGTAAATACTTCAATATACCTTGGGATTCAAAGAAAAACATATTCATACCCACAAGAATAAATGCTAGCAATGGTGCATCAATGCCATTGCTTGATTTTTGTACACCCTGACTTTCTTGTACAAGTAAAATAATTTTAGAAAATATCTCAGAGAACAATTCTTTTGCAAGCAGTCGTCCATCGATTGAGTTGTTATCCATTAACTCTCTTTTAATAAGGTTCGTAGACACGGGGTACCTTAGTAAACACTGTAAATGTTCAGAGAAAAAAGTCTTTAACCTATCTTCGGGGCGAGCAGGAAGCGACTTTTCAACTGTATTTAAAGAAGTAAAAAGACGGTCACATGCTTCCTCTAATACTTGCTGATAAAGACATTCTTTAGATTTGAAGTGGTGATATATGTTTGCTTTACTCACTTCTGCTTTTTTAGCTATTTCATTAATTGATGCAGATTTAAACCCTTTTTCTGAAAAAAAAGATAAAGCGGCATTAAGAATTGACTGAGCGCCCTTGTGCAAGGCAGGCTCTTTTGTCTTAGTATTGGTTAACATTATTCACTTCATATTTTTCAGTTAGCATAAAGAAAGTTCCCACAAACAATCACTGACTAACCGTTCGTTCAGTAAAGAATAACAGGCCTATGATAAAAAGCAATCCTATTTTTAATTTGACATTACGGACTTGTTAGATCTTTAACGGGAACAATTATATGAGGGGGGAGGTAATCAGGTAACTTGAATAGTATTTTAAGAAATAATCTCATTCCATATAACTTAAAAATGTATCAACAGTTTCCATTATGATTACATCATATGCAGGCCCTTGCATATCCACAAAAATAACATTTGAACCTAGAAGGTCACAATACTTTAACCCAAAATCAAGGGATAATTCTCGAGTACCTAATACATTTGCTACTCTCCATTCAAAATATAATGTTTTGTGTATTTTATCCAAAGTAGCAACTTTATAATGCCCATATAGAGGATCTCTAGTATCAAGAGCCAAAGAGTCCGCTATTAAAGGAATTACATCTTGATATTTTGTGGTTATAGTTTTATTTTCAATAAACTCTCCTTCAATATTATAAGATCCAATTACACCGCTGGACTTCAATGCATTGCAATAAACTTGTCGGTCAATATAACCATTAAATTGATAGCGATGCTCGACTGCTCTTAAGAAATACAGCTTACAAAACTCCCCTCGACTTGCAATCATACTAACAATGCCTTTTCACAATACTCTGATTCTTTTTCAATCACTTTACCAATGCAATGCTTAACCTGGCTGAAGTCTGGAGTGCCTTGTTCAGATGCATATTTAAAGGCTTGAGATAATTCAAACCATTTATCAGCTGACTCTACCATTTTTTCTTGTAGCTTTAAGGTATTAATTGAGGGTAAATACTGTGCAGCTTCACCTAAAAAATGTGCATACATTTTCCTAAATCCTGCCCCCCCTGTTCCTCTTTTTTCTATTGTTTGATAAGCAAGCCTACAGTTCCACTTCCAGTTTTCATCAAAACGCCATTTATCTAAGTCATCTTGACAATGAGACAGCGCAAGAAACCCACTAGCTTTGTCTTTGGAGTCGATTAAACGTAAAGCATTTTCAATAATCGCTCTGCTACATACCACATCAAGATTATTGGGTGCCGTTATTACCTTTGGCGAGAAAAGGTTACCATTATAAATAAAAGGAGGTGTATTTGACTTGCGAGCCTTTCGCATTGATGCAAAAGATACTGTCTCTATATTTGATCTTTCTGTATCAGTTACATAAAAACATTGTTTATGCTCATCATAACCCCATACGACAATGCCATGCCCAGGAAAGTGAGTTTTTGTATTGAAATAGTGTAAGTGGTAAATATCCGTTAGTATTAAGGCTGGGCGATTATTTTTTATTGCTGAGATTAAGTGTTTTTCACAAACACTATCTACAGTGGATGATTCCCACTTAAAGTTATGAACCCCAATGGCTTTAAAAAACCGCTCTTCATAACCTAAAGACCTAGTATGCAGTATTCGTGAAGGTAATGTAGATGGGGAGCATAAATATGTAACGCCTAAGCCACCACCTAGGCCAAGGCAAAATGCCTCACTCCAATTTACCCCATGAAACCGCAATAGATCAGATATAGCGGTACTTGAACAATGGTTGCCAGGGGTATGCGTATGCTCTATTAAGTGCATAATATATCCTTATATTATTATATTTTTTAATCACCTTAATAAATAGAAAAGACTATATATAGCCTTCTTCTTGTGCTATTAAAAGTGCTTGCGTTCTATTTTTTACATTAAATTTCGAATAAATATTGTGTAAATGCCATTTCAATGTACCTTCAGAAATACCAATTTCATTAGCTATTTGCTTGTTTAGTAGCCCCGTTTCTAATTGTGTAATAATCTCTTGCTCCTTAATTGTTAATTTTACGAAACGACAACTTGGTTCTGTATTAAGGCTTTTGAAATCTTTTAACAATAAATTTACAAATGATCTAAACTGACTAGAATGAGCTTTAGATACATAAGAAAGAATTTCAGCAACATTGGCTCCCTCATCAATATACATACGGACATAGTTTCTTGTTCTAGCAATATCTAGAGATTCTTCAATATATGATAAGGCATTTTTTTTATCATTTGTTTTAAAATAAGCCACACTTATTAACATTAGCCAGTTAGCAAGCTGTCGCATTTGAGTACGCTGCCGACTTCGATCAATTAACTGATGTAATATATTTATGGCATTGTCATATTTTCCATGAGCAAGTTGTAAATGTATTATTGATTTACTTGCAATTCTATGCTCACTCAAGGCTGCATCGTAACCTTCATTTTTAGAATAATTTATTTTATAAATAGCAGCATAACTCTCAGCTTCTTCTAGTCGATCATGAATAACCAGCAGCGATATAAGGTCATCCACTAATGATAATTTTAACCTGATAAGTTTTGCCTTATCAGACCATTTGATTCCATCCTTTAAAATACCAATACCTTCCTCTAGAGAATCCTCAGCAACACGCACTTTATATCTAGTCTCAAAAGCTGCAATTAATATATCCGTTGAGCTTTGTTCTTTTATGTAGGTTAAACCATTCTGAACATATTTTGATGCTAACTTTAAATCTCCGTGCTCATAATGAATTGCACCAATTAAGGCTGATAGTATATGTCCTGGGTGCGATTCAGCACCTAGGTGCTCCTTAACTTCTTTTAAGCCATCCTTTGCTTCATTTAGAGCCTCGTAATGAAAGCCTTGCTTAGCGTATAACACGGCCATAATTGCTCTTGACCACCCCTTCCCAAAATAGCTTTCCGCCTCCTCAAAATGGTTTGACGCCTCAACAAGAGCACTCTTCCCTTCTGAAAAATCAGATATACATTTACAGCTAAAGCCTTTAATTAAGTTCGCTAACGCAAGTTCAAAGTGATAATCATAGCTTTGATCAAAGTGCTGCCTACTCCCCCATGAATTCAACCATTGAGAAACCCTTGAATTCAGTCCTTTTATATCATCTTTTAACGCGAGCACTATGCAAGAGGCTAATCCAACCTGTCTGTCAACCGTATTTTTTGTATTTCCATCGAGCTTATCAAGTTGAGATAAAACAATGCTTGTATTCTCTTTTGCCTTTTGAAATTGTTTTGTAAGGCAAAGCACTAAGACATAATTAACTCTAAGAAGTGGGTACTTATCTAACTGGCTTTTGGGTAACGCTTTGACCCAGTCAATATATTCATTGTGCCTACCATGTCTTTTCACAACATCTGTAATGTTATTCAAAATCCATTGCGATGCTTTATCAAAATCTTTGGCTTCCAAGGCAATATTTATTGCTTCAGTATAATAATGGTTATCGTAAAGCCAATTCGCAGAACGGGACTTACATGCACTTAAAGCAGCCGTCCCTAGAGCAAAAGTGGCTTGCTTTTGTAAATATCTAAGATACAAAGGGTTAAATCTGTACCAGTCATCATAAATTGAATAGATAAAAGTATTACTATCTACTAAATTTGATAGTTTTTCATGTGCATTTTTATCTTGTGTAATGTCATAACACAAGGCTAAGTTAAACTGATCAACTACAGAGATTTTATGCATGAAATCTCTAACTTCTTCTGTCTGATTGTTATATGCCCTTTGTGCAAAATACAAAGCTAAGTTTATGTGACCTGACTTTAGTTCTTCAATAATAGTTTGAAGACCATCACCGTTTTTTAATGTGGATAAAACAAATTGAACCGCTGTTGGCCAACCATCAGTCACTTTCACAAGTTCATTAACCAACTGGTCATCAGCTATAGCCAACTGATTCAAACTAAAAAGCGCCCGAACATCGTCAGTAGTAAAGTGTAATAAAGCATCCTCAATTAAGGTCACATTATTATTTAACAGCAAGTGTGTGTAAGAAAAATTAGGCGGAGAGCTACACGTTACTATGACCCTTATAGGGTCATCTATATCAGATAAAAAATTGTTAATAACTTCATTTGAAACAGGGTCTGTTAGCAAATCAATGTCATCAAAAAATATATAGTTAATTTTGTTTTTTTTACACTCAGACACCATAGAGTTTATAAGAGGGCTAAGTGATGGAGTAGGTACAACTCCAAGTTGATTAATAAAAGAGGTATTTATCGTTTCTACGCAGCTCTCAAGAGCCACAACTATTCTCTCTAGAAAAGTGATGGGATTATTATCTGTTTCAGAGATAGATACCCATAATTTTGGTTGCTTTATTTGTTCAAATATATCAATTAACAGGGACGTTTTACCAAAACCAGGCTGTGATTGAATTATAGTTAGTTTTCGTTCACCAACACGAGGTATAACCCCTCTCAGCGCAGTTCGATTTATATAACCAGAACGTTTTGGAGGGATGAACTCAGCATAATTATATAGCTTATTTATTCTATCTTTAAACACTATGACACCCGCCTATTCCAATATTGTGTTCGTATATGCTTAGTCGAACCAACTTGTCCTTTTACCATTAATTTACAACCATTACTGATTAAGGTAAGCGTAACACTGTAAACCAAACAAGTTTCAGGATCCTGTAAATACCCGCAATAAGACCCATCTGCATTTAATTCAACACCCCATAGATATTCAATTGCATTAACGATAGAGGAAGATTTATTTTGATTTTTTAACGATAAATATTTAGTTACGATGCCAAAATAAGAATGATTGTTGCGAACTATAGTAAAATAATATTTTTCTTCATTATCCAATTCATCAAAGGTAATCCAATCACCTTCGATGCTAGGGCGCTGAAAAATGTTTAGCTTTTTTTTAAAACGACTAACTAGTTCAAGCATTGCCATAGTGCCCTCTACCATGAAGAAACAACCCATATAGAATGCCCCTAATAAGTTACTTGGGGCATTCTATTAAGTATAGGTTGAGTAAGATGAATGGCAACAAATCCTAGGCGTTGAGTATCATGTCTGCTGCTTTCTCGGCAATCATCATGCTTGGAGCATTGGTGTTTCCCGCAACAAGCAATGGCATAATTGACGCATCAACTACTCTTAAGTTTCTCACTCCATGTACTTTCAGTTGGTCATCCACAACAGCCATTCCATCATCACCCATTTTACAAGTACCTACAGGATGATAAATACTTTCTGCTCGTTTACGAATATCTTCTTTTATTTGATCATCTGTTTCTACAACACTACCTGGAATAAGTTCACCTCTTCCGTATGGTGAAAATGCTTTTGCATTTAATATTTTCCTGCCAATTTTATAACCATTAACAATATTGACCCAATCTTCATCCTCTGTTAAATACCCCGGCTGTATTAGTGGAGCATCGAGTGGGTTAGATGATTTCAAACCAACAAAACCTCGGCTCTTCGGTCTAAGATCACAAATATGAAGTGTATATCCATAGCCAAACATTAATTGTCGACCATGATCTTTGAGAAGCGTTGGTAAAAAGTGAAACTGAATATTAGGTCGCTTTTGGTTTTTGTCGCTTTTAACAAAACCACCTGACTCCGCTACGTTACTTGTCAGAAATCCTTTTTTATTTTTCATATAGTCAACTACAGCGAAAGCACCTTTTGCAACTCCAACAGGAGTAACCGCAATGGGGTCCATGGTATCGCCTGCATGAAGTATCGTAATATCTAAATGATCTTGAAGATTTTTACCAACTCCATTGAGCTCTTTAATTAAAGGAATATTGTGTCGACTTAACTCGTCTGCTGACCCAATACCCGATAATAGAAGTAATTGTGGGGAGTTAATTGCACCGCCACTTAAAATAACCTCTCCGGTTTCAGTAATTTTTACCGAGTGCAATCCATTATTCTTCGAATATTCAACACCAGTAGCCTTTTTCCCGTCAAATAAAACTCTAGTTACATGAGCCTCTGATATAATATCCAAGTTTGGACGAGATAGCACGGGGGTCAAATAAGCTTTTGCGGAGCTGCAACGCTGCCCACCTTTCTGTGTTACTTGATAACGGCCCACACCTTCTTGATTCTTACCATTAAAGTCTTTGTTTTCCTTGTAACCTATCTCTTTTGCCGCGTTTACGAATATATCGCTAAGGGGGTTTACTGTCCTAAGATTGTCAACAGATAACGGCCCACTGTTTCCATGTAAACTATCATTAGTAATGGTGTGGTTAGTTTCTGATTTCTTAAAGTAAGGTAAAACGTCTTTAAAAGACCAGCCCTTGTTTCCCAATTTAGCCCAGGCATCATAATCGTCTTTATGCCCTCTTACATAGACCATCGCATTTATAGAACTGCTGCCACCACTGGTTTTTCCTCTAGGCCAAAAAAGGTTTCTTTTATTAAGTTCCGGTTGCGCTTCAGTATCAAACTGCCAATTCAGTTTTTTACTTCTTGAAAGTGCTGCGAGTCCGATAGGTACATGTATAAGCGCACTTTTATCTTCCGGGCCTGCTTCAATTAAAAGAATTTTTTTACTAGAATTAGACGATAAGCGATTGGCTAAAACGCAACCTGCGGAGCCTGCACCTACTATAATAAAATCGTACATATGATCCTCACCATTGCCGGTAATTAAGTTAATTAAGTTGTGTGAACGCTAATTTTTTTGTATTAAGAAAGATATTTGATGAGCATTTTCACTAAAATTCTTACACGTTTTTTGTAAGGGGGAAATAACCAATGCGTAATGCTAAACTTATCTTCAAGCACTGCTCTTTCATGAGAGAATGCCTTAAATCCAAAAATACCATGAGAGCTTCCAATGCCGCTGTTATTGACTCCACCAAATGGAAGATTATTATGAAGAAATTGCACAACACTATGGTTAATACATATCCCCCCTGACGATGTCTCCTGTATAACCTTATTGATTCGCTCTTTATTTTTGCTGTAGATATATAGAGCCAAAGGTTTAGGATAGCCATTTACAATAGCTATCGCTTCTTCTATAGAGTTGTAAGATATAACAGGAAGAATTGGACCAAATATTTCTTCTTTCATTAGTCTAGAATCAAAGATGTCGCTATCTTCTCCATAAACAACAGTAGGAGGTACAAAACGATCATATTCTTCAATTAACCCACCACAAATTACTTTTGTTTTCTTGCTTTTCGCATCATCTAAAAGCTCTTTTAAGCGTTTACTATGGCTAACACTTACAATACGACAATAGTCCTTGGAGTTTTTAATATCTTCATGACATTCTCCGTAAACGTTACTTATTTGTAGGCGAACTTCTTTCAGAAAATCATCTACAATTGATTCATGAACTAACACATAATCTGGCGCAATACAGGTTTGTCCATTATTTGAGAATTTTGCCCAAGTTATCTTTTGGACAGCTTTCTTAAGATTAACTTCATGATCAATTATTGTTGGGCTCTTCCCACCCAACTCCAAGGTTACGGATGTAAGGTTTTTTGCAGCGGCTGACATAACAGAAGATCCAACCTGCGGACTCCCTGTAAAAAATATGTGATCGAAGGGAAGATCCAATAAAGCTAGCGCAATATCCACCTCTCCTTCAAATACAGCCACTTCAGATGATGAAAAACACTCATTTACAATCTGACTAATAACTTTTGATAAATTAGGTGTTAACTCTGACGGCTTTATCATTGCTGTGTTGCCAGCGGCTATTGCAGAAATCAATGGACAAAAGGTTAAGTTAATTGGATAATTCCAAGGGGATATGATTAAACAAACACCTTTGGGCTCATATGAAATACTTCCTTTTGTGCCTGTCATAGCGAGTGTTGAACCAACAGACTTCTTTTTCATCCATTTCTTTAGGTGCCTAACGGTATGATTAATTTCATGAATAACAGGAAATATTTCTGAAATATTTGTTTCCGTTTCTGGTTTATTTAGATCTTTTTTTGCAGCATCAATAAGTGATTGTGTATATTTCTGAAATACACGCTTAAACTTAACAAGGGTCTTAATTCGTTCACTAGTATTACTAGATCGCAATTTTATTGCATGCTCTGATTGTTGACAGAAGACATTGTTTACCAGGGGGGCACTATCCGCATATAAATGTGCATCTATTGTTTTATTAACTGATGTATTCATAAACTTTCCGATGAAAAAATTAGTTGCTTATTTTGAATGACAATTTAGCTTACTAACTCAACCTGTTTTGTAAGCACTGGCGACAAACACTCTTTTAACAAACTAACTTTTTGGGAAATAGCCTTACCTGTCAGAGCAAAACCAAGTAGTTGGCCTTCTGAGTTTTTATAACGAGCAATCAGGTCATTCGATTCCCCATCAACGTCCCACACTCCACCTTGAGTTAATGATGGACACACTACTGTGGGGCAAGTTGATATCTTAACTGCAACGGCTAAGTTAGGAATACTAAGTTCGGACACTGTTCCCAATAATGTTTTGGCAAGTGCCTTGGCAGAAAATGTTGCAGGTGCAATAAATGGCAATGTGTAGCCCGATAGTTCGGCGCAATCTCCAAGTGCATAAATATTTTTATGGCTAGTTCTTAGGCATTCATCTACAACAATACCTCGGTTAACTGATATATTAGCCTCTTTGGCTAATTGTATATTTGGCTTAATACCTACAGCCGAAAGAACAACATCAACCATTAGTTTTTTACCTGTTGATAGTGTTACTTCCAGCTTTTCACCCTGCCGGTTAACAGTTACCACCGAAGCACCAAAATGCCAAGTTAAAGTATCTTCTTTAAATGAATTTCTAATCGAACTACCCAGTTCTTCGGGTAACGACCTTTGTAACGGCCAGTCCCCCATATCAACTACATCTACTTGATAATCTGAATTAGACAGATCGCTGGCAAATTCTATTCCGACAAAACCTGCACCAATAATCAATACGTTTGTTTTGTCTTTTATTTCACTTCTGAATAATCTATATTCATCCAATGTATTTACTGAGAGAACCTGATCTGCAGCATCACCATTAATAGGCAATTCAATAGGGGCAGCGCCAACAGCAAATACAAGATCCTTATAAGCAATACTGCATTGACCTTCTGCTCCATTTATCTTCAAAGAACCATTTACCGTATCAATGCTTTCAACCACAGTATTACTTACAATTTGGACACCCAAATCTAATTCAACCTGTTCTGCGCATTTCATTACCAGATCATCAGGAGACTTCCCCATAGAAATAGCTTTTGATAGGTTTGGCTTATAGTATGTGTTTGCCTTATCTTTAGTTATCAATATAACGGGTGTTTTAAGATCAAGTTGACGAACCTCTCTTATTAACGTAACACCTGCATGACCAGACCCAATTACTACAATAGGCTTCATATATCCTCCCAATAAAATATAATTACTCAACAAGAAAAAAATCAGATTTTGATGCCGAACACTCAGGGCAAGTCCAATCATCAGGAATATCTTCAAATCGTGTGCCTGGAGCTATCCCCTCTTCAGGAAAACCAATTTCCTCATCATAAATAAGATCACAGGTCACGCAGCAATATTTTTTATATGGGACAACATTCATACAAACACCTTAAAATATTTAACCGTAAAAATTTATTAACTAAACTTGTATGGCCAACTTGAATGTTAGCCATACAAATACACCTAACCTTCTTTCAATACAAAATCAGGCTTTTCCCTTACAAAACAGTCAGGGCAAGGAAAATCTTCAGGAAGGTCTTCCCATTTTGATCCGGCAGGATAACCCTCATGCTCAGCTCCAATAGCCTCATCATAAATATAACCACAATCTGGACACTCATATTTTTTCATTATTAATCTCTCCACATCATTTTTAATATGCATACTCATCAATTGACTGTAACCAACGAATACATCAAAACACCAATACAAGTTAATGCAAACGTTCCGTGAGCTGCAATTAACATGAAAGGTGTTCTCCTGCTTTTAAACCATTTACCGAATATCAGGAATGCACCTACAAGCAACAAAGCAAACAAGCCTAATGCAATCCATCCCCAGTCACTCCAATACCCTCGAACTAGACCAGCCAACAAAATCACAAACCCGAGAACCCCGGCTAGGCCATGCGAGCCAATCAACCAACGGCTTATTTTCTTCCCTTGTTTTCGGCGTTTAACAAGATATAAACCACAAAAAGCGACCAGCATAAAAACAATAAGCGCCAAAAATTGCATACATACCTCTTATTAAAAGTAAGCAGTGGGCAGCATACCCACTACCAGTGCATTTTTACGCTGCCGCTTTAGGATTGTGATAACGCTTAAAAACTTCATCGCGCATATCAGGGTCGATATTTACTTTATTCATATCGCCTTCTGCCCAGCTAACTACTTTAGGGTTCATTAACGAAAACCATGCTGAAGGAAACATTGATACAAAGAACATCCAAGGGTATCCAGAAGGTAATGCTGGCACTTCAGGGAAATCTCTCAACACTTGATAAGGACGCGTTGGGTGAGCATGGTGGTCGGAGTGTCGCTGCAAATGAAGCAAAACTAAGTTAGATGCTTTATGATTACTATTCCATGAATGCTTAGGCTGACACCGCTCATATCGTCCATTTTTATCTTTCAAACGAAGCAGGCCGTAGTGCTCAACATAATTGGCACAGGTAAGCTGCCACCAACCGAATGCCGCTGCAATCATAAGGAAAGGAATCATAATCGGACCAAAGTAAGCTAGCATTAAAGTGTAGGCTGCCACAGTAACTAATGCAGGCTGTATAATCTCATTACTCAATGACCATTCAGACTTACCTAAACGATGTAATCTAGCAGTTTCAAGCTCCCAGGCGCGTCTGAAAGCCCCTGGAATTTCTCTGCGCACAAACTTATAAATAGTTTCACCGAATTTTGAAGAAGCTGGATCTTCAGGCGTTGCTACATCTTTATGATGACCTTTATTATGCTCTATAAAGAAGTGGCCGTATCCACTACAAGCAAGTACTAGCTTTGCACACAAAACCTGGCCTTTATCATTTACCTTATGGCCCATCTCGTGCCCAGCAACCAACGCTACGCCATTTGCAATACCTGCACTTAAGGCACCACCCAATATACTAAACCAAGAAAAATCAAACTGTGATACGACATACGCCATACCTACAAGTGAAGCCCAATGCATAGCTGTTGCACCATACATAACATAAACATAGTATCTACTTGATTGAAGCTCTTCGACCAGTTCATCACTTGGATTTGCACGATCAATGCCCGCCAAATAATCAATAAATGGCAAAATGGCGTACATCACTGCAACCATAAACCATAACAATAGACCGTAACCCGTTTGCACCGCAAAAAAAGCAGACACTAGAGGAATTGCAGGGAGAGCTATAGAAGTTAAGTACCAATAACGCTTACTCTTTATCCAAGCACTATCTTGATCACTTACAGGAGCAGAAGCCGCCACTTCTACCACATTGGGATTTTTTGTCATACATCACCTATCAAGTATTTAATATGATTATTTGAGCTACCGAACCCAAACTATGCCATACCATAACTTTTTGTAGACCTAACAAAAGATTGGGTAACAATAATATAAATTAAATATTTTACTAAACACTTTATAATCAGTATGTTATTAATTACTTTTTTTTAAAAATTAACAAATTTTACATTTACAGTGCTTAAGAATATTAGAAATCCCTCCCTCAAACCGTCTATCTACCCCACCTTACAATTTAAGCTATTGCTGACAAGCCAAAAAAAAGATATGACATATGTTTCTTTTCATGATCGAAAGAAGGTAACCTGAGTAGTACCTTAAATACCCTTCAAATTATTTATATTTCTGTAGAGTTGAGACTTAATAGTTATAACTGGAGAGCCCAGAATGCAGTTGCCTCACGATTTGCCCTCATTGAACCTACTCAGAGTATTTGAAACTGCAGGACGCTATTTAAGTTTCAAAAAAGCAGCTGAAACACTCTGTGTAACCCCTCCTGCAGTAAGCCAACAGGTAAAAACGCTTGAAGGGCAACTAGGCATTCCTCTTTTCATTCGAAAAAATCGTGAGCTCGCATTTACTGAAGCGGGAGAACAATACTGGCGGCAAATTAACACTCAACTAAATCAGCTTCGACAAGCAACCGCGACCTTAAGAAAAGACTACAGCCATCGCGTGCTTAAAATCAGTTTAATGCCTCCGGTCGCAAGCCGGGTTGTATTACCAAACCTTGAATCTTTCCATAAAGAATGCCCAGATATTGAGCTTCGCATTGAGACATCATTACGCAATGCTGATGTTTTAACCCAGCAAGTAGACTTAGCCATACGCTTTGGCGAGCCCCCATGGGAGGGATTACTTCATGAAAAATTAATTGATGCGTATATTCAGGTAGTTTGCCCTCCCGGAACCAGTGAAAAGTATCAATTAAAACAAGCACCAAAGAATTTCTGTAATGTGCCCTTGATCCATATGACTGAGCGACCTCATGCATGGCAGCGCTGGTTTGAAATAACCGGGGTTGGGGAACCAACAGGGCAGAAGTATTATCTGGACGATTACCCGGCTGCAATGGAAGCGGCAGAATCACTGGGTGCAATGCTAGCACTTATGCCAGTTGAACTCCCCCTGATAAACAGCGGACGGGTTGAAGCGCCCTTTCCTGCTCTTGAGCCACTTGATGAGTCTATTTATGCGGTTTACCACAAGAATAATAAAGATGATATAGCCATTCGTTCGTTCATTAACTGGTTATTGCAGCAATTTAACAGCTTAAAGATAAAGCCGTCTCACATCTAAGCATACGCCCCAAATATTGACAGAATGAACTCAGGAGCTTGTGTAATAAACGTATTGCCTATCAAGCTATAGGCAGAAAAACTCGTTTGTCATCGCGACACAGGGTGCTTTTTGAATATTCCCAGTGGAGTAAATTTAAATTTGAAAGAATCTCTTGATGGGCTTCCCCGAACCAGAACTAAGTATATTGATCGTTGTTAATAAGCTACTTAAATACAATGTCAGGTAAGTTATTATTATCTGACATTGTATTTTTTCTCGTTTGTCAACGCCAAAGTGTTTTCGTATATTGTGCATAAACCAACCAATTATATATATTCAGTATTGGAGAACACATGACTGCAGTAGCACAAACCCTAAGCTCCTTTGACCCGAACAGTTTATTAAAACACTCACAAAAAGAGTTAGACGAGTTATTTCAAACACTGCCCTCGCTTAAAGAAGGCGAGCTTAATGGTGTCTACCGAGGTCGCTTATTTGCCATTATAGGACTTGGTACTCTACCCGTGTTTTTACGTAATTTGCTTTACCGCCTGCTTCAAACTTTCATTAATCCTTGGAAAGGGAAGCGATTCGATGGCAAGAGCGGAGCAAATATCTGGTTTTCAAAAAAGGGAACCCTACCCTACGGATACTATACGATTAATTCAGAAGGTAGTGCCGTAGATGGGGAACCTGTTACTCATTTATCGTATGACATTGATAAGAATTTAAAACTATTACGCCCTGTACGAGGTGAAACAAGAAAGCTTTCAGATGGAGTCTATCTTGCAAGAATGAATTATCAAACACGTAAGAAGTTAGTTCGAGTTTTATATTTCACCTTAGATAATATTGGCTAGATTTCGGAACTTT
Organism: uncultured Oleiphilaceae bacterium; assembly: GCA_913060665.1. Classification (GTDB taxonomy): domain Bacteria; phylum Pseudomonadota; class Gammaproteobacteria; order Pseudomonadales; family Oleiphilaceae; genus Alkalimarinus. Next base: position 119,792 of record CAJXUY010000001.1, read on the forward strand.
ATAATGACAAACAAATACGATGTTATAGTAATTGGGAGCGGTTTTGGCGGCTCGGTTTCATCTTATCACCTTGCTAAAGCAGGTGCTAAGGTACTTCTACTGGAAAGAGGCCCCTGGCGTGATACAGAGCCGGTACGCGCAATGGGGATAGAAAAACGAAGCCCTTTACCTGCGGGGCGACATTTTTACACACACATACTTAATCGTTTTAGTGCTCCTTGGCTGCCCAAGACCGGAATAAAAATAAACAAACAGGGCTTGTTCGATATTCATTACGATCGGGATATGAGTGTAGTGTGCTCTTCTGGTGTGGGGGGGGGTAGTCATGTTTATAGTGCAATGAATATGCGACCCGCAGTAGGACGCGTATTGGGATAACCATGTTGATGGTGTTGGTACTGATATGATGGAGCCACACTATCAATGGATGATTAATAAAATGGGGGCTCGCCCCCCTACCCTTGATGATAATATTCCTAACTTTACAGGTAAACATTATGAAGACTCGTCACACTTTGTGGCAGATGAGAGTATTCAACAACCTGCAATGAGTATGGATATGTCTTCAAGCCCTGAAAACTTTAGTAATAATAGTTTTTTTGGTTGTAAGGGTGGGTCTAAAGCGACGTTAGATCAAACCTTATTGTTACCGGCAATTAACGCGGGGCTCGAAGTAAAAGCGTTACAGGAATGTCTGGGCATTTATCGCATTGATGGTCCTTCAGCAACTAGTTATCGACTAGATGTAATGGACCACCAAACTAAACGCCATACATATTATCAAACCGACCGTGTCATTTTAGCGACTGGAACCTTAAATACTCAGCGTTTGTTATTTCGTAGTCGCGATAGTGGTGGTTTGTCAGGAATGCCTGCACTGGGTTGTAACTTTGGTGGTAATGGTGACTTCCTAGCCTATTGGGCTACGAACGAAAAAAATGCCGATTTTAGTATAGGAACGCCCAGTCATGGCCGGTTTGAACTACGCGATTACCCTTCATGCCCAAATCTCACAGAATACGGTATGAGCGGTATAGATGATGTCCCCCTTATTGGGAGTGTTGTGAGAAATCGCTTGAAGCGTGACCTGGTATTAGTCGGCATGGGAGCAGATCGTGCAAATGGTGCCTTTACTTGGAAAAACGGGCGGCTACGCACCCGTTATATTCAACACAATAACCCCATTATAGGAACTATTTCTAAAGCTTTTGAAGAAATTACCCATCGCAGCGGAAAAAAAGTCTGGTTCACCAATAAGCGATTACTCACTGTTCATCCCCTAGGTGGTGCAAGACTAGCTTCAAACCAAAATGATGGCGTTATTAATGAGCAAGGGGAAGTTTATGGTAATCCGGGTTTGTTTATAGCTGATGCATCAGCGTTGCCTGCCGCTCCAGGCTCACCCCCATCAATGACCATTGCCGCATGGGCATGCCATGTTTCACAAACCATTAGCAACAAAATTTAAAAAAGGAGTCAAAATATGACTACATTTAGAAAAAGAGTATTCACACCAGCTACATTTATAATAAGCCTTTCAAAGGCTGTAATTTACTCTCCCCTATTGATAAAAGCACTAATCAAGCCTGCAACATCCCGCGCATTACGTGAGAAAGTGATGCTCTCAACAACCTCTGTTAATGATTGTCGTTACTGTTCATGGGTGCATACTAATCTTGCTTTACAGAACGGGGTAGACCTTGATGAGCTAAACCAAATTCTAAGTGGTGTTACCGGGGATTTAAATAATGATAAAGAAGCGGTGGCTGTTATTTTTGCGCAGCATTTTGCTGAACAACAAGGTAAACCTGAAACCAATCTAAAAGGACAACTTAACGCAGTATTTAATGGCAAACAAAAACGAGAAATAATGGCTTACATCCATGCGATTTATTTTTCAAACCTTTCTGGAAACACGTTTGATGCGTTACTCGCGCGTTTTAAAGGAGATAAAGTGGTAGACAGTCAATTTTGGTTTGAGGTCGTTTCCTCTTTGATTAGCTGGCCAATATTTACTGCTATTATGTTAAGTTCAAGGAAAAGCAAGGGCACCAAGTTAGATGTATTGTAGGAATCTATATTATAAGTCTAATGTGCTGGCTGCCTCCTGTTGGAAAGGTAGTGAAGCTTCGAAAAAAAACAAACAACTGCGTATGGAAAAATAAATATTTAAAAAAAGGCCTTCTTCGCATGGAAATGAAGTAAAGTTTAGGTTCTAGGCAGTTAATGAAAAAGCTGCAAGATAAGGCTTTTAGATTGGTCGTGATAAAGTTATTCGTTTGATGGGCAAGCTTGGTTTAAAAGTTAAACAGCGTATTGCTTATAAAGTGACAACGATACGCAAGCACAGTTGTAGTGTTGCCGATAATATAGTCGACCATCAATTTAACCCAAAACAAACAAATCAAATTTAGGCAGGTGATGTGACCTTCCTCAGAGCAGGTCAAGGCTGGATACACTTAGCGTTTGCTATGGGTTTATTCTCTCACCGAATTATCGGTTGGTCAATTCATAAACGTATGACTGTTGATTTAGTTGAACGAGCCATGAAAGTGGTTTTGAACCTCCGCCCCCAATTAAAGTGCTGATATTTCATAGCGACAGAGGGTCACAATATACCAATCATCGTTTTCAGCAACAGTTAAAAAGTAATAATACCCCCTTAACGAATGGTCGTGTTGCATGCAGGGGTACTGTTGCTGAACGATTTTTCAGTAGATTGAAAAACGGATGGCTCGCTAAATTATTGACTTGTAGAAATCACATACAAATTATAGTTCGCTAATCAATTTTAGTGTTTAATTATCTCTATCATTTGATTAATTAGAGTATGTGTTACATTGTCATTAAATAGTCGACCCTCATCGATATACTCCCAAACTGTAGCATCGCTCTTCCATTCACCTTGTTTTTTAATCATTTCAAAATCGACACCTTCACGAGCAGCACTCGTTGCTAGGCCTATTCGAAAACTATGGCTACTTAAATCAGCTACAAAGTCAAAGCCGCAAGCTTTACCTATCACTTTTAACAAATCATTGATCGAACCGGGACTCATCGCTTTCGGTTGCAACTGCCCCCAACGATTTACCGGTCTGAATACGGGGCCTTCTGTAATATCTGAGTCAGCAAGCCATTCCTTCAGAGAAGTGACTGGGCAGATAGTTTTATTTCCATAAGGAATAGCCTTTTGCATGCCCTTTCCTTCTTGATCTGTTTTAGATTTAGGCAGTTCAATAATAAGTCCTTCGGGCTCCCAGATAAGATGCCCCACTTCTATCATTACTAATTCACTTCGACGAAATCCGCCAAAGTAAGCGATGAGCAGAAGCGCCTTGTCCCGTGTTCTTTTTAATGACGGAGGTTGTTGGTTCAAGTGGGCAAGCATGGTGACCATGTCTTGCAAGCGTAACGCTTGTGCTTTTTTCTTGGGCTTACCGTGGGTTCTGCTAATCCCCTTTAGTGTTTTTCTTACCGTTGGATCTTGGGCTGGATCATTAAAACCCTGAAAACGATGCCATTGGCTGAGTGCAGTCAATCTCACTTCTAAGGTACGTGTATTTAAACTTTCGGCATGGCCTACCAAGTAGCGAATTAAAGTTTCATTGTCTGTGGGTAGCTGTCCGCCCCAGCGCTCGAAATGGCGAATGGCTGAGCGGTAAGTTTTACGAGTATTTTCAGACGTGGCAGCTTGCAGGTAGGGGTAGTTACCTCATAGCTACGTAAAATGCCAACAATTTTACACTAACCGCCTACTCCTTTATCCTCAAGTAAAAAAATGGGTGGCACATATGAAACATTTTTGGGATGGTAAAGAGCTAGCTGATCATTGGTCTCTAAGCTTCGAAGAACTTGAACTACTGAAAACAAAGCCATCTCGCCATCACTTGCCGTTCTGTGTACAGCTCAAACATTATCAATATTCCGGTTCTTTCCCCAAATCATTTTCCGACATTCCTGAAATTCCTTTGCAATATCTTATGAGTCAATTGGAAGTTGTTGAAATTGAAGAATATGAATGGGAAGGCAGGACAGCTAAGCGACACAGGCTAGAAATACTCGACTATCTCGGCATTAGAAAATCAACAGATTCTGATCGAATAAAGTACAAAGAATGGTTGATCAGTGAGTTAGTTCCAAAAATAAACAATATCAAAGAGTTGGCCGCTCACTCAGAAGAGTGGTTTCTATGCCATAAATTAATATTACCCTCTAATATCATGCTAGAAAGGCTGATCAGATCGGCAATTATCACTCATGAGGAGCGCGTATTTGAATTAATATCCAGTGAACTATCAGAAACCAGCATCGAGGAAATCGACTCGTTTTTGGTAGAAGAGCGTGGAAAAGAAAAAATCACCTTTTCGACCATCAAAACCGACCCAGGTAAAATTGGCATTAACAGTGTCGTTAAGGAAACTGAAAAGTTACAATTTATTTACTCCCTGAATCTACCAGACAAAACGCTCAAGCAATTGAATGCAAAAGCTCTATCGACTTATAAGATGCGAGTTGCCAGTCAGTCAGCATGGGAAACCAAACGTCATCCTCCCAAAACACGCTATGCATTACTGGCTATATTTTTATATCTTAGAAAAGCAGAAATAATAGATGATCTAGTCGAATTGCTTATCCAAATCGTTCACCGGCTATCCGTTCGAGCAGATAACAAGGTTAAAAAATCAATCCTCAAAGACTTCAAAAAGGTATATGGTAAAAACAACATTCTTTTTCAAATAGCAGATGCGGCACTCGGAAAACCGGAGGGATTGATTAAAGATGTGATCTTTCCGATCGCTAATAAAAGCACGTTGGACAACCTGATTAAGGAATACAAATCGACAGGTCCTGGTTACAAGTATGAGGTTCATAAAGTGATAAGGGCTAGCTACAGTAGTCATTACCGTCGTATGGTGCCAAAGATTCTTGAAGCATTACCCTTTCGCTCTAATAATGAAAATCACCAACCCGTTCTTGATGCCTGGGAGTTTGTTAGGGAAAACCGTCAGTCATCCAAAACATATTTTGATTTAGACGAAGAGATCCCGATCAAGGGTGTAATTCAACCCAAATGGATGGACGTTGTGATTGATACAGATGATTGTGGAAATGAGCGGATTAATCGCATTAACTACGAAATCTGTGTTTTACAAGCACTGCGCGAAAAATTGCGGTGCAAAGAAATTTGGGTTGAAGGTGCTGATCGTTTTCGAAACCCAGATGAAGACTTACCTCAAGATTTTTCAGAAAATCGAGATTTCTATTATCAAGATCTTGGGCATAGCCAAGATGCCGATCAATTTGTACAAGAACTAAAAACCAATATGTATGCAGCTTTGAATAGCTTGAATCAATCAATGCCTAATAATAAAAAAGTGAAATTAAGAAATACGGATAAAAATCGAATTTGTATTACGCCACTTGATGAGCAACCGGAGCCACAAAATATCAATCGAATGAAGGGTGAAGTTCAGTCTCAATGGCCGGCCACAAGTTTACTGGATATTTTAAAGGAAGCTGACATGCAAATTGGTTTTACCGACTGCTTTCAGACTCAGCGAACCAGCGAACGTATTGATAGAGCAGAGCTACAAAAGCGTCTTATTCTCGGATTGTTTGGTATTGGAACTAATGCAGGTTTAAAGCGCGTTAGTGCTGGTCGGCATGGAATCAGTTATAAAGAGCTATTGCACACCAGGCACATCTACATGAATAAATACTCGCTCCGGAGAGCGATAGCAAAAGTCGTCAATGCCACTTTCGAAATCCGAGATCCTAAAATCTGGGGAGAAGGCACAACCGCTTGTGCGTCAGACTCGACACAGATAGGCTCCTGGGATCAAAACTTGATTGCGGAGTGGCACGCTAGATATAAAGGGCGTGGTGTCATGATTTATTGGCACGTCGAAAAGAAAAGCACTTGTATCTATTCGCAACTAAAAAGGTGTTCATCATCCGAAGTGGCCTCGATGATTGAAGGTGTCTTGCGTCATTGTACTGAGATGTCGGTTAATAAGGCATATGTTGATTCACATGGTCAATCAGAGGTTGGTTTTGCTTTTAGTCACATGCTGGGGTTTAATTTGATGCCTCGTTTAAAAAATATAGCCTCTCAAAAACTCTATGTGCCTGATATTGGTCTTTCAGGGCAATTTGAGAATATTGACTTAATCCTAACGAGGCCAATTGATTGGAAAATCATTGCTGAACAATATGATCAAATTATCAAGTACACAACCGCATTAAAACAAGGAACGGCTGATCCTGAATCTATCTTAAGGCGGTTTACCCGTAATAATATTCAACACCCGACCTATAAAGCATTGGCAGAATTAGGCAAAGTGATCAAAACGACTTTTCTCTGTGATTATATAGAGCATGAGGAAATTCGTCGAGAAATTAACTCCGGCCTAAATGTTGTTGAAAATTGGAACGGTGCCAACAGATTCATCTTTTTTGGAAAAGGCGGCGAAGTGGCGACCAATCGCGGAGAAGATCAAGAACTTTCTGTATTAGCGTTGCATCTTGTGCAACAGTGCTTGGTTTATGTGAATACGTTAATGATCCAAAAAGTGACTTCTCAAGAGCATTGGCACGACATTTTTACTGAGGAAGATTATCGGGCGTTGTGTCCGCTTTTCTATTCTCATGTAAATCCTTATGGGATGTTTGAGCTTGATATGAATACTCGAATTCCGTTGGTTACTTAATCAAATAAGAAGCGAAGATCTTATCCTGTGAATGGAATTCACCTCAGTTATGAACGAAGCAGTCCCGAGACCCGTTCTTAAAGGTCTATATAGGGTGTACCTTTAATAAACCACTATATTACTGGTTTATTAAATACCTATTGACCACTCAAAACAGACCGATATAATGAAACCATTTAAAGTGAACTACATGGCCATTTTATGAGAGCTTATGCTTATCTTCGTGCATCAACCAAAGAACAAGATGCAGGTCGAGCAAAAAATGAACTAACTGAATTTGCCAAAAAGAATAATCTTAAGATTTCTGCATATTTTTTGGAAAATGAATCAGGAGCTAATCTTCAAAGACCTGAATTATTCCGGTTGTTAGATATTGCCCAATCTGGTGACATTATGTTGGTTGAGCAGGTAGACCGAATCAGTCGATTGAATACGGAAGATTGGGAAAAGCTTAAAGCAAAGATAAAGGAAAGTGGTGTGCGAGTGGTTGCACTAGACCTACCTACTAGTCATCAGCTGATTAAAGTAGGTGATGAGTTTACCAACCGAATGCTATCAGCTTTAAACGGGATGATGCTAGACATGTTGGCTGCTATTGCTAGAAAAGATTATGAAGACCGACGCCGTCGTCAGGCTCAAGGAATAGAGAAGGCCAAAAAAGAAGGCTTGTATCGTGGGCGACCTGAGAATAAAGACTTACAGCGAAAAATTGCCAGTCTTTTAGACGATGGTAAGAGTTACAACTCAATTCAAGATTTATTGAGCTGCTCCAGAGCGACCATTGCCAAAGTCTCAAAGCTGAAACAAGCTTAAGAGCGCCAAAACTTGCTGCTGAAGGTCGTCGCTAAATTGGCCTAATTATCCATGTTCTGATTACTTCTAAAGCGCAGGCTATGGAGTTAAAGCACTCCTTATCAAGGACTCAATAAACCGCTAGCTCTCGACCTGAAGTGAACGCTTTGCTGTATTAGTTGATCGTATATAGACGCTACTGATGCGCATTAATGCTCATTTAGACAGAGCGAATGATCAAAAAGAGCTTCTATTACCTTACAACGGTCTGTCTCGGCATGTGAGCATGCATCCAACATATTTCTTAGTTCTTTGCTCAAGGATTGTAATCGCGCAATCTTTCTCTCTACCGATTGAAAGTGCTTTTCTGCGATTAAGTCAGCATCATGTCCTACATGCTCATTATTAGATAAGCCAATTAGCTCGCGAATTTCATCCAAAGTAAAACCAAGCTCTCTTGAATGCATAATAAAGCTTAAGCGCTTTAGGTGTTCCCTGTTGTAGCGCCTTTGATTACCCTCTGTACGATAAGGTTGCTGAATTAGGCCTTCATCTTCGTAATATCTAATCGTAGGGATCTTACAACCCGTTTGTTCAGATAATTTACCAATAGAAAAATTTTGCATTTTTTCGTTTTTTCTCTTGAACCTCTAGTTACTAGAGATTGTAGACTAGCTTTATATCTATTGAAAAGGTGATTTATGAAAAAAGAAAAATACTTACTCTCGACCCCAATGCTCGATTTGAAAACAGAGTCTATCCAAGCATTGGTGAAGGAGCGAAATTGGGGCCAGCTAAATTCATTTAACAAGATTGGTGCGGCTTATGATTTTGTGAGAAATGAGATCAAGTTTGGTTACAACGCGTCAGATGATTTAAAAGCTAGTGACGTTCTGGAAGACGGCTATGGTCAGTGCAATACAAAAGGGACTTTGCTGATGGCACTACTACGTTTATTAGGCATACCATGTCGTTTTCATGGCTTCACTATCGACAATCAGTTGCAGAAAGGTGCAATTCTAGGATATCTAATCCCACTTGCACCGAAGTTCATACTCCATAGTTGGGTAGAGGTGTATTACGAAGGCAAATGGCTGGATCTGGAAGGCTTTATTCTGGACCAGGCTTACTTAGCAGCAGTGCAAAAGAAAGAGTCTAATCGTGAAGGGCCTTTTCAAGGCTATGCGATTGCGACGACATGCCTTATGAAGCCTGAAGTTCAGTGGAATGGTAATAGCACCTACATCCAAAAGGAAGGTATTCATGATGATTTTGGCATATTTGATACGCCTGATGAGTTTTACCTTAAGCACGGAACAAACCTATCCGGTATCAAGCGGCTGCTTTACAGAGTCTTTTTTAGGCATTTGATGAACTGGAACCTCAATCGAATCAGAGAACGGTACTGAATCGACTCAATCAAAAAAATCCAAGCAAAGCTGAGTATCGTTAAATGAGGAATGCGGAATGAAAGCAATCGTTAAAACACAACTAAATATACCTGCGGATAAAGCATGGAATTTAGTTAAGCAAAGCCAAACTTTGGTTTATGTATGTAAAGGCTTATTAGGTTTTGATGGAAGTCATCGATTCCCTAGGCAATGGAGAGAAGGCGATACTATTAACACACGCCTTAAATTATTCGGAATGATACCTGCTTGGAAACACTCCTTACGGTTTATCTTAATATCTGATGAATCGATGATTATCTCTACTGAAGAAAAAGGCGGTGTAGTTCAAAGCTGGAACCACGAAATAAAGGTTGAAGTGAATAACGAATCCAGCTGTTTCTATACCGACACTGTTGAAATTAACGCTGGGATATTCAGCCCATTTATATGGCTATTTGCAAACGTTCTCTACAGATATCGGCAACGTCGTTGGAAATACCTGATACAACAAACGTAGCGATAAAATGCACATTATTTAGCAAAACAGCCAGTGATCACAATGCATTTTGAAAGGTTCGCTTTGTGCAAAAGCGATACCTTTTGTACACGTCGAAAAGGAGAAAGAAAGCAAAAAGAAGGTATTCAGCAAGCTCAGAAAGAAGGTTTATATCATGGCCGTCAACCTGACTTGGCATCACTCGATAGAATTTCCTCATTTACAGAAGCCGGATTTAGTATAAATAAAACAGCGAAAGCTGTTGGCATAAGCAGAAACGCTGTAATCAGAGTTAGACAAAAGCTTAAGAATCATCCTAAGGTGATTTCAAGGGGGCACAAAACCACTAAACGGGGGCGTTTAACGAAAGGGAATAAAGTACGCTACGCCAATTCCATAAGGCGTTTCAGCAAACCAGTGCAAACACCGATTTAACAGGGGGCATGCCGGGATTGACTTTGTTCTGCACAAGAACCTTTTATAAAAACAGCCCTCATTTTACTTACGGAGCCGGCCTAGATATTTGTGTTGACGTGACTAACAACACATATAAACTTTATTTCTCACGTAGCAACCGCTTACGTTCTTCAAATTCTTCTTTGTCGATTTCGCCATTTGCAAAACGCTCCTTAAGGGTATTGACAGGATCCCGATCGATATTAGGATAAGAGTTCATGCTCTGATTATGAGCAGCGCCGCTAAGCCACCGGTAAAGAAGTGCCACTAAGGTAATCACTACGGCAATAAAAACAATCATGATCATCGGTCCAAAAAACATACCGTAACTCTGCCACATCATATGTGATCCGTGGTAATCACTGCCTTCGTGAGCAAAAGCAAACGAAGTAAACGTTATCAGCCACAACAAGGCGACAATTTTTTGAATGTTATTTTTCATGATCATGGTTCCATTTCATTATTGTGTTGTATAACTACTGGAAACCCCGCTCGCATATAAGCAATAATCTTCCAGATGCTTTCTTTTGGTAGAGCTTCTTTGTATGCAGGCATGGCCGTACCAAACTGTGCACCACCTTCTGAAACAGTCCACATCAAGTATTCATCTGCTGACATCGGCATTTGTATCATGTAGGCCAATAATGCCGGTGATGGATTAAGAGCTTTACCCGCTTCACCGTCGCCCATTCCTTTTGGACCATGGCAACCTGCACAATGCTGTTGATAGAGTTCGGCACCTTCATTAATCACTTCAGCACTGCGCTTTAGTGGGTTTATCTGGCCTCGATACTCTGAGGGAATTCCAGACTGCATGAACGACCTGTGTCTTGCCATTCGTTGGTGATGTCCCGGCCCCATCATACCGGGGCCCCACATATCTCCATGAGTCCATCCTGAATCTCTGGATTTCTGCTCAGACCGAGACTCCATTCTTTCTGACCCCCACCTTGAATTCCCTTGATCTTGGTAGCGATATCCTTGGGAATGAGGGTGAAACCAACCGCATGACACGAGAGCTGTTAACAATGCAACAGAGGTTGCGCCTTTAAGTATCGACAGAAGGCATGTTTTGTAACTGTTGTCTTCTCGCATAGATCGCCTCATTCTCAGTCGCCGTTTAGTTTTATTACTAATACGCGCGATTAAATTGAAGGCCATTGATCTGTGTCAATATTTCAACAGTAAAATATGACGAGTGCCATTTTCTCTGCTTTTAGCAATGATCATCAAGCGCAACAAGTTTGCTGCTAAAGCGGCTAAACCAAAGCTCATCATTAAGGTAAATACTGGTTCACTGCCAAACACAAAGCTTCGTAACACGTTAACTGATACATGAAAATCGTGATATTTCTACAGATTATTAGTAATCAAAATTGATTAATAGCTTAAAATAATATTAAATTTAGACCTAATATAGTGAAAGATATCTCATTGATAAATATTAATTTAATGCAAAATTACTGCAGGTAAAACATGAAGTTAGAAGGGCTGACTTTATACTTTTCTCCTTAAAAGTGTTTACTGTCGACCTCTACCATATATGAAATATCAACCTATAAAAAAGTATAGGCTTAGTTGATTAAAACTAATACATAGACATATGAACCAAGTAGAACGATATAGCCAAATCAAAAGACTACCGAGAGGCTTCGACGACACTTAATGAATCCTCAGTCTTATCTTTCTTTACCAATTCAAATTTGTAAAACGGTGCTTTCATTTGTCCCCACCAACTTTGGGGATAGTCATTATAATCCAAGCCAATATCATCAGACTTGAGCGTTCTCTTTTTGAAATAGGCATTGCCGAACAGGTGATCATAAAACGAAAAGAAGAGCGAGAAATTCACGTTTCCCGCGACACCACGAAGATGGTGGAAGCGATGAACCTCGGCCACAGCAAATACTCTTCGGAAAGAGCCAAGTACGTAGTCAGTGTTTGAGTGCTGCAACAATAACTGAGTAAACGACATGAATACCAAAACTAAAGAGTACTCATTAGGCATGCCAAGCAGTACTAACGGTCCGGTACAGACGATAGACACTATGACCTGATACAAAGGATGCTTTAAAATTCCATTCAAGCCGTACATTCGTTTGACTTCATGGTGCACTGCATGAAGCTGCCACATAGGTTTCCATCTGTGCGAAAGCAAATGTAGTAGATTGTTCCCAAGATCAAAGATCAACAAACACAACAGCACTTGAAGTAGCACAGGCCATTCATTTGGCCAGAGAGGTGATGCGGGTTTTTGGACTGTCATGACAAATATGGGGACGACGAGTAATGGAATCAAGCTCATGGATTCGTTAACTGTGAAATGCAAGAGGTCGCGCCATGTATCGCCGTGGGATTGATTCCACTCTGTGTTATAGGGCAATATCCGTTCGGTGCTGAATGAGAGGAATAGTGCGAGTATCATCAGCCCAGCGAACTGGCTGGCTAGCGTCAAAGGAGTCGTAGCCGAAAAAATTACTGCTATGGCGAGCCCGTTGATGCCAAATGCCATTAAAGGGAAGTATCCGTAACGAATAGCTTTACGAAACCAAGATGAAGAAATCTTTAAAGGGATTGTCATTGATCATTTCCTATAACCAAGATGAATGGATTACCTAATATAGTGATTTCCAACTCGGAGTTCTGCGCGTATACTGGCGACTTATGTCTCAAAAACGTCAATCACCTATTTTAGTCGCTTTCAATACTGAGTCGCCAGTTTTCGCCCGTGTCGAAAATTACCAGAACGGCACGCGTATCCCTTGGCACACTCATAATCTTGCTCAGCTGATTCACGCGACTGAAGGCGTTATGACAGTAGAGACCAATTGCGGTTTATGGGTGGTACCACCTAGACGTGCAGTCTGGGTACCCGCCTTTGAACCTCACCGTATTCGTATGACCGGAGCTGTTTCCCTGCGAAGCCTATATTTAGAGCCCGCTCTCAGCCCCTTTAAACATGGTAAGTGTTGCATCGTTAATGTCTCATCACTCTTGAAGGCCTGTATACTCCGCGTTATTCAATTTGATCAGCCATACCCAGATGAGGGCAGTGAAGCACGCCTTGTTACGGTTATACTTGACGAGATTTGTACTGCCCCAATAGCTCCGTTAAATTTACTCATTCCCAAAGATCAGCGTGCACGGCGCGTCGCGGAGGCGTTTCAAACGGATGTGACTGACAGGCGCCCAATTTCGGCCTGGGCGCAATTCGCCGGATCAAGTACGCGTACACTGGAACGATTATTTCGCGAAGATACCGGAATGACGTTTGGGGTATGGCAAAGGCAGGTGCGTCTGTTGCATGCACTTGAAGTTATGGCAGCAGGAAAGAACGTGACTGCGGCAGCGCTGGAAGTTGGTTTCGATACTCCCAGCGCTTTCATTGCTATGTTTCGTCGTGCGATGGGAGTGACGCCCGCCAAATATTTTAGCCACCGGAAAGACACAACCGAGGAAACTGAATAAAGCGGAAGTTACACCGAGTACTATAACTCGACAGTTTCTAGCTGTTAGACGCTCACAGTTTTTTCATTTATTGGATATGGTTATTATTCAACAAACCCATAACAAGATTAGTCGTGAGAATTTGCGGTAGAAGCTCAGGTTCGAAGCCCTTATGATAAACTACATACAAAGGCACGCCATGACGTCCAAAGGATTCCAAATAACGCGTTATTTCGGTATTTGGCTGTGTTAAATCTCCCTTCATGTAGTGTACTTTCTCCGATTCTAATAAACTAAGAATGGGCTCTTTACTCAAAACCGTTTGCTCATTGACAAGACATGTAATACACCAGTCTGCCGTGATGTTAACCAAGATCGTAGCGTATCTGCTTCTCGCCTCTCGTAAATTTGCCTCACTGAAGCTCGCCACATTTTTTTGAGGTGCATGCTGTTTCGTATTGTCCACCTTAAACACATTCAGTACAGCTAAGGCGACGATGGCACAAAGAATAGTATTTGCAACTCTCAGAAACTTAACTCTTGGGCTACTTAATTCACGAGATCTTTGATGAACCCATATGGCAAAGACTAGTGCAAGCATACCAACAAGCAGTCCAGCCATCGCAGTTTGACTCGTTTGCCTTCCGAATACCCATACTAGCCAAATAACGGACAGAAACATCGGAAATGCCAGAAACTGTTTTAGGTTTTCCATCCAACTACCTGGTTTAGGCATCCATTTTCGTGTTGCAGGAATAAAGGCAAGTGCCAGAAAAGGCGATGCCATGCCTAAACCTAGTGTAGAAAATACGCTTATCGCTTTTGGGGCCGATTGGGTAAGCGCATAACCGAGTGCAGGCCCCATAAAAGGCGCCGTACAAGGGCTAGCGACTAGTACAGCCAAGACACCAGTAAAAAAGGCACCTCTTTTTCGTCCTTTTCCCACGACGTTGTCGCCTATTCCCATCAAACCAACACCGATTTGGATTACCCCCAAGAAAGCTAGCCCCAAAACCAATAATAAATAAGCAAGTAAACCCACAAACCAGGGAGTTTGCAGTTGAAAACCCCAGCCAATGGATTCCCCTGCGTGCCTCAGTGCGATCATTACAGCGGCGAACCCGCTAAACAAAATTACCACCCCTAATGTATAAAATATGGCCTCTTCTTGAATTTTCCGAGCAGATTTGGCACTAGCTGCTGAGAACTTTAATGCTTTCAATGACAACACAGGAAACACACAAGGCATTAAATTCAGAATGAGTCCCCCAAGGAAAGCGAACAGAAGGCTAGCCACAAAACCTAATGATTTACTATTGTGTAAGGTCTCTATAGATGCATCAGCCTTAAAGTCCTTGATAAAAAATGCATCTCTGGTTTGTGGAGGATAACAAAGTCCAGCTTCCGCACAGCCTTGGTAGGTAGCTTTTACTAGACTCTCGTTTACACTTTTTTCAACAAGAGGTAATCGAACGCTTACCTGATTATAAAATACAGTGACATCCCCAAAAATAGGATCTACTTTAGCTTTGCCTTCGCCTTCAAAAATGGGGTTTCCAAACACACCTTGTTTGCTAGAGAACTTAAACCTTCCCTTATACAAATAGTAACCTTCTGCTATTTCCCACTGGATCAGTAGGTTGTCACCGTCAATGGATGAGTTCATAACGAAAGCATCATCTACTGGTAATAACTTGGGTTGCTCCTCTGCAAATTCGTTACTGTTAGCAAATATGGATGCGTACGTTATAGGATTCGCTATAGCTATAATGAAAAACAACAACAGTCGTGTGTATACCTGTTTAGTCATATTAGTAATACTTTACCAGTTAGGATAATCATCCTAGTGAATATTTTGGGTTAAGAGTTCAAGAGTGTAGCCATTTGTAAAACACAATTAGGCTAATGCTCGACAAATACCTTGATATTGCCATCTGCATCAAAGCTCATTACGTTATAAGCTTCCACCGTATCACCTCGTTCCATACCGGGTGTTCCAAAAGGCATGCCCGGAACGGCTATGCCTTTTACGTTAGGTCTAAATAGTAATAATCTGCGAATATCCCGTTCGGTCACATGACCTTCTACGATGTAACCATCGATTATCGCGGTATGGCATGCAGCAAGCTTTTCGGGAATATTATGTTTTGCTTTAATGGACAATACGTTGCGTGTATTAATGACATTGACTTTATAATCATAGCTTTGCAAATAATCGACCCACTTTACACAGCAACCACAGTCGGGATTTTTGTACACGGTTATATCTTTAGAAAGAAGGTCATCAGCGAAAGAGATAGATGAGATCGACAACATTATAAATAATTGAAAATATAGTTTCATAGGTTGGCCACCAAGCTCTGATAATATTGAAAGATTGCAGGGTTAGGGCTGAACTTAATTTGAATTATGTTTTAATCCACTCCATAGGAGGAAGATAACGCCCACGACTATCGCCATATCGGCAATATTGAACGCAGGCCAATGCATTCCTTGCCAATGCACGTCGAGAAAATCTACAACGGCTCCTCGATATAGTCGGTCACTCATGTTAGCGAGTGCTCCACCAAGAACCAGAGAGTATCCTATCGCCTCCTTTCGAAGTGGTTTCTGCTTTAAGCTCCATACAAGCCAGCATGAAATAATGAAAGCAATTGATACAAAGAAATAACGTTGCCACCCACCGGCTTCAGATAAAAAACTAAACGCAGCCCCTTCATTTCTTAGATGTACCAAGTTAAAAAAGCCTGTGATTGTAACGCCCCTTCCGTAGTCGATGGTGGTTTCAATGATATATTTACAGAGCTGATCTGTTATCAAGATAATAAATGTAACAAGAAAATAAACACCTACTCGTTTGACAGGCATATCACTTGAGATCCACTGTGTAAGCTTGATCATCCTAGCCGTTGGTTCCATCGCTACACCTCATTCACGTTATTCGAGAGTTATTCTTTAGTAACCACTGAATTATTACTTTGTAACTTAAGTGTTAGTTTCTGTATTTCGTTTAAGCCCCATCTTCATGCTAATGAGATTTCAACTTTAATATCCGACGAGCACCATTTAACACAATCAATCCTATCAATAGCCCAATGATTAAATCAGGGTATCTTGACCCCGTCCAAGCAACCAAAATACCCGCCAAGATAACGCCTAAATTTGCTATTACGTCATTGGCGGAAAAGATCCAACTCGCTTTCATGTGGGCACCGTTATCTTTCTGTTTAGCAATCAAAAATAAACAAATGGTATTTGCTATCAATGCCACCATTCCAAAGCCTATCATCAGCGTTGAGACGGGCTCACTGCCAAACAAGAAACGCCTACCAACTTCCATTAAAGCTCCAAGAGCCAAAATTAATTGTAACCACCCCGAAAAATGCGCTGCCCGAACTTTCATTTGGATACTATGTCCCACTGCATACAGTGTTACGCCATATACAGCAGCGTCTGCAAACATATCCAGCGAGTCTGCAATGAGTCCAGCGGATTGCGCCCACAAACCGACGATTATTTCTACAGCAAACATAACTGCATTAATGGCTAGTAATTGTTTGAGAACCAAAGATTCAGATGCGTCAGACTCTAATGAGGATATTGTTACTTTATTCAGCTCACCCTCATTAACTGGCTGGGTGTGAATCAAACTAGAACCTAAACCAAGAGAAGAGAGACGTCGCTCTATTTCACTCAGATTATCGCTATGATAAACCTTCACTTTTCGATTGGGCGTATCAAAGACAAGAATCAAGCTCGGTTGAACGGGCTCTAATGCCATTCGAATCAAGTTTTCCTCCGAAGGGCAGTCCATCTTGGAGACAAAAAAATCGCTGACAATATTTATAGACGGCGCTGCTTCAATTAAATCGGAAGTAACGTTTTTTTGATCAGGAGAGTTTTGGTTCTGGCATTCACCACTACATTGTTCGCTCATAATTTATCCTTGTACCTTAGTTAAGATACAGTTTAAACTCTATAGCTAGTATAGAGTCAAGCAAATGTGAGGGCAGAAAATGAAGATTGGTGAACTAGCTAGACAAACAGATTGCACAGTACAGGCTATACGACATTATGATAAAGAAGGGCTTATTCACACATCCACACGTAGCGAAGGTAATTTTCGTCTTTATCATAAAGACACCGTAGAAAGATTAGTGTTCATCAAGCATTGTCGTAGCCTTGACCTTTCCATAATGGAGATCCGCCAATTACTACAACTTAATGACTCTTCAGAAGTCTGCTGCAGTGATATTAATTTAATGATCGATAGTCACATTGTCGAGGTTGAACAGCGAATTAAAGGCCTACAATCTCTTCGCAATCAACTCAAGTCTTTGAGAAATAGTTGTTCAGGAGAGAGGACAGTCGAGCAATGCGGTATTCTGTCAAATTTATGCAGTCATAATAATTCGTCTGTTTAATAGAATATAATTAATGAATCGCTAATGCTCATTTTCGTTAGTTATCTCAAACCAAAATCTGGCTGAATTATCCTTATCTATATGTAGCTATCGAGCGCTATATTTGTCGGCACTTAAGTCGAAGTAATATTGTTTTATTAGTTTCAAGCCTGAATTTAAAATTGTAAGATCAGTTCGAGCTGATTCAAAATGAAAAGTTGGCATTTTACGTAGCTATGAGGTAACTACCCCTTTAATACTTGTTTATCTATTCATTGAATTCTGGAAATTTTGACAAAAAGTCTCAAGCTAACGGGGTATAGATAATGATCAGAGTTTCGCTTATCTCGATAGCCGTTATGTTCTTATGGTCAATTTGTTACCCCTTTATAGCACTAAGTCTTTCATTTGCCCCTTTAATGTTAACAGCGTTTCTCCGCGCACTGATAGCAGGACTAATATTACTAGCTATTGCTTATGCTCTCAAACGCCCTTTTCCCAATAATACGAAGGAATGGATTACTATTACTTTTGCTGGATTTACTGCTACTAGTATTGGCTTTTGGGGGATGTTTTATGCGGGAAGTTTGTTATCGCCAGGTTTAGCGACCGTCATTACAAACACTCAACCATTGATTGCAAGCTTGCTTGGTTGGTACTTTCTTAGTGAACGTCCAAGTAAAAACTCAATGATTGGTATAGGGCTAGGCTTTATTGGAATATTTATCATAAGCTCAGGGTCAATTACACTTAATAACCCAAATATGGTTCAAGGCATATTATTCGTTCTCATTGCGGCCATAGGCATTGCCGTTAGTAATATTTTACTTAAACGAATTGCTAACAAAGTGGACATCTACAACGCTATGGGGTTGCAGCTCTGCATCGGAGCGATTCCTTTAGGGGCCCTCAACCTTTATCAAGGAAACATGCTGTCGTTGCAACTTACCCTTGATTACATATTGATTCTATCAGTCCTGACATTATTCGGCACTGCGTTACCTTTTGTTTTGTGGTTCTGGTTATTAAGAAGAGCGCCTCTCTTTAAACTAAATGTTTTTAGTTTCTTAACACCTGTTTTTGGATTATTAATAGGATATATATATTTCTTTGAGTTATTGTCTCCTATTCAATGGCTAGGTATATTTATTACTGGAATTGCTATTTTTATGGTAGGTAGATCTAACGAAGCAATAGAGATAAGCTCATAATTAGAATCGATAACTATCTCCAGTGTTAAATTACTTCCCATATACCTATATCCACCGAGCCTTGAGTTTAACCTCCAATTTCACAAGGCTTGGTGGAAAGTAGTATAAGAAGACTGAATCTAATTTAGTCACTACCAAACATTTCTCTTTTATAATCACTGGCTCTCATGCCATGCCTTTCAGCTCCTTTAATCGTATGAGGATGCACTTTATGTCCATGAGGGTGCTCTTCCATCGCATCTTCATGAATTACATAAGACTCCCCTTCTGGCATTCCTGCAGCAGTTGGCTCGGTTAAGTTGTGTATATGCATAACTTCATCTTTGCTGAAATCTTCAGGCGGTTGAAGATCTTCTTTCTTAGATGCTTTTCCTTCAGCAAGCGAATATGTAGTTACTGCTGTAAGAAGCAGTATAGATAATGTACTGGTGACTTTAGATAATGTACTGGTGACTTTAGATAATGACATATCAAAATTCCTCATAACAATTCATGGTGCAAGTCGATAACTAACCCGTTACCTGACGATAAAACTAAACCTGAAAAGACTGAGGAATTAACTTTGGCGGCCGCTTTAGGCCAGTTAAAATACAGGAATTGTAATATTTATCGGCTCTATGAACCCATATATCATTATGATGCACAAAATTTATTGCGCCATACGAAAACAAACAACAACCACTACATGAGGGACCAGAACTGTGATGACAATTCTGCGCTAAACTTCCGGTAAGATCTTCATCTAAATGCACAGTTAAAACCGAATGATCAAAGTGCATATCAGTAGTTTTCTCGAAAGAAGAAATAATTTCAGAATCAATCACCCCCACATCAGCCAATATACTACTGTACGCTAAACCAACAGTTATCAAGAGAGCTAGGGTAATGAACCTGAATATAAAAGCCATCTACCGATCCAATTTACAAACACATTAATAGAAACCTTTTGTCTATTAGGTTAGTACATTTCAATTAAGTTCACCATAAGTTGATATTAATTATCGTTCTTCCTTCTAACTAAATTTTAGCCATAACCCTGCTGGATATCACTTTTGTGAAAAAGTAATATCACCGTAATAGGAAACTACCTTACCTTCACTATTATCAGTATCAGTCATCAAAGCGACCACATGAATATATCGCACTTCTGAACCAAACAATTTTCTAAAATCTTCATAGACATTGCGTTTTTCTTCGTACCACGTTTCTAGCTGGTCATCGGAAGAACGTATTGCATACATTCGTGCGCTACTTCCTGCAAAGGCATTCGGCCAGGATGTACCCTTTGGCAAATTACTCGACCAAACATAATTTATTGCTTTAGTATTCCAAAAAAATAGGCCTCCAGATACTACAACATATATCCTTGCTGCATAGTCATCACCAGATTTTTGTTTTTCATCCATTTGGCCTAATCTATTTGAAACGCGCCAACGCCAAGTCAGATAAGGGTATTTTTTAATATCTACAGTAATTTTTTTTACTAACCCTGATGCACTGGCTTTACTGTCAGCTTTAAGAGCAGTTGTGTCACCCAACTGAACAAAAACATAGCTCGTTTTACCATTAAAGAGCTTTTCCTCCCATCCTTCCAATCCTCCGCTCGAAAATTTTCCAACAGGAATGGTGCCACCTGTTTCCGCCTGTGCGATACAAGCAAGTATTATTGAAAGAAAAAAATAAAATAATACTTTTAATGTAACCCTAGCTCTTATGTACCGGAACATTAGCTTCATAACAGTCGTCTCAACCAATATCCCAATAAGGCCAATGGCCACCACCGCCATGCTATCCGTTTCCAATGAGCTGCTGAAATTGGGTGACACTCTGTTTTGGCCGCTGAATATAGCTTTCTAAATGAGGAAATAAGTGCGTTATTAGAAGTAATAAGTACCAGTTCAAAATTAACAAACAGGCTACGATAATCGACGTTGGCAGAACCGATCATTACTTTCACATCATCCACTATCATAAGCTTGGCATGGAGCATCCGAGGCTGATACTCATAAACCTCGATACCTGCCATCAATAATTGCGTGTAGTAGTTTTTAACGGCCCAATCTACGCATTTGTTATCACTTAATCGGGGAACCATTAATTCGACTCGTACGCCACGGCTAGCCGTGGCTATTAAGCGCTTAAGCAAAAAACTATCAGGTACAAAGTAAGGAGTTGCAACCCGTACGCTTTCCTTGGCAGACTTCAGCATATTGCCAATTTCACAACGCAGACGAAAACGGCACTTTTTTGAGAAATTTGGTAATAGATAGATAGGTGAGTCACTGACCGGAAGGTGAAACTGCCTCGAACCATTCCAAAATTCCAAAAAATAACGTTCTACCGCTTTAGCGGTTGGTTCGGACATAGCTACATGGCAGTCAAACCAACGCTGCACTCCAATCATTTTACGAGAGCTTTCATTATGAATATTGAACCCACCGATGAAGGCCTTCGTGCCATCCACTACTAATATTTTTCGATGATTTCGTACATTGAATTGAAGCGGATTTTTCCAGGCCCAACGATGAAACCACTTGAGTTTCACGCCATATGGAATCATCTTTTTGAAAAAGGAACCATGTAACCAATTTCCACTGCCAGCAGCATCAATATGTATTCTTACATCAACCCCTTGCATGGCTTTTTCTTGGAGGGCCACAATAAAGCGTTGGCCGACCTCATCTGTTGCAAAAATGTATGATTCCAGATAAATACTTATTTCAGCGTTAGAAATCGCATCGAGCATTGCCGTAAATAGCTCATCGCCTTCACAATAGACACTAAAAGGATCTATGACTGTTGCGTCTTGCTCAACAGCACCATTGCTCTCCTCACAATGACATGAGGTGTTGTTATATCTGTTCGTTGCACCATCGATATTATTAAACACCTAAGTATTCCTTTATTGAGCTAACGATTCGCTAAAACTCCGTTATAAAATTAGTGTGGGTCATCAATGGAACGCCAAGAATAATATCTGCACAGGATTTTGGTGCTCTTAGCCAGGGTTGATGACCAGTGCCATCCAACAGGATTAGCCGCCAGTTCGAATGCAGTCGTACCAGGCGTTTAATGCCCTCGACCGGTGCCGAAATATCATCTTCCGCATGGATACAAATGACAGGTAATGTTTTTGGAAGCTTCTTGGCATCATCATTAAGGTCATAACGATAAAGGACCTCCCAAAGAGACGTCGTAGATGACATTACATTGTGTTTAACGAGGTCGTCCACGACTTCAGCAGGGTAATCCTTCAGTATATAAGGAAGAATTTGTCTTGTGATGCCCCTAGTTATCAGGCAAGTTAATGCGGTAGTCATCATATTAGTCAATAACCAGCCACTGGGTTTATGCCTTAGCCACCGATAAGCGGTATGTTTATCACCGAAATATGGGCAGCTGATTAAGATCAGGCGATTAACCGTTTCCGGGTACCGTGCGGAATAGGCTAAGGCCAACGCTGCCCCGAGAGAATGTCCTACCAGAGTTAAATTTTTACGATCACCTAAAGCCTCTTTTAAGGCTTCTAAATGTAAATCTACCGTATATCGGCAATACGGTTTAGGTGAGTCTCCAAAACCCAGTAAATCAACCATAATCAGGTGGGAATCGAAATTAACCTGATCCATGACCGATAACCAATACCGGTGTGTACCACCAAGACCATGCAGCAAAACTATCGTCGGACCAGAACCTGGGCGCTCAACTACATGAAGCCCACTACCCTGTCGTTTCCGAAGATTACTGAGATAGGATGTCAACGTCTTTTTATCGGTCACGATATATTCTTTCTTTTGTGCTTACACCAGGTACAGGTACATCCCTCTCGTAACGTTAACAAGGAATCTCGCTTGTTCCAATGGGTCAAATAATACCACCCACTTTTCCATAGCTTAGGCGCGTAGGCTCGTTGAAGAAATTCACGTACATCACGTCCATTGGAATATCGTTTCAATACGAAAGTATAGCCTTTGTTCCCAAGTCGGTTATATAACCAACGATTGGTGCTAGCAGAGCGGTAAAAGGGCCGCACTCGTTGCTTCCAATAATGTTCATACATTTCAGGTTGGTTTAACATGCTAGCACGACCGGCAGAAGCACCTGTGAGCAATGCACTTCGTATTCCAAAGCCGAAGAGTGGATCTTGAAATCCTGCTGCCTCTCCTGCATACAGGATATTGCCTTTACGTGCTGTTTTAGGGAGTGAAAAATTACCGTTCCCCCCAAAATGGCGAGGCTTGTTCATTTTAAAACCCAGTTTATTAGTGAAAAACTCGACGCTACGCTCAAGATATTGGTGCTCATTGTGGAAGTCATCGAATAAGCAAGACGCAATAGTCGCCTGGCCATTGCATATCAACAAATAGGCGTACCCTTTAGGGGCCAGCTGCTCAGATATCGCTACGTAAGCGCCATTTTCCATTTCAGTTTTAAATAGATAACCAACCGCAATAGCGTCTGCGCGATGCGGCCCCATGGTTACGATGCCACCCTGTGGAAACCGTTTAGCCGAGCTTTCGAAACAGATATCTACCCCCAAAGACAACGTTTGTTTTTTTAATGAGCTATCTAGACAGCCCTCTCCGCGCCCTCTTTGTATTAAGTAAAACAGCGGTTTCTTTGAATGGAATTGTTTCCCTCGGCCATCTGGACCAAAACAGGTAACCTCATTAAAGGGAGTGTGTTCAAAGTTTGCCTGAATACCGACTGATTCCAGCTCTTCTAGTACGTCAGTTTCGGTAGTCCAATTCTCTATACCTTGGAAGTCACCATGAAAGCGCATCCCAACATCTCTTCGTCGTTCATAAATGCGTGCGATACCACCTGCTTTCACCACTGCAATCGCCGCAGAGAGTCCTGCGGGCCCCGCGCCAGCTATCTCAACTAATCGGCCGCTGTCCACAGTCACCTCTCAATGTAGATATCCTAGGTTTGTTTTCCAGCACCCTGCTTACAACAACTGGCAGACTTCTTCTGAGCCGGTGCGTCACGAGAGGCTATTACGTTATAAAGAGGAATCCAAATAAGCGTAACGTACCAGCCGTACCCGTAGCTCTCTAAGAGCCCAATGAAATAACTGCGCCAACTAATCCATTCGAAGCCTGGCAATAGTGCTTGCCAGGTTTGATACATCGCCCGCTCAGGAAATGCCAGATCAAACAAGACACATAAAGAAAACGTAATAGCCGCGAACAGACTACTCGCATGACCTGCCGCTTTTAATGATAGTCCTTGGCTCATGACTGGCCTCCCTCGACAGAGTTGGGGTGTTCAATATAATGTTCAGGATTAGTTTCAAACTTATCTAGGCAAGTTCTTGAACAAAAGCGGTAAAGAAGACCTTGGTACATTTTTCCGTACCCTTCTTCTACCTTAACGGGTTGGCCGCAAACAGGGTCAACATGGTCATCATTAGCGCTTTTTTTATGATGACCTCCGTGTCCGTGGACAGAATGAGAGCCACAGCCATGACGCATCATAAAATAGAATACAACGGCAAATAATAGAAAAGAAAACAAACCATCCATCTTTCGATACCTCTATTTGGATTAGACATTATCTCGTGAAAAATTCAGTCAATGATCAGTACATGCTATGTCCACTAATTAGTTAGTCTAGACCTGTGTCCTGCGCATGAGTCAACATCGAAGGCTAAGTATTTCTATGTTTAATTGACGCATCTTAACTAAATGAATACCGATTCTGATTATCTAATCGCAGGCTAAATGGTATCTCGTACGTTGCTAGCAGGCACTACTCAAAAAATTGGGCTACCCGAATAGCCGAGGTGATCGCACCTTCATGCAGTCCATCCCCCAAATAAGCACCAGCATGATACGTGTTGTTTTCACCATTATTGCGGGTCACTTCATCACGATACCTGAACGCAGCCACCGTGTAGAGGGGCGTATGATGCTCCTGTTTATGCAGAATCAGCTCCTCGGCGATTAATGGGTCCAACTTAAACGCCAGACTGTACTGAGTGGGTGAGTTTACGCCGCAAAGCCGGTTCAGCGAGGCGTTGTACCCCCACCCTTTGTGCGTCTGAAAGAAATCGAACTCTGAATAGTGGTCAATACCATAGCGGGTATACAGGGCCGTATCTGTATGCAAAACTGTCGTTTCCTGATTAGCCTGCCAGGGTGAAAAACGTTTAATCTCCTCTGGACTTGGGTCTGATAGTAGAATCAGCACTTGATCCGGCGGAGTGGCAAATACCAGTTTATCAAACAGCTGCGTGCTACCGTTCTTGTGCGTTATATTGATGCCGCCCGCATTCCTGGTAATACGGGTAATTTCACTCTTGAGAAATACCTCTCCATTGAGCAGCTCAAGTATCTTTTCAATATAAGTATAGGTACCTCCTTTAATTCGGGACCAGCCAGCCCACATGTATTTTCTCAGGGCAGGTATCACCATTTCTGCTGGCATATCGTTGATCTGCTCAAAGGGAATTGTGTAGCTGTACATGCTTAGCAACTTCAGCCAGTTGTTTCTGGTGCAACTGGCTCCCAAAAATTTCGCCATTGATTGAGGGTGCAAATGCGCGGTGTCTGTGAATCGTGCTTTCAACCATAGTCTCAACGTCGAGGCATAAAGCCTTGCGAGCTTTACATACGCTTTGATACGCCCCACCCCTGAAAGATTCTTTCGAATCATGGTGGGGGAGAGAAAGTAGCGACCATCGTTCAAAAACAGCGCGGTACCAATCTCTACCGGTTCCAGCTCAACCTTAAGCTCCTTCATAAGGTGTCGAAAATTATGAAACTCGTTGGAGAATTCAAGAACCCCGCATTCCAAAAAATGTTCAGAACCGACATTCTCACTTTCTACGTTCCGGTTGAGGGTACGGATGTTCCCCCCCAGCATCGCCTGCTTTTCAAAAACCGTAACCCGATGGCCTTTCTTACTAAGCAAATAGGCCGTCACCATACCACTGGCGCCACCGCCGATAATTGCGACGTTCATAAAATACGCTCACCAGATAATTTTTGATACAGGGTGGCGCCGGTCCAGAAAGTACCCGCAAACCCAGCGAAACCGGAAGACGCATTGCAGAAATAGAGGTTTTGCAATGAAGTTTTATGATTCAAACGACCCAACCCCATATTTTCAGGGGTTAGATTTGAACCGTAGGAATTGCCTTTTGGGCACCAACAATAACGCTCGTTAGTGGTCGGTGTACCCGTAATTTTGTAAACAAGATGCTCTCTCAAGTTTGGAATATAATACTTTTCCATCACATCCAGCATCGCGTCCAGAATCTCAGCTTTACGCGTGTTATACGACTTTTTGCCGCTAGCCTTCAGCTTTTTAAAATAATCATAATCTGCCACCGTTAGAAACTGCAGCACCTGATGCCCCTCGGGGCAGTCTCTGACTTTATCGGTTAGAAGTGTCGGTGTAGTGATAGCAAAGCTGGGATTAGAATAGTCATGACGTTCATACATTGCCGAAAACGCTTCATTCAAATCCCGATGACCTGAATGAAACGTGTTCCATTTCCCGAATCCGTAATCACGGAGGTCCAGGTCTTTAACCACGCAATAAGCGACGAAATTGGAGGGAGAGTAATCGTAATCGAGCTTTCGGTGCAGCGATTTCGAGAAATGTTCTTCCCCAATCATTGCTGCTGCCACTTTTGGGTCCATGTTGCAGATAACCCTGCTGCCTTGGAATAATTTTGTTTGTTTCTTCTTAAGATCTGTTGCCTGTATCTCAGTCACTTTCTTACCCTCGATTTTGATATGGGTGACTTCATGATCAAGTAACACCTCCCCCCCACGGGCTTCAATCAAAGCTACCAGGGACTCTATAACATGTTCAAAATGCCCTGTTGGGTAATAAGCGCCTCGTTGGTAGCCAGTAAACAGTAATACCCACGCAAAAAACGAGAGTTTTTCAGGCGGTAATAAAAAGTCAGGCCATTGCAGGGCCAGCAGAGTTTGTGCCTCTTGCGGCAGCATAAACTTGTCAAATACGTTCTGTAATGTGCTGTTGTGATACTTGACTACACAAGCCAAGGCTTTGCTATGACGAAAAAGGGCGCGAGGATCAATCCATGAAGAAGGTTTACCCAGCCCTTCACTGGTGAGTTTAAGGTCTGTGAGAAAGCCTCGAATTTGCTTTTTGTAGCTCGGAAATAGGTGAAATAAGCGCCTCTCCAATTCCCCTGGATCAGATGGGATATCTAATGAATGCCCAGGCATACGCATGTGATCAAAACCATCAGGGTCATAACGTTCAAAGGTTACTTCTTCATCTAACCCTAAGCGCTTCAATATCTGGTTTACAGCTTCACCTTCGCCACAATTCCATACGTAATGAAGTTGGGCATTAAACTTATACTTCTTAGCCATCTTGAACGTATGGCCGAACCCGCCAGGATAGCTGTGTGCCTCCAGCACCTGAACACGCTTACCGATATTGGCCATTAGAGCTCCAAACACCAAAGCGGACAATCCACCGCCTATAATTAGGTAATCTGCATTCATTCCCGCCATCCTTTGTTAGCTACCACTCATGAGTTTAGCAACCCTTTAATTTAAAGAAGCAAAACTTTATATAATCAATACATAACCACTATTTAATAGACGCATGCAATTACCGATAGAGAAATGGCATAAGTTTATTGATGATCCCCCAGCGTTTGCAAAGGTCTCTGATAAATAATCGCCTCAGCGCGTAGAGCCTATTTAACAATCAAACTCAGTGAGAATGTGAATGCTTCTGCTGCTCCTGCTGCTCATCAGCTGGTCGCTGCATGAGGAAGAAATATTCTCCGATCAGGATGACGGCCATAGCGGCCGCGGCGACGAATAAAACGAACGGATCTGAGGTAATCTTTACCCAGAGAAAGCCAACAAGAATGATCATATCGAGCACGATTGCCGTAACCAGAATCACTGGATTTGCACCCAAATCTTTCCTCAAATGGCGCAGCACTCCCCAATGGATGGCGATATCCATGGTCAGATAGAAGATGATCCCCAACGCCGCGATGCGGGTCAGATCAAAAAACACCACCAGCAGCAACCCCAGAACAATCGTATAGACCAAGGTATGCTTTTGGATGCTGCCGGGCATGTGAAAGTGACGATGCGGAACCAGTTTCATCTCAGTCAGCATGGCCAGCATTCTTGAGACTGCAAAAATGCTGGCAATGATGCCTCCAGCGGTGGCCAACATCGCCAGAATTACCGTAAACCAGACTGCATATTCTCCCAATGCCGGCTTGGCAGCAGCGGCCAGCGAGTAGTTACGTGTTGCGATAATTTCTTTCAGTGACAGATTGCTGGCGACCGCAAAGCCCACCAGAGCATAAATAACCACGCAGAGGGCGATTGAGATCATAATAGCTCTGCCCAAATTGCGGTGCGGGTCTTTCAGCTCCGAACCACTATTGGTAATGGTGGTAAAGCCTTTGAAAGCCAAAATTCCGAGCGCCGTTGCACCGAGAAAACCAGTCAGTGTCGCATCGGAATCTACCATCGAGATATTCACTTCCACTGAATCCGCCACTAGCACACCGACTACGCCAAACAAAACGATGCCACCAATCTTTATAAAACCGAGGACCGACGCGACCCCTTCGATCACACTATTAACAGACAAATTGATCAGAAAGGCCGCCAGCAACAGTCCTACCCCCAAGGCAGGAACCAACATGCTACTGTCATCAATTTCGAACAACCTCAGGGTGTAGGAACCAAAGGTCCGCGCCAGAAAACTCTGGGCGATCACCATGGAAAAATACATCAACAGTGCATGAAAGGCAGTTGGCAGGGTTCGACCATACGCTTTTACCAAATACATGCCGATGCCGCCTGCGGAGGGGTAGGCATTCGACAACTTGACATAGGAATAAGCACTAAATGAGACAATCAATGCGGCGGAAAGAAATGCCAGGGGAAACAAACTCCCGGTCATCTCAGCCATCTGGCCTGTTAACGCAAAGATACCCGCACCAATCATGACGCCAGTTCCCAAGGCAACAGCACCAATAAGCGAAAGGCTGTCCGCTCGGTATTTAGAGGTTCTGTCAGGTGTATTTTTCATGCTATTCATCCATGCCAAGTGTAGAAGTTAGTGTGGAAGTCACCATGAAAGCGCATCCCAACATCTCTACATCGATCATAAATGCGTGCGATACCAGCTGCTTACATGCTATATCCATCTACCAGTTAGTCTAGACCTGTGTGCAGCGCATGAGTCAACATCGAAGGCTAAGTATTTCTATGATTATTTGACATATCTCAACTCAATGAATACTGGTTATGATTATCTAATCGCAGGTTAAACCCATGCCATTAATTGTTATCTAATCGTCTACATGGGAGATAGAACCTGACGCCATTTCTTGGGATCTCGACATGTTTAAAAGGCGACAAACTGTGTGTATTCGAAAGCCATATACAAAAAAATTATAGAGGGTTTTATCGTGAATAATATTGAATACTATACAGTCGCAACTGACACTAAGTGACGGCTATTTTTAGTTGCAGCGACTGCTACTGTAGGCACTATTGGATACGAAAGTTATCTGACAGCCGACTGTGCTCTAGACCTTACATGCAACCCCGATATAATTGAATCCTGCAAATTTCGGCATTTTAGGCAAGTAGTATTTTTCCAACGATTCAATTTTGAAGCCTGCCTGCTCTATATACGTAGGAATGGGCCTGTCTAAATTGCAGCCACCGCATATTTTTTTCCAAAAAGGATTTATTGTTTTTTGTATTTTTGAAACCGCCTCATCGGGTGCAATACCATGCTCGCAAAACAGCATTTTACCACTGGGCTTTAGCACTCTATGCATTTGATGTAACGCTTTATTCCAGTCGGGAATGGTACAAAGCGTGTAAGTCATGAGGATTGAGTCCACGCTATTATCCTCTAAAGGAATCTCTTCTCCTGGCAGATCTATCCACCTTACTTCCACTTCACTTTGATCAAGTTGTTTTGCGGCCTTTTTCCTCATTGCAGAGGATGGCTCCAAACCCCATACGAACTCAACTTCACTACTATTGTAATAGGGAATATTTAGCCCTAACCCCATACCGACCTCTAAGACCCTGCCCTTTGCTTTGGGAACAATTTTTTCCCTTTGCGACAGTATAGGCTTCGTTCCGCATGCACAATTGATCACATGAGGTAAAACATAATTTTCGTAAATGCTCATTTTTGTTCCTTAATTTTTGGTATCTCGTATGTTGCTGCAGACACAACTCAAACAATTGGACTTTTCCGCATGCCAAGTGGTCTATTTCCTATAAATTAAAGTTATTAAACGTCACGGCTCTCTGATCTAATCAAATGAACCAAGCACCCAGCACCCCAGCCAATGACAACAAAAATCCTATCCCAATGTGTTTTTGGAGCTCCTTCGTACCTAGCATAACGGTTATACAATATTTGAAAATAAGGTTCGCGATATAGGCCACTAAGATTGCGTTGGTAGCGATAGATGCATCAATATTACCGGTAGAGACAAGCCTTAGGCTCGACAAGGTTATCGCGTCTACATCGGTTAACCCCGAGATAAACGCAGCAATGTATACTCCTTGGGCTTGAAAGGTGTCATTCATCCAGGCGACCAACAGCAATACAACAGCAAAAATTAATGCGAAACTAATCGCCGCCTTTAGTTCTGTTGGATTTTCAATATTTAAATCTGGCGTTTCTTCGTCTTTGTTCGGTTGGAGTCGTCTAAGTAACCAAATAACATAGATGACTCCAGCCAATAGCCCCCCTAACAAGCTCGGTGCGAGAGAGGTTAAAACTGAGGATTCAAAGACCGCTGTTACTGCAGCAATACGTACGAACAATACTAAGTTTGAAAGCATTATGATGACGACGGCTTCTGGTATAAACGATGGTTGTTTCGTCGTATGACGTGAATAAACCATCGTTGTAGCAGTTGTTGATACCAGTCCGCCAAAAAAACCAACAACTATGATGCCTTTTTTCTTACCAAGTAATCTTAGGGCGAGATAACCCGTTAAACTGATACCAGAAATCAGCACAACCAGCCAACCTATCTGGTAGGGATTTATCACGTTATATGGGCCATAGGTAGTATTTGGTAAAACGGGCAACAAGATAAAAGCAATTGCAGTAAACAAAAAGAACGATGTGATATCTTTACGAGTTAGCTTATTCGGTACGCTATGTAGCTCAGCCCTAAAATAGAGTATTGCGGTTGTTGCTATGGCTATGGCTGCAACAAGTACATTGTGGCCAAACCACAATATAAAACCCAAACCAAAAGTGATGACACCCGCAATAACCGATGTCGTGTTCGGGTCAGTTTGACAATGATTCGCTTTCTGCCATTGCGCAACAATTAACGATGCTCCAACAATCAGTGCCATAACAATGGTTAATAGGGGGTACTGGCCAATTTGTAGCGCGTAACCACACAGCGTTCCTGCAATTGAAATTAATGCAAATGTACGGATTCCTGCAATCGCTTCTTTATGCTGCTCCCGTTCAATACCGATTAAGAAGCCGATGCCTATACTTTGAGAAAATATAATTAAGTGATCGAGTTGAATCGCATAATCGTTCAATGAATAGCCCCCAAGCTATAACGATAAATATTTTATTTACCGTATAATCATATATATACAGAACATATCTAGAATTTAGTTAAACTCCAGAAGCATTAACGTTTAATTTGGCAAAACCCTTGTGGTGGCACACCTAAGGCCGCATTGAACTTGCTAGACATATTCTGGAACGCAATGAGTCCCGTAAGTTCAATAACCTCATCCTCCGAAAAATATTTTGCTAGCCACACTCGATCTTGCTCGGTGACCTGTTTATTCGAAAGCGTGACTACTTCGGCATAATTTATGGCGGCCTTCTCGCGATCAGTAAACAAATCACTGTCTTTGTAGCGCTCCAGACCGGCGAGTTTTTCTTCGCTGTTTCCACGTTTCAAAACCATCATAGAATTAATATCAACACAAAATTCGCACCAGTTAATTTGTGAGACACGCACGGTGATTAACGACCTTAAGGAGGGTTCAATGGGTGATTTTCTGCGATCAATGGCACCATAGAGTAGTGCCAAGGCCGCAAACACTTTTGGGGTTCTTCCCCATAGCTTGGCGGGCTCCAGCACCTGCCCATAACGTCTCATTTGGTTCCAGAAGAATATTTTCACGTACCAAGGGTATTTCTTAGCTACATTTGATTCTTTCATCTCATAGAATTCCTAATGTTCATCTTGATGATCACCTAAAAGAAAGTGAACCAGGTCATTTGCATCGCTCTCTGACATTTTCCACCTAGGCATAAGGTCGTTAAGGTTTTCTCCCGCAGGGTTCACGCCCTCAATGATTGCCCTTTTAAGTGAATTGGAATCATAAACAGCGTGATCATGGCCTTCACTTTCATGATCACCCGTTAAAGCCTTAGATGTTAGCGCCGGAGCGGTAACCCAAAACCAAGGCCACATTCGATTTCCCCCCTCCCTATCAATACCGTGGCAGGTTACACAGCCTCCACCGTGCATTTTCATATGATGATGCCCCCCTGACGTAGGCACAACTGAATTATCTTCTGTAACCCCAGTGAAATAGATTTTTTCTCCATTTCCAGAAAAGGGACCTTTTGTGTACGTGGTATCAGAGTGCATACCTTCAGAACATGAAACTAAAAGCAGTAGTGCAGATAACATCATCACTCGTATTATTTTTTTCATATTTATCTCCTCTTTTTTTAGTCTGATTTATCTCTGTTGAAGGGGGTAACTGGCAATTGCGATACCAACTGGGGCAATGATTGCCGTTGCCAAAGTCATCGTAACCAGAGCGATCATTGTATGTTCGCTCACATGGCCTTGTTGCAATCCCATGCTAGCGACGATCAGGCCAACTTCTCCCCTAGGGAGTAACGCGAACCCCAGAGTCCAACGTTCTCTGTTACTAAAGTGATTTTTTATGCACCATGGGCTAAACAGCTTCCCAAGAATGGCAGCCAACAATAAGGCTCCAGTCAACATCAATAGATGCTTCCCACTTACCGGTATTTGAGCCACCCTTATACCTATAGATATAAAGAATACGGGGACCATCCAGTTAAACAGCCTTTCGAACTGAATATGTGTTTTACGATGACTATTCCTACCATGGCTGACGATGGTGAGCATAAGCCCTGCAATAAAGGCACCTAAAGCACCAGACAATCCGACGATACTAGTGATAAGCGCACTTACGCCACCAATAAGCAGATAACAGGTTACTCTTAACGGCAACCGATCAAGCAATGTGTAACGATTGATACTGCGGGCAATAAAAAACAAAGCCGTACCAAGCACAAGTAATGCTCCCAAACTAACCAACATCGAATAGCCTAAAGAAATAAAGCCGGTGTTGCTTGAACTCAACGAGTGCAGTGACGACATCAAATACAACGCAACCACATCATCAATAACCGCCGCCGCAAGTAATACATTGCCAAGTGGTGTGTTTTGCAATTTGTACTGTCGAAACGACTCAATACTAATGCCAATACTGGTGGCAGAAAGGGCTACGGCGACATACATAGCTTCATCAAACCGGTTATCAACCGCATACGACGCAATAAACCCCAAAATGAGGCTGGCAACGATACCAACAATACCGAGCAAAGATCCTTTAGCGAGGTTTTGCCTAAACGCTAGCCAGTGAACACCTAGGCCAGACGCAAACAGTAAAGCGACAACCGCAACATCAGCCGCGATAGCGGCTGTTTCATCAAAGCTAACCCAGTTGAGAAAAAGTGGCCCGACTATTACACCCACAAGAATATTAATAGCTGAATCGGGCAACCGCTTTTTCGTCAACCACTTGTTAAACGGTATACAAGCTAAAACCGCCAACAATAAAAACAGACTATTAGCCACTGACTGTATGCCTTCGACAACCTACTTTTACCTGCAGCTCTGCTGGGATCTCATTGATAAGGGAGCTACCATCAGCATAGCTATCTAGGTTTTCGACGGTTGTTTGAGCGATGTTGGTTAATGCCTCACGGGTCAAAAAACCTTGATGAGCGGTAACAATCACATTTGGAAACGTTAATAATCGTGCTAATACATCGTCTTGCACTCCGATGTCGGAAAAATCTTCAAAAAATATGTCTGCTTCTTCTTCATAAACATCTAGCCCGGCGCCACCAATTTTATTTAGCTTAAGCGCGTCTATTAAAGAAGACGCCTGGATTAGCTCTCCTCTACTAGTGTTCACCAATAATGCGTTAGGTTTCATCAAAGAAAGCACGTTTTCATTAACCAGGTGATGGGTGGCCGGCGTCAACGGAAGGTGTAGTGATACAACATCCGAGCTCGCCATTAACTTCTCAAGCGTGCAGTACTCAACATTTCCAAGCGCTAGCAACGTGACATCGACAGATTGATCAAAAGCTAAAACACGGCAGCCAAACCCCCTTGCTATATGAGAGAAAGCCGCACCGATTTTACCGGTTCCGACCACCCCCACGGTCTTTCCATGCATATCAAACCCAACCAGACCGTCTAACGAAAAATTAAGTTCCCTCACTCGCTGATGGGCACGATGTATTTTCCTATTGAGACAAAGAACCAAACCCATTGCGTGTTCTGCAACGGCATACGGGGAATAACTCGGCACTCTCACAACTTTGATTCCATGTACTGCAGCCGCATGCAGGTCAACATTGTTAAACCCAGCGGACCTCAATGCGATTAACTGAGTCCCCCTGCACGCCAGCTGACAAATAACCTCTTCATTAATCTGGTCATTCACAAAACAACAGACCGCTATATAACCTTTAGCCAGCTCCCAAGTACGTTCGCTCAACTGTTGGTCAATATATACAGGTTGATGCTTGCTATTAGCGAAAGCCTCTTCGATATAAGGTTTTTCAAAGGGGTGGATATCAAATACGGCGACCTTCATTTCTGCACCTTCGGGAGAAAAGCGTCATTAAAGAATCTCAAATTAAGAGACCAATTCACTCTCAGATGCAAGACAACGTCTTACCTCTTGAGCGATTAGATTCGACACATCAATTTGAGCGTGAGGCTGTGCAATACTGTTGGTGGTGATTAATCGATCTGCCCCTGCGGCGAGTAGCCGGGTATCCGCGTTTTCTGCAAAAATCCCATGTACCGCAACACACCATACCGGATTTATAAATTGTTGCTTGAGCTGCAGTACGGACTCAATCATGGTGTGGCCACTTGAAATGATGTCATCAACCAGAATAATAGGTTGATCATCCAAAATATTCAGCGGCGGGAAATGCACGGTTACACTTCGATCACCGTGTCTTTCTTTTCTCGAAACGCCACAAGGCACACCTGCTTGTTGGGCCACATCGCTAACCCACTGCTCACTCTCCTCATCAGGCCCCAACAAGAAGGCATCATTCGCATTTTCTTGTATCCACGTTGAAAGCAATGTAGCCGCATGAAGGGACTTTGAAGGTATGCTGTAAATTTCAGACAATGAATGGTAGCGGTGTAAATGAGGGTCTACCGTCACCAACCAGTCAAACCTTTCATTAATGAGAGACGCAAACGTTTTAGACGTTAGCGCTTCGCCTTTATTAAATTTGGTATCTTGACGCATATAAGCAAGATAGGGTGATACCAGACCCACACTTTTAGCGCCCAAATCGCGTAAATCATCGGCAAGAAATAACAATTTGAGTATCTTACTGTCCGGTTGGCTTAGCGAGCAAAGCACAACAACATCCTGCCCTTTTACATCACTGTTAACATTGATATAACTCTCACCATCAGGAAATTGCCGCATAGCCAAACTACCCGACGATAAGTCGAGCAGGCTTGCCAGTGTTTGAAATAATGAGTGGTTACCATCAACAGAGAACAGTGTCCCGTTCGAAGCTGTCTTATTCTTAACTGGACTGTTCTTAGCTGGATTGCTCTTAGTAGCGTCTGTCATTATCGCTCTCCAAGTATTACGATGTCTTCATTTGCTAACAAATATTCATAGGCATAATTTAGCTCGCCCTTTGTTTCAGCATGAATGTCCAAGATCGATTGACCTTTCTCTACCGTCTGCCCCAATCGAACTTTCCAGTCCACACCAGCTACGGAGGAGGCTGGTGCTCCCGCCAACTTGGCCAATCTAGCGAGCTTTCGATTATCTACTTGCTCAATAACGCCCTTGTACGGGGCATTGAATGAATAAGTATGGGCGGTATTATCCAGTTGCTTCAGTCCACCCTGAGAAAGGCATATCTCCATGAATTTTTGCCAGGCCTTACCTGTCTCCAATGTATTGGTAGCCAGTATTTTGCCTTGTCCTTTGTTCGCTTTACCGCCCATTTCCAACAACAAACCCGCCAGGGTCAACGAGCGTTCTTTGAGGTTCCCAGGGGCATCAGCTTCACCTTTAAGCACTTTGAGTACGTCTCTCGCCTCAAGTCCTGCACCAATGCCACGCCCCACAGGCTCGTTTCCATCCGTAATGATGGTCTCTACCTTTAAATTGAGACGTTTACCCACTTCAATAAGTTGACGACTTAGTTTTTCGGCAGCGTCCACAGTTCGAACCTTGGCAGATGGCCCGGTAGGAATATCAATCAGAACATGAGTGGACCCTGCGGCCAATTTTTTTGACAATACAGATGCGATCAACTGCCCTTCACTATCAAGATCGAGCACTTTTTCTACACGAATAAGCACATCATCAACCGGACTTAACTTTACACTTCCTCCCCACGCAAGCGAGGCACCAGTGCTTTGCACGACCTGCCTTAATCGGGACAGATCAAGATTGACACTGGTAAGTACTTCCATGGTATCGGCGGTACCCGCAGGTGAAGTAATGGCACGGGAAGAGGTCTTTGGAATAAGCAAACCGTTCGCTGCTACTATTGAGACAACGATAGGCGTCGTTCGGTTACCCGGCAAACCACCCACACAATGCTTATCCAATACCGGGGTCGTCCCCCAATCCAGCCGTTCACCTACATTGACCATGGCACTGGTAAGCCAAGTAATTTCGTCAATACTTAGCCGGTCACCGCCACACGCGGTAACGAAACTGGCAATCTCGACGTCGTTATAGTGTCCATTAGCTATGTCACCAACGATCTCTTCCAAATCGTTTTCAGTAAAGGGACGGTTGAAAATTTTCGCGCGTAAGCTCGATAGTGAATTAACGACAGGTGCATGAGTTACATTAACGCACTCCCCCCCTTTTAGTTTTAACTTCGCCAACGTGGCGTGGGACAGCCCCACGGTGTTTTCGCACAGTTTTTCAGTGTCAACTACATAAAGTTTGGCGATGATGGTTTCCTGTCCATGGGTGATTTGAATACTAGCTAGTGCTTCGAACCCTTCAGACCGGCATACATGACAGTCAGACCGCATAAAGGCGACCATTTCATGGTGAGTATTAATACCCATTGGTATGGCAATCAGCGAATGTGCTGCCTCCTGACTGTGTAAACTATTTTTTTCTGTTTTCACATTACTCATGGTCATGTCTCAGCTTAATTCATGGGTTTCACCCATTTCGGGAATTGTCGTTCTAATGCTCAATTCCTCTTCAATAACTCGCCTGAGGTTGTCAGAGGCAGCGGGTTCTCCATGGGTTATAAAAACCTGGCCGGGCAGCGAAGGTGAAGTTTTCAGCCAAGTGATCAGTTCACTGTAATCGGCATGGGCAGATAGCCCCGAAATTTGTCGGATGGCACACGTAATATTCACGTATTTACCATACACCTTGATCTTTTTTGCGCCCTCTAATAGCGTTCGACCCCGCGTTCCATTTGCCTGATACCCGGTAATAAGAAGGGTATTACGGTGATTCCCACCAAACGCCATAAGGTGATGTAAAATTCTCCCGCCATTTAACATGCCGGCCCCGGCAATAATGATTTTCGGATGTGGATTCATCGTAAGTTGCTCAGACTCCTGGGGTGTTCTCACAAATGTGATCCCCTTACACATACGGTGACACTGCTCCTTACTGAGTCTATGTTCACTGTTGTAATCACAATATAGCTTGGTCACATCAATTCCCATCGGACTATCGAGGAAAACCGGAATATCGGGAATCAGTTTTTTTTCCTTCAGCTCACTTATAGCGTATGACAAACCCTGGACACGGCCTACAGAAAAAGCAGGCACCATGAGGGTTCCTCCTTTTTTAGCCGTATCAAGAATAATAGTTCGCAATTCAGACATAGGATCGTTGCTGGCATGCAAACGGTCGCCATAGGTCGATTCAACAACCAGATAGTCTGATGGCACTAACGGATGTGGAGGCTTCATAGTTAAGTCGTTAGGCCTGCCAACGTCACCACTGAACACAACGGAACGTTCGCCGAGCTGCAATTTAATAAACGCAGAACCAAGAATATGTCCTGCTGGATAAAAGGTTAGCGCCCCACCGTTTACGGTGAGAGGCTGACTGAAGCCAACCGTTTCAAAGTGGGTAATTGTTTTTTTGGCATCGTTGATTGTATATAAAGGCTCTGCAGGGGTATGTTTAGAATATCCGTATTTGTTGGCACGTCGTGCATCTTCTTCTTGTATATGCGCAGAATCCTTGAGAAGAATTTCAGCCAGTGCTTTTGTCGCTTCGGTGCAGTAAACAGGCCCTTTAAATCCTTCGTTGACCAATTTAGGTAGATAGCCAATATGGTCAAGATGAGCATGAGTAAGGATGACCGCATCAATCTTTTCCGGTGGAAAAGGAAAGCGGTACCAATTCTGGAGTCTTAGTGCCTTTATCCCCTGAAATAGACCACAATCGATTAATAGCGTTGTTCCATTATGACGGACAAGATAGCGAGAACCTGTGACGGTTCCTGCAGCTCCTAGAAATTGGATATTCATACTTCTCTCTCCTTATTGAAGGTCATCACATCTCTGGGGTTACCTTTAAACTCGATAGCGTCAATTTCATGAGTAGACAGATAATCAACAAGCTGGAGCTCTAATAATTCAGCCACATTTTTCACAATGTAGGCCCAACTGCACTGGTTTACAAAGAGCATCCCTGCTGTATCAAATGTACCGCCTCGATTCAGATAACCTAAGAATCGAGACTTAGAAGGCTGGCGTGAAGATTCCTGTATTAATACCGGACTGAGAAGTCCTTTTAATGCTTGAGGGCGCGTGTGTGTAACGAAAATCCTTACGCCCATATGGGCTGGAAATAAGGTAGTGCAAACTTCTTCGGTTTGACAAAACGCGTACTCATAAGTATCTCGGGGTTCGCGAAAACGACCGGGCTCAATTAAATAAACGATACGACTGTACAGCCCTTTATCTGCAAGCCGGGCCGCGGCCTTTAAAACCTCCTGTAGTTGAAAAGCACCAATCGCGGTCAAAATCAACTGAGCGTTAGGGTGATCTTGAACGATACACCCACCCTCCTTAACCAATTGCCTGGACTCGTTGGAGGTAAACTGATTCTGTACTTCTGTCTTGGGCGTGACCAATGCAGCAATATTTCCCTGCGTTTGATAAATTGCATGCAATGTTGCAACGGCTGAGTTCGCGTCAGCGGGAAATAACACCCGGGACGTGTCGCTCATTTCTCCCCATAGAGCTTCACTTAAAGAGGGGTCTTGATGGGATTGTTCATTCTTACCATTTTCCCAGGTGTGTGAGGTCAATAAAATGGGTACGGATAACCAGCCCGGCGCCCGTAGGTGCTCTTTCTTATGACGCGAAAATATAACTTCCTGCCTTAATGCACCCAACATTTTCATTGCAAATGCTTCATAGGTGACGACCAGGTTAAGTCCGCCCTTATTGCCGGTGGCCGCACTGATAACGACTTCCTCATTGAGCGCAGTAATGACCGCCCCATCAACAGATTCTGCGACTCCGTACTCCGGTTGAGTAACGCGATGTTTGAGCTTATCCAGCGTCGCACCCATGCGATTACTACG
The DNA here is from genome assembly GCA_913060665.1 of uncultured Oleiphilaceae bacterium. Lineage (GTDB taxonomy): Bacteria > Pseudomonadota > Gammaproteobacteria > Pseudomonadales > Oleiphilaceae > Alkalimarinus. The sequence goes on from CAJXUY010000001.1 coordinate 159,608, forward strand.
CAATTCGTCAGGGTTGCCGACTCTAACGCGAAGTTCAGGGTTAGCATCAACCAGATCACAAAAATACTCATCAAGTGCCCCCATCGGAGAAACCACACTGCCTTCGGCATAGGACATAAGATTTTCCGGGGCTTTAATCTCAACGTCTCGTTGACTTAAAAGATGGTTTTTTTCCTTAACTCGAAAGGAGGATTCGTGATTATTGAGCGTATTTGTGGACTCTCTAATCTCTTTGGTTGTTACAAACAACTTACCTGCATGTTCGTTAAAAAGCGTACGAGCGTCGACATCGTATTTTGGATTTCCGGGTAACGGTGTGCCATGAGCCGCATTGGTGCCTGCTCCGTAAAAACCGTAACCTTTATCTGTTTCAGCGATAAGGTACGGCATTTTTATTGGGTACTGCATGTGACCTTGGAACACCTGTTCACTACAAGCCTGAAGTCTGGCTTCCGCTTCAAAAATGCCCCAGATGAACGCCGCCGGGTCGCGTCCATCAATAATAATCGGATGAAAGCCATTTAGTTGCAAATGGCGGTAGAACCACTGATTCCCTCCTTGCTGATACATACTTGACCGCTGGTCGATGCGCCGGCCATTAGCAATCATTACCGGTGTTACTAAACCACTGTCCTCAGCACGCCACCAACGACTAGCCCAGTCGCTTCCACGTTGCTCTTCAAAGGCACCGTCGCTGAGAAAGGCTACCAGACGCTCTCCAGGCAAAGGCATGTGGACATACTGTAATTCCGCAAACCCCAAATAGCCGCCTTCGATCACACCTCCTGCCGTATTAGCATTCACATGACTTCCAAGCGGAACGCCAGGATAACCGTCACTAGCAACCGTGTAGCTATAAAAATCATTTACTAATGTTGATAAACCACCATCATCAAAGCGGTATCGTTGTTTCTGCTCAGTATACAAATTATTAAGGAGGACATTGGTACTGTCGATGGCCGCTACACAATGCCCCTGCCCCATTAACCAGCTTCGGGTAACCCCTTCCAGATTGTTAGCAGTGAGATAACCAACGTAAGCAGGTACCATATTCAACGAGCCACCGGTATGGCCTTGCGGGTTTTCTTTGAAGTCATCACCTGTGAGTGGACGGCCATCAAGGTGAACGCAGTTGGCATAGGTCATATGTACCACAAGCCACATTGCCGCGCTGGTAATTCGGTCGGCTGCTTCAAACACCGCCAACACATCCTCTAGTCGCTCATAACGCCCAGAGCACATTAACTGTTGGCAAAGGTCAAACACCCGAACCTGGGTTATGTCGCTGTGGGTAATAACCCCATAACCCTTAGCCCAACGAGCAAATACCGCATTACTGTTTCTATAAAGCGCGGCCCGTTGTTGTAACCGATGTAAATCTTCCTCGTTGACTGGAAACATGGTGTTTGTCCTTTTAAAGCGTTCTTATTTAATCTGTTACCACTATTTTTTTGTTTTATCTGATGGCCCACTCGAATGACATGACCATGCTTTGTGTTTCACATTGTCCTTAATATTGTTGTCTGTGTACTCATACCAACTTTTTTTGGTTCGGGTCCACCAGTCTTCTGCTGTATGAATAAAATGGGCATCGAGAATCTTCTCAATATCTTCCAGGCTCTTATAGGAAGCATCGTATGCCACGGTGATGGTATGTTTATCTTTAACCAAATGAATCTCATCAATTCCCATTAACTGATCAATCTCTTCTTCAATTTGATCCCATGGAATATCGCCTTCACCATCTAGTTTAAGATGACGTTTCACCAGATACGTTTTATCTACACTGGCTTTGTGCTCTTTTTTGCTCATAGCAAATACCTCCAAGTCTTGTTACATTTCAAAAAATATCTATTCTTTATTTGGATTGGTTCCTTTGCAGCCAGCGGCTATATATTTCATCGTTCCAGAAACTCTGGAAATAGGCGATCACTGCAATTTTTTCATCATCTTTCAATACCTCTCTAAAGGGCGGCATTTTCCCTCCCATTTGAATGCCTCCATCATTAATGGTTTTCAACAAAACAGATATGGGGTGATGCCAAGCATGGGCTGATCCGTTAAGTGGTGGCGGAGGATAGCTGCCATCTTCGAGCGGTTGTTTCCATTTGAATGTTCCGCGAGCTTTGGGGTTATGGCAATTGATACAGTTTGCATCATAAATTTCGTTGCCCAACGATACCTGTTGCTCGGAATACCATCGACCGGTTGTTTCACCTGTGACAGAAATGGAAGGTGGTTTCTCATCAGAACAAGCTGTTGTCAATAAAACCGTAACTAGGAGTCCTGCTTTGTAAACTGTGCTACGCATCATAAGCTCCTTTGCTTGTACTTGCGGTCAAACGCTTTGGAATAAACCTCGGGGTATTTTTCGAGTATTTTCGGTATTCATCTCCAAATTCCTGTAGTGCCATCTGCTCTTCCCGTAGGGCCAGCTTGATATAAACCACTACCAAAATCGGAAACATCACTACTGTGGGTATAGTGGGCCACTGCAACAAAAAGCCAAACATGATCATGATAAATGCGAGATACTGGGGATGCCTGCACCGCGCATACCATCCGGTTTTGGCTAGAGTAAATGACTGCTGCGCGCGATGAAGTACGTTCCACGCACTGGATAACAAAAAGAATCCAAGTACGATTAAAACGTTGCTTAAAATATGAAGCGGATCAAAATGAGCGTTACCCTCAAAACCAAAGATAGTGTGTAGCAAATGACCATTATCATGATCCAGAAAATCAACCCCAGGGTATTTTTCCGTTAGCCACCCAGATAAAAAATAAATGGTCAGCGGAAATCCATACATCTCTGTAAACAACGCGACCACAAAGGCTGAAAACGCCCCTAGGCTTCGCCAATCCATTTTTGATTTTGGCTTAACAAAGCTAAATGCAAAAAAGATAAAAATGGCTGAGTTTAGTACCACTAACATCCACAGCCCATAACCACTTTCACCGTGCATTGTCATCATCCTTATCTATTGATTGCTCATTTTTATCTTTTAGCGCATCTTCATAACCACGCAGATAATCATCCATATCAACACTATCTTTTGCATGAGTCTGTTCCTCACCCCCATGCCCTCCATGCCCCCCATGCCCTCCATGCCCTCCATGCCCTCCATGCCCTCCATGCCCTCCATGCATGAATATATGCATTAGTGGGCAAAGCAGTATTATGAAAAAAGGTAAGATGGCGAACAGGTGCTGACGATGTTCCATTAGCAGGAAATAGCTCGTAGCAGCAATGAGGCCTAGTGCAGCAATCCCCTTTGGGGTAAACCAAAACGATGGTTTTGAAGCCATTGGTTTATCCTCCTTATTCACGGTTTGTCACTAACGATCAATTCACCACGATACATTTGCATCTGACAAGTGAAGCTATACGTCCCAGATGTTAACGCTGGTATCTGAATAGTCTTTTGTTTGTTAAGAGGCAACTCTTCGCTAATCTCCAGATCGGAAAAAACAACAGTACCAGCACAAGGTGACGCTTCTTCTCGCAGAAACTTTATAGAGGTTGCCTCACCTGCAGGAATTCTCAGGCGAGCCGGTTGGTAGATACCATTTTTGACAGTCACGAGAAGATCGCTTGAGTTTTCGCTAACATCAACAGGTTTATAGAGCCAAAACCACCAAACGATACCGGCGATAAGCAGAAATCCTAAGATATTTATTATCAACATAATCAGTGCTCCTGCGCTTTGAATAAACGAAGTCGGTTGGCGTTAGTCACAACGGTGACAGAAGAAAAGGCCATTGCGGCCCCGGCAATAACCGGGCTAAGCAAAAGGCCGAAAAATGGATACAGTACACCCGCCGCAAAAGGAACCCCTGCTACGTTATAGATGAACGCACCAAATAGGTTCTGTTTGATATTACGTAAGGTTGCTTTACTCACAGCTATGGCATCTGCCAATCCGTGAAGAGAGCCGCGCATAAGCGTTATATCCGCACTCTCGATAGCGACGTCAGTTCCGGTACCGATCGCAAAACCGACATTAGCCAATGCTAAAGCGGGTGCGTCATTAATCCCATCTCCCGTCATACCAACAACCTCGCCTTGCATTTGCAGTTCGGCAACTTTATTCGATTTTTCTTCCGGTAATACTTCTGCGAAAAATTCAGTAATTCCCACTTTATTGGCTACTGCTCTGGCTGTTGCTCTATTGTCTCCAGTCAGCATGACAACCCTGATGCCGTTTTTCTGAAGTCGCTTGATAGCCTCGATGGAATCTTCTTTGATGGGGTCTGACACTGCGATAATGGCAGCCAGCTCTCCTCCAACTGCAAAATACATGGGGGTTTGTGCCTCGGCAGCCATTTGTTGTGCGACATCTACTGCATCATCAACGTTAATACGACGGTCACGCATCAGCTTTTCATTACCAAACAGCAGCTCTTTTCCTTCAACTACGCCTTCCACACCATGCCCAGCGATAGCCTTGAATTGTTCAACGGCAGACGGAGACAAACCTTGCTCTTGGGCAGACTCAACGATAGACATGGCCAAAGGGTGTTCAGAACCGGCCTCTAGACTTGAGGCTAGTTGAAGCACACTATCTTCATCTTCTGCATTAACTAGATGGATGCTTGTTACCTTGGGCGCCCCCAACGTAATCGTGCCGGTTTTGTCGAGAATCATGGCGGTAATTTTGGAGGCGGTTTGTAGCGCTTCACCATTACGTATCAACACTCCCGCTTCGGCGGCTTTCCCCACGCCAACCATAACAGACATAGGCGTAGCGAGCCCTAAAGCACAAGGACAAGCAATAATGAGAACCGTCGTCGCAGACACAATGGCAAATGCAACCGCTGGCTCAGGTCCAAAATTTAGCCACACCAAAGCACTAACAACGGCAATAATCATGACTACTGGTACGAAATAGGCCGAAATGATATCGGCTAGTCTGCCAATGGGAGGCTTGGAATTTTGTGCCCGTTTAACCATATTGATAATTTGAGCAAGCGCGGTATCTTTACCTACACGCGTTGCTTTAAATACAACCGAACCGGTTTTGTTCAGTGTACCGGCAACCACTTCATCTGACTCTTTTTTCTCTACCGGCATAGGCTCACCTGTGAGCATAGATTCGTCTATCGCTGTGTGCCCTTCAACAACGATGCCGTCGACTGGGATTTTTTCACCTGGCCGAACTCGCACATGGTCGTTTAACAGAACCATCTCTATCGGGATATCGATCTCTTTGCCATCACGTATCACTCTAGCGGTCTTTGCCTGGAGACCAATTAATCGTTTGATCGCCTGAGATGTTCGCCCTCTCGCTTTAAGCTCTAGAGCCAATCCCAGATCAATAAGACCAATTATCATGGCTGTCGCTTCAAAGTAGACGTGCCGAGCCATATCGGGCACTGCAGTTGGAAAAAAAACAACGACCATGGAATAAAACCACGCTGTACCAGTCCCTAGCGCAATCAGAGTATCCATATTAGCGCTATGGTTCCAAAATGATTTCCAGGCTCCTACATAAAAGTGTTTACCAGAGAAATACATTACACCTGCCGTAAGCAAGCCAACTATCAACCAAACTATACGTTCTGTTGTCGTTGTGACGGTCATTTCACCCACAATAAGACTGTAAGCCATTAACGGTACACCCAGCGTAAGGGCTATCGTCATTTCTCGTACTAATCGCTTGTAATAGGCAAGGTCAGTCGCTTCTTTTTCATCCATTAGATCGTCTTCAGAAACACCCTCAGAACCTTTTGCGTTATAACCGACGCTTTCAACTGCTTTAATCAAATCATCAATGGGTACCTCCCCCTCTACAGAAACAGTTCGTTCGGCAAAGTTCATCTCGGCACTAACAACCCCCGAAACATCTTTCAATGCCCCTTCTATTTTGCCAACACAACTGGCACAGCCAGCCCCTTCGATGATCAGCTCAACTCTCTGTTTGTGATCCATCTGAAATCTCCCGTAGTAGATGAAATTGATGAACTTTACTCAACAAGGCTACACCTGTGTCCAAGACCCGAGTCAATGTTCTTAATTGGTCAATCCGTATCTAACTAGCTGTTTCTGTGAATTTTTTCAATGAAAGATGATCCAGCTCAATATCATCCCACATCTCAATTAGGTTGCACACAGAATCTCCCGTCGGCTGACCGTCAGGAAGGTCCTCCCAGGTATCTACCGCCTTTTGCATTCGCCCGGCTAGTTGCTGTAGCTCGTCGATGGTACGAAGCGCTTCGTCGAGGCGATCTTTTACGATGGATCTGACTCTACAACAAGGTGAGTCTCCCTGATTGGACATTCCAATCACTTCTTGAATTTCGCTTACAGAAAATCCTAAATGTCTTGACTTAACTATAAACACAAGGCGTTTCTGGTCTGCAAGTCCATAGTTTTTATAGCCGTTATCCAGATTCTTAGTTGGGTTCAATAACCCTACTCGGGTGTAAAAACGAACTGTATCTGGAGTTACTCCGACCTTAGTCGCTAGCTCATTTACTTTCATAACTATCTCCTACTGAAGCCATCACCGGGTTGGAATTAACCAAGCAAGTTGGTAGTAACCGAGTGATGGCCTTAACTTGTCTATTATTCCTTTATTGTCACAGGGCTATGCATCCCTGCTTGGTAGTGCCCAGGGATATTACAAGCAGCTTCAACTTGCCAGGCACTCTCAAACTTCCAAATAAGCGCCTTTGATTCACCCGGTTTGATTGTGATTGCGTTACCACCAGGTCCATGATGCATGTTCGGATTGTTCATCATCATTTGGCCATGCTCGGTGTGTTCGTCTTTAGTACCAATCGCGAACTCATGGGGAATCGCCCCATTATTTGTAACTACAAATTTGATGGTTTCTCCATCTTTAATATTGAAAGGCTCATGTGAGAAACGCATCGTATCGTCAGCAGTGACATTAATGACTCTGCTGACTTGACTCTCTTTTCCGGGTTCACCGGCTAGAGAACCTTCAGAACCGTGGGCATGCCCCATGCTTTCCATACCCTCATGCCCCTCCATCATTTTTCCCATATCATGACTTTCCATCACATCTTCGTGATGACCTTCCATCATAGAATGATGCCCTTCTGAGCTGCTGGCTCCGGCCGCTGAGTCATGTTCATGTTTATCGCTTGCACAACCGGCGGTTATCAATACCGTTCCGACAGCTGCGGCTAGTAACATTTTATTCATATAATTTCTCCTAAATTTCTTATTTATAGGGTTTTATAAATCTTTAATAGATTTCATTTCAGCTAAGTCTGTAATGGCGATCATGCCATCATCTTCTGAGCCAGTTTGACAAACACTTTTAATCGCATTTTTAACAATATCCAAGTGATCCTTCTGAATAATTAGTTCGAATTTCGCTATTTCTATAGACCAGTCTCTGGCATAAAAATTAGGATTGCAGCCATAACCACGCACTTTAATAAAATGCATGCAGGACATCTCGACCTTTTTTAACGCCTCTTCAAGTACTGTTTCTTTTTCTATAGGTATAAGCACCATTACGCGTAAATAATTCATTATTTACCTCCATTAATAACGTTTTCTTTTATTTTTGATTGCTTCCATACAAAATAGATGGCCGGAATTACCAGTAACGTTAACAGTACGGTGCTAATCATGCCGCCAATCATTGGTCCAGCAATTCTTTGCATTACCTCAGAGCCAGTCCCTCCTCCAATCATGATAGGAACCAGACCAATCACAATAGCAAATACAGTCATCATAATTGGGCGGACTCTTAAGCCAGCCCCTTCTAATACGGCTTGGCGAACATCGTCTTTGGTCATGTGTCTCCCTTCTTTAGTCACATCACCTCGCACCTTTTCCAGCGCTTGATTTAAATAAACCAGCATAAGCACTCCTATTTCAACTGTGACCCCTGCTAACGCGATAAAGCCGACAGCCACGGCGATAGACATGTTGTAGTCAGACAGGTACATCAGCCACAAGCCTCCTATAAGAGCGAAAGGTAAGGTTCCCATTATCAATAGAACTTCAATAAAGTTTCTAAAGTTTATGTAAAGTAGGATCATGATGATTGCCAGTGTCAGTGGTACCACCACTGATAGACGTTCCTGGGCACGAACCATGTACTCGTACTGACCTGACCATGAGATAGAATAGCCTGGTGGTACTTCAACTTTTTCAGCAACAACACGTTGCGCTTCGTTGACATATGAACCCAGGTCACGACCCTCGATATCAACTAGTGTCCAACCATTCAGTCGAGCATTTTCACTTTTAATAGCTGGTGGACCATCTGTAACATAAACCTCTGCTACATCTGCCAGTGCAATACGTTCATTTGAAGCAGTAACAACGGGGAGAAGTTTTAGCTGCTCTAAGGAGTCACGATAATTCTGAGGGTAACGTAAATTCACAGGATATCGTTCCAGCCCTTCTACTGTTTCTGCGATATTCATCCCACCGATAGCGGTCCGTATGACATCTTGAATATCAGCGATGTTCAGCCCAAATCGGGCGGCGGATTCGCGATTAATATCGACTTTCACGTAACGCCCACCGGCGACTCGTTCTGAGTAAACCGATGCGGTTCCTTGAACCTCAGGCAATACCTCTTCCAGCCGTTTACCGATTTTTTCAATTTCAGCCAAATTGGGCCCAGCAACCTTGATTCCAACTGGCGTTTTGATTCCGGTGGATAACATATCAATACGGGTTTTAATCGGCATAACCCATGCGTTAGTGAGTCCCGGAAATTTGATTAAAGAATCCATCTCCTTCCGCAGTCCTTCCGATGTCATGCCTTCACGCCATTCACTCTTGGGTTTTAATTGAATGAACGTTTCGATCATGATTAAAGGTGCAGGGTCAGTGGCGCTATCTGCTCGGCCAACTTTACCGAATACCGTTTTAACTTCAGGGACGGTTTTGATCAGTTTGTCTGTTTGCTGCAAAATCTCCCTTGCCTTACCAATGGATACTCCTGCGTAGGTGGTAGGCATATACATCAAGTCACCTTCGTCCAATGGAGGCATAAACTCACTACCCAATTTTGTTGCAGGCCATAAGCCAACGACCAAAAGAACCAGAGAGAGCGACAGTACTGTTTTTGGAAACTTTAAGACTCCATTAAGGACGGGGCGATAAGCAGCAATCATTACACGGTTAAAGGGGTTTTTATGCTCTGGTGTGACTTTACCTCGAATAAAATACCCCATTAATACGGGCACTAAGGTAATAGCTAATATTGCCGAGGCAGCCATCGCATAGGTTTTGGTGAATGCTAACGGAGCAAATAACTTGCCTTCTTGAGCTTCCAGGGTGAATACTGGTAAAAAACTCATCGTAATGATAAGCAGAGAGAAAAATAATGGAGGTCCAACTTCACAAGCCGCCTGACTAATGACACTCCAGCGGTTATCATCTGTCAGTTCGGTCTTTTCCATATGTTTGTGAACGTTCTCAATCATGACTATTGCGCCATCGACCATGGCTCCAATAGCAATCGCTATACCGCCCAACGACATGATGTTCGCATTTAACCCTTGGTTGTACATCACGATAAATGCAGCCAGAATGCCAATTGGCAAACTGATAATAATTACTAGAGACGAACGTAGATGAAATAGGAAAAGCGCACAGATCAATGTGACAACAATAAATTCCTCGAGCAGTTTTTCGTAGAGGTTTTCAATGGCACTACTTATTAGCCCTGAACGGTCATAGGTAGGAATTATTTCTACACCTTCTGGTAGGCCTTTTTTCAGTTCATCTAATTTCGCTTTCACACCTTCGATAGTTGTTTGTGCGTTTTCGCCAAAACGCATCACCACAATTCCACCGACGACTTCACCCTCGCCGTTCAGTTCCGCGACACCTCTTCTCATCTGGGGGCCGACTTTGATATCTGCGACGTCGCGTAATAAAAGAGGAGTACCATTTTTGTTAAGCCCAAGAGGCACCTGCTCTATATCTTCTATCTTCTGTAAGTAGCCAGAAACTCGAACCATGTATTCAGCCTCAGCCATTTCAATGACAGATGCTCCTGACTCCTGATTAGCTCTCTTAATAGCCATTTTGATATGCGAAAGTGGAATGCTGTAAGCCCGCAACTTATTTGGGTCAACAACGACTTGATATTGACGAACCATTCCGCCAACCGTTGCCACTTCAGATACACCCGGAACTGTTTGTAACTCGTATTTCAGAAACCAATCCTGAATACTACGAAGCTGGGATAGGTCGTTGTTCCCGGATTTATCGACTAATGCATAGGTATATACCCACCCAACACCCGTAGCATCAGGGCCAAGCTGAGGCTTGGCTGCAGTTGGAAGATCGCCTGCAACTTGGTTCAAGTATTCCAATACACGGGATCTAGCCCAATATAGATCGGTTCCATCTTCAAATATTACATATACAAAAGAGTCACCAAAAAACGAGTATCCTCTTACCGTAAGAGCCCCTGGTACCGACAACATTGCGGTTGTCAGTGGGTACGTAACCTGATCCTCTACGACTTGCGGGGATTGCCCGGGGTAACTGGTTTTAATTATGACCTGAACATCAGATAGGTCAGGTAGGGCGTCAACCGGCGTATTACGAACAGCAAAAACGCCTGTTCCCAAAAAAATAAACGTAGCTAGAATCACAAAAAAGCGATTGGCTATCGACCATCTAATAACTGCAGCAATCATCATTAACTCCGAACTAATGCAACAACTGAATAATGTATTTGTGCCCAATCTCTAGCGAGATAAAGAGCAATGAGTCAGGCACAAATTTCATTATTTGACGACGTGTATTTCGTTGATCAAATAATTATTGTCCTTATCCACCTGTAACTTAAATTGAACCTCCTGCCCTGGTTTTAATTGTTCAAGGTTAACCTTGTCACTGGTTTGAAAGTTCATACGCATTTTAGGCCAGTTCAATTCACTAATAGGTTCATGTGAGATATTAACCATATTGCCCTTTGCCATTATCTTGTTGATTCTTCCCGTACCCATTACATGGGTCATTTTCTGATCTTTGGTCATATGCTTACCCTGCTGACTGCTCTCCATATGCCCGCCCCCTTCATGGCCGGCACCTGCCGTAACCAAGCCTGGCGCAAAAAATACGCTGGCGATAATCGCTGCTGCAGCCCATTTAGATTTGTTGGTGGTGTTGAACTTTTCCATTGATAAATCCTCATTTTTTACTTTATTGATGGTTTGTTTAATGTTGTTGCTATTCAGTTTTGTTGCTAGTCGCTTTCTTTTGAGTTAATCGTTTAATTCTGGATATCTGGTAATCCCCATCATCCATCTCGTGTAATTGAAATTTGATTCGGTCACCGTTGTTGATTTCAGGGATCTGATCAGGTTCCGCCAATGTGAAAGACATGCTCATCATTGGCCATTGCCACTCATCAATAGGGTCATGCACTACGGTTATCATGGCCATTTCGGTCATGAGCTGTTTAATCGTGCCAGTCGCTACAACGGTTTTTGATTTACTGTCCGCTAAATTGCTATCGCTGTTCGCAGCTTGTGCCCCTTCTACCCTGGTGATTACGTAATCCCAGTCATCCTGCTTTTGAAGATCGAACTTGATACGTTGCCCACTTGATAAACCTTCCAGACTTATGCCGTCGGCGACTGGAAAGTCCATTTTCATGGTCGGCCACCCCCATGCTTTAATCGGATCATGAGTAAGTGATAGCATGGCCATATCAGCCATCACCTTATTGATTGTTCCTGTCGCAGTTACAACCTTCGAACCCGAGTTGGCACCGTCACCATCAGTAGATTCACGCTCTTCCATTCGAGCAATTTCTGCATCTATATTGGATTCCGAGTCAATCAGGAATTGTGCAGACGTTACAACGTTATCCCCCTCATTCAGCCCTTTAATAATCTGAACCCGCTTTCCAGCCTCAACCCCTGCTTCTACCAACACAGACTTAAACTTCCCGTCTCCTTGAGCCAAAACCACGCGGTTGTAACGACCACCTCGAATCAATGCTTCTTTAGGAATGCTTAGCGTGTCATCACCTACTGGTGCCATTAAACTCAAATTAGCGAACATGTTTGGCTTAAGTACATGATCAGGGTTCTCGATCCGGATACGAACTTGTAACGTACGCGTTTTGTTATCAAGGACAGGGTAAAGGTAATCAACCGTGCCACTCCACGTCTTGCCAGGTATGGCCTCGTTAGTCATTTCGACTGTCTGCCCTGGTTTTATCCAACTCGCTTGGCGTTCAAAGACTTCAGCAATCACCCATACTGTATCCAAAGTGCCTACCGACATGACTTCAGTAGAAGGCTTAATGAACATGCCTTCACGGACATTCAATTGCTTAACAAAGCCACTTCGTTCCGCTGATACCCGAATACGCTGATCAACCTTACGACGTTTTTCCAATCGATCTATTTGTGGGGATGTTAAACCGAGTGACAAAAGCCTTGAACGAGATGCTTTTGCTAACATTTTGTTGTTACTTCTTTGAGCTGCTAAAAATTCCTCCTGGGCATTAACCAGAGAGGGAGAATACAACTCGTAGAGAGTGTCGCCTTTCTTAACGAGATCCCCAGCACTAGTGACATTCAAAACTTCTATCCAGCCATCAACCCGGCTATGGACGTGAGTTAGTTGGTCTTCGTCAAAACCTACATAACCAACGGTATTGATGGGTAGGTCGAACGGCCCTCGTTGTACGGTGGCAGTTCTTACACCCAAATTATTCTCAACTACCGGCGAGATCTTTACACTCCCCTCTTCACCACCCTGAGCATCGTCTTCATAGACTGGAACCAAATCCATGCCCATTGGTGATGTTCCTGGTTTATCTCGACGATAGTTCTTATCCATTGGCGCAACCCAGTACAGCGGTTTTTTCTCACCGCCCTCCACCGGTTCGGCAGAGTTACTTCCTGATAGAGATGACAGAAAATCAGCATCCAGAACAAATGTTTGTACCGCGATGCCACCAACAAAAGCAGTGATCAATAGAATGACTACCCCTACGTATTTCATTATCGGGATTCTCCTTGTAGAGACATTAAATCGGATTGGATTAAATATGACTTAGATTGGTGAATTTGTGATAAATCATCCATTGATTCAGGAAAATAAAATCGAAGATCAGAGACCAGCTTCTGACGGGTTGTCTGTAGCCGAGCATAATCTAGTCGATCACTCTGTTCACTAATAAAAGCGCGCATAACTTCAGCGAAATCAGCAGCATCTGCTTGATATGCATTTAACGATGCTTCTGCATGAAGCCTGGCCTTGGTAAGAATCTCAGTATCGAACAGCTCAAGCTGATCTTCAGATTGCTGCAAGCGGAGCAAAAGAGTTTGAACCTCACCGACCATCTGACGAAGCTTGTCTTGATGAGCACTCTTTTGGGCTTCTTTTTGGTGCACTGCTCCTTGAACTGATTTATCTTGTCGAGTACGGGTAAACAAAGGCAAAGACACATTAACCATCGCGCTGACAAAATCGGAGCGGTCTGAACCGTCATTATTTTCGCCATCTCGGTAGCCATAATTAAGTTCTACACCCCATGTGGGCTTATAACGTTGTTCTGAAATCCGTATTTCGTGATCGGCGACATTAACTTGCTTTTCAAGGTCGATAAGGATGGGATGCGCTTGCAAATATCTGGCTATTTCCTGTTGTGTTTGCTGTGAGCTAAACTTACTCTGTTCAGGCTTAACATTTGCAAATTCAAGAATATTTACTGAACCAAGCATTGGTGCACGTAAAATCGGCAAAGTTTGGGACCATGGCTCATCAAGAGCAACTCCGCCTACCCAACGTGAAAGCATTGCGCGCTGAGTCTCGCTCTGACGATTGGCTTTAATCACCCTTTCACGCAAACGGCTCAATTCCAATTCAGCACGCAACACATCTTGCTGTTTTACGTTTCCTACGCTGTATAGAGACCGGGTCACTTCTAATAATTGCTGAAATAAAGCCTGATCTTGTTTAAGAATCTGAGAAGCCTGCTCCCAATAGAAAATTTCAAGCCAAACATTTCTTACTTGCCTAGATATGTTCAAGTAACGTGATTGTGCTTTGTCTTCTAGCGAAGAGGCTTGGGTTTTGAGTTTATTTTCTCTAAGAGATAAGGTATCTCCCTGGGGAAACATCTGTTTTATGCCAACCTTAAGCTGACTCATCGGCTCTTGGTCAAATTGAAATGTATCCGTAGGAATGTTTTGAGCGCCCACAATTAAAATGGGATCCGGTAATTGCCCCGCAGCCACAGCATTATAATTTGCTGCTTTTGACTTATCTTGAAACTGCGCAATTCCAGAATCGCTTGAAACTGCCATCATTTGCGCTTGCTCAATGGTTAATGCCGCCGATGAGAGCGCAGAATGTACAGCGAACGTAATCGTCGCAACGGCTTTTCCAAGCGACACAGAAAAATGCGAAGAGTGTAATTTGCCTTTCATGATATTCATCTCAATTAAACAGTATTTACGCCATCGTAAGATGACGTTTAAAACAGTCTATTTGAGGCTGAATCGGAATTAAAAACTCTAGGGCTGAGTGGTAACTGATGCAGAAAAACGATGATTACTTGGGTTCGTTAACAGCGAACGGTAACGGCACACTAGTTGGTGCTGACACCTATCACTTATTACGAAAGACGTACCCTGCAAACAATGCTAGTGTATTGCTCAGTATATGATCCAAAGATCACTCCATTCAGGCTTAACGTTTTACACGATACAAGCCCCGAGGGTCGAGCGACTAATCTAGAAAGGTGCAGTTAACCAAGTGGTTGCGAGGATAATTAAAACGCGGAGGAGGTTCTTTTAAATAACTGAACCATTTAGATTTGGAACTTGGTATGTTTAGCACCAAGAAAAGGACAAAAGCTAACAGCAGTGGTACAACGAAGCTGTATGAAAAATTGGTGAGATAATTGTCTTGCTTTTCACAACAGTTATCTTGAGTTATGTCAGTCGCACTATGATCCATCGCATGATGCTGTGCGAGTTTAGAATGCTCGCTATGGGAATCAATACCAGCTGTTGTTCCACCTGACATTCCCTGCATCACGGATTCATTAGCAATACCTAATGGAGCAACAGGCAATATAACGATATTCAAAAGCGCAGCACAGAAAAGCATACTTTGGAAAAGAACCCAAAATACGATTAGAGGGACACCGAAGCGCCGACCTAATTTCTGTGACTTTATGATAGACATATTTGAAAACAACTATCTAAGAGTATTTGAAATATTAGTTTAGGATGAGTATAAACTTGTGTCCAGCACCAAGGTCAAGCTTTTTTAGCCATTAATTATGTATCTATTTAACTTATGATTTTTTTAACTATTGGTCATTTCAGTGATTCGATCAAACAATGAATGCGCAACATTTTCGGAAAATAGTCGTCCCTCATCAATATACTCCCAGACCGTAGCATCAGCTTTCCATCCACCCTGTTTTTTAATTGATTCAAAATTCACATCTTCACGAGCTGAGCTCGTGGCTAGCCCTCTACGAAAACTGTGACTACTTAAGTCCGGCACAAAGTCCAAGCCACAAGCTTTACCTATCGTTTTTAAGAAGTCATTGATGGAACCTGGGCTCATTGGTTTTGGTTGTATATGCCCCCAGCGATTTACGGGTCTAAACACAGGGCCGTCTGTAATGTCTGATTCAACAAGCCATTCCTTTAGTGAGGTGACAGGACAGACGGTTTTGTTTCCATAAGGAATTGCCCTTCGTATTCCTTTTCCTTCTTGATCTGTTTTGGATTTTGGCAGCTCAATTATAAGCCCTTCAGGCTCCCAACTGAGTTGCAGCACCTCAACCATCACTAATTCACTACGACGAAAGCCGCCAAAGAAAGCAATGAGTAGAAGCGCCTTGTCGCGTGTTCTTTTTATTGATGGTGGCTGTTTGTTTAAGTGGGTAAGCATGGTCACCATGTCTTGTAAGCGTAGTGCCTGCGCCTTTCTTTTTGGTTTGCCGTGAGTTCTGCTAATACCCTTTAGCGTTTTTCTGACTGCCGGACTTTGAGCTGGGTCGTTAAACCCTTGAAACCGGTGCCATTGACTGAGCGCAGTCAATCTAACTTCCAAAGTGCGTGTATTTAAACTTTCAGCATGATCAACCAAATAACGCATTAATGTTTCGTTGTCTGTAGGGAGCCGCCCACCCCATCGCTCAAAGTGGCGAATGGCTGAGCGATAGGTTCGACGGGTATTATCAGACGTTGCTGCTTGCAAGTACTGCTGATGCTTGGTTTGAAACGTTGGCAGCAATGAAGATTTATCAGACGTTAAAGCTTTTTGACGTCCCTTTTCGGCTAAGTGGTTTTGTACCTGTTTCATAGGGCCTAGTCGCTCGTTTTCTGCCTTTGTAATGTTGTTACAGCTAATAGCTTCAAGAATACCAATACTAACCCACGATAAATAGCTTTATCGTGGGTTAGTATTGAGTCATCATTATCATACTTAATGCATAATTATTATGTTACATTACATATTACGTAATACATTACTTTAAATCACTGGAGCTCAAAATGGCACGTGGTGGCGTAACCTATACTGATATCGCAAACGCAGCAGAAACGATCAAAAACGCGGGCAAAAACCCAACGGTCGATCGTGTTTTAAGTCATTTGGGAACCGGCAGTAAAAGCACCATAGGGCCTCACCTGAAAAACTGGAAACTACAGCACACAGAAGTAAGAGAATCCAACGACCTCCCCCTTGATATTCTTAATGTAGTTCGCGAATTACACCAACGATTACAGCTACAGGCCGATGATAAAGTACAACAGACCGAACAACGGATAGCTGACCTAAGCGCTGAACGAGACGAGGAAGTAAAAGCACTAGAAAACCAAATAGCGTCTCTGAAGCAAGCGCTCAATGACACAACAGAACAACGGGACGCCCTCGCAGCGGAAAACAAAAAACTACGCAAAGCACTGAATGAAGCTGACTTAAATGCAGTAAAGTTGGAATCTAAGGTCAAATCAGGCGCCCAGCTAATTTCACAATTAACCACCTCAAAAAATGAAGGCATACATCAGATTAAATTGTTGCATGAGCAGCAAGAACACTATCAATTAAAAATGGCACAAGAACGTACACGGGAACGCGCTGAAAGCCAGGCAATCAAAACCCAGTTGAATACACAAATTACTGAACAGTCACGCCAACTCGTTGCTGCTGATGAACGCTATAAAGAGAACCGTAACGAATACAAAGAGATTTTAAGTGCAAAGACAGAGACTGACAAAGCTCTACAGACACTTCAGTGCGATTACGCTAAAAAAGAAACAACAAATAAGTCGATATCTGCACAATTAGAGCAGTGTAAAAATGACCTCTTACAGCTTCAAAATGAGAGTCGCAAGCTTAGTCAATTGAACCTTACTCAATCCAACCAACTAGCAGCATTAAGCAGCGAACTGTCGCTATTGAAAGAAGCACTGGATAAGGCGAAGCTGGATGCTGAAAAGGCACATGACAGGTTCATGTTACAGACAGATGAGTATCAAATTGTGTGTCAGGAAAAATCTGTCTTACAAGCACAGCTTAAGTTGTTGCAAGATACGTTGTGAATTAAACTTTACAATTTAAGGCCTATGTAGCATAAAAGTAATGGCAAAATATCAGGCGCCTCAAGCGTACCGAATGCAAGGTTTGCCCCCCCTTTTTCAAAATTTTAAATTTTTGCCTGTAAACATGCTTGTAATAGCGCGTTGAATTAAGTTGCTTTATACCTATTCATCAAGAAATTGATGTACATAACCCAAATATTCATTTTGGGAGTGTCGTTGAACATTCCACCGTCCAGTGAAACCATCAGGCCTTGCCCGTTGATTAACATGAGTTAGCAATAGTTTGTTTTTAGCACGAGAAACTCCAACGAAAAAGGCGCACCTATTTTCGTCCTGATCTCCAAAGAAAATTTCTTGCTCAATAGCCATCATGATAACGGCATCAAATTCCAAACCTTTACTCTTATGAATTGTCAGGATACGGACAGCCTGATCATCTGAAAATTTAGCTAACGCTTTAACCAAGTCTGGTTCTGACCCTAGCATCCCAGTGATTTTTGTATTTGTTTCAACTATAACCTCTCTTAGCCTAGCTTGTGATTCATAGTCTGAAGAAAGAGCAGTCAACGTTTGAAGACCAATTTTATTTAGAAACCGTCTAACAAAATCCCATCGGTTTGGATAACTTGAATCAAGTTGATCTCTCAGAGCCTCTTTGCGCTCTGATTTAATAAACCTTTGCCAATCTTGACGATGTATAAGTTGCTCTTCTTCATCTTCAGTAAAAGGAATTAACAAATTCATTAACCTTGTCCAAGCAGCTGGTTCTCTATCTCCGTAAAGGCTCAATAGGTAGTCAACGACCAATCTTGCTGCCGGTTCCACGGAAAGGTCTTGTAATTGTTGTTCATTTCGATATGGGATCGTGAGTTTTTCTAGCTCTGTCATAACTGTGGCAGCATAAAGATCTAGTTGTTTCGAGACCAGAATGGCGATTTCAGACAAAGGGGTATCTTCCTCTTTTATCCAAATATTTATTTGATTTGCTAGAAATTCTGCTTCTTGCTGGCAGTTATTGAAAGAGCAACTATAAATGTCTCCTTCATTACCAACCATTAGCTCTTCTGGCATAAAAGAGCCAGGGTCGAGCCTCAGAATAATCTGGTTCTGCAAACGTAAGAGCTTCGGTTTAGAGCGGAAATTACGATACATATTCAAAGGAATTGCTTGAAACTCTTCTGCAAAGGTAGCAAAAACACCATCAAGAGCACCTGCCCATCCCATTATTTTTTGCTTGGTATCCCCTACAGCAGTGAGGCGGATGTTAGTATTTTGGAAGGCTACTTTAATGAGCTCATATTGCTTATTTGTGCAATCTTGAAATTCATCTAAAAAGACATCGCTATATGTTTGCCGTATAGCATTGCACGCAATAGGAGAATTAATAAGAACTTGAATTGCTAGCGGAACTAAGTCACTAAAGTCAATTTGTTTACCTGAAACTTTTGGACTTCCTATTGTGTAGTCAGGGGCAAGCGAATTCTCTCCTGTCAGAACGGGGCGAAAGCGATCAATTATTCGCTTAGCAAAAGCATGGAATGTATAACTATCAAAACGTGACGCTAATTCAGTGCCACAACGACGTTGAACGCGCTCTTTCAGGTTACGGCTAGCATCTACTTTGAAGGAGATTGCTAGTATTCGTTTAGGGTAACGGCAACTTCCAGTACGAAGTAAGAAATCAGCTCGCTGAGCTAGCATCTCGGTTTTACCAGCCCCAGGTCCAGCAGTCAAAGCCAAACTGCTCTCTATTTCAGTGGCAGCTCTTTCTGCATTTGGCTCCAGAGTTAAACCATCTGCGGGGTACCAATCTTCAACATTTATCACTCTGGTAGATCCGCTAATTTTGCAATAATAGCATCTGCTAGTCGGCCTAAGGATAAAGGCATATTTGACAAAAGCTGCTGATCAGAAAGGCTTGAAAGCGCCTCTATATGTGCCGCAGGCTTGCTTCCTAGCTTAAATAGCTTGTGATAAGAAATAAAAAGCTTTCGCTCGCATTCTACGTATTCAGTTGAATCAGACCTAGACTTACCAAGTACAGCTTTGATTTCTGTAAGCTCTGGCTCAATTTGATCCTCCACCTTAACACCGAATGCGACAGGATATTTTTTTAACATTGAAAAGTCTAAATCCATAGGATAAGAAAAGAAAACACTTCGTTTCTCAAGCTCGATGATATAATTCGAGAACCCTCTTACTTTATGCAGAGTATCATCCCATTTTGGAATAACTTGATAACCGTTATTTAATTGTTTATCTGGACTGTGCAATATTAGCTGGTCATTGACATTCTTTATGCGCCCCCAACCTCCTTGATATCTGCCAACATCAAGATCTAAAAGAGTCATATAAGGAATTTCAAGTCCTTCAAGTAGACGCCAGAAGTGATTAACATGCCTCCCGCCAAGCGGAGCTACAGTAATCGCAGACTCGTCAACAGGAGCTCCTTTTGCTTCAAGTAATCGTGGTATCACGATTTCTTCACTATCACCTTCTCCAAGTACAACAAGTCGAGAGAAGTAGATTTCAGGGAATGCCTTAATTGCTTGCACAACAAATTTATGAGCAACATCAGTATCCTCGGGAAGAGTAATAGTTGTTATTTTTGTCTTTCTGGATTCGTTTAACCTTAAGTAACGAATTTGGTCTGGTTCGATACGGCGCAGCATAGAGGGTGCATGAGTCGCGATAAGTGCCTGAGCATCACCATGTCCAACCATTTCTTTCAGCGAACTTACTATTCGCCCCAGATAATGAGGAGATAAGCTATTTTCCGGTTCCTCAAGTGCCACTAATGTAAATACTGGTGGTCGTAACTTATCAGGGTCAAAGGAGTTGTCTCCGTTCAATACCGCCCTACCAATAGCTTGAGATGATAAAACCAGTGAAAGGTACAACATCGATTTTTGTCCATCGCTTAAGCGTGAAAAATCGACGAGGGGTTCATCATGTCCAGGAGTGAAAGATATAGAAAGGTGGCGTAGTAATGATTCAATTTCACTTGCAACAAAGGATATTTTGGGTTCAGCGTAGTATGCCCCGCTGTGAAGGCTGGACCATGTACTTTGGATACTCAAACTCAGAGCACTTACTGATGCATTTCCAGCTAAACTTTCACTTATTTGGTCTGTATGGTCTTTAACTATCTCACGCTCAGCCTCCCAATTGACAGCTCGTAACAAGCGACCTAAAAGGGCATTTGCTCCAAAAGTAATATGTTCAGCTGGGTCTCGTCGGGCAGGAAGGTAATGTACTTGAATGTGACTACGCTCAGAGCGTGGAACTTTTGATGTATTTATCGCTTCTCCCTGCTCGTCTAACTCAAGTACATAGATGAATGACTCTTCAATATCACTATCAATACCCATAGTGGCTTCTAGACGAAACCGAACTCGTGGAACGTCTTCATCGTCATCCAGCCGCATGTGACCAAAATGAGGAGCTACAGTAGCATTATCACCCTCCTCTCTCAGTTCAGGAAAGTTAAAGTCCACTTCAATCCAGAGTGAACGCTCTTCTGGCTGTTCAGTTTCATCGTTAGGTACATGGAAATCTGATTTTTTGAGTCGCCGTAATGCTGGATCAAATGCAAACATTCGGCAAAGAGCCTGTAATGCAGCAGTTTTACCAGAACCGTTCGGCCCAATTAGGAATGTTAAATCCTCAAGAGTAAGCGCTGTTGGCTCGTGCCCGAAACTTTGGAAATTGGATATGCGTATACAGTCAAGTTTCAATTTAACGTCCCATATATATTGTTATTTTTAATACAAATGTCTCTACCTGCGCCAACAAAAAAGCAAAAAGGGTCGATATGTAAACATATTTAGCTTGCTTATCAGCAATAGCATTTGTCAACTTCTAGAGTTGATCCCCCCTAATCTCGGGTACACTCTAACCGCTCTTTATATACTCTGTTTAAATGCTGCATTCATGTGGCAACTTTTAAAGTTACATGAAGCCATGACAGCCATCTGTTTATAAGCTGACAACGCATCTTCAGAATTAGCTTTCTGTTCCGCAAGGCCTACCCCAAATGCCTCAACAAGTTTCCTTTGTAGGGACTCATATTGTTTCAATGAAATGTTTGTCACGATTATTGTTCCTTAACTTTTAATTCTATTCTGCCCTTGCTATCAACGATAAAACCAAACCTTGAATACCATTTTTTTAGCATCTCTGGGTGCTCTCCAATGATTTCACCAGATATCTTTGAAATACCGGCTTGCTTAGCCTCTGAAATTAAGGTTTTCAGTAGACCTGACCCTACTCCCTGTTTTCGATAGTTTTGAAACAATCCAGGTGAACGCATTTTTCTCCAGGGGTTAGTGTTTCTGAAGTTATTCACTTTGATATCAGCTAACACCCAGCTATCGACACGCTTTACCACCTTAGCAGCCCCAACAGGCAAGCCATTTTTACCTGCAGTAATTACTAGAAAGTTAGTACTATAACTGGTTTTATACGTAAATAGGCAGTTCATGAACTAGTATTCTTCCGCTAATTAATTCCTATATCGTTTTGCTTACAAAATGCTGCGGCAGTTTGGATATCGCCAAAGGCACCTATCAGCATTTTAGTTGCATGAATTCTAACTTGTTCATCTTCATTTGACTTGATGAGTTCTACCCACGTTCTCACCAGTACTACAGGGGGATAGCGCCTATCTCCCAATATTTTCTTTGCTTCCATGTCTACGATTGCGTTACGAGGTTAACAACACATGATCCATGATGGTCAATATCAACTCTGAGGCTCTGAGTACCAAATGTTGTCACAGCAGCAATCAGAGACCGTGCAATACCGTCTAGGATCTGCTCCGGTTCAAGCTCCATCGCTTCACACTTATCAGCAATAGCATTTGTTAGCTCCTGGAGTTGATCTTCACTAATCTCGGACACACTCTAACCCTTCTTTAAATATTTTCTGTTTTAGTACTGTATTCATACAGCAACTTTAAAAATTACAATCAATAACCGCTACACTTACAAGGCGTTTTAACTAACTGGCAACGTTACTACGTTCTATTCAATAAAAAAATGGATACAGATTTAGGTGTATTTTCTTTTAAGCTTGTAGTGCCCTGTTGTTAGACGGTCTGTGTAATAGTTACCTTCAAGCAAGTTAGTACTGTTATGGTCAAGCTTAAGAATTGCAGTACCATCATATGAAGAACTGTCATTCTCATCTTTTAATTTAGGTGTATTTCTATAGATATAATATAAGATAGCTCTTCCTGATTCAGGATCTTTTTGAGGTTTAGCTAATAAAGTACTTGAATCTGAATCCTCGGACGCAACCTCCATACTTATTTTAAGGAAATCTTGTTTAATGTACGCAGTTGCTTGAGCTACGCCACCTTTGCCATTCCATCGCCAATGTATCGTCATATCCCATTCGCCGTTTAAATCAGGAAACAAGAAACTATTGAGAATAGGTATTTTTTTCCACAGCCAGCGCCAACCAAAGTAGATTATTCCAAGCAATATGAAATTTAGAACAGTAGCACCCTTAATAGCGATGCTTATACCTTCAGATACATCAGATTCTGATTCATAAACGAAGTAAAGGATAAACGAAATTAAAATAGCATACAGCATAGATATAATTGCTATAACTTTTGTCACTGGTAATAAATTAATCATTTTCCATCCTTAGAGAACACCTCTATACCATTTTGAAAAATAATAACACCATTACTTTTAGTAACTATTCCTGTCATTAGAACATTCTTTATAATGGAACCAAAAAGAGCTGCCATATATCTTCCCCCAAAAGGTTTGGATCGCTCTACTTCAACACTGCGTTCAATCGGGGGAGAAAAATACTGAGAAGTATGTGTGAGCTTAAAACTTGAGGATATGAAGTTAAATCCATCATGATGTGGGCTACTGACTTTAGATATTTCAACAAACGTTGATACAAGGTCATCATCTCCGGCGTTGAAGTTAAAGCTGTTGAGAGGAAAAATAGGTATGCCTTCCAAATCACTATATAAGACAATACCTATACCTGAAAACTCATCGCCAACTTTATCCTCAATTTTAAGAAGGATTTCTTTAAAATCGTGGTAAGTCTTTAGTTTTACTGAATCCATTTATTTACCTTAAATTTAATAATTCGCTACCAACCTCAGCAGTTATAGGCTGACCTTACTTGCAAAATACATTCAAGTACGAAGGCTTAGTGCTATCGTTAGTTAAACAACTTAGTCGAACGTTATAGCTATTGATTGCGGTATTATCAGCCTATTACTTCTAAAGCCGTTATTGACTTCCCATCCCAAAGGCCCCACCAACGGCTTATTCTACCTTGTATGATAAGGATCATGTGCCGATTCGGCAGCTTACTTTTCCAGTTATCCAAGTCGATAGAGGACGGTGTCGGATGATCCTCTGGGTGTGAGTGCCATTCACCAAGCCATACCTGTAAACTCTTCGATTGTATCCAGCACATAGTTGCATATGCTTGATGGTGCGGACTCTTTCTATGAAACCCGTTTCGATAGCGGTGATCCAGAACCCCTGGGCGAGTTAACCCAGTAACTCTCAGGTGCTTATCACGATATTCGCCTATCATAATTCCACCGGCTTCTTTGTCCAATGTTTTAAGTTGGCGAAAGCTATCTATAACTTGAATTACTTGATGTTCAATCAGAATAAGTTGGTCCTGGGAAGACCTTAAGACTGTTTGCTGCATACAGGACAACCTTTTACTGGTTTCAGTATCTGATCCTTTGCCCGTTGAACATCGGAAGAAAAACTTAGCTGTCTAAACGTAGGCTCTCTTTTCTTATCAGTTGTAAGAGCCATAGATTGAATTAACCCTGCTGCAGCAAGACTCGGCTGACTTGAAAACGGCATATAAGTTCGTCCGCATTGACGACGAAACGCTAAATTATGATTTGGAGCTTTTCCGTCGGCAAATAGAGGAAAGCGAGGGGATCGGTCATTGCCCTGATAGGTGCTCATACAACAATAGCATGCTCCTGATCTATCATCCTTAAGTACTCTTGCCGCCTTTCCATATGCGTCAACCCACCCATGAATAAGAGTTGGCTGAGTTTTTGTTGGCTCATGCTTACGGTACCAGCTAGCTAGCAAAACTGAAAAAGTATCACTACCAGTGGCATCAATAATCAAGTCCCAAGGTTTTCGAATATCTTCCTCGTTGAATTTCTTTTGTGCAACAATGCTAACGGGTAACCCTTGGCTATCAAGAAAGTGCTTCAAACCTTGGCTTTTTAGCTCAAGTAAGTATTTCTTGCCTAACAGGTGTCGCCCCAGATTACCGGTATTTAGAATATCATCGTCAAATAAGTGAATACTGCCCTGCTCTGCACCGGCTCCGCACTGTGTTAAAACTTGAGCTGTATAACCACCAATTGTTCCGCAACCAATAAGTGCAATACGCTTATTTGAAAGGGTATTCTGATTCGGTTGATTTCTCTGGAATAACAACGTTGAGGATGCATCCTCAACCCATAACCGCTTGAATGACTTTGTCATTAGTTTCCCTGACAGAGCGGCAACCAATTGAGTCAGTTTGTATCCATTTTTTCGAGAAGTTATTTTCTTACTTCCCCTAGCTCTCTCAAGAACCTTCAGACCAGAGTCAGTAAACTCAATTTGGGCAGAAAATACTTCACTTTCTTGCTTAATACATAGAATAATTTTTTTATTATTACAAACGTGAGCAACTAGCTTACCGATAAGAGCTTGATAAGCCGTGGGGTCAATAGCGCTTACCCAGCAGAGAAACTCCTTTAGATTATCAGCTGGCCACTGCATATCTTGAGGTACGTACAATTTCTGGGAGATATTTTGAGTCAAAGCGGGGCAAAACTTTGAAGGGTTACGGCCCCCTCTCGATTCTAGCCATGCTATCGCTTCTTTCTCAGTATCAGCTTGAACGATTTCAACGCAAATGTTACCTGCTAGATTTGTTCGCTCAAAGGTACAATAAATACCTGCTGGCTTTGTGCTAATATTAAATACAGGATATTCGGGCTGCCAATATGAAGAAAACTCTGCTTGGAGTTCTTCATGTGACTCATCACTAACCCAAATCTGAATTAGCTTCTCTACTAAAGCTATGCAAGTAGCAATTGAACCGCAGGGATCAAGAGGGAATAGGTTAGTACTTTCAGTATCCAAATAACATATGGATTTATCTGCATTTATGTCAGGTAATACCCGATTTCTCAATGGTTCAGGCACAGACAGTAGATAGGCCTTGGGAAGATGTGTCATGCCCGAACATATTTCTGTAAATTGGACCTGAAATATTCCTAACTTAGTGTCATAGCCCCTAACGAATGCCTGTTGGAAATGAGGCGGCTTTCGCTTTGGTTTAAAGTCATAAGCTAGGAATGTGTCAGTAATCTGATCTCTAAATGGCATTATCCTGCCTGCATATTTGGTACTTCGGACTGAGGCTGAGGTTTTGCTGGCTTCGACATAACCATAGCCACTGAGGCGGGCTCAACTAGCTCCGGTTTATTGGGCAGCCGCGCTCCAAAACAAACCGAAAAATACTTTACCACCATCTGTTTGTCTGCAGCGTGTAACAATGCAGATCTGACATATTTACTTAGCTGTTCAACTTGTGCGTATAGCGCTGTTTTATCACCCTCAGACATATGTGATTTTGGAAATAAATTTGGTTCAGTATCGTCTACAGGGTTTGGAACTCCTTCTAAAAGTTGAGCATGCAATCGTTCGGTACAAAATAGAAGAGCTTCACTATCATCTGTGAAACGTTTACCAGCATCCTCAAACGACTCTACAGCACAAGCCATTAGTGTTATAGATGACGGCCCACCATCCTTAAAATTATGGTCTAGCCATGCCTTCAAGTAACGACAAACCCTTCTGAGTACATCTCCATGATCTGAAGCCGCCCCATCAAACCAACGCCTTATTTTAGACGGGTCAGATTTTATCCAATGCTCCCTATTCCTAACCGCCATATACACATCATCGCTCTCAAGATAGCGCTTACCTTCCATCGCATCTGAATATAAGTTTTCGTTCATACGATTGTATGCAAGTGCTTCATACTGTTCGCGCGGAATAGCATATAATGGAACATCTACATGCATATCCTTTCGAATGATCAATCGAGCACACGTATCTTTGTCTCCTACAAACTCCCAAGAATAAGTTCGAGCTAGTTGTTGAAGCGCTGAATCAACAATCTCAAAAAATAAATTCTTACCAACGATTGGCCCCTCTCGTAACACCTCTATAGGCAAATACACCCCATCATCTAAATCCATCTGCTGTGGCGGCTGATGACAAGGAGTATTCATTGTTCCATAAACAAAGGAGCCTTGACTTGCAAACTTCGGTTGCAGCCCTCTTAGGGTATTTTTCTGGTCAGCAGGCAATTGGCGTATGCGTTCTACAATACCTGATGAAACCCCTAATGTATTAACCTGCCATCGCCCCGCCAAGTCTTTTTCCAATGCTTTTGACACGGAGGAGAATGCAGCACGCAGAGTAGTTCTGATGGTCTTACGGACAGCTTTAAGGTGTTTGATATCTTCATCTGTGGGCGTTAATGCTGGTTTGAAACCTTCTTTTGATTTAAGTAGCTTATGAGCGCTGAATTTCATAGGGCTTTCCTCCTTTATGAAAAGTGACAGAACCTGGGATGTGTTCAAAAAAGGCCATAACATTATCCATGCCAAGGGCGTATTGCCCTTTATCTTTCCCTCTTCCTTTTAACATTTGAGCAGCCTTTTTGTTTGCGTTGTCCAGCGTAATACTTTTGCTTTGATCAGGTGTATTAGGCTCGTCTAATTCCACAAATCGATCGTCAAGGAGTTGCTTTGTTATTAAATTATGCATTCCCTCATTTGAGCTTAATGTTAGATCTAATAGCCTACGCCCTACCCCCCAGCCAGTAAGGTATCCCCAGCGGTTAATTCTTCGGTCCGAGTTTAATGTTGCTTGCACCCCCATAGTTCCTACACAAAGAAGACTGATATCATTCGGTTTCTTTCCAAGAAAATGAGTTGCTTCATGGTAAGCTATCAATGAAGGGCTATTAGCGATCAAACCTCCATCTAGCATTAAACGGTCATCTACAAGGTAGGGATTAAAATACGTAGGAGCTGCACTAGTAGCCATTCCAACATCAACCAGGTGTAACTTATGGTCAATATCGAATTTCGGGTGATGTGATGTTTTGTATATCTTGGGTAACCCGGTCGTGCCATTTACAGCAGGTATAATCACTCGAGTATTTAGATCGGATACCTTTTTACTCCCGAGTGCTTCTTCTAGCACTGCTTTGAGAGCCATATTGTCGTAAAGAGCAGTAGTACTTTGTTTACATGCCCCAAAAAAACCTGAAAGAAACGGCATCTTACGAAGACGGGATTTGTAAAATATTTTTTCCCGGTTTTTATCTATTAGTGAACATAAATGTCGGGCGTTTAGTCCAGAAGCAAGTCCCAAGGCCAAAATCCCCCCAATAGACGTACCGCTTATCAGGTCAAAGTGTTTTGCTATATTGTAATCATCTCGATTATGCCTATCTGCTAAACTTTGCTCTATGGTTGCTAAAACCGAAATGGTATAAAGTCCACGCACACCACCGCCAGACAATGACAATATCTGAAATTTGCTTATATTTGGTTCCAAGTACCCTCCCTTACATCCTTATATATTGTGCAATCTTATCTATATCAGTACAACATATGGTTTATTTTAGAAACTTCAAGTCTCAACTAAACTTATTTTTATTTAAGATAAAAATTCTGCGATTCCCCTCGCTTAACATCCAATGCATCGTGGTTTTAAATAATTTATATAAAACGCGGGAGGAGCCTCATCAACCAACAAACTGGTATCCTCAATCAAAGGTATTTGCCCGTTATAGTAAATTTTCTATTCGATAAAAATGTAATTACTTCCCAGCTTTCCAAACTAACGCTAAGCCTTCCTAGCTTTAAATTCAAAAACGCTATTTTTCTTCATTAATGTAACACTCATAAACTCAATAAAATAAGTGTTGGCAATGGACCAATATCAAGTAATTTCAATGAGAGGGTTTATATCTGGAGTATGGAAACACAACTATGACTACAATTTTTTGTTTCAAGTAAACCTATTTTTCATTGGCAGACTGGTTCGAAGAACTCTTTTGACCTGCCTGGCGGTGAGGGCAATTGGTTTGCCTAATATCTATAAAATTATGCCGCCTATAAATAATGGCTTTGACGGTAGATGTAGGTGTTGTGTCATCGCGCCTAAGCGGTTACGACTTTACACTCAAAAAAATTCCTTACCGACAACCAATCTGGAAAGGGACTTGAACCATACTTGATGATCGTTCCTTCAAAAAGGTCCTGCCCTTTCCCATCATCATTGTCATCAATGAGAAAATGCCCTTTATTAAGCCCTTTATGTGCAGAGATAATGAGCCGGTTGACCGCCTCAAACCCTAAATGCGCTTAAACCCAAAGGCGTTTTTCACTATAACAAAGTGGATTCTTGACTGAGGGGGCCGTTAGGATAAACACATCGAAATGCGCTTGTTCACACAACCATTTGAACGTGTCTATTGCATTAGGCACGTGGTTCTAAATTCTTAAAAAATCCAGGAATACTTTGAGGGTAAGTGGTTTCTGGATGGTCTTGACGATGCTTGTTATAAGCTGCCCTGAAATCACAGAGCGTGTCGTCCATATCGACGTAAATAATGGTGGATGCAGTATTGGTGATCATCACATCAGTACCCCAAATCTAATTTTTGATCGAGTTCAGAGAGTTCATTCAAAGTCTTTAGCCGGCGGTCTTCTAATGTCGAACCCACCCTTTCAGAAGTATTGTTCACACAACCCAATAAGCTTGTGGCCTCGATTATGGTTAATTCACCTGTTTGATACAGGGTATCAATCCAAACATGATTGCCACTCACTATTTGAGTACTCGCTACGTGACCGTGAACCACAGCATCTACACCTGTTACAACATGAGATTCACCGGCTAAGGCCTCTTCAAACTGCCCCCTACTCCATAACCACTGCTCTTTATGTCGACTCGAGCCATTCACTATTTTTTGCCAGTCATTAGGCGCAGAAGCATGTACTACTCCGATTTTATAGTGCTCTGTTTCAACAGTGATTCATGATTGCCTAGAACGCTATGAACCCCTTGTGTGCAAGTAGCGAAGTCGATTAATTCAGCACTATAGTCACCACGATCAATTAGATAATCACCCATGTTTTTTGTTAGTTCTGGAGTGGGTGAGTGAGTGCCAAACATTGCCGAGAAAGACTAGCTAGATAAAAAAGAAATATAAAGTATTTTAAAACTCAGGCTGACAAATATTTTCTGTCAGCAATAAAATACTCCGCCCCCCTTATAAGTAAGTTTTTATATAAAAAGCCACTTTCTGTCAGCATTTACCCTACCTACGAATTGACGAGGTATTTCTATAACTTTGGCGAAATATAACCACTTTATGGTTTATGGCAACAACCTCTGCTGATGAGGCAAAGCAGATTGCCGCGCTCCGTTTCAGTTACATTGGTTTTTGGTGAGAAGCAGACATTAAAACGGACCTAACTACTGCAATACTCGGTCGCTGACCAGTGTTGCGAAAGTGGCCAAATATTCATAACCGTGATGACTATCTGAACGAAGGCTTTTGGCCTTAAGCAATACTTATTAGGTTCGTTCTAAATCTTTTGCTAAGAGCACAAAGCGCTAATTTAAAGAATGAGTGGCAACTTCTTAGGCGCAAGGAAGCTCGAATGTTCTACTTGCTATTTTGCAACATTCGTAGACGCTCTTCGAACTCTTCTTTTTCTATTTCGCCCCTAGCAAACCTAGCTTTGAGAATTTCAATTGGGTCTTCTTCTGAACTTGACCCCGAACCAAAGCTATGGCCCGTTAACCATTTATAAATTAGTACGCCAACCACAGTAATGACGGCGATGAAAAGAATCATCATAAACGGCCCCATCATCATTCCGTAGCCTTGCCACATCATATGCGGGCCATAATGATCACTACCTTCATGCGCAAACGACAGCAAAGGTAGTCCAAAAACAAAACAGCTTGATAAAACGCGAGATAAATTTTTCATTATTAGGCCTCCATTACTTGGCATTTTCTGGAAAACCCGCACGCATAAAGCTTACAATTTTCCATATTTCGTCTCTGGTCAGTTGTTCTTTGAAACTAGGCATTGCCGTTCCAAACTGCTTACCGCCTTCTGAGATTGACCACATCATGTATTCATCTACAGCCATCGGCATTTGGATCATGTAAGCCAGTAACGCGGGAGAAGGGGTCAAGTCTTTACCAGACTCTCCATCACCTAATCCATCGACTCCGTGACAACTGGCACATTGCTGCTTATAGAGTGAAGCACCTTCCTGTAAGCTTTTTATGCTAGACGGGACCGGATTAATGAGACCACGATATTCATTTGGAATACCTGAATTCATAAAGGTCCAATGCCTTTCCATTCTTTGTCGTTCCATGGGGCCCATCATGCCATGCCCCCACATTCCTCTTTTCATCCAATGAGGGTTCCACATGTCTCTTTGGCCAGACATCATCCCAGAATGGTGCCCGTGCATCATACCTTGCTTTGTTGAGTTCTGGTCTTGTTGTTTACTATGGTCAGGATGGGCATAAGAAAAAGAAGCCAGCATCAATGAGATGATAGCTGCTTGGACCAATAACGCAGTTTTCTTTAACCTAATAACAGCTTTTATTTCTAGCATAAGTTAATCCCTCAGTTTGTTTAAATAAAATGTACATGAATCACGCAATTTACGCTTAGGGCAATACTAAAAACTCTCCCTGCTCAATCCTGATCCAGCATCATCATATCAAATGCATGACGATAGAGTTGCTTAAATTGGTCAATAAAACTCAACTAATGTATCCGATATTATTGGATAGAGTCCCAAGATGATACGCGTAGGTTATCACATCACAAGGCTCTTATGCCGAGAGAATTGTTGCGGTGATTTTTTAATGCATGTTGCTAAACAAAAAACCGTTTAGTCTAAGCTCTTATAGACGCCGAATGCGTCAGTCCGAGCAGGTGGCGCATGTTCTTGAAGCATCGCCACCCGTCTCGATAGCATATCAGGTACACTCGTTTCAGCCAGTATGAATTACGGGCTGATCCTGACGCAAAACGAGATCAAACTCAGCTTTAGAGATAGTGGATATTCCTTATTACATACCATTTTGAAAGCGCTTTTCATTAAATATTTCTGTATTTCGGACAATATCTAATGCTCTTGTATAAGCGGATAAGAATCTTAGCCCTTCGTCAATTCTTTGTGCAATGTATTCATTGCCTTCAATAAGTTTCCCCTTGGCATTGATAGCATTGTCCACATGGTCTATCACCGTGCTTATCGGAATATAATTGATAAAGCTATTTTTTATAAGTGCTGCTACGTAGCTCCGTAATGGGATAGCGGCCGCCAGAACCAGAACTGACACCGATGATGTAAGAAGGTTTATGAGCGAACAGGTTATTGAAATAATAAAACAGGTTTTTAAATGCGGGAGGAACCATGCCATGCCATTCAGGGACAATGAACACGTATCCCTGCGCTTCTTGTATCAACTCTTTTGTTTGTTCATCTATGGGTGCACCCTCTGACCATAATGCCAAATGGCACTGACTCAAGTCGAGGACCCGCGTTCCGATATTTGCATCTTGAGTCAATTGCCAACTTACGTATTTGGCAACCTTTAATGAACTGGCATTCGCTCGTGGGCTACCACTAATAACAAGGATATTCATATTTTCAAACTCCAATGACTAACAAGTTTATTGTGACGCACAAAAAATATCACTCGCAACATTGAGTGCTCTATGAAAAGTTCAAAGAATTCACGTTGGACGATAGATACCTTCGCGAACCAATAAACTACGAACAGACTCATCAAGAGATATCAACAACACTTAATGAATCCTCAGCGCCTTTCTGCTTACCACTTTTCTTAAACGGGGCTTTCATTTGCCCCCACCAACTTTGGGGATAGCCCTTGTAATTTAAACCAATATCGTCAGAGCTAAGGGTTCTCATTTCATAATATGCATTGCCGAACAGGTGATCATAAAAAGAAAAGAAAAGCGAAAAGTTCACGTCTCCTGCGACACCACGGAGATGATGGAAACGATGTACTTCCGCAACAGCAAACACGCGACGAAGTGGGCCCAGTACATAATCAGTATTTGAATGCTGTAGCAATAACTGCGTAAACGACATAAAGACCAAAACTAGAGAATACTCCTTAGGTATTCCTAGCAATACTAAAGGCCCTGTACAGACGATAGATGCGATGACCTGATACAGAGGGTGCTTTAAGATTCCATTCAAACCGTACATCCGTTTTACTTCATGATGCACTGCATGAAGTTGCCACATTGGTTTCCAAGTATGGGAAAGCCAATGAAGTAGATTGTTCCCAAGATCAAAAATTAACAAGCACAATAGCACTTGAAGCAGTATTGGCCATTCGTTTGGCCATAGTGGTGACTCGGGTTTAGGTGTCGTCATGATAAAGATAGGGACGATAAGCAAAGGAACCAAGCTCAAGGATTCGTTTACTATGAAATGCATGAGGTCGCGCCAAGTATCACCGCGAGATAGATTCCATGCTTTGTTATAGGGCAATATTCGTTCGGTGCTAAATGAGAGGAATAGTGCGACTATCATTAGCCCCGCAAATTGGCTGGCAAGCGTTATCGGATTTGTAGTCGAAAATATTACCCAGATAGCGAGTCCATTGATACCGAAAGCCATCAATGGAAAGTATCCGTAACGAATCGAATTGCGAAGCCAGGATGAGGCTGTCGAATTAGGAGTTGTCATTGATCATGTCCTATTACAGTAGTGAATGACCTAATATAGTGATTTTCTATTTGAAGTTCTGCGCGTATACTGACTAATTATGTTGCAAAAACGTCAATCATCTATATTCATCGCATTTAATTCTGAGTCGCCGGCTTTCGCGCGTGCTGAAAATTATCAACATGACACGCGTATTCCATGGCACTCTCATGATTTTGCACAGTTAATTCATGCGACTGAAGGCGTCATGACTGTGGAAACAAATTGCGGTCTTTGGGTGGTGCCACCTGGGCGGGCGGTTTGGGTACCTGCTTTTGAACCCCACTGCATTCGGATGACCGGAGCCGTTGCTTTGCGAAGCCTATATTTAGAGCCTTCTCTCAGCCCCTTCGAGCATGATAGGTGTTGTATTGTTAGTATCTCAGCACTTTTAAGAGCTTGTATTCTTCGCGTAATCGAATTTGAACAGCCATATGCAGCGGATAGCCGAGAAGCACGGCTTGTTACGGTTATGCTTGATGAGATCTTTGCCGCTCCAATAGCACCGTTGAATTTGCCGATTCCCAAAGACAAGCGTGCGAGGCATGTCGCCAAAACTTTTCAAGAGAATATAACTGACAGACGCCCAATATCTGCTTGGGCAAAATTCGCCGGATCAAGTACACGTACTTTGGAACGTTTATTTCGAGAAGATACTGGAATGACGCTAGGCGCGTGGCAACGGCAAGTGCGTCTATTGCGTGCGCTCGAAATTATGGCAGCAGGTAAGAATGTGACTACTGCAGCACTGGAAGTTGGTTTTGATACGCCGAGCGCGTTCATTGCTATGTTTCGTCGAGCGATGGGGATGACTCCCGCCAAATACTTTGGAAGTCAGAACGAAGGTGGGCAAAAAAGTAGGTTACGTTGAACCCTAATATATTCCCGACCCCGTAGAGAGCTCTCTATCTATTCAATGAATTCATAACAAGGTCGGTCGTAAGAATTTGTGGTAGCAGGTCTGGTTCTTCATTATTACGATAAACCACATATAGAGGTACCCCATGACGTCCAAAGGATTCCAAGTAATGGGTTATTTCAGCATTTGGATGTGTTAGGTCTCCCTTCATATAATGCACTTTACCTGTTTTTAGTAAGCTCAGGACGGGCTCCTGACTTAAAACTGTCTGTTCATTGACAAGACAAGTAATACACCAATCGGCCGTAATATTTACCAAAACTGTATCGTGTTTACCTCTCGCTTTTCGCAAATTTTCCTTACTGAAGTTAGCCACATCTTTTTGCAATATTTGTGGTTTCTCGTCGCTCGGCGCGAATATGTTCAGTGCAGTCAAAGCAACGATGGCGCAAAGAATCGTATTTATTGCATTCAAAAGTCTGCCTTTGTAGCTACTTAAGCCACGAGTTTTTTGATAAACCCAAATACCAAAAACGAGTGCTAACATGCCCACTAGCAGTCCAGCCATGGCCGTTTGGCTTGTTTGTCTTCCAAATACCCATACTAGCCATATAGCAGAAAGAAACATTGGAAAAGCTAAAAACTGTTTTAGATTTTC
Organism: uncultured Oleiphilaceae bacterium; assembly: GCA_913060665.1. Lineage (GTDB taxonomy): Bacteria > Pseudomonadota > Gammaproteobacteria > Pseudomonadales > Oleiphilaceae > Alkalimarinus. The sequence continues at coordinate 194,558 of CAJXUY010000001.1, forward strand.
CATCCAACTACCTGGTTTAGGCATCCATGTCCGTGTCACAGGAATGAAAGCCAAGATTAAAAACGGTGAAGCCATTCCCAAGCCTAGCGCGAAAAACACGCTTATCGCTGACAGGGTTGGTTGGGTAAGTGCATAGCCGAGAGCCGGCCCCATAAAAGGTGCCGTACAAGGACTGGCTACTAGCACTGCTAAAACTCCAGTAAAGAAGGCTCCTCTTCTTTGCCCTTTATGTACGGCTTGCTCTCCAATTCCCATTAAACCAGAACCAACTTCTATTACGCCCAAGAGAGCTAACCCCAAAATTAACAAAAGATAGGCGAGCAACCCCACAAACCAGGGAGTTTGTAACTGGAACCCCCAGCCAATAGTTTCACCTGCACTTCTAAAAGCGATTAATGCAATAGCAAACCCAATAAATAGAACCACTACTCCAAGCGTGTAAAACAGCGCCTCTTCTTTAAGTTTTCGAGCTGATTTTATGCCAGTTTTAGAGAACTTAAGTGCTTTCAACGACAATACAGGAAACACACATGGCATTAAGTTTAGAATAAGCCCGCCAAGGAAAGCGAAGAGAAGACTAGCCACGAAACCTATTGAATCACTGCCATCAGTTAAAGAGGAAATTCGATGGTCATCCAGCGCCGAATCCTTTAGAAAAAAAGCATCTTTAGTTTGAGGAGGGTAACAAAGTCCAGCTTCTGCACAGCCTTGGTAAGTAACTCTCACTAGACTTTCTGTTACGCCCTTATCTAGAAGGGGTAATCGAATGCTTGCCTGGTTATAAAATACAGTCACGTCACCAAAAATAGGGTCTGTTTTAGCCACGCCCTTATATTCAAATATAGGATTGCCAAACACAGCTTCGTCGTAGGAGAATTTAAATCTCTCCTTGTACAAATAATAACCGTCTGTAATTTTCCACTGAATCAGCAGATTGTCACCGTCAATAGATGAGCTCATGACATAAGCCTCATCTACGGGTAATAACTCAGCTTGCTCCACTGCGAAAGCTTTGCTGTTAGCGAATATCGATGCGTGTGTTACGCCGTTTAGAATTATAAGAATAATAGATAACACTAACCGCATGTGAATAGAGCTATTCATGCTATCGCTTCATCCTGTAGATCATAGTTGCTATTGTGAATTCGGGGTTTTAAGTTCGACAATTTGTTTTCTTATAGAATGCTTCGAGATTCAGTGTTCAACAAATACTTCAATATTTCCTTCTTCATCGAAACTCATAACATTATAGGGTTCAATCGTATCACCTCTTTCCATACCTGGTGTTCCAAAAGGCATGCCTGGCACTGCGATACCTTTTACCTTGGGTCGGAACAATAGCAGTCTGCGGATATCCCGCTCAGTAACATGACCTTCTATAATGTAGCCATCAATCATCGCGGTATGGCATGCCGCAAGTTGTTCCGGGATCTTATGCTTTGCTTTAATTGACAATACATCTCGGGTATCAATGACATTGACGTTGTAGTCATATCCCTTCAAATAATCGACCCATTTAAAACAACATCCACATTCGGGGTTTTTGTATACCGTAATATCTTTTGAAAGTAAGTCATCAGCAAACACCAGTGGCGTGACGACGAGCATGACGAAAAATTGAAATAGTAATTTCATAGTAAGAACCTCTGGCTTTGGATAAGTCTGCATTACCGTGATTTTTGAGTTGAGTCTCTTTGTATTCCGCTCCACAGCATGAAGCAAACACCAATAACGATCGACATGTCAGCAAAGTTGAATGCTGGCCAATGCATTCCTTGCCAATGTATGTCGAGAAAATCAACAACGGCTCCACGAACTATTCGATCTGTCATATTGGCGAGTGCGCCGCCGAGTATAAGAGCGTAGCCTATCGCTTCCTTGCGATGCGGTTTCTGTATTAAGCTCCAGATCAACCAACAAGAAACAACGAAAGCAATGGACACAAAAAAGTATCGTTGCCATCCTCCTGCTTCAGACAAAAAGCTAAATGAAGCGCCTTCGTTCTTTAAATGCACCAAATTAAAAAAGCTAGTGATCTCTATACCACTTCCATACACGACCTTTATTTCAATAATAAATTTACTGAGTTGATCAATTGATAAAACCATAAACGCAGCGATTAAAAATACACTGACTCGTTGGATTGGTTTATCTATTAAGAACAAATGTTTAAGCATTACTACTCCTTGCCTTGCCACCGTTTAATTATGCACCACGTTAGTCATGTTTCAGCTTTAAGATTTTGCGGGCTCCATTTAAAACAACCAAGCCTATCAGGAAACCAATGACTAAATCTGGGTATCTTGACCCGGTAAATGCCACCAATGCACCTGCCAAGATAACGCCTAGATTAGCTATGACGTCATTGGCTGAAAATATCCAGCTTGCTTTCATATGTGCACCACTGTCTTTCTTCTTTGCAATCAGCAATAAACAAGCGGTATTGGCAACCAATGCAACCACACCAAAACTAATCATTAGCGTTGAGACGGGTTCGCTCCCGTACAAGAAGCGCCTACCCACTTCGAACAAGGCCCCGAAAGCTAAAATCAACTGCAACCAACCCGCGAAATGAGCGGCGCGAACTTTCATTCGGATACTATGACCCACTGCGTACAACGCTACGCCATAAACAGCGGCATCCGCGAACATGTCTAGAGAGTCAGCGATCAACCCAGTAGACTGAGCCCACCAACCAACGACTATCTCAATCAAGAACATCACGGCGTTAATGGCTAGTAATTGTTTGAGTACTCGCGACTCTGAGGCGTCTGCCTCGATAGCTGATATCGAGGCTCTACTCAGCTCGTCTTCCTTAGTAAGTCGCGTGCTATTCAAGCGGGCACCCAAACCAAGGGATGCTAGACGTGACTCCACTTCTTGTAAATTATCAGAATGATAAACTTTCAGATAGCGATTGGGTGTATCAAAGTCTAGGATGACTGTTGGCTGAATAGGTTCAAGCGCAATTCGGATCATGTTCTCTTCAGCAGGGCAGTCCATCTTTGGTACCGTAAATTCACTGATGTGGCTAATATCCTGACTCAATTCAGTCAAATCAGGTGTGTAACTTTCTTCATCAGGGGGATTTTGGCTTTGGCAGCCGCCGCAACATTTATCAGTCATAATTTATCCTTGTACCAAAATTTTCATCAGTTTAAACTCTATACTAACAATAGAGTCAAGTGGGTGAGAATAAATATGAAAATTGGAGAGCTTGCGAAACAAACTAACTGTACAGTCCAATCCATTCGCCACTATGATAAAGAAGGACTTATCAGTGCATCGGCACGGAGTGAAGGTAACTTCCGCCTGTATGATAAGAGCACCATCGACAGGTTAATGTTTATCAAGCACTGTCGTAGCCTAGACCTCTCTATTATTGAGATTCGACAGCTGTTGCATCTAAGTGACTCACCTGATGAACGCTGTGAGGATATTAATAGAATGATTGATAGTCATGTAATCGAAGTGGAGCAGCGTATCAGCGACTTGCAAAGCCTTCGAAAACAACTCAAGTCGTTGCGTAATAGCTGCTCTGACAAGAGAACGGTCAAAGAATGTGGCATTCTTTCTAACCTGAGTAGTCACGATTGTACTTGAGTGCACTAATCAATTAATCACTTGAGGCGGAGTGAGAACTGTTGATTTGCACCCAAAACTGACCCATTAACCCCCCATATTTGCATCGAATATTGACCCACGTCTATCACTCCTTTTCTCCTGCTTCAATAAAAGCAGGAGAAAAGGAGTGATAGACGTGGCTCTACTAAGTGTGATTCGACGCTGGCATTTCCGTGAAGGAATGCCGATTAGAGAAATAGCTCGACGAACGGGCCTATCTCGAAATACCGTTCGTAAGTACATCAACAACAAAGAGATTGATCCCAGATATCCTGCCCGCAAGTCACCAAGTAAATTGGATGACTATGAGAAGACCTTAACCAGCTGGCTTCATCGCGAAACCAAAAAACATCGCAAGCAACGTAAATCCGTTAAGCAGCTTTATCAGGACTTAGTGAAGGTCGGCTATACCGGCTCATATGATCGTGTTGCCGCGTTCTCACGGCAATGGCGACAAGGCCAGCATGAAGCGAAACAAACAGCTGCCAAGCATGTATACGTCCCGCTAACGTTTGCACCCGGAGAAGCCTTTCAGTTTGACTGGGGCGAAGACTTTGCCACGATCAATGGTAGGAAGAGGTGTTTGCAAGTGGCTTACTTCAAGCTAAGCCATAGTCGCGCGTTCTTCCTTCGAGCGTACTACAAGCAAAAGCACGAGATGCTGTTTGACGCACACAATCATGCCTTTCGCGTATTTGGCGGCGTGCCTGAACGAGGCATCTACGACAACATGAAAACGGCGGTGGATAAGGTAAGGCGTGGAAAGCAGCGGGACGTCAATCGTCGCTTCCAAAGCATGGTCAGCCACTTCCTGTTTGAAGCGGAGTTCTGTAATCCCGCAGCGGGTTGGGAAAAAGGCCAAGTCGAGAAGAAGGTGCGCGATGCTCGATATCAGTTATGGCATACCGCACCGAAGTTTAAGTCCCTAGAAGCATTGAATGAGTGGCTGGAACGGGAGTGCCTAGAACTCTGGCACCGACAAAAACACCCTGAACAACCACATCTATCAGTGGCCGAATGCTGGCAGCAAGAGCGGCATAGCTTAATGCCAGTTCCGGCATTGTTTGATGGTTATGTTGAAGAGACCAAGCGAGTCTCTTCAATATGTCTTGTAACGTTCGAACGAAACCGCTACAGCGTGCCTGCGAGCTTTGCTAATCAGCATGTGAGTCTGCATGTTTATGCCCGTGACATTGTCGTCATTGCTGAAGGTAATGAAATCGCACGGCATGAACGCCTCTTTAATCGTAAGCATGATGTGGGAACGACCATTTATGATTGGCGACACTACCTTGCTGTCGCACAACGAAAGCCTGGGGCTTTGCGCAATGGCGCACCCTTCGAAATGCTGCCTGATAGCTTTAAGGCTATTCAAAGGTACTTGTTGCGACGACCAGGTGGTGACCGAGAAATGGTCGAAATACTGGCGCTAGTTTTACATCATGATGAAACCTTGGTTGAGCGAGCTGTCGAAGAGTCACTGCGATGCGGCCACCCCTCTAAACAACACGTCATGAACTGTTTGAGTCGTCTGATAAACAGACAGGAACCTGAGCCATTGCTCACTCCGCCAGCACTGGTTCTGAATGAAGAACCTATCGCCAACACCCAACGTTATGACCAACTCAGAGGCCAGCCTTATGCACATTGAAACCATGATCCATACCTTTAAACAGCTTAAGCTTCATGGCATGGCCAATAGCATTATGGAGTTGTCACAACAGGCAGGTCCTGCCTATCTTCAAGCGCAACCAATCTTAGATGCCTTGATTAAAGCGGAGGTAACAGAGCGCGAAGTACGCTCAATCGCCTACCAAATGAAACTCGCCAAGTTCCCCGCTTATCGAGACCTGGCAGGCTTTGACTTCTCACAAAGCGCGGTCGATGAAACGCTCATCAGAGCGCTACATCGATGCGAGTTCATTGAAGGTAGCCAAAACTTAGTATTCATTGGTGGCCCGGGAACAGGTAAAACTCACCTGGCAACGGCGATCGGTGTTCAAGCTATCCAACATCATCACTACCGTATTCGGTTCTTATCCACGATAGAACTAGTGAATCAGTTAGAACAAGAGAAAGCCGAAGGCAAGGCAGGACGAATCGCCAATAGGCTTGCGCATACTGACTTAGTTATCTTAGATGAGTTGGGCTACTTGCCCTTCAGTCAAACAGGTGGCGCATTACTGTTCCATCTGCTCGGAAAGCTTTACGAGAAGACCAGCGTCATTATCACAACGAACCTAAGCTTCTCAGAATGGAGCAAGGTCTTTGGTGATGCCAAGATGACGACGGCTTTACTGGATCGATTAACCCATCATTGCCACATTATTGAAACGGGTAACGAAAGTTACCGCTATAAACAATCCACTAACAAACGAATTTAAGACTGGAAAAGAAAGAAAAGATCAGGCCATAATCTGGCCGCTTAAACGGGTCAAAATTAAATGCAAAACCCGGGTCAGTTTTACATGCAAATTAACACACATCGGCATTAGGCTCAGGATAATCGTAATCTTCAAACTCTATATGAAGTTCACTCAATAGGTGTATTTTCATAAATACTCTTCAGACAATTACTGCGTAAACTCACCGTCGTTGGGAAGGTGGCATAGATTGTCGAGCGCCCCGTCCGCCACCACGACCTTCATTTTATTTTTAAGTTCGGCGACCTTTGGGTGGAAGTTTTCCAAAATACGCTGATGCTCGTGATATAAAAAGCGTTCTGCTTTCTCTTTTTCCCGTGCTTTTAAAGCATCTAGATTTTCAATGGGCTGAACGTATTTATGACAGTCATTTAGAAAATTAGAAAAAGAGATCTTTTTAGCCGTTTCAGCATTTTTAACAATAATGTCCCAACAGGGACCATTTATATCATCCGCATATTTATTAAAATAAACGGCATCACCTGAAACTGCGTGAAACTCATCATCTAGTTGTAGGCCTACACCCTGACGATAATGTGATGCACTAGATTTAAGTTCTTCTAATTGAAGCTCAAGGCCGTTGGCCTGATATTGAAAGTCCCATAGCGTCCCGTTTTTAGTTTCTTTTCCATGCCGTGGCCCTTCGACCAGTTCATGTGGGATTAACGTTTCAATAATTTCATCTATGGTGCTGCCTATTTCGTGTGTTAGGTAATGGCTTAAACTAGACAGTGTTGAATAATAAAAGTTTTCATCACTGTCGAGCATCCGGACCCAGTTATGGTTTAAATAAAGACGATATTCGCGCTTTTGGTCATTCTCTAGAGAATGATCTGTACGAGCCGTCTGTTGGTATTCGAACTCTGCTACATCCATTTCATAGAGAGAATTGAACGCCGAAAGGTCAAACTCTGTTCCTTGAAGTTCGCACAATCTGAATGCATTATCTCCGATCCCCACAAGCGCTGTCGTATAGGCATTTAACAAATGATTCTGATGACTCGTTAACAGGTCATCATCTGCTTCTGAGTCGTATTTACGATCAAATAATTCACTATATAAATAAGCATTGATCATGTCATATTCATTATCATAGAAGTGTTGACGATGCTTATTTTGCTCTATGACAGAGTACGAAAAGAACAGTGGATCTAGCCTCATCAGTAACCGACTAATCAAGTTCATATCTGGTTTATATGAGGTCATGCTTGCGGCTCCTATCCATGAATAAGATTTGAATAAGTTACTTTTTTAAGACCGGGTTCTAATTCAACATCCAGCGTGTCGAGAATGGCATTAGCAATCTTCAGGTCCTTTATAGGTGTTGCGTTGTTGATTGATGGAGTCCAATGACCATGGGTTAGATCTAGATAACCAATGCTAGGGCAAGCTCGTGCACAATCCGTATTGGACATAATGACCCAGCGATATGGGTCCTTGGTTTTTGCAAACATCAACCGAAATGCATCAATATCCTCATCCGCCAATTTAAAATCTTTAACATCACTCCATAAGTCCGTAATTCGTGCGTTGTCCTCTGTTCCCATCAAAGGCAACGCTGAAATCGCCGCACTTAGCCAAGCATCGACCTCTTTACAGACTCTGTCATTTTCTGAGGCAGTAATGATCTCCGTATCTTCATGCGCTACAGCCTCATTTATTTGCTCTACAATAGGCAAATTAGGGTCGGCTATAACTACACCTTCGAGGCGACTAATCGAGCATCCATTCACTATCCTTTTGTGGCGGTCAAATATCCACTCTTCAGCCATCTCTTTAGTCTCAAAATGAGGAACTTTCACAAGAAAAAACTGTTCAGGTATCGAGACTGATTGACCATTTTTTAAATAACAGATAATTTCGCCACTCATTTCTGGTAAATAAGCGCGATCAGACTGGAGCGCTTCAAGTGCATCCCGAAAGCTATTAAGCGGTTCTGGAAAATGATCGCGCATATCGATCGCTTTGAAGGCTAATATTTGCTGATGATAATCTATCACTTACCTACTCTATTAAAATGGAGAAATGCTGGCGGCTAAAATCTCTTGATGAAATTGACCGTACACGTTTATCGTTGCTTCATAAGCCTGAGTAACCCTCGGATCAATAGCACTATGCGCTATAGCTACGTTAGGGCATGATTCATCTTCAATTCCGAGTTCGACCTGATAACAACTATTCTCTGCATCATTATCCTTTAACTTTATTCCAGCTAAAGGTTCTGCAATTGATATCGGAGTTTCTGAATTTTCAAAGCGTACAATATTATTTTCGCTAGGTATTTCTTCCTCAATACGCTTAGCGTAATCAATTAACTTCTGCTCTGCTGGCATGAACATATATGCCTCTTCATTTTGAGATGTACCGGCTCGTAGAATGCGACCAAAAACCTGTCTGAAGTGTAGTTCTGTTTTAATGCGAGACAAATGACAACAGACTTGAAGTCGAGGGATATCCGTCCCTTCAGATATCATACCTACAGAAACAATCCAAGGAGTTGAACCCACCTTAAAATGATCAATAATTGTCGTAGGCTCTTTTTCGCAATAGGTAACAATTACCGCAGGTACGTTTAACTCTTTCTGCAATATATTGAGTATGTTGTTCGCATGTTTAATGGACGAAGCAACGACCAGACCTCCAGCTTTGCTATTTACCTTACGAATTTCAGTCAGCTTTTTGTTGGCCTGTATGATTAGATATCGAATTACGGCGTCATTTTCAATTACCTTTTGGTAAGGGCAATTAGTCTCGTTTAAAAGTTCAGAAAAACTTTCATAAGATTCAATATCCCCATCATTTTCTTGTATTGAAATTTTAGTACTATCGGTAATAACAACCCTAGGGGAACGACACACTCCATCCCTGATGCCTTGAGCAAGACCATAAATATAATCACAGAAAATTCGGTTGCCGGGGGATAAGTATTCTGCAAGAACGATAGGTGTATTGTCTGAGCGCCAAGGCGTACCAGTTAATGCTAAAGTGTAAGCCGCTTGATGCTGGATCTTTGTAATAACCTCTAAACCCCAAGAATTTGCATTCTCAGGTGACGTTCCTGAACAATGATGTATTTCATCAAATATGACAAACACGCGATGAGATTCAAGTAAACCCATGATCGTACTGTCTACGCAAGGTAATCCCTGGTAAGTAAACGACCCCCCTCCTGCCCCCATGAGACCATGGAAAAACTTATCTGTTCGCTCTTCCATTGTTTCACGTAGACTTTTTGCTACAATTTTTGATGGCGAAAAACATAAAACGAAGTCAATAAGATCATCTTTAAACAAGGCTGCTGTCACTTCCGCGGCCATTGTTGTTTTACCTGCTCCAGGCGTCGCCAGACATAGGAAATGCCGTTTATTTGATTTATATTTTTTAATCACTAAATCAATGCATTCTGTTTGCCAGTTACGGAGCTTCATTCCTTTCACCTAACCTCTGTTGTTCTCTATCGATGTTTCTACTGCTTTTATTTTGCCATTTATGTCATACATTTTATTACGTGCTCGCTCGTAACACTCTTTTAAGCCTTTAAGTTGGGGAAACTCTGCATGAAGTAACTTATATTCATTAGATTCACCGATAGCGCTTTGCAGTTCAAAGTTATAATTTTGAAGCCGTTCAACTAGCATCTTAATTCTATCCTCACTATCAGTCGTATCAGGTTGTATAACCTCTTGTCTCTGTGGACTTTTAGCAGTCTGGAATTTTTCAGATGAAAACTGCTTAGTTTTGGAATAGTAGGTACGATCTTTTTTCTTAGAAAACTTTCGTTCTAGTAACTTATTTTTTTCCAAACGTAGAATGTGGCGATACACAAATTTTCTTGCCTCAATCTTCCCTAACTCAGGACTATTTACAGTTGCAAGATAAGCACTTCGTAATTCCAAAACAGTAAAATTGTCAAAGCTTTCTGTGAGCAAGATTGAAAGTAAATTACTATCAAGATCAATTTTTTTTGCCATTGGGTCTGTTCCTCCTAAGAAAAAAACATATCAAAAGAATCCCGAAATTATGAAATCCATTATGATAAATGCTGATTTTTTCTAGCGCTGCATCTGTGTGTCTCGAATTTCGCGCCATTGTACATTGTCTCTATGATCGAGACAATGTACAGATCACTTTACTCAAAATATTACGATTCTCTTCGTCTTTGGCTAAAAACAAAACGAGATGAAAAGGGACTATCTATAAGAGCTCTGGCTGAGAAGCTAGGGCGTCACCATTCTATTGTGGGAAAAATTGAACAAAGTCGTAGAAAGATAGATATTGTAGAGTTTGTTGAATACTGCAGAATTCTCGATGTGGATCCACATGAGGGATTGGACGTTATTATATCTGAAATTAAATCCCAACAGATTCCTTCTAGGAAATAATTCCAAATAAAAATTCCTCTTGTAGTTGGTGATATTTCGACATGGAATTGATTTGTTTAATAGCTCACATTAGTAAATTTTATTTTCAACTTCCCCTTTATTAAACGAACAATTTGTCCACAGGGGCTTCTTACATACAAACACCCTGCTCGTAGCTTCCCTTTAGTTTTTTATCTCTGCATTAGATTAATGAAATGAATATCAATTGCTATACGCTAAATTTACGACCTGCTGGAATAAACACTAGGTTCAGGTATTAATCTCACAAATACGAATGTGCATTATTTGCTGTACTGTACGCCAAAATTACGATCTGTTGGGAGAAATCCCAAGCACAGTTTATCTGTCAGATTTAGATATACCCACGCTATAGAATTTGGTAATCTCGCATTAAATGCGCTGAAAAAAAAAAGATAAGAAAAAGCTGAATCAAATACAAAATTGTATTCTGTAACGGAAATGAACTTGATAGATTCAAGGGACAATAAAAAGCCATATCCAATTTAATTATATATAGCTTTCCTTTAATAACTTATATTTAGTTTTTCTGTATTGCACAAAACAGACAATAATTGACCAATCTGAGTAATTTACAATCAAATGAGCACATTAATAAACGAAGCATACGAGCTGTTTTCAGATGCCTACGCTTTTTTTAACAATAAATTATTTGAAGACAAATTACCAGAATGTCTTTTTACCTATCAGCGCCAGGCTAAATTAATGGGTTATGTCGCGTTTAAGAGATGGGTCAATGAAGAAGGCAAAAATATAGATGAGCTTGCTATCAACCCCTGTTATTTTGCAAATTATTCTGTAACTACGATTTTACAAACGTTATGTCATGAAATGGTGCATATTTGGCAGGAATATTATGGGACACCAAGTAGAGCTGGCTATCACAATAAAGAATGGTCAAATAAAATGCGGTCTATTGGGCTTATGCCATCATCTACAGGGGGACCTGATGGTGATTTCGTTGGACAGGCTATGTCAGATTACGTTATCAAAGGAGGAAAGTTTGAGAGTGCTTGTGTTGAGTTATTGGAGACTGGCTTCAAACTGAGGTGGTATGACACCGTACAAATTCCTCCTAAACTGCCACAAGTTCATAAAGCAGCAAAAAACAATGTAATTGCTTTAAAGCACAACTATGAAAGTAGCAATAACCGGCAGAGCACTGATTATGACCTGCAGAGCTTCCCGGTAGATATAGATGAGATATCTAAGCAATTCGAAACATTGGCTTATGAAGAAAAAAAGACTAAGGAGTCCCCAGAGATTCAGACGTCAAGGGCAAAGAACAAATCGAACCGTATCAAATACACCTGCCCTTCATGCTTTTCTAACGTCTGGGGAAAGCCTTCTTTAAAGATTGTATGTGGAGAATGCTCAATAAAATTTATTGAAGATCTATAATATAATGGAATGTACTATGCCGCCAACATTTCACTAACAATCGAATAAATATCAGGAGTATCATTTAGATCATCAAATTCATATTTACCCCCCATTATTATGTGTGCCCAAGCCACTGGAGAAATACGCTTTAGATGCTCAACAAGATCTGACCTTCCCTCAGAGATATATCTCTTCAATAAAGCATCAAGAATAACAGAATTAAAATAAATTATGCAGTTAGCCATCAATCGAGAACACTCATACCACATATCGATTTCCGCATCGGACTTACCTCTAAAGCCCTTGCCACTTCCAACCTGCTCAAATGCTCTTTGTAATTGGTGATACGCCTCCCCGCGGTTTAATACAGTTTGTATATAACGACGTAAATCAACATCATCCATATACTCTAATATGTAAATTGCTTTTAACAAGCGGTCGTATTCTCGAAGAGCCTTTAGAGAGTGATCAGAAGGTGAAGATTTAGATAGTTTTGCTACAAGGTCTGACTGCCTGATTTCCTTCTGATGTAAAGAAACTATAATCCTTTCAACATAATCCCATCCTTTGTATATGGCTTTGACATCAATTTTTTCTTTTAGGGCAAGCTCCCATCCATCTTTGGTATCTATTACAGAAAATAGAGACTCTATAATATTATTAGTTTTCGCATAACGAGGTTGAAATATCCAATCCGAAAGCCCAAGAATTGCAAAATTAAATCTGTTTACGCCATGAGTGTCTGTCGAAACAGCATCGACCTCAATCTCAGTAGAGTTATTGTATAGTAGATCAAAAATATTGTGAGATTCATGCGTATTTAAGCTGTCCAATTTCACATTTACTGGAACATGATTGACTGAAAGAGTATGCGCAAAAAGGCCTTTACCCTTGCCAAAATTCTTTCGGGAGAATCTTGTTCTCTTTGTACTCATACGAGAGTTCTGTTTTTGACCATCTGCTGAGCCATGTATATAACTCGGCCTATAATTGTAATGTTCAAAAACTTCTAAAGTAGAAGTTGCATTGGATACTTTGTCGCAAGCTCGCCTGAGATTATCTACAGACATAAAATTTGATTCAAATGTTTTCAATTTATCATGTGAAAATTCGCATAGATCCGCCATTTTGTATATTCCTTGACGGGTAGCATTCGCGATCATGCATGCCAAAAAAGTAGCAAGTGCATCTTTTGGCTTCTTACGCCCAGTGATGTGTCGAATTTCTTCAAAAAAGTTAGTAGAACTTGCTGTTGTGTAAATAATTTTGGTTAGATCAACTTTCTGCATCTTCTTGAACAAAGGTTGGTTTGTGATTTTTTCTTTCTTTGCTCTCTTAATAGTCCATTTTTCTTTACCATCTTTTTGTTCAAGAATGACAGTTTCATTAGCTCCACTTTGCATTCTCTCTGGAACAGTTTTCAATTTATGATTAAGGAGAGCCATATGCTCACCAACAAGTTCTTCCACTGGGGTATTTAAAGCAGCTGAGTTAACGTTATGTTTTAAAGACTCTTTATTTTCCCATTGCTGATCAGTTAGTAGCATTTCATTGAGAGGTATATTTTTTGAGCTATTTTTTACATACCAGTGCTCTCTATGAAGTCGATTTGCTATTAGTCGATATATTGAGAACTCGGCCCTCACACTAATAACCTCATCCCCTTCATATAAATATTTTTTTGTTTTCCGAACTAGCCTTTTGTCAATAAATAGGATTCGCCCCTTATCATTAAGCTCGCTAATTGCTCTTTCTAGCTGAGCAAAAAGACCGCCATTTTTAACTCCATCAACATATTTGAGCCTAATAATAATTTTTCTAAGTAACTCAGCTATAACTTTGTTTGAACTATCAACGTATTCCCAGAAATAAATATCCTTTTCAATGACGCTACTTCGCAAATACGAAATAACACTAATTAACTCATTCTTCGGAAGAATTTTGAAAGATTCTTCTCTAAGTTCATTTGAGGGAACGTCGTTATCGAATAAGAGACTTAGTATGTCCGCGGAATCTACGAGCTTTTTGTCTAATTCCCTGCGAACGTCAAACATTTTACTCTTGGCATGCTCTAAACCTTTTTGCTCAATCAGCCGAATTTGATATATCAAGGCATCTACTAAGTAATCGTTTAACGTTCTGTAGCGAAAATATATGAAGCAGGAAATGATTAAATATCTTTCTTCATCTTTTTTGGATTTAATTGTTCCCAATTGTAGGTTTGATAACAAGTGTGCGTAGTTTTGGATTCTCCCTTTCGATATTCCAAGCGCAGAAACTATCTTGGCAGCCTCTCCATACAAAGGAGATAATAAGTCAAACATTCTTATCTCACTCAAAACAGCATTTCGTTTATAGTCCCTTACTTCAAACCTTATTTGATTAAATAGGTCTTTCTTATCAGGATCAAATAGCATTCCATCAAATAATTTCTTAGTTTCTAATGATATTAGCTTGGAAGCTTCTTCTATGGTTCTTTTCTTCTCTTTCTTAAACTCAATTGAAATTAAATCTTGTAGCGTTTTATAAGAAGGAATTTCTATTCTATTATTACGCAACCAGTCAGTGACTTCGTCAAAGATTTCCACGACACTAAAGTGGGTTAGAACTATTTCGGACAAATATTCACTCAATTTCGCCTTTTCAATTTTACCAAATTTCTTATATTCAAATGCCGCAATAATTTTAGTATATAGTTTGTATTTTTGATTGTAGGACGGCGCTACAAATGCAAACTTTTCATCTGGATAGTAAGTATTTTGAATATAGGTTAGATCTTCGATAGTAGCTTCAATATCGACATCAATTTTAGTTGGATTAACTTTGAAATACCCTAATAAAAGGATATAGAAAGCTTTAATATATACAGAGTCTTTTGGATTTATCTGGTCTATTTCTTGATCATTAAGAAAAAACAACTCCTGTCGTTCATCATCTTCTAGTTTTGGAGGTGTATAAAGTGAACTGATTTCGCTATCGCTTAGAATGTACATTTATCTTCCCTAACTATTATTATTGTTAGGAGCAGCTTATCGTAAAAGCACATAACCGTTAATAGTAGAAACTATCTGCGGAGAAATTAAAAAGGAAATAAAAATAGTTTTTCGACAAATAGCGTAAAATAATTGTATTAAATCAATGTATTAGGTTTCGCGTGAGAAAATCACCAAAACTTTCCACTACCCCTTAAAGGCTTACTACTAAGTGGCGAAGATGCTTGGTTCGAAAAGCACTGGGCTTGGGCTAAAGAATTTCTGGTTTATATTGGTAGAAATAAATCTGAACATACCTTCTCTAGATTTAGGAACGAAGTTGAGCGGTTTCTATTGTGGACATTCTTAATAAAAGAAAAACCATTAGATGAATTGCGTAAATCTGACATCCTAGAATACGCAGACTTCTGCTGGCAGCCGCCGTTAAACTGGATATGTTTGTCTAACCACGAAAAGTTCCTACCTCAAGGTGGTGTGTATATAGTTAATCAAAGGTGGGCTCCATTCAGGCTGAAAATTGCCAAAGGTGACTCTACAACAAAGCCTGACAAAAATAAGTATCGCCCATCTCAACAAACGTTAGCCGCTACATTTACTGCGTTAATCGCTTTCTATAAGTATCTAATGAATGAAGAATATTGCATTGGCAATCCAGCACAAATAGCAAAGAAAGATTGTCGTTATTTTATTAGAGATGCCCAAGTAAAAGACATTAAACGCCTAACGACGGCACAGTGGCAATACGTATTGGATGTTGCAGTTGATTTAGCAGATTCAGACGCTAACCACGAACGAAGCCTATTCTTAATTGCAGCATTAAAAACGCTTTTTTTAAGGATATCTGAACTATCAGAACGCACAGGCTGGTCACCCGTCATGAGTCATTTCTGGGAAGATGATGATAGCAATTGGTGGCTGAAAATTTATGGTAAAGGCAGGAAAATTCGTGATGTAACCGTTCCAGTCCATTTTATAGAGTTTCTAAAACGCTATAGGCAGTCACGAGGCCTAAGCCAGCTACCATCGCGAGGCGACACAAACCCTGTTATCGAAAAGATTAGAGGTCGTGGTGGTATGACTTCCAGACAGTTAAGCAGAATCGTACAGACCGTATTTGATCATGCTTATGAACAAATGAAAGGGTCAGAAGGCGAAGACAAAGCACGAAAATTGAAGGAGGCGTCAGCCCATTGGCTTAGACATACAGGCGCTTCAGTGGAAATTGAACGAGGCAGAGCGTTGAAAGACCTTTCTGAAGATCTTGGGCATTCTAGCATGGCTACAACTGATACTATTTATGTTCATTCAGAAGACAAAAAACGAGCTGCCAGTGGTAAAGAGCGGAAAGTAAATTGATAATTTCAATAAAACCCTAACCCCAGTGCTCAACACACATATAAATAGAATGTGATAGTGAATAATTACAATATGTTAGAATGATGTTAATACTATTTTAGTCCCAATATAGTATGGAACCCAAGTAGCCACTGCACACTGGCTTAGACATACAGGAATTTTAGAGGATGTTAAAACAAGGCCTCGTGAACATGTGAGAGGTGATGCAGGTCATGCATCTATACAAACAACGGATCGCTAACCTTTGTTTAGTAAGCTCTGGGGCCGCCACTATCAGACAGCGACCCAGAGATATTAACTAGCTGGGGTCGTTAGCGGACATAAATGTCAAAGCGGTACCATTGAACTCATCCGCTCTTTCCCACTGAATCCAATGACCCACTTTGCTGTACAAAAACAGATCACAGTTCGGCATAATTTTCTGCAGAGTCTCGCCACCACTTGGGCGGTTCACCAGATCTTCGATCCCCCACAAAATTAAAGTAGGAGTTTCGCAATCCTTCAGTCGTTTGTCGCGGGTAAGGTCCATTTTCATCGCAGTGCCTAAGCTTTTTGGGCGACTAAGCTGAGCGCCCTGCTTCACAATTTCAGGGTCTAACGTCGCATCATAGCGGGTGCGGATCAGATCGTCAGTCACCATTGAATCATCGTAAACCAAGTAATTGCGGATGAAGTAGCTCATTTTCTCAAAGCTTGGGCCATCCCCCTTATAATAGTTCAGCAGGGCGTTCAACCCTTTGGTTGGTAAACAGCGGGTGGTATTGATACCTCCAGGGCCCATTAATATCATGGACGCCACACGATCAGGTTTTTCTAAAGCCATACGCAATGCACAGGCACCACCCAATGAGTTGCCAATCATGTGCGCTTTAGGGATATCCATGGCATCCATCATGGCCAGAATACCTACAGCTAACTCACCAAATGGGTCTTTGCGTTTCCAGTTCTTAGTCGACTGGCCATAGCCAGGCATATCCGGAACGATCACCCGGTATTTTTGTGCCAGAGCCTCAACATTCTTTGAATAGTTGGACATACCTGATGCTCCAGGGCCACCGCCGTGAAGCATGATGACAGGGAAGCCTTCACCAAATTCAGTGACAAAAATCTGGGTATCGCCCGCTTCCACGAAGTAACCTTCGCTTCCACCTTCATTCAAATTCGCGATCATTTTGATCTCCGGTTTTATTTTAGAATAATGGATTAGGCAAGCATTAAACATCGTTCTGACATATTCGTCAACTTGGGTATCGGAAGTATAAAGCCCCTTTTCATTCAGAATAAACCAGCTTTGGCACAAACACCTTTATTAATATTGTAGGCAGCATAATCTGGGGGCAGATAGTTTGAGCTACCATAAATTTAAGTCCCTGAAGAAGACTGCACCCCACCAAATCAAAAGAATTTATAAAAATTCAATTACCATTGATTATTTACGAACTCTAGATCCATAAACCTAAATCCACTACATCAATATAGAGGCTAAACATTACTTAACTGTTATTGACCCGTTTCCAATTCGAGTTCACTCAACGCTTCCTCTGCATAGACTGCTAACCGCTGTAAGTGAGGCAGGTTATCGCGGCTACCTGTAAAACCTACATTCAACTTGCCTGCATAACTGATAGCCGTAATATTTAAAGCCAACCCCTGTAAGGGTATCGAAATTGGGTACAAATTGCATAGCTCGGCCCCTTCCATAAATAAGCTACCTTCAGGGCCAGGCACATTCGATATTGTTAAATTCATCGGCGGCTTAGTTCGAGTAATTAGCCCACTCACTAACAAAGCAATAGTCGGCACCATATATGCTGCAGTGTATATTGGTCTAATTTTCTTTGGCAGTCGTCCCAAGTGTTCTTTAGCTGCAGTCATCGACGCATTGATCGATTCCAGCCTAGAAATAGAGGACGATTCATCAGTTGCTAATGATGCCCAAACAAAACCGATAGCGTTGCCTCCCTCCACTCCTTCCTCTCTTAGACTAACCGGAACACCAGCTATTAAGGGGTTAACAGGCAGATCATTAATTGATTCTAAGTGTCGCTTTAAGGCAGTACTGCACACCGTAAGAAAAATATCATTTACAGATGTATTTGTTTTATTAGATATGAGTCGAATGCGCTCCATATCAAATTGCTGGGTTGCCACTCGACGTGCAGCAGTAATTGTACCATTTAGAGAGCAGTGAGGTGCCTGAAACGGTATACTAATATGATCAGTAGTTCCACGAACATTTGTGTAAGGGCGCGACATTTCAACTAAAGCTTTTCCCCCGCTCTTAAACGTGCTAGCTAACCCCCCAAACTTTACATTTAGCTTACCTGAAATACCTCGTTTGTTCCTGTTTTTTACAGGGCGCATATAATGCCAGGGTGCGCACCAGTCTCCACTGGGTACACTCGACAAGCATCTTGTTGCCATTCGAATACCGTTTACACCATCTGTCAATGCATGGTGCATTTTTAAATATATTGCAAAGCGATCTTCAGATAACCCTTCAATCACATGGCAGGTCCATAGCGGTACTGATCGATCAAGCAGTTGGCTGTGAAGATGAGAAACTAGCTCTCCCAATTCACGCTCTCCGCCAGAAGAAGGCAAACAGGAGTGCCTGACATGATACGTGAGATCAATATTTGAATAGGTCTCAGTTATTGGAATAAGGTTAGAATACATTTTTTCACTAAGCCTTTGATTCCAAGGAGCTTGTACTTCTTTAGCATCATCTCTTAGAGATGCAACCACGTCATGTACAAATTCTTTCGATGCAGAATTTGGTAGCCGAAATGTCATTAACACGGCTACATGCATTGGGGTTGATCGTTTTTCCATGTGTAGAAATGATGCGTCTATGACACCAAGAGTCTTTCTTTTGATTTTTTGAGATTCCATCTTCATTATTTTTTCCTAAAAAACGGTCTACTGTTCAACGTGGCCACAACAGCTTGTTGGTAAAATACATGCAAGATTAATATATAGGTGGAGATTTTTTACGTCGTATATTCCGTAATAATGCCGTTATTTAGCATTACTTCCCCCACCTTTTATCAAGCTATAATTAGGCCGTTTGCATATCTCTAATTAGGGACTCACATGCACTTTGGTCCATATATTTTGGTACCGCATAGGGTGTGTAATGTGCCTCCTTTAGAGCTTGCTTTGCAATCCCTTTTATATGCACCGATTTCAAATCATCTAAGTAATAAGGCATATCGAAGGTGGTTACTAACTGTTTTATTTTATTAATAAGACGCTCAGAAGCTTCACCGTCACTTGCATTGGAGTCAGCAATACCTGATTCTCTCGAAATAGTAGCCAGCCTAGATTCAATATTAGTTAACGAGTACGCTAGCACCCTTGGTAAAATCATAGAGTTAAGTACTCCGTGTACTGTCCCATACTGACCGCCGATACTGTGTGAAATAGCGTGTACATACCCGACCCCGGCTTTTGTAAACGCCGCACCGGCGTAATACGAGCCGAGTGCCATATTCTGACGTGCATCAAAGCACTGACCTTCTATTACAGTTTTTTCAATGTTATTAAAAATTAGTTTGGCTGCCGTTAACGCCAAGCTATCGGTTTCGTTTGTAGCGTTGGTGGATACGTACGCTTCAATGGCATGAGTTAATGCATCCATACCAGACGCTGCTGTAACCGAAGCGGGTAAATTTAGCATTAACTGGCCATCTAATGCCGCCATTTTTGGAACTAAGGATGGATCAAGAATCAATTCTTTCTTGTGAGTCTCTGCATTAGTTATAACCGAGGCAATTGTTGCTTCAGAACCTGTTCCAGCAGTTGTTGGTACAACATACAAGGGTAACGGCGTTTTTTTCACTTTAAATAAGCCTGACAATTGCATTGCTTTCTTGTTATTAGTGACACAGGCTGCAATGGCCTTCGCGGTATCAATTGGTGAACCTCCACCAACCGACAATATACCGTCACAATGGTTATCTAATGCCAGCCGTACCCCTTCGTCGACATGATCAGTCGTTGGGTCTGGCAAAACGCCACTATAAATTACAACCTTAACGCCATTTGCTTCTAAGCTCTCAATTACTCTATCTGCCAACCCAATCTTCATAAGCACTTCATCAGTGACCAATAACAAGACATCATGGCCACGTTGTGCAATTGCATTAGCTAATTCAACCGAAGAGTCCTTACCTGAAAATATTATTGGAGGGCTAATTGGTAGAACACGTACAGTGTATTTTAACGCGTTAGAAATGCTTCTATAAAGCGCGACCTTCAATGGAAAAAACATAAATACCTCAAGAGAATTAGAGCTTACGCCAAATATTTATTTACAAACTTTACAAACGACTTAACGCGTTTTGTGTAAGGGGGATAGAGCATATGATTTGAAGTAAACTTATCTTCAAGAACAGCTCTCTCGTGTGAAAAGGCTTTAAAGCCGAATTCGCCATGGGCATTGCCTATACCGCTGTTATTGACTCCACCAAAAGGTAAGTTTCCATGTAAGAACTGAACCATATTTGTATTGATACAAGCTCCGCCACTGGATGTTCTCTGCAAAACATAATCTGTTAGTGATTTGTTTTCACTATACATGTAGAGCGCTAAAGGCTTGGGCATTGAGTTTATTTGATTGATAACCTCCCCAATCTCGCGATAACTTATAATAGGTAGTACTGGACCGAATATTTCCTCTGTCATTAACTTGCTATTCAAAAATTTCTTATCGCCATACTTACCGACTACCACTGTGGGTGATATGTACCGATCCTTAACATCGATTTCTCCGCCAACGACGACTAGACCTTCATTTTTAATACCGTCATCAATCAAGTCTTTGATTCGATTAGTATGCGCTCTATTAACTATGCGGCCGTAATCGTCGTTTGTTTTAGGACTTGCCCCGTAAGCATTAGATATCGTCTGTTTGAGTGTCGTAACTAGCTCGTCAACTTTGCTTTCATGGACGATTACATAGTCTGGAGCGATACATGTCTGCCCATTGTTTGCGAATTTACCCCACGCAATTTTACCCGCCGTTTTTTCCAAGTCTGTTGTTTCGTCTACAACTACCGGACTCTTTCCGCCTAGCTCTAATGTTACAGAGCTCAGGTGTTTAGCTGCAGCTACCATAATCGACTTCCCAACTTGAGGGCTTCCGGTAAAGAATATGTGATCAAATGGACACTCCAATAAAGCAAGTGAGACATCTACTTCACCCTCAAATACAGCCACGAGTTTCTCATCAAAGGCTTCGTCTACTATCTTAGAAATAACTTTCGACATATGAGGAGTAAATTCGCTTGGCTTTATAATTGCCGTACAACCAGCCGCTAACGCCGACACTAAAGGGCCAAAGGTTAAATTTACCGGATAGTTCCATGGAGATATAATTAAGCTAACGCCTTTAGGTTCGTATACCACCTTGGATTTTGTGCCAAAAGTCGCCTTTGTGGAGGAAACCTTCTTTGGCTTCGCCCATGAAGATAAATGTTTTAAAGCATGCTTTATTTCATGAACAACCGGAAAGACTTCTGCAATTAAGGTTTCAGTTTCTGGCTTGTTAAAGTCTTTTTGGCCCGCTTCAACAATTTCAGACGTATATTTCTCAATTACGGACAGGAATTTTTGTAACACCAACTTCCTTTCGGCTACTGTGCTTGACCGGAGAACTAATGACTGCTCAGTTTGAAGTTGAAAAATTTTACCTATACGCTCTTCAACCTTGACCTCGATTGTGTTTTCTACAACTTTCTTGGGTGCTTTGTCAGCAATTTCTAAATTTTTGTTTTCACTCATAGCTCTTCTGCTTAGATAATTTTTGTTGGGTACATAGATAAAGTTCTTTGGCGTGCATGTACACGCCAGTGTAAGAAGACTAGGCTTCTGAGATACTAATATTCTGTAAAGGTTTACATTGGCAGGCCAACGTTAGTCCGGAATTTTTTTCTTCTTCCGTTATCCCTGGAATGGAATTAGGAATACTTGCCGTTTCACCTTGGTTGACCTTAAATTTGCAAGAGCCACATGTGCCGGAACCACATGCGTGAGGAAGTTGAACCCGTTGAGCCTTCGCTACTTCTAGAACTGTTTGGTTCGAAGCAACTTCAAGCGTGTGCGTCTGCCCTCCAGCCAGTAATACATCAACCTTATATTGTTCTCCAATAGGTTTTGTAAGAGTGGAAACGAACTCTTCAACATTGACTTGAGCTTCACCTACATTATTTTTGTTTAAAACTTCAAGCATAGAGTTCTTTAGACCCTCTGGACCACACATAAAAAACTTGGCGTTTTTAAGTAGACTCGTCTTGTTATTTTTCTCGAGCTCTGGAACTAACTTTTTAAGTGTCACCTCATCCAAACGACCATGAACATCTAGAGGGTTGATACTATCTTGCTCAACGACATAACGTAAATTAAGTCTTGTTGGGTTTTGCTTTTTTAGCTTATCTAGCGCATCAAAAAACATGATACTTTCGCGGCTACGGCATGCGTATATAAGGTCTATAGGGAATTCCGAGTCATCAGCTAGAGCAGTTTCTACGATCGAAAGAATTGGTGTAATTCCACTACCGCCCGCTATGAGTACTAAGCGATCGATATCCCCACTATCTTCGGAAGAATAAGCAAAGTCTCCGAAAGGTCCTTGTACGATTAATTTATCACCTACGCCTAAATCGTTATTTAGAAAACCGGAAACCAAACCATTTTGCGTCTTACGAACACCAACCTTTAGCTTACCATTCCTAGGGCTAGTACAGATCGAATAGCAGCGTGTTTGTTGCTCGCCTTCAAGCCACTTACTAACGGTTATGTACTGACCGGCTTGATACTTTAGTGTTTCACCATGCGGCAATTCAAACTCTATTGAGACAGCATCAGAAGCGACCTGCTTGATATCTGAAACGTCAAGTACCATATTTATTGAGTTCCCCTCGTCTAGTAAATTGCTAACATTTGGAGACTTCATAAAACCTGGCCTCACACCACCACCAATATTTTCAATTGGTGCGTTATTAGCTTCAAGATCTGGCAAAACTTTGTAGAACACCTCTTGATATTTAAACCACGGCACACGAGGATACATATGATGAATCAAGTGATAGTTTTGCCCTAAAATAACCCAGTTTAGAATTTTGCTAGGATACGCTCGAGTATCATGATACCTGTCACGGGACTTGTGTGGGTGGTGTGGAATATAATCAAAAACCATTGCCAAAAAGAAAACAGCAATAACTAGCGGAATAATGGCAAAACACAGAACCTCTAACCCATACCCTTGCACCGAAAGAATGATTAAAGTGCTAAAGGTAAGTAGAAAATATGCTGCACTACTTGGGTAGGTGTTGCGAAATATTTTTACATTTCGTAATTTTGTAAGTGCTAAAACTTGGTATTGCACCGGAATATAAAGACTATTTAACACAAGACCTCCCCATGACTCACCAAATGTATAGTGATCGGGGTCTCTATCCGGGTCATTGGTAAAAGCGTGGTGCCTATCATGGATCTTTTGAAAGAAACGGTACGGTACAATTATAAACGGCAGAGACGCAACCCACCCGATTAAAGACTCTAGAGGCTTAAGCGGAGAGTTGACTTTGAAAATGCTTCCATGACCTGCATCATGCAGAACCGAGAAACTAGCGAACGTAAGATATGCACATATTAGTGTTGCAACAGGGTAAGGAAGGCTGCCATTAACTGCACTGTCTATGGTGAGAAAATAGCCCACACCGATACCGAGAGCAAGAAGCAATGTATGCCATGCTATTTCAGGAACCGACTCCTGCCACACTGAATGAAACTGACCAGATTCTGTTGTACTTTTTATTGTCATGTCACCACCTCTATTATTTATGACTCAACTATACAATGCTAGGTGCTAACGGTGCCTTCCAGTTACTGACATTTTTATTAGCATTTACCGCCAAAGACACTATAATTTTCAGATGACACTCACACCACAATCAAATAAAGCCTACGTACTCATAATTAATAGTCTTGGATTTACGGCACTCGATAACGCGTTCGAACTAACTTCTTTGGATGCGAAATATTTCGAAGAAAATGAAACTATTGACCTAAGAGATGCAATACAGCTAGTTAAAAACGTCAATCGATATAGCTATACACCTAATTGGCCGACAATTTTCGGTAGACATTTGGGTATCGCTACTCATGGCCCTGTTGGTTATGCTGCTGTCAGTGCACCAACCATCGGCAAAGCTTTATCTACATTTGTAGAGTGGTTCCATATTCGCTCAGAATGCTACACAAGCAAAATAATTGAACACGACGATACTTTCGAAATTCGCATAGTTGATACCAGCGGGGACACATCATTTAAGGAATTCTTCTTTGAAGCGTTTATGAAGTCTTTTGAAGTGTTGATTGCACTACTTTTGGGTCGCCCCCCCTGAAGGGCGGATCAACCTATACTTTGAAACCTTAGCAGAGAATAGAAAACAGCTGATGCAGGACGAGTATTATTCTAACTTGAATTTTGGCGCTAGCACTAACAAGTTGATTGTGCCAAAATCAATTTGGCACACCCCCTCCCCGCTCTGTGACAGAGAGTCGCATGAGCTAAATCTACGAAAGTGCCAACAAATTCTTGATAACATGATAGATGAGAATCGCTCTGACATCGCCACAAGAAACTTAATTCGCAGGGGTATAGAAAATAGGTTAATGTCTCCTGACTGCATGCATCCTCTGCCGTCACTACGAAAAGCTAGTGAAGAGTTACATCTATCAGAAAGAACACTTATACGCAAACTTAAACAGTTAGATCAATCCTTTAGGTCCATACTTGAATCAGAAAGAAAACAATATGCTGACAAGCTACTAAGAGATGGGAAATATACTGTTTTCGATATTGCTGACATACTTGGTTATACTGAATCAGCAAGCTTTTGCCGCGCCTTTAAAGCTTGGTTTGGTCAAAGCCCTTCAGCTTATCGAAGAAACCCTAAAGAATAGGGTTTCCCTTTACACCATCACCCTACTCAGTACCTCCCTGAATCTCTATTATCTCAAATATACAAACATCATTTAGCCGAATTATTCAAAAAGCTAACCTCTACATACGAATCTTTTATTTTCAACATGTACAAGATGGTTAGGGATAAATAGCCCGCTAAATTGTCAATACCCCTTATCACCCATGTTTACTAGTTTATGCTCAGCGCCACGAAGCATTGCTTGGATCAACTCACCTGCATCAAATTTTGTAAGCGCTTCGTTTGCCCCTACCTGGTGGGCCTGGCTTACACTTATCTCACTTGAAAGTGAGGTATGAAGAATAATATAAGGCGTTCCAAGGTGCTGCGTATCATTGCGGATTTCAAACGTAAGTTCATAGCCATCAAGGCCAGGCATTTCTATATCGCTAACAACGAGGTCAATTGGAGCATTGTCTTTTGCATGACTTTTCATGATATTAAGCGCATCGTTACCATTCGCCGTCACGTGATACGGAATATTCATTCTATCTAATGCGCCAGAGAGTTGAGCTCTTGCAACAATGGAGTCATCCACTAGCAGTATATTAAGGGGCTTTAGTTTCTCTCTTTGAACATCAGTAAGGCTTGGAAAACTGGCCGTTTCGCTATCTGGGAATACTAACGAGATCACTAACTCAACATCTAACAATTGCACTATTCTATCGTCAATACGCGTCACCCCCGTTAAAAACGCTTGTCGGCCCAAATTTGAAGCAGGCGCTTCAATATCTTTCCAGCTACACTCTGATATTCGTTCAATTTGGCGCACTAAAAAGCCAATCGTCTTTCTCTGACAGTCGGTTATGATAATGAAGCATTGCGGTATTTCTTCTTTAGATAGAGGTTGATAACCCACGGCGGCCGCCATATCGATAACAGGTATAGTTAGTCCTCGTATACTCGCTGCACCTAGCACAAAACGGTGAGACTTTGGCAATACGGTTAAAGGCGTATAGGGCACTATTTCGCGTATTTTTAAGGTTCCGATCGCAAAAGACTGTGTGGGCGTTAAACGAAATAACAGAATCCCCTGAGATTGCCCGGCCTTGCTTTTCATTCAAATACTTCCCCAACGGCGTCACTTATGGTCAACGTAAAGCATAACTCAACCGGGTGAAATATTCTGGGGTTTATTATGTAAAAGCGTCACTTTTGAGAGTTGTAAGTTGTGTTGTTTAGACAGGTCATTCAGATGGGTCTCTATACCAGAATTGTTTTCCTGCCTGGAACATCTGTCGTTTCTGTTTTTTCTTCGGTATCCACTTGTTGTGTGCTATGGCAGCAGAACAAATAAAATCAAATAGCATTAGATGGCGACGAAGTACCCGTCGTTGGCGGTGTGGTACGACTGGATTAAAGAACCCTGTAAAACTCATTAATTGTACGGGATGTTTTTTGATCCAATTCCAAGAGCCCATCTCTAACGTAAGTGGCAGCAATACTGATTCATTAGCATTTTTGTGGCGTTTATAGATGTAATCCCATAAATCGCCGTGGGTAATATAGCTTAAAGATTGTGGCTCAAATACATAGTCATGATGAGGGTAGGTTCTATCAAACAATAGCTTTAAAGCATAAAGTTTATCCAGCACCGCGATGGGTCTTTTCCTGTATGCATATGGAAACCATAGATGGTCCCGCAAACCAAAACCGGAATGACAATCTAATGTAATAGTAAAGGGGGATTGCTGTGCATATCGTTCAACAACATTCATCAGCGTCTGACTTTCAAGCTCTAATCCATGCTGCGTGTCACCACAATACCAGGGAAGTTTTGATGATAAACGCTGCCCTCCGCCAAATAGTGGTGGCTTTATTTCAGCTTCTATTGGAGCATTTCGCATCAAATCGACGCCTTTTGGGTTTGCCCGGGTGTTTAAGTACATCCCTCCGGGGTTCACAATAGGTATGAAAATAATATTAAGTGAGTCTAATTGGTGCTGAAGTGTGGAGTCCCACGGAATTCTGGACACTAGCATGTCCATATAGGATAGCAATACCTGCGATCCAATCCGCTCTATTCCATGGACGCCTCCGGTAAAAATAACAGTCGGCAAACCCGCTTTGAATGGCCTGACTTCCAGACTATATAAAGGTAAAGTATCACCTTGAATGTCAACACACCCTTCTTGATTAACTATAAATTTTGACCGGTCTATTAAATCTTCAAGCTGAAGAAGCTCCGGTAAACGTTTTCTTATTTTTCGTTTGGACATAGCTGACCCAGTCTTGGTGCAAACTAATCAATTAGTCGATAAGCTAGCAATACTTCTAAAGTAACGGGCAAAACCTTTAATGAGTTTCCCAACATCACGTATTTGATGAAAGCGAAACTGAGTATCACCATGGCTAATAAAAGGAGTTATCACCAAATCTGAGTTTTTCTTTAAGACTTTTAACTCACGATATAAGGTCTCCGATTGGTCACACGGGATGACAATATCACAAGCTCCGTGTAGCAAAAACACGTTCGCTGTCAGACCATGAATATGCTGTACAATATTTAATGCGTTGATTTCTTCTGATAGCACCACTTTCCCCTTACTCAGAAGCTGTTCGCGGTAGGTGATATCATTGAAAAGGCGATGTATTTTTTGTTGATTCTGCTCCGTCTCGGCCTTCAAATAAGAGTGATATTCATTGGTAGGCTCATCAAACACTATCTCATTCAGATTATCTCGAATGGCCGCATCTAACGCGCCTAAAAAAAGCGAATGATCATTTACCTCACATACTAAAGGAACAATCTTTTTTAGGATTATAAAACGTCCGTAAGGATCTGCATTACTATCATTGAGTAGATAGCTTATGACAGACTCAACCTCGGTAAATGTACCGATGGCACATACCGCAGTGATTTTTTCTTTAACTTCGGGGAACGAGGCTGCCGCTAAACACATTGCACCCGAAAATGACGGAGCAAGAACCCCAATATTGCCCGATGGGGTTACTTGTCTATTGTTTGATATGACATGCAAAATGTCGGCAATTGATCGTATCTGAGAAGGACAAATAGTTAACTCGCTAATACTTGTCACCTCTGGTGCGAGAACTCTAAAACCCACTTTACTTAGCGCATAACATAATTGAACGACTCGTGGATCCCGCCTACCTTTTGGCGACATCCCATGAATGACAACCATCGTACCGGTATAGTCGGCCTCTGCTTCGTAATGGTCGACCGCGACCGAGGTTCCTTTTACCTCTATATCATAGGCGCTACAACGTCTACTCATTACCTCAGGTTCACGATGCAATGACCACAACACCTGACTCGCTTGCCAAACAGCATTCAGCATAAATTATCCCTCTATAGATACGGATGCCTTCATTTTGGTTTCATTCTTAGGTTCGCTAGCAACTCTAGAAGGCCCTTGAAGATTAAGATCGTTGGCCGGTTCAGTTTTCGGGATATAACGGTTCTTTTTTTTCTGCTTTATCTTGGTGACATCAACGATGACAAGTCCATCGATACAATCACCAAACTCTGCATCAACACCAAAGTCCATGAACACTAATCCACCGGCCTCACAAAGTTCACTGTATTGTTTGAATAAAGTAGGAATGCTGCATCCCATGTTCGACATAATGTTTTTTAGTGTCCTAAAATCATTCTTATAATCGTCACCTGAAAAATTTTCTTTCAAGCTATCAACCAGGTCCGACGATAAGTTGTAGGGTTGTTTTGAGTGAGCAAGTTTCGAAATATTATTTATGTGGTTGTTGGTACCGGTATTAATGCAACCCGCATTTTTAAGGAACGCTTGTTGATGTCCTGGCTGTCCAAAATACATCGAGAAGAAGTACACCATCAAATCTTTCGCCGCTTTTGGCATATCATTAGATAAACTAACGGGGCCAAACAGATAACGGACATCAGGCTTTTTGCTAATAAAAGACCCAATACCATACCAGAGGTAATCTAGGCTTCGTTTACCCCAGTATTTAGGCTGAACAAAGCTTCGACCGAGCTCTGCTCCCTGCTCTAGTATCGGTAACATTGCGTCATCATAATCAAATAATGAGGCACTGTATAAGCCCTCTACACCTTTACTTTTTATAATATTACGGGCTTCAGCCAACCGGTATGCACCGACGATCTCGAGGTCTTGCTCATCCCATAAAACTAACTGACTATAGATCGAGTCATACTTATCGATATCTCGCCGCTGACCGCTGCCCTCTCCTACAGCCCTAAACGCAATTTCACGCAAACGCCCTATTTCTCTCAACGCCGCACAGCTACCCGTTTTTTGATATAGATATATTTGCTTACCATCACTAGTTTCACCCAAGTGAGCTTGCGAAGAAATCAGTTGTTTTAGCGCCTTTCTTGACTCCGGGTGGGCGACAGCACTTTGAGTGGGCCAGATACCCTTTTTACCTTTACCTATTTTATAAACGTGTTTCTTGAACAGTTTGAGTTGGGTTTTAAAGGGCAAACCGCTTTGGTTGAAAGTGTCATACGTAATCAGGTCACCCACGCGAATCGATACTGACTTCCGGGTTTGCTTATACATTTCTGGCACAAGCAGAAACGACGATAACGGCTTGTATATCGCAGATAACCCATAAAATAGCGCGGAGTTTGCTGCATCAATAAACACCGGTAAGATAGGCACCTGGGCAGCCCTTGCTAAACATAAAAAATCACCACGCCATTTTGGATCACTCACACCCGTTGGGCGAATACGAGATACATCCTGACAGGGGAAGAATATCAACGCCCCTTCAGACGCTAAAAAATCATAGGCGGCTTTATTGACGTTCGGAGAATCGTCGTTAAACGCAGAGCCCCCTTCTGACACAACATTGGCGTCCATTTGATAAGGTAGCACGATAGGGTCAAGTGGTGACGAAGCTAAATCGTTAGACAATGATTGATCGTTCTCGACAATGACTTTTACATCAGGCCGCACATCACTGACCAGCTTGTATAGTGCAGCCGCATCGAGTGTTCCTAGCGGGTGGTTTGAAATAATGATAACGCGACCATCAGTAGGAATACTTTCCTTTTCTTTCCAGTGAGTCTGGAACGAAAATTTAAAGTGTTCAAGAATCTGTTCTACAAACTCGATGCCTTGCAAGTGCGGGTGTAACTTAATAAAATCGCCAAAAAAAGTATTGTTAGATTCAGCGATTTTATCAAAGCCGTCATTTAGCAAAGAAGTACGTTTGTTGTCCTCTTTTCCAGTATCAATGCGTGCTTTAAACTCACCTTCATTCGTCGCTAACAATCGTTCGAAGCTCATGCTGTCACCCTCTGATTTTTTAGTTACACTAGACTTCGTGCATGAATCTTAGGTGACAATTTGATGTCAGTTTAATGTCAATATGAAACGCAAAGTACTTTGTTGCGTGCTTACACTTTCAAATAATCGGCATGAAAACGTAAGTGGTCTTCAATAAAGCTCGCAATGAAATAGTAGCTGTGGTCGTAGCCTTGTTGGCGACGAAGCTCTAATGGATAATCACTGGTTTTAGCGGCTGCTTCAAGTGCCTCAGGTTTTAGTTGCTCTAACAAAAAGTCGTCATCTTCCCCTTGGTCAACCAAACTTGGCACTTTTTGTATCGCTTCACGCATCAAAATACTGGCATCATAATCACGCCATTGTTGCCTATTTTCGCCAAGGTACGCTGTAAATGCTTTTTTGCCCCATGGGCAGTTTGAAGGGTTACTAATGGGACTAAATGCAGACACTGATTGGTAACGGTCTGGGTTACGCAGTGCGATGGTCAATGCACCATGCCCTCCCATAGAATGCCCTGCAACCGCTCTTTTTTCAGATACAGGGAATGTAGATTCAATTAAAGCGGGTAACTCTCTTACCACATAATCGTACATCTGATAGTGACGATTCCACGGTGCTTGAGTAGCGTTCACATAAAAGCCTGCGCCTTTACCTAGATCATAGCCTTCATCATCTGCAACACCTTCACCTCTTGGGCTAGTATCTGGCGCGACAATGGCTATACCCAATTCAGCAGCGACTCGTTGTGCAGCCGCTTTCTGCATAAAGTTCTCATCAGTACAGGTAAGGCCCGATAACCAATAGACCACAGGCACTTTGGTTCCGTCTGATGTTTGGGGTGGTAAAAAAATAGCAAAACGCATTGAGCAGTGGAGCAATGAAGAGGTGTGTCTGTATTGTTTATGCCAGCCACCAAAACTTTTGTTGCTGCTAAGGTTTTCAATCGTCATGAATAACACTCATTTAATCAATAAAATTCTGCCTTACGGGCTTTACGTTATAAAGGGTCAAAGGCGTAAGGCCGAGTACCAGATTACATATCGAAGTGAATGACCGAGCGTATGCTCTTGCCTTCATGCATTAAATCGAACGCTTCATTGACCTTATCCAGCCCCATGGTATGGGTGATAAAATCATCTAACTTAAATTCACCGGCCAAATAACGTTCAACATACTCTGGCAGTTCAGAGCGACCTTTAACGCCACCAAATGCAGAGCCTCTCCAAACGCGCCCAGTCACTAACTGAAATGGACGTGTGGATATCTCTTGTCCTGCGCCTGCAACGCCAATGATAACTGATTCGCCCCAACCTTTGTGGCAGCACTCTAGTGCCGAACGCATCAGGTTTACGTTACCGATACACTCGAACGAATAATCCACACCGCCATCAGTTAACTCAACGATGACTTCTTGGATCGGCTTATCGTAGTCCTTGGGGTTAATGCAATCGGTTGCACCGAGTTTGCGAGCCAACTCAAACTTACCTTCGTTAATATCGATAGCGATAATACGGCTGGCTTTAGCCATTACTGATCCAATAAGAGCAGAGAGGCCAATCCCACCCAAACCAAAAATGGCGACCGTTGCGCCTTCCTCAACTTTAGCGGTATTTGCTACCGCCCCCATTCCGGTGGTGACACCACAGCCCAAAAGGCAAACTTCTTCCAACGGTGCTTCAGGGTTGACCTTGGCGAGCGATATTTCAGGCAATACAGTGTACTCAGAAAAGGTGGAACAGCCCATGTAATGAAAGATAGCCTTACCCTCTTTTGAGAAACGCGTTGTACCATCTGGCATTAAGCCCTTACCTTGAGTTTCACGGATTTTCTGACACAGGTTGGTCTTACCAGATGTACAAAACTTACACTCACCACACTCAGGCGTATAAAGAGGGATAACATGATCACCCACCTTCACACTAGTAACGCCCTCTCCTATAGATTCAACAATACCGCCCCCTTCGTGACCCAGAATACAGGGGAAAATCCCTTCTGGGTCATCACCAGACAGAGTGAACGCATCAGTATGACAGACGCCACTTGCAATGATTTTGATGCGAACCTCGCCTTTTTGTGGCGGCATTACGTCCACTATCTCCATTGAAAGCGGTTTACCTACAGCCCAAGCTACTGCAGCTTTTGATTTAATCATTTGAGCGGTCATTTGAAGGTCCTACATTGTTGTCAGTGAGAAATTATTTCTTGAGTGTCTATTAACTATTCAATAGTGTAGTTTAGCGCTATCGTAAAGAAAGATAATCCCCTTAATAGGCATCTTTCATCAAAGATTTGTCTATCACTAGATTACCCTAATGAAGCGTTTGCTAACCTAAATAACTCTAACCGTTTGAATAAATAATAAATAACCTTAATATAATCGGCTATATAATTAAAATTTAAAAATAAATCTCCTCTACCGTAGTTTGATACGCTCAAATGTAGCTATCGAGGTAGCGCTGATACCTTTGCGTCATACCGACGTGAAGTTGAGCGACTTCTCCATAGGGCCTGGTTTGTAGCGGGTATCAGTCATAAAGATATTCGTCGTGCTGAAATTGATGACATTCTTGCATTTTGTCAGTACCCACCCAAAGAGTGGATAGGCTTAAAAAGTCTATCAAGACTAGCTAAGGTTACTCTTCATCTAAATCGATTAATTCAAAAGATAGCTTACAGCCCTATAAAATATTGATAGACTTACCTTTTGCTCAACTCAATTAATGGTCTTATTATGGAAGATTGGAATATATCCATTAAACAACAGCTTGTAACCCATAGTTCAGGTAGTATCTTTAAATTTAATGGACGACCTGGGTCAACGGATTATGGCATATCCCCCTCGTTCGGTAGTTCAAATTTTTCTGCTTTAGAACAAGCGCAACTCATTCGTACCGCTGCAGAAGTCTACCAAAACGCCTTTAAAGGTCTATTGCATTTCGACAGCGAAACCACGACCACAGGCTAATTTGGTAATAGATGGATTCAGCGTGTCCAGTGTTTGACATAAAGTCTTTATTCTCCTTAACTTAAGGGTGACTTTCAAACACACTTAATAGGTTAGTTTACACTTTAGGGAATAAGGTAATATGCCTTGGCAATGGATTAGTCGTATTTTAAATCGAGCTTCGTCAGAAGATAGTCAACAAGATAACAAGCCTGAAGTTAACAATTCTTCAACCCCACCTATTCACAATGCAAGCCTCGCCGGTCACGAAGAGAGCACTATACAAGCGGCACAAGCATTGGAGAGCGGTTTTTTTTGCTGGCTTTTAGATTGTAACGCCGCGGAACTTGAAGTTAACTCAGATAGGCTACGGCAAAAAGTACAAACTATACTCAAAGCATTAGACCAAGGTGCTTTTAGTGTAGATCAATTACCTCGACGCCCGGCATCTTTCCCTCTTCTGATTAAGCTATTAAATAGTGATAATGCATCGAACATAGACATTGCAAATACACTATTATCTGATCCCGCGCTCGCTACCCAAACCTTAAAAACGGCTAACTCACCCTTTTTTCGATCATCACATGAAACCATTGATACCGTAGAACGTGCAGTGTTCATATTAGGAAGCCTAGGTATCCGAAATATCGTCTCAGCTACGGTAATGATGCCAATGATAAAAAGCAACAATAGTAAAGAAGGCATATTGAGTAAAAAAATTTGGGAGTGGGGGCTTTTATCGGCTGCGGCTAGTGATCAGTATTCATACCACCAAGGGGACTCCTCTAGTCCCATTTACCTTTTGGGGTTGTTGCCTGCATTAACCTATCTATTGATATATCGGGCACTCCAGGCGTGCAGAGAAACTGACGATACCTTAGGTGAAATAGAGGCTTGTGTTGTTAAGTCGGTGATTCAGCAAAGAAGTTGGCAGTTGTGTCATAGTATTTGCCAGCAATGGGGGTTACCTCCGTCATCTAATAAGTATTTATTGGATGCCGAAAGACCATCCCCCTCTGAGTCTGCAACCCCCTTACGGGATGGTATCTTGATAGGCACACACAAGGTGTTACAAGTAGAATCCAACTCCCCTATTGATGATAAGGCAGCATTTTCGTTGATCGGTGCATCAAACAGGATTAATAAAATAGTCGTTCATTTTTTAGATGGTAAGATTAAGTAGATAATTGCTCTGCAAGCGCTTTAACAGAGCGCCAGTTTTTGTCCCCGATAAGCTGACCAGACACGAACCAGGAGCCGCCGACACAGCGCACATTATTGAGTTTAAGGTAATCCTCGTAATCGTGTTCATTAATTCCGCCGGTAGGGCAAAATGTTACCTGAGGAAAAGGCCCTGAAAATGCTTTCAACATTTTGATTCCGCCGGCTTGAGCCGCTGGAAAAAATTTTAAAAACCGGTATCCGCTATTTATCGCCATCATTATTTCTGTCGCTGTGGCCACACCAGGCAAGTAGGCTAACCCTAACATCTCCGCTCGTTCTGCAATTTTTTCACTAAACCCTGGACTTACAATAAAGCGTCCACCTGCGTGAGCCACTTCGTCCACTTGGTCAGGTTCAATAACCGTGCCCGCGCCCGCAATAAGCTCGGGAAATTCATCTGACAATATTTTAATCGCTTTTAACCCTGCGGAGGTTCTTAGTGTAACTTCTAGCAATTTAACGCCCCCTTTCGTCAACGCCTCCGCTAAAGGGCGAGTGTCAGACTCTTGATCAATTACAATAACCGGTATCACGGGTTTTGTAAGCTTTAACCATGCATCAAACATAACACTAGACTTGTTCATGACTCACTCCTTTTATTCTTCGTGACCTAACATCAACTAACTTTCGGCCTATTCAAATGTAGTAGCACCTTGCTCTGCCGATGTGACTCGCGCTCTCATTCCAGCAAAAAGGCTTCTTCCAGTTCCAAGCGATATCGGTGAGCACTGATCGGTCAACAAACAACCATCTCTTGAGTTAAGGTCAGCAGCAACTACTAAAGTTCCAGTAGCGCTATTAATGGTAATCATGTCGCCATCTACAACTTTTGCTATCGCGCCACCGGCTTTACTTTCAGGTGTCATATGAATGACCGATAACACCTTACCTGATGCGCCCGATAGCCTGCCATCAGTTACTAATGCAACCTTATAGCCACGATCTTGCAACACCCCTAGCGCAGGCATTAACTTATGCAGCTCTGGCATCCCATTGGATTGAGGGCCTTGATTTTTCACCACAATGACACAGTCTTTATCAAGGCTGCCTTGCTCGAATGCTGTTTTAACCGCATCTTGTGAGGTAAATACAACGGCTGGCGCCTCAATATTATGGTGAGTGCTAGGTACCGCAGACAGCTTGACAACGGCGCGCCCCAAGTCACCTTTTATTAAGTGAACGCCCCCGCTTGCGGAAAATGGGTCTTTACCCTCCCTTATGATTGAGCGATCAAGACTTTGGTTAACCGGCAACCAATTAACTTGATGGTCAATGTACACCGGCGTTTGGGTGTACGCATCTAACCCCTGTCCTAAAATTGTCGATACATCATTATGCAACAAGCCAAGTGATAGCAGTTCCTTAATAACGAACGGCACTCCACCGGCGCTATGAAACTGATTAATATCCGCTTCGCCGCTAGGATAAACTCGGGCGAGCAAAGGTACTACAGCAGAAAGCTCAGAGAAATCATCCCAATTGATAATAATACCCGCAGCCTTCGCTATCGCGACTAGATGAATAGTATGGTTAGTCGAGCCACCTGTTGCAATCAAACCCACCATCGCATTCACGATAGACTTTTCATCTATCATTTTACCTAACGGGGTGTATTGATCCGCTAATGCAGTGATCTCACACACACGCTCTGCTGCGACGTCTGTTAGTGCATCACGGAGGTCAGTGCCCGGTGAAATAAACGAAGACCCCGGCAGATGAAGGCCCAAAAACTCCATTAACATTTGATTACTATTGGCGGTGCCATAAAACGTACAAGTACCTGGAGAATGGTAAGACTTAACTTCGGCCTCTAACAACGCATCTGAATCTATAAGTCCTTCTGCGAACTGTTGACGAATATTGGCCTTTTCTTTATTAGGGATGCCCGTAGGCATCGGTCCAGCGGGTATAAATATTGAAGGAAGATGACCGAACTCTAAAGCCGATATCAATAGACCTGGAACTATTTTATCGCAGATGCCAAGATACAAAGCGCCGTCAAATACATTGTGGCATAACGCAACGGCTGCCGACATCGCAATAACATCTCGGCTAAAGAGTGATAACTCCATCCCTGGTTGACCCTGCGTAATGCCGTCACACATAGCAGGAACACCTGACGCAAACTGTGCAACATGGCCTTGTCTTGCAACAGCCTTTTTGATTCGTTCAGGGTAATTCCCGTAAGGTTGATGAGCAGAAAGCAGGTCGTTGTAGGCAGAAATGATTGCAATGTTAGCATGCTCAGTTCGCTGCATGAGTATCATTTTTTCGTTGTTAGATGAGGCCGCCACGTCGTGAGCTAAATTAGTACAGCTCACCTGACTGCGTGCAGGCCCTGCAATGGACGCTTGTTCAATTTTATCGAGGTAATTCGTCCGTGTAATCGAACTACGGTTGATGATGCGATCAGTGATTTGTTCTATCTGATTATTCATTGCCGTTATCCTTTTAGCTGCTAGACGGTGACCAATACATCTCAACTGGCACCATTGTTTGATTTAACACTGCAGAAATGGGTAGTGACAAATGGTCAGCTGAGTTAATAAAACAAGCACGCCGAACTACACGTAACTTATCATCCCCGGTAATTAGTAAGTAGATTTTCTTTGCTTTCAATATCATCGATAATGTGAGTGACATTCGCTCTTTTGGGGCAACCGGTGACTGCGTGGCCAAGCATAACAAAGAACCGCTTGTGTTAAGCCCGTTTTGTAATGCCTCTGTATTGGGAAATAGCGACGCGAAGTGGCCATCCCCTCCCATTCCAAGCACCACAAAATCAATCACAGGCAACTTTTCTTGAAGTGTAACATCCAACGCAAACTGCCCGCCTTCGGCTGTTTTATAGGCCGTTTTTAAGGGGATAAAGGTCGCAGGTGTCGCTCTGTTTTTTAGAAGATGCTGCTTAACCATTCTCTCATTACTATCAGGGTGATCATCAGCAACCCAACGTTCATCGGTTAACGTCACTGTAATACGGCCCCAATCCAGCTCAACACTAGAAAGCTGATCAAATAACGCTTTCGGGGTCTGCCCTCCACTTACCGCTATGCTGCTCATACCAGCGGCATTCAGTTGGTCTGACAATGCATTTTTTAGCGCCGTGCTCAGAGCCATGGTCAGGCTTTCTGGGGTATCGAATAAATACTCGATCATACTCAGCCCCTCTTTGTTTTTGAAGGAACAACGTCGTCTTTCAACGGGCTACAAGTTTCATCCCATAATCGACCGTCTTTTGCTAACAGTAGCGTTGCAGCAGCAGGC
Source organism: uncultured Oleiphilaceae bacterium (assembly GCA_913060665.1). Classification (GTDB taxonomy): domain Bacteria; phylum Pseudomonadota; class Gammaproteobacteria; order Pseudomonadales; family Oleiphilaceae; genus Alkalimarinus. Next base: position 232,420 of record CAJXUY010000001.1, read on the forward strand.
CCCCAACTTCCGGCAATATAGGATTCAGGCCCTTGTTCAGACTCATCCCAATGCTTCAGTATCGGGTCTAACCAATCCCATGCCGCAATCAACTCATCCTGCCTGACAAATAAGGTTTGATTATTAGAGATAACATCCCCTAAAAGTCGCTCATACGCATCAGGCACACGTTTTCGGTTCAAGTAATCTGGGCTTAAGCTTAGCTCAGTTGATCGAACACTGACTCCAGGCCCCCTTTTCTTCTCACAAAGCATTAAGCGAATGCCTTCGTCTGGCTGAAGTCTAAACACCAGTTTATTGGCCATCGTATTTTTATGTTGAAGATCAAAGATAGAATGAGGCACTTCTTTAAAGTGGACCACAATTTCACAGGCTCGGTGAACCAAACGTTTACCGGTTCGAAGGTAAAACGGAACGCCTGCCCAGCGCCAGTTATCAATTTCTACTTTCATGGCTACATAAGTCTCAGTCTCACTAGACGGGTCAACCCCTTCCTCGTCAAGGTATCCTTCTACTGCTACGCCATTTGAAATACCGGACGTATACTGACCCCGAACCACCTTCTTATGCACATCAAGGTCATTTAATGGGCGGAGAGCCTGTAACACTTTTACTTTTTCATCACGTACTGCATCGGGGGTAAACCTAGAGGGAGGCTCCATAGCGACAATGCAAAGCAGTTGCAACAGATGGTTCTGCCCCATGTCACGTAATGCACCAACGTGATCGTAAAACTGTGCTCGCTCTTCAACACCTAATGTTTCAGAGATTGTGATCTGTATATTATCGATATAGTTTTGATTCCACTGAGACTCAAATATCGTATTAGCAAACCGAAGGACCAGAAGATTTTGTACGGTTTCCTTACCAAGATAGTGATCGATTCTAAATATCTGGTGCTCTTTGAAATGCCGGCTCACTAGTTGGTTGATCTTGGTAGCAGACTCTAGATTCGAACCGATTGGTTTTTCAAGCACGATACGACTGCTGCTGGTATTAAGGTGTGCTTTTGCTAGACCGCTGGAAATCTTTCCGTATAAAGAGGAAGGTGTGGCGAGGTAAAAGATCGTATTAGTATTCGGCTTTTGATCTACAAATTTTTTGAGCTCCCCGTAGTTATCAGGCTCAGTTGCATCAAATGAAAAACTAACTATATGCTTGGTAAATGAACTCCATTTGTCTCTAACCGTTTCATCATCAAAGCTGTGCACGCCCATGATAGATGTTTGTAATGTTTCCAAAAAGTTATCATGCTGCCGTCTAAAAAGTGCGACTAAACGCCATTCTGAAGGGAGGCGTTCGTCAAAGTGTAGTGAAAATAGTGCAGGAAGCAGTTTGCGAGTAGCTAGGTCGCCGGTAGACCCGAATAAGACAAGATCAAATGGCTCATTTAACGGTATCATTAGCAATACACCTCTTATACAACGTTGAACAGACCACTAGTAAAACAGGGTCTCAGCGATTGATATAACGGTTAGTTATTCCGTTATATCATAGATTATCTATAAGATGACAATTCATACAGGGGAAATGACCATTCATTGGTTCAAAACCTGCTGAACAATCAAAATCCCAAATAAAATAAAGCTAACACTTTGCCAAAATACAACTGGATTACGTTGCATTAACGGTGGCCGACCTTTTGATAAAAATGAATTATTCGGATGTCGTAAATCATATATAAATTCTGATAGTTCAGAATACCGCTTTAGCGGATTAATCTGTACCGCTCTACGCAGTGAATCGTCGACCCACAATGGCAACTCGGAATGATCATCAATGATGCTTTTGTAATTCAATCGTCGCTGGGCAGTAACACTTTTTGCCTGGGCTATTTTTGTACTGTAGGGAAACCGCCCCGATAGCATTTGGTAGGTAATAACACCCAACGCATAGATATCAGAGCGCTGTGTTCCAAACTGACCTAAAAAGTATTCGGGAGCTGAATAACGCATCGTACCCCGTAACAGCTCTTCTGTTTTAGCATCAGTCACACCGGCGATATAAGTAGAACCGAAATCGATTATTTTAACCGTATTAGTCTGATCGATCATGATGTTATTAGGGCGTAAGTCTTGGTGAATCATCTCTTGGCGATGAAATGCCTGCAAACCTTTAGCAACTTGATCAATGATAGACCTAACGGATTCCAAACTAGGCTTGGGATTATCGATCATCCATTGGTTAAGAGAGATACCTTCAATGTACTCAGAAACCAAATATAAGTAGTTTCTTTTGCGACTTGGCGCTATCGCCTTCGCAACATTGGGGCTGTTTACCCGTTTAGCGATCCACTCCTCTAACATAAACTGCTCAAGATATTGGCTGTTATTCCTCAGCTCTGTAGAGGGGGTTTTAATGACGACTGTTTGTAATGTGTCAAGGTCTTTGGCCAGCAACACATGACTACGGCTACTAATATAAATTTCCCTAATAATTTCATAGCCGTCAAATTGCATTCTTGCAGTGAGCTTTGGTGGTAGCGGTAACATGGTTAGCTGCTGAACTTCATCCAACTGATAATCGGATACTTGATCTACTCGCGCTATTTGAACACTTAAGTTATCGTCACTTCCTCTTTCAAGTGCTAAATCAACTAAACTGATAGCAGCAGAATCAAGCGTATCGGCATTTGCTATCGCATCGGTAATATGTTGTCCGTTGACGAATTCGTATACGCCGTCGGTAGCCAAGACAAACACATCACCTTTCTCGATTGACATGTTTTGATAGTCAATCTCTAGTGTTTGGTCAACACCTAGTGCTCTTGTAAGGTAGCTAACCTCTGCTGAGACCACTCGCCTGTGGTCTTCGGTCAGCTGCTCAAGCTGACCATCACATAGACGGTAGATGCGAGTATCACCGGAATGAAATAAATGTGCCGTATTAGATTTCAATACAAGCGCACTGAAAGTACAAATATAACCAGTATCTCGCTCAAAACGATAAGGGCTGTTACGAGTTTGAGCATAAAGCCATGAGTTAATTGACTTAACCACTTTTTGCACAGAAGTTTTAACCGACCAAGAATCGGATGTACAGTAATAATCCTCGAGAAAACCTGATACAGCAGCCTGACTAGCCACTTGACTTACTTTACTTGAACTAACGCCGTCAGCCATTGCGAGAACAATGCCTTTTGAACTTAGTAGAGGCTCTTTTGGCGATAAGCTGCCTAAATGATCTTGATTGATGGGCTTTACACCTTTATGAGTCGCACTACCTATACTAACCTCTAACGGCTGCGTCATATTTAAATCCTAAGTAGGTTAACCGCACCAAACTGAAAAAGGCTCCGTAATGTTAACTACGGAGCCTTGCCTTTAAAAACCAATCACCATTAAGCGGCTTTACGCTCTGGAGAAGTTCTAACATGTGTAAGGTATAACGGTAAACCTACCAACAAGAATCCGCCCGCAAGGTTACCAAGTGCGGTAGGGATTTCGTTCCATACGAAATATTCATAAATACCGAATTCACCACCCATAATCATAGAGAATGGGAATAAGAACATGTTTACGATTGAATGCTCAAAGCCCATGAAAAAGAAAAGCATAACCGGCATCCACATTGCAGCCATTTTTGCACCTGCAGATGTTGAGATCATTGCTCCAACAACACCCATCGACACCATCCAGTTACACAGCATGCCACGAATAAAGATAGTGAACCAACCCTCAACGCCATGCGCTTGATAACCCAACGTTCTAGACTCGCCAATTGAGCTAACCTTAGCTGCCAACGCACCACCGTCTGTGTTATAGCCATAGGTCAATATAAAAGACGCGAAGAATGCGGTGGTAAGTGCACCGGCAAAATTTCCTACAAACACTAGCCCCCAATTTCTTAACATTGAAGGAACCGTACATCCGGCACGTTTATCTAAGATGGATAGCGGTACTAATGTAAATACACCCGTTAGTAGGTCAAACTTCATTAAGTAAAGCATGATAAACCCGACAGGGAATAAGAGAGACCCTACCAACAAGCTACCGGTTTTTACAATCACAGTAATCGCAAAAAATGCTGCAAGACCTAGAATAGCACCGGCCATGAAAGCTCTTACGAGTGTATCTTTGGTGGACATAAATATTTTTTGTTCGCCTGAGTCAACCATCTTGGTGACAAATTCACTGGGTTCTATATAAGCCATATAAACTCTCGCTATTTTAATTTAAAGTTTCAAATATTACCAAGCATTAACAATGCCAACTCTACAATTCATTGTTTTATATAGTAATATTTCTTAACAATAGGTATTTATACTTATTTGTAGTTAGTTGAAATCTATTTAGTGCTAATTATTGAATCAGAGTGCACCAAAATAAATCACCAAGATGCGTAAGGTAGAAACTTACCATTGAGCGTAAGAATAACCCTGTCCCCTTTCGGATTTTCTTCTTTGTCTACCTCCATAGAAAAGTCAATGGCACTCATGATGCCGTCACCAAACTTCTCCTGAATCACTTCTTTCAAGGTTTCTCCGTAGACGCCTACCACTTCGTATAACCGGTAAATCAGTGGATCTTGTGGGATCGACTTATCCCACTCTTTGGTTGGGTATGCCATCAAAGCAGCCTTAGCTTCAGTTGGCAAACCAATATACGCTACCAACTTATCAGCTACCTCTTCAGGGCAGCTATTCATCCCTAAACAAGCGGATGTAGTCCAAACAGGTGACATATCGATAGCACTCGCAATACCCTCCCAAGTCAGTGACTTCTCTTTTTTCAATAAAACAATCGCTTCAGTGACATCTAACTTATTCATGGCTATATCCTCTAAAACCTTTTAAGTGATTATTAATCACCTAAACCTTAGCCATAACTGTGCCAATAAGTGTTTAGGCAGTTAACCATTTGTATTTACAGTGCTTTTTAATAGATTTAATAGATTTTTTTGGTGTAGATAAAAACACTGCAAGCACTAAGTTGATGCATGTTTGATTTAGCTATCAGCATTATTAACAGGCTAGATAGTGATCTATGCTAATGACGAGTGAATGAATCATAAGTTGAAAAAGGTAGACACCCTGCCTGAGTGGCGTGATGACGCTTTATTGATTTTCTGTGAGAGGGCATTATCTGTATAGTAAATTAAGCGCAATGTTCTTAGCTTTAATAGCCGCCTGCATATCACCCATAACAAAAGCACTATTAATCGCACCTTCCTTGAGTAATAGAAGGGTATCGAGCATTAATTCAGCACGATTCTCGTTAAGAATATGTGCGCTCAACTGATCACTAAATATACGCTTAATATTGTTCTTATGTTGCTGACACTGTAAGTAGATTTGACATTTATCATCACTGTATTCTGCGGCCGTGTTGATAAAAAAACACCCTCCAAAACGACCTAGCTCGGTCGCTTTATTGTTAAACCAGTCATCTAGGGCATTAAAAACGTCTTCAATAAATGCATTTACTGAATCACTTTTTTGGCAACGAGATAAAAGCCAGCGTGTAAACCGCTGATCGCGTTCGATAACACACGACAGAATAAGGTCATCTTTGCTTGGAAAGTATTTGTATAGAGTTTTTTTTGCAATTCCTGATTGCGCTAATACCTCGTTAATACCTACTGCATGTATACCTGATTGATAAAAGAGCTCAAGTGCGGTATCGATTAACTCTGCGCGTTTATTCATTTAGTGTTAACTCAAAAAGTGTTGCGCAAGTATACCGATCTGTCTACTATTGCTCAAGAGGAGACAGTTCAGTCTCCTTATTTTAACTCAACCTTGGAGTCCATTATGGATACAGCAAGACCCCCACTTCCGCCGTTTGATCATGAAGGTGCGTTAACAAAAGTCAGAATGGCTGAAAATGGATGGAATAACCAAGACCCGGAAAAGGTAGCGCTAGCGTACAGCCAAGATAGCCAGTGGCGAAACCGCAATAGTTTCATTAACGGCCGACCAGAAATAATACAATTCTTAAAGAATAAATGGGAAAGAGAGCTAGATTACAAGCTAATCAAAGAATTGTGGGCCTATGGTGAAAACCGTATAGCAGTAAGGTTTGCTTACGAGTACCGAAATTCAGGTAACCAATGGTTTCGTGCATACGGAAATGAAAACTGGGAGTTTGATGAGTTGGGACTAATGCGCAAACGCTACGCAAGTATTAACGATTTAACCATCAACGACAGAGATAGACTATTAAAGTGGCCTGGGAGTGTAAGACCTGAGGATTATCCCGGCCTATCAGAACTCGCCCTCTAGTAGCTGAACGCTTAGTTGTGAGTATTCATCGTTATACCCTGTTAGCTTTACTGATATTGATTACTGAGTGATAATTCATGCTATTAGGCCCGCTATGCAGTGGCGATACTCACACTACAGGAACAAATGTGAAACAACACTTTGTAAAAATGCGTACAACGCTAGAACAACGTTTTCATGCTGACCTAGCAGACTGGAATGGCTTTGCTGGATTCTTTCACCTACTTGAATTGAAAGAAAATGAACACTGGATAAAAGCCGGCCAACCCTGCGAAGAGTTCTTTTATATAGCAGAAGGATTAGTACGGATTTACTATGTAGACCAAGAAGGCAACGAGGTGAATGAGGGTTTTTACGAAGAAGGAATACTGCTAGGCCCAATATCAAGCTTTGTAAGTAGTGCACCCTGCCCTTATTATATTCAAACCATAGAGCCTGCCACACTATTGGTCGCTAACTACCCTAAATTTCACGCTTACGCGTTAGACAAGCCAGAAATACTTAATTTCGAAATCACCTTTATGCATAATCTATTTGTCAGCAATGCAAAGCGAGATGCTAAACGTCTAATTTGCAACGGTGAGCAGCGATATCGATGGTTTTGCAAAGAGTATAACCATTTATTAGAGCGTATCCCCCAATATCACATTGCGTCATTTCTAGGCATGACACCGGTTAGTTTATCCAGATTAAAGAAGAATCAAAACAAAGAGGTTTGATACGAAAAGGGTTTAAAAAGCGGGCCACCCATTGACTTGATGGCCTCGTTCAGCTGTTGTGGTTGCAAAGGCGACGCCCGGGGGCCTAACACCAATGACAGTTAGGAACGAACTGGCGCAACGTTTATTCTGATTTTCAACAATGTTAGTTGATACGCTTTGGTGTATTCCTTAACATTTGATAATAAGCCGTATAATAAACACTAACCCACTCTAAATGTTTGCCGAGTGTTTAAGACATCCCCAAAGCACTGAACCTATCTTCTAGATCTGTCAGTATTGAAGGATCATCAATCGTGGAGGGCACTGAGTATGTTTGGCCATCAGCAATTTGGCGGATTGTTTTACGCAAGATCTTACCTGACCTTGTTTTTGGTAGCCTATCTACCACCATTGCTCGCTGAAAACAGGCTAATGGTCCAATGCGGTCTCTTACGAGTTTGACTAATTCTTTTTCAAGCACCTCATCATCGACATCAACACCATCTTTCAGTAATACGAGCCCTAAAGGCACCTGCCCTTTAAGTTGGTCAGCCACCCCAAAGACTGCACACTCAGCAATGGCTTCATGAGAACCGACAACCTCTTCCATCTCGCCTGTCGACAATCTATGCCCTGCTACGTTAATGACATCATCGGTACGGCCCATAATATACAGGTAGCCATCATCATCAATGTAACCTCCATCACCGGATAGGTAATAGCCATTAAAAATATTTAAATATGAGCCTTTGAATCGTTCAGTATCGTTCCAAACCGTCGGTAAGCAACCGGGAGGCATAGGCAGTTTAACGACCACACTTCCTTGTTCATTTGGTTGCGCAGGTAGACCTCGCTCGTTCAGCACTTTCACATCAAAACCAACCGTGGGCATTGTTGCAGAACCCGGTTTTACTGGCATCAACCCTTCACCTACGGGGTTACAAGCGATAGCCCAACCGGTTTCAGTTTGCCACCAGTGATCAAGAATCGGTAAGTTGGTTTTTTCTTTAAGCCATTCATAGGTGGGTGGGTCTAGTCTTTCGCCCGCTAAATAAAGACGTTCGAGTTTTTTTAGATCATACTTTTTTAATAACTCGGCATCAGGGTCTTCTTTTCGAATAGCTCTAAACGCTGTTGGAGCAGAAAACAATACTTTCACATCGTAGTCAGCACAAACACGCCAGAAAGCGCCCGCATCAGGTGTTCTAACAGGTTTTCCCTCATACAAAATAGTGGTGCAACCGGTAAGTAAAGGTGCGTAGACAATATAAGAGTGACCCACTACCCACCCAACATCTGATGCTGCCCAATAAACATCGCCAGGTTTCACGCCATAAACCCACTCCATGCTATAGCGCATCGCAACTGCGTGTCCGCCATTGTCACGCACTACACCTTTTGGTTTACCAGTCGTGCCTGATGTGTAAAGTATATAAAGAGGGTCTGTGGACAATACAGGAACAGGGTCTTTCGCCTTAGCGGTTGCGTTTAACGCTTGCCAGTCATAATCACGATTGGCAACTAAAGAACAGAGTACTTGAGGTCGCTGTACAATTACGCAACTATCGGGTTTATGGGTGGCCAGCTCAATGGCTTGGTCAAGAAGTGGCTTGTATGCAATCACTTTATTAACTTCGATGCCACAAGAAGCCGAGACAATCACTTTTGGGGTTGCGTCATCAATTCTGACAGCTAGTTCGTTGGCGGCAAAACCTCCAAATACAACCGAGTGAATAGCGCCGATTCGCGCGCAAGCAAGCATCGCAATGACGGCCTCGGGGATCATTGGCATATAGAGTACTACTCGGTCGCCCTTAGATACGCCCAACGTATCTAGAGCACCCGCAAAACAGGCTACTTTATCTCTTAGCTGAATATAGCTAATTTTTTCAACACTACCGGTAACAGGAGAGTCGTAGATCAACGCCGTTTGCTCACCACGCCCCAGCTCAACGTGATAGTCAAGCGCTAAATAAGACGTATTAAGCTCGCCATCTGCATACCAACAGTCCAAACCTTCTCGGTTTTTACTGAGTATGGTTTTGGGCTTTTTATACCAAGAGATAAGCCCTGATTTTTCTTTCCAAAAGGAAACCGGATCATTAATTGAAGACAGGTAGGTGGCTTTGTACGACATGACTAAACTCCCTTGTGATGCTGTAATTTGTATACAATTACATGGAAGTTTAGAACACTATTTGATCAAATCATCTAAGACATAAGGCTAACAAACTCAACGTTAACCCGGCCGCATTGCTAATATAGAACTGATATTAATTACCTTTGAGTACCGTGAGAGTTTCACCTCTTTTGACTCCATCGCGAGAATAGACATTCTATCGGCTAACTCATTACCCTCAACGCCTACATGGCCATTAACATGCAATACTTTAATGTTACCCTTAAGTTCTTGATAAAGATTGAATATTTTTTTGATTAACTCAAGATTTTTGATCTCCCCTCCCGCTTTTTTCCACCCTTTCTTCTCCCAGCCCGCGGCCCATTGAGTCACGCACTGTATTGAGTATTTTGAATCACAGAATATGGCGACCGTTCTATTTTTAACCAGTTCTACCTTGGCCATCTCAAGAGCTTCAAACAATGCACCCAGTTCGGCTGTGTTGTTTGTGCCGTTAGGGCTGTATAGGCCGAACCATAGTTCATCGATTTCGCCATCACGATAAACCGCCAACCCTGAACCTGCTTCGCCTGGGTTAGGCTCGCAACCACCGTCGGTATAGATTTTAGTCGTAAAATCAAGTCTATCTATTTCTGACTCGGTATAGGTTTTTATAGAATTCGACGTAGCATTGCGTTTAGCCGACGTTACACTTTTAGAAGCAGGGGTCGAACTATTTGAAGGTCTACCAGTATATGCAGACTCAGCTTCGGCCAATGTTTTGAAAGATTTATATTTTGCGCCTGGAAATTTATCAATATGTTTTTTGCAGGTAGCCCAATCAGTAAAGATACCGGTTTCTCTGCCCTGCCATATTACATAGTATTTTGAAGCCACAAGTTATTCCTTAGTGAAACGATAAAAACTCAGTTAGGCGCTTAATATCAAGATATAATCAGCCACTATATTATTCGTCAATTGTATACCTTGAGCAGTATTTTATGAAAATAAACGCCACTAATATTATCGATAAGGGTATCACCTGCTCGAGCTGTGAAGCCATTTGCTGTCGTATGGAAGTGATGATAATCACAGATACAGGAGTGCCCGACCGATTCATCAAAACCGACAAGTGGGGTGGCGAGACAATGAGCCGACTGGGCGACGGCTGGTGTGCTGCGCTCGACCGAAACACAATGCTTTGTTCAATTTACGACAATAGGCCACTTATTTGCAGAGAGTTTGCAATGGGAGAAAGCGAGTGCATTGAAGCACGAAACGACTACCCTTAACATAGTTAACTATTAGACTGCATGCCAATTAGCGAGTCTTGTTAGTTACTAACTATGTCATCACCCCAAAAGGGTTCTGTTTAGTGTTTCTGCCACCGTTTTGTTGGTTCTTCTGATGCGAAAGCTTTACATTTTTCGCGACCAGTTTAGATTTATCAACGTGGCATTCAAATTCGACCGTAACACCGATTCTTAGGAACTGGCAGTTAAGTAAATCAGCTTTGCGAACCATAATATCTGGCCCACTACCATTTTCTAAAAAACCATATTCTTTATCTCTAAACCATTTTTTTACGACTGTTTGCAAAATCAGATCTCCAACATTATTTACTAAAGTTTCATTTACTGAGCCTAAGCAAGGCTATTTGATGCGCACGCCAGTTTTAAATCAACGTGATAGAAAAGAACAACATCGAAGACATTTATCAAAGCTCCACTGTCGTTCACTTTTTTGACTTTTTATAGACACTTTTAGCAGACTTACTTTTCGATTTGTAACGATTGGGCTTATTTTTCTTTAGCCCTTTTAAACCTATAGGAAGATTACAGCGCGCGTAACCGACCAAGTCAAGTAACGTTTTTTGTAATGGTGCCATAAAATCATTGTAGTTTTGCTCCTTTAAGCTGATTTTGTCTAGTGTAGACTCCCATTGAGCGGTCATATCTGGCAATGTCATGCTCTCAGGTAAACTCTCAATTAAACCTCGGCCTATCGCAGTGGACCGAATTTGCTTACCTTTTCGTTCAAGAAATTGCCGATTAAACAGCAACTCAATAATATTGGCGCGAGTCGCTTCTGTGCCGAGGCCATCTGTTTCTTTTAATACCTTTTTAACGTCTGGGTTAGTCACGTACCGACTAATCCCCGTCATCGCGGCCAGCAAGCTAGCATCGGTAAAAGGTGCAGGAGACGTGGTTTCTTTCTCTTGCAGTGAACCTCTTTCACACAGTAACACCTCTCCTTTAACGACATTTGGCAGGTTATCACGAATATCCTGATTAGCTGCGAGTGTGTTCATCAGCTGTTTCCAGCCCTTTATCGTTGTATGTCGCGCCTTCGTGACAAATAAACCACCAGCAATATCAAGTTCTACCATGCCATCGACGTACTCCCAACTGGAATAGAACTGAATAAGGTACTGTGTCGCGATAAGTGTATAGACTTGTTTCTCCACTCTTGAAACCGCCCCCTTGCCTCGCATCGAGGTAGGGATAATAGCGTGGTGTGCCCCAACCTTTCCGTCATTCCACGCTCTGCTTTTCAAATTAGTATCAACACCGTTACATTCTTTTTTTAGGTCGGCAGTCTGGGCGATGGCTGAAATAACATTTGGTGCCTGACGGAAGTGTGCCGCTGGTAAGTATCGATTGTCAGAACGGGGGTATGTGATTAGTTTGTGGTTTTCATAGAGCGATTGGCACGTATCAAGCACCACTTTAGCACTTAGCCCAAACCGTTTAGCAGCATCAATTTGTAATGATGACAAATTATAGGGCAACGGCGGCAGCTGTTTTTTGGCTTTACGTTCTACACTCATAACGGTCGCCGGCTGCAGTTTTATTCTACCGACCACATTCTCCGCTAATGCTTTGTTTAAAACACGGCCGTCAGAATCACAATACGGAGCACAGGCTTCGCTAGGTTTCCACTTCGCGGTAAATGTGGTTTGGGTACCAGGCACTACATGCGCTAACACTTCGTAATAGTCTACCGGCGTGAAGTTTTCGATCTCAATATCGCGCCTAACAACCAAGCCTAATAGCGGTGTCTGAACTCGACCTACAGAAACCACCCCTTGATAACCAACTTTTTGTCCTTGTAAGGTATAGGCACGAGTCATGTTAATGCCGTATAACCAGTCCGCTCTCGAACGAGCCAATGCAGAAATCGACAACGTATAAAAATCACTATTAGGTTTTAGTGTTGATAAAGATTTTTTAACTGCAGGCGTATTTAGATCACTAATCAAACAGCGCTGAACCCCTTGCTTAACGTCTGATTTAACACCAACATGGTTGATCACTTCATCTACCAGTAGCTGTCCTTCACGGTCAGGGTCCCCACAATGAATAATCGTATCAGCTTTTTTTATTAAATTTTTAACAGCCGTAAACTGTTTGCGAGTATTACGTTTGGGTATTAGTTTCCATTGATCTGGAGAGATCGGTAAATGGTTTAACTGCCATTTTTTAAAGTCGGGATCGTACGCTTCAGGTTCAGCCTGTTCAAGAATATGGCCAATACACCAAGTGACAATATCGCCTGACCCTACTTTAATATACCCGTCTTGTTTTTGGTGCGGCTTAGGTAAAGCTGCCGCAATGGCACGCCCTAGACTCGGCTTCTCGGCAATATATAGTTTCATAGTGGAGATATTTTGGTGTTATGTAATGATCGCTTAATACTGTATAGACTACTGGTTAACAACTATTTGAGCAACTAAAATATATTTGAAAACTATTACCGATTAATTCATGAAAAACGAGCTCGGTGATCGCATGGCGATATTCGCAGACTTTATGTCATGGTAGCCAGTTAAATTAAGGCTATTTCTATGAGATAGTGATGCTAAGGATGTGTAATCAACTCACTTGAAAGGCTTTTTATGTCTAACTCGCTATTAAATACTCGAGATATCCAGTTCCAGCTATATGAAGTACTTAACAGTACTGAATTAACTAAAAGGCCTCGTTTTGCTGAACACAATATAGAAACGTTCAATGCTGCAATTGATACCGCCACCCAAATCGCTACGGACTTATTTGCCAACCACAACGCACAATTAGATACTAATGAGCCTCAATTTGATGGTAAGAAAGTAAGCATCATTGCTGAAGTAAAGATTGCGTTTGATGCACTCGCTAGTGCGGGGTTTATCGCAGGTCGTCAAGACTATGAGTTAGATGGAATGCAGCTACCAGAAGTGATTATGGCCGTTTGCATGGGGTATTTTACAAGCGCGAACCCTTCAACGTCTGGTTATTCTTTTCTTACATCCGCCGCAGCAAACCTGATCAGTATCTTTGCAAGTGAGGCTTTAAAAGATCAATTTTTATCATCCATGCTTACTGGCCGTTTTAGCGGCACCATGGCATTAACTGAGCCTCATGCAGGGTCATCCCTTGCCGATATCAGAACGTCAGCAAAGCCTACAGAGAAAGGTCATTATTTGATCAAGGGCGACAAAATGTTTATCTCTGGTGGGGATCATGAGTTAACCGACAATATCGTTCACCTTGTATTAGCAAAAATAGAAGGCGCTCCTATAGGCGTTAAAGGAATATCACTATTCCTAGTACCGAAATTCACACTCGATAGTAACGGTGAGCCTGACCAACGTAATGATGTGGCATTAACAGGGCTAATTCATAAAATGGGCTATCGCGGCACTACATCAACTGCACTTTCTTTTGGGGAAAATGGAGCCTGTATTGGTTATTTGATTGGTGAAGAGCATCAAGGTTTGCGGTATATGTTCCAAATGATGAATGAGGCAAGAGTGGGCGTTGCAATGGGCGCTACAGTGATTGGCTATCGTGGCTATTTGTATTCATTAGAATATGCACGTGAACGTACCCAAGGCAGGCATGCCACCGATAAGCCATCATCTGCACCTATCCCGATTATCGAGCATGCGGATGTTCGCCGAATGCTATTAGCACAGAAGTCTTATGTCGAAGGTGGCTTGTCATTATGCCTTTTAGGGTCATCACTGCTAGATGATATTAATACATTGGAAAGCGAATCAAGCATTAAAGAAGCGCATACTTTGCTTGATTTACTAACCCCTGTGATAAAGTCCTGGTGTTCAGAGTTTGGTCCTAAGGCCAATGACCTCGCTATTCAAATACTTGGAGGCTCTGGCTACACACGCGAGTACCCGGTAGAACAATACTGGCGTGATAACCGACTTAACCCTATTCATGAAGGAACCAACGGTATTCAGGCGTTAGATTTGCTAGGTCGCAAAGTATGGCAACATAATAGTTTAGGGTTACAGCTTTTAGCAAAACGGATGCAATCAGATATAACGCAAGCTCACTCAATAAATAATAGCCGGTGTTCAGCATGGGCGAACGAACTCACACAAGCCTTACAGTCGGTTCAAAAAATCACGATGCAATTAGGCGCTGACCTAGCGACTAACAACATCGATAAAACGCTCGCTAATGCAGCATGCTACATGAATATCATAGGCAAAGTTGTCGCCGCGTGGCTATGGTTAAGGCAAGCACTCGCTGCAGAAGATGGTTTAACAAAGCTCGAAGAATTCGGTACACCTAACTCAGAAGATAATTGCTTCTACCAAGGAAAACTTCAAGCTTGCCAGTATTTTTTCAAATGGGAGCTAAGTAGCATTGCTCATGATCTGGCATTGTTAACAGATCGAGATGACACCTGTTTTGCGATGCAGAACCAATGGTTTTAATTAAGATAAAACCCACTTTTCTTTTTCTTGGATATAAGCCGTTATTGCGCGGCTTTTAGCGCAAATCTCGGTAACCCTTGCTAATTTAATGTGGGTGTTTAAAGAAAGTGTATCGGTACTAAAAACAGAGGTAGCAGAGTGCTGCTTTATATAATTAACAATGGTGGCTTCGTCTATCTTGAACTTTACCCACTTAAATATCCAGATATGAGCGATAAGCGCGACCGACACAACGATACCTATAATAAACTTATCATTCATCTTGTATGCTCTACAGTGTACGTTGAGTTATTTATAGGTATTATCGGGCGATTTTTGTACAAGCCAATATGAGACGCCGAGAGCAATGGTCACCAAAGATAAACCAACCACTTGCTCCGCGGTAACCTCTTTAAGGTCTAAGACAATAACTTTCCGCGCGACAGCCATAAGTGCGGTCGCGATAACAAGCTGGACAGGAACAATATTAGTACCCAAATAAAGCCTGATATTAGTAAATATTTCGATCGCAATTAATACCGCCATGAATGCGGCAAATGTTTCTAATATATCTCCTACATCAAGCAAAAAGTAAGGAGGTGTTTTCATTTTCTGATAAAGAACATACACAACGTCAGCGATGCTCCACAGTATTACGAGTACCATTAGAAACGCTAAAAATCTAACGGCTACTCGGATAACTCGGTGCAGCGCCCTTATTAACGGGTCTGTGTGGTCTTCTGGTATCTCTTCGTGTCTCATAAGTAATACAACTTGATAAATTTTTTTATAGAATCGAAGGTTACAAATCAAATACAACGAGTGCAAGTAAGATTGCCCTGATTTGACATATAAAGTTGAACAAACAAAAATAACTCGGAACTAAAAAAGGTGGAATACGTTACTCATTATCGTACATGCAGCCTTTGCGAGGCAATGTGTATCGTTGAATGGGGTACCGTTACTGTAACGGCTAAGAACTAATAAAAGAGGTGTTAACCTGAAAGGCCGCAATAATACTATTGGGGCCTTGTCGTTATGCCAAACAATATTGACCTATAACATTTTATCTACCAATCCCCTTTAATGCAGACATACACCGAGTTAGTCGATTCATTACCTTGAAAAGGGTTAAAGAATGAAACTACATGTGACTCTACACTATCAAATGCGGTTTTGAGTAACGCCTCAAAGCTGTCCTCGGGTAAGTTTTGCGACCACATTGCAAAAACACCTTTTGGTTTGAGCTGTTCAGCCATCAGTGTAAGGTTTTCAGTGCTATAGAAACTGGCATTGGCTGCATTTAAGAATTCGGTAGGTGAATGATCGATATCTAAAAGAATAGCATCAAGCTTTTTACCTTCGCAGCTAGGGTCGAACCCCTTGTCTGGATTTGTCGCTAAATCAAAAAAACTACCAGACACATAACGGTTTCGCTTATCCGCATTGAGCATAGCCCCTAACGGTACAAGTTCTTCTTTATGCCAGGCTATTACCGCATCCAAAGCCTCAACCACAAGCAACTCAGAAATTCGCTGGTCTTTTAGCGCTTCAACAGCGGTATACCCCAACCCCAAACCGCCTACTACTACGCTGAGGTTATCCCCTGTTACTGCCGTCAAACCCAGTGAAGATAGAGCCTCTTCAGCATCGACAAACATACTAGACATTAGAAATTCATCGCCTAGTTTAACCTCATAGATGTCTCGGTCTCCAAATACCGGTATACGGCGCCGGCGAAGGGATATCTGTCCTAAGGGAGAGGGTTGGCTGTCAATTTCTTTGAACAGTGGAGTCATAACTGGTTTGTCCTTAGGATGGAAATGATTACCGATACATTCTGGCATGCACTGTACCACACCGCCTATTAAAATGAATCGACCAGTCTTCTCTAGACACTTAATTGCTTTATAATTATGTGTACCGAGGGTTCCGGTAATCGCGATGGGGCCGTTTCCACAACAGAACTCGCCAGTTTTATCGATGAGATGGTGCCTCACTTAACCTATAACAAATGGGGGTATGAACAAGTACCTCAAGTTAATTTACATGGTCGTCCATTTCCGATAGGTTTAACGGTTCAATAGTGCTAGAAATCGTCAAAGCCTAGATAACATGGAGCGGGTCAATTGGACAGCAGTCGCTATAGATAATGGCTTAACTTAAGGGGTTGAATGGTTTTCAGGTAAACTCTGGGCGGGTACTGGCACGCCATATTTTTCGTAATATTTATTTATTGCCCCGCTCTCTCGGTATTTAAGAACCTGACTGCTGACTGCGTTATAAATACGGCTTGCTTTAGACTTTTTAGGGATGCTGATGTACAAGGGGTTTAAAAAAGTATCGGTGAAGGCGCACTTTTTGAAGTCGTTTTCAAACAAATCTATTCTGTGTGATTCTGACGTAACGGCAACATCAATTCTGCCTGCTTTGAGCATATCCACCAGTTGCTGCGTTCGAGAGACTTCTACTATGTCATTTGGGTCAACAAATGATGAAAAACCAGGTGAGTAAAAATTACCTCGGAGAGCGCCTACTCTCAGCCCTTTTAAGTCTTCGTAGGATTTGATTGATGATTTGAAGTGAGGCGATTTAAAAAATGACAGGCTCCTTTTTTGATGGGAATAGGTTACCGCGTCTAAAAAACGTTTTCTACTTTCGGTCATTGAATGGCGAATCAACAAATCTACGTTACCGCGCTTTGCTTCATAAATCGTGCGGGGCCAAGGAACCTTAATCCATACTAAATCGTGCCCAAGCTCAGTAAAAATATCGTTTACTAAGTCTGGTACCACGCCGATACAAGTTTCGCCCTCGACGAACAGCTCGGGAGGAGAGTTACGGCAGTGGGCAGTAAAGGTGTCAGCCTCGGAATTGAGTGAAAATAAAGAAACAATTGCAACTGCCACTAAAACCTTATTCATTTATTGATCCTTCAATAAGTAGCATGCCTTAATTTTTAATTGTTAGCCCGAATAATGTTGGTAGAAAGTGTTAAAACGATCGGGTCTACGCTTTTCTGCACTATTTTAGTGTAGTAGAGAGATTCAATATGTTCTATATAATTAGGTATATGTACATTGTATTAGCTAAGCTCGTCTTTACACCACCACTCTTCAAACCTGTGCTAACGTTCTCGACGATATAACTCAAACCAAACCTCAATTACATGACTTTAAATTAATGTAAAAAATAGGCCTATAATATAAATAAGCTTCCAAGGTGATGGCGTAGCGCTGATCGAAGAATCAGTAATCGCTATAGATAATCGCCTAATCTAAGGGGTTGAGTGGTTTTCAGGTAAACTTTGGGCGGGTACTGGCACGCCATATTTTTCGTAATATTTATTTATTGCCCCGCTCTCTCGGTATTTAAGAACCTGGTCAGCTTCGGAATTGAGTGAACATAAAGAAACAATTACAACTGCCATTAAAACCTTATTCATTTATTGATCCTTCAATAAGTAGCATGCCTTTATTTTCTATTGTTAGCCCGAATTATGTTGGTAGAAAGTGTTAAAACGATCGGGTCTACGCTACGGTTATCATTTTAGTTTACTATAATATTGACATACTATGTGCTCTATATAATTTGGAATAATTGATGTTAAGTGATTGGTTGCCTATCATTGCAAGCTAACATCGTTATTCGTTAATGATCGACTCAAGTAAAGTATCAAAATCCATATCAATCTCTCCTTCTTCTCGTCGTTTTGTTAGTGCGATCATCGAACATTGCAACCCAAGGTCTTGATCGGTGATCAGTAATTCTGAATTAACGAACGCTTTTACCCTATTTTTTATAAAGGTTGGCGCACGGTTAAACTGGCTGCGTAGAAAACGACCCACAACAGGGCTTTTGACAGTCGACTCAAGGGACTTTTGAAGGGTGTAACCTCTCTCAGTAACTAAATACCGGCACAGCTTTTTCATTACGGGTGTGTCTGCGTCGCTAATGATAACCGTGCCTTTCGATACTAACATTTTATCAACGTAATAGAGAGCAACTAACATTTGATCAAACGCATCACTGGCGTTGATTATTGCAAAATCGATTGAGTGGTTCTGAAAGTAGAAATCAGGCAATACTTCGTCTGCAGGTGTTCTAATCAGTTCTACCAAATCACTTAACATGCCTACTTTTAACTTATTCATTTCTTTGAGAAAGTTAGAGTGTTGCGACACGCTGGGCGTAATCAACGTCAGCGCTGCATTATTGATTTCATTAAGAGATTGGCATACAGACAATGTTAGATCTAAGTTTCCGAGCCCCAACTGCAGCGTATCCTGGGGTTTATGTTGCGTAATAAGCGATGTAACAAATGACGTTTGTGTTTCGAGTAAATTCATAATTCCATTTATTGTCTATTTCAAACAGCAACAAGGTTAACCCTGCTTATGATAGCGACTACAGACTAATGATACTAACAAATTCAGGCTAATTTAACCTATAAACTGGCTTTATTTATCATTCGGCTAAGTTAGGTACAATTCTTATCTTTACATAATAAAGATAAGAATATAATCTTTACAGTGTAAATAGTATTTAAATATAGCTGATTACTTAATCATTAACATCAAGATACATTGGAGCCCCTCATGAACAACTACGATGCTATCGTAATTGGAGCTGGTAATGGAGGCCTAACCGCTGCGACAACTCTACAGCGTGGCGGTTGCCGGACACTATTGCTCGAGAAACATAATATCCCTGGCGGGTGTGCAACGTCCTTTGTAAGGGGGAACTACGAGTTTGAAGTAGCCTTACATCAGTTAAGCGGCTTAGGTACTGAAAAAAAGCCATTTATAATGCGCAAAATATTTACTGACCTTGGTGTAATGGAAAAGGTTGAGTTCGTTCAAGAAGGCGAGCTATACAGGATTGTAGTACCGGGCGAATTTGACATTACCTTACCGGCAAGTTGGAAAGGGTTGAAAACCGTATTGAAGGCGGAGTTTCTCGCTGAACAAGATAACATCGATGTTTTTTTAAATTTATGTGAACAAATATCGATGGAAAGTTTTATGGCGCTTCCGCGCGCGCGTAAAATCGGAAGCGATGAGGTACTTAAATCAAGCTGCCCAACATTCATTAAATACGGACTTGTATCAGCCAAAGATGTACTTGATGAGTTTTTTAACGATAAAAAAATCAAAACAGTACTGGCTGCCTATTGGTGTTACCTCGGGCTACCGCCGAGTCAGATTGCTTTTTCAGACCTTGCTGTAATGATCTATGCGTATGCTGCTTTCAAGCCTTGGCACATTAAGGGAGGCTCTCAGGCAATGTCGAGCGCATTACTTGAGTCGTTTCTCGAGGCCGGAGGTGATGTACGGTTTAATTGTGCTGCTGACAAAATCCTGACGACCACCAATACTGATCACACCAGCGAGGTTAAGGCAGTTAGAACAGAACATGGCGAAGTGCTCTCTTGCAAAGCCGTTATATCAAATGCAAGCTCTGTGCTTACCTATAATGAGTTGTTAGACACAGGCCAGCCACCTGTTTCAGTGCAACAAGACTTCAAATCACGCGAAATAGGAACATCTGCCTTTGTTCTCTATTTAGGGTTAGATTGCACGCCGCAAACGCTGGGAATCACCTCGGCATCAAACTTTATATGCTCCACAATGGATGAGGAGCTAATGCATGAACAAATGAATAAGCTCGAACCTCCTGTGGCAACCATGTTGACATGCTATAACTTTGATGACCCTAGCTTTGCTCCAGAGGGTAAAAGCCAAGTATCGTTACTGTGCCTTCAATATGGAGAACTCTGGAACGACGTGCCGCCAGACAAGTATGCTGAAACCAAGTATGCGTTGGCCGATAAACTGATTGAACAAGCTGAGCAGGTGTTCCCTAACATTAGAGATAATATTGAAGAAGTTGAAGTCGCAACACCGTTGACGATGATGCGTTATCTTAATACGCCTGGTGGCTCAATCTATGGGTTTAAACAGAATGCACAAGACTCCAACCTTTTTAGAGATCGAATCGATGCGGTAGAAGGTCTTTATTTAGCCGGGTGCTGGAATGGAATGGGCGGTTTCCAGCCTACTTATATGGCGGGCGAGTCAGCCGCAAGAGCCGTCATTAAGCAACTTAAACAAAAGGAGACCGCTAATGTCTAATACTGTTAACCCTAAAAATAACGCAGATTCAACCTATAATGTATTGAACTCAATCGTTGGTTATCAAGAAGCGGTTGCCGATAAAGCACAATGGGAAAAAGATGGTTCGGACCTAATCGAGCTCAAAGGCTCAGTTGATGTTACCGTCGCAACCCTACACCCAAAGCGACTAACCCTTGAAGTATCAAAAGTCATAGAAGAGACCCCTTCGACCAAAACGATTAGGTTTATCTCTACAGGAGCACCTTTACCACCATTTCAAGCAGGACAATACATTAATCTATTCGTCGATATAGATGGCGTATCGACCGCTAGACCCTATGCTATATCCTCTGCCTGTGACGAAAAAAACTATTATGATCTAACCATAAAGCGGGTTACTGATGGGTTTGTATCTAACCATTTATTGGACAACGTATCACAGGGCCAACAGTTCTTAAGTACGGGGCCAATGGGCACGTTCTACTATAATCCGCTATTTCATGGAGAAGACTTAGTATTTTTAGCCGGCGGATCAGGCGTGGCACCGGCAATCACGATGCTTAAAGACATTCTATCTCGCGGATCTAAGTATAGTTTTCATATGATTTACTGCAATAGCTATATCGATGACCTTATATTCATTAATGAACTTCGTAGTCTAGCGGAACAATATCCCCAGTTTAGACTCACCGAAGTGGTTTCTCGGCCGCCAGCGAATTTTGAGGGATTTAAAGGCCACCTATCTGCGGATCTAATAAGAAATACCTTAGGCAGCATTGAAAACAAGTTGTTTTATGTATGCGGGCCGACCCCTTTCAACGACTACTGTATAGGCCAGCTAAAGAGTATAGGTGTTCCCAATAAACGTATTAGGCTGGAGGCCAATGGAGCCCCTAAAAACCCACAACAGTTATCTGATTGGCCCACTACTATTGACGCTGAAGAGGTAATGGTAACGGTAACAGGCCGAGGGAGCTTTAAGGCAAAGATAGGGGAACCACTACTTAATAGCCTCGAGCGTAATGGATATTCCGTTGAAAATGCTTGCCGCTCCGGTGAGTGTAGTTTATGCAGGGTAAAAGTTATTTCAGGAAACGTATTTAACCCCCCTGAGGCGCACTTAAGAAAATCAGATAAGACTTTCGGGTGGGTTCATTCTTGCGTGGCATACCCTACTGAAGATATTGAAATACTGTTCTAATAATTAAAGTACAGATTTTAGAAACGTAAGAAAACGCTGCGTTCCTTACAACTAGAAGGCAGAATTAGCCAAAAACGCTTTGACTGAGACGCCTTCTGGTATTGATATGTGGCCTTCTATAATTAAGGCAGCCATCCCGTGAACCATTGACCATGCACCTAATGCTTGCGCTTTGACTTTTGCTTGGTCACTGGTTTCTAGGGAAAAGGCATCTCTTAACAGTGAGTAGAGTCTTTTCGAACTGGCTTCGAGCTCGGTAGAAACCTGCTGATGGGCGTGAGATTTGGGGTCACTCCTTCTGCTCGATACCGACTCAGTCTGCCCAAGCATCAACCGGTAAAGCTGAGCATTATCAATCGCAAAACGAATATACTCACCACCATAGACCAAAATAATCTCCTTTGGTTCGGTGAGGTCATTTTTAACGCTTTCCATATTGTCAGCGAGCTCATTAAAACCAGCAGCGGCAACCGCTTGAAACAACTCTTTTTTGTTCTTAAAGTGGGAGTAAGGCGCCATGTGCGATACGCCCACCGCTGAGGCTATCGCTCTTAATGACAATGCATTAGCGCCACCCTCAACTAAGATTTTTTTAGCAGACCCGATCAATGCTGATTTTAGGTCCCCATGATGATAACGACTACTTGCCAAAGCTATGTGACCACGCTGTTAATAGTTTGAACACAAATACGGATTGCTGGTCCCTGCATTATAGCAATAACAGGGACTACACATTGAGCTTTATTTCTAATGCTGTTTAGCACTACTTAATACTATTTAGTGCGACTCATGAGACCTTTAACTGTGCCAATCAGATCGGCAGGGTAAACAACGGTCTTTGCATTTTCGGAGTTTGATAAGGTCTTAATTGAGTCAATATACTTTTCACCCAACAAGTACATTACTGGCAGCTCATCTTCCTTAATCGCTTGCGTGACCAATTCTATAGACCGCCCAGACGCTTTAGCCAACACGATTTGAGCTTCAGCGTCTTTCTTTGATGCTTCCAAACGCCCTTCTGCTTCGAGTATAGTCGCTTGCTTTTCGCCTTCAGCACGCGTTACAGCTGCACGCCTTTGCCGCTCTGCTGCTGCCTGCTCTTCCATTGATGCTTGCATGGTATCGCTAGGGTTAATATCTTGTATCTCAACGTTTTTAAGTGTGATGCCCCAGTCTGCTATATCATCTGAAATACCGTCTTTTAAGCGAGCTTTGATGTGATCACGAGATGACAACGCAGCGTCTAACCTCATCTCACCAATGATCGCTCGTAGCGTCGTTTGAATGAGATTTTGAATCGCTATTTGATAGTTTTCAACACCATATACTGCTTTTTCTGGGCTTAGGATATTAATATACGCCACTGCATTAGCAAGAATGACAGCATTGTCTTCTGTTATCACTTCTTGTGATGGAATATCTAACACTATATCTTTTGTAGTCACTTTATACGCGACCGTATCAACGTAGGGTATAACAAAATTAAGCCCTGGGTTTAAGGTCTGATAAAACTTACCTAATCGCTGCACGACAAACTTTTCGCCTTGTGGAACCAAGCGCACGCCCTTCGCGATGGTGATAAGTACTAGCCCAACCGCAACAACCGCAACAATAATCACTTCCATTTAAAACACTCCTATTTCTATTTTTTTCTAACAATCAAGTCATTGCCACTGACATCAGTAACAATCGCACGATCACCAACACTTAACACCTGTTCACACCTGAAGCCCCACTCATCACTTCCTACAATAGGGGCAGAGAAACGTAATCGACCCTTTGATACACTGAGGTTAAATTCGGTAATAGTACCCTCCTGCCCTATTAATGCTTCCCGACTCATACCTGATAGCGTTTTGTTTTTCATCGAAGGGGCAATCAGTTTGAACCAAGTAATCAAACTCGCAAGCGAAAATACGCCCCAAAGAATGACTTCAGTGCTAAGCGTCAGGTTAATAAAGTAACCTATTAAACCGACCAATACGCCACTTACCCCTAACCAAAGTAGGAAAAAACTAGGTGCGAATATTTCAGCGCCAGCCAATAACATACCAAACACAATCCAATGCCAATAAAGTACATTAGCATCTAGCCAATCGACCATAAAACACTTCCTCAAATAAAACATTTAAGGTTTCCCCATCTAATAACGATAGAGTAAGCCCCATTAAATCATCCAGTTATAGTAGCAGTGTTTTCTTAGAAGAAAATAGGTAAAGTAGATTAAACATTATTTAGTTATTATGTTTTAGTCATACCTAACCTTTCTAATAGGGGAGACTCTCATTTGAAGCAAGACTTAATGCCTCACCTTGCCCGTTTCATTTCGAGTATTACCCTACTTGAATTAAAAAGATCATTCTATAATCTCAAGCGACAAGCAACACAGCAACCCTATGTATTAGAGATATTTCTCCATATTAATGACCCCTATAGCTATTTGCTAGTTCAGGCACTCCCTAATATTAAAAAGCGCTACAACGTCAGTTTGCGATTAAGATCCCTTCACAATATTAACCACGACATGTTTCCTGAACCTGAAATGTGGAAAATAAATGCGTTCGAAGACGCCTTAAAACTGGCAGACCTATATAGTTTGTCAATGCCTATAAAAGATCCAAACTGCACAGAGGCTGAGATTACTGAATTTACAAATCAGTTAGTTAGCGTAGAATCTTTAGACAGCGCTTTAACTGATTTCAGCACGATATTTAATCAGTACTGGCATCAAGGTGACGCGAAGCAAGACAATAGAAGAACCGTCACCCTAATAGACAGTAAAGCCACTCAACAAAATGAAGCTCGACTGAAAAAGCTTGGCCACTACATGAGCGCTATGATTTATTTTGATGGCGAGTGGTATTCGGGTCTTGATCGGTTAGATCATTTTGAGAAGCGAGCCAATCAAATGGGGCTATCAAATGATTCTACCCCTACTATTTATTACAATCGAACCTATATAGATTTCTGTAGGTCAGTTAAATCGCCTTCCATTCGTGACACATCCAACCCAAATACCCTCACGCTGTATTTTTCCATAAGAAGCCCATACTCACACCTAGGTTTAGAGCGTGCAGTGATGCTATCGGAGCATTACAATATAGAGCTTATCATTAAACCTGTTCTGCCCATGGTCATGCGAGGCCTTTCTGTTCCAAGCGCGAAAAAAATGTACATTTTTCATGATACAAAACGAGAAGCTGAAAAGTATAATATCGATTATGGATTTGTTGCAGACCCACTCGGTGCAGGAGTCGAACGTTGCTACGCTTTATTCGAATACGCAACCAGTAAAGGCAAAGCCGTTGAGTATATGCTTGCCTATGCGAGAGCCGTGAACGCTAAAGGTATACGTTCTGATACAGACAAAGGGTTGCAAAAAATCCTATCATCTTGCGGGCTTGACTGGCATACAGCCAAACCACTGCTTAACAATAAACAATGGAATGTATGGGCTGAACGAAACCTACAAGAGATGTATTCCTACGGACTTTGGGGAGTACCCAGCTGTCTATACAAAAATATGATTATTTGGGGGCAAGACCGCATGTTTGTGATCGAAAATGAAATTCTCAAAGATTTTGCGTAATAACAGAGCTAAAGGGTATTAGCCCTCTTTGCTAATAAAGCTTTGAAGTGATTTGTTCGCCATAACGCCTACTTTATTTTTTAGCATCGAGCTCCAGCCTAGTAGCAAGCCAGGTGTACCTAACGCTTGACGACTCCAATGCCAGAAATCAAAACGATCAATATGTTTTAATATCTTACCCTCTTTAAATTCAAACTCGGCATCAACAATATTGTGCACTTGCCGACCTGACTGGCTAAAGGTATACCTAGGCTCCCAGTGGGCACTTATTTTTTCAGCCTTTTCAGTAACCGTAAAAGACATTTTCATATCAGTACCACGCTCACAAAGCATGTGCCACATAGTGCCAATATCAGACCCCTTTAGTTGGAACACCTCATCTCTAAAGGTAGCATCTGGATGATAGCAATCGGCCATCGTCTTATAATCACGCTTTTGGAATGCGCTATAGAATGCCTCTATCAATTCTTTTTCAGTACTCATCTACAGTCCTTAATATTGATCGTCAATATGAACGTTAAGGTTATTATCAATACTAACCATAGAAGCCCATGCTATAAAGTGTTAAAACCGACACGATTGATGGCTTATTATGACAAACAGCAAGGTTAATGAACTGTTAAAATAGGCTCTCGCTTGTATTTTACCCATTCACTCCCTACTCGCTTATAGTAAAACGCCACAACCTGTTGATTTACCGGCATTCTTACGCAAATTGTGTCACCGCTCATAGATATATTCATATTACTAGCCTCTGTTTTTTTATACATACTGTCATTATATACAGTATAGTACTGTATATAACGGAGTCAATGAATAAATGATTACGTGATCAAATTTAATAACACTAATTTAGCGAATCTATAGAGGGAATTTAATACGTAATTACACTATAACGTTTACTTAGTGTAGTGTCAGGCGTCGCAGATAAACGATACCCCAATATTGTTGCCAATGTTAAACGAATCCACGTAAGACCAGAGTACCAAAGATCACTGGCAGTTGGTTGGCCCTATGCTTATGCCTAGTTAGGGGCAGTACTCTGATAGCTAGTAACACATCTTTGATGTGAGTTGCTAGCCAACTTCTACCTCACATTAACTCTACGGTGTTACGTGCATCACGAGTAAACCCCGCGACCAATGAATACTTCATAAAATCTGCGCTAGTTGTAAGATGATCTCTTAGCCAAAACTTCATTGTATCTGCTTGCTCGCCTATCAAAGCATCATTGATTCCACTAAATCGAATGCTAATGATGTTTTTTCCATCGCAGGCTTTACTTTGGTCAGTTACGACAATAGACAAAGTTGATTGCGACTCATCCCAATCAAATAAGCAGTACATGGCATCATCATCAATACTTTCGCCCAACATTACTAATGCATAATCAGCCGCTTCAAGTGCAGACAATTTAATGCCTGACTCAGTGGCTTGATCACAAATAGATGAATGGCGTATGAGGTTCTTTGCTAAATGTTCAATAGACCAGTTCAAAACAACTCCTGCTTAGATTAATCAATGGCGAGTAAAATAGATCATATGAATATGGGTTACACCGCCACCCCAATTTTGATATCAATTATTATACCAACAATTAACGTTTATCAGCGGCTAAACACGTTATATTTATTACCAATTTTTAACTGCATAAATGACGGTATTTAGACTACATTGTTAGAGTGATAACAAGAGAAGATTTTAATGACAGGGGATTAACAATGGACTTAAGTGATAAGACGCCTATCCGTCTGGTACAAGTATCGTTATTGTTTTCAATCGCTAATTTTTTTATTAATGGGTTAAACACTTACAACATTGTGTTGTTTGTAGTGTTTACCTTAACCGTGTTCGTGAGCACCAAAGCATACCTATTGTTCAGAGCGCTAAAACAATCATCCACAACACCTATAGTGAGCGAGTTACAATCATACCTGAAAGTCGCAACGGCTCTATTTATTGGCGTCGCAACCTTTTCATATTCGTACTTGTTTGGACTTTTTTACACGTTTGTATTCGCGATCTACCTGATCTCACCTTACGATCGTGATTGGCTTGCGGGTCGTTCAGAAATCGTATTCACTGAAAATAAACTAGAGTACCGTAAAAATCAGGCTTAACCTGATGACGTGCAACGCTCTCCCTTACACAGCCCGGCAATAAGCCGCTATTGTCGGGTTATCATAAATCTACGATACAGGCCTGGCGCCCTCAAGACCTCTTTTCTACAAAGCCTATTCAATGTTTTAATGTTCAACAGCATTTTAATGCTAATAAAAAGCTTGGATTCCTGTTTGTGCTCTACTTAGAATAAGCGCGTGTCCGTCACATGTTTCGGTTCACCTGAATACCCTTAACAGCCTTGCTGCTATTTATCTAACTCGAGTTAAACTAATATTGATGTACGTTACTATTAAAATAGCGCCTAAATAACGCTTTTTCCAAGCGGCTTTAGCGTCAGTATTAGCCTTGGCAGAAGTATCAATGCACCCAGCAGCGCTGAGAGCATTGCGAACCCAGTTAGTAAGCCAAAGTAAATGGTAGGCGTGAAGTTAGAGAGCGAAAGAATAGAAAACCCTACAATGATGATGACAGATGTATAAAACATAGCGCGACCAATACTACTGTGACAGCGGTACATGGTAGCAACGTAATCTTCATCTTTAGCAAACTCGTCTTTAAAGCGGTGTATGTAATGTATAGTGTCATCAACCCCAATCCCAACGGTGATCGCTGCGACCGTAATCGTCATCATATCTAGCGGTATGCCTAATAGGCCCATACCTCCCAGAACCATACCTGCCGCCAATAAATTCGGTGTAATCGCTATCAGAGCGATATAAAGTGATCTAAATAGCAACGTAAACATCAATGTAATAGCGAAGAACACAGCGCCTAATGTCATTATTTGTGAGCTAAACAGGCTTTGTAGCATATTGTTATAGAGTACCAGCATACCAGTGAGTTCATATTCGTCTTTGGTTAGCCCCATTTCATCTTGCAAATAAGTTTCAAGCTGCTTTAGCAGTTCATTACGATTAAGCTGCTGGCTGGTTTCTTTGACGCGCACCGATAATCTTGTTTCATTACCACCTTGGGATAAGTATGGGGTGACTAAGGAGCCTTTTATATCTGGCGTTAGATTCTGGCCAATAAGCGCCAACTGAAAGTCATCGATATCCACCCCAGTGATATCTTTCATCACTTGGTATAACGATGCTAAAGAAATAACCTTTCCGGTCTCGTCGAGCTTATCTAGATAAGTGTGTAGCTTTGTGACTCGCGTTAACCCATGACGGGTGAACCAATAACCTAAGGGCGTATTCGCAGCAGCACTGCCAAACGGATCACTTAAGTCACTGTCAAAGGCATCGAATGCAAGCTCGTCAAATGAACTCGATTTCTCAGGATCTTCAGTAGTAGAAACGTCTGCATGCGCCCTGATGATAATATCGAGTGGTATCGTCCCCCCCAGTTTTTGGTCAATGACTTCCATGCCTTGGTAAATCTCAGTGCTTTCGTCAAAGTAGTCAATGAACCTATTCTCAACTTTTAACTGGGAGATACCAACTGCACTAGTCACTATTACTAGAGCGCTAGTGGACCAGACCCATGACCCATGAAGATCCGCCACCCGCGCAAAAAACAGGGTAAAAGCCGGAGGTTTTGTTTTCACACTTACCGCTCTACTGCTATTCAACGGTAAGAGCATCAAGCTAGCAGGAATAGTTAAGAAGGTCACGATAAAGGCACCTGCGACACCTATAGTCATCATCCAACCAAAATCAATCACGGGTCTTATTCCGCTTACCACTAACGAGGCAAACGCGACTATTGTCGTCACAGCGGTATATAAGCAAGGGCGAAACATGAACCGGATCGTATCCATAACCAATTCAGACGAGGTCATTGAAGCGTAATTGATACTAAGTTCTCGATACCTAACAGCTAAATGAATTGTGATTGACAGCGTAATGATCATCAACAAGGCAACAAAATTTGATGAAATAACGGTTAGCTTCCATTCCAGTGCTGATATAACGCCTAGCATCATCAATACTGCTATTAAACACGTTACTAGTGGCAGCAGTACCCAAACAATACTACGGAAAATAATCGCTAATAATAAAACGATAAATATTAGAATACCGATACCAAAAACAATTAGATCATTTTTGATAAAGTCGATCATATCGGACGCAACCATCGGAACACCGCCTAAATATAGTGCCCCGTCTTCTCGATAGGTGTTAATGATGCGGCGCACATTCTCTACAAGAACCTCTTGCCGTTTATTTGATTCCACCAAATATTCACTATACACACGCTCAGCATTTGATAACGCCAACATTTCAGCTGAAGTTAAAGCAGAGGTTTTAGCACTGTCTCGTAATTGATCTCGTTCAGTGAGCAGTTGAAAGTAGTATTCATCACGCGTGAGATTGACTTGAATCGCGGTGGTATCTAAGTTTTGGTTGGTCAAAAGCTGTGAATAAAGTGGGCTATTTAAGAATTCAGCTTTGGCCAACGATCTATCTGTTGAGGGTTCAGACAAGTATCGTATTCCTTGAGATAACTCACTGAGCTTTACCGGTGGACTATATAACAATGGGACATCAAGAATAGTGATTACACTCGACACTTCTTTTAACTGTTCTAATTCATCTCTTAAGGATTGAAGTGTAGACAATGATGATTCAGAAAATAGTGGCTCACGTGGACTAAACGTAACCACTAAAAAATCTTCCGAACCATATCGCTTGTTTATGTCTCGGTAAATCTCAAGTGCCTGATCCCCTTCGAGAACAAGAGAGTCTGCAGACGCGTCTAGATGCAACTTGCTATATTGAGTAGACAACCCCCCAATTAAAATTGCCAGTATCGCTAGCACTATTTTTGGGTACTGGTAGAGTTTTCGTAATACCCTAATAACCAATTTATTCATCAAATTGACTGCAGCTAATCGAATTAAGAGTCTGTTGTTGCGCGACTATTTTTGGAAAGCGAATCAAGTGTTTTTTCAAGCCCTTCACTTTTGATCTGCTGACTAATTGAACCATACAGCGTTTTACTCACGCCTATTCCATCAACCGAAAAATCAAATATTTTCCATGCGTTATCAAATTGTCGCACCGCAAAGTCAATGGTATGGTCATTCTTTCCGCTGGTGGTGATTTTTATTCTAACGATGTCATAGGACTTTTGATGCTTACTCTCTATTACTTCGATTTTCTGGCCATTATAAGAGCTAACCGCCAATCGGTAAGTTCTTTTTAGTGAGAGTACAACGGCATCAACCGCTGCTTGCTGCTTGTTTTTTACGATAACCTCTTGCCAATGTTCTCTAAATATTCGTTTGCAAAGTGCCTCAAGGTTAAGCTGAGGAATCACTTCTTGATCAATAATTTGATCAATGTGCTCAATATTGTCGAGACGCTTACTTTTTTTTGCGTCTGTCAGCGTGATTTGTAGTCGTTCTGACAGGGCGTTAATAAACTGCTCAGAGGTGGTTGAATCGGCCAAACCGGAAAGGCTGATAAACAACAATGGGGTCACACTAATCAATAAAACAAATTGCCTTAGCATAAATAACATCCTTTTAATTGAGAGATAAAGCCCCTTCCGCACATCAGTATAATTGCACGAAAGGAGATAAATCATGCGCTAAGAATAGCAGCAATTAGGCAAACTATTAAGCAGAAAAGCGTTTAGCTAGTGGTGATTTTCTTTCCAAGAAAAGCCGAGTAAATATTAATACCCAGCAAACGACTATATTTTTGATCTACCACGTCTAGACCTTGCCTGATCATGTGCCGCCGGTAATCGTAAACAGGGTGAAGCGCTGCTCCTGTGGTAATCCAGAATAAACCAATACCCAAATACCAATACACACGCTTTGCTAACCGCGCAAGTATATTACCTTCAGGTAAAGCAAAATCACCCACTACAACCGAAGCATCTTTTTTACCCAGCTTAATAAGATGCTTAAGCACTTCAGCCATAAATGACTCACTAAACACGTTTAAAAAGAAATTAGCGACGACCATATCATACTTTCCAAACTCTTCAATTTTCATAATGTCGCTATGGATGATATTGATCTTGAGGTCTTTTTTGGTTTTATCTAACCCTTGTTTGAACTTATCAAGCATCGCTTTGGAAAGGTCAACAACTGTAACATCAGCACCCTGCTCAGCAGCGTAGATGGCTTCTTTTCCATGACCGACTCCAGCAAATAATACCTTGTCGCCCGGTTTTAAATTTTCAGGCGTCAGCATAGAGCATTTACACTTTAAAATAGAGTTACCCGCAAACAAAAAACTGAATGCATCATAGATAGGCCCCATCAACCAATACTTATCTTTCATTTTTTATTATTACATCCTCTGTCGTTATTTATTGATAAACGCCTTTTAGGCGTGCCTCAGTGTAATGTATCGACCGTAGTTTCCCCATACTCAACCTAAAAAAGTGTGAGGTTAATCAAATATCCCATAAATTGGGGCGTTATTTGCTCATATAGCGTCTATACCGCAACGCTGCCCGTATTATTGCCTACTCTATACAGACTAATGTGAATAACACAGCGTTTAATCCCCTACTAAATTAGTCAGATATAGTTTGATCAGGTAAAATGCAGCTTGCTAAGTACAATATATTTTAGGTCAACACTAACTATGCATGCATCAAAGTCTCTCTTTTCTTACCCCAAATACTGGGCTGAGTGCTACGGAACCGCTCCATTTCTGCCAATGTCTCGGCAGGAGATGGATGAATTGGGCTGGGACAGCTGCGATATTATTATCATTAGCGGTGACGCTTACGTCGACCACCCTAGTTTTGGAATGGCGGTTATCGGTCGTTTATTAGAAGCACAAGGGTTTAGGGTCGGTATCATTGCTCAGCCCGACTGGTCGAGCAAAGATGAGTTCATGAAGCTAGGCAAGCCTAACCTGTTTTTCGCAGTATCCGCGGGGAATATGGACTCAATGATTAACCGCTACACCTCAGACCTAAAAATCCGACATGATGATGCATACACACCCAACAACGAAGGCGGTAAACGACCAGACAGAGCTGTCATTGTTTATACCCAAAGGTGCAAGGAAGCCTATAAAGACCGTCCGGTATTAATAGGTGGGATTGAGGCAAGCCTGAGGCGTATAGCCCATTATGATTATTGGTCTGATAAAGTTCGACGCTCGGTACTGCAACACTCTAAAGCAGACTTGCTGTTCTACGGAAACGCTGAGCGAGCATTGGTGGAAGTCAGTCATCGAATTGCTAACGGCGAAGATGTAAAGAGTATAACCAACGTTCGCGGTACCGCAGTAATGCTTTCTTCACTTCCAGCAGACTGGGTAGAAAAGGACTCAACTCGGGTCGACAAACCTGGTAAGGCATTTACTAAAGATAACCCATATAATGTTCCCGGCTATAGCGAAGATGCGCCCTCTTGTGTTCCAGAGCAAGCCGATAACGCAACGACACCAAACGAAAAACACCTTAGTGTGGTAAGAATTTTAGCTCCGGAAGGCACCCAAAAAACCTATATTCGTTTACCCTCGTTTGAGAAAGTCTGTAAAGACCCGGTACTGTATGCTCACACATCCCGCGTATTGCACCTAGAGACGAACCCTTCTAATGCCCTTACGCTAGTGCAATCACACGGCGAACGTTTTTTATGGCTTAACCCACCTCCGATTCCATTATCAACAAACGAAATGGATGATGTATTTGAGCAAGCATTTCAGCGTGTTCCACACCCGAGCTATGGTGATGCGACCATACCTGCCTATGACATGATTCGCTTTTCGGTCAATATCATGCGCGGCTGTTTTGGAGGTTGCTCATTTTGTTCGATTACAGAACATGAAGGACGTATTATTCAAAATCGATCTGAAGATTCTATCGTAAGAGAAATTGAGTCGATTCGAGATAAAACCCCAGGGTTTACCGGTACGATATCTGACCTAGGCGGCCCAACCGCAAATATGTACCAACTTGCATGTAAAAGTGACGATATTCAGTCAAGTTGCCGACGTTTAAGTTGCGTATACCCAACCATTTGCTCAAACCTGATCACAGATCACTCACCCACGACTCAGCTTTATCGGCGCGCTCGTAAAATAAAAGGCATCAAGCGTATTATGATTGCGTCTGGACTACGCTATGACCTTGCGGTTGAAGACCCTGAGTACATTAAGGAGTTGGTGACTCATCATGTTGGCGGGTACTTAAAGATCGCACCTGAGCACACTGAAGATGCGCCACTTTCCAAAATGATGAAACCCGGAATGGGCACCTATCATCGATTTAAAGAGCTATTCGATAAGTATTCGAAAGAAGCGGGGAAACAACAGTTTTTGATTCCATACTTCATCTCAGCACACCCGGGTACAACAGATGAGGACATGATGAATTTGGCTATCTGGCTTAAATCAAATGGCTTTAAGGCAGATCAGGTTCAAAACTTCTACCCGTCGCCCATGGCCAACGCTACAACCATGTACCATACTGCTAGAGACCCCCTCCACCGTCTTGACTACAAGTCAAAGGCGATGAACGTCCCTAAAGGTGCACGGCAGCGTAAATTACATAAAGCGTTCCTACGCTACCATGACCCTGCAAACTGGCCAATCCTTAGGGAAGCACTAAATCGTATGGGTAAATCTCACCTTATTGGTAATGGTGAAAAGCACCTAGTGCCCACCACTCAGCCAAGAGATACAGCAAAGCCTTACGGAAACAAAAAACAAAGCCCTCGCAGGTCTCGACAACCGAGAAAAGGTGAAATATTAACGCAGCATACAGGGCTTCCACCAAGAGAAACTACTGATACTAGATCGAACACCAATGGCAATAAGACTACAAAACAAAAGTCAAACAGAAAGCCACGTCGACGCTGAGGCTATTGCTCTGGCATCACGATAAATACCTGTTCAGTGATCGAGGTGCCAAATCCCGCGGCATTTGGATGCCCTCCACCACCAAATCTAGCGGCTATAGTCGCTACATTCTGGCCTTCTTTAGACGACCTAAGGGACCAACCGCGCCTATCACCCCGGTCACTATAACTCGCGGCAAATGGATACCCGACAGCCAGATCACTTAACAACTCACTGGTTATGACATTAGGACAACTAACAATCGGAATAGTAAAACCTGAAACCTTTCCAAATACGACTTTTTTCTTGTAAGCCTCAATCATTTTATTTCTAAATCGGTTAATCGCTCTACCTTCGACAATCAAGGTTTTCAGGTGATCTACACTATTAGAAAACTCATCCCAGAGTTCAAACTCATAAGGGTAAGACATCAACGCTGCATTGACATGCTTGCTATCAGGAATACGGAATTGCCAAAGATCCCTGTCCTGAATATGAGCGAGCAAGGGTGGGACAGCGTCTTGATGAAAGTACTCCCAAGTAATCACCGCTCCGGAACGGTTCATATCAAATACAACTGTCAGGTTATTATATATCTGATCTAGGCCCTCTAGGTCTTTCTGAGCACTTTCATGGTGATCAAGGATGACAACCCGATGAGCTTGCTCACAAATCATGCTCAACACCTCTCGTTTATAAGAGAAATCTACGATATACACATCGCGACCCTCTATATTTGCTTCAAGCGAGTCACCATGCCCGGCGGCCAAATATTCTGCATCTACTCCTTTAGCCTTTTTGAAAAAACAATAAGCCGCATAAGCGCTCCCGAAACCATCCAAACAGCCTGTTCCATGATAAATAACGAGGGGACCCATATCATTTGTCATAATTTTTTCCTAGCGAGGTAATTTATCAATTATGAATTGATAATTCATAAATGCCATAAATTCTAATGTCATTTCTATGGCAGATATTTATTTATCCTACCAATCTGTAGATAACCGAAACTTAATACATAGTAATTATTACTTACTTTACAAATAGTTAATATTGTTATCTATAAATAACTTTAATATTTTTAGTATATGTATGCATCAGTGAATATTTGATAACTAACGCCTAATTCACTACAATGGCGTCCCTTCTAAATTTCATCCACCTTGACGGTGCTGCTGTTAATAAAGCAATAATGACCACCCTGTGAATGGTTACCCTCCGTTATAGCGCAACACGTTGCTTTACCGGGACAATCTAGTTTTGAGGAAATAGATGTTTGAACTAAATGCAAGCACGGCAAGTAGTGTAAAAAATGATGTGCTATCGGGTCTGACCGTTGCATTGGCACTAGTACCTGAAGCCATAGCGTTCGCTTTCGTAGCTGGCGTAGAGCCTCTAGTTGGGTTATATGCTGCCTTCATGGTCGGGCTAATCACCGCATGTATTGGTGGTCGTCCAGGAATGATATCTGGTGCAACCGGAGCTTTAGCTGTTGTTATGGTGACCTTGGTTGCGGATCATGGCGTCGAATACCTGTTTGCAGCCGTAGTCTTAATGGGCATATTGCAGATTTCAGCAGGCGTTTTTAAACTCGGAAAGTTCATACGAATTGTTCCGCACCCTGTTATGCTTGGTTTTGTTAACGGCTTAGCGATCGTCATTTTTCTCGCACAGTTAGGCCAGTTTGGCGTAGACGATGAAACCGGTTGGCTTTCAGGAACCTCTTTTGAAGGCTCTGTTATTGATGTTGCTTGGATTGAAGGCGCAAAACTTTACATTATGCTAGGTTTGATTCTTCTAACTATGGTGATTATTCACTACTTACCAAAAATCACCAAGGTCATTCCTTCATCTCTAGCAGC
Source organism: uncultured Oleiphilaceae bacterium (assembly GCA_913060665.1). GTDB lineage: Bacteria > Pseudomonadota > Gammaproteobacteria > Pseudomonadales > Oleiphilaceae > Alkalimarinus. Next base: position 268,820 of record CAJXUY010000001.1, read on the forward strand.
GATTATCATCGTAACGCTAGCTGTTATTGGATTAAATCTTGACACCAAAGTAGTGGGCGATGTTGCTTCAATTGCAGGTGGCTTCCCAAGCTTCCATATACCCATGGTACCGTTTAACTGGGAAACGCTGATGATTATACTGCCCTACTCCATCATATTAGCTGCAATTGGTCTGATTGAGTCATTACTGACACTAACACTCGTAGATGAAATAACTCAAACCCGAGGAAAAGGGAACAAAGAGTGTGTAGGTCAAGGCGTTGCCAATACCGTTACGGGTTTCTTCGGCGGGATGGGAGGATGCGCGATGATTGGACAAAGCATGATCAACGTAAACTCAGGAGGCCGAGGCCGCCTTTCAGGTATTACCGCTGCATTATCACTACTAATGTTCATTCTGTTTGCATCGTCTCTAATAGAGCAGATTCCAGTAGCGGCTCTCATAGGGGTTATGTTTATCGTTGTACTAGGTACCTTTGAATGGTCTAGCTTCAGAATCCTTAAGAAAATCCCTAAATCCGATGCTTTTGTTCTGATACTTGTCTCAGCAGTGACTGTAGCAACAGATCTGGCTATTGCAGTTGTCGTGGGGGTGATCGTTGCAGCCCTTGTGTTTGCTTGGGAACATGCAAAACATGTAGTTGTGACCAAGAAAAAAGATGAAAAAGGCTCTACTGTTTATGATGTACAAGGTCCCCTTTTCTTTGGGTCAGTCAGCTATTTCTTACAACAACTTAGCCCATCTGAAGACAGTGATGATGTTATTGTCGATTTTAGAAACTCACGAGTATGCGACCACTCTGGGCTTGAGGCTATCGATACATTAGCAGAACGCTTCACCAATGAAGGAAAAACACTTCATATCAGACACCTGAGTCCAGAGTGCAGAAAGCTATTAGTTAAAGCTGGCGATTTGGTAGAAGTAAACGTTATTGAAGACCCTACCTACCATGTAGCTGTTGATAAGCTAGGCTAAACAATTACTTTATAAAATGGTACTACGTAACAACTCAACACGCTTGAGAGCGTGTTGAGTACAGCATTTTTTTAATAACTAAAACATTCATTAAGATTAAGCAACAATCTAATGAAATACTTGCTATTTTTCTTCTACAGTTTAAAATTCGATCAATAAATTAGATCGATAAACGTATATTTAAGGAAAAATTAATTTTGACAGCGGATTGGGACACCTCTCAGTTAAACCTTCAAATACCAGACCTAACAGGCCAAGTTAAAGTTCGTAGAGGGTTTCTAAAAAGTGAATGGGTAGATGTAAAAATATATTCATTAGCAGAAAAAAGCTGCATTATCAAGACTGATGAACTATTTCCATTAAACAATAAAGTCACTATTTCCTTACAGCTAAAACTAGAGCCCACCGATCTTGTTATAGATTCACTAAACCCAACCGTATTAAAACAGAAGAAAGAATGTAGTTGTTTTTTCTATCACCTAGAGTTCAATTCAGATACGACAAAAGCCACCTCAGTGGAATCCCCCATCGCCCGAATGGTTGACTTGGTCAACAAGAAACAACAAATTAATAAGAAAGTTTTTGATTTATCCCAAACTACGCCTTAATTCTTAAAAAACTTCCATTAGTTTGTGTATGTAAGGCTTTTTTGTGAGTATTCATGCGTCAATTAAATTTGCTGTTAAACTGTTAGATGCAACTGTGCTTATTTGGGGAATATTAGGATGGCGAAGAACGATAGGTTAGGAATCGACAAAATCATCAACCGTATCAACAAAGAGTTTGAAAAGTCATCCTCGCAGTTTGATAAGTTGGTGACGGATGCTCAAAAACAATTTGATACTCTGCAAGGCCAGATTCAAGAGCCGATTAAAAAACTCATGGAAGAGATGGATAACGTCAGAGAGCGCGAAATACAGCGCTTTCATAGCGAGTTCGACCGCAGAGTAGAGGAATTTACCGAACTCCAAAACAGTATTCTCGAAAAGTTGGGGGTTAGTGTCAAAACCAACACTAAACCGACAACCCAAAACCCAGCAACAACAAAACCCGCCACTAAAAAACCTACGACGAAGAAGCCAGCTACCAAAGCACCAGCCGCTAAGAGGCCTGCAGCACGGAAACCCGCTACCAAAGCACCAGCCGCTAAGAAGCCTGCAGCAAAGAAACCCGCTACCAAAGCACCAGCCACTAAAGTCCCTGTAGGGAAGAAGCCTACATCTGAAGTAACGACCCCAAAGGCAAGTGACTCATAACGAATACAAACAACGTAATTATTAGTGGTTTAATAGTGCCACCTTTGAGGTGGTATTATGTTGCACTCCAACACTCTCCATTACCTACCCGATACAACCAATATCAAATGTAAAATTCAAAACACATTTTCCAGTATGTACAGCAATGTTAATGCCTTGTTACATTAATCACGGACCGCCTATCGGTGTTACCTAGCAGGCACTTCAGTTACGATACAACTACACAAACCTACAGTACGATTACAACGCCTTAATGCTCTGTGAATTACTATTTAAGTAGCCTTGCTTCTTAACTCACTTCTTCCAAATAGTGGGGAGGAAGAACCCTTAAAATAATTGGTGATTCATTAGTGTTTAAACACCTACTCAAAAGACCCATTGTGTTTTCAGCCTTGACGCTGCTATCCAGTGCTGCGATGAGCTTACCCAGCACTGACATTCCCTCAAACGCGAATATTGTGACGGGGGGCACCACACTCGGCCTTAAGCTTATTGCATCAGCGTTTATTGCAGTACTATTTGGTCTAATCTGCCTCATTTTAATACGGCTTAATTTCAAGCTTCAGCAAAACATCAGTCGACGAGAACAAACTGAGTTATCACTAACAAAACTAAGTAGTGCCGTCACAAATAGCGGTGCATCGATCGCCATTACCAACACCGAAGGCACCATAGAGTATGTGAATGACAAGTTCTGCGAGCTAACCGGCTACGAACAACCCGACGCAATCGGACGTTCTATCGACCTACTTGGATTAACTCAATTTCCTGATGGCGATGAAGTCCCTACATGGAATATGAACTGCCTTCATGACAACTGGAAAGGTGACCTCTTAAGTCACCGAAAAGATGGCTCACAGTTTTGGTGTACAACCACTATTTCTGCGGTATATGACAAGAAACAATCAATCACCAGTTATATCGTATCTGGCATTGATATTACAGGACTTAAAGAGGCTAATAGCGCAATGAAGCAGCTAGCCCTGTTTGACATTTTAACGGGGCTAGCCAACCGACGCCTTTTTATTGATCGCATGGGACAATCAATCGCTTCATCTCAGCGACGAAACACCATTGCAGCACTACTATTTCTTGACCTCGACCAGTTCAAGCGGATCAACGACACGCTTGGACACGATGCAGGTGACGAGTTGTTACTTATCGTAGCCGAACGATTAAAATCCTGCGTCAGAGCTCAAGATACAGTCGCTCGATTAGGGGGAGACGAATTTACAATATTACTGAACGATATACGTGACGTACAATCGATTACCCATATCGCTAATCAAATTTTAAAAGATCTCAAAGAACCTATTATGCTAGGTAAGCATGAAGTAATTATCTCTACCAGCATCGGCATCACGCTCACACCAGACGACAGTCAAGAAGTCGACTCATTGATGAAAAACGCCGACCTCGCGTTATATCATGCAAAAGAGCAAGGAAGGGATGGCTACCATTTCTTTACCGAAGAACTTAACACTAAAGCGCTAAAACTCCTTCATATTGAACAAGAGCTAAGACACGCCCTTCAGATGGATGAGTTCTCTATCGTATACCAACCACAGGTATGCCTGAAAACAGGCACCATATCCAGCATCGAAGCACTTATTCGGTGGCATCACCCTACACGGGGTGAGGTTGCACCAGATGATTTTATAAAAATTGCAGAGGAAACCGGACTAATCGTCCAAATTGGCGAGTGGGTTCTAAAGAATGCCTGCATACAGACCCAGCTACTACAGAAACTTACCGGACAGCGTATTCGCGTTGCCGTAAACTTATCATCAAGACAGTTTTCTGACCCTAATCTTGAGCAAGTCATTGAGGGAGTGATTGTTGAGACAGGCCTTGATCCAAAGTATCTTGAGCTTGAGGTGACCGAGAGTATGTTGATGAATAACATCGATAAAGTGATCGAACAACTTAACCGCATTAAAGCGACGGGTACCACCATCACCATCGATGATTTTGGTTCAGGCTACTCATCGCTTAGCTACCTTAAGCGACTACCTGTCGATATCCTCAAAGTTGATCGGGAATTCGTTAAAGATATCCCCGAAGACCTGAACGATATGGAAATTACTTCGGCGATTATAGCAATCGCCCATAAACTAAATTTAAAGGTGATCGCTGAGGGCGTTGAAAATATTGATCAACGAGACTTTCTTGTCATCAATAAATGTGACTATGCCCAAGGTTACTATTTTAGTCGTCCGCTAACGTTTGAAGACCTCTACCGCTTTTTTTCAGACGGCCAACTTAAATCGGCTTAGTTTAACCCTATTTATGTGAACGATAGTTTATATTCTTTGCTGAGCCCATCACGTTACCTTCTGATACGTTCTGTATAATAGTCTTACAATCACTAGTTGTATGGATGATATGAAATGATTTCATTTTTGATTCACATTTTAGAATTTACCCTTCTAAGTCTTTTAGGCTTGCTAGCCTACCGAGCGCTGACCTTATTTAATAACTTTGAGCTTACAGGCTCCTCTTGTTATAGCAGCAAAGATAACACTGTTAATCCTGTGCTTAATGAAGATAGTCAGCCCCAAGCACATAACTACTCAAGAGCAGAAAGTATTACTAGCGCTCAAATATTTGCAGGGTTACAGCTATTCGAAATTAAACGAAAGGGAATCAACCCCCTATTACCTGGCCAAGACTGGATTGATAATGGCATAAGTACGTACCTGCTCGGCGCAGCAAGTGCGATAACGGAGCATTTCGAGTGTAGTGATAATGATAGAGACGATGTAATGCGTTTTTTGCTTACCAAAAATCTGAATTATAGTCACGAATTGGCAGAGCAATGTATTTCTAAAGTCTATCAGGTCGATGATAAAGATACAGGACAGAATGCATTCTACGCGGGTATAGATGCCGCCAAGACGTGGCTGATCAACAGGTTCATTCCAGAAGAGCACTCACTTTTAAACAATCTAAACTCTCTTGGGTTCGTAGCGTAAATTTATATCTATACGTATACCTATAGGCGGGAGGGAATTCTCAGATATAATCTTGACCCAAAAAAAGGGTTTATAGTAAACCCTTTTTTGCGCCGCCTACTTGCTATCAGAGTCAGGACATAAGATCCCACCGTTGCCCAATCTGAATAACATCTCCGCCTACAGGATTTAGCTCACTATCAAGTAATACCCCAGACACCTGCGGTTTACTCCATTCACCCAACTCATTGCGCACCATTGAGTCAAGGTCCACAGCCTTGACCAGGTAAATCGAATCACCGCAGGCAACTTTAGAGCGATGAGATATTCCGTATACAAATCGGCAATAATCAAGCTTTAGCTGTTGAAGATCTCTTTCGGCTTTATTAATTTTTCTAACAAGCACCCCTCTAAGACTCTCCGTATAATCCATTACCGCCACTCCGCAATTTAAATACAACTAACAACTTCTCAGCAGTCTGCAGACAAACAACAAACGCGAGCAAAACTAAATGTGAAATAATGTTACACGGTTAAAAACCTAAATAACAGTGAGTAACTCACAGTATAAACTCTGGGGTTATGCTTACTGGGTTTTGCGAATAACATCAGCAAGCATCGCACTACTCACACTATGATCTAATACATAGGCCAGTGAGCCAGTAGTATCAATAACAAAATAGTTGGCTGAATGATCAATCGAATATCCAAGGGAAGAACTATCGGAGCTGACCTTTTTATAATACACGCCATACTGCTTCGCAACTGCCTTCAGCTCAGACTGTGAGCCACTCAACCCGACTATTCTGCGATCAAAGAACGGCAGATACTCCTTGAGACGAGCAGCATCATCACGCTCCGGATCAAGTGTGACAAATAGGGCCTGAACCTCATCAGCCTGGTCCCCCAATTTTGACATGGTTGATTTAATGACCGACAACCCGGTGGGGCAAACATCAGGACAAGAGGTAAAGCCAAAATAGAGTAGTACCACCTTCCCTTTTAGATCAGCTAAACGGAACGTTGATTCTGCGTTGGTAATCTGAAAATCCCCGCCCTTCAAAAACTCAGCCTTAAGTTGTGACGCATCTTTTTGTTGAGAGCCCACTATCGCTAGGCCACTCCACACACCTGCCGCTATTATTGCGAGCAATAAGATAGACACGATAAGCTTAAATTTCATAGTATAATTTCAATGTTTTGATGTGATAGTAAAGGCTAACCGTTCTGTCTCATGCCCCATTAGCGTCACTGAAAACAACCAAACCATATTTTTGTCAACAGTACAAACAGGAATGGTGATAACCCCCTCCCAATGCCCTTCAACGGCTGTCGGCGCAAGTACGGCCTGATTAACCCCCATAAACATATCTTTTCCATCCAGACTCACGATGATACGGTCAAGATTAACGCTATTGTTAAATAGCATAACCGACAAGGGCACCAACGTGGGAAAGTCATTGGGTGAAACCGTAATCGTCACGTCACCAAATAGTAATGAACGATGGGTGCACGAACCTTGATTCAAGTGACATACTGGATACGCTACCCTTTCATCAGGCGTGTGTGATGGGTTATCTATAAGAGATGGAAGAAATAAAATTCCCACCAGAACTCCTAATAGCAAAAGTATCGTTAAAAGGTGCTTTAAACTCAAAATAGAACACCCCCTGAGTTACATGTCTTCCAGACGTTTTTTCATCTGTTCATGTTTTACTAATACCTGCTCTATATGGTCAAGGTCCGCTTTCACTTTACCCTTACCAATACTTTTAGCTGAATAGTCAAACTCGATACCATAGTTAAACCGGCTATGGTGCTTCTCTCTGTACCGAACAATTCCGGGAACCAACTCAATTTCAACAAACCCAACTTCCATCTCTAAAGAGATAGAGAGGTTAATGTTATCCTTAAGTTCAAACACCTCGTCTGTCTGAATACCCATCCCATACTTACTGTAATCGAATGGCACTACATCAATCCATTCGGTTGAAAATATCCCTCTACGGACTTTTACTTTAGAATTAAATTTTATCCACGGTAATCGAGGTTTTTGACGCCTTTCATCTGACATAACATTATTTTCAAATAATTAAATACAATTAACCGCAAACCCTCGGTTAAACTCAACTCAGTAGCGCAGTGTAAATCAGCTTATTGATGATAAATTAAGAGATTTAATTTTTGCACAATATTAGCGACAACGCCCCTCTAAATACACACAAATAGTGTTATATATAAATATAGCTTTATTTTAAAATCTAAGCACATAGAATAATGCATTGTTGTTGCCATCAACTTGGAATTAAACATTATTCATCTAACTCGACTAATTAAAATACTGTTCGACCAACCTAATGTTGGACAACAAAAAACAACAAATAACCTGCAATAATCGATAAGAATTCATTTACAATATCACTAGTTGTTATCTAGTTCCTTTTTTATATCCGGTAGGCGTCATGGCGGTTGGTAGGCACACTCATATTATTCTCGTCGAAGATAACCCTGATGACGAACTTCTAACCATTAGAGAAATAAAAAATAGTGGATTCAATGGGAAAATCACTAGTTTTTCAGATGGAGAGGAAGCCTTTCACTACCTTACAACTCCTAAAAAACTGCCTACTCTCATAATACTTGATGTAAAACTACCAAAACTGAACGGTATTGATATTTTAAGACAGGTACGATCACAAAAAGAATTGTTGATGACCCCTGTGGTGATGTTTTCATCTTGTGACGAACCATGCCTTGTCGAAGAAGCCTATTCGCTGGGAGCGAATTCATATGTCATCAAAGAAGATCATTTTCTGGAAAGTACAGACCAACTGACAGGGCTTGTTCACTACTGGACTAAAATACATAAGCCTATTTCAGCGGTTTAAGTAAACATGGCGTAGTTTAACAGTTGAACCGTTAGCTACTTAAGAGCTAACTTGTGAATCAGCCAACGCTTTAGCTTCTTTCTCTTCGTGCTTTTGCTTCTCTTCTAATAACAGCTGTTTTTCACGCCTAGCTTCGTTATTAAATATATCCTTGAACTGCTTTCTACTCTCTTGCCATAGGGTATTTTGAGCCTCAATTACTTCGTCTCTCAATATCATCGAGTATTTAATAAAATAAAGGTAATCTGAGTTCAAACGATATCGAGTATAGAACAGCTTTATAAACTCTCGGTGCTCAGGCGCAACCGTTAACTCCCATTCTTTAGTACCATTCATCAAGTACTGAGGCGACACACCTAGCAACTCGCAAAGCTTATTAAATTTTATCAAATCATTGGGGAGTGCTTTATCCTCAGGGTCTTCCCAACGAGCAATGGTATTGCGGTCAACTTCAATTAAACGCGCAACATGCATCTTAGATAATTTTCTGCAGTTTTTTTCCCGCGCTTTTCTTAACCTGGCCGCGAAGTCTTTTTTGATAACAGGAAACTGGGTTGTATAATTCATTATTGCTCTTATACCTACACATCATTAAGAGTGCTTTTTCTCATATTTATAATAATTAGTAAAACCACACTGCTACTTCAAAGTAGCATTTTTAATTTAAAACCGCATTATGCTACTTCAATGTAGCAGTTATTTTTTTTAGTTAAAAAAACAAGGCGTTTTATGATATAAACATCCACATAATTGAAGAGACAGGTAAGTATATGAACACACAAGTAAACGAAACAGTTACGTCGATTTTAAATAGCATGAACAAAAGCGAAGCCGAGCAACTCGCAGAGTTATGTAAGCACTTTTCAGCGTTAGATAAAGTTAACCGGCTGGAAATCGTTGAACACACAAAACTCTACCATAGTGCTATCCAACTTCTCACGCCCCAATAAACACCTTACTCACAGGCACGATTACACTATTGTGATATTTCATGCTCACAATAGTTTGACACTAACGCCTGCAATTCAGACGTAATATCATTACGAATAATATCGGGCGAGATAATCGTGGCCACTCGGCCTAATCCCATTATCCAATTTTTAAGCTGAATCGTTCGCTTTACACTTGCCGTTAATTCGAACTGAGACTCACCAATTGCTATTAGCTGCTGGTCGTTACTAATAGGGTTTTCTGACAAGTCAGCAATTAAGTTACTGGCTTCCGAAATTTTGAAGCGTAATACCAGACTGTAAAATGCCGTATCACTCTGATCAATAAAGACATCCATGCAGCCTTCATCTAAATACGTTTTAAGGTTAAAGCTATCAGGCACGCTTGATGAGTATGTTGAAACGGCGATCTCGTCAATTTTATGTATTAAGAAATTTCTATATTCGTCTGGTTTATCAATGTCTTCATGCTTCTTGGCGACAAGGTATAACTTAGGTAGCAGTATAACGACGCCATACGGATGCACTCGATAAGTTTTATCTCGATATCTAATCGTCAACTGTTTCTCTTTTAAGATTGCTCTATATATCGTGTCCAAAACCGTAATATCGTAGTTTGCAGCTTGAAGCCGCTGACCTCTTTGATAAAACTCTACCGAATCTTTGAGTCGTCCGAACTGCTGGGGGGAAACTTTAGATGCTTCTTTTTGTAACTTGGTGTCGGCATTCTTAAAGAATCGATCCATTTCAGATAACGTGTTCTTCGGCATAATTCCCGATAAATGCTTTTGGGTCATTGCAAAAGAGAGCGCTAGATAAGTCGGCATTTTCTCAAAATCATACGCTAGAGTTGAATACGGATCCAAAGACCAAAGTAGACTTTTACCACTCCCCCTTTCAGCCTCTAGGCCAAAGTCGTTATCCCCTTCTTGGTTCAGTACATCATTTGCGCCATACAAGAAGTTAAGATCTCTCTGTATAGTTCGTCGAGCAGAAGAGTAACTCTGTGACGAAGAGCCAGTAAGATCACACTCATCAGTCGCTCCTACTAAGTAATCACTACTTAGTAGATGGCTGAGTATTTCATCAGTAGATTTTTCGATCTTAGACGCCCGCAAATAATCAAGAATCGCTAACCGCCGTACAAATGTTTTCATGGTATTTTATTCACAGTCAGAATCCACTCAATAAACCGTTAAAATAAATTGATTTGCGGCTTATCATGATACAATTTATCAAATAGGCCCGAGTTTCGACTGACTCTTTTTTGAAGGCATTTACTCCACACCTGTTTGGTACAGTGGATTTCCAATTCACTTTTTGCTCGAGTAACGCCAGTATAAATCAACTCTCGACTAAGAATCGGTGAGTGATACTCCGGTAATATAATAGCAATGCGATTAAACTCAGAGCCTTGAGTTTTGTGTATCGTCATGGCATAGACCAACTCAAACGATGGCAAGCGGCTTAAACTTAACCAACGAATAGTTCCATCCCCTATTGTAAACGCCGCTTGCAAACGATCTTCATGGCGCCAAATAATCCCGATATCACCATTAAACAAACCCGACTCATAACTGTTTTCATTAATCATGATAGGGCAACCATGATAAAAAAGTGTATTGGTTGAAACGCCGAGATGGCGCTTGATCATACGATCAATTTCTATATTGATCGCCTCTACTCCCCTATCACCTACCCGAGTAGCAGCCAGAATACGAAAAGCGGAAAACTGCTCTATCGCTAACAACACATCTTTTGATCGGCTGACTTGCAGGTAATGTGTATCCGTTAGCTTTTTTAGCCAATGGCTCAGGTCACCCTGACCACTCAAACGAACCTCTTCACTGGAATCATTCAATAACGTCCAACTGCCCTTCACATCACCATCGATAATCGTCTTTGCAAGCCGCCCAATCCCACCATCATCGTTAAATCGATAACTTTTGACCAATTTAGTTAAGTAATCGACCGGAGTGCTCTTCGATACTGGTAACGAATAACCTGTTAATCTTGCTAGCTGGTCCGCATTTGATGGCCCATAGCCAGGATGAGGGTCTGGCGCAATATCGGCCAGTACACTACCTGCGGCAACTGAAGGCAATTGGTTAGAATCGCCTAACAATATTACCCGTGCATGATCTGGTAATGCTCTGAATAATCGAGCGATAAGTGGCAGATCAACCATAGACGCTTCATCGACCAACAGTATATCAAGCGTTAATTGATTCGACTCGTTAAACCGAAATTGGTGTTGGCGGGGTATCACACCCAATAGACGGTGTATAGTCATTGCCTCATCGGGGACTGACGACCAGGCGGTATCAGACACACTATGCTGGCGTCGCAGTACTGCTTTAGCATTGCCGATAGACTCGGTCAAACGCTGAGCGGCCTTTCCTGTTGGAGCCACCATCTTTATGATAAACGGTGCGTTAAAGACTTCACATAACGCCACCAACAATTTAGTCACGGTGGTAGTCTTACCCGTTCCCGGGCCTCCCGTCACGATGCTAAACTGTTTGCCTAATGCATTTGCGACACTGGCCTTTTGCCAATCAATATCCGCCTCATCATGACCATCAAGGCGTTCACCGAATAACATAGAAAGAGCTTCAGATGCTCGATTATGATCAAAGGGCACTTCCTGGCTGTACTTTTTAATGGCTTGTGTGATTTCATCTTCAAATTGCCAATAACGCCGCAAATATAATCGCCCACTTTCGTAAACAAGGGGGTGCCCACAGGCTGGAGCAATAGACAATTCACTTAAGTGCTGGTCCCAGTCTGTTATAAGCGGGAACTTATATCCTCCAGAGCGATCACCGGCTTCGCTTATGTGCTCCCACTGAACAGTGTTAGCCCACTCGTCCAACTGTAAACAACTATGGCCTTCTCGCAGCGCCTGACTGCATGCAATAACTGAAAAAAAGAATAATGGGTCATCCATACAATCCATAACCGTAGCTAAAGACTTAGCTAAAAAGAAATCGATTTCTCTAACAGCCGGATATACAGACACAAACTCGACATAACGACTATGCATTTTGATTGCCTTGAGCGATATTCTCGCTGGTTTCAACCATTGTCCGTCCTTCACCATGAGGCCCAAATACCTCGTCCAATCGGTTAAGTAAATCTTCATCAATGGCTGAAAAGTAGATACCTGTCTGTTCGGTCAGATTCATTCCCCTAAGGTATAGATAGTAGACCCCCCCAAAGTGTAATTGCGGTGTATAACCCTTTACTCTCTGCTTTAGATAACGGTGAAGGGCTAAGCTGTAGATTAGATATTGGAGATCATAATAGTTATCTTGAATATTCTGTGACAAGCTCTGGTGCTCATACCGTTCATAACTATCCCCTAGGTAAGTCGACTTATAATCGGCAATAAAATAACGACCTTGCCATTCAAAAACCAGATCGATAAATCCATGCATCATACCTTTTAATTGGGCCCCATCAGGCAATTGTGGAAACACATTGGACATTCTATGGTGCTGTAACACTGCGCCCAACGCTTGCCTTGATGTATCTTTAATAGGGAAATAAAATTCCACTTCACGTAGCGTTTGCTCCATCGACAGCGCGCTAAGCGACAAGTCTCCTGAAAGTGTCGCGTTAAGACATTTATCTAACCATTCCGCCAACGCATCTTCTTTGCTGTTATCAAGTTCACCAAAACGGATTAATGGCTTACGCAAGACTTGAGCCCAATTGGGTTGTTGAAAGTCAGCCACCTCCAATGCATCGTGGAGAAGATTTCCCGCAGCCGCACCTTTTTTGAGGGTAAACCGTAACTCTGTTTTTTGTTTTACGTCTGCCCCGTCTAGGTCATCACTATTATCACGGTCCGGCTCAGCCATAACACCATGTTTTATATTTCGAGTAATTGCAGAGAACGAACTAATCCACCATTTATCATCAATAAGTCGTGTCATTCGTTCAACTCGAACAGGAGGCACCGTTTCTGATAGAGCCTCGTTGGAATTATCACCATCGCTAACTATTGGTGAATGGTGACGATCAACCCCTGATGCATCGATTACTTCAGCACTATGAGGAGTGTCTGCAACGATGGTTGACACCGAAGCCAACAGGTTGTCACCTTTGTTGAGACCTAACATTAAACCTAGTGGTGATCGATGATAATCAGAAAACGGAGTCACCCCGATATAACAGGCGTATTTAGCACGGGTAATTGCCACATAAAGCAGCCGCACATCCTCTGCCATACGCTCTTGCTGCGATATCTGCTGGATGGTCTTATCAGCACCGACAAATACTTTTGGCGATTTGGTGTTTTCGTCATGATATGAGTAATAGGCTGGCTTCTGGCTACCTCCCCCTTTGGCCCTGGTCGCAAAGGGAATAAACACCACAGGGTATTCAAGCCCTTTTGATCCATGAAGTGTGATTATCTGAATTAGGTTTTCATCACTTTCTAATCTTAGCTCTGATGCACTATCAGCAGCTGGGGCTTCTATTTTATCCCTTAGCCAGCTAACTAACTCCCAAGGCTGTCGATGTTTTTGACTAGCCGCTTGCAGCAGCTCCAGTAAATGTAAAGTATTGGTTAACGCCCGTTCATGGCGCTCACTGTCAGGCTTAAAGCTCTGATGAATGAGTTTAAACAACGTCGCCATCACCCCTTTACGGACCCAGTTATGTCTTAACTCCAAAAAGCGATTACGATTATCTTCCCAGAATATTTCATCTTCTTGTAACCTATAAAGCTGCTGACTATCAAAACCGCATAAGCGCGTAGACAGCGCCGCAACCAACATTCGATCATCCTCTGCTAACAGTATCCCCACGAGTACTGTGAGTAATTCTGATGCCTCGATGCTTAAGAAAACATTATCACGGTTGCTAAGGTACACCGATGCGTAACCATAATATGACAGAGCAGTTTGCATTTCCTCTGCCTCATTACGATCTCTAACGAGAATCGCAATATCCTTCTCTTCTATCGAAACTTGATTACCTGAGTTACCATCTTCCCCTGAACTGAGGATACCACCTAAAACTTCTTTCTCATCTGAAGGGTTCGCTTGACGGGGTTCTACACAAGTGCCGAGTAAATATTTGATTTCACGGGCACACCAGTCTGCTATAACCGTCCTAAACTGCTGATTATTGGTGCTCTTCCCATAGTTTTCATCCTCACCAAAGTATATATACTTCAATGGCTTATATAATACACCTGAGAAACTACTTTTATCCGTCTGAGGCGCTGATTTAACAGGAACATAACCAATACCATAATTGAAGACATGAGTCGTTTGCGCCACTTCTCCCGTATTCGTATAAGTATCGGAACCCCCTACTCGGCACTCTTCGATAGGCAGTGTCTGCCCATAAAACAACCTGTTATAGCCTTCTATTATTAGCGATGAAGACCGCCAATTAGTATCCATGAACCACTGATGATCTGAATGATCCCGCGCGGTTAAATATGCGAATACATCCCCCCCCCTAAACCCGTATATAGCTTGTTTAGGGTCACCAATCATATAGAGACCCGTTGGAGTAGACGGTGGACAGTCGGAGCGGTTATATATAACGTCAAATATCGAGTATTGGCTAGGGTCAGTGTCCTGAAACTCATCTACCAAGGCAACGGGATATTGAGTGCTTAGCTGTTTAGCAAGCGCACCCCCGGTTTGACTTTGTAAGCTTTTCTGAAGTGATATAACCAAATCATCAAAATCCATAAGCGCTGATTGTTTTTTTCGATCTATAATTGCTTCGCTTATAGATGTTATCGCCTTGGTTACGATAGCATCCGCTCTGGCACGGCTTATCTCTGACTCAATTTTTAACGCCTGTTGTTTTAATTCTTTTAGAGGCAAAAATAACGTATTCAACTCCTCTTTTACACCCGATGGTTTTCGAGCATAACGCTTACCATCAAATACTGATGCAGCGGCCTTTGGCATAGCATCTAGCGTAACCGACGTAAGCCAAGTAACTAATTGATTGTATTCATCGACTCTGGCTGCCTTATCTTTATGGTTTTCAATTAACGCTTGAAACACACTCTTAGACTGCTGTTGGATAACACGGCAGGCGTCAGCCTTTTTTCGGAGAAAAGACTGCGTTACGTACTCGGGACTACTTCCCTCTATCGCTAACTCTTTACCGAGCAAAGAGCTGAATGTATCGGTAAACGCTTCTGGCGAAGGGTAATAGCGACTCACCTCAAGGTAATCTTCAGAAGTAGATTCAAGGCTCCTATACCAGTCTCTAACGGCTTCCAGTTTTAACTCACCACTATCGATCTCCATCTCAAGATCGAACGATAGACCACTTTCAAACGCGTGTTGAGATAACACTCGCTTACAGAACCCATGAATGGTAAAAATAGATGCTTCGTCAAGGTCACCAATCGCGGTACGCAGAATGATACTGGCTTCTTCATGACTAATGGCTGACTCAAGACTACGATAAAACTCATCAGTTGAATCGCGCATCCCCCATTGTGCGAGAGTGCATCTCAGTTCAGCATCAATTCGACCTTTGAGCTCCTCTGTCGCGGCCTTGGTAAACGTCACCACCAATAGGTTTTGTACCTTTAGCTTACGCTCTAGTAACAACCTTAAGTAAATACGGGTAATATTAAAGGTTTTTCCGGTTCCAGCGCTAGCCTCTATCAAGTGGATGCCTTCAAGCGGAATCTTATGGGCCTCTAACGTTAATACTACGTCACGACTCACGACTGATGCTCCTGCAACGCGTCAAATAGTGCGCTATATAAATTAGTAATTTCTTGCTCCCACGGACCAGGCCAATCAGGTTTTTGCTGCCAAAACCACTGTATATATGGGTCAAATGAAAGCCCACGCTGACTAAAACTATCACACCAGATAGCATCAAAATCTGACGAAGAAAACATTTTACCGGTGCGTTTTTTTTCAAACACTTTTTTCGCAAGTTCGGCATTGATAAGTTTGGGGCAAATTAACCCTTGCTCCCTCGCCACCAGCCATCGTTCAAGTTCTTGCTGCGGCTGTTCAGGTGGTCCAAATTCGAGTATCTGATAGCCCTCATTTTTTTGGTCCCGGTAAACACCTTTAGTGGAGTTTATCGCTGTAAAACCACCCTGCTCACAAGCTAATGATACCAACAGGTGGTACAACCTCATACGCACTAAATCCTTACCTTTTGGGTCAGCAGGCCGCCAAAAGATAATAGTTGACCCACTCACGATAAAAGATCCCGAGATATTGTAATCTCCCACTCTTACCGTTAATCGAGCCCTCGACATAGGCTGTTCAATACTACTGGTTAGGGCGGACGAAAACACCGTAGCCTGCTCTTTCCAATCTTCTAACTCTAGTGCGGTTCTTGGGGTATCTGGTAATTTCCCCCTTAGTATTTCATGAGTTATACGCTGATCCATATCTTCGCCATCAATATCCCCATTAATTAGCGCTGACTGAATAATATACCGATCAAGAAAATTAGTGGTGAACGGCTCCGCATCGTCAGGGACTTCTGCCGTTGGTGCATTGAGGTATAACTTTAACCTTTCGGTAGCCACCGTTTTAGCAGGATTATCGAAAAATGAAACCAGTCTTTCAACATCAAGTTCAATGGGTGAGTCACACTCAGGTACTTGGATGGAGCTGCCAGATTGAATGTCTATTGGGATGGCTGTTAGGTTGTCCCGAGCTTCTTCGCCTACACCTAACGCCAACCAACTTTCATTAAAACCAAAAAAAGGCGTTTGATAGTTTTTATCACTAAAGGGTTGCAGAGGATGACACTTTATTTCGGTGTCGGCATCCCAGTCATACCCTGAGTTAAGGTAGTCAAGAAGCTCCTTAACCAACAAAGAAGGCTGCCGCTCCTGATTGTTCTTAATATCGCTTCCTTGATAACTTAAATACAGTTTATCTCTTGCGGAGATCAGGGCTTCAAGAAACAGGTATCGATCATCACCTCTACGAGACCGATCTCCCAAACGAGGGGGTGACTCAGTGAGTAGGTCGAACCCCATCGGTTGCCGCTGTCTGGGGAAATCCCCGTCATTTAACCCCAAAATAGCAATCACTTTAAACGGCACGCTTCGCATCGGAATCATAGAGCAAAAGGTAATCTGGCCAGTCATAAAGCTCTGGCCTTGCTGTGGCTGACTAAAACAATTATTTAAATAAGTCGTTACAACTGACAGTGGTAATGTATCATTGAACTTAGCAGTAACGGTGTTCTCGGCTAGTGTATTGATTGCATTAATCACAATTTGATAGCCACTAGCATCTTCAGCTGTCGGTTCGAAGGTGCTGTCTATTAAGTTCGCTAAAAATTTCTGCCAGTGTTTTGGGGTACGATCTTGGGTTAATTGCCGAGCATAAAATTGAAGGTTTTCTATTAAGCCTAACAGCTTCCCAAGCTTGTCAGCATAGCTACCTTCAACCCAAGGTAGGGTTAATTGTTTCAAGCCATCGGCAGCAGCGTAAACTTCTTCTCTATCTGCATGTGCAAACCCTAACATTAGCCGGTTTAAACCTTGCTCCCAGGTGAAACGGTCATTGCTATTTGTAACACCTGTAAAATGACTCTTATGTTCCGGGTTAAGGCCCCAGTGAACCGCAGCGACAGATAACCAGTGGGTATAGAGTTCGACATCTGAATACTCCAACCCAAACCGATTTAGCACGGATGGTATACGAAGATATCCCAAAATCTGACTTACCTGAAATCGACTATCTGGAAGCGTTAATAACTCACTAAACGCCTGAATAATCGGTTCAAGGTCATTTAACGTTCGATCAGCTATTGAGCAAGGTAGTTGCGGGTCCGCGTCAGCTCCAAACGATCGCCCCCGTTTAAATACCGAGTCGATGTAGGGGGCATAGTTTTCGACTTGAGGACTCATAACCAACACATCTTTAGGCGTTAGCAAGCTGTCATTTTTAAATTGCATTAACAACCAGTCATGCAAAACCTGAATTTCTCTTAAAGCGCTGTGTGCAGAGGCCACAGTAATACTTTCGTCCTGATTTGAACGACTATTAACAATCTCTGTAGTGACTTTTTGATCCTTACAACGTTTATCAGACAATGTAAGAATATCATCCTGCACACAGTGCAATAGCGTATCTCGCCCTGCACTATAAAATAGCGGAATTTCACCATCTGCACGATCGCACAACAGTTTTAAACACTCTTGTCCTTGCTGCCCAAGGTTTGCCAATAGAGGGTTACCTATCTCTTCTGAAATCGAAGACAAAGCCTGTCCTTGTTCAACCCACTTCGCACGCTCACGAATTTGCGATTTCTCACTTCGTAAGTCGCCCCAATATTCGTCAGATGGGTTTAGCATAAAAAAGTGGATATCGGTATAAGAAGAAAGAACCTTTATGAAGTCCATCCAGAGGGGCGGTAATGCGTTTATCCCAAAGATAAATAGTCGTTCAGGTAAGGAACAGGGTTCAGCCGCAAGTTTTGCGACTGTTTTTTCTATTAGGGTTAACGGTGGGTCCCCTAGACGTTGGTAAACAATACTCCAAAGCTTACCTTGCCAGTCGCTGGCAATGGTTTCGTTTTCATCATTGCCAGATCCTGACTGCCATCCTGTGATCCATTCAGGTCGATAGATTAGATATTGTTCAAATAAGTCCGATAGCTCTCTTGCTAGCTGAAAACGCTTTAACGAGTCTTCTTGCTGCGTGATTGAGTCAAACCAATAATGATTCGCTTCCGAACAGCTAGGGTTACCGAAGAAGTCTTGATCTGCTAATGCCTCGTATATAGCCCAGATAAGAATTTCACGACTATAAGGGGACACATCGGGTAAAGATTCATCAGCTAAAACCTGGTTTATCAGCCCCCAAAAGAAGTTTCCCGGGAGCGGATATCGGGCATTCATCACTACCCCTCTCCGGCTCGCCAGCTCAAGAGATAACCAATGATGCATCCCTTGGTTCTGAACGACTATGACGTCTTCAGACAATGGGAGATTAGAAGGGAGTTCCAATAATCGGCTAAGCAGTGTCACCAGGTCTTCCATGCGATTACCTGGATAAAAATTAAACATATAGAGCCCTTCTTACCTACACAGGATTGTGTATTATTCGTACCAGCCTTAATCAACCATGAGAGCAACCCATACGACGGTCCTTCGCTAAACAATATAAGCTACTAGTACATTGATCAACACGTCACTTTTGATGAATATATGGCTCAGTTTGAGTCGGGTCCAATAAATTATCCAGGTCGGTTCGTCGTGTTGCCATGAGTGCAACCCACTCCGATACAGACTGAGCCCACTCACTACTAGGCCTAATTTGAGGAGCTGCGAATGACTTTGCGGTAACACCATTAGGTGCAAATACAATTAATGGCCCCAGCTCATATGCTTTTAAACTCATGTATTACCTATTTCATTATTGTTTAAACGATATCAGTTTGCGGAAGGTCAACACCCATATATTACAACTAGGTGATTTCATATAGGTTATCGGCGTCATCATCATAATTGAATGCACCTAAAAATGTCGTGTATTGGTCCTTTTCAACACCTGCTATCTTTGGGCTATACTCACAATCAAATAACAAAATGATCCATGTAACATCATCCACCTTCTTCTTCGTCGCTTTACTCATTAGTGTTTCAATATAGGAAGTCGAAAAAGAGCACTGACCCGCCGCATCTTTCACCTTTGTTGTGCCGGTTTCAGCCCCGTTGGTTTCCATATTTTCAACAATAAAATACGCCAGGTTATAGTTATCTGACCAGTTGTTGGTTGCACGCGTATTTTTCTTGCTGAATGTTTCTTCAAAATACGCATCAGGGATATCGGCATATGGATGTGTTGATACCCACACTGACACCTTATTTTTTTTGGTAAAATCGTGCCCTTTAGACTCTTTACGTCGCTTTGGCTCCATCAGACACTCCTTATAAGGTTACTAAAATAAATACTAAAACGGACTAGGACAGCAAACGTCAATACGCTGCCCTGTGACCGGATGATTAAATTCAATAGTCGTTGCATGAAGCATTAGCCTATCGGCCATAAAGAACGCTTCATCGGTTGCATACAAGTCACAGCCAAGAATAGAATGGCCGATTTCACGACTATGAACTCTTAACTGATGGGTGCGCCCGGTTATCGGTGTAAACTTAACCTTTGTCACACGGGGTTCAATCACCCGCTCAAGTACTTGATATGCGCTTTGAGCCTGCTTACCCATAACGCGACATACTTTTTGTAGAGGAAAGTGTTCCTTGTCTTTTACAATAGGAATATCGATGGTACCAACGTCATTTTCAACATGACCTTGCAGCAATGCTGTATACGACTTAATGACAGTTCGCGACTGGAATTGTTTCGTTAAGTGCCCATTGGCCGATTTAGTTAGAGCAACAATAAGCAGACCCGAAGTGCCGAAGTCTAAACGGTGAACCATAGTGGCAGTTGGATAATCCCTAACTAGGCGATAATGAACCGAATCAATATTGTCAGGGTGCTTCCCTGAGAGCGTTAACAGCCCAGTAGGCTTATTAATAACTAATAGGTGCTCATCCTTATAAAGGACATCTATTGACGCACTACAGTATGGAACGATAAAAGGGTCTGCCTGAGGCTGCATAAATGAATTCTGACGATAATATTATGGCGTAGTAGGCACTATACTTAAATGGATCCTTTTTTAGAACTAAAAGAGCGTTAGCAACATATCAATAATCTCACTGGAATAATACAGCACTATAATAACCCAGGAACCTTGCTAAGCACTTTATGTAATTCCGCATAAACATCATCAAACTGCTCAAGACTCAACCCACTATTACACAACAACGCTTCGGGAACCTTACGAGCATGGGCTCGAAGGGAGGCACCTTGAGCCGTTAAACCAACTCTCACCACCCGCTCATCTACCGAGTCTCGATTTCTAGTCACTAAGCCTTGAGCTTCAAGCCTTTTTAGCAGTGGTGTTAGTGTTCCGTTATCCAACTGTAGTTTTTCAGAAATAACGCCCACCTTTAGTCCCTTATCGGGTAATGGTTCATCGCAAAAATACTCCCAAAGCACCAACATCACAAGATATTGTGGGTACGTGAG
The DNA here is from genome assembly GCA_913060665.1 of uncultured Oleiphilaceae bacterium. Lineage (GTDB taxonomy): Bacteria > Pseudomonadota > Gammaproteobacteria > Pseudomonadales > Oleiphilaceae > Alkalimarinus. The sequence continues at coordinate 289,921 of CAJXUY010000001.1, forward strand.
GCTTAACTCGTTCAATAATGGTCGATATGCTGATGTCATCTTTCTTGATGCTGTATAAAGCAAAAAACAAAGCTGATTATCAAGCTTTAGGGAATCATTCTGATCAGGATATATGGCTTTACTCATAACCTCTTCTCATACCATAATATTCAAAGTGACCTACGGAGCCCTTAAAGCTAGGCGACTTTCACGACAACCTTAGAGTTGTAATGAAAGCCACATGCTAGTAGACGGTGATGTCGATACTTAGCTAGCTAAAAGTTTATCAATTATTGGCTCTAACTTAGCCGGCTCAGTGGTCGGTGAAAAGCGTTCAACCACTTGCCCCTCTTTATTGACCAAAAACTTAGTAAAATTCCATTTAACTTTTTCTGACCCCATTAGCCCTTTTGCTGACTTTTTTAACGTTTCATACAGCGGGTGAGTTGAGGCGCCATTGACGTCTACTTTGGCAAACATTGGAAATGTTACGCCATAATTGAGCGAGCAGAACTCGCTAATCTCTTCATTGGAGCCAGGGTCTTGATGTAAGAATTGATTCGAAGGAAACCCTAAGACCACTAACCCTTTTTCTTCATATTCTTTATAAAGCTTCTCTAGACCTTCAAATTGCGGTGTAAAACCGCATTTGCTTGCAGTATTGACAATTAAAAGAACCTTTCCTTTGTATTGCGCTAAATTTACTTCTTCCCCATTAATTTTCTTTAAGGGAATATCATAGATATTGTTGTCCATACACTGCATCTCCTGAGTATTAATATAAGTCTAGGCAATATCATTGCACACAATTATATTGTGCGCAATATTTAAAGCACTCCCCCAAAAGCGCCACACCGTTGTATTACTCCAAAGAGAGCGCCATCAGTTTACTAATATGGGAAAGTGGTCGGCCTGAATCTGCCTTTAATTCATTAAAAAAATCACTAACTGTGAGAATATCAGCCTTAGATGTTGGTTTACTGTCAATCACCTGCAAACTCAAAAGCTTTTGAATCACATCGTTCGTTAACACAAACGTATCTTTGCCAACCATTCGGAGAAAGTAAGGCGTTGATTGCCCACCCATTCTTTTGAATCGTTTAGAGATTTGGAGCCAAAGCTGTGTGATATCCTGGTCCCACTCGGCGATAAACTCCCCGAAGCTAATACCTTCTGCTGTTAGGTCATTCATCTCGAGCGCATTAACCGGGATCGTTTGTAGTTTACCCCAATGCCGGATAAGGCCTTTGTCCTGCATGACTCGCTCCATAAATGCGTCGTCAATCAAGACCAGCTTTTTAGGGTCAAACCCCCAAAATACCGTTTCGAAATGCGCCCACTTGGCGTTGATCACAGAATGCGTCATGCCAGCCTGAAAAATTCGTCGGCTCATAGCAGACAAGTAAAAGCCATTACTCTGGGCTTTTAGTTGATTGGCGTCCAAGACTGTCGGCATAGCGGCCTCGAGCACGTTAATAGAACCCAATTTTCTTAATGCAGCCTCAAATATTTGATCATATGCATTCAAAACAAACCACCTCGACGATTAACAATGACGTATTAGCATTGGACACTAAATTATTGAACTAAATACTTTTTCAAAAGCGTTGCTATTATATACAATAACGAATATAAGAAACTAACGTAAAACTGCTTCACACCTTATTTAAGAAAGCCAACATTTATGAAAACGATCAAAAAATCCAGTAAGTTAGACAACGTTTGCTATGAAATTCGTGGTGAGGTGTTAAAAGAAGCAAAAAGGCTTGAAGAGGAAGGCCATAGAATCCTTAAGCTCAATATTGGTAACCCGGCCCCTTTTGGCTTTGACGTACCTGAGGAGCTGCAAACAGACATCATTCATAACCTTCCATCAGCTCAAGGCTATTGTGACTCCAAAGGGCTGTTCTCTGCCCGTAAAGCCGTCATGCAGTACACCCAACAAAAAGATATTGCTGGTGTTGATATTGAAGATATATACCTAGGAAATGGTGTTAGTGAACTTATCGTGATGGCAATGCAAGCATTGCTAAACCCTGAAGATGAAGTACTCATACCTGCTCCGGACTACCCTCTTTGGACCGCAGCGGTTAAATTGAGTGGCGGTAAGGCCATTCATTATAAGTGTGATGAAGATAATGACTGGCAACCAGATTTAGACGATATCCGCAGTAAAATCAACAAAAACACCAAAGCGATTGTGGTGATTAATCCTAACAATCCTACAGGTTCAGTTTATAGCCTTAAAACGCTTAAACAAATAGTTGAAGTTGCGCGTGAGCACGGTTTAATTATCCTTGCCGACGAAATTTATGACAAAATTTTATACGATGATGCCGTTCATGTTTGCCTCGCATCACTCGCAGATGATCTCCTGTTTTTAACATTTAATGGACTATCAAAATCATATAGGGCTGCAGGCTATCGATCTGGCTGGATGATCATCAGTGGTGCTAAACACCAAGCCACGGATTTAATAGAGGGCATTGAGATGCTGTCTTCTATGAGGTTATGCGCAAACGTACCAGCACAGTTTGCAATTCAAACGGCATTGGGCGGATATCAAAGTATAAATGACCTAGTATTACCCGGCGGCCGGTTAAAAGAACAAAGGGATCTTGCCTGGAAGCTACTTAATGACATACCAGGCGTCTCATGCACCAAGCCAAAAGGTGCACTTTATTTATTCCCTAAGCTCGACCCTGAACACTTCAACATTAAGAACGATGAGCGGCTAATTCTCGACCTTTTAAAGCAAGAAAAAATGTTGTTTGTTCAAGGAAGTGCGTTCAACATTGACGACACTCAACACCTTCGGGTTGTATTTCTACCGAGAGTAGATGTGCTTGAAGATGCTATTGGGCGATTTGCTCATTTTTTAAGTAAATATAAACAGTAGCGTTAAACGAAGCCACGTTACAATAGCCCTTTAGAATTGACTAAAGATATAACTTCCAGCAACAAGAACGTTAAGCAATGGCTGATTTACATATAGAAGACTTCTTTAAGGATGCAGCTAAAATACTAAATCAGCTTTACCTTAACTTTCCTAAAAAAAGCAGTGTATTTGTAGAGGATATCTCCGGAGATGATACTCCAGATGAATATGGACTTCATGCCCCTCGTCACCAAGCATGCTTCGGTTGCATGCTATGGCTTGAAGAAGAGGGTTATTTACGATTTGAATCTACAATTCGGCAGGATGCTATTGATCAAGCCGTATTAACGCAAAAATCATTCTCCTTATTATCTCGAGTCTGCAGCGACCCAAAAATAATTGAACTTTCGGAACGCAGTGAAAACGAGCTCAAGAACACTGCCTCAGATCTTCAAACCAACATTAATCTAGTGAGAAAGATTCAACATAAAGGCACTTCCACCCAATTAGCCGAAGTAATGCAACGACTGCTTTTTCACGAGTGACAGTTGACAACTCACACGAACATTAATGCTGATTACCATAAACCCTTAGCAGCGAAGCGGAATCAAGATACCTTTCTATAATGTAACACTTTAAGTCCTAGGTTTTCCTGAACCTCTTTCATCACTTCAGGGTTTTCAATTCTTGAGACAAATACAAAGTGCTCACTTTTTAATAGCAACATAAACTCTTCTACAGTGACTAACGGATCGTTGAGACAAAATAGAATATCGGCACCAGATGAAGTCATCTCTGGGAGTCGGTTCACTATTTTTCGGTAGTCCTTACTAAATGAAAAACTTCCTTTCTGAAACGATGGAGGGTCAACGACGACTAAATCATAAGGTCCATATTTTCCGATTCTTCCCCAGCTTTTCAGTATATTTAACTTTTGAAAACGTACACAATCATGCCCTTGGTGATTAAGTTGATGGTTTTTTCTACCTACGTTAAGCGCAGCAGAGCTCATGTCTATATTGGTTACGTTATTTGCCCCTCCCGCCAATGCAGCAACAGAAAAAGAACAAGTGTAACTAAATAGATTAAGAACGCGACGGTTAGAGCAATGACCCGCAACCCACTTTCGCCCATTTTGCATATCAGTGAAAAAACCAAAATTCTGACTGCCACCAAGGTGAAGCTGATACTTCAAATGGTTCTCATTAATGACCTTTTGAAACTCGACAGTTTCACCGCCTGCGTTAAAAACTGGCGCCGTTTTAATGTAACGCGCCTGAAAAAGCACCTCAATATTTGGAAGTGTCTTGAGTGCATCCATAATTTTTATTGAAAATGCCTGAAGCCATGTATTAGAGCGTTCACCGAACAAAATAACTAATAACGTGCCAGATAGGTATTCAACGGTAATGTTTTCAAACCCAGGCAGACTTTTACCTCTTCCATGAAAAACCCGTGAAGCGTCTAAGTTAGACTCTAATAGCAGGACGTTACGCTTTACTTGTTCGATTAACTCAATCATTGCTGCACACCTGACCAGTCAGGTACTCAACAGGATAAACTATGCGATCATCGTAACCTGTAACGATTTGGCGCATACCTGAAATCAGTTGGTCAAGTTCGTCATCCCCAGTATCCACAACAAGCGGACGACCTTCCATCTCTTTGATTTTATTTTTTGTTGCCACCACCGTTATATTATTTAAACCAATTTGGCGTAGGTTTCTTGAACTTAATTGCTGGTTGCCTCGGCCAAACAAATGCCCCTGCCCTCCAATCACCGTAACCACTAACCGGCTAGGGTACTTGTTTATCCATTCAAATAATTGATGCTCATTCACGTCTTTTTCTACCAGAGCATGATTTAGAAATAAATCTACACCTAACAGCGAGCACTCATCTCCGCACAATGTATTTTTAATATGCATAACAGTGCCTCCGGACCCCATGACATATAGCGTATCATCTTCCATCTGCTCAATAATTTCTGCCGCAATATCATCCAGCACCAGCTCTTCTATTTCTTTTCCACCACACTTAACGTGCTGTAAATAACGCCCTTCCTGAGGGGTTAGCATTTCACCATAATGCTTTGATTTAACGACTCCCGCCCTAAAAGCCACTTCATCGATATCTCTCACTTCATGCTCTGCAATTGAAACAAGTCCGCCCTTGATCATATCGATGACCAACTGGGCAGCTGCTTTAGGCGTTACCGCAAAAACACCGGAATGCATCTTCACGCCTGCAGGGATACCCAGCACAGGTTGAGCGTTATCAACGACAGAACATATATCTCTTGCAGTACCGTCTCCACCTACAAATAAAATGATATCGACGCCCACCGCCATTATCGCTGATGCCGCATTGCAGGTATCGACAGGTAGAGTATGAGAGGGGGCTTGTGGTGTATACACAACTCGATATTTTTGTGGTGTTTCCTTAAAACAGTCGGCGCCCATTGCTCCGGCACAGGTCACAAATTCAACTGACTCGCCTAACGACGCTAAAGCGTTAACCACTACTAACGCTCTTTGCAACGCTTTTGGCTCAAACCCTAACGCCTTAGCTTGCTGGTAAATGTTATCCCCATCACTTCCTTTTAAGCCCGCAGGGCCGCCAATACCAGCAACAGGGTTTACAATAAGTCCGATTTTAAACATGTGTGACCTACAAGAATGGTGTACAGAAAATGGTAAAGGACGATAGATAATTAAACGGTTGAAGAGAAGTTGATTAACTAGCCACCGAGATCGTTTTCATAAATAAACCCGGTTAGTGACAAGGTATCCTCATCCTTAAGATCGACAAACTGAACACCAAAACTATAGCTTCCAGACTCGTCGTTTAACAACTCCTTATTTCGAATAACGGAATTCAACGCCAGAGACCGTTTTAGCCCGCTCACGTCAATATCCAAAACCACGATAACCTCATGCCCCTTTTCGCCGAAAGAGTTGGAACAGGTAATCGCGGCTCCGGTTTTACTCATATTAGTAATCGATGCCTGTTTGGGCCAGTCGCCCATGCCTATATCAAAGTCACTGTTTATTAACACGGGGAGGTTAACATCAACACGCTCAGAGCTTCTAACCTGAAGCGATACGAGCTCCGTCGGATATTCAAGATGATAATATGAGTATGGTTGTAATGAGCGATACTTTACCCGTGTTTCAAAGGCACAGATCTGTTTTCGGATCAGCATTCTTACTGCTACGACTTCACCAATCTCTAGAAGCTGCTCTTTACCGTCTTTCATTGGCGGCGTAACCAACAGGCTTTTACCAACCGCATAGCCCATCACTTTTACCGTCATACGACGGTTGGGCGACATGGTTTCAATGGTAAGCGACGAGCCAACAGAAACACCTAACGCCTCAAACGGCCGCTGACCTTCCTTTGAGTTAGTATCTTCAACCACAATAATATCTCTTATCTTCTACCGCCATGACTTATGCACTTTTTACATTAAAACCCAATGCTTTAAACATAGTATGCATAGAAGAATCGGTATTTTTCAATAAAACTTTAATCGTGGAAAACTCTCGGCGCGCTCGATACTCCTTTCTTAGTCGATCAAATGCATCCACCCTAGCCTTTTCATCACCCCTTAGAGCCCCCATCAACGCACAATGATCATGCCTCACATCATAGATAGCTCTAATAGCAGTATGCATAGACCATGTGAGCTCTGCCTCTGAGGTAAAGTACATTTTTGATAGTGGAGGTGAGGCAATAAACTGTGCAGCTTTATGTCTTGAAGGTAAGCCAAAATGGCGACACAACGCTTGATATATCATGTCGGTACCTCCAATCTTGCCGTCTAAGCTATAACCTGCAATATGGGGTGTACCGATGGTAACAAGGCTCGCTAACTCCGGGTCAATATTTGGTTCGGTTTCCCACACATCTAGCACTGCGGTAAACTCTGGCTCTTCTTTTAGCTTATGCTTTAGTGCCCCCCCATCGATAACAGCCCCTCGACCAGTATTGATTAATATTTGCCGGTCGGATAATTTTGCAAGCGTCGCTTCATTGAATAAGTGATAAGTAGGATGAGAACCTTCAACCGTTAACGGAGTGTGTAACGAAATAACGTCGCACTTAAGAATATCCTCAAACGAATCCATGCCTGTCTGATCAATCAAAGGGTCATACGACAGAACATTTACCCCAAGTCGTTTCAGGGTAGATACCACTCTACTCCCTACGTTACCACATCCCACAATCCCTACCGAGAGGGTAGATAAATCAATATGCCTAGTCTCTGATAGCACTGACAGAGCGCTAATGACGTACTCAACGACAGAGTTTGCATTGCATCCGGGTGCACTAGAAAACGCAACACCACTGCTTTTAAGATATTCAGTATCTATGTGATCGGTACCAATGGTGCAAGTACCAACAAACTTAACACTACTACCTGATAACAATGACTCGTTGACCTGAGTAACCGAACGCACCAACAGTACATCTGCATCCCTGACGCACTCATTCGTTAACTGACGACCGGGATAAGTTTCAATTTGACCCATATCACCAAAAAAATTACGTAGTAGAGGAATGTTTTCGTCTGCAACAATTTTCATCAATCAATCCAAGTTATTATTTTTGGGTTAGCGTCTCGTCTGGGTAAGTGCACTCAAGTTTCATCCCGATATAGCGCTCTAATTCAGGCAACAAAAACGCATCATCTTCGCACGCAAAGCTAATGGACTTACCCTCTTTACCCGCTCGCCCTGTGCGGCCGATACGATGAACGTAATCTTCCGGATCTTCAGGAAGGTTGTAATTGAAGACATGAGTCACATCATCAACATGAATACCTCGACCCGCAACATCTGTTGCAACAAGTATCTGGATATCCCCATTTTTGAAACCTTCAAGTGTCTTAATGCGCTTATGTTGAGGGACTTCTCCCGACAATAACGCACACTTTATTCCAAGTCGCCTAATAGTTTCTTGTAAACGCCGAGTCTCATCCCGCCGGTTACCGAAGATTATGGCTCGCTTAACGCCATTCTTCTGGATGTAATTGCAGATAACGGTCAGTTTCTCATCAGTTGAAACCATGAAGACTGTTTGATCCACTTTATCGGTAGTCAACTGCTCTGCTTCGATTTCAATAAACTGGGCATCTTTTGTCCAATTATTAACTAGATTCAATACATCATCATTAAACGTAGCGCTGAACAATAATGTTTGTCGCTCACCTACCGGTTTGTTGTGGCGAATAATACGTTTAACATCGGGAATAAAGCCCATATCCAGCATTCGATCAGCTTCATCTATAACCAAGGTTTCAACTTGATCTAAAAAGACATCTTTACTACCCAAGAAATCAATAAGGCGACCTGGGGTGGCGACTAGAATATCAACGACCTTATCTCTCATATGGGTACGCTGCTTTTGATAGTCGATCCCACCCATAACAGAGTAAACTTGTAAGTCAGTATGAGCCGTGAGCAAGTGAGCATCTTTCTCTATCTGCATGACCAGTTCACGCGTAGGAGCGATGATCAGCGCTCTCGGCTCACTAGCGTATCGGTCTTCTTTAGCAATTGGATTAAGCAAAAAATTCTGAATAGTCGTAATTAAAAATGCTGCGGTCTTACCGGTACCGGTTTGTGCCTTACCAATAAAATCGTTACCTTGTAACGTATGAGGTAATGACTCTGCCTGAATAGGACTACAGTATTTAAACCCAAGGTCCGAAATCGCGTGCAATAGGCGATCGTCCAGCCCAAAATCATGAAACCGAGACTTTCCCTCTTCTGGCTCTACAACAAATTGTGCGGCCGTCCAAGGAGTTACTTTCTGTTTTGGCTTTTCACTCTTTTTTTGAGGTTTGCCAGAAGAGTTATCACCTGAACCTGCTTGCTTAGTATCTTTTCTTAGAGCCTCTGAGGCTGCAGGTTCAGCAGCTACGGGGTTATCTGGTGCTTTATGTCGACCAGCGTTAGTACTTATACCCTTTCCTGTATTCACTCTTTTTTGACTAACACCTGATGTTAAGCCTTTATCAGTCGTATTATTGTTTGGCTTTAGCCCTAATATCTGTAGAAGACGGTAGAAAAGGTCAAATAATTTGTTTAACAATGGGTATTCCTTGAATTTAGTAAACGTTCGACAGCCCAATACTGGGTGGTTTTGATCAATATTTCAACTTTATATTATTTAACTGGGCCCTTATGGTTACAGGCCAACCCAGCTTTAGACGGTCGCAGCCTTATTTTGTCGAAATGCATCGACCAGCAACTGGTTTCTGGTTCCATAATAATCTGTTAACACCTCGGTAAACTGTAACGCGTTTTCCGGCAGCCCGTTTTCAATATAGGCTTGTGCCTGGAAGCGCACATTGTTTTCAAACGTGCCTGCTGTGGGTGAGACGTCGCCTCCCAAATTGTCGGCACTAATATTGAATTTTATGCCTGCAGCAATAGAAAATATCCACTCTAATGCCTGGGGTTTAACCTCGACGACTTCAAACGCCTGTTGCTGTTTAACTGAACGGCCATCAGGTTCATACCAATAGCCAAAATCCACCTGTTTGCGCCTTTCTTTTCCGGCGATACACCAGTGACTTATTTCATGAAGCGCACTACTAAAAAACCCGTGCGCAAACACAATTTGATTGTGTGGATGCTGGTTGCTCGCAGGCAGATAAACAGGTTCATCTTCGCCTTTTACTAAAATTGTGTTTTCAGATTGCTTAAAGCAACGATTAAACAATCGAATAAGGGTTATAACATTAGGGGATGCTGCCATTAGTACTACTTATCTCTCAAACGAATGGATGCTGTTACACTTAAACCGCCCCCATCAAATGGAGCAATCCACCACATTAATAATTGTTAACCATTATAACTTGATAATCATTCGTTGAAACGGTAAAAACCACCAGAATAAAAACGAGGGTGTTGACTCCTGGGTGTCACTAAAAAGTGAACAACCTCTCGTTATTTAAAACTTTCATACCGAAAAGCTCACGTTTATTAACCAAAGTCACTTACAGAAAGGAGTTTTGGCATTATATTGACGTCATGCATGACATACATGAGTCAAACTAATGTCCACGACTAAGCGGTTCTCTATTTATGTACAGATTTCTATCGTTTATGGCAGCTATTCTACTTTTTTCTTCGGTAACTTCATACGCTTCGCTCGGTAGCAATGGCTCCGGTTTTGGTAAAAGTCTATTTGAAGACCCTGAGTTTCTCCCTGTAGACAGTGCATTTCGTTATAGCTCACGAGTAGAAGGTAACAACCTCATTCTCGTTTGGGACATCGAAGATGGGTACTATTTATACAAAGAACGCTTCAAGTTCAAAGTCGATAGTACTCAAGGCTCTTTAGGCACTCCTAGCTACTCAAAGCTAGGCGAACAAAAAGACGACCCAAATTTCGGCGTAGTGACCGTTTTCCACAACGACATTGTGATTACATTACCGGTATCACTAACCAATGCACCTGAAGCCCAAATACAAGTAACCTACCAAGGCTGTGCAGATGCAGGGCTTTGTTACCCACCTCAAACCAAAAACGCACTATTTATAAAGAGCGATCAATCCACCTTACCAGCATCCACTATTGAGACACCGATTAGAGACTACGAAAGTGCAAACGGGATTTTCAGCTTTATTCAATCAGCGACGCTACCCGCAATTATCGGAATATTCTTTTTACTGGGTATGGGGCTAACGTTCACCCCTTGCGTTTTTCCAATGATCCCCATCATTTCTAGCATTATTGCCGGACAAAAAAACCCGACCACCTGGAAATCATTCAACCTTTCACTTGCATACGTTCTAGGCATGTCCCTTACCTACGCCGCAGCAGGTGTAGTAACCGGCATGCTAGGGGCTAGCGCTAATATTCAGGCTTATTTGCAGGCGCCAGCCGTGCTTATGACATTTTCAGTCGTGTTCGTACTACTTGCCCTATCTATGTTTGGGTTCTACGAACTACAACTACCCGAAGGACTAAGAAATCGACTAAATAATACGAGCCAGAACATCAAAGGCGGCCAATCGGTCGGCGTATTTTTCATTGGCGCACTCTCTGCATTGATCGTTTCCCCCTGCGTATCCGCTCCACTTGCTGGCGCCTTGCTTTATATCAGCACCACCGCCGACGCAACACTGGGAGGTTTATCTCTTTTTGCACTAGGCTTGGGTATGGGTGTACCTCTCATGGCAGTCGGCGTTGGCGGCGGTAAGTTTTTACCTAAAGCGGGTCACTGGATGGAAATCGTCAAAGCAGGCTTTGGCATCATGCTAATAGGTGTCGCTATTTGGTTACTCGAAAGACTGCTGCCATCTGCCATCACCTTACTCCTTTGGTCACTTCTCGTCGGTTTAACGGGGGCTCAAATGGGCGCATTTGAAGCTGCAAAACCGGGCTGGGAGCGACTAACCAAAGGCTTAGGCTTATTTCTGGTGCTTTACGCATTATCATTATTTATCGGGGCATTAACGGGAGCGCACGACCCACTAAATCCATTAGAAAAAGTCATCAGTAATCAAAACACGGCAGTCAAATCTAAAAACCTTAACCCAGCAACCTTTAACACCGTACATAATCTCGATCAGCTAAAGGCTCAGAAGCAACTAGCAAAAGACCTTAATAAACCCGTTCTCCTAGACTTCTATGCCGACTGGTGTATTAGCTGCAAAGTAATGGAGCGGGACGTGTTTGCGCAGCCACGCGCCGCGAAACTGATGTCAAAATTTGCTTTAGTACAGGCCGATGTAACTAAAAATGATGCAGATAACCAATCACTTTTAGAGCAGTACAACCTATTTGGACCACCATCAATATTATTTTTTGACCCCAACGGGGACGAGTTAATAGAGTTCAGAGTGATGGGCGAGCTAAATGAAGAGCAATTTATAAAACAGCTTAATGAAGTACTTGTGATGCTGGAGACCAATACTTAAGACGTACGACAAAGCCTGCAGCGCTGCTTATTATCATATATTGCAGCCGTTCTTGATCAAAAGCTCACAATGTCCGCTCTAGCATTAGCCCTTTTTAATTAAATAATAGTAGTTTGACTCTCTCTCAGTCTGCTCAATAAGCTCATGCCCCAAGAATCCACAAAATTTGGGGATATCTCGCTTAGTAGAAGGATCAGTTGCTACCACTTCTAGAATTTCGCCCGTGGCAAGCTCGTCTATTTTAGTATGGAGCATCATAACAGGTTCTGGACAGTACAATCCTTTAGTATCAAGCCGTTGAGTCACTTTCTGTTCGTTCATTCTATTGTTCACCTAGCATTAAGTACTGCGGAAACCTGCCTTTTGTAACTTTTCCAAAATTTTCTTTTTAAATCTTAATTACTTAGTACTATTATATTTTCGTACTAGTATAATTGCTACAGCATATACAGCTATCGGATACCTTCAGGTACAGATGATTTTATCCTAACAAATAGTCAGAACTCATTATACGGAATTCAATTTATGATTAGAGTGATTATTGAGCGACATATCGCTCACACATTAGAAACAACTTACGAGCAGGCTGCGAAAAACACCCTTCAGCAAGCAGTGTCTGCTGATGGTTTCATCTCTGGCGAATCCCTTATAAATGCTAATGACGCAAACCATCGATTGATTCTATCCAATTGGAGAAGCGTTCAAGATTGGCATCAGTGGTTTCAATCAGAAGAACGAAAAGAGATGATGAACATACTTAACCCTATACTCGAGACCGAAGAAAAAATCACTATACTCGAGCAAGCATAAGAGCCAAACATTCAACCTGATTAGCTCGCTACATCACCTGTATAAAGCAGGTGATTTCCTCTCTATCATGATACAGGTGCTTCGCTTGCATCCGGCAACGCTGGCCACTTTCAGTCAATGCAGACTCTATAAGCTGAAGACATTCCTGGACTTCTTGGTAGCGCTTTTTCATCGGTAATTTAAGGTTAAACACTGTTTTCGTGCAATACCCACCCACAAGCCAATCAATGATCATTGAACTCACTCTCTTCGGTTTGTCCACGATATCGCACACCATCCAATCGACTTTTTTAAGCGGCTTATAGACAAAACCATCTTCAAGTACGTGGGTGACATGGCCACTCTTCATCAACTCTTCGTCCATTGGGCCATGATCTACAGAAAAAACATCCATCCCTTGATTAACCAACTGCCAAGTCCAACCGCCTGGACAAGCACCTAAATCAACCGCCTTTTGGTTCCCTCCTAATAGCTCGTACCACTCATCAGGGTGGAAAAATGTTCGCCAGGCCTCCTCAAGTTTAAGCGTAGAGCGACTTGGAGCACCTTTCGGAAATTTTAGGCGAGAAATACCCAGGTGGTTTGGGCTACTATTGTTGCTATCTAACTCTCCAATAAATACTTTATCAAAGTCGGAGAAAAACAAACACAACACGTTAAGACTAGTGTCTTGCTTAGCTGTCAATAACCCATTCTGCCGCAATGCTTTAGATATAGGCGCAGTGAATTTTCGCGAAAATGTTTTTAAGTTTGCCGTTCCCTCACTATCAGGGCAGTCAACTGTGACCCTACCGCAGACTGTCCTTTCCGCTGATAAAAGAAAATCGATGATAGGCTGAACCCTGTCCTCTCGAGATATATTTTCTAAAGGTTCACTTACGCTTGCCCACTGCCGTGTAAAAATAAGCTCGCTTAATTGAACCTGCTTAAATACAGTTTTAACATCTCTGAAATTGGATAACACAAACTCGACAAACCCTTGCCCCTTGTTAGTTTTACAATAACCAAAAACGCCGGCATACGAAGCCTTGTCCTGTATTTCTTGAGAACACTCACCTTCGAAGCCAGCACGACAGTACAATAGAATAGTTTTCATGATTACCAATTATTGGTTTGTATTGCGATTTAATTATTCATAGCCATCATTAGGGGTGTACAGATGTATAGGCCACAAAAAGCAATAAGTGATTTAAAGCGGTTTATCTTAACAACGAAGGCATTATGAAGAAAAACAGGGAACATTAATACTCATTGTAGCTATTCCTCAGCAAGTTCATTTGTCTAACCCTCAATCACAACCTATTCTTAGGTTTATACCTAAACTCAGTCATTTTTGGATACTCAGTGCGCAAGAACTTACCGATCATTAACAAAGAACTGCATTTTGATGAATCCAGCATATTGGTCACAAGAACCAACACTCATGGTGATATAGAATACTGCAACGAAGCATTTATTCAGATTTCAGGCTATCCAATTGAAGAGTTAACCAATACGCCTCATAACATCATCCGCCACCCGGATGTTCCCCCCCTGATTTTCGAAGAGCAATGGGCAATATTAAAAAGCGGCAAGATATGGATGGGTATCATCAAAAACCGCAGTAAGAGTGGTGAATTTTATTGGACTGACACCTATATCGAACCGATCATCAGTAATGATACTACAATAGGTTTTGAGTCCGTCAGTGTTTTGGCATCTGACCAACAAAAGCTACGCGCTGAAATCATCTATGAACGCATTAAATGCAACTCCAAAAAACCCGTTCCGAAGCACTACAAACTTCCACCTACAGCTCTTGGCCTTGCGTCCTATGCTCTGCTCGCCTGCATATCGGGTATATTGGTTCAAACAACACCATTAGAATGGGCTGTTCCTAGCATCGCCCTTTCAACTATTATTATTGGTGGATTTTTTAGCCTCCAACTATCCAGAGAATCAAACTATATAAAGGCAATCGCAGACAGTATATATTCCAGTAAAATATCTCAATACATGTATACAGGTAAGGTTTCTCACACTTCAAATATTCATACAGCTTTTAAGACTATAGAGCGCCAACGTAATGTTATGAAGCACCGGCTGAGACAAACTGTCAGCGAGATTTCAAGTAAATCAGAACATGCTAGAGCATCAGCTGAATCAGCATTAGAAAAAAGTACTTTTCAAAACTCTCAATTCACTGAAATATCAGAACGCATCGAAAGCTGTATTACGCATTCCAAAAACGTAATCGCGACAACAGGTTTTGATACGACAACGCCGAGCAATGATGGTGATAGCCTTACGAGCCTACTTACGTATAGTCGTGAGCATAGCAACCAATCAATAGAGCGAGCAGGGAAACTGGACCACAACGCAACCGAAGCGACAATACTCTCAGATAAGCTAATCGAAGATTGCACTCAAATAGCCAGTATTCTCTCAGAAATTAAAGGTATTGCAGAACAAACAAATCTCCTAGCACTTAATGCGTCAATTGAAGCCGCCAGAGCGGGTGATGCAGGTAGAGGGTTTGCGGTTGTCGCAGATGAAGTCAGAACTCTCGCAACAAAAACACAACAATCTACGGAAGCGATTGAAGGGATACTCAAAACACTCAACAATGATACTAACGACACCAAAGCACTTCTTCATAATACAAAGCACGAAGTAGACGAAACAACTTCAGTGCTAAACACACTTCACCAGTCGCTCCAGGATATTAATGATGTCGTTAATCAATATAGTAATAACTTTTCTAACAACCGCGAACTGTCAACAATCCAGCACCAACTAACCTCCGAACTGATAAGCAGTTTGAACCCCGCTATTTCCATAGCAAACGCGATTAATAAGGAGATCAGCGACACCTTAATTAACGTAAATGACGTTAGCACATGCACAAGCAACCATATGAAGCGGGTTGATCATTATCAATGAAAATCATTATGCATTACATCCTGCCTTGTGACCCAGCACCCTTTGGAATATTATGCTGAATATAGCTGAGTCACTGGTTGTGACAAAACCAGCGACTTACAATTACCTACATATGGGTATTTTTTTAACTCATATTGATTTATATCAACCTCCTCCCAACCACCTACCAAATAGACTCTCCGTAAGGCGCGTCTCTATTGACATTTATCGATAACAAAACGTATCCTTCGCCCGCTGCTGCTATAGTTTTATTGGTTTTATGATCAATTTAACTATAAGGTGGCACATCTAGTTGAATTAACTGGTCGGGAGCACGGTTAAGTTTTTTCAACGACAAAGAAATAGCTTATGTTATTTCTTGTAGTCCTCTTCACTTCTAGCTTGTGATAAAAATTGGATCCTGAATAATGAGCACAGTAAACAATCAGACGACATACAACTACAAAGTGGTGCGCCAATTCGCCATTATGACTGTTGTGTGGGGTATTGTTGGGATGGCCGCTGGCGTATTAATCGCTTCGCAACTTGTGTGGCCTGAACTCAACTTCGATACGGCTTGGCTTAGCTTTGGTCGCCTTCGTCCTCTTCACACTAACGCAGTTATTTTTGCCTTTGGTGGTTCAGCACTTTTTGCAACTTCCTTCTATGTTGTGCAGCGCACATGCCAAGCACGACTGTTTTCCGACTCTTTGGCGTCATTCGTCTTCTGGGGTTGGCAGCTGGTTATCGTATTAGCCGCAATTACACTGCCTTTGGGCTTCACTTCTGCAAAAGAGTATGCTGAGCTTGAATGGCCAATCGATATACTGATTACCATTGTGTGGGTAGCCTATGCAGTTGTTTTCTTCGGTACAATAATGAAGCGTAAAGCCAAGCACATTTATGTTGCTAACTGGTTTTTCGGCGCATTCATAATTACGGTTGCGGTTTTACATATCGTCAACAACCTAGAAATCCCTGTAACTCTTTGGAAATCTTACTCCATTTACCCTGGTACTATCGATGCGATGGTTCAGTGGTGGTATGGTCATAACGCCGTAGGTTTTTTCCTTACAGCGGGCTTCTTGGGTATTATGTATTATTTTGTACCTAAGCAAGCAGGTCGACCTGTATACTCATATAGATTATCTATCGTTCACTTCTGGGCGTTGATCTCTATCTACGTATGGGCGGGTTCACACCACTTGCACTACAGCGCACTACCCGATTGGGCACAAAGCGCCGGTATGGTGATGTCACTTATCCTACTTGCTCCTTCTTGGGGTGGTATGATCAACGGTATGATGACACTGTCAGGTGCATGGGATAAATTGCGTACAGATCCTATTCTAAGATTCCTTGTCGTTTCACTTTCTTTCTACGGTATGTCTACGTTTGAAGGACCGATGATGGCAATCAAGACGGTTAATGCGCTTTCTCACAATACAGACTGGACCGTAGGTCATGTTCACTCTGGAGCATTAGGCTGGGTTGCAATGGTATCAATTGGTGCGATGTACCACTTAATTCCAAAGCTATACAACCTTAACGGAATGTACAGTACTTCATTAATCAACGTTCACTTTTGGCTGGCAACTATCGGTACCGTACTTTACATTGCAGCAATGTGGGTAAACGGTATTATGCAGGGTCTTATGTGGAGAGCGATCAACGATGATGGAACGCTGACCTATAGCTTTGTAGAATCATTGGAAGCAAGTCACGCCGGTTATCTAGTACGTGCTATCGGTGGTGCTGTATTCCTCGCAGGTATGCTAATAATGGCATACAACGTATGGATGACTGTGCGCATTAAAGAAGCACAGGCTCTAGATAACGTTCCACAGACAGCTTAAGGAGGTTTAGCATGAATCATGAAGTTGTAGAAAAAAACCTTGGGCTGATGATTGTACTTATAGTGGTCGCAATCAGTTTTGGGGCATTAGTTGAGATTGTTCCCCTGTTTTTCTCTAAGCAGGTAAACGAGCCAGTAGCGGGTCTCAAGCCGTTAAACGCCCTTCAGTTAGAAGGTCGTGACGTCTATATCCGTGAAGGTTGTCACGTCTGCCATACGCAAATGATCAGACCATTCCGTGCAGAGACCGAGCGTTACGGTCACTATTCTGTCGCCGGAGAGCACGTATATGAGCACCCGTTTTTATGGGGTTCAAAGCGTACAGGTCCTGATTTAGCGCGTGTAGGCGAACGATACAGTGACGACTGGCACAGAGCTCACCTATACAACCCTCGAAACGTTGTACCTGAGTCGAAAATGCCGTCATACCCATGGTTATTTACCGCGAAGATTGACCACAAAATCACTCCGAAGCGTATGGAAGCCTTAAGAGCAGTTGGCGTACCATATACAGACGAAGATATTGCGGGTGCCTCTGATGCAGTTAAAGGTAAAACCGAAATTGAAGCAATGGTGGCTTATCTTCAGCAGCTGGGTACAGTGCTCAAGAACAAGCGGTAATATACATCATGGATATTAATACGTTACGTGGCATTTCGACAATCTTAGTAATGATTGCTTTCATCAGCATCTGTCTTTGGGCCTATAGTTCTAAGCGCAAAAGCAACTTTGATGACGCAGCCAATCTGCCCTTTGAGGATGAAGAAATAGCCAAACGTACGACGATCGAGACGGAGAAAAAAGACCATGAGTAGTTTTTGGAGCGCATGGATCATAATTATCAGTTTAGGAAGTGTTTTTGGGTGCTGGTGGCTGCTATTTGCTACTCGCAAAAGCCAAAAAAGCAATACTGAGACTGAAGAAACTACCGGCCATGTTTACGATGGCATCGAAGAGTATGACAACCCACTTCCAAAGTGGTGGTTTTACATGTTTCTTGGCACTATCTTTTTCGGGCTGGCTTACTACGCTCTTTACCCAGGACTAGGCTCTTATAAAGGCCTTCTTGGCTGGAGTTCAACAGGTCAATGGGAAGAAGAAGTTGCAGAGGCAGACGCAAAATATGGTCCTATTTTTGAAGCTTTCGCAATGAAATCAGTTGAAGAACTTTCTACTGACGAAGCAGCATTAAAAGTGGGTCAACGCCTTTTTGCTAATAACTGTTCACTTTGCCATGGTTCAACGGCACGAGGTTCTTTAGGGTTCCCTAACCTAACGGATGGTGATTGGTTGTATGGCGGTAATGCAGATGCCATTAAGCAATCAATTGCTCACGGCAGAAACGGCAACATGCCCGCTAAAGGGTTAAACCCAGCGATGTCTAAATCAGATATCACTGATTTGACTAATTACTTGTTGTCATTTAGCAACAGAGCTGAAGATAAAGCATCTAGTGAGCGTGGAGCAGAAATGTTTCAGACCGCTTGCTCGGCTTGTCACGGTGCTGACGCCAAAGGTATGCAAGCAATGGGTGCACCTGACTTGACTGACAATGTATGGCTTTATGGCGGTACGCCATCAATGATCATGCAAACAATCGAGTTTGGCCGTGCCGGGGTAATGCCTGCTCACAATGAGCTTCTTGGCGACGAGAAAGTTCACGTGCTAGCTGCTTATATTTATAGCCTTTCACAAGGTAAGTAAATATTATTTTTTGGGGGGGGTTAACTTACCCCTCCAAAATTAAGTTTGCTCAATCCACTTCGACTAAATAAACACTTAGAAATAACACTCTATAGTTAGCTAATCCAACCTAGTCTTTTTAAGTAATATAGTTAATTCAAACTCTATTGCTAAACAGATTAAAACACGGTGAGAACAATGAGCGCCAATATTCCTGTCAAAAATATTGATTCTTCCTCAAAAAAAGAGCCTGAAGTTACCACCATAGACCTATATGCATCTCGAAAAAAAATCTACGTTAAAGAAATCACCGGGCTCTTCCAACGAATAAGAACGGGGTCATTATGGCTTCTAATGAGCATGTACTTTATGTTCTGCTGGATCTCTATTAACGGTGAACAGCTCATCTATTTCGATATCCCTAATCGGAAATTCCACCTATTTGGCGCTACTTTCTGGCCCCAGGATTTCGTCCTATTGTCATGGTTACTGATCATTTGTGCCTTCGGTCTTTTTTTCATCACCTCACTTTTCGGCCGTATATGGTGCGGTTACACCTGCCCGCAAACCGTGTGGACCTTCATCTTCATGTGGGTAGAAGAAAAAGTTGAAGGCAGCAGAAACAAGCGAATGAAGCTTGATAAAGCACCTAATACTGCGTCAAAAACATATAAAAAAATCGTTAAGCACTCAATATGGCTATTGATCGCGTTCGCAACTGGTCTAACCTTCGTGGGTTATTTCTATCCTATACGTGAGCTTATCGTCGATTTTTTCACATTTAACTTTATCGGAGGATGGGCATACTTCTGGATATTATTCTTTACAGCTGCAACCTACGCTAATGCGGGTTGGCTGCGAGAACAAGTTTGCTTATACATGTGCCCCTACGCACGCTTTCAATCGGTCATGTTCGACAAAGATACCTTGGTTGTTACCTACAATCCGAACCGCGGGGAGCCTAGAGGTAGCCGTAAAAAAACAGTAGACCCTAAACTGTCTGGATTGGGAGACTGTGTAGATTGTGGGATGTGCGTTCAAGTATGCCCCACTGGCATCGATATCCGCGACGGGTTACAGTACGAATGTATCGGTTGCGCGCTCTGTATTGATGCCTGCGATCAAATTATGGACAAAATGAACTACCCCAAAGGGCTGATCAATTACAACAACGAAAACTCTCTCGAAGGCAAACAGAGTCACTTAGTGCGACCAAAGTCCGTAGGCTATGGATTGGTGCTGTTATTTATGATTGCTTCCGTTATTTACGGCGTGACCTCACGAGTCCCACTTGCACTCGACGTGATCAAAGATCGCGGCGCATTATATCAACTAACAGGCATGGGGTTAGTTGAGAACTCTTACACGCTAAAAGTGATCAATATGACTGATAAGCCACGAGCGTTTGAGTTGACAGTGTCCGGAATTGAAGGACTAACGATATCATCAACTACGCAATTTACGGTAAACTCTGGTGAAGTGTACTCCCTACCAACTAGTATCGAGATCAACCCAGCAAACATGACACAAACCAACCATGATATTGAGTTTAAAGTTATTGCAGTAGATGATAGCTCGGTTATCGCGACATCTGATAGTCGTTTTCTTGGACCACTGAATTATTAACAACTAAGTAGTATGTAGCCTCGGGTAGAAGTCAAGATTCAACAAGCTAAAATGCTCTTGGTTTCTTAACCCAGAATTGGGATAATTTGCTACATATAATCCATACAATCAGTTGATACTTCTGCGGTATCACGCTCTTAATGTAGATATAGACACCTATGACAAATTTCGATAAAGACACTGCCCCATGGTTTAAGCAGTTCTGGCCTTGGTTCCTCATCACAATTCCTGCGATAACAATCGTTTATTGCATGCTAATGATTTATGTCGCAATAACATCTGAGAACTCGTTAGTAAGCGATAATTACTACAAGGACGGCCTAGCGATTAATCAAAGCCTCGCTCTCGATAACAGAGCTAAAGAGCTTAACCTCAGCGCCACTTTAAGCTTTAGCGAAAAAGGTCGTGTAGCTGTCATACTGGATGGTGACTTAGCATCGCAGCCTTCATTTTTGACGCTAAAAATGGTTCACCCTACCCTCGATGGGCAAGATATCGAAACAAAGTTGCTACCAGAGCCTGGAAATACCTACTCAACCCAGTTTAAGCAAACACTATCAGGTCGATGGTACGTTGATATTATTTCTCATGACAATACCTGGAGGCTCAAGGGAGAGACTTCACTTCCAAGCGAGACTGCAACTCAACTAGATTCAGGCGCCTAGATGGAGCAAAACTCAGGGCTCTGTTACCACTGCGGGGAGCCAAACCCCAGTAGCCCTGAGATCACCCTATCAATAACCGGTAGGGATCGACAGTTCTGCTGCCAAGGTTGTAAAGCAGTTGCCAGGATGATCTCCGATAGTGGTATGGAAGGCTTTTATCAACATAGAAGTGAACTGTCTGTTACGCCTCAAGAAATTGCAGACACCACCAAAAACGAATTAAAGCTCTACGATAACCCTGAGATTCAAAAAGAGTTCGTTACTCAAGATCTACAAGGCGATCATTTAGCTCCTACTAGTGAAGCGACCCTTATTATCGAAGGCATCACCTGTGCTGCATGTATCTGGCTGCTTGAGAAACATATTTCTTCAAAACCTGGCGTAAAGTCATTTCATATCAATCACACGACTCAACGCGCATCGCTGAACTGGTTGCCAAGTGATGTTAAGCTGAGTGATATCCTGATGATGGTTTATCAATTGGGGTACAAAGCTCACCCTTTTAAGCCGAATCTTGAAGAGGAAATTCTCAATAAAGAACGAAAGCGTGCAATCATAAGGCTTGGGATCGCAGGTTTTGCGATGATGCAAAACATGATGTTTTCGGTGCCCTTATACGTTGGTATGGTCACAGGCATTTCAGACAGCTTTTTATTGCTCTTCCGATGGGTTAGCCTTTTAGTGACTACGCCTGTCGTTTTTTATTCCGCTCGCCCCTTCTTTCAGGCTGCGTTAAGAGACCTCAAAACACGCCATTTAACCATGGATGTACCAGTATCACTGGCCATATCGATCGCCTATGCCGCAAGCCTATATATAACAATATTTGGGGGTGAAGATGTTTACTTTGACTCCGTCGCGATGTTCACATTCTTCCTATTACTTGGACGCTTTTTAGAAAGCCAGGCCCGTTTAAAGTCAGGTCAATCAATATCCCAGCTAATCAGCCTAATCCCACCAACCGCCATCAAATTGATCAATGGCAACGAAGTCGTCATTTCGGCCAAAGATCTATGTATCGGTGATAAAGTGAGGGTTAAACCTGCAACGGTTATACCTGCAGATGGCATTGTAATAAGTGGACAAAGTAGTGTTGATGAATCGGCATTGACTGGTGAATTTATGCCTATCACGAAATTAATGGGAGATACCGTAACAGGTGGTACCAGCAATGTCGAAAACGTGATTGAATTATCGGTCACGGCAGTGGGCGCAAACGCCAGAATCAGTTCAATTATGCGACTACTCAACAGAGCACAAGGTGAAAAACCCAAAACGGCTCTCATCGCCGACAGAGTAGCGAGTTATTTTGTAGCGTCTGTTTTACTCATTACCACAGCAGTATTCTTTTTCTGGTGGTTAAAAGGGTCCTCCAACGCATTTTCAATTGCACTTTCGGTATTGGTAGTCACCTGTCCATGCGCCTTATCTTTGGCTACGCCCACAGCACTCACTGCGGCCACTAATTTATTACGCTCCAAAGGGTTTTTAATTACCCGGGGACATGTTTTAGAGTCTTTAGCCCAAGCAAATAACCTTATATTTGATAAAACCGGCACCCTAACCGTCGGTCAAATAATCATAAGCGAGATCAGGTCAGCATCAACTTTCGATACAAACGCCCTTCTAAAAATTGCCGCCAGTCTTGAGCAACACTCTGAACACCCGATAGCAAAAGCGTTTAGTGGGCACTCTACGCTTCCAGTAGACTCTATTCTGGCAACACCCGGCGGTGGGATAGAAGGTGTTGTCGCAGGTACGCGCTATCGATTTGGCCATATCAAATACGCATCAAAGCTTATCGATACCCTTGACGGCGACGCTCTGCCTCCATCTAAAGGTCAGTGGTTGGCGCTAGCGACTTCAAAGCAAGTGATTGGTTGGTTTTTAATCGGTGACAGATTAAGGGATGAAAGCAAAAGCGTGATCACTTATCTTCAGTCAAACGGTTATCAATGCACATTATTGAGCGGCGATCAGTCTGACTCAGTGTCATTAACAGCCAAAACACTTGGGATTGATCACTCGGTGGGAGGCGCATCTCCTGAAGACAAGCTACGTTATATGCAATCAACACAAGGGCTGGGCAGAAATACTATTATGATAGGTGACGGACTGAATGATGTGCCTGTAATGGCCGGAACTCAGCTGTCTATAGCCATGGGGAATGCGAATGATTTGACAAAGCTAAAAGCCGACGCAATTTTGCTTTCAAATAATCTTAAGACTCTTGAATTGTCATTGGAAACAGGTAAAAAAACCAGAAATATAATCCGGCAAAATATATCCTGGGCCATTGGCTACAACCTTTTAGCTCTTCCATTAGCCGCAGTAGGCATGATCCCACCTTATGCAGCTGCAATAGGTATGTCTGCAAGCTCATTAATAGTTGTGTGTAATGCCATGCGCTTAAGGTCATAGGGGTTTGGGAGCTTAGGCTTAAAGGTTGAATAGTACTACGCAATACTTAAAATACTAGACGCTTGCTGCCCCCCACCAAATAAACCAAAGTACTACCACGTCATTATTCCTAGCCGGGCAATATTTCTGGTATACTGTCTAGTTCACCACTTGAGGTTAATGCTGTGGAAATTCTTTATGTATTGATTCCCCTATCCATTGTACTCGTCACACTCGCTGTCATTGTATTCAGCTGGGCCGTGAAGAGCGGGCAGTTTGATGACCTTGAAGGCCCTGCACACAGTATTCTTTACGATGATGACCAAACATTAGTACCCTCGAATTCTAAAAGCACCGAGCAGCGAAAACAGTCTCCTCAGTCAGCCGATAACACTCAACCGTAACCGCCAAAGCATCCAAAACGACCCATGGAATACTCTCTCCAATTAACAACAGCGCTTATCATTGGATTTCTAGGCGGCACACACTGCATTGGTATGTGTGGAGGCATTACTAGCGCGCTATCCATGGCAATTCCAACGGGCGAAGAATACAAAAAGCGCCTTTTGTTAACGCTTCTTTCATATAACGCAGGACGCATATTCAGTTACTCAATTGCAGGGCTGATTGTTGGGACATTTGGATGGCTGTTAGCTGATCAGAGTTCTACACTATTGGTAGCCTTACGCTCATTAGCAGCCTGCTTATTAGTATTAATGGGACTATATATCGCAGGATGGGGTAATGGTTTAACACTATTAGAGAGTGCCGGAGGGCGATTATGGCGACTAATACAACCCATATCGAAGAAAATACTACCGGTTAAAAATTTAAAAGGGGCTTTATTGCTCGGTACTCTATGGGGCTGGCTGCCTTGTGGATTGGTCTACTCGACCTTAGTCTGGTCAAGTATGGCTAACTCCCCCATCACCTCCGCTACGCTAATGATGGCATTTGGTCTAGGCACGTTACCTGCTATTCTAACCACAGGCCTGTTAGCCGAACGTGCATCTAGACTGCTAAAGGATGCCCGCTTTAAAGTATTATCTGGCTCACTGCTTATAGTCTATGGCGTTTGGACATTTCCCTTTATACAATCACTAATTCCGTAAACTTGTACTGCTAAAGGGCAATAAAAATCCGTTGATACATATCAACGACCACGAGTAACAACTCGCTATACTGAGCAGCATATTTTAGTAATCGATTTCACCTCTTATCAGGTTAACCTTCTATATGAATAATATCGACAAGTTAATTTGGAATGAAGATCTTATAAGGCGCTACGACCTCTCAGGCCCAAGATACACTTCATATCCAACAGCCGTTCAATTTGATGGTGAGTTTGGTGCAAAAGACTGCACCTCTGCGTCAGACTCTTGTAGAGGCAGTTCTGCGCCTTTATCACTCTATGTCCATATACCGTTTTGTGCCCATGTTTGTTACTACTGCGCATGCAATAAGGTTATCACTAAACATAGAGATCGAGCACAGCCTTATCTAGACCGCCTGTATAAAGACATTAAGATGCAGTCTGATTTATTTGCCGAAGAGCGAATAGTAGAGCAACTCCACTGGGGCGGCGGCACACCTACATTTATCGCTGACGACCAGATGCGAGAACTAATGGGTGAGCTACGTAAGAACTTCAAACTACTTGACGACGACAGCGGTGACTACTCGATTGAAATTGATCCACGAGAAGCGAGTGAAGAAACATTAAAAACTCTAAGAGAAATAGGCTTTAATCGAATATCTTTAGGGGTTCAGGATTTTAACCCGAAAGTCCAAAAGGCGGTTAATCGCCTACAGTCTGAAGAAGAAACCCGTTTTGTATTAGACTCTGGCCGAAGCCTAGGGTTCAAGTCGATCAACATCGACCTAATTTATGGCCTTCCCTTTCAAACCCCTGAGACATTCGCTGAAACAGTAACACAAGTTCTCGATATGAGCCCCGATAGGCTTTCGGTATTCAATTATGCCCACATGCCTCAACGATTCATGCCGCAGAGAAGGATTAACGAAAAAGAATTGCCTACACCAGATCAAAAACTCATTATCCTTCATGAAACTATTGAGACATTGCTTCAAGCGGGATACGTTTACATTGGCATGGATCACTTCGCAAAACCAGATGATGAGCTCGCGATAGCACAACAAAAAAGGAAGTTACACCGAAACTTCCAAGGATACACCACTCATAGTGACTGCGACCTTATTAGTATGGGGGTTTCATCAATTAGCCAAGTGGGAAAATGTTACTATCAAAATCACCATGACCTTGAAGAGTATAACAAAGCGATAGATGAAGGTTTACTTCCAGTTAAGCGAGGAGTCTGGTTGACCGATGACGACTTAATACGAAAAGATGCGATCATGCAGCTTATCTGTCATTTCAGCCTAGATATGAAGACGTTTGGGCAACAACACTCATTAGATTTTGCCGATTACTTTAAAGACGAGATGCTTAGATTGTCTCAATATATCACCGATAACTTGATTCAAATTGATGGTGATATCATTGACGTACAGCCGGGTGGGCGCCTTTTAATTCGGGCTATCTGTAAAGTGTTTGATAAATACATCCCCGCAGAACAGACTCAAAAGGGTTATTCTAGAATAATATAATCAACCCCGACTAGTGGCGCTTTTGCTAAATGCGCCACTCACCTTTTGGATGTATGCCTTTCTCGTAAGTTGTTCTAAACTTAACATTACTAAAGCTGACTCTAGTCCACACATCTTTTGTTTTACTCACGGGTAAAACAACGGTTAAGGTGAACATTATGGTTTTTGATGAATATCTAATAAAGTCTCTAATTACGCGCTATGACGACTTTCCCAAGGTAGGAATGAGCTATATTGACCTTTCGAAAATAGTATCGTCCCCTAAAGCATTCCGAATGGTTGTCGATGCACTCGCCCAGCACTACATCGACACTAACATCAACCGGATAGTGGCCATTGAAACCAATGCGCTACCCTTCGCAGCAGCGCTGGCTTATACGTTAAACTGCCCCTTATCCTGTATTAGAAAATACAAACGGTCCCCTGACAAGTGGTATGAGGAACGCCATGATGGGATAAACCATAACGCACTTTATATCAGGCAAGATGAATCTAGTAGTACCGATAATATTCTTTTGTTTGACGACGTTGTTTTATCGGGCCAAACGGTCAGAGCGGCATCTACACTCGTTCGACGAAGTGGCGCTTCTATTAACGAGATCTGCTGTATTGTTGCGATTTCAGACGGTGGAGGGGTTCAACAAACACAATCACTTGATTTAAACCTTTACCCGCTTATCTTTTTATAAGCTAGGTAGCCATAGGCCATTATTGGCTTTCTAAAATACCCTGCTGTGCGGCCTAGTAGGGTGTGATCTCCGTACAACGCACTACCCTTTCAATATCAACCTTCCTCCGCCGCCATAAATTTTCCGCCTATAGCTCGATTACAATTGGTAACAATATAGTTTGTGATTACCACTACAGCTACGCAAATTCAAACCTATACTTTAGTTAACAGAATGTTAGAGCATTTAGTTAACTAAAGTTTGATAAAGTTTACCTAACTGAACGGTCTAATAATTGTGGGTAATAACGTAATAGATACTGTAGGTTTAATTATGTCCATAGATGCGCATAGTTTAGAAGAACAAGTCATCAAGCCAACACTCAAGTATTTGAATGAAATAAGCAATGCCTCAATCAGTCTACTACTCGGAACGGCCGCTATAGAAACACAATTAAAACCGCTCAGCAGGTCTAGTAAGTGTAGCGAGCATTGCGGTATTGGCCTGTACAATATAACTCAACAGCAGCATATAGATATTTGGGATAACTACCTTGCATTTGATCCAGACCTCGCTAGCCGAATTCGAGGACTCGCAAGCCAACGTATATTTTTAACAAACCCACACGATGAGCTTAATACTAACTTGGCTTACGCGACAGCTATTGCCTGGTGCATCTACAAACAAGCGAACCTTTCTCTTAGTGGAAACAGTACACAATACTTGGCATCATGCTGGAGTCGCTATTTTCGTCATCAGAAATCAGTCAGCGATCAGACGGACTTTTGTAGGGTATATAACGACTTAGTATTATCAAAACCCGCGATGGCACCCACTCAAAGAAATCAGGCGATTGACGCAGCTTAACGACGCACCTTAAAGGTTTAGAACATCGAGTTTTTCAAACGGTTCAATCCGCTCTGCCTGGGTCAGAGAATCAAAATCATACTGTGTCGTATCAGCTAGGTGTGACGGTACAACATTTTGAATAGCTCTAAACATATTCTCCAAGCGACCAGGGTTCTGCTGATCCCATTCCTGAAACATCACCTTAATTTTTTTCCTTTGTAAGTTTTCTTGAGAGCCACAAAGGTTGCAAGGAATAATCGGAAACTCATTTATCTCTGCATATCGCGCGATATCTTTTTCACGACAATAGGCCATAGGCCTGATCACGATATTTCGCCCATCATCACTTTTTAACTTAGGCGGCATAGACTTTAGTTTTCCACCATAAAACATATTCAAAAATAATGTTTCTAAAATATCATCTCGATGATGCCCAAGAGCGATTTTGGTAACGCCATGCTCAACTGCAAAGTTATATAAAATACCCCGCCTCAACCGTGAACAAAGCCCACAAGTGGTTTTTCCTTCAGGTATTTTATCTTTAACGATGCTATAAGTGTCTTTTT
This sequence comes from uncultured Oleiphilaceae bacterium, assembly GCA_913060665.1. GTDB lineage: Bacteria > Pseudomonadota > Gammaproteobacteria > Pseudomonadales > Oleiphilaceae > Alkalimarinus. Next base: position 318,368 of record CAJXUY010000001.1, read on the forward strand.
CAATAATATGGTATTCAACACCCAACGACCTTAAATAATTCGGCAATATTGCATCAGGAAAGCCCGGTTGCTTCTGATCTAAGTTAACCGCAATGATATCAAACGTAATCGGTGCTCTGCGCTGAAGATTCGTCAATATATCAAGCATCGCATATGAGTCTTTGCCTCCACTCAGACAACACATAACCTTATCGCCATCACTTATCATATTGAAGTCAGCTATTGCTTTGCCCACTTCACGCCTCAACAGCTTTTGCAGCTTGTTTTTCTCAAGAAATTCTTGTTTATCTAAACTTACCGAAACCGTCATAACGCTTTATTTACCTGCAATTTTGGCATGATTTTAAAGGTGGTGATTATATGACATATCTAACCTAAACGATAACCCAACATCTTTGAGCAAAAATGTCATATTTTAACCATCGTAAACGGTTTATCTAATATGTCTTCAAATAATGGATTAATAACACAATTTGGTGTTTCACATAGCCCTTACTATGGGCAATAAAAGTTAAAAGATATATAATTGCCCTGCTCTAATTCATAAAGGATATAAGGATGATTAAAGAGAACTTAGGGAAGAGAGAGCTGAATCGCATAAACAACCGTCAAGCGATCATCTCTGCAGCAAGGGATTGTTTCAGTGAAAAGGGATACAGTCAAGTCACTGTCAGAGATATTATTCGACGTACCGGGCTAGCCTCAGGCACGTTTTATAATTACTTCGAAGATAAACAATCAATTTTTTCTGCATTACTATCGACCTATATCGAGAGACTGGGCTCGCACCTAGATGAGTTAAGAAAAAAATCAGTGTCACTTGAGTCTTTCATTCATTCAACTTATTTAGCCGTATTCACTGCTATATCGGAAGACCCTGTTGTATACCAACTCGCACACACCAACAATCGAGTTATACGAGACCTATTTGGTGAAAGTGTTATTGGCACTAATATCGCGAAGCTCGAAAGAGATATTAATGACGCTATTCAACGAGGGGTGATTCCAGAAATTGACTCCACCCTTTTGTCTGCGGCATTTTTTGGAGTCGCCTATGAAATAGGGCTACGTGTCGCAAATACATCAATGCCTGATCCTAGGCTTGCGGCTAAATTCGCGACAAGCCTATTTATGGGCGGCATTAAAGAAATTACGGCAACAACATTACAAGCTGATACTGATAGCTAGTATCAAAATACAAAATTAACCTTTCATATTCCAACGATATCTATATGAAAGGTTAATTTTACAGTTAGTCGTTTTCAGTTTTGATCGTTCAGCGCCCAATTATACTGATAATCTATACCCCCGGAATATGACTTTAACTGATGATGATAAGAAGCTCCCTCTAAGTACTTCAATAAATGTTGCTTCAACGCCTCACTATCGCCAAAATCAACGGCATACCAATTATAAATTTCAGATAATACAAGCTTGCCCTCCTTAAACTCTACCCCTTTCGCAGAGTTGATAAAGGTTTGTGTCGCTCTTTCCAGCTGAACCTCAAGTTTAGAAGATTCAAACGCCTCCCAATATAAATTTGGGCACCCTATACTAGCGCAGTTTAACGCGTAGTGGATTCGTTTATCTTTCCAGATAGGCCTGAGTATTCGGTGCTCTATGTCATTCAGTGTAATACTTTCACCCGATATCGTAATTACATCCTGATCCCACGGCCCAAAAGAGAAAAAACCTCCTAATTTAGTGATGCTTTTCACTGGATAATTATCTAAGATTACATCGACTGTAATGGCATTATATAGATTAACCCAGTAGACAAACTGCTCATCCCTGTTCAGCGATACTGGGTCAAGTTCACTGAGTTTCATAATATAGTGTTTTAACATCCCGTGATCTAGTTTACTAACAGCTGAGTAGTTTACCAATCTCGTGGACGTTTTTGAGTCTACGCTGGATGCATACTTTGCCAGAAAATCGCTCCATTGCGTATGCAGGACCACAACATCGCTTCGTTCGTCGGACACATTCCATACCGCCCATAAGTCAGAGGTCGGAGCAGCGATGACTGCCTTCGTAAAAACGGACAATAAAATAGCAAACGAAAGAAATTTAGCCATACTTATAAATAATCCTTTTTGGGTTAGTCTCACACAACTTAAAGAGAGCTAATATTTACCGATGTTTGAATCAGAATATGAAGTTTCGACAACCTTTATAGAAGAACTGTGCAATACAGTCGAGGCTATTATCACTCAACCTGAACATCAGCCAATATCTGAATATAAGCTTATTAAACTCCTACAGTCGGGACAGTACCATACTCTAAATGAGCTTAAGATGAACCAAACTGATCAGCTTTTTAAATTACACTTTTTGATATTTCATGTCCTTTACACTCTTCAAGAAAGTTTGCTTAACCAGAAAGTTGGACTTCTGGAAATCACACCGCTTCGAATCATTATCCAACCCATACCACAAAACGACACATCACATACCACCATCAAACAACGTAATAAACTCGCAGAATACTATTTAGACATGAAAAATCTAGCTAACACTACCCCCCTAGAGATTGAGCATCTTATCCTCTCGTTTTGGAAGTCCTTTCACAACCCTGACAGCCACCTAGAGTCACTAAAAATACTTGATTTAACGCCTCCAGTGTCATATGACGAAATAAAAATACAATATAAACGGCTTGCGTCAAAACACCACCCGGACAAGGGTGGCTCCAAAGAAATGACCCAACAAATTAATCAAGCGATGGCAACGTTAAGTCAACGCTACAAAACAGTAGGTTAATCTAACCATAATGGCACATTCACCCTTATTAATACCAAAACCGATCATTAAAGCTATTATACTATCATTGCTGCTTTCCCATGCATTACTCGCTAAAGCCGCAGTAGTGCTACAATACCACCATATTAGTAACGATACGCCATTTAGCACAAGTACAGCCCCCGCACTTTTTAGACAACACATTAAATACTTAATTGATAACGAATTTAATATTTCCTCACTTCCAGACATTGTTAAAGCACTCCAAAGGGAGCAGCCCAGCCCCGAAAAAACCGTCGCTATTACCTTCGATGACGGATTTATCTCAGTCTATAGCCATGCTTTCCCCATATTAAAAGCACATAACATCCCTTTTACAATATTTATAAATACCGACCCAATACAAACGAAACGACCATCGCATCTATCGTGGGAGCAGTTGGAAGAAATGAAAGAGCATGGTGCAACCATTGCGAACCACACTCACGAACATAGCCACCTAATCTATTCAGGTGCCTATGCCACAAATAGTAGCAAAATGGCTAAAGATAAATGGCGAAAAGCATTTATCGATGAAGTCGAGTCCGCCCAAAAACTCATTAACAACAGACTTAACCAAGATATCAAACTATTCGCGTACCCATACGGTGAGTTTGATCAACGCTCAAACGAACTACTGGCAGAAATGGGTTATGTTGGTTTCGGGCAGCATTCAGGTGCAATAGGAGTGGGGATGAATTTACAAAGTTTGCCCCGCTACCCGGCGTCAAATAGTTACGGTAAATTCCCCCAAATCGAGACAAAACTGAACAGCATTGCGTTTGAGAATATTGAGTTTAAGCCAGTGTTTGGGATCATTTCAGATAAGGCTGAAAACCCACCAAAGCTTTACATTCAAGGTGATAAATCGGCACTCAACAGCATTAACTGCTTTGGATCTTCTGTTGGAGAACTTCCTAAAACCAACATAGATATGACTACTCTGTTGATTAAATCTGAACATTCATTCAGCTCACGAAGATTTCGATATAACTGTACAGCGAAATCACCTACTACTGGGCATTTTATGTGGGCATCTATCCCCTGGGTCAATTTAACCGAAGATAGACAATAACTACGATCTCACTAACATTAGTTCTTTAGGGCCTCAATCTCAAATGATCCTGTTTTTTGATTACTGAGTAGCACAACTGTTTTGTTCTCGATCCGATTGCGAGCCTTTAGGCTCTCTTTGGTGGTGTTAATTAGCAAATATCGTTCATTTTCACGGCCATCAACCTCAAACATTCCTATTAGGTATCCGTGCCGACGCCAGTTTTCGGGAACATACTCGAGTATCGGGTTACGAACTATTCGCAACACCTTAAACTTCTCATCCAGAAATACAATCTGGGGGAAAAACACTCCATTTTTGACACCGGTTTTACCACTGGTTTTTACAAATGTTTTTAGCTTCAGACTGTAATTTTCCTGTACAACTGGTAGCTCAACCAATGCGAAAGGGCTTTTACCTTCCGAGAACAGGAAAGAATCAGCACTTTTATCAACTTCAATATATACTGAATCTTCAAAATCCAAAACACTAGGACTCTCTTTAGGAAGTTCAGCACAGCAACTTCTTGCAAAACTATGTATAAAATTATCCGCTTGGCCGTCAAAAAATAACTTCTGAGCAAAACTATCTATTTTTTGTGGTCTGCCTTTTAGACCACCGCGGGAATGATCAGTCCAGCGATACTCTTCATAAACACTATAAATGGACTCAATTTTTTCTTTTTTTGCTTTGGTTTCAGCATCTTTAGGCTTAACGGTAGAAGCCTTAGGCTGGTAAGGCGTATTTCTAACAATTCCTTGCTCATCTGTCCATGTGTAATATGGCAAATCGTTTTTATCCCTTATATTGCCTTGCTGCAGTAGCACATCGCCGTCAATATAATCGTCTTCGTTTATCTCTACTTGTCGTGCCTCAGGCACATCGGATAGATCTAGCTGTTTTTCGTCTACCGGAGCACTAATAACGACGGATGAAACAGCAGGTATATCAGATACAGGCCCTTTCTCAATCAGTGCTGCCTCTGGTCGATCGAACTCGCTAACTGAAGTTAGAGACTTATCAGTATTTTCATTACCTTCATCCGAAGCACCCGTATGAGCCTTCTCATTATAATTTGAGATAGATCCCTTATCGTCAGCACTCTCAGGCTTAATTAACGGGTTGTTATCTTCAGGAATAACCGTGTGATGTACCCGGCCCTTTTCATCAACCCATGTAAAATACTTTTCAGCATTTACGTCGGGGGAATAAAAAGGTGCAAGAACACCTATTATCAGGCCAACATAACAACTCAATATTTTTAAACTTAAAAAGTGACAATTCATTAAAACTTTGTTCTAAATGAGAACCCTAGTGATGCAAATCGAAGTGATGTTTTAACATCGAGCCCTGCATACGGGTTATAAATTATGTTAGTGAGATTATCACAGTTCAAGTTACAACTCCCGTTGGCGGGAATATATTCTATCGATTGTAAATAAGAAACATGGAAGTCTACAACACTATCCTTGTCCCACTGGTAGCCTAAACCTGCCCCCCATAAAATGGAGTCTCCAAACACCCCTAATAAGCTCCTTTGATCATCAGGCGTGACAGAGTCTCGAACTTCAGCCCCAACCCTTAAGTCTAGACGAGAGGTAACGTGGTGCTCGAAACCTATACCTACGTTCCACTCATCCGTCCAGTTAAATGGCAGCGTTAAGGTATTCGAAGTTGCATTGTCAGGAGAAAGTATTTTGGCTGCCCCCAAAAATTCTAAATTCCGGTCAAATTGTAGGTGAAGGCCGTCAAAAGTACTCCAATCATAATAACCTACATCGGCATTTACGGTCAGTTTTGGGTGAAACTTAAGACTTATTCCCGTTTTAAAGTGCTGAGGGTACGTTAACTTAGATGAAACATTACCCGCTTCACGAGGCGCTCCAGAAGGAAGGCTTAAAATAGCAGCACTGATAGCGCCAATAATTGAGCCGTTAAGGCGTTGCCAAAAGCCAGACCAATCATCAGTGTAGTTAAGCTCGAACGTTCCCTTAAGATTCATGTCCGATTCACTATAGTAGGATGCCCCCCAAGAAAACCAATCATTGGGTTCCCACATCACTCCTAATGAGTATGTAGGCGATATCGTTTCTTGAAGGTCAAGACTCATAGCCCCGACATCATCCCAAGGTCCAACGTTACCGCCACACAATGCGATAAAAGGTTGTAGCGGTTCATTTCCGCTTTCGCAGTTGAATGCGTCCTGAAGTATTTCGGCAACCCCAAGTAACATATTGGGCGCACGCATCCATTGATCTGCGGCGATCGCTTGGTGAGAGAACTGGATCCCAGCCCCAACAGACCACTCGTCATTGATTTCATAACCCACAGTAGGAGATAAGTACGTTACACGCTGCATAGCAGTCGCCTTGGGCATGTATTTACCTGGGTCACCCTCATCGCGATAAAAACCGGCAAACATGGGTAGATAAAATGCGTTACCAAATGTGAATTTGGAGCCCGGCGCGTTGATAGAAAACCCCATAGTTGGCAAAACGCCCGGGCCTCTTGGTAGCTTTTGAAGGCCATACCCCGGAATATAAACGGCGACTGTGTTGGTATGACTATGACTATTGGCCACCCAGTCCTTTTGCTGCCCTGTCAGAGGGTCTATCGCGAGTCCATCTATACCGAATATCTCATACCCAGGAGGCGCAATAAAATCAGCATCTATATCCATGTAAGCATTCAATAAATTGAACTGAAACTGGCGCCCCTTAACCTTTGTCAACCCTGCTGGATTATATTGAATTGCAAATACACCAGGGGTATCGGCAGTAACGGCATTACCTAACGACATGGCCTTTGACGGCCCTGTCAAATTTGTAGTCATTTGAGCCATCGCAGGCATACTCAAACTACATAACGCTATAGCCTGCAATAGTGTGCAGCGATTACGTTTAACACTGATCATTGGCAACTTCTCTTCCCAGTTTAATTATTATTCATCCTTCAGCCCTGCTAAATTAATAGGCAAGGAGAAACCAATAAGGACGTCAGGGGAATCTTCTGTCAAACCAAAACCAACATTAGTATTAAGGATCGTCTTTTCACTAATTCGATTTCCTAAGGAGAAGTTTAGCAAGCTGCTAACCTGGTCCTGGGCTTTCGCAGCAGTACCATCGTTAAACGTTAGGGTTGTTTCATCTGAGTAGCTAATTTGAACCGACGCACTCAGAGAAGTGTCATAGGAGAGAGAGTAAGAATAACCACCGGATAAAGAAAGGCTAATTCCAGGTTGAACAGACGTTAATACTCTAGCACCTCGAACCTGATTCAAATCTTCTTGCTCAAAGTTATAGGTCATACTTAAAGAGCCAAATAAAACAACAGGATCAATCACTTTCGATGTACTAACCCCCCCCGAAATAGAATAATAGCCACTACCAGATGAAAGCTGTCGGTTAACATCTATTTCATAAGGACTAACACCCGTTTTGGTTTTCAACGAACTAAACAGTGTTAGTGAAGGTTTTCCTGGTACATAAGCAAGAGGCTGCCACCTCAAAGTAAAACTAATATCACCAAGGTCCGTATTTGATAATTCATCCTGTGTATCGAATTTTGAAGACAGCGGAACACGCGTGCTAACCGTGAGGTTGTTTAACAAACCATAATCATACGAAAAAGAGTTAGTAAAGGTGTGGGTTGCAGCAGGCGTAACATCAAGATTTCTAACCGAACTGTTGACAATCTGAATATCAAACCTCTGATCACCAAAGTAGCTATAATCGAAGCTATAGCTCATCGATTGCTTACCTTTCTTTAATAAGGAGTAATTTTTTTCAGCTGCCTGAAAAACCTCTTCCAATTGTTTAGCAGAGTCAGAGTCTCCATCTTGTTTTGTAAGAGCTTCCCTGGCTTTATCAACACTGGTTTTATCCTCAGCCCATGAAGCCGTTGGAGAAAGAATTGATACAAATAAGAAACAGCATGGTACTACCCAACGGTTCATTCCTGATCCCTTTTTTTCAAAAATTAATTATAATAATGAGTGAACTTGATGTTTTATTGTCTTCTGTAATGAAGGCGTTTCACTGTGTTATCTACGGAGCCGTCAGTGTTATTCTTTTGACGCTCTAGCTCATTCTGTATCTTATGTTCAAGCGGTTCGTTAAAGTCAGGGAACTGCTGAAATGCAAGATACGTAATGGTTTGATCATCAATATATCGCAGGTCTTCCTCTCTCAACTCCAATGCATCTATTGGTTTTGAGTTCCCCGGGAAGACCACGAAAAGTACATTTTGATCCCATTTCTCTTTAAATCGTTCAACGGTGAAAGTAATATTTCCCTGAGATGGGTCCGCGATATAGACTCGTCCATCTTTTATGGTCCTAACCACTACGAAGTGTTTAAAACCTGCATGCTGAATCGGCACAATTGCAGGATGGTCAAGCTCAATAAGATCGTCAATCTCTGCCTTAAATCCCCCAGCAGGATAACCGAGGGCTGTAACAAGCCTTTTCATATCAAGCATTGAAAAACCACGACGCTCAACTATACGTTCGCTTTCTCCGTAGTGAAGCAACCCTTCCATTACCTGCCTTTCCTGAAACTTACGCCCCAAATAAAATTCAAGTACTGTCGTTAGGGCAGCTGAGCCACAGCTATAGTCGTATGCCTGTCGAGTAATGTTACGGAACCTTAGCTCAGATAGTGGTTCGACTATGACTCGTTCCTGAATAAATGTTGACTCGTTATTAATAGAGCGTTCATACAAAACCAGTCCTTTTCTATGAGGTTCAATAACACTCGCCTCTTGAATCATGGTAAAGGCTAACACTGAGCCCACAAGTACTAGAATCATAAGATTCGAGAATCCTTTTTTTAAAAATTAGAAGTCAATTTTTTATTATATATTGAAGAGAACTACTCAATTGCCTTGGTAACTTGCTGTTACTTAAAGATACATTATTTCGATGAGTGTTAAAGATAACCAGTACACAAAACTATCTGGGGGGTACACACGTAACGTGAATGGCGTCTCGCTATTAGCAGTTTTAATCAGTTTAATTAAAAGAACTATAACAACACCTTTATAACATCATAAAAAACGAGGCATACGCCTCGTTTTTTATACTCTTAGACAACCTACTAAATTTTCTCAACGGTCGCCTTAGCTTTGAGAGCCGTTTGGAATACTTGATATTCAGCATTTCCTAAACCACTACCTACAACACGCTCAATCGTCTTACGCTCTTGATCATTGATATCTGAAACACTGGGTACGTTTACAGCATCCAACCTAGCTACGTAGTAGTCACCTTCAATATCTATTCTAGATAATACCTTTTGATCAACCTGGTCAGTATTCAGCATAGAGAAAATTAATTTGATCAACTCTGGCGACTTTTCAACATCATTCCGCTTAACATCTTTAAATGAATCCCAGACAACATCAGCATCGCCTCCTGAGTCAAGCGCTGCAATCGCACTCTTTGCAGCTTCAGCTGCCTTAGCCGTTGCCTTTTGCGATTTAAGCTTAGCAACTATAGCATCACGAACATCGTCTAGTGGTTTTTCTGAGGCCTGATAATGGTTAGCCACTCTGACCACGACAACGCTATCAGCACTAATTTCAATAATTTCGCTATTATTCCGATCTTTTAAAACATCAGATGAAAACAGCGACTGCTGCACTTTAGCATTACTAAAAATGCCTTTATCAGAATGAGCCGTTACTTTTTGCTGAGCATTAATAGTAAGCCCTAGCTCGTCTGAGGGTTCAGATAAATCAGAAGACGCATAACTAATATCGGCCAACTGCTCTGAAAGCTCCACATACAAGGTTTCAACTTTATCAGCCTTTATGTCTGCCTCTAACGAGAATCTCATTTCCTCGAATGTCGGAACCGGCTGTACCTGAACATCTTCTAGTTTAATCAAATGATAACCATACTCAGTGAGTATAGGTTGAGATACAGCCCCTTTCGTTAAGGCGAAAAGAGCATCATCAAACTCTGGTAGATATGCTCCTTTCGCGGCAAAGCCCAAGCTTCCGCCTTGTGAGGCTGAACCAATGTCATCGGAGTACTCTTTAGCTAATACTTCAAACGATTCGCCCGAGGCGATTTGAGCGCTAATTTTTTCTGCTTTAGCTTTCGCCTGTGCGTCACTTACCTGGTCATTTATTTCTATCAATATATGAGACGAGTTCCGCTCCTCAGCAGCCTCATACTCTTCAATTTCTTGCTCAAACAGCTTCACCAGCTCTTCTTCTGAGGCAGTAATATTGTTAAGCAGGCTGTTTTTATCAAGCTGCAAGTATTCGACATCAACGGATTCTTGTGTAGAGTAATTAGCTTTATTACTTTCATAGAAAGAAACAACTTCATCTTCCTGAACATCTACCAGGTCAATATAATCTGCTTGCTTGAACATAGCTAATGAATAGCTCCGAGTCTGCCTATCGATTTCGATAACTCGACTGAACTCGTCGTCCAATATAAATGAAGTCGATACAATCGCATTTCTCGGCTGCGAAATTATCACTTCTTTCTTAATTGACTCTTTGAATGTTTTAGTCGTCATCCCAAAATTTCTAATGGAAGCCAAAAACAAATCATTATCAAATTGTCCTTCAATTTGAAACTGGTTAATCCCAGTAATAAGACCATCTATTGATTGATCAGAAATATAAATGCCCAAATCTAAGGCATCTTGCAATAAAATCTCTTGATCAATGAGCCCCTCCAACACAGACTGTTTAAGTAACTGGTCATCGATTAGGCTCGGGTCTGCATTCTCACCCATTTGATTTAGTATTTGACGCTTTTTGATATCGACCGCGCGTAAAAACTCAATCTCTTTAATATCATTACCATTAACGACGGCAACCTCAGGCTCACCACCAAAACCACCAACAATAGAGTCAACCCCAAATAAGGCAAACGTAAGTACTATAAGCCCTACAATCACTTTCGCGACCGTACCCTGAGCGTTATCTCTTATATCTTGAAGCATGGCTCCCCCGACAGCTGTTGTTATTTATCGAACTGACATTGATCGACTTAATATTTCTTTGTAGTTTCAAATTAAAAAGGCGCACTCCAAAGAATGCGCCTTTTTATTAGTGACTTAAAGATTTGCTTAGTTTACAGCATCCTTTAACGCCTTACCTGCTTTAAAGCTAGGTACTTTTGCTGCCTTAATTTGAATTTCGGCACCGGTCTGAGGATTACGGCCAGTACGTGCAGCTCTATCCTTTACAGAAAAAGTTCCGAAACCGATAAGAGTAACCTGATCTCCACCCTTAAGAGCAGTAGTAACAGAATCAGTCATTGCATCTAATGCACGACCTGCTGCTGCTTTAGAAATATCTGCTGATGCTGCAATTGCGTCAATTAGTTCAGACTTGTTCACACTTAACCCCTTTTTTTTATATCTTAATTAACAGAAAAATCGAATTAAAAATCGTACACCTCCGCGCAGTAATTAGTACCACAGGAGCATAGTCTTATACGCGTTTATTTCAGTTTTCGGTTTCTACTATTTCTATTTGAATTTTTTATAGAAATTTTTTTGAATGAGCCCCCGAGGCCTTATTTTGGCTGCTTAACGGCGTTTTATTTTATACCAACTAGTAGAAAGGCATGTCAAGCAGCCAGCGCATCTAATGTGTATTTATTCGCTCCTTTCCGTCCAATTCGTCATCTGAACCGCTATCTTTCGTCTTTCGGGCACTTTTTTCATTTTTGATAGGTTCTGGTTGATAGGCCAACGCGACATCCAAAACTTCATCAATCCACTTAACCGGGATCACATTTAGAGACTCTTTTATATTGTCTGGAATCTCTTTTAGGTCTTTTTTATTCTCATCTGGAATAACGATTGTTTTGATCCCTCCTCGATGAGCCGCTAATAACTTTTCTTTCAAGCCACCAATCGCTAAAACTTGACCGCGGAGGGTTATTTCTCCGGTCATCGCCACTTCAGATCTAACAGGTATTCCTGTAAGCGAGGATACTAACGCTGTACACATTGCTATACCTGCACTAGGCCCATCTTTAGGGGTCGCACCCTCAGGTACATGAATATGGATATCATTTTTCTCATGGAACTCTTCTTCGATACCTAAAGCCATGGCTCGGCTTCTGACTACCGTCAATGCAGCCTGTATTGATTCCTGCATCACATCACCCAAAGACCCAGTCTTGATCGTTTTACCCTTCCCTTTTACAGAGGTACATTCGATCGTGAGTAGCTCTCCTCCTACCTGAGTCCATGCTAGACCCGTTACTTGACCTACACTATCTTCTTCATCTGCAACGCCATAACTAAACTTACGGACGCCTGAGTACTGCTCCAAGTTCTCGTCCGTGATCGCAATTAAATCATTACTGTGTCGAATTGTGTTTTCTTTGACTACCTTCCTACACACTTTTGCAATCTCTCGCTCGAGCCCACGAACACCAGCTTCCCGCGTATAATAACGAATGATCTCTTTTACCGCCTGTTCGCTAATCGATATTTCTTTACTTTTAAGACCATTATTTTCTTGCTGTTTTGGTATTAAGTAACGCTGCGCAATATTGACTTTCTCGTCTTCCGTATACCCTGGAATACGAATTATCTCCATACGATCCAGCAACGCAGTAGGGATATTCATCGAGTTAGATGTACAAACAAACATCACGTCTGAAAGATCATAATCAACCTCAAGGTAATGGTCGTTAAACGTATGATTTTGTTCTGGATCCAATACTTCAAGCAACGCAGACGCTGGATCACCACGCTGATCCATTCCCATTTTATCAATCTCATCTAAAAGGAATAATGGATTTTTAACGCCTGCTTTAGAAATTTTCTGTACTAGCTTGCCCGGCATAGAGCCAATATAGGTTCTACGATGCCCTCTAATCTCAGCTTCGTCCCTAACGCCACCAAGTGCCATCCGAGTGTATTTACGATTTGTCGCCTTAGCGATAGACTGTCCTAGCGACGTTTTTCCCACTCCGGGAGGCCCTACGAGACATAGAACAGGGCCTTTAAGTTTCTTAACACGCCCCTGCACAGCTAGATACTCTAAAATACGGTCTTTTACCTCTTCTAACCCGTAGTGATCTGCATCCAATATCTCTCTTGCTTTATCAATATCGTGGCGGACTTTACTTCTTTTTTTCCACGGTAAACCGATAAGCCAATCAACATAACCTCTCACAACAGTCGCTTCTGCGGACATTGGAGACATCATTTTTAATTTGTTTAGTTCTGCCTCAGCCTTTTCTTTTGCCTCAGTAGTCATTCCTGAGGTCGCAATTTTCTGCTCTATATCGTCGAATTCGTTACCTGTCTCGCCGAGAGAGCCCATCTCTTTCTGAATAGCTTTCATTTGCTCATTCAGGTAATACTCTCGCTGACTTTTTTCCATCTGCTTTTTAACGCGGCCACGAATTCTCTTCTCAACCTTGATCAGATCGAGCTCTCCCTCAATTCTTGCCAATAAAAGCTCTACACGATCAGTAATACTCAGCTCTTCCAACAACTCCTGCTTTTCAGGGATTTTCAACTCTAAATGAGCCGAAATAGTATCCACCAACCTACCAGGATCACTAATACTTGAAAGCGACGAACTTATTTCAGTTGGAATTTTTTTGCTGAGCTTGCCATATTGCTCAAATTGCCCAGATAAAGTCCTCAGTAATGCGCTCGAATCCTCATCTGATAGCTCTGTTTCTTCTAGTTCAGATATATCGGCGGTATAAAAGCCATCTTCAACAATAGAGTTTATTTGAGCACGAGCCCCCCCTTCGACCAGAACCTTTACAGTCCCATCTGGAAGTTTGAGCATTTGTAAGATAGTAGAAACCGTACCGATATTAAAGACATCATTTTGCCCAGGATCATCTTCACCTGCATCTTTTTGGGCGACTAACAAAATTTGCTTATCCCCCTCCATTGCAAACTCTAACGCCTCAATCGATTTTTCACGACCTACGAATAGCGGTATCACCATATGAGGAAAAACAACCACATCTCGAAGTGGCAAAACGGGTAGCTCGCGGGATGTTAGAGTCTCTGGATTATCAATATCTGTCATAGATGTCCCCTGGACGACTTATTATTTGGCAAATTCCATACATTAAAACGTAGATGGGGGCAAAGATGGAGATTACAACTATAAAAATTATAAGATAACTGAGTTTAACTATAGACGGACAACCCACTCAGTACAGATTAATAGTTTAACAAGCATAAAAAAAGGGCCACAAGGCCCTTTTTAAAATGACATTAAGAAAAATTAATCATCAGGCACAGCTTTAGGCTGCTCTGTATTTTCATAAATCTTAATTGGGTCAGAGTCACCTTTTATAACACTTTCATCGATCACAACCTTAGAAACGCCAACCTCTGAAGGGATATGATACATGGTATCAAGCAGGACATTTTCAAGGATAGATCTCAACCCACGAGCACCTGTCTTACGATCCATTGCCTTCTTAGCAACGGCCCGTAAAGCGTCTTCTCTGAAGTCAACCTCAACCCCTTCCATTTCGAATAGCTTATGATACTGCTTTGTAAGAGAGTTTTTAGGCTCTGTCAAAATTTCTATCAGCGCCTCTTCATCGAGCTCAGTCAAAGTCGCGACAACCGGAAGGCGCCCAACAAACTCTGGGATAAGTCCATAACGTACAAGGTCTTCAGTTTCGACATCTTTGAGCATATCACCAACGCTCTTAACATTGTCTTTACCTTTAACTACAGCAGAGAAACCAATACTACTCTTTTCAGAACGATCACTAATAACCTTATCTAATCCGGCAAATGCACCACCACAAATAAATAAGATATTAGATGTATCGACCTGCAGGAACTCTTGCTGAGGATGCTTTCGCCCCCCTTGAGGTGGAACTGAAGCTACGGTACCTTCAATCAATTTCAACAGCGCTTGTTGAACACCCTCACCTGAGACATCTCTGGTGATGGATGGGTTGTCAGATTTACGAGATATTTTATCGATTTCATCAATATAAACGATACCACGCTGTGCTTTTTCAACGTCGTAGTCACATTTTTGCAATAACTTCTGAATAATATTCTCTACATCTTCACCTACATAACCTGCTTCAGTAAGCGTAGTTGCGTCAGCAATGGTGAACGGGACGTTCAATAAGCGAGCTAGCGTTTCAGCTAACAAGGTCTTACCACTCCCCGTAGGCCCTATTAGCAAAATATTGCTCTTGCCGAGTTCAATATCAGATTTTTTATCGTCAAATCTTAGGCGCTTATAATGATTATAAACAGCAACCGCTAACACAACCTTAGCGCGGTCTTGCCCAATCACATAATCATCAAGTGTCGTTTTGATTTCCTGCGGAGCCGGGAGACGATCACTACTCTCTTCTGTATTACTCTCTTGGATCTCTTCGCGAATAATATCATTACAAAGATCCACGCACTCATCACATATAAAAACAGAAGGTCCAGCGATTAGCTTCCTGACCTCATGCTGGCTTTTTCCGCAAAAAGAACAGTAAAGCAATTTACCGTTATCTTCGCCTTTACCGTTTTTATCGTCAGCCATTCGACCTCCTCTAAATTCTTATTGCCTTAGGTTAATGTCACTAAAATAAGCAGTGTAAATAGTAACACAATAAGACAAAGCCATTATTCTTGGATTGCTATCAGAAACATTGTAACGCTGAAAGCAGTTTACTCAAACTAAGGGCCTACTCAATTCAACAGATAATAGGCCATATTTACTAGTATTGGTTACACTATGCCCTTTTTTCAAGTACTGAATCTATTAAACCGTACTCAACAGCGGCACCCCCATCCATAAAATTATCACGATCAGTATCTTTAGCAATAGTCTCCATATCTTGGCCAGTATGCCCCGCCAAGACCCGGTTCAACTTTTCACGGATAGTTAGTATTTCTTTCGTATGAATTTCAATATCAGTTGCCTGCCCCTGATATCCACCTAAAGGCTGATGAATCATCATTCTTGAATGAGGAAGGCAGTAACGCTTACCTTTAGCGCCACCTGTCAGTAAAAGCGCTCCCATACTGGCCGCTTGACCGATACACATAGTCGAAACATCAGGCTTAATAAACTGCATAGTATCGTATATAGACATACCTGCCGTCACAGAACCACCAGGTGAATTGATATACAAGTGAATGTCTTTATCAGGATTTTCTGATTCAAGGAACAATAATTGAGCAACCACCAAATTTGCCATATGGTCTTCTACCTGACCAACGAGAAAAATAACCCGCTCTTTAAGTAGACGGGAATAGATATCGAAAGAACGCTCCCCTCTCGCAGTTTGCTCAATAACCATTGGCACTAAACCACTGCTTGTTACAATACTTGAACCTTCTCCGATAACCTTCTGATTACTCATATTTTTATAATTCCCCCAAAAAAACATCAAAAACGAGATAGAAAACACTGGTCTTAAAATACAAAACAGCCGGATATGCACCGGCTGTTTTAATATTAGCTAAATTCTAAAAATATTCAGCATTTTCTTCGATTGTTTTAGATAACAATTAAGCACCCGCTTGTGCAGCAGGCTTAACTGCATCTTCGTAGCTTACTTTCTTATCTACCACTTTCGCTTTTTCCAATACAAGCTCTACAACTTGATCTTCCAACACTACAGACTGAACCTGAGACATTTGCTCTTGATTTCCATTGTAGTATTCGATTACCTGAGCAGGATCCTGATAAGTGCTTGCTATCTGCGCGATCTTATCATTAACTTTCTCTGCATCAACCGTTAACTCATTAGCCTTAACAATTGCAGAGAATACCAATCCGGTTCTAACACGCTTGTCAGCCTGATCCTTAAAAAGCTCTGCAGGTAAATCAGCAGCCTTCATTTGGCCGCCGCCAAATTGACGCACTGCATCTTCACGCATACGATCTATCTCTTGATCTATCATCGCACCAGGAACATCAAACTCATTAATCTCTACTAATTGATCAACAATTTGTTGCTTAGCCTTATTATTGACAGCCTGAGCAAGCTCACGTTCCATATTCTTTAAAATTTCAGCCGTAAATTTCTCTTCATCGGCATCTTCGATACCATATTTAGAGAAAAACTCTTGATTCATTTCTGGCAGAACCTGCTCTTCATTCCCTTTCACAGTAACTACAAACTGTGCTGCTTTACCCGCAAGCTCTTTGTTCTGGTAATCCTCAGGGAAAGTAACGTCTAGTGTAAGCTCATCTTCAGGCTTTGCTCCGATCAACCCATCTTCAAACCCCGGAATCATCTGACCAGACCCTAGTGTTATCTTTGAATCTACAGCGCTTCCGCCCTCAAACTCTTCACCATCTACCGTTCCCGTAAAATCGATAGTCAACACGTCTTTCTTCTTAGCCTTACGCTTAACAGACTTAGGCGTTGCATGTTGGCGACGTAAAACATCAATCATGTTCTTTATATCAGTCTTTTTAATCTCTGCCTTCTCACGCTCGATAGAAATCCCTGACATATCAGCTGGCTCAAACTCTGGGTATATATCAAAAACAGCTACAAATTCCAGATCCTTACCATCATCTACTGATTTAGTCTCAAATTTTGGATAACCAGCAGGATTAATTTTTTCTTCTGCCAACGCCTCAACATAAGCGTTGCGCATTACTTCGCCAAGTACTTCTTGACGAACGCCCTGACCATAGCGCTTCTTAACAACACCAAAAGGCACTTTACCTGGACGAAAACCATTTATTTTAACAGTCTTAGCAGTTTGCTGTAGACGTTTTTGTACTTCGCTTTCTACCTGCTCCGCAGGAACACCGATAGTCATGCGACGTTCGATTGAAGAGGTCGTTTCAACTGAAACTTGCATGGAAAATCCTCGAATCTAATTTTTAGTTATTGCTTAAAAGGTAAAGCATAGCCTCACCCCCTCAGGGAAATGAGATCACCAGCAAACACTCAACTGCCAATTAATCAAACTATCGACAGAAATCCGACATAACGGAATTGTACTGACTGCGATTTCGCTAAACCACGTATGATAAAACAGGCGATTATATTTTAATTTACCACCTAGACACAACCTAAAAGGCGCACAAATACGCACTATAGAATAGATTAATCTTAAGCTTTTAAATATGATAATTTAATCAATGATATTTATGATAGGTGAGCTGAACGCTCTGATACAACTTAGGAGTGGGGTTACCACGATAAACGTGGTGCGAAAGGAGAGACTCGAACTCTCACATCTTACGATACTGGAACCTAAATCCAGCGCGTCTACCAATTCCGCCACTTTCGCATTTTTTAAACCTTATACCAACTTACAAGCACCATAAAGATACTTCAAATTGGGGTGGGCGACGGGGATTGAACCCGCGACCGCAGGAATCACAATCCTGAGCTCTACCAACTGAGCTACGCCCACCAATACTATCACTTGCATTAGACCATATTATCGCCGCCATTTTAATGGCGCGCCCATCAGGATTCGAACCTGAGACCCACGCCTTAGAAGGGCGTTGCTCTATCCAGCTGAGCTATGGGCGCATAGACCCTGATCCAAGAAAGACACTTAAAACACCTAATCAACGCATAATACACTAATTAAGTTGGTCGGGGTAGAGAGATTCGAACTCCCGACATCCTGCTCCCAAAGCAGGCGCGCTACCAGACTGCGCTATACCCCGTCTCATTCATCTGTGTCTCAACAAGATGGCGCGAATAATACAGCCGGTTTTTACATCCGTCAACCACTGTCTGAATATTTATTTATACAAACTTGTACCTTATCAATAGCCCACACCCAGATTCTGATTCTTTTATGTATAACGATTAATCAACTCTTTTTATTAAGCCAGCAGCATGAGAAAATAAATTATCAATCTATCATACGTTTCCAACCACTACTAAACAGGCGAAAACACTCACATGAGCGCAAAACTCATTGACGGCAAAGCAATTGCCGCATCAGTCAGAAAGAATGTAGCTAGCGGAGTTCAAGATCGGATCAACAAAGGCTTGCGAGCACCCGGTCTCGCTGTAGTCCTTGTCGGCGAAGATGCAGCCTCTCAAGTTTACGTTAAGAATAAAACCAATGCATGTGAAGAAGTTGGGTTTAACTCTCGCTCGTACCGACTTGATTCATCCGCAACCCAAGAAGAGTTGGAAGTATTGGTCGACAGACTCAACGAAGACAGAGAGATTGATGGAATACTTGTTCAGCTCCCTTTACCAGAACATCTAAATGCTGACAAAATCCTAGAGCAAATACGCCCCGACAAAGATGTCGACGGCTTCCACCCGTTTAATTTAGGTAAGCTTGCACAGCGCCTCCCCCTTCTTCGACCCTGCACACCAAAAGGGATAATGACCCTACTTGAAAGTACAGGGCAAACCATAAGAGGGAAAGACGCCGTTATTGTAGGGGCTTCAAATATTGTAGGAAGACCTATGGGCCTTGAGCTATTACTTGCCGGCTGTACAGTTACCACTACTCACCGCTTTACTCAGAACCTAGACAAAAAAATATCCCAGGCCGATATAGTCGTGGTGGCAGTCGGTAAACCTGGAATTGTGAAAGGCGAGTGGATTAAGGCCGGCGCCATTGTTATTGACGTAGGTATCAATCGCCTAGATTCAGGCAAGCTAGTCGGCGACATTGAATTTGAGTCAGCTAAAGAAAAAGCAGGATGGATTACCCCCGTGCCAGGTGGAGTGGGTCCTATGACGGTCGCCACACTAATGGAAAACACACTATACGCCGCGGACACCTTACACTCATAACAGCTAAAGGCTACTCTGCAAAAAAAGAGCGCTACAGCTGCGCTCTTGTTTAACAAATTTTCTCAGTGTATAACCTAACCGCGTCGCCAGACAGTTCCTTCTTTACGATCATCAAGGATCACACCTTCATCCTTTAAATAATCTCTAATTCGGTCTGACTCTGCCCAATCTTTTGCTGCTCTGGCATTAATACGGTCAACAATTAGTGCATCGATATCTGATTCACTAATAGCGTCACCACTGAATCCACCACTAGACTTGAGAAACTCTTCGGCGTCAAGCTGAAGAACACCCAGTACCTCACCCAACTCTCGAAGTAGAATAGCTAATGAGCTCACATAATCATCACCATTTGCCTTAGCCCTATTAAGTTCTTTAACCAAGTCAAACATTACAGCTAAAGCAACAGGAGTATTAAAGTCATCATTCATCGCTTTTTGGAATCTATTTCTATACTCTTCCGCTAAAGCAGGTTCAGCCTCACTCGTTGCTGCAACGTCCACATCCCGCAATGATGTATATAACCGAGACAATGCAGACTGCGCTTCTTTTAAGCTTTCCTCTGAATAATCAACCTGACTTCGATAATGACTAGACACAAGAAAGTACCGCACCACCTCAGCCGGATAACGCTCCAGCACATCTCGAATAGTAAAGAAGTTACCTAAAGATTTTGACATTTTCTCTTTATTAACCCTAATTGCACCCGCATGCATCCAGTAGTTAACATACTTCTTGCCCGTCGCCCCTTCTGATTGTGCAATCTCATTCTCATGATGTGGGAACGGTAGGTCTGGCCCGCCACCATGTATATCAAACGTATCACCCAAGCAGCAGGTAGACATGGCCGAGCACTCTATATGCCAGCCTGGACGCCCCTCTCCCCAAGGGCTATCCCAGCTAACCTCACCCGACTTAGCAGATTTCCATAGCGCAAAATCTCTCGGATCTTTTTTCGCGTCAGCTACATCAATACGAGCTCCAGCCAATAACTCTTCTGGATTTTTCTTGGACAACTGCCCGTATGTAGGAAATTTATCGACTGAATAATAAACATCACCATTTTCGGCCGCGTAGGCAAACCCATTATCAATCAACTGCTGGATCATCGAAATAATTTCAACAATATGAGCTGTCGCCTTGGGCTCAAGGTCTGGTTTTTTAACACTTAATCTTTCTTCATCTTCATGCATGGCATCAATGAAGCGCTCGGTTAGAGCAGTAAACGACTCGCCGTTTTCGTTCGCTCTATTTAGAATTTTATCATCTATATCCGTTATATTACGAACATAGGTTACATCGTACCCCTGAGACCGTAGAAAACGCACTATCACATCAAAAGAGACTAACACCCTCGCATGCCCAAGATGACAATAGTCATAAACCGTCATGCCACACACATACATCTTCACCTTATTATCTTCTAGCGGAGTAAAGACTTCTTTAGTGCGAGTTAACGTATTAAATATTTGAAGCGACATTAATCAAAATCCTAAATAAACAGCTATTACTCCGAGGCTATGCCTCGGCCTTAATTATAACAATTACCGATTGAGCACATTATTTACTAGCCCAGGTATCCCTCAACCCGATGGTCATATTGAATACTGGCTTACCAGGAGCATGATCATAACGGTCAGTCACAAAATAACCTTCTCGTTCAAACTGGAATGATGATTCCGCAACACAGCTTGCAACAGAAGGCTCCGCCACGGCCGTTATAACAGATAAGCTATCGGCGTTAATATGCGTCATAAAGTCCTCATCCCCCTGATCAGGAGACTCATGACTGAACAATCTATCATAACGCCTAACTTCAACCTCTACACCGTGCTCAGCAGACACCCAGTGAATAACACCACGCGGTCTAACGCCTTCGGGCGCATCATTTCCCACTGTATCAGGAATCAAAGAAGCATTAATTTGGACGATTTCTCCATCATCCCCCTTAATCACCTGGTCAGCTTTGATAATATAAGCCCCTCTCAGGCGGATCCATTCACCCAACACCAAGCGTTTAAATTTCTTTCTGGAAAGCGAGCTATCTTCACTAAAATCACTACGATCAATCAAAACCTCACGTGTAAATGGAAGTATACGCTGGCCCAGCTCAGGCTTACTCGGGTGAGACGCAGCAATCATCTCTTCAACCTGACATTCAGGAAAGTTGGTAATAACCACCTTTAACGGATCCATAACACACATTGCTCTTGGCGCATTATCGTTAAGGTCATCTCTAATTGCTCGCTCGAGAATTGAAACATCAATTACGCTATTACTTTTACTAACTGGAACCATGTCACAAAAGGTCTTTAACGACGCAGGCGTATAACCTCTTCTACGCATACCCGATACAGTCGGCATTCTTGGGTCATCCCACCCTTTGACGCAACCCTCATCAACCAACTGTTTGAGCTTCCGCTTACTTGTGACCGTATAGTTTAAGTTCAAACGCCCAAACTCATATTGTCTTGGTGTATTCGGAACAGGCAAATGC
Source organism: uncultured Oleiphilaceae bacterium (assembly GCA_913060665.1). Lineage (GTDB taxonomy): Bacteria > Pseudomonadota > Gammaproteobacteria > Pseudomonadales > Oleiphilaceae > Alkalimarinus. The sequence continues at coordinate 340,430 of CAJXUY010000001.1, forward strand.
TCAAGAAACCACTCATATAAAGGTCGATGATCCTGAAATTCAAGCGTACAGATGGAGTGTGTAACCCCCTCAATTGAGTCCTCCTGACCATGGGCAAAGTCATAACTGGGATAGATACACCATTTATCACCTGTTTGATGGTGCGACACCTTTCGAATCCGATACAATATCGGGTCACGCAGGTTCATATTAGGCGAAGCCATATCAATTTTTGCGCGAAGAACACAAGTCCCCTCATCAAACTCCCCTACCCGCATTTTTTCAATCAGCGACAGGTTTTCCTCAACAGAACGGCTACGATATGGGCTATCCTTACCTGGTTTTGTTGCCCACCCCCTATACTCACTAGCCTCCTTTGCAGACAGGTGGCAAACATACGCCTTACCCGCTTTAATTAAGTGAAGAGCCCATTCATAGAACTGCTCAAAGTATTCTGAAGCATATTTAACATCGCCCCCCCACTGATAACCTAACCACAAAACATCCTCTTTAATCGAATCTACATACTCCTGCTCTTCTTTTTCAGGATTTGTATCATCAAACCTAAGGTTACACTCACCGCCAAACTCATTCGCCATTCCGAAATTAAGCCAAATCGAACGTGCATGACCAATATGAAGGTAACCATTTGGCTCAGGCGGAAAGCGAGTGATTACCTTTGCTTGCTTACCGGCTCTTACATCTTCTTCTATAATATTTCGAATAAAATTACTTGATGCTTTAGTCTCAGAGGTTGCCATAGATTTTTACTTATTTCGTGCGTAATGAGTAGAAGCGTAATAATCGCTATGTTGATTGATGGACATTATATACAATAAAAAAAAACAATACTTGACCAGATTTAACTAATGATCGATCCATTTACGCATAAACAGCCATTTTTTTTATGCCTTAGATTAACTACAATAGCCAACCAATGAGGGATAGCGACGCTCATCACTCACATCTCACAACCAACTTTAAATAGGTAGAATCGATGATTGAATTAAAAACCAACTTTGGCGACATTACACTTGAGCTTGATTACGAAAACGCACCGGTAACAGCCAAGAATTTTGAGCAGAATGTCCGCGACGGTTTTTACAACGGCCTAATCTTTCATCGCGTTATCAGTAACTTTATGGTTCAGGGCGGCGGGTTCGGCCCAGGCATGACACCTCAAGAATCAAAAGGCACCATAAAAAATGAAGCTAATAACGGCCTAAGCAACCTAAACGGTACTGTTGCGATGGCAAGAACTATGGACCCGCACTCAGCATCCGCCCAGTTTTTCATCAATGTTAAAGACAACGGATTTTTAGACCATACCTCTGAAACTGCAGAAGGATGGGGATACGCGGTATTTGGTAAAGTAACGGACGGAATGGACGTCGTTGAAAAGATCAAAAATGTACAAACTACAATGGCAGCCGGTCATCAAGACGTACCTGTAGAAGATGTTATAATAGAGTCTGCAACAGTAGCTGAAGAAGACTAGGGCCTGTCAATGTCGACTCTATTTATCTCAGATTTACACCTTGAGGAGAAGCGCCCCGAAATAATCGAGGCGTTTTTTGATTTCCTTAGCCGCAAGGCCCACAACATCGACGCCCTATATATACTGGGTGATTTTTTTGAAGCCTGGATTGGAGATGATGAGAACACACCTCTTCAAGTAACCGTAAAACAAAAGCTCAAAGAAGTAACCCTCTCAGGCACCCAGCTATTCCTAATGCACGGTAATCGAGACTTCTTGATGGGTCTGCAGTTTTGCGATGAAACGGGTGCGAAGTTATTAGACGACCCCTCTGTGGTAACTCTATATGATCACCCAATATTACTAATGCATGGCGATAGTCTCTGCACTCATGATGTCGAGTATATGAAGTTTCGTAAAAACATGAGAGACCAGCAATGGCAAGCACTGTTTTTAAAGCGAAGCCTAGTGGAAAGACAAGTAGTCGCTCAACAACTGCGAACCATTAGCCAAGCCAAAAACAAAGGCAAAGCCCAAGAAATAATGGATGTTACGCCCGCTGAGGTGGATAGTTCGCTAAGAGAGCATCAAGTTGACGTAATAATTCACGGGCATACACATCGCCCAGCAACACACAACCTTGAAGTCGACGGCGAGCCCGCCACACGAATAGTGTTAGGTGACTGGGACACACATGTCTGGTACATACAAGCAGACGTAACTGGTGAAATAGCGTTAATTAATTACCCTATTGAGCAACCTGCTTAATAGGGTCACGCTCGTTTCCAGTGATAAGCGCTTTATAGCATTACCCCACTATGAAACCTAAACTCATCATCAACACCTTCAATAAGTGTTTTTTCCACTTCAGCAAATTCTGCAACACGGTCATCTATTGGACCATTTGCCGCATCACTCGCCAGCTTTAGATAATCCAGATAATGCCTCGCCTCCGATTTAAGTAACGATAAATAGAATTTTTTCAGCTCATCATCTAAATACGGAGAAATTTTTGCAAAACGTTCACATGATCTAGCCTCGATAAACGCACCAATAATTAGCACATCAACTAATTGACCAGGTTCACTCTTTCTAACATGCTGACGCATCCCTCCCGCATAGCGAGAAGCAGACATACCTCTAAAAGGTATCTTTCTCTTTTTTAGAATGGCTAACACCTGTTCAAAATGCCTCAATTCCTCACGTGCAAGCCTCGACATTTTTGCTTGAAGCTCCAACCTATCAGGGTATCGGTACATCAGGTTTATTGCCGTTGAGGCGGCTTTCCTTTCGCAGTGAGCATGGTCAATAAGCATTACAGATTGATGTTTTAACGCACACTCAATCCACTGATGAGGGGTTTCACAAGGTAGAAATGAGTATATATCAGATAAGTCTTGTTGTTGCGCCACAAACAGCTCCAATTTTTGTGATTTCGGCTAACGCCCGATAAAGGTGCAATTATATTACCAAAATTATGGACTAAACATCTGACAACCATAGTGATTATCGACTAATTGCTAGCAATACTCTTAATATTCCAATCTTAACATTTTCATTAAAATACTGTAGAATATAGCCGCTTAAAAAAATTAAGACTGATGCATCCCAAACCTAAACGGAAACGTTTTCGATACGGATATATCATTCAACAACTCCCGAGACGTCTTTATATTTGCGTCCGGGCTCAGGAACTGATGAGGGTTTAAATCGTGCTAGAAGCATATCGTAAACACGTAGCAGAGCGTGCAGCTGAAGGAGTACCACCTAAGGCGCTTAACGCTGAACAAGTAGCGAGTCTTGTAGAATTACTTAAAAATCCACCTGCGGGCGAAGAAGCCGTACTGGTTGACCTACTTGAAAACCGTATCCCTCCTGGTGTAGACGAAGCCGCTTACGTTAAAGCCGCTTTTTTGACCGCCATTATTAAAGGTGAAGCTGAATCAGCTTTAGTGAGCAAAGAAAAATCTGTACAGCTTTTAGGCATGATGCAAGGTGGCTACAACATCTCTACCTTGGTTGAACTGCTAGATTGCCCAGAACTAGGCGAGCTTGCTGGCAAAGAACTCAAGCATACGCTGCTTATGTTTGATGCGTTCAATGACGTTGAAGACAAAATGAAAGCGGGTAATGCAGTTGCTAAGTCTGTTATGGAATCTTGGGCTAACGCTGAATGGTTCACTAGCCGTGATAAAGTAGCAGAAAGCACTAAAATGGCCGTCTATAAAGTAACAGGTGAAATCAACACTGATGACCTTTCACCTGCTCCTGATGCGTGGTCACGTCCTGATATTCCTTTACACGCCCGCGCAGCATTCAAAATGACTCGCGATGGCATTACGCCAGAAGAGCACGGCGTTGTTGGCCCAATGGGTGACATTGAAGCACTTAAAGCTAAGGGTCTTCCAGTAGCATTCATCGGTGATGTAGTAGGTACAGGTTCTTCTCGTAAGTCTGCTACTAACTCAGTACTTTGGTTCTTCGGTGAAGATATGCCAGGTACACCTAACAAGCGCACTGGTGGTGTTTGTTTCGGCTCTAAAGTTGCACCTATCTTCTTTAACACAATGGAAGATGCCGGCGCACTTGTATTTGAAGCACCTGTAGACAAGATGAACATGGGTGATGTTGTTGAAATTCGTCCATACGATCGCAAAATTTTGAACGAAGCAGGCGAAACTATTTCTGAAATCACTATTAAATCTGAAGTGATTTTTGATGAAGTTCAAGCCGGTGGTCGTATCAATCTAATCATTGGTCGTGGTCTTACCACTAAGGCTCGTGACGCATTAGAATTAGGTGCTACGGATATCTTCCGTCTTCCTGTTGACCCTGCTGGTTCGGCTAAAGGTTTCTCATTAGCACAGAAAATGGTTGGTCGTGCTTGTGGCCTTTCTGAAGGTCAAGGCGTACGCCCTGGCACCTACTGCGAACCTAAAATGACAACTGTAGGATCGCAGGATACTACAGGCCCAATGACGCGTGACGAATTGAAAGATTTGGCGTGCCTTGGCTTTCAATCTGATTTAGTAATGCAGTCTTTCTGTCACACAGCTGCGTACCCTAAGCCAGTTGATGTTGAAATGCAGCACACTATGCCTGATTTTATCCAAACCCGTGGCGGTGTCTCACTTCGTCCAGGCGATGGTGTTATTCACTCTTGGTTGAATCGTATGTTGCTACCAGACACAGTAGGTACTGGTGGTGATTCACATACACGTTTCCCTATGGGCATCTCTTTCCCAGCAGGTTCTGGCTTGGTTGCTTTCGCAGCTGCAACAGGTGTTATGCCTCTTGATATGCCTGAATCAATCTTGGTTCGTTTTAAAGGTAAGCTAAACCCTGGCATCACATTACGTGACCTGGTACACGCAATCCCTTACTACGGCATCAAGCAAGGCCTATTAACCGTTGAAAAAGCCGGTAAGATCAACGAATTCTCAGGTCGTGTACTAGAAATTGAAGGTTTAGACGATCTAACGGTTGAGCAAGCATTCGAGCTATCTGATGCATCTGCCGAGCGTTCTGCAGCAGGCTGCTCTATCAAGCTTTCTGAAGAAGCAGTTACTGAATACCTAAACTCAAACATCATCATGCTTCGTTGGATGATCGCTGAAGGTTACGGTGACCCTCGTACTCTTGAGCGTCGTGCCAAGTCAATGGAAGCTTGGTTAGCCAACCCTAGCCTTCTTGAAGCCGATGCTGATGCAGAATACAAGCATATCGTCGAAATTGACCTTGCTGACATTAAAGAGCCAATCGTGTGCTGCCCTAATGATCCTGATGATGCAAAACTTCTTTCTGAAGCTTCAGGAACAAAAGTTGATGAAGTATTCATCGGTTCATGTATGACCAACATCGGTCACTTCCGTGCCGCTGGTAAACTTCTAAGCGCTAATAAAGAGCCGCTTAAAACCCGCTTCTGGATGACACCACCGACTAAGATGGATGCAGCTCAGTTGATGGAAGAAGGTTACTACAATACGTTCGGAACCGCTGGAGTACGCACAGAAGTACCGGGTTGTTCACTTTGCATGGGTAACCAAGCACGTGTTGCAGCTAATACCACTGTATTGTCCACTTCTACACGTAACTTCCCTAACCGTCTAGGTGATGGCGCGAACGTTTATCTAACCTCTGCAGAGCTAGCATCTGTTGGAGCAATCATGGGTAAACTGCCTACTCCAGCTGAGTATTTTGAAGCAGTTAAGAAGTTAGAAGGTAGCAAATCTGAAGTATACAAGTACTTGAACTTCGATCAGATGAATGACTACACAAGCAAAGCAGCGACTGCATCAGTCGAAGACTAAGCTTACCTCTAGTCAGCACTTACCTTAGGGTTGGCGCCAGCCAACCCTTTGGATGTAAAAATACCCGCTTTTATGCGGGTATTTTTTTGTCTCATCGGCGCTGCAATCTGCCATGTTACAATAGCGCGAACTCAATAATATAATATGCCTCTACATCCTCCCCTGTAACGCAGCGATCCTTTTTTCTAATGGAGGGTGACTCATCAATAACTCTGACATAGCCCTCTTACCACTAATTCCAAACGCCGTTAACTGACCATCAAGCTGGCTTTCAGCTTTATCGCCCTGCAACCTCTTCAATGCATTAATCATCTTTTGTTTTCCTGCTAAATCAGCTCCACCTTCATCGGCACGAAATTCGCGATAGCGAGAAAACCACATAACGATAACACTGGCGAGCGCACCAAACACGACCTGAAAAAACATCACCGTCATAAAGTATACGAAACGGTTATCATTCCCTCTGCTAATAGCGCTGGCAGCTATGCGCGCAAAGAAAAACACAAATGTGTTCATTACACCTTGAAGCAAGGTCATTGTCACCATATCCCCGTTGGCTACGTGACTCACTTCATGCCCAAGCACAGCTTCAGCTTCATCTTGAGTCATGCTTTGAAGTAGACCCGTACTAACGGCAACCAATGCATTATTCTTGTTCATACCTGTGGCAAAGGCATTGATTTCTGGGGAGTTATACATTGCAACTTCCGGCATACCAATACCAGCGGTCTCGGCCTGCTTTTTAACGACTGCGAGTAACCAACTCTCTTGTGCATTTCTAGGTTGCTCTATCACATATGCGCCAACACTTCTTTTGGCCACCCACTTCGACATTGCCAGTGAAATAAAAGAGCCACCCATACCAAAAACTGCTGATATGATTAAAAGACCACTCGTCCCTTCGGGATGTACTCCTAACAGAGGCAAGACAACATTTAGCACTACCCCCAAAACAATAAGTATTGCGAAGTTAGTGGCAATAAACAGCATAATTCGTTTCATAATCTCTCCTGAACAGACTCTTCACAGTTGGTCATCGGTAATACCCAGACAAAAGCTACACTGACCTGTTAGCAATCTCATTAATAACGTTTTTTAATTGGGCCTGAACAGCCTCTAGCGTCTTAGATGCATCTATAAACTCGAATCGTTGAGGCTCCTGCTCTAATCGATCAAGGTAAACCTTACGGACACGTTCAAAAAATGCATTTTTCTCATTTTCAAACCGGTCAAGCTCACCTCTTTTATGGGCTCTAGCCATACCGATTTCAACCGGCGCATCTAGCAGAATGGTTTTATCGGGTCGAAATTCGTTTTGAACAAACCGCTCAAGAATGGCAATTTTGTCTACGTCGACACCCCTTCCACCTCCTTGATAAGCATAAGTAGCATCAGTAAAGCGATCGGAAATAACCCACTTCCCCGATGCTAAAGCGGGTTTAATCAAGCTTTCAATATGCTGGGCTCGAGCCGCAAACATCAGTAAAAGCTCCGCATTTTCGGCCACGAACTCAGAACGGTTTTTCAATAAAACTTCCCTGATTTCCTCAGCCATCTCTGTGCCACCAGGCTCCCTAGTAACAATCACTTCAATGCCTTTTGACTCTAGCGCGCTACGAATAAATGCGATATTAGTGGATTTACCTACGCCCTCGGCACCCTCTACCGTTAAAAAAAGTCCTTTATTCACAATAAATCACCTTCAACTACGTTTCTAGACTCATTACTTGGTAGAGCGATAGTTTTTTTTACGTTTATATATCTGATATTTATTAACTGCATTGACATGCTCTTTTAATGTTTCAGAAAAATAGTGAAGCCCATTCCCTTTCGCTACAAAGTACAGCGACTTTGATGAATCCGGGTGCAAAGCAGCATGTATTGCCTCTCGGCCTGCCAACGCAATGGGTGTAGGAGGAAGCCCATTAATTCGATAAGTGTTATAAGGGGTATATTGTTTAAGGTGGGCTCTAGTGATATTACCGTTATAGTCGTCACCTAAACCATAAATAACCGTAGGATCAGTCTGCAACCTCATCCCTTTGTTAATCCGCCTAACAAATACACCCGCTATCTGCGCTCGCTCTGATGCATCCCCGGTTTCTTTTTCAACTATCGAGGCCAATATCAGTGCTTCGTAAGGCGACGCTAACGGAACCTTTTTATTCCGTAACCCCCACTCTTCTTTCAATACGGTTTGCATCCGGTTAAAGGCACGAACCAAAACACTCAGGTCAGTATCATGCCTTTTATATGCATATGTATCTGGGAAAAACAACCCTTCCGGATGCTGGTATTGATCAGTAACTGCACTCAATATATCTAAAGGTTCATTGCCTTCTACCACTTTCTTTAGCTTATTATGCCGAGATAACTCATTTAACAATTCTTTAAAGGTCCAACCTTCGACCAGCGTAATTTGATAACTAATGGAACGGCCTGATACCAGTACATCGACCAGCTGGGGAATCGTCAACTCTCCCTCAAGCTGATATTCGCCTGCCTTAAGCTTACTACTCAACCCACTGACTCGACCATAGGTTTTCATTATCCAAGGCGAATCTAGTAGCCCTTCAGCAATCAATTGCTGTGTAATCGAATTAAAGCTTTGGCCAGATCGAATTTCAATAACCTTAACCGTTCCAGATCTAACCACTGGCTTATTTAGCTCATACTGATAGTAAGCCCCGACTGAGATAGCACATAGACATAACAGTAAAACAATCGTCGCAAGCGAAATTAATCGTTTATTCAAACCTTATACTCGTACATTAGTTTCTCATTTAATAAACGCTGGATATCATACACTAGCGGACTAATAGGCAATTTAACACCATCTAACCGGCATACAGGCCAAATTCCCAAGACACTATTAGTGATTGCCATACCCTTGAACTTAGAAATAGATGCCGGCAATACTGTATCGATACGTGTGCCCAAGCCTATCTGTTTAGCGCAATCGAAAATATAGTTTCTCGCAACGCCATCAACACCACATAACCGCGTATCAGGTGAAACAATACCGCCATCTTCAAAGAGTAATATATTGGATTTAGTACCCTCTATCATATGCCCAGACTGGTCTAACATTAGCCCTTCTAAATGAGACACTTCCTTCGCTGCCGCCAGCATTTTCCACTGCGCTATTTCTTTACTCGCAAGCACTTGATCTAATCGATTGAGATGTTTAATGCCTGCTAAAGCGGGGTTTTCAGAGAGTCGATGAAAACAGGTTCTTAACTCAACCCCTTCCGAACTACAAGACGATGAGTATTCGGGAGCAGGATAACAAATAATCACCTCGGTAATCTTAACCTGCTCTGGCTGCTGATAACCACGCCCGCCACCCCCTCTAGTAACAACAATTTTAACAACACAGACCTCAGCATATTTTTCGGCCTGTTTTACCACACGCTCAAGCCCTAACCTCAAACGTGAAGTTAGGCCAGAATCTACCGGTAAACCCAGCTTGTAGCAGCCATCTGTGAGTCTTTTAGTATGATACCCCCATAAAAGAGGCTCACCTTTTACAACCCTAATTGTTTCAAATAGCCCATCGCCATACATAAACCCTCTATCAAAGACGTCTATAGAGTCATTAAACTCGCCATTAATCAATACAGGAAAGGCTAACGGCTCATCATGCATAGACAACTTACTCACCCATCAAACTTTGCAAAAACCAGCGAACCATTTGTGCCACCAAAACCAAAAGAATTGGACAAAGCATAGTTCACCGCTCCCTCTTGAGCTTGGTGTGCTACAAAGTTGAGATCACATTCGTTATCAGGATTATCCAAGTTAATCGTGGGCGCCACTACGCTGTTTAGAATACTGTTAATACAGAAGATTGCTTCTACAGCGCCAGCAGCTCCCAAAAGGTGGCCAGTCATGGATTTAGTAGCACTAACCTTAAGTGCCGAAGCATTGCTACCAAAAACAGCCTTGATAGCTCGACATTCAGCTATGTCGCCCTGAAGCGTCGACGTGCCATGAGCATTGATATAATCGATTTGGGAGGTATTTAACGCTGCATCGGTTATTGCTCGTTTCATTGATAATTGTGCGCCCTCACCATGTTCAGACGGGGAGGTGATATGGAATGCGTCATCACTCATTCCGAACCCGACGAGCTCACAAAGTATATTTGCTCCACGTTTTTTCGCAGAACTAAGCTCCTCCAATACGATAACGCCAGCGCCGTCACCCAAAACAAAGCCATCTCTATCATTATCCCACGGTCGACTTGCCCGCGCTGGTTCCTCATTACGAGTTGATAACGCTCTTGCCGAACAAAAGGATGCAACACCCGTAGGAGTAGTCGCCATTTCAGCGCCACCGGCTATCATTATGTCTGCATCACCATAGGCGATAGTTCTAGCAGCATAACCAATATTGTGTGTGCCGGTAGTACAGGCTGTTGTAATCGCGATATTGGGCCCTTTAAACCCAAACCGTATAGCCAAATTACCGGCAATCATATTAATCACAGCCCCAGGAACAAAAAATGGAGACACTTTTCTCGGCCCACTTTCTAGCAAGGCTTTATAGTTATTTTCGATAGTTTCTAGCCCACCAATACCAGAACCAATGGCAACACCGATTTTTTCAAGTAGCTCACTATCTTCGCAGTCATCAAGTCCTGCAGACTTAACAGCTTGAATAGCCGCCACTAAACCATACTGCATGAATCGATCAATCTTACGAATCTCTTTTTTACTTAGGTACTCTTCGATATCTAGCCCACGCACTGCACCACCAATTTTAGTGGCAAAACGCTCTGTATCAAAGCTTTCAATAAGGTTAATCCCACTAACACCATTTATAGCTGAACCCCACGATTCAGTTACGTTATTACCCAATGGAGACACCATACCAGTGCCCGTAACAACTACTCTCCTTGATGCCATTTGAAACCTCATTCTACTCGGTATAATCAATAAATAATTTTCAAATAAAGAAAAAAACACAGCGCTCTAGAAACTAAAAAGCCGCTCGAAATAAAACATTCGTGCGGCCTCTGGTTTAGCTAAGATAATACTAACTATTTACTGGTTTGAAATAATGTAGTCAATTGCATTCTGAACGGTCGCTAGTTTTTCAGCTTCCTCATCAGGTATTTCTGTTTCAAACTCTTCTTCAAGCGCCATTACCAACTCGACGGTATCGAGAGAGTCTGCACCCAAATCTTCTACAAAAGAAGAAGTATTTTGAACTTCAGATTCTTTAACACCCAGTTGCTCACACACAATTTTTTTAACGCGCTCTTCGACAGTACTCATACTTTCCTCGCTATATATAAACCAAGCACTTACTTGCGTGCTAGTCTAGTAGAATATAAACCCTTAAACAAGCGTGATTTAAACATAAAAGCCTAGGTTAGACACTAATCCAACGCTACTACCCCATGTACATCCCGCCATTTACATTGATTGTTTCACCCGTTACATACCCTGCAGCCTCACCCGCCAAGAACCCTACGACCGCAGCAACCTCTTCAGGACTACCCAACCGCTTAGCAGGTATAATGGACAACATAGCATCCACCTGTCCTTCATTAAGCTCTTTGGTCATATCAGTCTCAATAAACCCTGGGGCCACCGAGTTAACTGTAATCCCCCTCCCTGCCATTTCTTTTGCCAAGGAGCGAGTAAAACCCTCTACACCGGCTTTTGCGGCGGCATAGTTAACCTGCCCTGCATTGCCCATCGACGCGACAACTGAACTTACGTTAATTATTCTGCCCCACTTCGCCTTGGACATACCACGAAGAACAGCTTTAGATGTGCGGTACATTGATGAAAGGTTGGTATTTACGACCGAGTCCCACTCATCAGCCTTCATCCTCAGGAGAAGATTATCTTTGGTGATACCCGCATTATTGACAAGGACCAACGGCACGCCGTAGGCTGACTTAACTTGATCAATACCTTCTTCCACCGATTCTGCATTAGATACATCCATCACAATACCGTCACCACTTAACCCCCAACGAGCGAAATAGTGAGATATAGCAGATGCGCCCTCTTCTGTGGTGGCAGTTCCAATCACTGTATAACCTTGAGATGCCAAGGTCTTTGCAATTGCTTTCCCAATCCCTCGACTCGCACCCGTAATAAGAGCGACCTTATTTTCTAAAGACATTTAAAACTCCCTTGTCGATAAACTATATTCAATGTTGACTCGCTAGCTTAACGTTATAATTGATTTTATATTTATTAACTGTAACTAACAGAACCCAAACTACTGCTTTGTTCCTAATATCGCCTCTCGTAGCTTATCCGGGTTTTCAATATTATAACCCACCAGATTTCGATCAATACGCTTGAGCAATCCCGCTAACACCTTACCCGGACCGCATTCTACTATTACAGTAGTGCCTTGCTCTGCCACACGCTTCACACTCTGAGTCCATTGCACTGGAGAATAGAGCTGTTTGACCAAATTATCGATTAGAACACTTTTATCACGTTCCAATGATGCAGATACGTTTTGAACGACGGGTATTGAAGCATCCTCAAAACAAATAGCCCGAAGCTCTTCCTCTAATCGCGCCGCAGCCTGTTTCATTAATGCACTATGAGCTGGAACACTGACCGGTAATGGCAATGCCCGCTTCGCCCCCGCTTCTTTGCACGAAACAATAGCGCGCTCAACGGCGACCTTGCTACCCGCAATCACGACTTGACCGGGCGCGTTAAAATTCACCGCAGACACCACATCACCCTGAGAAGCTTGGTCACACGCAGCTATTACACCTTCGTCATCAAGCCCTATTATTGCAGCCATAGCACCCTGTCCAAGAGGAACAGCCTTCTGCATAAGCTGTCCTCGAAGCTGGACCAACTTAACAGCATCGGAAAATGATAGTGCCTCTGCTGCAACTAATGCACTGTACTCTCCCAAGCTATGGCCAGCTACACAACAAGGCACATCTCCACCTAGCGATTGCCACACCCTATATAGTGCAACACTACCTGTGAGAATTGCTGGTTGAGTATTCTCAGTTTGGTTAAGCTCTCCTAAGGGCCCTTCACTCACTAAAGACCACATATCAAACCCGAGAACATCTGATGCTTCAGCAAAGCTATCTCGAACCAGTTTAAATTCTCGATATGCATCTGAAAGCATACCGATAGACTGAGAACCCTGACCAGGGAATAATATTGAAGTTTTCATATTTACAGCTTAATCGATTAGTTTAATTATCGCGATTAGCTATAGGTATAGTCGCCAAACATCTTTGATATACCTTTGACTAATCACCCGAAATAACGCGGTACCGCCGGATACTCAACAAATAGATGACAAAAGGACTTAGAACAACAACTCATCAAGCCGACTATTAATCATATCAGGAATTTTTCGCTCGACCTCTTCAACTGCCTGCACTATTGCGTATGAAAAAGCCTTCGCGTCTGCGTTACCATGACTTTTCACCACCACTCCCTGAAGGCCAATAAACAATGCACCATTGTGCCTAGAAGGATCAATACTCTTCAGCAAGCGCTTAAACAACGGCATCATTAACTTGCCAAGTAAGCGTGTATACCAGTGACCGTCAAATACCTGAAGAATTGATTGATGCAGTAGCTTAGCAACACCTTCCCCAGTTTTTAGTGCAACATTGCCAACGAAACCGTCGCAAACGACTACATCTGCAACACCATTAAACAAGTCACCACCTTCAATGTATCCAACATAGTTAACGCCCTTACACTCAGCCAGCATCCTTGACGCCAACCTTACTTGCTCACTGCCTTTTATCTCTTCTTCACCGACATTGATAAGGGCTACTCGAGGCCTATCAACACCCTCCATAGCCTCAACTAATATCGACCCCATCAACGAAAACTGGTATAAGTGCTCCGCCGTACTATCGACATTTGCGCCGAGATCCAGAACATAGCAACTTCCTTTCGGTGAGGGTAACTTCTTTGTTATTGCAGGACGATCTATACCTGGACACATACCTAACATTGACCGCCCCAACAGCATCAATGCCCCCGTATTACCCGCGCTAACACAGCCGCCAGCAACACCGTCTCTAACCAACTGCAACGCGACCGCCATTGAAGAGTTTTGTTTTTTCCTAAGCGCACGGGAAGGCCTATCACTCATCAATACTACTTCGGGTGCATGATGAATAACCAAACGCCCATCATTTCTAAAGGTAGTATAAAGTGCTTGATAGTCAGAGGATAAAGAAGTGCTAGCAGATGGAGAGAAACCACCTTCAGAAAGTGTGCTGGAATCCAACGATTCAGCATTACCTTTATCAGATTCGAGATGCAACAAAGCCTCAAGTACATTCTGATTACCAACCAGAATAATACCTAAGGCCTCATTTTTCTTGAGACTTTCTAATGCTGCGATGACGGCTGCCTGAGGAGCAAAGTCCCCACCCATTGCATCAACAGCAATAGTGACTCGGCCAACCAAAGCAGTATTAGTCGTCAGAAGACTCAATTACCTTTTTACCACGTAGGAAACCATCAGGAGTCACATGGTGACGACGATGAACTTCACCAGTAGTAGGGTCGGTAGATAGTGTAGCTGCACTCAATGAGTCGTGTGAACGACGTTGTCCACGTCTTGATCGAGTTACTTTACTCTTTTGAACTGCCATTGGTTATTTACTCCAAGTAATCTCAGATAAGAATACTACGTTACTTATCAAATTTAATGTTAGACAAAACCCCGAAAGGGTTTGGCTTTGTATCTTCAACTGCTTCAGCCTCTATTTCTTCGTCATAAAAATCAACGATTGAAGCATCCACTTTGCAGTCTTTTGGCTCATGGTAAGCAAACATTGGAACACTCAAGAGCAACTCTTCATCAAGTATATCAGAGAGTTCCATATTGTCATCTAGCTCAACCATAAGAGGCTCATAAACCTTAGGTAGGTTTACGGCTTGCTCATCAGTTAGCACTAGCCCCAAAACAAACTCAGAATGAATCGTTTTAGTCACTGGCTCCAGACAACGCTGACAAGCCATGGAAACATCACATGATAGCTTGCCACTCAATATTCTTAATCTTTGCTCATCGCGACCAAACACTAACTCTGCATTCACGTCACCCTCAGAGCTAACCAGCAGCTCTGACACTCTTGGTAACCTGCTTAAAGGAATAGAACCGATAAGTTCCGTTCCCTGCTCTGCAAGTTTCACTGGATTAACAGTTAATGGTAAGGGCATCTTTGACATAAGCGCGCAATTTTAGGGGCGAATTTAGGTATTGTCAAAACATTATGCTGAATTTAGCATATATTCTAAATATCTCATTCAAATACAGTTTAAATCTTAGCAATAGGAACAAAAATGAACCCTACCCACCTCGTTTTAGCCTCTTCATCACCCTACAGGAAGCAAATACTCGAAAAATTAAACCTTCCTTTTATTGCCTGCTCACCAAATATCGATGAAAGTGCTGAGCCAAATGAAAGTGCAAAAGCAATGGTTGCCAGAGTAACGAAAGAAAAGGCTCTAGCGATTCAGGGAGATTTCCCCGGCCACCTTATTATTTCCTCAGACCAAATTGCAACATTAAATGACAGCACCATCCTCACCAAACCCCACACTCACGAAAATGCCGTCAACCAACTTCAAGCTTGCAGCGGCAACAGCGTCACATTTCTTACAGGGCTATCCCTGCTAAACACCATAACAAATCACCACCAGTTGATCATTGAGCCTTTTGAAGTCGTCTTCAGGTCACTTTCAGACCAAGAAATAGAAAATTACTTAAGACTTGAAAAACCCTACGACTGCGCGGGCAGCTTTAAAGTAGAAGGGTTAGGGATATGCTTATTTGAAAAACTTGCAGGTGATGACATTAACACCTTAGTTGGATTACCTCTCATTAGGCTACTCGAACTACTAAGAAACGAATCCATAAACCCTTTAATATAGAGAACACGCCATTGCACACAACACATATAAATGAAGGGCAATCACTTATATGTGTTGTCCATAGAGTATAGGGTGCGATTGCTCACAACAAATATTCGCATCTCGCTAACTGTTCTTTAACAGAACTCAAACGATTCACGCGACCCACCCTACTAATATTTATACTAGATTACCCTTGGTAGGAACAAACCCAACTTACCCCAAACAGCGACGAGCTATTTTAAACTCATCACACCCCCAACAACACTATTGGAAATAGCCCCGCCTATTGACGCACCTAACCGCTGGGTAAACTTTTCAAAAGGGTCAGGCCTTGGCGTAAAATCGACTATATTCTCTTCTCCAACAATTTCTCGCGCCACATAACCCGGACTCCCTAAACCATCAATCAACCCCAAACCCAGCGCCTGCTCTCCACTCCAAACTAAACCGCTAAATAGCTTCGGATCATCCTTAAGTCGCGAACCTCGACCCTCTTTAACCTTGTCGATAAACTGGTTATGGGTCGTTGTCAATACGGTTTTCCAGAACATCACTTCTTCTTCCTTTTCAGGCTGAAAAGGGTCCAGAAAACCTTTGTGTTCTCCAGATGTATAACTGCGACGCTTTACCCCTACCTTATCTAGCACATCTACGAAGCCAAACCCAGCAGCAGTGACCCCGATTGACCCCACCAAACTAGCTTTATCCGCATAAATCTCATCAGCTGCAGCCGCTATATAATAGGCTCCAGAGGCGCCTATATCTCCTATAACAGCGTATAGCATGGTTTCCGGATAAATCGCCTTCAATCTTTTGATCTCGTCATAAATATAACCCGACTGTACCGGACTGCCACCTGGGCTATTGATTCGCAGAATAATACCTTTAGTATTTTTATCCTCAAATGCCCCCCGGAGCCCTGTTACAACTACATCTGCCGCAGCATCCTTGTTTACTGCTATCACACCACTCACATCAATTATCGCAGTATGCTCACCACCTTTTTTAGATGCAGAGTTATCAACACCTACGTTAAACATATAAAGCAATACGAACAAATAAGTAAACGTCAAAAGCTTGAAGAAAATACCCCACCTTCTAGACCGCCGATGTTCTGCACTCATCTGCATCATTGTTTTCTCTATAATTTTCCACTCTTTAGTACTTTCAGGCCGTGTATCACTCAACTGATCACCCTCTAACATCCGCATTAACCTTATTAATAATTCACATCCACAAACTTATATAAAACAACAGGGAAGTTCAATGCTTTATCACGCCTTTATCAGGGGATTAAAAACTGTTTCAACTCGGAAAATTTATCAATCACACCGAGAGGTCCATACCTCTCCAATCTGGCACTAGGTTGAGCACCAAAGGAAACTCCAACCCGATCAACCCCTGCCCTTTGTGCCATATCCATATCAAAATCTGTATCACCGACCATCAATATTTCGTGTGCAGACACATCAAGGGCAGCCATAATTTGATGCAACATAAGAGGGTGAGGTTTGGACTTAGCCTCATCAGCGCATCTCTCAATCGAAAAATAGTGTTTTAATCCGGTTGAATGAAGAGCAACATTAAGACCTCGCCGGCTTTTCCCTGTAGCGACCGCCAGCCTTACCCCGCTACAAGACAACTCACTTAACAGTCTATCCACTCCAGGAAAAAGATGTTTAACCCCCACCTCAGTTGAAAAAAACGCTTCACTATAGTATGACCTGAACACTATTATTTCCGCATCTGTAATAGCGGAATAAAGTGTCCGAATAGCTTCCTCCATACCTAATCCGATAATGTTACGAACACACTCGTCAGAAAGCACCTCCAAAGACATCTGCCCTGCAGCGTACTTCATACTTTTAATAATGTGATCGATAGAGTTAACCAGTGTCCCGTCCCAGTCAAACACTACCACCTTATACTTCATTGCCCAGCACCATTAAGGCTATCTATCACCTTGCCAAAGCTTGCTTCATAAGGGGCTTTAAACACAGTGACCTTTCGCTCTGAGGGCAATTTAACACTTAACTCTGCAGCATGAAGCATCAAACGTCTAGATCCTAAACGTTTCATACCCTTATTGAGCTCATCCACTCCATACTTTTCATCACCCAATATAGGGTAACCCGCAAACGCTGCGTGAACACGAATTTGGTGGGTTCGTCCGGTAATTGGGCTTGCCTCGACCAACGTATAACCCTTAAAACGATCTATTAGCCTAAATCTGGTCAACGATGGCTTGCCCTCTTTGGTTACTGTTACAACCCGCTCACCTGACTTCAACTCATTCTTTTGCAGAGGCGCGTTAACCTCGCGCACATGGTTAGGCCATTTGCCGACGACAACGGTATGGTAGATTTTCTTCATCCCGTCCTCCCTTAAACATTGATGAAGGTATTTCAACATGGGCCGTTTTTTTGCTATCAATAGGCACCCAGAAGTGTCACGATCCAAGCGATGAACAAGCTCCAGAAACTTCTCATCTGGCCTCATTGCTCGAAATGCCTCAATAACGCCTAAATTGATCCCGCTTCCTCCATGCACCGCCAACCCAGACGGTTTGTTAATCACTAGTAGTTCATGATTCTCAAATACAATTGAGCCCTGCAATAATGCAACAACCTTGTCACTAGGCTTTACTGGAGCGCTCTCTTCGCGAACAGTAACAGGGGGAACCCTGACAACATCACCTATTACAAGCTTATACTCAGGTTTAACCCGCCCCTTATTAACACGAACTTCGCCTTTTCTGATTATCCTGTAAATTTTACTCTTAGGCACACCTTTTAGGGTCAGTAACAGAAAGTTATCTATCCGCTGTGATTCATTATTCTCTGTCACTGTCACAAACCTGACTTTAGAACCACTCGATGCTTTAGGCTGGTTTGACTCATTTGCTTTTTCTGACGTTTCGCAAGCATCAGAAGCTATAGCTTTATCAATCATATTTAGAGGACTTAGTTTAAGAATTAAGAGAAGTAAATAAACACTAACTATACATCACAGAGCCAAAGGGACGCCCAATTTATCAACATATAGGTAATTAATATGCCTCAGTGGGTTTGATGCTGTATAGAAATACTGTTATATTCTGTAAGTGCTCGAAAAAACGCCCATTCTAACAGATTGAGTCGGTTATTTCAGACGAAATATAATTGGTTATTTCCAAAGAGCAGATTAAACCCCATTTAGATTTATTAATTGGATAGTGTTTCTCAGACGCTAGAAGGCAATAATTCAAAACCCTTCTAGAATAAAGGGTACACTTTGGCGGACAAGCGTTCCTGAACATAATTGTGGCAGGCAACAGTTTGGTCCGTATTACCAAACTCCCAACTATATGGGAGCCTCAGTAATGAGCGTCACCACACTCAATTCTATGCTTTAGAATACTCTTTTAGCATTGAGTGATGACATTTAAACTGAAACAAAAACACCGGACGTCTTTAAAAATGCTTCTAGTAAAGAGGCATAAAAACAAAAGACTTTAATTGATCCGCACTGAAGCTATATGCGGGATAGAGAACAGTTTTCGAATTTGTAGTGTAGTCAGTCGGCAGCCCAAAGATGTTTTACGCTAAGTATAAACCGTGGGATGTAAGACCAAACTTACCGCACATATAACAGCAAGTAGATGATTGAGTCAGGAAGATAACAACGAATAAGCCAGCATAATGAAGGTACACCCTCATTATTTGTAAGTCAGCAGAACACTGAAAGATAGAAGGTGCTATGCAAACGCCGAAAGGTAGACAGAAAGGCCCATTCGACAATAGTTATCCTCCCGATCCAAAGCTGATCATGCATCAGTCAAGAAGTTGATATTTTTACCATCAACTCACCAAAACGCTGGTAATAGACCACGCTATTTGGTTTTTTTGAAAAGTATATAAGACATATATTTTTCCCGATAGTTATATAATTATCAATCATCGTTCGAATACATACCTCCTCCCTCTATTCGCTTCAGTGCTAAACTGGAAAACAATCCTTACATGAAGAGAATGCTAATTAACGCGACTCAGGCAGAAGAGTTACGCGTTGCGCTTGTAGATGGCCAAAAACTTTATGACCTTGACATAGAATCAAGCACCCGTGAGCAAAAAAAAGCAAACGTCTATAAGGGCAGAATCACTCGGGTAGAACCCAGCCTTGAAGCCGCTTTTGTAGACTTCGGAGCAGAGCGTCACGGTTTCCTCCCCCTTAAAGAAATATCTAAAGAGTACTTTAAAAAATCACATTCACGAGGCGAAGGCCGAATCAACATCAAAGATGTTATTACTGAAGGTCAGGAAATAATAGTCCAGGTTGATAAAGAAGAACGCGGTAACAAAGGCGCTGCACTAACTACATTTGTAAGTCTTGCGGGTCGCTATTTAGTTTTAATGCCAAACAACCCAAGAGCGGGCGGAATCTCACGTAGAATAGAAGGCGAGGACCGTAACCAGCTCAGAGAAGCAATCGCTGGACTTGAAATACCTAAGCAAATGGGCGCTATTGTCCGAACAGCAGGTGTAGGAAGAAACACCGAAGAACTACAGTGGGATCTCGACTACCTGCATCAGTTCTGGGAATCTATCACTCATGCAGCTGAAAGCCGTAAAGCACCATTCCTGATCTACCAGGAAAGCAACGTCATTATCCGCGCCATTCGTGACTATCTACGTCAGGATATCGGCGAAGTACTCGTTGACTCTCCCGAAGTCTACGAAGATGTCGTAAATTTCGTACAGTCTGTTATGCCAGCTTATGAAAACAAGATTAAGCTATATGAAGACGACATCCCGCTATTTAGCCGATACCAGATAGAAGCTCAAATTGAGACCGCTTTTCAGAGAGAAGTAAAACTTCCTTCAGGTGGCTCAATTGTCATTGACCCAACGGAGGCACTAGTTTCAATCGATATCAACTCCGCCAGAGCGACTAAGGGCAGTGATATTGAAGAAACTGCGTTAAATACGAACCTAGAGGCGGCAGATGAAATTGCAAGGCAACTCCGTCTACGCGATATGGGTGGGTTGATTGTAATCGACTATATCGATATGACCCCCGTCAGGAATCAACGAGACGTAGAATCTCGAATGAGACAGGCTCTTGAACTGGATCGCGCACGCGTACAGGTGGGTAAAATTTCAAGATTCGGACTATTAGAGATGTCTCGCCAAAGATTAAGACCTTCGTTAGGCGAAACACGAAATGAAGTATGCCCACGATGCAGCGGGCAAGGCTCTATTAGAAGCATAGATTCAATGGCCTTATCGATCATGCGATTAATGTATGAAGAGTCGTCTAAGGAGAAGACCAGCGAAGTAAGGGCGTTACTCCCAATTTCTGTTGCGACCTTCCTATTGAACGAGAAGCGCGCCCAGATTGCTGAAATTGAAAAAAACCAAGGCGTGACAATTGTTATTGTCCCAACAGAAACAATGGAAACTCCTCATTACGAAGTATTGAGAATGAGGGATGACGAGTCAGTCGATGACACAGTAAGCTACGAACTAAAGTCAGAAGTAGCAGAACAGCAAGCAACGACTGCACCCACCGTCAAGCAAGTAGTTCGGGAAGAAGCAGCAGTAAAAACGCTTAAGCCTAGCGCACCTTCTCCTGCACCTACACCAGAAGAAATAGGCTTACTCAAAAAACTTTCTTTGAAAGTTGCTGCTTTATTCGGCGGCAACGCTGAAGAAGAAGAGAAGAAAGTGGAGACCAAGCCTAATACTAGAGCTCGTCAAAACACGCCTAGAAACACACAGCATAATCGACCTGAACGTGGAGAAAAGCCATCAAATCGTGGACGTCAAAAGCAAACACGAAATGAAGCTCCAGCGAAAAGCAAACGAAACGCGCAACAAGAGACGGCTTCTCAGTCTAAAAGCACCAACGCGTCTAGCGCTTCATCAGATGAGAACCGCAGGCCAAGACGTAACCGAAACGCTTCATCCCGAAATCGCGATACAGCCAACCGTAACGAAGGCAGGCAAAATACCCAGCGTTCGCCGCGCCCAAGGAAAGGCAACGAAAGCAGACCTGATGAACGCAGTAACTCAAACAGTCCAGTTGAATCAACTGAAACTCATCGCACTGCAGTATCGACTCCTCCTGCCCCCGTTAAAATGCAAGAGACATCGATAAAAGCGCAACCGTCAGTACCTGCAGAAACAACCGCAGCAACGCAGACGAGTCAGCCAGGGCAGGACAAAAAAGCAAACCAAGAAAAGCCAGCAGATAGAAAACGAACACCAAGACGTTCATCTGCAGCAAATCGAAAGCCTGCAGCAACCAATGCAGCACAACCATCGTCAAGCGCTGACGCTAAGTCAACAGATGTGGAAGCTACCACTAAAGAGACAAAGGCGATTAACACCCCTGCTTCTAACGTGCCAAAAGCATCTGAAGATAAGCAAGCTGTTTCACCAAAGCCTGCAAGCGTAGACGTAAAAAATGATGCGGTTGCACCTATAGCTGAACCGGCAACAGCTAAGACTACAGAAAAGACATTAGATGCGCCCAAAAAGGAAGCAACTAAATCTACCGTAGAATCCAAGCCCACTGCAGACGCTAAGCCGACCATAGAAAGTAAACCAGTCGTAGAAGCCAAAAGCGAACAAAAAGTAAATGAAGCGGAAGCCAGCAGCAAGCCAGCCCAGGCTCGTCGTCAACGCGGCTCAAGAGCGGCAAACGATCCTCGTTTACGAAGGAAGCAGGAGCTAGCCAACGCATCATCTGATGCAGCGACTAACTCAAGCTCAAACTCAACAACTGAAAGCACAGACTCCAAATCAGCAGAGTCTTAGATAGCCAGCCGCCGGCCAGCGCAGCAATAGCTGCCTAGCCGGCAAGCTTTTACGACCCCACCCAACCTAAGTTAATATTCAGGACCCACAAATGAGCGAATCATTTCAATCTTCAGTCTCAGAACATGACATCAATACTCTTGAGGATATATTGTTTGAAGATGAGTTTGCTGAAGACGCACTAGATTTTTTTGGCGTACACGGCCTAGTTTGCGCGTTTGTTGTAGGACCAATCAAGATTACCGACAATGCTATCACCGCTTTGGTATTTACCGATCACACCGATATAAGTCCAGCAAAAATTGCTGAAGCCGAAACTATCATTTCCAAATTAAGGAATAGCATTTCTGCAGAGTTATCTGCAGGAAGAACACTTGACTTGCCGATATACGATGCCGAAGAAGAGTATTATGAAGAAGCGCTTACCAATTGGTGTGCTGGGTTTGTAGAAGGATTTTTGGATCACGAAGATGAATGGTTTAGCCGAAGCCAAGAGCTGGTCGCTGAACTATTATTACCTATAATGTCGTTATCCCAATTATTTAATGATGAAGATTTTTCTGAAATAAACAATAATGAAAAGATTATGGACCAATTTGAAGAGCAGCTTCCTGAATTAATGACAGACCTGTTCCTATTTTTTCACTCGGAAAACAAGTAATCAAACACCTTATATTATGGCGACTGATAAGATCAGCTAAACAGTCGCCAACTCATATAGAACAACGATCGTTGAGCCACCATTGAGAAATTTAATATCTTTAGCAAGCGATGTAATTAACGTTAAGCCTCGACCATAGGACAATTCTTCAGTATTTCCCCCTAAACGAGATACGACTGTATCGACGTCAAACCCATTACCAGTATCCGAGACTTCTATTGTAAGCATGTTGATATCGACGTCAGGGTCATACTGAATCCTTAGGGAAATAGTCTCACCTGCCAAAGTCTTAACTCTTTCATCTCGTAACTTGTAGTATTCAATAAACCCACCCTCAGTATCCTTCAATTTAGAATCCAAACCTAACAAACCATGCTCCAAAGAATTTGAATACATTTCAGAAACAATAGAACGAATGGTGTCACTATGGACATTGAACCTATCTGTTTTAGGTATCATCATCATTAGTTTAGAAACAGGATCTAATAGACTCATTAACTCTTTAGAATTTAATTTTGTTGAGATACACCATGGTAGCGGCGTTTCAGCGCACTCTACTCTACTCTCACAACTCTCAGTGGGCATAGATTTGATTTGCACTACACTAATATCATCTTCTTGCTCTGTCCCGTCTTTAAAGTGGTGAAACCCATCAACCAATTCACCCAAGGGGTTAACACCGTTTTGAGCCAGTAAAGCCTGAAGCCTACCTTCGCCAAACATCTCTCCGTTTTTATTGATGCCCTCTGTTATCCCATCTGTATAACAAATGATGGAGTCTCCCTCAGCTAATTTAATAAACTCTAACTCATCTTCAAACTCATCTTCATCCAGAATACCAAGAGGCATATGTTGAGAGGTTATCGTTCCTTTTAACCCAACTCCTTTGGATACAACAACGCCATCAGGAAGCCCGCCCATCCATAGCTTTGCCATATCGCCCGCTTGGTTTAGCTCCACCAACGTGGCAGCACAAAACATATGGTCTGGTAGGAACTTATACAATGAGAGGTTTAATGTTCTCGCAATCTCCGTTAGCGATAACTCTTTAGCTGTCATTGCGTAGAATGCTTGTGAGACTGGGATAGCGCCAATAGAGGCCGCTAAACCATGACCTGTAAAGTCACCCAAAAATAGATAAAGACCGCCACCAGGCTTGGGGGCGGCTAGCAATAAATCACCATTAAACAACGACGCAGGTGAGATAAAGTGGCTAATGCAAGGAGAGTCCAAAACACTATCCTTCATTGCATTGGTCAACACATGCTCCCCCATCGCATGCTCTTGCTGCAATCGACTGTGAAGGTATTCTAGCTCACTATTCTTATTTCGAATTTGCTCATTTAGCTCTCGCGTACGTCCATGAGCCTTCATTTTTGCGTGCAAAACAATTTGGTCTACGGGCTTAGATAAAAAATCATCACCTCCACTTTCCAAACACTTTATTAACGTTGATTCATCTGTCAAACCTGTTAGAAAGATAACTGGGATATACTGACTACCAAGAAACGCCTTTATCTCCCTTGTTGCCTCATACCCATCCATAACGGGCATAACAACATCCATTAATATCAAATCAGGTGTACAGACCTTAACTTTATCAATAGCTTCTCGACCGTTTTGCGCGACTTCATACTCATGCCCTAAGTCATCTAATATCCAAGCAAGAATTTCACGATTAGTTCTTTGGTCATCAACAATCAGGACATTCATAATCAGAGCCCTAAGACTTAGCTAAAATCAAATTTTTTATCGAACCGCGAGATCACAAATATTTTCTTAATGTTGGGTTTGCAGTTTACTATTGTAATCGCAATACCCTCACCTACTGTTTTCTTCATATTTAATAGCATTCCCAACGCAGAGCTATCGATATGATCGACTTTAGCCATATCGATAGTATATTTTCCATACTGTTTATCACCAGAATAGCTGGCCCGAAAATCTTGAACACAACTAAAGTCAAACGTGCCTATTACAGACACAGTTAGCTCTCTATTATCTGAAGATACTTTGGTTGATACACTCATTTATATTGCCACTCCGATTTCCTAAACATTAAGGTACGACAGATTATTTATAAGACTATTAAACAAATAAAGTAGCACTAAAATAGTGACACATCTCCTTCTTCTACATTCGTCTGAGAAACGGTTTTAGTCACCTGCTCTAATTTACGCCAAGCACGCACTTCTGCCAACAAGCCTTCTATAGAAGAGGCGCTTGTGCCACTAGGAGTGCTACCTGACTGAACCATTTCGCTCCACTTAGCAGAGTGCACCGCAACCTGCTGCGTAAGCTGCTCCACAATGTCGCCAAACTGAAGAGACATTATCGCTCGACTCACATCATCGTTGATATCACGCGTCACACCAGAAAGTTGTTCTACTGAACCCTCAATAAAATGGTTAACTTCTTCTAGCTCTTTCAGCATATCATCCACATGCCCTTTGGCATTAATCGCGATATTCATGTCGAGTGATGCCATTTCACCTACCACCCCTTTAACGCCATCAATGGCATTTTTTGCATTCTCTGCTTTTTCTCTAATCTGATCGTTCAACTGGTTTGAGTTATGAGAAAGAGTCCTGACTTCATCTGCCACGACCGCAAAACCGCGTCCAGCTTCACCAGCTCTTGCAGCCTCTATAGCAGCATTTAGCGCAAGCAAATTGGTTTGGTCGGCTATTGTTCTAATCTGACCTAATAGCAAAAACATTTGGTCAAAGTGCGTTACCATGTCACCGATTTGATGCACGGCATCGATACTCTTTTCACTCACACTAATCAAAAGGTCTACATATTGACCAATGATACCGTCAAGTTCTTGAGCGAATGCCTTAACAGTAAGAGAACTACTAGAGTCGGAAGACTCTTCACCCTGAATTCGCGACACAATATTGATTAATAGATTACGTTGATGCGTTGATTTCTCGGATAGCCCACTAAAGCTTAATCCCAGTTTTTCAACACTATCACCAACGACAGAGCCTATCTGACGTGCCGCCTGCTCTCTTTGGGATGCATCATCAAGCATAAAACTCCGCAACTCAGAATCAAGCATGTCAACACCTTCACTCCCATTATCAACATCAACCTCACGGCCATTTTGCTGCTTATAGCAAACGATCCACCAGGCAATAGTGGCACATAGAATACTTATGGCGACCCAAATACCCGACACTTGAAGTAAACTGAGTACAAGTGAAATTAACGAGAAAATCAGTGGAATATAGACTTTTTTACTATCAACCGGCATGCTTTATTACAACCTTGAAGCCATGTAGGTATTTACGTCTCATATAACACCGACAAAGCGACTATTTTTTAATCAAATGAAGAACCCATAAGTACTTAAATTGTGAAGGAGCTGAACACACAAAACCAGTACGGCGCTCGACCACAAACAACGCTAAATTACTTATCGTTTCTGAAATAGTTCTGATGTATTTAAGTTTAGACAGGGTAGCTAAATTATCCAGCAATACACTTGTGAATTAAATGAATATTGAAGAATCGGAAATTAAATTAGAAAGATAACCCCCACTCTGACCAAATGGGTATCACACTTTTGGGCAGCAAAGGGATTGCTCCTAGTTTGACCCATGGCTGAGTGGGTGAATGAAAATCACTACCCAGCGAACCCTTTAGCCCATACCTTGAACATAAATCAGCCAAAAGCCCAATCTCACCCTGTTTCTGGCCTGAAGTAATGACTTCCAACCCTTCACCACCATATTCTTTAAAGTCTTCAATCAATGACCTTAGCTTAGTGACGGTCATATTGTACTTTCTCGGGTGTGCGATCACAGCCACACCCTTAGCATTAACTATCCACTGAACAACTTCTTCCAGCTCTGGCCAAACAGACCTCACATCACCCATTTTTCCAGCACCCAAATATTTCTTGAAGGCGGCTGAAACATTACTCACATAGCCTTTTTCTACCATGGCAGCAGCAACATGCGGCCTACCCGGCGCTTGACCGGACGAATACTCAAGCGCTGATTCATAAACGCCTTCAAATCCCTTTTTACTCAATCTGTCAGCAATAGCCTGTGCTCGTATAAATCGACTATCCTCCTGACGAGTGACAGCTGCACTAATTATTGGTGAAGTTCTATTGAAGTTTAAGCCAAGAATATGGATACCCTGATTATTCCACCGAGCTGAAAACTCAACGCCAGGTATCACATTAACACCTAATGAGGCTCCACAATACGTCGCCTCTTCAAGACCGCCAATCGTGTCATGATCCGTCAAGGAAATATGCTTCACACCATTTTCATGGGCGAGTTTGATAACATCTGAAGGCTTAAGCGTCCCATCAGAGGCCGTACTATGACAATGAAGATCAATTGGAGAACATAGGTGAGACATATCTAGTTGTACCCAGAATTTACGAGTCGGTCTACCATACCATATCCATCACTTCTCTGCTCATCAGAGTATTTTATCCAATTAAATGAATTCATTCCGACTTACTTATATAATGGCAAAAAAATCTAATTAACAAAGCCGATACTAATAAACTACTGTAATAAGGGAACAGCATGTTTTACGCCATTATTAGTGAAGATGTACCTAATAGCCTTGAAAAACGAAAACTGGCGCGCCTAGGTCACTTGGAACGCCTTAACCAATTAAAGCACTCTGGACGATTGCTCGTCGCGGGCCCTCACCCCGCCATCGATAGCAGCGACCCTGGCGAGCACGGCTTCACCGGTAGTCTTATCATTGCTGAATTCAATTCATTAACAGAGGCTAAGAATTGGGCTGATAACGACCCCTATGTTGAAGCCGGCGTATACAAACAGGTGACTGTTAAACCATTTAAACATGTATTACCCTAACCCTTGTAACAGCATAATAGGTGTCGAGATTGCTCTTGGGTAGCTCCGTGCACATTCAGATAGATCCACTACGAGACAAAAACCGGATTATAAACGTGAAAAAATATCTATTTATTCTTATACTTTTTACAATGCCTTCCATCAGCCTAGCCGAAGTAATGTATATTGATGATACGCTTTTGGTTCCTCTTAGAAGTGGCGAAGGACTTCAGTTTCGTATCGTTCATAAGGGCGTAAAAAGCGGTACCAAAGTTGAACTTATTGGCCACAACACTGGTTCCGGATATAGTCATATCAAAACACCTGAAGGGATTGCGGGTTATCTCCCGACCCGGTATTTGGTGAAAAACGAAATTGCTCGAGATCGTTTGGTTAAAGTATCCATGCAACTGGAGAAATCTCAAACGACATCCAATCAGCTACAATCAGAGCTTAAAGAACTCCAACAAAAGTTTAACACGCTATCAACTGAACACGACCAACTTACTCGTCAAAGCGACACGACCAGTAGCGAACTGAAAAAGGTCAAAAGCATATCATCTAATGCGCTATCGCTTGATCAGAGAAACAGAGAACTTAGAGAAACAAATCAAGAACTTAAAAATGAAGTTGAGCTGCTCACCGCCGACAACCAAAGACTAAAAGACAAAAGCGAGACAAGCTTTATGATGATTGGTGCGGCACTGGTACTTTTAGGTGTAATGTTGGCACTAATTGTTCCTTGGCTTAAACCTACCAAGAAAAATGAGAGCTGGGCGTAGTTTCTTATTGAATCACACTTTCTGTTACCCATATATAGTGGGTAACGAATTTAAAAAACACCATATATTATCTACAGCGCTTTTTTTATAACTTTTTCTACTTTGACAGAGTTGGTTATAACACGTATAAAGTTAAGGACAACAACAAAAAGGGCCCTTTAGCTATGATCAATTCAATCATTCGTGACTATAGTGAAAAACGTGATTTTATAAGGATGAAAGTCGATACAAAGATCCGATTATCTTTCGAGAATTCAGATCAAACTATGACAGCGGTATGCAAAGACTTAAGCGGAACAGGCATGCTGATTGAGACCAATGATCCACTTGCTGAAAACAGTGAATTTCATACATCCCTCCCTTCAAGTAACCCTGCCTTTCCGGCGTTTGAAACAAAAGTTAAAGTAATACGCTGTGAAGAATCAGAAAATGGAACGTTTTTGATTGGAACCGAAATTTTAAACATGCCCTAAAAACGATAAACAGCTTAAACAATCTACCTCAATAAATAACACTCTATTTATTGAGGTAGATTGCTAAATGCTAAAAGTAGCAATAGACTTATAAACGCTATTTATGTTTCCACTTCTAATTTTTCTGGCGACACAATCACACCATTATTATCGGCGTAAATAAAGTCTCCTGGTTTAAACGTAACGCCGCCGAAGGTGACGGGGACATTTAAATCACCAAGGCCCCTTTTGTCTGTTTTCTTAGGATGTGTTGAAAGTGCTTGAACGCCTAACTCAGTCTCCATAATTACGTCTACATCACGTATACATCCGTAAACGATAATACCCTCCCATCCATTTTCAGCGGCTTTCTCTGCAAGCATATCGCCAAGAAGAGCGGCTCGCATAGAAGCACCACCATCTACGACCATTACCTTGCCACTACCTGGTGTCGCGACCTGCTCTTTAACAATAGAGTTATCCTCGAAACACTTAACCGTAACGATTTCGCCGCCGAACGACTCCCTGCCACCATAATTATTAAACATCGGCTCTACTACCTGAACCAACTCAGGGTATTCATCACATAGGTCTGGCGTAATTATTGGCACATTAAACTCCTTGATAATCGGATTCTTGAATTTGTCGGGATTTTATCACAAGTATATTTTGATACCGTAACCCATTCGTTAATTTTTCAGCTTCACCCACCATCACCTGAGCGACCTTTTGAGCTTCTACTGGGCTTATTTCAAGCAGCACCCCTTTCATAAGCGGCCTGATTAACGACCCTACAGCCGCACTGACAGACTCACCCAGACGATACTCGTCCCTCTCGCCAGTTAATAACGAAGGTCTCATTACGGTAAGGTAAGGGTAATCCAAGGACTGAAGCGTTTTTTCCAACTCACCTTTAACTCTATTATAAAAAAAATAAGACGTTGGGTTAGCGCCAGCAGCACTTACTACACAAAAATGCTCAGCGCCGTTTTCGCGCATTATTTCGGCTATTTCAACAGGGTATTGATAGTCTATCGTTTTAAACGCCGATTTTGTCTTGGCCTTTTTAATCGTAGTGCCAAGACAACAGAATACATCGTGAGCCTTACAGCCGTTTAACAGCTTCGAGGCATCGGCAAGGGGGCCAACAATTTGGGTTAGTCGGCTATGTGCCAAGCTTAGTTTTCGTCGGCCAAAAACAATCACCTCACTATAATTACCAGAGGCCAATGCTTGTCTAACGCATTCGCCCCCGATAAGGCCCGTAGCACCCAAAATCAAAGCAATTCGATTATTCTTCATGATACGCCTTCCAAGCTATCAACAAGTTAAAACAATACTATTTTACTGTGCAACCAACTCCGATTTACCCGTATTACTTCCACCGGAGTCAAGCCATAACAAGATGTCATCCCAACTCCCTCCTTCGTTCGGAAAGAGCGTAATGCCGCCATCAGGGTATCTACGAGATGTCTGAGATTGCCTGTAGTCATATACCTGAAACGATTTAAGAGCAGACGTAAGTTGCCCAAAAATCCATTTGGCGTTTTTTACCGGGCTTATGATGTCTGTTGAGGCGGTTCCAACCACCATCACTGGAATCATTATTTCGCTATACGCGCCTTCTAGCTGAAGCCCTGAAGGAGTATTAAACGCCAGACGATTTTGCCAGCATAAATACTGTTTAACGGTCGAGTAGCTCTCATTCTCCGAGCCGATACCGAGACGGCGACCACTCACGATGCCATTTCTACGGGAACGCCATAACGCGTTTTTTGCAAATATCTTAGTATTTAACCGAAGAGATAGTGGCTTTTCTTCTTCAATATAAATACAGCTGGTAACAGACTGTTGACCTATCGCCCCTAAAGCCAGAGCACTGAGTATCGAGAACCCTCCCATCTCTTCTGCGATATAGGTAATGTTCTGACCTGTTTGCTCAACCACAAACCGATGAACTGCCGGCAAGTCATATTCAATAACGTTACCGAGTGAGTTATTGGCAAAACCCTGATTAATAGGAGAGAGACCGTGCCCTCTCATTTCTGGAAGCCATACATCATAACCGGCTTCAACTAAAAACGCAGCGACTCCTTCGCCTTCTGCTGAAAGCCAATGGCGTCGGTTGGAAAACGAACCGTGCAAGAGAACAATAGGAGCCCCCGCTTGCGTGTCTTCTGAAGACATACTTTTATTATTCTTACTTAATCTCGTAACCGCCAACTCAACGGATCGGTCCGCGCTATTGTTCGGTTTAAGAAGATAAATATCCTCTACAAATGATCCAATCACCTCTGCTGAGACAAGCTGAACTGGAAAAAGTTGACTACTACTTTGCATCCGTACCTCATTGTAAATAGCAATCCATGGCTATTAAATCACTAATAATAATTAAGCCTTTTTACCTAGGGCCTCATACCTCTATTTGGTATGGGCATCCGCTAGGAAAAACCAAGTGTCTAAGACAGAATCAGGGTTCAATGAAATACTGTCAATACCCTCTTCCATTAACCATTTAGCCAAGTCAGGATGGTCAGATGGTCCTTGCCCGCAAATACCGATATATTTCCCGGCTTTCTTACAGGCATTGATCGCGTTGGACAGCAGTATTTGAATGGCTTCATTCCGCTCATCGAATAGATGGGCAATAATGCCAGAGTCCCGATCGATACCTAATGTTAACTGAGTAAGGTCGTTAGACCCAATTGAGAATCCATCAAAGTACTGCAAAAACTGGTCAGCTAATAATGCATTCGCAGGTAGCTCACACATCATTATGACTCTTAATCCATTTTCGCCTCTCTTTAGGCCATTCTCTTCAAGCAGCTCTACAACCTGCTTCGCTTCACCTACCGTTCGAACAAACGGCACCATTATCTCGACATTAGTAAGGCCCATCTCATCCCGGACCTTTTTCATTGCCCTGCACTCAAGCTCAAAGCAATCCCTAAAAGCTTCTGAAATATAGCGTGAAGCACCTCTAAACCCAAGCATCGGGTTTTCCTCATCAGGCTCGTAAATAGTGCCGCCAATTAAGTTAGCGTATTCATTAGATTTAAAATCCGAAAGCCTCACGATAACACGCTTGGGCGAAAATGCAGCCGCTAAGGTAGATATTCCTTCCACGAGTTTTTCTACATAAAAATCGACCGGAGAAGTATAACCGGATATTCGTTTTTCAACGATTTGTTTAGTTTCTCTGGGCAGTGAATCAAAGTTAAGCAATGCTTTAGGGTGCACACCAATCATTCTATTGATGATAAATTCCAAACGCGCTAAACCAACGCCTGCATTTGGCAGCGACTGAAAGTCAAAAGCTCGATCAGGGTTACCGACATTCATCATAATGTTAAACGGCAGAGCAGGCATCGATTCTATATTGTTTTCCTGAAGCTCGAAGTCCAGCAGACCATCATAGATAAAGCCTGTATCTCCCTCAGCACATGATACGGTGACGTTACTCCCATCAACTAGCTTTTCAGTTGCATTTCCGCAGCCGACAACCGCTGGAACACCCAGTTCCCTAGCAATAATAGCAGCGTGACAAGTTCGTCCACCCCGGTCAGTGATGATGGCCGACGCCCGTTTCATTACAGGCTCCCAGTCAGGGTCGGTCATATCGGCAACTAACACATCGCCCTCATTAACCTTATCCATTTCATTAACGCTATGAATAACCTTTACGGGGCCGCTGCCAATTTTATGACCAATGCTGCGTCCTTCAACCAACACACTGCCAGTTTCTTTCATTAAATAGCGTTCTAATACTGAGCCAGACGAGCGGCTTTTTACGGTTTCAGGGCGAGCCTGAACAATATATATTTTTCCATCATCGCCATCTTTCGCCCATTCAATATCCATCGGGCGTTTATAATGCTTCTCGATAATAATCGCTTGACGGGTTAGCTCTGAGACCTCTTCATCTGTAATAGAAAACAAGCATCGCTGCTCTTTATCAACTTTTACGGTCTCGACTGAGTTTCCGGCATGGGCTTGATCGGTATAGATCATCTTGATCGCTTTGCTGCCAAGGTTTCGTCTTAATACTGCTGGGCGGCCGGCTTCGAAGGTTTTTTTATGGACATAAAATTCATCTGGATTAACCGCTCCTTGCACAACCGTTTCACCAAGGCCATACGATGAGGTGATAAATACTACGCCATTAAACCCTGATTCGGTATCAAGGGTGAACATCACACCACTACTCGCAGTCTCACTACGCACCATCTTTTGAATACCCGCCGATAACGCAACCTCGGCATGGTCAAACCCATGATGCACACGATAAGAGATTGCACGATCATTAAACAACGATGCAAACACTTCTTTAACCGCAACTTTAACATTATCAAGGCCAACGATATTCAAAAATGTTTCTTGCTGACCTGCGAAAGACGCATCAGGAAGGTCTTCTGCTGTAGCGGAAGATCGCACGGCCACAGCCGCGTTCTCGTTTCCGTCTAATAAAGCGTTATAAGCTACTTCCAAGGCTTGGTTAAGCTTTTCAGGTAAAGGAGCTTCTAGTACCCAGCCTCGGATCTCAGCACCTGTTTTTGCAAGTGCATTGACATCATCGACATCAAGTTGCGTCAATGCGTTATTGATTTTTTCAGTTAGATTATTGAGCGTCAAAAACTCACGAAAAGCGAGAGAAGTAGTAGCACAGCCTCCGGGTACAGAAACACCAACATTTGAAAGATTGCTAATCATCTCCCCTAGCGACGCGTTTTTACCGCCTACACGGTCAACGTCGTCTATACCTAGGTGTTCAAACGATACAATGTAGTCGTCCAAAGTACTTCTCCCCTGTCTTTAAGGCCATCAACCATATGAATAGAAATATCCCTGAATAATACTTCATCTCGCTTAGAATTTCATAAACAAATAGCCGGTTACTATTATTTTTTTGCTACATTATCGAGTGTTAACCTACGCTAGAATGTAAATCTCGATTTTAAAATACCTGACGCTATGTTTAAATCGTGATTTATTTGAGGCTAAATACTCCCTCTCACCTACTTGCGGGTATAACAATGAAACGTTCAGCTTTTTTTATATCTGATGGCACAGGGATTACTGCCGAAGGGCTCGGCCAAAGTTTATTGGCACAGTTTGAAAATATTGAATTCGAAAAAATGACACTGCCATATATTGACAGTATCGAAAAAGCAAAAAAGACCGTTAAAACTATTAATAAAACCGCAGAGGCGGACGGCACTCCACCTATCATATTTGATACGATCGTGAACCATGAAATCAGAGATGAAATCGGTCAAAGCAATGGTTTCATGATTGATATATTTGGTACTTTTTTAGGACCACTCGAAGCTGAACTCAACTCAAAGTCTTGTTATACGGTCGGTAAATCTCACTCAATCAAAACCAATAGTAATTATGATAGAAGAATAGAAGCCGTTAACTTTGCACTCGATAATGATGACGGAGCAAGAACCAGGTACTATGACCAGGCAGATGTTATTCTTGTCGGCGTCTCAAGAAGCGGCAAAACCCCGACATGCCTTTATCTAGCACTCAACTATGGTATTAAGGCAGCCAACTATCCCGTTACCGAAGAAGATGTCGATGATCAAAAATTACCGACACCGCTTAAAGATTTCAAGCATAAGATTTTTGGATTAACAATCGAACCAGAACGACTTTCTGTCATCAGAAATGAAAGGCGGCCAAACTCACGCTATTCTTCGATGAAACAGTGTAATTACGAAGTAGAAGAAGTCGAAATGATGTATCGAAGAGAGCGCATTACATTTATGAATACGACTGATTACTCAGTGGAAGAAATAGCAACCCGTATTTTAGTGGCGACCGGGATAGAAAGGCGCGCCAAGTAATACTAATCAAGGTTAAGAAGAGTATGAAAGAACACTCTTCTTAACCTCAAGGCACCGTTAAAGCTCGTTTACCTCCAAGCCAAGCGACTCTATTAAAGACTTGTTCGCTGGACTCGTAACAACCGCCACGCTCGCTTTGTCTGCACTGAAGTATTGTTGTGTTACCCTCTTTAAGTCATCAAGAGTAACCGTTAACACTCGCTGCCTGAACCCCGCACGCTGCGCTGCTGTTCGACCGAACAGCTCACTATGATAATCACTCTTTGCCTCACCAGCTGGCGATTTCGGTTTATCAATTTGGCTCACGACACCTAATACGGCTTCTTCAAGAGCCGATGCCTCATGGCTTTCGCTTAACATCCACTCTAACGACCGGTCAAAATCTGTTAGCGTTTCTTCAAGCCTTGGGTCTCGATATGAAAAAAACCTAAACGCAGCAATGCCTGAATCCTGACCTGCCCCGCCACCGTATGCACCACCTTGCTCTCTTATGGATCGGTGTAAATATCCGTTTCTAAGAAACCCACCCAGTACTGTCAATGCAGCGGAGTCTTCATGCTCGATTGAGACAGTTGGATATGCCTTGGCACAAAAGTTCACCTGTGTCGCAGTCAACCACCCTTGCTTAACTTGCTCCCTAATAGGGCTGAGCGAAAACAACTCATGATCAACCGACTCAACATTAGCCCAGGAATTGTGCGTAAACTGCGCTACATCGTTAACTTTCTCAGGTTCAGCCACTACCAGAAACCGCCTTGTTGAAGTCGATATTTTTTGATGTAAACTGCTTAGTAAACCCTGTAGTTTTGTAAGCTCTGCGACATCAGATAAGCAGTCGTCTAAATGCTTAACATGCTTAATGCCTTGTAAGCCTCCCAAATTAAACGAGAGCCTTGCGACGGGGCTCATCAAACTCGTCGCTGCCCCCATGGCTAACCCATGACCATTGCTCGTAACAGACTGGTCTTTTTTAGCTCTAATTTGAGACACTAGTTCTTTTAGACGTTCTGACTCATCAAAACGCACTTCAAGTACAATCTCTTGCATTAGTTTGGCAAGGGCGTCGGAATTTCTGGACAATGCTTTACCTGAAAAAACCAAATAGCCGGACACATTTTGCTCATCGCTTATCTGACCTTTGATTGATGAGTAGGCTGCAATTCCACCGGTCACTTCGGATTGCTTGTTTTGAATATCAAGATAACTGAGTTTCCCAACCCCCATTTCAGTTAAACAGCTGGTATAGATCGGTAAAACTTGCAGCTCATCGTCTGACAACACAGGCAGGTCAACGATGATTTGCTGATAAACCAACCCATTGGTGCCTTGACTATAGGTGTGAATATCAGGGGATGTTGAAAAATGTGAACTTTCCGGAAAACTAAGCGTTAGCGGAACATCTTCAATACCTACTTTTGGTAGAACCGTCTCATCATCCTTTTGGCACTGTCTATCGGCAAGTGCTTTGGCTTGATCTACGATCTTATGCTTTTCATCGCTCGACAACTGCTCTTTAATTTTGGCTAGCTCGGCAAGTAAAGCCTTATCCCTCTGCTCCTCAAAGGAACTATCGGGTTTTAATGAAAGAGTGACACGATGTGGGTTTTCGAGCAATAAGCGCCTTACCAACTCTTTAATGTACTCTGGGTCTTCAATTTTCTTACGCAAGTTTTCTAACACCGGCTCCAAATCCAATAACTCAACAGGGTCGCCACCATGAATCATAGGAGATAGTGCGCCCAAAATAAGCTGAAGCCCATAAGGGTAATGATCACCAGAAACTTCGCGCTGACTTAACTCTAGCTGATGCAATACAGCGTCAAGCCTTTCTTTTGCAACCCCTTCAGAAGCAATTTTTTCGAGCACTGAATTAACAAGATTTTCTACCGCTTCGGTACTGTCAACCTCACCCCCTTCAATGCCGCAAACAAATGTCATTTCTCGATTAGAATCTTCTAACCCACAAAGTGGTGATGGAGCATGTCCCAAAGGTGTAGTTTCCAGTGCTTGCTGTAATGGTGAAGCACTATTCTCAAATAACACATTCGAAAGCAAGTGTGCCTCAAGGTTTTCTTCAAGGTTGAAGCTATGCCCCAGCAACCAACCCATAACGATATGGGTTTTCTTCTGAACTTCATCAGTACTATTGACAGGATAGCTTTCCTGAATTCTAATTGGAGAAAAGTAACGTTTTTCGTCATTTACAACGATTTCTTCATGCTGCTTATCAAACCTATTTAAAACTAATTGCTCAAATTTTTCATGATGTTGAACGGCAGGAATATTACCAAACGTTAAAAACACAGCATTACTAGGGTGGTAGTGCTTTTGATAAAAGGAAACTAAATCATCATAAGACAGGTCTGTAATATGCTCCGGCTCGCCTCCACTGTTAAAGTGGTAAGTCGAGGTAGGAAACACATATTTGGTAAGCGTCTGCCATAACTGGCTCACAGGCGAACTCATGGCGCCTTTCATCTCATTATAGACAACACCTTTGTATACAAGGTCAGACTCAGTATTTTCGGTCTCTTCAAACTCTAAACGGTGCCCTTCTTGCGCAAAATCCAGTCGATCTAAGCTAGAGAAGAATACTGAGTCTAAATATACTGATAACAGGTTATCAAAGTCTTTTCGATTCTTACTAGCAAACGGGTAAGCGGTCCAGTCGCTACTGGTAAAGGCATTCATAAATGTATTGAGGGAGCGCCGTATCATCATAAAAAACGGGTCACGCACGGGAAATCGCTCACTACCACACAACGCTGTATGTTCAAGTATATGTGCTACACCTGTATTATCCTGAGGAACCGTTTTAAGACCAACAAGAAAGACATTTTCATCGTTTTCAGACGCCAAATGCAAATGTTTAGCACCCGTTTTCGAATGGAGATACTCTTGAATTTCAACTTTCAACGAGTCAATTTTTTGAGTACGTAGTAGCTCAAACGCTGGATGCGAACTCATATTCGATGATGTTTCTGACATTTAGATCATTTTCCTCTTAAAATTTGTCTAGCCCCGATAAGTGACTCTCTGCATTACTATTTACCGGTTATGATTCTTTTGCCTAGTATCTATATTATTTGAGACTATCGTTATAGCATCAACATAACACTACTCACCTATAGCTAACGTAGCACTCTTCATCTCTTTTGTTGCTTTCTTTTCGCTAACAAGCCCTAACTTTGCATCTCTCCAACCAAACACATTAGCTTGTGCACTGGGCTTTAGCCTTAGAAAGTAGTACTTTCCAGCACTAACATCCAATGTTATTTTTTTCTCTCGTATTTCCCAGCTATCAGCTGCGCCTAGTTCATCCCAGCTATCACCTGCCTTTAAGATCCATTCATACTGGCCAGGCTCAAGAAACCAGACTTTATAGGTCTGGTGCTCCAGCCGCCCCTGCTCCTCTTCGTCAAGAAAAACGAATGGGTACGCGCCTTTTAGGCTATACAAGTCACTTCTATATAAATATACCGTGGCTTGCCCTTGTTTAAGGTTAACAGGACCGTCAAACAATACTGGCTCAACGGGGGTCGCACACCCCAGTTGAAAAAAAGCCATCATCAACAGTACGAAATACGTCTTAAACATAATCAATTCACTCTACAGGAAGCGCTCTCTTTTCATAAACAGAAAATTCCGGTACGACTCGCGCATAATCATCCATCAAGGGAGAACTCACTATAAAGTCTGCTGAGCTTTGATTGCAAGCAACCGGAATGTTCCATAATGTCGCGATACGTAAAAGCGCCTTAATATCGGGGTCATGAGACATCGGCTCTAACGGGTCCCAGAAAAAAATCAATAAATCGATGCTCTGCTCTGAAATTCTTGCACCTATCTGTTGATCGCCACCCAATGGGCCGCTATGAACACGCGTAACAGGCAACCCTAAGGATTCGTGTATTAATAACCCTGTTGTGCCAGTGGTTACAAGCTCACAAGGTTCAAGTCTGGCCTTGTTTTTTAAAATCCAGCTAAGTAAAACCTGTTTTTTATTATCATGCGCTACCAGCGCTACGCGTTTAATTGCGGCCATTCAATACTCCAACGGTCTTAGCTAATTAGAACTACTATGGTATCGATACTCCCAATGAAGCATCAATCTTACGATATAGATGCGCATATGTCTCACAGTTTGAATGTTCTTACCAATTTTTAATTGCTTGAAGAAGCGCTTATGATAAAGTTGTTTTCATTCAGCTTGTTATAAACAACCTCTATGGTCGTATATTCTCGACAACGTTATGGAATCAGTGCATGTTAGGTTTTCGACACGAGTCACTTGGAAAAGACGGTACCACTTCAGACACCCCAACAAAGCAGTTTGGTCAAAATACCGCCCACCCAGGCGCACCTGAACAATATTGGATAGAGCGAAAAAAGTATTTAGAAAAAATCAAACAAGTGCCTGAACTGCGAAAACGTTTTTTTAGTTCTCTAATGGTTTACCTGTTACGACGTTTTCTATGGTCGTTTGGCTTTTTTCCAATCTTCCTATCGTTTTGGTTGCCACTCGTATTAAACCGTTTCAACCCTGTGGCCACGGTATCCAGTTTATTACCTAGCCTTGAGAATTTTGTTAGCTCCAACCCTCAAGTTCAAGCAAACACAATAGAAACACTCTTTATTGCCTGGTTTTCAGTTGGGTTTATCTTCGCAATTTTTGACTTTGTTCTTACACCCTATAAGTCTCCTTATGAATATGAAGCTGACGTACACATGCGAGCATGGGAGGAGTTACAAAATAATAACGAAAAAGAACATTGAAGGGTTAATAAGTGAGCTATGTTGTGTACATGCCGTGAGCTAGATAGCGAACAAAGTGTGAAACATATTACAAATACGCTATGAAACCTCTATTTCAGTTACATTCTCTTATTTTAAGCGCTACCATCTTTTCAATAGGTTAGTTTTGTTAAACCACAATAAACGATATTTAAGGTGCAGTATCTATGGTCGATGTTAGACCTCTTATTTTTGCAAACGTTCTATTCCTAATGCTTTTAGTGACGGCTGGGTTTGCTCATATTAGTAGTCAAGACTCTTTTTCTGGTAATGTTGTTCCATCTACAGATATTTCAGAGCCCAATAATGCAACCATCGCAGCTCAACCTTCTTCCATAAACACTGAGAATTCCAATTCTGAAAGCACTAAAGCTGAGGTAACACCCTCAGAAATAAAAGACTCTGATATATTTGCTGACGACGCACAACCCATCGTTTCTAAAGCAAATACCGGCAATAGCACCGTCAATACAGAATTAAACCCAGCAACCACTGACAATGGAGCTGCAGAAACCACATTTCAACAAAACCAAATCAATGAAAGCCCCCCCCCAACTTCGGTCGCAGCAGTACCGGTTGTAATAACTCCACCCCCTCAACAACAAGTAGCCCCGAAACCAAAACCCATAGCGACGACTGGAACCCTTGTCATTCGCTCAAATGTTGAAGGAGATATGGTATTAATCAACGGCAAACCATACGGCCCTACCCGTTTAGAGGTTGACCTCCCGCCAGGTAGCTATGAAATAGAGGTTGCTAAAAATGGTTACTCAAGCTGGCAGTCTGACGTTTCGGTTCTACGAGGCAAAAAACAAACATTAAAAGCAAAACTGGAACACTACACGACTGTCGATTATAGAAACGGTGAGTGGATAAACGGTGTTATTACTGGTGAAGGTACATACCTTGCAGACGACATGACTCATTATCAAGGCGCATTTGTAAACGGTAAATTTCATGGCATTGGCAACATCACCTACCCAGACAGCACAGAATACCGAGGTGAGTGGTTCGAAGGCGTCATGCAAGGTGACGGAACACTGCTCACCAACCAAGGTGATACCTTTATTGGTATCTTTAAGGATGGAGAGTTTAATGGTGAAGGAACACTGACAAAATCCAGTGGTGACATCTATAATGGTTATTGGGTAAATGGATCTTTAAATGGCCAAGGTTCATTAACGACTAAAGATGGGTTGCTGTTTGTCGGCGGTTTTTCTGAAAACCAATTCCATGGTGATGGCTCTCTCACATATCCTGACGGAAGGCATTACGAAGGCTCCTTTTCCAAAGGTCAGTTTCATGGGAAAGGTGTCGAGATATACTCCAATGGTAAAAAGTATGCAGGTCAATTCATGGAAGGACAGTACCACGGAAAAGGGGAGCTCATGAATCCTAATGGCAGCAAAATAACAGGGACATTCAAATTTGGCCTTCCATTTGGAAAAGCAACATTAACGACACCCGAAGGTGAAATATTCACAGCTAGAACGACCGAGCCAGGGGTGTGTTATCGCTTAAAAAGCTATAGGGCAACTCAGTGTCCTCCCATGGAAGGCTGGTAACGAGTCCACCTTTTTAAAATTCTGTAGTTTATAACGAGCTAAAGCGACTTGAGTGGTTTAAGAACCGAGGTTAGAAATGACGATTAAAAGTGCATTATTGGTTGATGATTCAAAAGTGGCAAGATTTGCCTTGAGTAAACTGCTCCAGAAAATAGACCTCAATGTCAGCATGGCGGGGTCTGCTGAAGAAGCATTGGACTACCTTAGCTCTCATGCTAATCCAGATGTTATATTTATGGATCACCTAATGCCAGGAATGAATGGCGTAGAAGCGACCAAAGCGATTAAAAGCAACCCAGATACCGCAGCCATTCCAATCATTATGTGCACTTCCAAAAAATCAGAGGAATTTTCAGACGAAGCGAAGGAATATGGTATTTACAATATTCTCACAAAACCACCGCAACCCAAAGGTGTCAGTAACCTTCTTGAGGAACTAGGCCAAGCAGTAGAACGCGGCGAGCTACCTCAACCCGAAATATCGCTGACAACCGAAACTCCAGTGGTAGAAGAGACCGAAATAGACGGTAGCCAGGAACAGGACATGCTTAATAACAGCGTAGCTGCCCTTCCGACGGAAATGATAGAACAAGTAGCTCGGTCAGCCATTAAGACAAATGTTAACAATCGACTACACGAGTTACTAAGTAGCCTATTTGATGAACAGTACGACCACCTTAAACGCATACTTGAAGAGTCTAAGACAGAGCAAAGTGAGCGCCTTAACAATACGATTGAATCATTTGCTACCCAGATAAATGACAGAACTAATGCAATAAAAGAAGAAATTGCTGCTGAGGTTAGCTTGTTTTTAAGCAGTCAATTAGCTGAGCTAAAAACTGAAATCCTTAGCAATCAAACGACGCAAGGTATGTCTTCTGAGCAAATGGAAGAGCTGAAAGATCATATGACATCTGTTCAGTCAATCGACACAGAGTTTTGGCAGACACTTCAATCTGAGGCGATACAGCAAGCTCATGATATATCAAGGGAGACTGCTGAAGATATTGCACAACGCACGATAGATCTATATACGCAAAACCAACGCTCGGCAACCAATAAAATATATGTGGTTGCGTTAGCGGCTAGCATTGGTGTATTCAGTGCTGGCATTGCGTTCCTATCAGGTATTTTATAAGAAGGTACGGAGTGGCACATGAGCGCCGCTCAAGATATTTAAACTAAAAAGGCACGGCTAGTACCGAGCTTTTTTAGTGTCCATTCTTCCCTAGCCTCACTCGAGCTATTCCCTTGGTTTGGGAGTTGGCCGCTCCCCCTTCAAACGATCTTCTTTATGGCGTTAGTCATTATCTGATACAATGCACCGCGTTTTAATCCATATTATTTTAGGCTCGTTCTTATTACGGCCTTCACCCATACTAGAAACTCCGGCTAATCCTTCATGAATCAACTCTTCGTAGACAACCTCACTGTTATTGATTTTTCGTATCTAGATACTAAACGAGGCATTCTTGGTGAAAGCTGGATTGTCGATGTCGAACTACAAGGGGAACTCGATGACCAAGGAATGTTATTTGATTTCGGTGATGTAAAAAAGAAAGTAAAAAGCGTAATAGATTATGAGGTTGATCATAAGCTAGTGATACCCTCTACCCACCCACAAATAACCATCACAGATCGAGATAACGCGATTCAAGCAGTATTCAATGCAGACAATGGCGAACAGATTATTCACAATGCCCCAAGAGAAGCATTAACTCAAATATCGGATATTGAAATAAATATAGGCAATGTCTCTGCTTACCTTTGCAGCAAAATTCTCCAGCAACTGCCCGCAAACGTTACCGGCATAAATATCGTACTTAGAGAAGAGGTAATCGAAGGGGAGTTTTACCATTACAGCCATGGCCTCAAAAAGCATCAAGGTAA
Organism: uncultured Oleiphilaceae bacterium; assembly: GCA_913060665.1. Taxonomy (GTDB): domain Bacteria; phylum Pseudomonadota; class Gammaproteobacteria; order Pseudomonadales; family Oleiphilaceae; genus Alkalimarinus. The sequence continues at coordinate 383,720 of CAJXUY010000001.1, forward strand.
CTGTCAGCGCATTGCTCACGGTCACCGTTCAACGATTAACATATTTAAAAACGGTAAGAGAGATTCAAACCTAGAAAAACAATGGGCCTCTACCTTTAAAGATATCTACATTGGTACCGAAGAGGACATCTCAGAACAGCTCGATATAAACGGCATACCCCACACAACTTTCACTTACACGTCAATTCAAGGTGCTTTTGAACTTTCACTGCCAACTAGGCAGGTGTACCTTATTAATACTGACTCAACAGTAGAGTGGATCGCGACACACATAGCCGAACAACTCAAACAAGAATCACCTTCCAGCATGTTCAAAGTAAAAGCCTTCGAAGGGGTTGGTAAAGGTGCAATAGCCCAGCGTTGATTTTTTCGTCTCTGGTTTTTATTTACGTTATAATGCTCGCCCCTTTATTATGTGGTATTTATCATGAAAGTCTGTGGTGTTGAGTTAAAAGGTAATGAAGCAATTATTTGCCTGATGTCCCTGTCAGATGGTCTTATTGATCTTCCTGATTGTCGCGTTCGTCGACTGACTCTTATCGATGTACATAGCAGCGAACAGCTAGCGGAGTTTCAATTCGCATTTGCCAAACTAATGGAAGACTACAAAGTTGATAAAGTCGTTATTCGCCAACGACCTACCAAAGGTAAATTCTCCGGTAGCGCTAACGGTTTTAAAATGGAGGCAGCTATTCAACTTATTGATTCACTGGAAGTAGAAACACTATCTGCTACTGAGATCAAAGAACTGCTGAGCTATAACCCCTTACCTATACCATTCACGAGTACAGGTTTAAAAGGCTTTCAAGAGATGGCATTTACCACCGCATTTGCGTCAATTTCGCGTAAAAAGTAATTCAACGCTTTAGGTCGGAGTTTTCATAATTTCCTTTTGAAAAGCCGGCCTACCCTGCCATACAATATTTATAAAACATATTAAATATCAGACAAAAAAAAACCTGAAACGATTTGCTTCAGGTTTTTTAGAAAAATTGGCGTCCCCAAGGGGAGTCGAACCCCTGTTACCGCCGTGAAAGGGCGGTGTCCTAGGCCTCTAGACGATGGGGACCCGGAACTTCTTACATGTTGATGACAAAAATTTGGTGGAGCCATGCGGGATCGAACCGCAGACCTCAACGCTGCCAGCGTTGCGCTCTCCCAGCTGAGCTATGGCCCCAACGTGTCATCGGGGGCGTATATTATTGAGTTACCCCCTATGAGTCAAGTATTTTGCGATCTATTTCGATCACTCATCTATCTTACCCAACACCACCTGATACTCTTTTTCGACTCGCTTCGTCTCTTTTTTGGAGAAACCTCCCAAAAGGTTTAACGCTTGGCGTAATCGGGCTCTCGTCATATCAGGGCCAAGCAAATTCATCGAATCCATAACAGACCATGAGTTTGGGGTGCCGGCAATTGCAACAAATATCGGAAAGTTAAACTCCCCCATTTTAAGCTCCATTGCCTTTGATAGCGCTTTTACATCTGCAAAAATATTGTCTTTCGTCCAGTGTCTCTGAGCTTCCAACTTCCACAAAGCAAACTGCAAAACTCGTTTAACCTGACCTTCTTCCAACTTATTATGGTTAAAATCTTCAGCAGCAAGATTTAACATGCCTGAAAACATGAACCCTGCTAACGGGATAGCATCACTAAACGTATCGACCCGACCCTTAACGTGTGGAATAAGTGGCGCCATCTTTTCACTGTTAAATGCCCACTCTTGCAGCCTTTTCGCAAAGTCATCATCAGATAGGTTTTCACGAATCCATAACCCATTTAACCAACTGAGCTTGTCCACATCAAAGATCGGCCCCCCCAAAGAGACTCGAGAGATATCGAAATGGCTGATCATCTCCTCCAGGCTAAACTTCTCACTCTCATCAGGCATAGACCAACCCATGCGACCCAAGTAATTTACCACAGCTTCGGGCATAAACCCCATCCGCTCATAATAGTTAATACTGGTGGGGTTTTTACGCTTACTCAGTTTGCTTTTGTCTGGGTTACGTAACAGGGGCATGTGACATAACACCGGCATATTCCAATCAAAATACTGATATAACAACTGATGCTTAGGAGCAGAATTAATCCACTCCTCTCCCCGTATAACATGGGTGATATCCATTAAATGATCATCCACTACATTTGCCAAATGGTAGGTTGGCATACCATCTGATTTAAGCAATATTTGACAGTCAACTTGTGACCAATCTATTTCAATCGTTCCACGAAGCATATCATCGATGATACAAGTACCCTCATCAGGCACTTTCATTCTTATCACATAAGGCACAGCTTCAGCTAATTTAGCCTTAACTTCATCATCGGTAAGTTCAAGATCACCTTTAATTCCGGGGTTTAGCCCTGCAGCCTTACGCTCTTCCCGAATGTGATCTAGCTCTTCTGGCGTTCGGAAACAGTAAAACGCATGCCCTTTTTCAACTAACTCCAACGCATAGGCTTTGTAGTCATCTTTACGCTCGCTCTGACGGTACGGTCCTTTTGGCCCACCAACGTCTGGGCCTTCATCCCAATCAAGCCCCAACCACCGCAATGCTCCAAGTATGTCTTGTTCTGACTCAGGTGTACTACGTGCCTGATCAGTATCCTCAATACGCAGTATAAATTGCCCGCCATGCTGACGAGCAAAACACATATTAAACAGTGCGATATAAGCGGTCCCTACATGAGGGTCGCCGGTTGGAGATGGCGCAATTCGGGTACGAACAGTCATGAAATGAATATCTCTCTGTAAATGACTTTAAAAAAGGGGCGTATTATACGCTAAACGACAACATAGGCATCAATAATGTTAAACCTTAAACGGACCCATTAGATGAACAGCCTTAATTGTATTAGTCTGCAACAAACGGGTTACTGCGTCGTTCTTCGCCAAATGTCGACATCGGACCATGACCGGGAATAAATGACACGCTACTGCCTAGGGGCCATAAATTTTCTTTGATTGATCGAATCAAGGTCGCGTGATCACCTTTAGGGAAGTCCGTACGACCAATACCACCATGAAATAACACATCACCCACCAGTGCAAGATCAGCCTCTTCACTATGAAAAATAACATGCCCCGGTGTGTGTCCAGGGCAATGTACAACACTCAGGCTGGACTCTCCAACAGACACCATATCCCCTTCTTCAAGCCAGCGATCAGGCGTAAACACATCAACAGCTGGAAAATCAAACATTTGACTCTGTTGAGGTAATGCATCGATCCAAAACTTATCTTCCTTATGAGGGCCTTCAATTGGCACTCCATAAGTTTGTGCTAGCTCAGCGGTACCCCCTGCGTGATCGATATGTGCATGAGTTAATAAGATTTTCTCTAAGTTCAAGCCCTCTTTTTTTAATACCGCTACAATACGATCCAAGTCTCCTCCAGGGTCAACAACTGCAGCGTTTTTTGATTTGTCACACCATAATACCGTGCAATTTTGCTCAAATGCTGTAACTGGAACAATCTGATACTTAATAGCCATTTATGCTCTCTCTATCGAACTCACAAATAATTGATAACAACACCCAACTCATTAAAACAAACTATATCAAAAATCTAGCTATCAGTGGAGGTAGTGCAATTTATGATTAAAATTGCGGTCATGATATAATACTTCACTTCCTAGAAATTTCCGTTTTTAACTCCCCGCTGATATAACGAAGATATTTGAATGACTCAACATCTACAAAAAAACCTGGTTAATAATATTTCTGATACGTTAAGGTTTTTGGCCAAGCCTTTTTCGATAGCAATAATGTCTCTATTCGTCATAATTACAACACTTGGGACACTGCAAGCCTCTGCTTCTACGCCCACTGTTAACGTTGTTAGCTCTATTAAACCGATTCAGCTTATCACAACTGCAATCGTCGGTGATCTCGGGGAGTCAACCATTCTATTACCTCCCACTGCCAACCCTCACAATTACCAGTTAAGGCCATCCCAAAGGGCACTCCTTAACAACGCTGACTTATTTATCTGGGTTGGACCTGAGCTTGAGTTATTCCTGGTAAAGGTGCTTTCCACAGCTTCGGTAAAGCAGATATCACTTATCCAAGCACTCGATTTGCGCCCCGAACGACCAACAATTCACCATAACCAACGACATAGTAACGAGAATCATCACCATGATGATCACAACCAAAGCGAAACTAATGATAATGGAAGTTTTGACCCTCACATTTGGCTGAACCCCGCACTTGCCGAAGAGATCGCAAACGTCATATACCAGCACCTTTCAGTGCAATACCCGACACTTGAACCTCAGTTCAATATAAACCTTCGTCAATTTATCACTCAACTCCATATCGCCGAAAATGAAGTCGCCGCGCTATTCGAATCAAAAAATCAGATCGCAATCTATACTTTCCACGAAGCGTTTACTCATTTTGCAGACCATTACGGTTTAGCAATTACGGGAACTATCACCCAAACACCTGAAGCTCGGCCAGGCGCCAAACACTTATCAATGCTCACCCAAGAGATACGCCAAAATCAGAAAATATGTTTAGTGAAGGAACCCAACTTTAAAGCCCCTTACGTTGAGAGCATTACCCGCGGAACTGAAGTAATCATCACCACCGCTGACCCCTTAGCGACTAATATTGATAATTCAGCAACAGGTTATTTCGAGTTTATCAAATCAATAGCGAACAGCTTTTATAAATGTAGCCAGTAAGCACCGCTAAATAAGCCAAGTCACCATTAACGGGATGGTAATAATGGCTAACAGCGTTTGACCGCTCACTATAGAGGCCATTAAGTCTGCATCACCTCCCAACTGCCTCGCCAAAATATAAGATGATGAGGCTGTCGGCAGGCAAGAAAGTAGAATTACGACCGTCGCCGTAACAGGGTCTGCTCCGAATAGTTTTAGGATTATTACGCTCACGATAGGGAAAACAAGCAACTTAATCGCACTGGATAACACGAACGATATCGAGGCACCCCTTAATGCCTTAAGGTTCAACCCTGCCCCCACTGCCATCAACCCCATTGGAAGCGCCAATTGGCTTAATGGCTTAATCATGCCATCAACCAATGCGTAAAAGGTTATTCCTAACATATTGAATGTGATACCGATAACGCAGGCTACAATGAGGGGGTTTGTCGCGATCGCTTTAAGTATTCCTGTTATCCCTTCTATTTCTCTCTCTCCCCATACCGAAAACACCAATATGCATAGAAAGTTTATGAGGGGAATCATGATGGCCATGGCTACTGCTGCTGACGGCAAATATGCATCCCCAAAGAGTTCGCTTACCGCAGCCAGCCCCACATAAGAGTTGAACCGTATTCCTCCTTGATAAATGGACGTAAAAACTGGCCCCGACCATCTACATATTCGCTGCATTGCAACAAGGATAGTCGAAACAACCAGTAAAAATAAGACGACTATCACCGCAATATTACCTAACTCAACGCCTCCACGCTCAGCATTGGTCAATTTGTATATCAACATGGCAGGAAATAGTAAAAAGTAAGTGAATTTTTCAGTCTGAGACCAAAAAGTGTCACCAGGAAAGTCAAAGCGCCTCAAAGCATAACCTAAGACGATAAGACCAAAAACGGGAACAAGCGCCACTGAAACAGACATAATTCTAACCCGTTATCGAATTTCACATCGGCATTAACTAAATTACATTGACACCACCGTTATAAGCTCACGACTTATCAGTGTTGCTCTTCATTTTTTCTTTCAGGTCTGCAAACGGGTTAAAGGTAGCAGGTGACGATGCACTCGCTGAGCCGTTTCCGTATTGGATAAAATTAACAAATTTTTCGTGTTCTTGGTCATGACAATAGATACACAACAACTCCCAATTGCTGCCATCGGGCGGGTTATTATCATGATTATGATCGACATGGTGAACCGTTAACTCACTTAAGTTTCTACGCGTAAACTCTCGCGTACATCGCCCACAAATCCACGGGTATAGCTTTAGCGCCTGCTCTCGATACCCTTTTTCGCGTTGCGCATTGTAAATTCTTTGTTCCGCTAGTATTTTGTCCAACTTACTGGTATCTGTTTTTTTAGACGACATTCTATTACCCTGACTGTTAAGCAACTACCCAGATAACACCATCACTTTCTACACGTTTTTAGTGTAGCATTCAAAACCCTAACAAAAAGTTTCAAACCAGATTACTTTGACAATGGTATAATCCCATACAAACTATTTTTAACCAGTAGCCGACCTAGATTCATGCTATCAACACCTGAAAAAACACAACAACAGGCCATCATATTTTACACGTTCTAGAGGTATTAAGTGACACACTTAAGCAGGAAGTTCTGCGTTGCACCAATGCTCGACTGGACAGATAGACATTACCGTTTTTTTGCTCGTTTGATCTCAAAAAACGCCGTTCTTTATACTGAAATGATAACCACGGGCGCGTTGATTCACGGTGACCGTGACCGTTATTTGCAGTTCAACCAAGAAGAGGCTCCACTCGCGCTACAATTAGGTGGCAGTAACCCTGAAGAGCTATCGACTTGCGCTAAAATGGCTGAAGACCTCGGGTATGATGAGATTAACCTTAATGTTGGCTGCCCCAGTGACCGGGTTCAGAACAACATGATAGGCGCGTGCTTAATGGGGCATCCAGGGTTGGTGGCAGACTGTATTGACGCTATGCAAAAAGCGGTTTCAATTCCCGTCACGGTAAAACATCGTATCGGTATAGATGATCAAGATAGCTATGAAGAACTACATCACTTCATTAATACTATCGCTGGTACGGGGTGTTCAACCTTCATCGTACATGCCCGTAAAGCGATCCTCCAAGGGCTGTCGCCAAAAGAGAACAGAGATATTCCTCCACTTAAGTATGAAGTCGCCTACAAGTTAAAACAAGATTTCCCTTCGTTAGAAATAATTGTAAACGGAGGAATAAAAACCATTGATGAGTGCCTTGAACATATTGACCATTTAGATGGTGTAATGGTCGGTCGAGAGGCATATCAGAACCCTTGGTTACTTAATCAGGTAGACCAAGCTCTGTATGGAGCGCCAAAGAGTATATTAACTCGCCACCAAGTGCTCGAAGAGATGCTTCCTTATATTGAACTAGAGATGAAAAAAGGCGCATACCTGGGCCATATCACTCGTCATATTTTAGGCATATTTCATAGTATGCCGGGCGGCCGAAAATTCCGGCGTTATATCAGCGAAAATGCCCACAAACCTGGCGCGACCATTGATGTGCTCAAAAACGCTCTTGAAATTGTTACATCGGAACAAGTAGCGGCATCAGAAGTCCAATCATTTATTCATAACGAGAGCAAAAATACTCCGTAATTAGCAATAATTTACTTGTTCTATTCTCGCCTGTTCAGTATTGTTTACAGCATATCATTCGACTTAATAAGGTGTAGTAAGCGTTATGGAAAACAAGCTAGAACAGCTAAGAAAAATGACCACTGTAGTGGCTGACACAGGCGATATTGAAGCCATTAAACGCTGGCAGCCTGAAGACGCCACCACTAATCCATCTCTTTTACTTAACGCTGCTGAGATTCCAGAATACCAACCCTTAATAAAACAGGCTCTGGCATGGGCATCACGACAAGGTGGCGACGCAGAAGAGACACTGCATAATGCGACAGATTACCTCTCAGTATTAATCGGTAAGGAAATACTTAATTGCGTACCGGGAAAAGTATCCACAGAAGTCGATGCTCGGCTATCTTTTGACACTAATGCTACTGTCAAAAAAGCTCGAAAATTAATATTGCTATACCAAGAGCAAGATATTGACCCAAAACGTGTATTAATTAAAATTGCGTCAACATGGGAAGGCATTAAAGCGGCTGAAATTCTCGAAAAAGAAGGTATCCACTGCAACCTCACACTATTGTTTAGCTTTTCACAAGCAGTTGCAGCCGCTCAAGCCGGCGCTTATCTTATATCTCCATTTGTCGGTAGAATATTAGACTGGTATAAAAAAGATACGGGTAACTCCGAGTACCCTGCCGATAAAGACCCTGGCGTATTGTCCGTTACCGAAATTTATAACTTCTACAAACAAAATCGCTATGACACTGTTGTAATGGGAGCTAGTTTTCGCAATACAGGTGAAATAGAACAGTTAGCTGGGTGTGACAGGCTAACCATTAGCCCCGCACTAATGGAAGCACTATCACAAGATACCGGTGTACTCACACAACGGCTTTCACCCTCACCTGACGCAAGCGATTCCGCGCTACCGCTTGATGAATCGTCATTCAGATGGGAGTTAAATGCAGATCCAATGGCCACAGAAAAGCTCGCTGAAGGCATACGAAAATTTGCTGAAGATCAGGTTAAGCTCGAACGAAAACTAAAAGGCTTCTCTGTATGATTGATAAAATAAAGCGGTTTTTTGAAGATAACCTCCAATTAACAGAGCAGACACCTCAACTGAACGAGAAGCAAGTCGAATTAACATGCATTGCGTTATTAATAGAACTCGCAAAGGTTGATCAATCGATCGATGACCGTGAACTTAATATCATTCGTGAAGTAGCCAACAAACGATTTAATATAGCGAATGAAAAAATAGACGAAATAATTGAACTTGCAAAAGAAGAGTCTGAGCAATCGACCTCTCTTTATCAGTTTACAGACCTCGTTAATACTCGTTACTCAGACGCGATGAAATACCAACTTATACTAGCGATGTGGAAAGTCGCCTTTGCGGATGGTGAAATAGATAAATATGAAGAGCACCTCATTCGTAAGATTTCCGACTTAGTATATGTCCCTCATGTTAAATTTATGGAGGCAAAGTTTAATGCTCAAAAGGAATGCGCCTCTCGTTAGTCATTGGATCAATTGGAATTTAAAGCTGTGAAAATATACGGACATAGAGGAGCAAAAGGAGAAGCTCCTGAGAATACACTTGAAGGTTTTATCCACGCCTATAAACAAGGAATTAGGCGGTTTGAATTAGATGTACACCTTACAAAAGATGGGCAGCTAATTGTTATTCATGATCAGACACTCGAGCGAACGACAGGCCTGACCACAAAAGTACAAGACGCAGATTTCATTGATATCGCTAATCTTGACGCTCGACAAAACGCCGCCTCATGGAGTACTCACTGTCATATACCTAAGCTATCTCAAGTAGTTGATAGCTGCCCAGAAGTTGAGCACTGGCAGTTTGAGGTGAAAACAAGTTCAAAAGAGCGTCTCAATATACTCTGTAACCGACTGGTAGAGTATATTCAGGCCAATAAACTACAAGAGATCTGCGCAGTTACCTCTTCGAACACATGGTTTTTGAAGGAACTACGGCGTAGAGATCAAAGTATTAAAATTGGATTTGTTGCTGAATACCGTTTTCCAAAACCACTGAATACCGCTAAAGCACTTGGCTGCGAATTTCTTTGTTTAAACTACGGTTTATGTACCGAGAACCTTGTACAAGAAACACACAAGCTAGGCATTCACATATCATGCTGGACGGTGAATAGTATTCATGAAATGCTGCAATTAAAGGAGAAAGGAGTGGATAGTATCATCACTGACTTTCCAACCAGTGCACTAATGTATTTTGAAAATCATGGTTTAATACCAAGCGAATAAGCTCCCTTAGACGTTAACGACAAGGTAAGCCAACCCGGTCTATATGAACGTGATTGGCTTATATAATCATACACTTAGAAGATTCTATTCAACCCGTTAAGAGCCGCCACACGGTATGCCTCAGCCATAGTAGGATAGTTAAACGTTGTATTGATAAAATAATCCAACGTATTGGCCTCTCCTTCTTGCGCCATTATCGCTTGCCCAATGTGCACGATTTCAGCAGCCTGGTCACCAAAGCAATGAATACCCAGAATGGCCTTGGTATCACGATGGAACAAAACTTTAAGCATTCCGACAGGCTCGCCTGTAATCTGAGCCCTGGCTAAGTCTTTGAAGAACGACTGCCCTACTTCATAAGGCACTTTTTCGTCCGTTAACTCCCGCTCAGTTTTACCTACAGAGCTAATTTCAGGAATAGTATATATTCCGGTAGGCACATCATCTACATAACGATAGAAGCTATCACCAACTAACTCAGAAGAAGCGGCTCGCCCCTGATCATAGGCCGCACTTGCCAGCGCAGGCCAGCCAATGACATCCCCCACAGCACAAATATGTTCAACTTCAGTCCGATATTGTTTATCAATCGACAACTGACCGCGAGAATTTGGCTCAAGCCCAACATTTTCAAGCCCAAGATTATCAGTATTACCACTTCGGCCGTTACACCACAAAAATGCATCAACCCTTAGTTTCTTACCGGATTTTAACGTCACGATAACACCACTTTCATCCCCCTCAACAGAGTCATACTCTTCGTTATGTCGTACTAACACGCCGTTGTTTCTAAGGTGATAACTGAGCGCATCAGAAATCTCATCATCCAAAAATGATAAAAGACGATCTCCGGGATTAATTAGGTCGACCTTAACGCCCAACCCTGCAAATATAGACGCATATTCTGACCCAATAACACCTGCGCCATATATGGCCAATGTTCTGGGTGTATGGTTTAATTTGAGAATCGAATCACTGTTGTAGATACGGGTGTGTCGAAAGTTAATATCCGCAGGAAGGTAAGGCCTAGAGCCCGTGGCAATAACGACGTTCTTAGCGTTCAAGACTTCACTAGACGTCTGAGAGCCTCTAATTTCTATCCTGTTTGGATCAATAAAATAAGCAGTACCCGTATAAAGATCAACTCGATTACGAGCGTAAAATTGAGTACGTAATTTTACTTGTTTTGAAATAACACGCTCAGCATTTTTAAGTACCCGAGGAAACGAAAACCATCTAGGCTCCCCAATATCACGAAACATACTATTCGTGTTAAATGTCATAATCTGCTTAACCGCGTGTCGGAGCGCTTTTGAGGGTATGGTTCCCAAATGAGTGCAGTTCCCCCCTACCATTTCCTTGTTTTCAATGATTGCAACACGTTTTCCGTTTTTCGCTGCATTCATTGCAGCACCTTCACCTGCAGGACCCGCCCCGATGACTACGACGTCATAATGATATTCAGCCATTACCCTTTGCGCTCCAATATTATTCTTAATTAACTTTATTCGTAAATGGACGCCACATGATTAATACTATTGTGAAACTAGTACTTCGTAGCATCGTAACTTAAGTCTTTAACCGCTTTTGTCGCCTTTGCTTTCTCTTGCTCATCATCACAAATATTTTTGTCGCCTTTACAAATATCGCAGGCAACATCCATTCCTAATGATGCCATTCCACCACAAGAGCCAGAGATAGGCTTACGCCCCATCAAAACCCCTACTGACATGACTAAAATAACTAGCCCCATAAATAAAAACACAATTATAAATGTGCCCATTACAAACACCTCACTGAGTCAAATACTTTTCAAACTGTAGAGTAGATTTACTCTTAAAACCAGAACCGTTCCGAAAAATAAAATAGGCGGCAATCCTATTTTCGACCGCGAATTGAAAGCCTCGTTCAGTTCCCATCACCATAAACATCGTAGCCATTGCATCAGCCTCTGCTGAAGTCGGCCTCACAACGCTAACCGATGTTAGCTGGTGCTGAACAGGCTTACCGGTAAACGGATTGATCGTATGCGAGTACCTAATGCCATTGTTTTCGTAATAATTTCGATAGTCTCCAGATGTCGCTAACCCCCCATTCGTTAACTCAACTACTTTAAATACCGAACGCTGTTCAACAGTCGGTGACTCTATTGCAAGACGCCAAGATTCATTATGAGGTTTATATCCGAGGGCTCTAATCTCCCCCCCTACTTCTACCAAGTAATTTTCGACACCTTGCTGTTCTAAGTAATTGGCCACCACGTCCACCGCATACCCTTTCGCGATTGACGAAAGATCAAGATAAATATCAGCGGTTTTGGAGATTGCGCTCGATTTAGAGTCTAATTTGAGAAAGTTAAACCCTACCCGAACCAGCCCTGCTTGTAACTGAGCTTCGTCAGGTACTTTTACAGGTTTGCCTGTTGGACCAAACCCCCAACTATTAACCAAAGGGCCAACAGTCATATCGTAAAACCCTTCACTAGTTGAGCTAATCGATTGCCCTAACGCTATAACCTCGAAGGTATCTGCCGATACCTGAAACCATTCATTTTGTGGAGAGACGTTAAAGCGAGATATTTCTGAGTCAGGTTTATACGTCGACATTAAACGATCAACGCGGTTCAGCGCATCCTTTACACCAATACGTAAATCTTCCAATAATTGTACGTCAGGTGTCAATACGACTTTGATATGATAACTGCTCCCCATAATAGGGCCAGAGATCTCATAAATACTCGCTTCTGGAGCATTTTTTAACAGGTGTTCGTCAGTATCAGCACTTGGATTGCAACCACAAATAAATAAGCCCGCCAAAACGACAATGCTTTTCAGCATTGTCATCGTGGCGGGCTTTATTGAAAACATAAACATGGATTCTTCGTTAACCTCCGAAATCATCCAATAGTATATTTTCATCTTCAACACCTAAATCTTTCAGCATTTTAATAACTGCTGCGTTCATCATTGGAGGCCCACACATGTAGAACTCACAATCTTCTGGTGCTGGATGGTCTTTTAGATAGTTCTCATATAACACATTGTGGATAAATCCAGTTAACCCTTCCCAATTATCCTCAGGCTGAGGATCAGAAAGCGCTACATGCCAATCAAAATTATCGTTTTCGTTTGCTAGCATGTCGTATTCGTCTTGATAAAACATCTCTCGCAGGCTTCGTGCACCATACCAGAAAGACATTTTACGCTTTGAACCGAGACGCTTAAGCTGATCAAAGATATGCGATCGCATTGGCGCCATACCTGCACCACCACCTACAAACACCATCTCGTTTTCAGTTTCTTTCGCAAAAAACTCACCAAACGGCCCTGATACGGTAATCTTATCGCCAGGCTTCATATTGAAGACATACGATGACATCTGCCCGGGTGGAAAGCTTGTTCCAGGAGGAGGCGAAGCAATACGAATGTTGAATTTAACAATACCCTTTTCTTCTGGGTAGTTCGCCATAGAATAAGCACGAATAACAGGTTCTTTAACGATTGACTTATACTGCCAAAGATTAAATTTATCCCAATCACCTCGGTACTCTTCTTCTATATCGAAATTTTTGTAGTCAATTTCGTGAGCAGGCACTTCTAACTGAACATAACCACCGGCACGAAAATCAACGTTTTCACCTTCTGGCAATTCAAGCACTAGCTCTTTAATGAAAGTTGCTACGTTTTCGTTAGAACTAACCGTACACTCCCACTGCTTGACACCGAAGACTTCCTCTTCAACTTCAATTTCCATGTCTTCTTTTACAGCCACCTGGCAGGACAACCTCCATCCTTCAGCTTCTTCACGCTTGGTGAAATGTGACTGCTCAGTTGGTAGCATAGAGCCACCGCCACTCAAAACCTTACACTTACACTGTGCGCAAGTACCACCACCACCACAAGCAGAGGCTAGAAACACCCCCTCTGAAGCCAGTGTTTGCAGTAGTTTACCGCCAGCAGGCGTTTTAATAGCATGTTCTGGGTTTTCATTTACGCCAATCGTAACATCCCCGGTACTAACAAGCTTTGCTCTAGCTGCTAGTATCACCGCCACCAGTGATAGTACGATGACGGTAAACATGACCACGCCTAAAATAATTTCTGCATTCATGTTTTAACCTTGTTTTTTATCGTGAGACCAGTTTCGAACTAGCGCTAGTTACAGCGAAATTCCCGAAAATGACATAAAACCAAGTGACATAAGACCAACAGTGATAAAGGTAATCCCTAAACCACGAAGGCCTTCTGGCACATCACTATACTTAAGCTTTTCACGGATACCCGCTAATGCGACAATCGCCAACGCCCAACCAACACCTGCACCAACGCCGTAAACCGCACTTTCACCAAATGTATAATCTCGCTCAACCATGAACAATGATGCCCCCATGATCGCGCAATTTACGGTAATAAGCGGCAAGAAAACACCTAGTGCGTTATATAGGTCGGGGAAGTACTTATCAAGAACCATTTCAAGAATTTGTACTAACGCTGCGATAACGCCAATATAAGTCAGTAACCCCAAAAAACTAAGGTCTACATCAGGGTACCCCGCCCATGCGAGAGCGCCATCTTTTAATAAGGAGGTGTAAATCAAGTTGTTGACAGGGACTGTTATCCCCAGCACAACAATAACCGCAATTCCTAGACCAAGCGCTGCATCTATTTTCTTGGATAGAGCCAAAAAGGTACACATACCAAGAAAGAATGCCAATGCCATATTTTCAACAAATACAGCCTTAATAAATAGGCTAAGATAATGTTCAAACATTAGAATGCCTCCTTAGTAACATGAGCTTTAATCTTAAAGTCTGGCGCTTCATTTTGCTCTGGTTTCCAAGAGCGTAGCCCCCAGATAATAAGACCAATAATAAAGAAGGCACTTGGTGGAAGCAGTAACAGTCCGTTTGGCTGGTACCAACCACCATTATTAGTCGTTGTCATAATTTCGATTCCGAACAAAGAACCTGCCCCTAACAACTCTCTAACAATCGCAACCGCAATCAAAATCGCACCATAACCTAAGCCGTTACCAATACCGTCAACAAAGCTCATCACAGGACCATTTTTCATTGCAAATGCTTCAGCACGCCCCATTACGATACAGTTGGTAATAATAAGGCCAACAAATACAGATAGCTGCTTACTTAACTCATAAGCAAAGGCCCTCAATAGCTGGTCAACCACGATTACAAGCGTCGCAATTATCGTCATTTGTACGATAATTCGTATACTTGAAGGTATATGGTTTCGTATCATAGATACTGACATACTAGAGAATGCCGTTACCAAACATACCGCCACAGTCATAACTATTGATAACTGTAAACTGGTGGTTACCGCTAATGCCGAACAGATACCCAGTATCTGCAATGCAATAGGGTTATCATTAGCAATTGGGTCCAGAAGAACCTTTTTAATAGCCATATCAGACATTTTAAGCCCCCTCTCTTACACGGTCTAGATACTTACGGAAGCCGTTATCACCCAACCAGAAATGTATCAAGTTAGTGACGCCACGACTGGTAAGAGTTGCTCCAGAAAGACCATCGATTTTATATTCAGCACCAGGCATGGATACATCGACACTCCCTTTTATCAGCTCAATCTGTGGCTCTTCGTTAACATCAAAGTCATAGATCTTTTTACCAGGCCACTGACCTTTCCACTTAGGATTGTCAACTTCACCACCGAGGCCTGGAGTTTCACCATGCTGATAAAAGCCAAATCCTGCGACAGTGTTAGCATCTTTCTCCAATGCCACAAAGCCGTAAAGCGTTGACCATAGCCCATATCCATGAACAGGAACTATAATCGTTTCTATAGACCCTGCATCTTCAACTAAATAGACCTTTGCATATTTCTCACGACGCTTGATGCTCGCGATATCCTGCTCCCCTGGTAATACTTGAGATAGCTTAGGGTTTTTTGAAGCACTTTTTTGATCGTAATCGATCGCACTCGCTACGCCTATACTTTCAGGTAAAACGTACTCACCGGTATCCAAATCAACTAACTTAGCAGTAATACGTTCAAATGAAGTTTCAACTTCTGCAGGCGTGGCGTTCTCTTTAAGAAGACCAGCAGCTGCAAGAATATTTTGCTTCAAGTTAAGCGCTTTATTTTTCTCTTGGATTGGTCGCAACAAAACAACTGAAGCAGCAACAATCACAGAACAGACTAAACAAAGCAGCAGTGCAACAATGATAGTTTTCTGAGTACTCTCTTTATTACTAGACACGTGCTAACCTCCGCTTTATGTTGGCTTGCGTTACAGCGTGATCGATTAACGGTGCAAACAAGTTCGCAAACAAAATCGCTAACATCATCCCTTCTGGGAAGGCAGGGTTAACTACTCGTATCAATACAACCATAATACCGATCAGCGCACCAAATGCCCATTTACCCTGGTTGGTCATCGATGCAGAGACGGGATCGGTCGCCATAAAGATCATACCGAAGCAGAAGCCACCTACAACGAAGTGCCAGTGCCAAGGCATTGCAAACATTGGATTAGTATCAGAACCGATCGAATTGAACATTAACGAAGTCGCAACCATACCCAGCATCACACCAGAAACAATTCTCCATGAAGCAATCTTGGTTGCCAAAAGAACTGCCCCACCGATAAGAATTGCAACTACAGAAGTTTCACCAATAGAGCCTTGAACCGTCCCTACAAATGAGTCCATCCATTCTACAGTTACCGCCTCCATACCACCTACAGCAGCCAGACCAAGAGTCGTTGCTCCACTGAAACCATCGACAGCAGTCCAAACTGCATCACCAGATATTTCTGAAGGATACGCGAAGAATAAAAATGCTCGGCCAGTTAACGCTGGATTTAGGAAGTTCTTACCCGTACCACCAAATATTTCTTTACCGATTACTACGCCAAATGATATACCTAAAGCCACCTGCCATAAAGGAATATCTGGTGGCAAGATTAAGGCAAACAGGATAGAGGTAACAAAGAAGCCTTCATTAACTTCATGACCACGAACCATGGCAAACAGTACTTCCCAGAATCCACCAACAGCGAAAGCTACAAAGTATATTGGGACAAAATAGGTAGCCCCGTAAATCATGTTATCCCATATACTGCTTGCGTCATTTCCTGCAAGCATTGTAATAACCATTGATCTTAGATCGTTACCCATAACAGCACCGGTTTCTGCCATATAGGTATTCGCTTGAAAGCCAATATTCCACATACCAAAAAACATAGCTGGGAATGCACAAAGCCATACGGTAATCATCATGCGCTTTAGGTCAATACCGTCGCGAACATGAGAAGTGGTAGAGGTTACACTTGGAGGTGTGTAAAAAATGGTATCTGCTGCTTCGTAAAGTGCATACCACTTTTCATACCGCCCACCCTTATGAAAGTGGGGCTCCATCTTATCTAGAATTTGTCTTAATCCCATGATCAGCCCTCTTTCTCGATGAGTGTTAAATTATCGCGAAGAATTGGGCCATATTCATATTTGCCCGAGCAAACAAATGAACAAAGTGCTAAATCTTCTTCTTCAAGCTCTAGACAACCGAGTTTTTGAGCTTGTTCAGTATCACCGACTACTAATGCACGCAGTAGTTGAGTCGCAAGAATGTCTAACGGCATCACTTCTTCATAGGCTCCAACCGGAACCATTGCCCGCTCACTTCCGTTAGTCGTAGTCGTGAAATTAAACAACTTTCCAGAGGTCAGCTTAGACAGGTAAATATTCATAATAGAGAATTTATTGGCGCCCGGCGACAGCCAGCCCAAAAACTCTCGCCTATCACCTTCTTCTAAAACTGATACCTGATTAGCATAACGTCCTAAATAAGCGACCGGCCCTTCGGCTCTGCGCCCACCAAAAACAGAACCTGAAATCACTCGATTATTAGATGTGCTATCTGCCTCACCCTCTAATAACTGTGTTAAGTCAGCACCTACTCGACTTCTAACTAAACGAGGTTTGCTGGCTTTTGGCCCTGTAATTGCGACAACACGCTCTACTTTCAGCTCGCCCGTTGTAAACAGCTGTCCAACCGAGATTACATCTTGATAACCAATAGACCAAACAGTCTTATGATCACTTACAGGGTCTAGGTAGTGAATATGCGTACCTGCGTTACCTGCTGGATGAATACCACCAAACGCATGTGCTTCAATTGCGCTATCGGTAGGCAAAGACATATCGAAATTTTTATCGGTACAAACAAACACTTTGCCATTGGTTAGCTGCTTTAATACAGTCAATCCATTGTTAAAGTCATTTGAGAATTCTTTTATTACCAACTTGGGATCTGCAGCCAATGGGTTGGTATCAATAGCGGTGACAAAGATTGAATTTGGTGTACTGCCAATCTCAGGAACCTTACTATATGGACGCGTTCTTAGCGCTGTCCATAACCCAGACTGCACCAAGTTGTCGACTGCTTGCTGACGGTCAATGGTTGCAAGTTGCTTTTCTTCGTATTTGGAGAAAACCTCCGCTTCATCACCTTCAACTTCAATAACGATAGATTGAAATACTCGCCTTTCGCCACGATTAACTTCTTTAACAGTACCTGCTGCTGGAGAAGTGAATCGAACACCTACTGTTTTCTTATCTTCAAACAGTAACTGCCCGCGCTTAACCTTATCTCCCACCTGAACAGCCATAGTTGGCTTCATACCGATGTAATCGAATCCGACTAGAGCAACATTGCTCACAATCTTTCCATCAGTAATCTTTTGCTCAGGGGCACCAGATATAGGTAATTCCAGGCCTTTCTTGATATTAATCATTAGCCCCGCCTAATCATTAGAAACTTAAAACGTTTACGCAAACATATAACAAATGCTTAAGACATTTTTTAAACAAAACTTGACCATTGGTTGCTCCCGAACCTGATCAATTTCGCCTGTTATATTTTTAACGCACCCAAAAACGCCCCAATTATAAAGAGCATAGCGCTATTTTTCTATACAACTTCACAATTTAATCGCTAAACTCATTCATTCAATTGGTATTTGTGTGCGGCTTTCACCCCCACCTTGAATAAAATCAAGTAACGGACAAAAACCTCCAACTATTTAGAGGTATAAACAAATAACCACCCCTACCTCGAGCCACAAGCTTGAAGCCACCTTAAACCTAGTACACCAAACGCAAAAAAGCTCGGTAAAACCGAGCTTTTTAACGGTGATGCGCACCTCTATCTGATTTTAACCAATAATATACGCATCTTTTCCGAGATTACAAACGCTGGTTATTTAGCCAACTTTGGAAAAACAGAGTAATTCACACCGCAAATTTCGTTTGATAAACGAATAACCTGAGCACTATAGCCTGCCTCATTATCATACCAAACATAAAGAACGACTCGATTACCATTCACGATCGTCGCCTGCGCATCAACAATACCCGCAGAACGAGAACCAACAAAATCAGATGACACAACTTCAGGAGAGTTAACATACATAACCTGCTTCTGAAGCTCAGAATGTAAAGAAACTTCACGCAAATATGCATTCACCTCTTCAAGCGTTGTCTCTTTCTCAAGATTAAGGTTAAGAATCGCCATTGATACATTTGGCGTAGGCACGCGAATCGCATTACCGGTTAATTTACCTTCCATTTCAGGAAGCGCTTTAGATACAGCCTTAGCAGCGCCCGTTTCAGTTAGTACCATATTTAATGGCGCACTTCTTCCGCGACGGCTACCTGAATGATAATTATCAATTAGGTTTTGGTCATTTGTATAAGCATGGACCGTTTCAACATGACCATTTACAACACCAAACTGATCATTTACAGCCTTGAGTACTGGCGTGATCGCATTCGTTGTGCAAGAAGCAGCAGAAACGATATTGTCATCAGCCGTTAACATATTATTGTTAATGCCATAAACGATGTTTTTGATATCGCCTTTGCCTGGCGCGGTCAACAACACCTTGCTAACACCTTTACACTCTAAATGCTGACCAAGACCAGCCTCGTCTCTCCAGATACCGGTATTATCTATAACGAGCGCATTATCAATACCGTACTCTGTGTAATCTACTTCTGAAGGAGAGTTTGAGTAGATAACCTGAATATAGTTACCATTTGCAATGATCGCTTTACGCTCTTCATCAACGGAAATGGTACCATCAAAAGACCCATGAACAGAGTCTCGACGTAGCAAGCTTGCGCGCTTCTCCAGATCATTCTCTGCTTTACCCTTTCGAACCACGATTGCGCGAAGACGAAGATTCGCGCCACCGCCAGCTTTCTCGATCATAATACGAGCAAGTAAACGACCGATACGACCAAAACCATATAAAACGACATCTTTGGTTTTAGATATATGCTGCTTGGCATCTTCTGCGTCGTATTTACCGACGATATCAGCCAACTCTTCACGTAAAAATGCTTCTAATGACACATCACCGGATTGCTTCTGAAACTTAACAGCCAGTTTACCAATATCAACATGGGCATGGCCCAACTCTAGCTCGTCAAGAATCTGAAGTACTTTATAGGTGTCATGAACTGACAATTCGTTATTTTCAACCTGTCTTACGAATCGATGAGACTTGAGAAGCCCGATTACAGATTGATTAATAATGGCACGACCGTAGACTGATGTAACGACGTTATTCTTGCGATACAAGCGTCCAATCATTGGAATCATTGCTTCAGCAACAGTTTCTCGCTCGTTCCAGTCAACAAAACACGTATCCGTAATGTTCTGAGCCACGTTAGGCACCTCTCGAGTTGCACAAAAAATAAGGGCGCACATTATCCACCTTCAAGACATCATAAGCAAATTCTGTTTTATGCACTATAGTACACCCAAAACTTACAACAAATAGTCATATTTAACACTAAATTAGGCATTGATAGCTCAACCACGATAACATCATGACAGTAACTACAATCAAGGTTAGAATATTCCCCTACTAGCCCACGGAAAAGGCGTCATTTGGTACATTGCTTTGTACAGCTAGCACATTACTTAGTACAGCAAGGCACTAAAAACACAGTAGACCTCCGTGAGAACCCGACATCAAAAACGATCTTTTCATGACTTCAAAAACACTCAGCATTCCAGGATTACCATCTACCCCCTCAGACCACCGTCAATGGGGTGGAGTGGCGCCGGGCTTTTCGCCACTGATCATACTTGAAGCTATAAAGCAGCATAAAGGTCTGGGCTTACTGATAACCCCAAATTCAGAAACAGCACTAAGCTACGAAACCGCTCTCAAATTTTTTAATGATGATCGAGAACTAGAAGTCCTTAATTTACCTGACTGGGAAACACTACCCTACGACAATTTCTCCCCCCATGAAGACATCGTTTCTCAACGTGTCGAAACACTTTATACACTGCCAAAATTAAAACGCGGAATTTTGATCATACCGATCAGTACACTGCTGCATAAGCTTGCACCAACTTCATTTTTACAAGGTGCCGGTTTACTAACCTCAATCGGACAGTCACTAAATGTCGACAAATACCGGCTCGAACTTGAGGCCAATGGCTACCGTTACGTTGATACAGTTTATGAGCATGGGGAATATGCCATTAGAGGGTCAATTCTCGATATTTACCCTATGGGCAGTGACCTCCCTATCCGTATTGAACTTTTCGATGACGAAGTAGAGACCCTGAGAACATTTGATATCGAGACTCAGCGCTCACTTGATAAAATCGATAAAATTAACTTACTACCTGCTAACGAGTTTCCGTGGGATAAACAATCACGCTTAGCCTTTAGAACCCGATGGCATGATCAGTTCGAATCAGCCCCTACTAAAGAATGCTCAATATACAAGGACGTGAAATCAGGTATTAAACCACCAGGTATTGAGTACTACTTACCGCTATTTTTTGATGAAGGCGCCACTCTTTTTGACTATTTACCGAGTAACACCCTAATATTTACACCCCCTGAACTCCACCAGGTCAGCGAGCATTACTGGAGTGATATATTACACCGCTATGAAGAGCGCAGGCATGACAGACTAAGACCCATACTACCGCCTGATGAGTTGTTTTTAGCCACTAACGAACTGTTTTCTCAATTAAAACAATTCCCACGAGTGAGCATCTATCAGGAAACCCTTGATATAACCTCTTCAGTTTTCAATCTTTCTACATCGACCTTGGGTGATCTTTCTGTTGATGCAAAAGCTGCCGATCCGCTTTCAAATCTCAAGTCTTTTAAAGGGGCGACGGCATCACGCATTCTGATATGCGCAGAGTCCGCCGGTAGACGAGAAGCCCTTGAAGAGTTATTTTCAGATCATCAACTATCAGCACAAAAAGTTCATAATTGGAACGACTTTCAGAACAGCGAAGCACCGATTTGCTTGACGATAGCACCACTGTCAGACGGTTTTAATGACCCCTCTAGAAATATAACACTTATCTCCGAGTCGGAGCTCTTTGGTCAGCGCGTCATGCAACGACGCAGGCGTAAACGAGCCACCGACACAGGCGAAATTGCAGTAAAGAATTTATCAGAGTTGCGAATTGGGGCGCCCGTGGTACATATCGATAATGGAGTGGGTCGCTACCAAGGTCTTCAGACGATCGAATTTGACGGTCAAACCAATGAGTTTTTGATGCTTGAATATGCTCAAAGCGCCAAACTATACGTACCAGTATCGTCGTTACATCTTATTTCACGGTACAGCGGGACCGATGAGTCACTAGCCCCTCTACACAAACTGGGTAGCGACAAGTGGACCACCGCCAAGCAAAAAGCAGCGGAAAGGATTAGAGACACCGCAGCCGAGCTGTTAGATGTTTATGCCCGACGTGAAGCAAGAATCGGCTTTTCGGCGTCAACACCGGATGAAAGCTATCAAGTATTTTGTGCAGGCTTTCCGTTCGAGGAGACTCCGGACCAAGCCGCCGCTATAGAAGCCGTTGAACAAGACATGATTAGCCCAAAACCAATGGATCGATTAGTGTGCGGTGATGTTGGCTTTGGTAAAACTGAAGTGGCTATGCGAGCCGCCTTTATCGCCACTAATTCGGGCAAACAGGTTGCAGTTCTCGTACCTACCACCCTACTCGCTCAACAGCATTATGAATCATTTAAAGATCGTTTTGCAGACACGCCGGTACAAGTCGAGCTACTCTCCCGCTTCCGAACAACCGGCGAACAAACGAAAGCACTCACAGCCATTAAAGATGGCAAAGCCGACATTATTATCGGCACACATAAACTTATCCAAAAAGATGTAAAGTTTAAAGAATTAGGCCTGGTTATCATTGACGAAGAGCACCGGTTTGGCGTTCAACAGAAAGAACGATTGAAGTCACTGCGCTCAGAGGTAGACATTCTCAACTTGACCGCAACCCCTATTCCTAGAACCCTAAATATGGCGATGGGTGGCATTCGAGACCTTTCAATTATCGCAACCCCCCCAGCAAGACGCTTATCGGTTAAAACCTTTGTACGCGAACGAGATGACGCCACTATAAAAGAAGCCATACTTCGTGAACTGCTGCGAGGAGGCCAAGTATACCTGCTTCACAACGAAGTTAAATCCATCGACAAGGCTGCTGAAGAAATACAAGCATTGGTGGAAGAAGCTCGCGTAGGTGTCGCTCACGGTCAAATGCGAGAACGAGAATTAGAACAACGAATGTCAGACTTCTATCACAAACGCTTCAACGTATTAGTCTGCTCAACCATCATCGAGACCGGAATTGATATCCCAAGCGCAAACACCATTATTATCGAACACGCCGATAAATTTGGGTTAGCTCAACTACACCAACTAAGAGGTCGCGTAGGACGATCTCATCACCAAGCCTATGCCTACTTGTTAACCCCCAATCAAAAAACAGTGTCGCCAGATGCAACCAAGCGGCTCGAAGCTATAGCGGCAGCGCAAGACCTTGGCGCAGGGTTTATGCTAGCAACACATGACCTTGAAATACGCGGTGCAGGAGAACTATTAGGTGATGAACAGAGTGGGCAAATACAAAGCATCGGCTTCACCCTTTACATGGAAATGCTTGAACAAGCAGTTGAAGCCATCAAGGACGGTAAAACACCTGATCTCGATAAACCTTTAAAGCACGGAGCTGAAATCAATCTGCGAATTGCGGCATTAATCCCTGACGACTATTTACCAGACGTTCATAACCGTTTAATTTTATACAAACGCATCGCCAACGCAAAAACAAAATCTGAATTAACGGAGCTACAGGTTGAAATGATCGATCGCTTTGGATTGCTTCCTGATCAAGTGAAGAACCTATTCAGACAAACCGAGCTTAAACTGGCAGCGGAAACCTTAGGCGTTATTAAACTAGACGCAGGGGCTACCTCCGGCAGGGTGGAATTTTCAGGCGATACAGATGTTGACCCACTCACCATCATTAAACTCATACAAGGTAATCCAGCAAAATACCGGCTCGATGGAGCCAGCGCGCTGAAATTTGAGATAGACCAAAGCGATACAGATGGTAAACTTAAAGAAATTAATCAGCTGCTCGTAACATTAAGCAAAAGCACAACACCTTAAACCTGTGATAGACCTATTACTTAACGGTCTCATAAAGACTATTTGACTGAGAATAAATGAAAGCTATACAACAACACATCACAACACCATTTGCGTTAATGCTTGCGCTATTCTTGTCAGCGACTACGGTATCCGCTATTGAATCAGGCAACAACGACAGCGAAGCCGTATCCTGGTATCAGATTGAAGTAATATTATTCAAAAACATGCAGACATTCGAGCAAGACAAAGAACATATCACCATCGATACCACCCCTTCAGATCAAAAGTTTGTGTTAGTTAAAGGCGAGCCCATGGTAAACAGCCAACTGCAACGACTGAACACCTCTAACCTGAAACTAACCAAGTCATTTAAAGCCATGACACGCAGCAAAAATTATAACGTGCTGGAATTTGCAGGATGGAAACAACCACTTATGAAGGCGCAATCAGGTATTCCGTTGCTGATTACTACCGGAAACAAATATGGTCATCATCATGAACTAGAGGGAAAGCTAACATTCAGAAAAAACCGTTATCTACACCTTCATGCAGACCTTTATATGGCCGACTATACACAAGGTTCAAGCATTAACCTGCAAAGTTGGCTGCTAGAAGACGATAGTGTTGCCACTCATATCAGCGACCTCACCAATACAGCCAATAATCAAGACTCTTCACCTGAAGCGCTCGAAAGCATTGTGCTGAGTAACATTACACCCGCTACAGATAAAACCGAACAAACCCTGCAACAGGGCAATGGTTTATCCAACGTCGCTGATTCATCGAAAATCGAGCGTGCTCAAGATTCAATCACCACCTATATCGCAAGCAATATTGCACACATGAATGAAACCCGAAGAATGCGTAGCGGAGAAATTCACTATCTTGATCACCCTAAGTTTGGACTATTGGTGACTATTGAGCCAACCGATCCTCCTTACGTTTATAGCGAAGACCTATAAAATTCGAATTAAGGATAAATTAATACGTAGTTAAAAACGATAATAGGGTCTTGGTGATATTTTCTTTAGCCCTGCTTTATGGTTTCTATTAATATCTGGCGAATATATCCCATACCCTCGTCAATCGCCTGCTCTATTTCTTCCATCGTAATAATATTCTCAGTTTTACCTGCCGCCCAGTTCACGACCAGTGCTAAACACGCATAGTCAATATTCTGCTCAGCGGCCAAAGCAGCTTCAGGCATACCGGTCATACCAATTATGTGGCAACCATCTCGCTCCAAACGAGCGACCTCCGCAGCCGTCTCTAATCGGGGGCCTTGAGTGCAGGCATAGACACCATAATCACTATACGCAATATCGAGGAGTTCAGCTGCACCAATTAATAATTGCCGAGTAGATTCAGTATAAGGAAACGAAAAATCAATATGCGTTACTGTATCCATTTGCCCTTCAAAGTAACTACTTTTACGCCCATGGGTATAGTCAATCAATTGATCTGGTATAACGACATGCGCGGGCCCCATAACATCCTCAATACCCCCTACCGCATTAACACCAATTATAGTGGTAACCCCTTGCTGCTTTAACGCATAAATATTCGCCGCATAATTAACCTCATGAGGAGGAACTCGATGTGGGTTTCCATGACGAGCAAGAAAAACAACCTCTACCCCTTCAAACCGACCAAACACCAATGGCGCACTAGGCTCGCCGTAAGGCGTTAAAACGTCTTTACTATCTGTAACCTCAAGTCCTTCAAGCTCGGTTAACCCTGTACCGCCAATAATGCCGAGCTTCTTTATCGTATCTGCCATGACCAACTCTCTTTGTCAAAATTCTCTTAGCTACTAATCGCACACCACTTTCACCCAACTAGGCCTACTTGGTATTTGAAGACATCCCCGCAAACTCTGGAGAAACACTGGTGACTTTCATTTCATCAGGAAGATGCACTGTCGTCGTTGGAAATGCAAACTCAGCACCCTCTTCCTCGATAATAGCCATGATGTTAAACAATACATCTTGCTTAACATCATGATACTCAATCCAGTTAGTGGTTTTCGTAAATGTATAGATAAAGAAGTCCAATGAACAGGCAGCAAATGCATTAAAATTAACGATGAGCGTTTGAGTGCTATCAATTTCATCATGATCAATCAGCATCTGCTTAACTTTAGCAATTATATTACTAACACTTGCTCCGTCTTGATAGCGTACACCAATTGTTTCATAAATCCGTCTATGACTCATTCTTGAAGGGTTCTGTACCGAGATACTGGTAAACGTTGCATTAGGTACATAGAGCGGTCGTTTATCAAAGGTTCTGATGGTGGTTAAACGCCACCCGATATGCTCTACCGTTCCTTCAATATCCTTGTCAGGAGAACGCACCCAGTCCCCCACCTTAAATGGTCTATCCAGATAAACCATCAAACCACCAAAAAAGTTAGCCAGCAAATCTTTAGCGGCAAAACCAACCGCTATACCACCAATCCCCCCAAAGGCGAGCACTCCTGAAACACTGTAACCTAGTGTCTGTAGAACTATTAACCCAGCAGTGATCAATACCGATGCACGTAGCAGCTTACCCATTGCGGAAACCGTTGTAGCATCCATCGGTTCCTTCATCTTATCAGGCGAGACCACTATTTTTTCTGCGCCAGTAATAAACCTAACCACAAATAATGCTAATAGAACAATAACGCCCACTTCTCTGACAGGGCCCACTATTGAAAAAATTTCGGCACTGGAATACTTGTTTGCGGTATGAGCAGCTATAGATAAGCCTAGCAACCAAATCAAATAAGATGCTGGCTTCCTTCCTGCATGAAGCAGCGTGTCATCCCATAAATTCTTAGTTTTACCGAACTGTTTTTCAACTTGCGAAAAAAACTTACTGGAGATAAAACTCAGAATAGCCGTCATCAATACAACAGCAAAAATCTGAAACATTCCGCGATAAGCGTCATCACCAAAATTGAGCGACTCAAACCACTGATCTACAACTGAGAAATCCATACCCAAACCTCAACTTCCTAAAACATTAACGATACATCTAACAACAGTGTATTAACGGCCTAGGTCAGACACAACCCTCTGCCACCTGCCAGATTGCTTAAGCGACCCAATGTCTATACAGCCAACACCTTTCATCTTGACTAAGCGGCTTTGGGATTCTTGATTTAACAAAGTGGCGTTACTAGATTGCTCTAAATACCTCAGCACCTCTAGTGCACCAGGTCGGTTATTACACACCAACACCATATCACAACCCGCAGTCAACGCTGACTGCGCCCTACTCGCGTAGCCTCCCGCCACGCTAGCGCCTTCCATATTCAAGTCATCACTGAATATAACACCTTTAAATGACAACTGAGAGCGCAAGATTTCGTTTAACCAAAAAGTAGAAAATCCTGCTGGATGTTCATCACACTGGGTGTACACCACGTGCGCTGGCATCACAGCATTTAAGCCTTTTTCTATCAATTGCTTAAACGGCTCGATATCGAGCTCCTCAATCTCGCTAAACGGCCTGTTATCGATAGGAAGCGCAATGTGCGAATCCGCTTCTATTGCGCCATGCCCCGGGAAGTGCTTACCGGTAGATGCCATGCCAGCTTCTTTCATACCAGCAATCAATGATGAGGCCAACTCAGAAACAATCGCTATATCACCTGAAAACGCACGATCACCAATCACAGAAGAAAGGCCATAATCTAGGTCAAGTACAGGCGCAAAGCTAAAATCAATACCGTAGGCCCTTAGCTCAGAAGCGAACAACCAGCCACACTCCTTTGCCAATGCCGCGGCTTTCAAAGGTGCATCCGCATAAAGCTCGCCGAATGTGCGCATCGGAGGAATTCGTGTAAAGCCTTCTCTAAACCGCTGCACTCGCCCTCCCTCATGATCAACTGCGATAAGAATATTGGCATTACAGGTTCTTATTTCAGCGACTAAGCAAGCTAACTGCTCAGGCGATGAGTAGTTACGCGAAAAAAGAATCAAGCCTCCCACTAAAGGGCTAGAAAGCAACAGCCGATCTTCATCAGTAAGCGCTTGGCCTTCGACATCAACCATCAAAGGTCCAATAAACATATTCGAGGTAGATTTATTTAGATGCGCAGATATTGGTTGCTTCTGCATATTATTGTATATTCCCTGACAAAAAATTGATTAATAAAAAATTATTAAATAAGGATCTATTTTACTCTTCAGATGCAATGGTCTCGTAAAAATAATCAGGAAATAGTAACACGTGTCCCGATAGAAACCCGGTCAAAAAGATCCTCTATATCTTCGTTTCTCATACGAATACAACCATGAGATAAGGGGGTGCCCATAGGTTCGGTATCAGGCGTACCATGAATATAGATATACCTTTGCATGGTATCAACAGAACCTAGTCTATTGAACCCTGGCTGAGTGCCAGATAACCATAAGATCCGACTGAGAATCCAGTCTCTTTGTGGATACTGCGCAGCGAGCGCAGCAGAATAGATTTCGCCGGTTGCCCTCCGTGCAATAAATACAGAATTACGCGGCTGGCCATGACCTATTTTGGCCCGAACCACGTGCTGACCTCTTGGAGTGCACCCACTATTCGCATTTTCTCCAACCCCGTTTAATGCTGTCGATACGGAGTAACACACCAAAGGCTTTTCTTGGTCAACAAGCGTGAGCGTTTGAAGTTGAATATCAATTTCAAGAGAAAAGAAGCTATCTGTATTTGCCATACACTAAGCTTAACCGACCTTTCACTTCATGTCATACATCAATCATGACAAGCAATACATCTATATCGAAAAAGGTAGCGCCTATTTAAAGACAAGCATCACCTTTTCCACTGCCACGCTGATACAAAGTGCAAAAATATTAACCCCTAATAGGCCTAATTTTGTAGTGGAGCCTGTAAACCAGCAGCAAGAAACGGCACTAGACGCTTCACCACTTCTTCAGTGGAGCTATGAACCTGCATCTCATTTTCGATAATGTCAGACAGCGCCTCGATACTAGACATCGTGAAAGCAGTGGTCCCCAACATGAACTGTATACGCCAAAAACGATCAACAGAAGTTAGCTGAGGAGTCGCTTCACGCATATGCTTCATAAACATCTTGAATGCTCGACTATACTCTTGTTCTAGATATTTCCTTAAATGCCCTTGTGATTGAGTGTAAGCCAAACCTAACAAGCGCATAAAAACTGACACGCCGGTTTTACTTTGGGCAGGAACCATCACAATACACGATGTAACAATACCCAGCAGAGTTTCTATATCAATGGGCTTATCGGTATGCCTCTCAGATACTCTTTTTAATTCAGCCTCGAGGTTTTTTGCAAACGGAGACAGAAAACGAGAAAACACCGCTTGTATAAGCGCATTTTTAGACCCAAAATGATAGTTGACGGCCGCTAAATTAACATTAGCTTTACTCGTTATCATTCGTAGTGATGTTTCTGAGAAACCCCGTTCTGCGAAAAGAACTTCTGCTGCATCAAGTATTCGATTTACTGTATCTGATTGAGCCATACTGAAAAAGTCGTCTAGTCATTGGTTCATACTAAAAAATTAGAATGCCAAAACACTCAATGAGCATCGTAAACTCATTAGTATAATCATTCCAAACAATTGTTTTAAACATACGTTTGGTTGGTTGTTATGTCAAGTATCATTAACAAAGCTTGACATAACTCAACCCATTTAAAACTCACTATTTACTTAGCTCCCATAAGCGCTACCCTGCAGGTACGAATACACAAAAGGATCAGTTGATGCCCATTAATTGCAGTAACGAACTTATAGCCGCTTTAAACAAACCACGAAACTTTCAACGCAAACATATCGGCGAGATACTGCTACAAACAGGCATCATCAACAACAAACAACTCAAACAAGCAATTAATGAGAAATCAGCTAAATATGCTCAAGATAGACTCGGAAAGGTAATTTCCAGACTAGGCTTTGCCTCTGAACAACAAATTCTCCATGCCCTTGCTTGCTGCCTTGAAATTCCGTTTGTTTCACTCTCTAATTTCGAAATCCCACAAGACCTAATTGATCAAGTGCCAGCTGAATTCGGGCGAGCCCACAGCCTTATTCCATTAATGATGCAGGCCGATCGCCTCGTGGTTGCGATGGAAGACCCTACCGACACAGACACACTCAATATGCTCCACTTCATCACTGGGCGCGTCATAGAGCCTATTATCTCAGCCCGAGAAGATATCGAGCTAGCAATATCACAGCACTACGGCCCCACCGATGACGAAGAAGTACTAAAAGAGCTACCGATAGACGCCAAGCTTACCCACTGGGAAGAACAACTGGCGCAAAAGCAGGCTAAAGATAAACCCACAGTTAAACTAATTCATAACTTAATCATTGATGCGATTAATCGACACGCATCCGACATTCATATTCGCCCAAAAGATACTGAAGTCGATATATTATTTAGAATCGATGGAGGCCTAATCAAAGTTAGGAGCTTTGATAAGTCATTGCTTTCGGGCAGTGTAGCCAGAATCAAGATCATTGGTGGTATGAATATCGCTGAGCACAGAGTTCCTCAAGATGGACGCACCAAAATCAAAACAAAAGACAAAACCATTGACCTACGAATCTCTATCATGCCGACCATTCATGGTGAAAGCGTCGTACTTAGAATACTCGACACATCTGCGAGCCTTAAATCTATCAAAGAGATTGGTTTCACCCAGCAGGATTCAGACAGCTTCACTCAACTTGTCAACAAAAGTAGCGGCCTTATATTGGTTACAGGACCCACAGGATCGGGCAAATCAACAACACTTTATGCGGCATTACAGGAGCTCAAGCAACGAGAAATAAACATCATTACTGTTGAAGATCCGGTTGAATACCATGTAGATGATATTTTACAAATACAAGTACACTCAAGCATTGGCTACACATTCGCTAAAGCACTACGGCATATACTTCGCCACGACCCTGACGCCATTATGATCGGTGAAATACGTGATGAAGAAACCGCAAAAATTGCTGTAGAAAGCTCTCTAACAGGCCATCTCGTTCTTTCAACCCTTCATACGAATAGCGCTGCAGCGACTATTACGAGGCTATTAGAAGTAGGCATTCAGCCTTATTTGCTCAACTCAACCCTACTTGCAGTTCTCGCTCAACGGTTAGTTAAAAAGAACTGCCCTCACTGCCTCGAGGAAGAGCAGATCCCTGCTGAAACAAGACAACAATTAGATATAGGTGATGATGAGGTTTTTTATAAGGGCCGAGGTTGCGACCAATGTCATCATGTCGGCTATAACGGCCGCCTAGCCGTTTATGAACTCCTGACAATAAACCCCAAGGTTCGTAAGCTAATACAACCTAGAGTGAATTCAGCAGACATAGAGGCTGCCGCTATAGAAAGCGGCATGGTTCCGCTCACTAAAAGATCGATAGCAGTAGCAAGACAACAACTGACATCTATAGAAGAAGTTTACCGAGTAAGACTAGGATAGACAGAGACTAAAAAAGGGGCAAAAGCCCCCCCTTTTTAGTATTGTTGAAACATTATAAGTTATAGCCTTTTTCTTCGTGAGAGGTCGTATCAAGACCTTCCACTTCATGCTCTTCCGAAACCCGCAGCGATGTAAATACACTCACCAATTTTAGTATTACATAGGTCACGATAGCGGTATAAGCAATAGTCGCAACAATACCAATCAACTGAACCTTTAATTGCCCACCGATAGACGTTATTCCATCAGCAAAACCAAACCCACTAAACACTCCCAATTCGGTAGAGGCGAAAATACCGACCATTAAGGTACCCAAGATCCCTCCTACTCCGTGCACAGGGAATACGTCTAAGCTATCATCAATCTTAAGCACACGTTTCACATATTGGGTGGCATAAAAACACACCATACCCGCAGACAAACCGATAACTAAAGCACCTCCTGGCCCAACAAACCCCGATGCAGGCGTAATAGTACCCAGACCGGCAACCATTCCTGTCACCGCACCCAACGCACTTGGCTTGCCAAATTTTCTCCACTCTATAAACATCCAAACCAATGCACCGGTAGCCGATGATATATGGGTCACCAGCATCGCCATTGCAGCATCACCGTTAGCACCTAAGGCACTGCCGCCGTTAAAACCAAACCAACCGACCCACAGCATACCTGCGCCCGTCACTGTCATGGTCATATTATGCGGTGGCATTGCCGTCGCTGGGAACCCTTTACGGGGCCCTAAAACAATAGCAGCAACCAATGCAGCAACACCCGCTGTAATATGCACAACGACGCCACCAGCAAAATCATATAATCCTAGGCTAGCCAACCAACCACCACCCCACACCCAGTGAGTCACAGGTACATAAACCGCCAACAACCAAATCGCACTAAAAAGGAGAACAGCAGAGAAGCGCATACGTTCAGCAAAGCCACCGATAATCAACGCCGGCGTAATCACCGCGAAGGTCATTTGAAACAACATAAATAGAGACTCAGGAATATCACCCGCTAACGTGTCTCGACCGATACCTGACAGCATTACTTTGCTAAAATCGCCTATTAGCGCATTTCCTTCACCGAAGGCTAAGCTATACCCAACAATCAACCACAACAAAGAAGAGACGCCTGCAATCGCAAAACACTGCATAAGAATAGAAAGCACATTCTTGGAACGTACAAGCCCACCATAAAACAACGCTAAACCCGGCAAGGTCATAAATAGCACCAACGCCGTGGATGTTAAGATCCACGCAGTATTAGCTCCACTGATCTGCACTTCTTCAGCAAGCGCGACTCCAGGCAGCATTACCACCAAAAATGTTAACAATATTTTCGTCATACCCTCTTCCCAATTAATAGAAAATGCACCATCACCGCGCATTAATATATTTACGCACCACTATAACGCCTATTTTTAGTTAACGTTTAACTAGCAAGCGTCATAAAAGTAATAGTATTATTATTTATATTCAATAGGTTATAGCTCTTTATTAAAAGTTTAATAAACTTATAACATTACACCTATCACAAAACGCACCATTTAAATGCATATTTTATGCCAAAAAACACATATATGCACTAATAAAGAGCGAATTATTGACAATATTACTAATCGGTTAATCTCGTGTTATTCAGGTCTGGAGGGGTGCTCTATTTTAGCGCTCGAAGATTCAGACACAGGGACCGTTTCAGTAGTATCAATTACAGAGGGAGAAGGTGAGCCAGAGGGGACTTCAGTGGTATCGTCGACGCCACTTTCAAGGTTATTAAAATGATGTTTAAGATAGTCTTTCTGTAATCGTTTATAGGCTTTTTCTGCTTCAAGTATCAACTGCAAATATAGACGAATATGCTTTTTCTCTCTAATTACCCCAAACAGTCGTTTTTTAGCGGAAACCTCCATCACGCCTTGAAACAGTGTTCGTTTTAGATTTTCATTATATTTTGCTAACTTTCTGCACTTCCATGCCAGCCCTTCTTGCCCTTCTAGTAGTTTAATATGATTGAGCGCTCTAAACTCAAGCGTCTTACGCTCTTGAAGCAGCTCATGTAATGTGGGATCTTCACTAAAGAAGCGCCTAAAAGGCTTTAAAGCAAAACAGAGTGTAATAAATAACAAACCAAACGCACTCCCTCCCACCCAAGCAGGAACCGCACCCAACACTCCAGCACAAAAAACAACAAACACAATACAGCAGACGAATAGCCAATAATCACGATTACGTTTAGCAATTGCGACAGCCCTATTATCTGGATAATCATCCAAGTAAAGCCAGTCGTAGTTAACATTAAGTAGCGTTTGACACTCCGCTAAGAGTTTTTTCCGTATATGTTGCTGATTCTGCTCATCAGATACTCGCTTCCGCTCTATCTCCTTACGCTCCTCACGCTTACGAGCTAAGTCTAACTCCTTAGAGGTCGTCGGTTTAAAAGCTGCGGCTCCTGAAACCGGCTTAGAGGCACTCACCTCCTCGCTTTGATGTTTTGCCTTATCGCTTTCCATTCACACTCTTCGTTTTATACTTAATATCCATACTACTATATCGTTCACAGCATCATGATCTTTAAGTGTTTTTCAAAATTGATTATGGTCAGACAATTATTTCCAAAGTATTGCTAGCATGAAAAGGCACGCAGATCTTTTTTTTCATCGGTTTCATTTTTGATGAAAGCTGACTATAAGTAAGATAATAAAAACAATCAAAACAGAGGATCAACGATGACCACTCCCGCGATTTTAGTAAGTGACTACATGAAACCGGTCACGGAATATTTTTCACCTGACACCAGTGTTAAAGAGGTTGTGAAAACGCTTGTTATGAACAAACTGTTTGGTGCGCCCGTACTGGATCAAAACAAAGAACTAGTGGGTTTTATCTCTGAAAAAGACTGCCTTAAGCAAATGGTCAACGATAGCTACTATAGCCAGGACCACCATGTAGCAAGAGACATCATGCGTGAAAACCCTCTCTCTGTCTCACCTAATGCGGATATTATTAGTCTGGCTGAGGAGATGCTTGGGAGACGCCCAAAGGTATACCCAGTAGTAGAAAACAATCAGGTTATCGGCATCATTACACGGGCAGACGTGTTAAAAGCCCTCAGCAAAGCACGTGTTGAGTCACACAAGCATTAGCCGTTAAACAACGCTCTCCTGACATCGGCGGAGCTTATCATTAATGAGCTGAGGGGTTTTATCTTGCCTAATCATAAGAAAAAACGCTTCAGCCTCCGGAAACTCTCGGGATAGATAACGTAACCATTGCTTTATGCGCCCTGTCGCGTGTTTTTCTCCCATTTTTTCAAGGGTGAGGTTAAAAAACTCCGTTAACAACCCCACAATTTCCGGCCAGACAAGCGGTTGGTATTGCTCTCCATCAATAATTAATTTGCACTGCTTAGCTAAATTAGGGTTACTAATCAGGCCTCGCCCTATCATCACGTCGCTGCATTCACTCTGCTGCTTACAGCGTAAATAGTCTTGTATATTCCATATTTCACCATTTGCGACCACAGGCAGGTTAACCACTTCACGAATTCGCGCAATCCAATCCCAGTATGCAGGCGGCCTATAACCTTCAGTTTTAGTTCTCGCATGCACAATTAGCTCATCAGCACCTGCTGCCTCTATCGCAGCGGCACAATCCAGAGCCAATGACTTATCTTCATAACCTAATCGCATTTTGGCCGTTAAAGGAGTGCGGTCTTTTAACGCGGCTTTAACTGACGTAACAATACGATAAAGGTTTTCTGGGTTTGTCAGCAAAACAGCACCGCCATTACTTTTATTAACCGTTTTTGCAGGGCAGCCAAAATTAAGATCTATGGCTGGCGCGCCCAAAGAAGCCGCTAATGCCGCATTCTCTGCCAAACAGACAGGGTCGCTCCCTAGCAGTTGTAGCCTAACAGGCACACCTGACTGAGTCTTACCACTATTAAGTAACTCCGGGCAGGCACGATAAAACACTTTTTTGGGTAGCAGCGTATTGGTAACTCTTACAAATTCCGTCACACACACATCAATACCACCCACCCTGGTGAGTAGATGACGCATAATATCATCAGTCAAACCATCCATCGGGGCTAAAAATATTCTCACTATACATCCACTCTAAGCTTGATACTTGAACTGTTCACTAAACCGAATCTACCAAAAAGGATGCGTATGATATAATCCCTTCCGTTTTTTACATAGCACCAATTTGTTTAATAACGTCACACGAGGAGTCGCCCGCTTATGTTTACCGGTATTGTTCAAGGTAAGGCCTTGATTAAATCCATCGAGAAAAAAGATCTCCTCTCTCGAATCGCAGTTGAGTTCCCTGATACTGCGTTAAGCAGCGTATCGCGCGGCGCAAGCATAGCCATAAACGGCACATGTCTCACAGTATCGGAGTTTACCGCTAATACGGCCTACTTTGATGTGATGATGGAAACACTCCGGGTCACTAACTTAAATCAACTCACCGCCGACAGCGTTGTGAACTTCGAACGAGCGGCTAAATTTGGTGATGAGATTGGGGGGCACCTGTTATCTGGGCATATTCATACCACGGTAGAAGTTTCATCAGTCGAAAAAACAGAGAATAACTGTATTATTACCTTCAAAGTACCGGCAGAGTGGACTAAATATATCTTACCCAAAGGGTTTGTTGCCGTTAATGGCTGCAGCTTAACCGTCGGTGAAGTGACTAATAATGAATTCAACGTCTACTTGATACCTGAAACTCTCGATATCACCACCTTCGGGACAATATCTACAGGCGATATCATCAATTTAGAAGTTGATCATCAAACTCAAACCATCGTTGATACCGTGGAGCGCCTTGGACTGCAATTACAGAATTAGTTTCGCATATAAGCCATTTCATCTTACGCTAACCACGCACCCGCCTTTAGCGTATGATTAAGCCCTTATCGTTTAACTGATTTAATAACCACAAATTTATTACTTGAATCAACTAAGGTTGCGTTACCAAATAGCTTCTTCAGTTTAATGTGGTAGGCCAAGTGCCGATTTCCCACGATCCACAACTCCCCACCCGACTTTAAACACTGTAATGACTCTTTAAACATCTGCCAACCCACATGCTCGCTAACCGCATTCTGTTGGTGAAACGGAGGGTTACATAACACTAGATCCACACTATTAGGAGCAATACCCGTTAAGCAGTCCGCTTGGTAAAACTCAGCGTTTCGCTCCGGGAAGTGCCGTTTGATATTCGCTTTTGCAGATTCGATGGCCATATTCGACTCATCACAGAACACCAGGTCAGCATTGGGGTTTAATTGTGCCGCAGAAATACCTATTACGCCATTACCGCAAGCCAGATCGACAATCGTCAGGTCATCGTCCGTTTCTGGCATAACCGCCAGCAACAAGCGCGTACCGATATCAAGGCTTTCACGAGAGAATACATTTGAATGATTGACCAAATCAACATCAATTTCTTCAATACTGTAGGTGGTCGGATACAGGTTACCAGGGGTCAAGCTTTGATCATAGCGGGTAAATATTAGGCGAGCCTTTTTAGTCGCCAGCGAAGTAGTCGTTTCGCCGACCGTTTGCCCGAGCGTCGTCAGCACGGTCATTGGCAGGTACTTAACCATAACACCCCCTAAAATGGTGGTATTTTCACTCATATTGCAACGCAAACGCTGCATTACATCAGCAAAGTATCCGTGATTTCTAGGGAGCTTGTAGACAATTAAATCGTAGTGTTTTTCAGGTATCGCCGTATTCTCAACAAAATTAATATGACTTTCATCAAAGCCATTAAGTTTGATATTTTGCACAATCGCGTGCTGTGACACTAGTGAGTCAGTCATCACATCTATAGATGTGCGCTCTCCCGAAATACCTTCATTGTTAACGATCATTGCTTGGTATAGGTAACTGGTGATAGCACCAAACTGATCATCAAACACTAAGACACTGCTTTTGCCGTTTAACTGATCTTTTTGCTCAAAAAGGTGATTAATCAAAAGTTCATCAGCAGCATCCCAAGCTCTAAGCCTGTCAGCAGGCCTAATTGGAAAACGTTTGAGAGTCAGTGTTCTCAGCGGTGTTTGTAGTTCGATCTCGGTCATGAAACCCTGCACATTTATAGTCGTTTTGGTAAGCACAAAGCATTACCATAAAGCCTAGATGATTTAAAAGGAGCCGTTCACGCTGAAGGCTTCCCCCCTTACTTTCTTGAGTTCGCCCAAGGGTCTACACGACCACCATCTGACGAACCAGAAGACCCAGACGAACCTGGTGAGGATCGATCATTATCTCTGTTTTTAAAATATCCACCGCTTCGTTTCGGGCCGTATTGCTTACCGGCACTTTTTCTGTAAGCCGCTGTTTTCTTTGCCTGTTTTTCCCGTACTTGCTCAGCATCCTCCAAACTTAGCGCTGCGGGATCACCTGCTACCTGGCCTTCAGGCACAATACGGTCTCTTGGTGGTACGGAAAATTGCTCAGACGAAGGGTTCGGCAAACTCTTAAATTTATACATATAAAAGGCTTCTACTTTTTCACGAGCCCAGTCTGTCTTTTTTAGAAACTTAACACTAGAATCAATACTAGGATTGGTTTTGAAGCAGTTGATATTGAGGTAGGCAAAAAGAATATCAAAACCGTAATGATTCACCATTTCGGTTAACAAGTTTTTTAAACTCAATCCATGTAAAGGGTTATTTTTGTAATTGATTTCATCATTCATATTCTTGTCCAACCAAAGGAAGTAGATAAATACATTATACCTATGGCCTTGCTGACAAAACAGTACGAATAAAACCATCCCATTGGTTAGGCAGATTTTGGTCTTGAATACTAATATCAGCCCCACCCTGCTCCCAAATATTATTCAGCCGTATCTCATACGCATGCAATAAATGGTGCTTACTTTGCAGTAGTGAATAATCACTGGCGACCAATGGCTGCTCTAATCGCTTGAGGTACATTTCACCCTTAAGACTGTATATCTTATCCCCTACAATTGGGTGCCCGAGACTCGCTAAGTGAGCCCTGATTTGGTGTTTTCGCCCTGTTAGTAATTCACACTCAATCAGTGAATAGCCATTAAAAGCGTTTAACACCTTAAAACGAGTTGTACTGCGCTTACCCTCTCCGTCTGCCACTACATGCATTTGGCTCCTTATAGCGCTACCGGTCAGCATGGAAAGATCACACTGGTATTCAAGTGTTTGCCATGCTGGACTACCGTAAACCACTGCACGATAGATTTTTCGTTTTATCAATGTTGATAACGCTGGCTGAAACTTACGTGCGACTTCGTTATTTTGAGCAATCAATATAACACCAGAGGTTTCAAGGTCTAACCGATGCAACAAATGGGCATTTGGCCAAGGGCTTTCTCGACGTAGTAGTTGGATTAGCGTGTTATAAACATTACGCGTTGTACGATTAACAGGAAGGTTGGCAGGCTTGTGAATAGCAGCAATTTCATCGTTTGACCACAACACCTTCCAGCCAATATCAACCTCAGCCTCTTGATAGTTGGGTACCGTATAGGCAATAGTCTGGCCCATATTAATTAACCTATTCTCACAGATAACCACACCATCCATACTAATATGGCCTTCTTCCAAGAGCCTTAACCACTGCACAGCGGTTAGATATGGGATACAAGGCAGCAAGCAGTCGAGTAATGATCGACCCGCTTGTTGTGGTTTAACTGAAAATGAGAATATTGCGTCCAATGATCTGACTTCAGCTATTTACCACGCTAGCCAGATCACATGCTTCGCGCCTTTACCCGGTCTAGCCCTAACAGTTTCGGCTTTTACCTGAAATCCTGCGCGTCTTAATCGCTCTGTAAACCTCGGGTCTTCACCAGCGGACCAATAAGCAAGAATCCCCCCTGGTGTTAACGCTGCTTGCGCTTGTGCAATGCCTTCGGGTGAGTAGATCCAATCATTTTCTTTACGTGTCAAACCTTCTGGGCCGTTATCCACATCCAGTAAGATCGCATCATAAACACCCTTTTGGGCTTTCATCAACTGGCCAACATCGCCCAAATGTATTTTGGTTCTTGAGTCGTTCAACGGATAGCCTGACGCTGAACCCAATGCTCCACGATTCCATTCAACAACCTCGGGCACAAGCTCTGCGACCGTTACTTCTGCATCACTATTAAGTGAATCTAACGCAGCCGCCAAAGTGAAACCCATCCCCATCCCGCCAATGAGTACTTTTGGGTTCGGTCGATTAGCAATTCGTTCGCAGGCGAGTGTAGCAAGGGCATCTTCTGAACCATGAAGACGGCTATTCATTAACTCCCCTGTTTGGCCTGCAATTTTAATCGCAAATTCATCATTACGTTGTAGTAACCGAAGCTGCGTGCCTTGACCGGGAATGATAGCCGTACCAATTTCAGTGAAGCGTGCCATGATAGGCCTCTGTCAGGGTTTAAAAAGCGGATTATAGCGCGAGGAAGAAGGCGTATACCATTTGTTTATAGTAATGATGGTAACAAGAATGCAGAACAACTAAAGGGGTATTGTCATTCCCACGGACACGGAAATGACAAAAAGGTAGCTAGGCAGTTTCAGTGTCTAAAAACGTTTCATCATCTGCAATACGCTTTTCTAACATCCCTTTATCAACGATAAAGTCGATAATGGTCTTCAGGCCTTCGCCTTTGATGAGATTAGCAAATACAAATGGCTTGTCACCTCGCATCCGCTTTGAATCTCTATCCATTACATCAAGTGATGCATTGACCATCGGAGCAAGGTCAGTTTTATTGATAATGAGTAGATCTGACTTGGTGATGCCCGGACCGCCCTTTCGAGGGATTTTGTCACCAGCACACACATCAATGACATAGAGTGTTAAGTCTGATAATTCAGGACTAAACGTTGCAGATAGGTTGTCGCCGCCGCTTTCTACTAGTACAAACTCTAGCCCTGCATGACGCTCTTGTAATTCATCTATGGCGGCAAGGTTCATTGAAGCATCTTCACGAATAGCGGTATGAGGGCAGCCACCGGTTTCAACCCCCATAATACGGTCTTGCTCTAAAACGTTATGACGAATCAAAAACTCTTGGTCTTCTTTGGTATAGATATCATTGGTCACAACGGCCATGTTGTAGTGCTTACGCATCGCAATACACAACTGTCGTAATAAGGCTGTTTTACCTGAGCCAACCGGCCCGCCAACTCCAATTCTTAAACACTGCGTGGTCATCGATCAATCCTAATGTTTTATAATTGTTACGTTAAACAGAGGTTAACATATAAGGTTTTAGCTTCTAAATAAGCGTGAATATTGCGTTTCATGGATGGCACTGGCAATGGCAAAACCCGGCAAGGTTGAACCAATATCCGAATCCTCAATTTGTTTTGCCTGTACTATCGCCAGTTCAATTTTTTCCATCATCGGGAGCATTACTTTTTGCGCCGCAGTTTGTCCTAGTGGAATCGTTTTGCATGCCACCGTAATTTGATTTTCGAGCCAGCTCCAACACAACCCCATTGCAGCCTCATCAATATCAATTTCAAAACGTACAGACGCTAACGCGTACAAGGTAAAAAAGCCAGCATCAACGGGCAGTTCGTCTTCTTGAATTCGACCTATTGATAACAACAGTCGCCTCAAAGACCTCCCTAACTGTTCATCTTCAAGTAATAGCTCCGCACTTTCTCGGCTTGCCCGGAAGTACTGGTTCCAATGATTAACGACAGCGATATCATCAGTAATCCATCCCTGATAAAGCCTATAAAACAGCGGCAAATCCTGTTTTGCTAGCCCATTAGACAGTACACCCACCAACCATTGAGCCAGATCCTCATCATCTTTTACCCATTCCATTTCTATTGCAGATTCTAAACCTTGAGAATACGCAAATGCGCCGATGGGTAACGCAGGGCTTGAAAGATAGAGCAATGACAGGAGCGATTTAGCGTTCATAAACTGCCTTAATCATGATGATGGTGGCCGCCTTTATATGCACCACTTTCAGGGTCGAACGGTAACGAGTGCTGCTCAATTTTCATCCCAAGTAGATGAACCATCTCTTCTAGTACATGATCAGGTTTAAAGCACAACCAGCAATCGCCTATTTGCAACGGGACGTGACGGTTTCCAAGGTGATAACAACATTTAGCAAAGACTAAACTATCGTCACATTTCGCTGTCGTTACCATTTCAGGCTTAGCGATAATGACAATAATTTTTCCACATTCAGTTTTTAACACTTGGCCCTGACGGAGCACTTTACCCCTATCTAAGAATACGCCAATCTCCTGACCAGAATCGGTAACACTTTTGAACCGTCCACGTTTTCTATCGTCATAATCTAAGGTCAGTGTGTCATGGGCAGAAAGGCCTCCAACATCATGTACATACTCTACTACTTTTAACACTATGGCCTCCTAACAACCATTTGAACCAATTAGAATAGAAAATATCGCTGTGCCAGGGGTAGCACATCTGCAGGCTCACAACTCAACAACTGGCCATCGGCAGTCACTTCATAAGTTTCTGGGCTCACTTCAATTACGGGCATAGCATTGTTATGAATCATATCTGCCTTAGTCACAGATCGAACGCTATGACAGGGCACCAACGAACGGCCTAACCCAAGTTCAGACGGCAGATCTCGTTTTGCTGCGGCTTTACTCACAAACGTAATGCTTGTTTTTGCGGGCGCAGAACCAAAACCACCAAACATATAACGATAGTGTACCGGTTGCGGAGTCGGAATAGAGGCGTTTGGGTCACCCATGGGCGCACCCGCAATAAACCCACCCTTCATGATTAGTGCAGGCTTAACGCCAAAAAATGCGGGCTTCCAAAATACCAAGTCGGCAAGCTTGCCGACTCCTATCGAACCTACTTCATGTGAGATACCATGGGTAATCGCCGGGTTAATGGTATATTTTGCGAGATAACGCTTAGCGCGATAATTATCATTACCACCGGCTTTATCTTCCTCTAAAGGCCCTCGCTGTACTTTCATTTTGTGAGCCGTTTGCCACGTTCGGGAGATCACTTCACCCACTCGCCCCATTGCCTGTGAGTCGGATGCAATCATCGACAACACACCCATATCATGGAGAATATCTTCTGCGGCGATGGTTTCTTTACGAATACGTGAGTCGGCAAACGCTACATCTTCGGGTATATTCGGGTCTAGATGATGGCAGACCATCAACATATCAAGATGCTCATCAACAGTGTTGACCGTATAGGGACGGGTTGGGTTGGTTGAAGATGGCAAGACATTCAGCTCACTACAGGCTTTGATGATATCAGGCGCATGCCCCCCACCGGCACCTTCAGTATGATAGGTATGAATACAGCGCCCTTTAAACGCGGCTAATGTATCTTCGACAAAGCCAGATTCATTAAGCGTATCGGTATGAATCGCTACCTGGATATCATACTTTTCAGCAACGCTTAAACAGTTATCAATGGACGCGGGGGTTGTTCCCCAATCTTCATGTAGCTTGAGTCCGAATGCACCGTATTCTATCTGTTCTTCCAACGCTTCAGGTAGGCTGGCATTACCTTTACCCAAGAAGCCAAAATTCATCGGCAAGTTATCGGTGGCTTGTAGCATTTTAGCCATGTTCCAAGGCCCAGGAGTACAGGTCGTTGCATTGGTACCCGTTGCAGGGCCTGTGCCGCCACCTAGCATAGAGGTCACACCGGACATTAAGGCTTCTTCGACTTGTTGCGGGCAGATAAAGTGAATATGCGAGTCAACCGCACCGGCAGTCACGATCTGACCTTCGCCAGCAATCACTTCTGTACCAGGCCCTACAGCAATCGTGACACCTTCTTGAGTGTCAGGGTTACCGCCTTTGCCAATAGACGCGATACGTCCGTCTTTTATACCAATATCCGCCTTAACGATACCCCAGTGATCTAGAATCAGCGCATTAGTAATGAGTACATCCACTATTTCGGACGACACCATTTGGCTTTGACC
Organism: uncultured Oleiphilaceae bacterium; assembly: GCA_913060665.1. GTDB lineage: Bacteria > Pseudomonadota > Gammaproteobacteria > Pseudomonadales > Oleiphilaceae > Alkalimarinus. The sequence goes on from CAJXUY010000001.1 coordinate 427,216, forward strand.
CATGCCATCACGGATAACTTTTCCGCCGCCAAACTTAACCTCGTCACCATAAACGGTATAGTCTTTTTCTACTTCTATCCATAGCTCTGTATCGGCTAAACGAACTTTATCGCCCACTGTTGGCCCGAACATATCGGCATAAGCTTTACGGGAAATTTTTGTCATTTTAATATCCTGATGTTGATAAGGCGTTTATCCTGCGGCCCCTAAAGCGAGCCCATTACATCGCCACGAAAACCGTATATCTCTCGTTTACCCGCAAACTCAACCAGCTCAACCGTGCGGCTCTGCCCTGGCTCAAATCGAACAGCCGTACCTGCAGCTATATTGAGTCGATAGCCTTTTGCTTTTATGCGGTCAAACTCTAACGCCAGGTTTGTTTCAGCAAAATGGTAATGCGATCCCACCTGTACGGGTCTATCGCCACTGTTGGCGACTGAAATAGAAATAGTATTACGGCCTACATTGAGCTCAATATCGCCGCCTTTCAATGCGTATTCACCTGGAATCATGACAAGACTCTCCTTATTGACGACGTTTTTAAATGATAGGGTTATGAACAGTAACCAGTTTAGTGCCGTCAGGGAATGTTGCTTCTACCTGAACTTCATCTACCATCTCAGGTATGCCTTCCATTACCTGATCGCGGGTTAATATGGTTCGACCTTGGCTCATTAATTGGGCGACCGTTTTGCCTTCTCGCGCACCTTCCATAATCTCTGCCGAAATAAGCGCTATAGACTCCGGATAGTTCAATTTAATCCCTTTCGCTAGACGCCTTTCTGCTAACAAACCCGCTGTAAATATCAGTAACTTGTCTTTCTCTCTAGGTGAAAGCTGCATACTTCCCTCTTATAAACATTAAAGATAGCCTATGTTAACCAAATACGCGGTTCACTGGCGTCAAGCCCAAGCAACTCTTTTCTGAGGAGCTTCCAGCAACGAATAAACAAATTCTTTCCTTCTTCGGAGCACGGCCCCAGATATCGTACTAACAATACACCAAGCCGTTGAGTAACGGCTAGCATACCTTTTAAAGATGTTTCACCTGCCATCAGCTCAATTGATTCTCTTAGTTTTTCAACCGTGCAGATTGGGCTCTCTAACCCATAAACAATCAACGTCCCTGATACAGAATGACCGGAGAAACCATAACGCTGAGTGAGTTCATTCCCGCCTCCTTGAACGACCTGTCTCTCGATTAACAACGGAACACCTTCTTTAGTGACTTTGAGCGATTGAACAACACTGCCTAACTCAAAAGGTTTATTACCCGCTGTGCGTCCTAGACAGTATATATCCCAACCAATAAATTTCGAATTTTCAGTCAGCGCAATCTCTGTATCAAGACAGCCATTAGCACCATTAAACACGATAGTTTCTTGAGGTAACCATTCGCAGATCGCATTATCTAACGTCAACTTAACATGTTGGTACTGTTTAACATTGCAAGAATCAGCTTGATAGATTTTGCCAGCAGAGGGAGTCGTCAATACGGCATGACTGTTTTTGTGACAATCGATATCGATCTTTAGGTTGTCACCACTGACCAACCCACCCGGTGGGTGCAAGATATAGACATGACAAGGAGAGCCTTCAGGATAAAACGGACGCTGTACTCTAAGAGGCCCTTTAAATCGAAACTCTTTCATTAAGGTTTTGTCCGGTCCTGCGACAAAACCTAATGTTAGCTCCGCCAACCAGTTACGGTCGACCCCATAACCTTCCGTTGCTTTGCTAGCCGAGTGGTTATGGTTAGACGAAAGTCCCTCGCTGAACGAATGGCTATGGGCCGTTAAACGATCATTTGTTGTAGCGCCATTTTGTATTATCAAACCGTCAGGTATTCCTTAATCAGTTCTTCAGAAAGTTCAGAAATTTCGCCCGTAGCGACGCTTTTTCCTCGCTCCATAATACAGAAATTATCAGCCACTTTTCTAGCAAAAGGGAGTTTTTGTTCTACCAGTAGCACCGTAAGCCCCGTATCCCTATTAAGCTTACGAATAATATCTCCAATTTCTTGCACAACGTTGGGCTGAATACCTTCGGTGGGTTCATCAAGAATCAGCAATTTAGGATCAACGACCAACGCCCGCCCAATCGCCAACTGCTGCTGTTGACCACCCGACAGATCACCGCCTCTGCGATTAATCATCTCTTTAAGCACAGGGAATAGCTCATAAATAAAGTCAGGTATTTTCTTAAGCTTATCCTTTCTGGCAGATAGCCCTATTTGTAAGTTTTCTTCGACTGTCATGGCCGGAAAGATTTGCCTTCCTTGAGGGACATACCCAACCCCCATTGACGCTCGTTTTTCTGCGGAATAATCAAATAGGCTTTGCCCCATAAACTGAGCGCTGCCTGATTTAATGGGTAACAGCCCCATAATGCAGCTCAATAGTGTTGTCTTGCCAACGCCATTACGGCCCATTAAAACCGTACATTTACCTTCTTCCACATGAAGATTAAGGTCCCAAAGTGTATGGCTTTCGCCATAAAACTGGTTGAGGTTCTCTATTGTTAACATATTATCACTCTCCCAGATACACTTCTTTAACTCGTGCGTCACTTTGGATTTGGTCCATAGACCCCTCAGCAAGCACACTACCCTGATGGAGTACCGTCACTTTTTTAGCAATCGAGCGAACAAAATCCATATCATGCTCTACCACGATGACCGAGTGCTTGCCTGCTAGCGAGGTTAGCAACTCTGCGGTTCTATCCATTTCCTGATGAGTCATTCCTGCTACCGGCTCATCGACCAATAATAACTTAGGGTTTTGCATCAACAACATGCCAATTTCCAGCCATTGCTTTTGACCATGAGAGAGTGCACCGGAACGCGCCATACTATGGTCTTGAAGCCCGATTTGAACCATCACTTGCTCAATATGGTCATTCTGCTCTCCGTTCAGTTTTGAAAACAAGGTTGGCAACACACCTCTCGGGCCCGCCATTGCCAGTTCCAAATTATCGAAAACAGATTGCTCTTCAAACACCGTTGGTTTTTGGAATTTCCGTCCTATACCTGCCTGTGCGATTTCAGGCTCACTCATCTCCAAAAGATTAATTTTTTGGCCAAAGTAAGCAGATCCCGTATCAGGCTTAGTTTTACCGGTAATGATATCCATCATCGTTGTTTTACCTGCGCCATTCGGCCCGATAATACAACGTAGCTCACCTTCATCAATGTACAAGTTCAGGTTGTTAATCGCTTTGAATCCATCGAAACTAACGCTGACATCTTCAACATAAAGCATACAGCCGTTTTTGATCTCGAGGCGATCACCTGCCTGAGGCGCCATAAAATCAAAGACACGGTCACGGTGTCGAATAGAGTCTAAATAAGACGGAATAGAAATACTCATGCGACAGCCTCCTTACGATTCATAAGCCCAGCTATTCCTTTTGGAAGGTAAAGTGTACCGAGCACAAACAAGCCACCTAGAGCAAATAGCCAAACCTCTGGCATCGCAACGGTGAAATAGCTTTTAGCATAGTTCACTGCAACGGCTCCGATAACAGCACCATATAACGTTGCCCGCCCACCAATCGCAACCCAAACCACTAACTCAATTGAGTTAAGGGGTGAAAACTCATTAGGGTTAATAATACCGACTTGAGGTACATATAAAGCCCCCGCAATTCCTGCTAACGCGGCAGAAAAGACAAATACCCAAAGCTTAACTTTATCGACGCGGTAACCAATAAAGCGAGTACGATCCTCAGAGTCACGTATCGCCATACAAACACGCCCTAACTTAGACGTCACAATATAACGACACGCAATATAGCCCAACGCCAAAAACACAGCAGAGAGCGCAAACAGCGTTAGCCGAGTACTATTAGACTGCAAACTAAAGCCTAGAATATCTTTAAAGTCAGTGAGCCCATTATTACCACCAAAGCCCATTTCATTTCGGTAGAACGCCAACATAAGCGCATAGGTCATTGCCTGAGTAATAATAGACAAGTAAACACCCGTTACACGGGAACGGAATGCCAACCAACCAAATACAAAGGCTAAAATTCCCGGTACTAAAACCACCATAATCATGGCAAACCAGAACATATCAAAGCCCTGCCAAAACCAAGGAAGTTCTTTCCAGTCTAGAAAGACCATAAAGTCAGGTAAGATAGGGTCGCCATAAACACCACGGTCACCAATCTGCCTCATTAGGTACATACCCATTGCGTAACCGCCTAAGGCAAAAAACGCACCGTGTCCAAGACTCAAAATCCCCATATAGCCCCATACGAGGTCAACCGCTATCGCCAGTAATGCAAACGTTAAATACTTACCCAGTAACGTTACGGTATAGGTTGAAACATGAAGGGCACTCCCTTCTGGCACAAGTATATTCAAACCCAGCACAGCAACCGTTACGACGGCAAGAACCAGTAAAAATACTTGAGACTTCCTATCAAATAATTGTTTATCAGTATGCATAATTTACCCTTCCGCTCCACGGCCCTTTTGAGGAAAAAGCCCACGAGGTTTTTTCTGTATGAAGAGAATAATAAAAATCAGAACTAAAATTTTCGCTAATACGGCACCAGACATAGGCTCCAGTATTTTATTGGCTACCCCTAACGACATACCCGCCACTAAGGTTCCCCAGAGATTACCAACCCCTCCAAATACCACGACCATAAAGGAGTCAATGATATAGGCTTGCCCCAAATTGGGCCCGACATTGGTCAACTGGCTTAACGCAACACCTGCTACTCCGGCGACGCCTGACCCTAAACCAAATGTTAATGCATCAACCCATTCAGACCTTACCCCCATAGCGCGAGCCATTGCTCGGTTTTGGGATACCGCCCTAACCTTTAACCCTAATGTGGTTTTCTTCAAAACAAAGAACAGCATGGCAAATACGATCAAACAAAAGATAATAATATAGAGACGGTTGAACGTAATGGAGAAAACAGGATTAATCTCAAGCGCCCCACTCATCCAGTCCGGTGTTTCTACACTTCGGTTGAGAGGCGAGAAAACGGTACGCACTGTTTGTTGCAAGATCAAACTGAGACCAAATGTGGCTAATAAGGTTTCAAGGGGACGACCATAAAGGTGTCTGATGACACCGCGCTCTATCGCTATACCTACTAAACCAGACACCAAAAACGCAGCAGGCACTGCTACAAATAGTGATGCGCCAATGTTATTTGGCATAATTAACTGGACAACATAGGTGGTATAGGCACCCAACATAATCAGCTCACCATGCGCCATATTGATAACACCCATAACGCCGAAAGTAATCGCCAAGCCAATAGCTGCAAGAACCAACACCGAACCAAGACTCAAACCAAAGAACAGTGTTTCCATTAGCGCGTAGTTATCTATTTTCTGGTCAATTTTACCCAATGCTTTGGTCGCAGCAGCAGCAACACTTTTATCGGTTTCGTTATCCGCGGTTGCTTGTAAGGCATTTCTTACTGCAGGCTCTAAGCTATCTTCCAGAGTTTTAATTGCAGTGATTTTTTCGACCACCGACCCTGTTTTCAAATGACCAATAGCAACCCCAAATGCGATGAGCGATCGTACCCTGTCATTTTTTTCGTGCTCATACATCTTTTCAAATAATGCAATCTGGCTGTCATCAACCACATCAAACAAACTAACAACAGCCGCACTTCGTTTGGTTGGGTCCGTATCCGTTAGCTGTATTTGTGCAATCGCAGCTTTTATCTTGGTACGCAGTGTATTATTAATAGCCACACGCTTAATTTTTCGTTTACTGGTTACCTCATAGGTTTTATCTGCGACTAATATATCAGTGACTAAATACCCTTTACCCCGCTCTTCTAGAATCGTAACGAGTCTTTTTTCTTTCTTTAGACGATAAAGGTCGCCTGCTAGCAGCGTCTGCAATACCTGCTCCGCTCGCTCATCATTACTCTTGGCTAATAATTCGACCCCTTGAGTAACGCTCTTAAAATTTTTCCCCAGTAACTTGCTCATCGACTGGTCAAAAAACGTATCGGACCATACAGTCGAAGAACACATCATGACAGCGAGCAGCATCACGATGTTAATGAATCTAATTGGTGATTTACATTTTGCTAAGTCGTACTTTCTAAGACAAAACATCTCATTTTCCCTAATCAATCACTCTGCTCGCTATTGCTGCCAGCTTTAGAGGGTGAAAATGTAAAAGACCACTACTTAAACTCAAGTAGTGGCCTGCAGTGCATTACTAATAATTAGTGATCACAGATTAAAAGTTCTGACCTGAGCACTTAGCTGTTTTAACGTTATAGTTACCGCAAGAAAGTGGCGCTCTCCAGTCAGAAATAATGTCTTTTGAACCAGGCAAGAAGTCAGACCATGCATCACCGGCTACATTGCCAGTTGTCTGCCATACAACCTGAAACTGACCGTCATCCTGAATTTCACCAATGAGAACTGGCTTAGTCACATGGTGGTTAGGCATCATTGCTGAAATACCACCGGTTAAGTTAGGTACTGCTACACCGATAATCGCATCCTGAACAACAGAAGGGTCAGTCGTTCCAGCCTTCTCTACAGCTTCAACCCACATATTGAAACCGATGTAGTGTGCTTCCATAGGGTCATTCGTTACACGCTCATCATTTTTGATATATTCCTGCCAGCTTTCGATGAATGCTTCGTTAGTATCATCTTCAACACTCATAAAGTAGTTCCACGCAGCCAAGTGACCAACTAGTGGCTTGGTGTCTATACCCGAAAGCTCTTCTTCACCCACAGAAAACGCAACCACTGGAATCTGCTCTGACGAAATGCCTTGGTTTCCAAGCTCTTTATAGAATGGAACGTTTGCATCACCGTTGATAGTCGAAACAACGGCTGTTTTCTTGCCCGCTGAACCGAATTTCTTAACATCAGATACAATACTCTGCCAATCTGAGTGACCAAATGGGGTATAGTTGATCATAATATCTTCTTCTTTCACGCCTTTTGCTTTTAAGTACGCTTCAAGAATTTTGTTGGTGGTACGAGGGTATACATAATCGGTACCCGCTAAAACCCAACGCTTAACACCCAAGTCATTCATCAAGTAATCAACCGCCGGAATGGCCTGTTGGTTTGGCGCTGCACCGGTATAGAATACGTTTTTAGATGACTCTTCACCTTCATACTGTACCGGATAGAATAGAAGGCTATTTAACTCTTCTACTACAGGAAGAACAGATTTACGAGAAACAGAGGTCCAGCAACCAAAAATGGCGGAAACATTTTCTTTATCGATTAACTCTCTACCCTTTTCTGCGAATAAAGGCCAATTAGAAGCAGGATCGACAACAACAGGCTCAAGTTTCTTACCGAGCAATCCACCTTTTGCATTTTGTTCTTCTATTAACATTAACATTGTATCTTTCAACGTCGTTTCACTGATCGCCATGGTGCCTGACAGCGAGTGTAAAATACCGACTTTAATTGTATCGTCAGCTGCGATAACGTGAGAAGCAGAAAACGTAAGCGCTGCTGCTGCCGCTATGCCCGAAATTGAAGCAGTTAGTTTTTTCATTCCTATCTCTCCTAGAGACCCAAACCTAATTATGATTTTTATCAGTACATTTATAAACCTGTATGCACTTATTTGAGTTATTCATCAGATTCTAGTCCATATTAACTAATAGTGTTTAATAACATTAAGTTACCTAACACAACCAACATCCATAAACGAACACACCCACACTATGCGCACCACTACACCGCAGTCAACAAATATAACGCACCACTACAGAGCATATATATTATAATCAATAGTGAATCGCACCAATAATGAAATAACGCCAGTGCACAGCACCAGTAAAAAGCATTTAAACAGAAAAGTGGACATGATGTTATTTAGTTGTGTTAAACAATTAAATTAGGATGAATACTCTAATTTAATCCCCTAACATCTCCTCATAGGGCTTATAACGGCGAGCAACCTACCATCTATTTGGAGATACAACACTGGGGCGTTTAATGATTCAAGAAGCATTTAGAACTCAAATAAAGCAGGTTCAATCAGTTGGCGAAAAAATCCATTCTAAGTTGAAGCCCCAGTTAGATAAGGCGACAAAGGAAGGCAAAAAAGTATTGAGTCAACTCGGTTCTGATACAACTGAAGAAAAGACGGTAGCAGGAGTGATTGCGGAGATACGAGAGCACAACCCGACACTTAAGCGGCTGATACTTAACCTTGATTCTGCCACCTATGATACTCGTAAGCAACTATCGTGGAATGCAGCAATGATGAGCGCTTATGCAAAGCTACAAGCTGAAATTAAGTTTAATAAAGACCTAAAGCCCGCGATTGATGGGTACCTATCTACAGTAGATGAAAAACTAAAGTCTTTACTTGAAAAAGCAAACGAATTTAAAAGTAAGGTTATTAATTAACCTGACTTAATGAAGGTTTAGGTATTTTGTACCACCCGTATGACGATCTACCCCTCACTAGCAACACCTATGGTTGCTAGAGAATGTTTGCCCCTAACCCCAGGGGCTTTTTTTTGTCTGCTGTTTAGTCTTCGTAACAAACTCCCGTTCCGCCAAGACCACAATAACCTTGAGGGTTCTTCGCTAAATACTGCTGGTGATAGGTTTCTGCATAATAAAATTCCGCAGCAGGCAGTATCTCTGTAGTAATAACACCTCGTCCAGACCGTTTTAGCATTTCTTGATAATGTGTAGCTGATTCAACCGCCATCTCCTGCTGAGCGTCTGAATAGCAATACACTCCAGAACGATACTGAGTGCCGATATCATTCCCTTGCCTCATCCCTTGAGTAGGGTCATGAGATTCCCAAAACACCTTTAATAATTCGCCATAACTAACCTTCCGAGTGTCATACACTACCAGCACTACTTCGTTGTGTCCGGTAAGCCCGGTACACGTTTCTTCATAGTTTGGGTTAGGCGTAACACCCCCTGTGTACCCTACTGCGCTAGAATAAACCCCCTCAATTGACCAAAACTTTTTTTCAGCCCCCCAAAAACACCCTAACCCAAAAATAGCACGATCACAGTATTGAGGAAAAGGTACCTTAACCGTGTTGCCAGTAACAAAATGAACAGGGTCAACCAACATTTCTTTTGCTCGCCCAGGCAGAGCTGTTTCGATAGTCGGAAGAAGCTTTTTATCTTGAGGGAATGGGTTGAGCATTTGCGTTCCTGTGTGGTTTAACGTCCAAACTACCTTTAGAATTTATCTATATATGGGTACAGTACAATATTATATTTACCATTATCAAAGACTATTTTAGTAGAGTCTTCCAGAACTGCCTATATGGTTATCATCATTCAGGACAATATATGTCTCAACAAATTTCAAAAACTGTTTCAGGCTCTTCGATCGAGGGGCATGTTTATAAAGTCTTTCCAAATGACCTGAATGCCCACGGTACCGCTTTTGGAGGCATGATCATGTCAAAATGTGATCGCCTATCTCTTGTGGTTGCAGAAAGGCATAGCGGTTACGTTTGTGTCACAGCCTCAGTAGATTCTATTCATTTTATGGCTCCGGCAAAAGAGAATGACACTCTCATATTTAAAGTTTCCATCAATAGAGCATGGAGTTCGTCTATGGAGGTAGGCGTAAAAGTGGAAGCCGAAAATAGCTATACCGGCGATAGTAAGCACATTCTATCCGCCTATTTTACATTCGTAGCATTAGATAAGAACAACAAACCCGCAAAAGTCCCTTCTTTGACAGCCGAAACAGAACTTGAGAAGAGAAGATTCCAACAAGCAGCCGTTCGCCGTGAAGCACGACTTCAAACTATCGAAAAGCTTAAAGAGTATGACTCAAACTAGTGTCATCGAGTATTTTTTACAAATTAAATCAATATGTTATTAACGCTGTAACATTTTTGTAATAATTTCACCCTACGAGACCCTCGCCTGCAGAATCATCAATTCCTTCATGATTTTGTAGGTATCCAATTTCACAAGTTAATACCGTTGTTATTTTCTAGTCATCTAACAGCCTATCAGAGCTCTTCCCCTCTTATACCTCTAACTGAGCAGGATTTACGTACCGAATACCTTGTTAAGATACACGGCTCAAATACTATCGGCGCAGAACTGGGCCCAAACATGGTTTTCGCTTATTGAAAGAACAAGGGCATTCCTAACGAAAATATTATGCTGATTGGCTACTCAGATAAACAATCTAATGAGCTTAGAGCTCAATTAATTTCTGAGCTCAGGGTTCTTTCGGTAAAGAAAGCTATTAAAAAGAAAGGTAAGATAATAAAAGCCTATACCGGTTATGGTCAATATATGCCTCTTGCAACAAGTGACGGTGATATGGGGGTTTTCAAAAACGGCCGAGTTGAAGTCTGGGCCAGAATGTGAAGCGCTAAGAAAAAGACCCTTTCTTTCGCGCAATCACATGGATATAACGACCTAACGATAAGTAAGGCTCTTGACGACACAACAACTTCTCCATATGCAATATATCCTCATAACTACGACGCGCCTGAAGATCTCTATTTAGGTAATCATTAACAACTCTGATGCCGGTTTTGCTGATAATATCGAAGCCGGCAGCATCGAGCCAGCCATAAACATCAATAGGATCTAATGGGCTAATAGGCGTCAAGCCACCTTTTTCACCGACAAAGTCATTGGAAATAACTTTTCTGAAATTTCCTTTGAGCAAGTTTTTCATAATCACTGAGTGCTTATTGTAAAACATCAACGATAGATAACCGCCCTCAGCGACGGCCTCCATTGCACAGGTTAAGCCTGCTTCTGGCTCTGCTAACCATTCAAGTACCGCATGAAACATTACTAAGTCGGAGGGCGCTGTTATTGTTTGTGATAGTTGATCAATTGCAGCATTAACAAGCTCAAAGTTTTCTGCTGGAACTCTCTCTTCCCTAAAGTGAACTTTTGCCAGTTCAAGCATATCTTTCGATACGTCAGTCACGGTAACATTGTGACCTTCATTAGCCAATTTTGCAGAGATTTGACCGATCCCGCCTCCTACATCGAGCACCGATAGGCGAGAGTTTCCTTCTAGGCTATTCAGCAGGTTCTCTTCAAGGTCCTCCCATAATAACTGAAGCCGAATTTCACCTTTTGATGAGCCATATATTTTTTTCTTGAAGTGCTCAGCCAACCCATCAAAATTGCGATCCTGAGTATGTTCATACTTGTTCATGGCTACGCCTACCTAAACGCTTTATAGACTCTAAATTTAGTGTTCTCAGTCACGACAGCATAACGCTCTAACGCAGCGTCTATTAGAGGCGAGTACTTTAAAAAGCTATTGGCAACCAAACGCAAAGGCGCGTTTTTGGTCATATGATCTGGCAGTGTGCGAATGAATGTTTCGGTGATACTGTAATTGGTTTTAACACCACTATGAAAAGGAGGATTGGTAAATACAGCATTGAAACGTCCCGTCACATCACGAAGGCCATTGGATGGGTACACCTTACCTTTAAGGTTATTGCGCGCTAAGGTTTTTTCTGCACAATATAACGATAATGCGTTGATGTCGACCATCTCGACCATCGCCTCGGGGTTTCTTTTTGCAATCATGGCACCTAGCACACCACAGCCGCACCCAAAATCGAGAATCCTGCCGGTAGGTATTTTACCCAGATTATCAAGCAGCAAGGCCGTCGCGTCGTCTAAGCGACCATGACTAAACACGCCAGGAATGGATACTGCCGTTAATGTATCTTCAGCCGCGCTATATGGGTACTCTTCGAGCCAGTCATCTAATACAAACGGTTTGCTCTCAACGGTTTTAATAACGCTCCAAAGCTGACAATGCCGCGCCATATCGAGCTTTTCAGGTTGATCACCTACCGATGTTAGTTTTTTAGCCACACTATTAATGCCTTCTTTCTTGGCACCCACTAACAATAGCTCTGCCCCCATCGCCATTTTAGAAGAGACCATGGCAAACAATAGATCAAGTTCAGGCTTAGATTTGGGCATAAACATCAACACTTGTTTATACCGCTGATCTGATTCAATTTCAGCGCCCCAAGACAGGTTAGTAAAACCGGCCTGACTTAAGGTTGAATATACTGCGTAATCCCACGTAAACGCCTGAGTGTAGTCCAACTGAGATAACAAATCATCATCAGGCATGCCGACAATCAACAAAGATGACCCGTCGAATAAATTAAGGTTTCTAGCCACAACCTGAGAGGTGTTTTGCATGAAGAGATCTCGCGAATGACAAAAGGAGGATTATAACTGAATTACAGATTTAGGCTCTTTAAATTCAAGAAATTATGTAAAGCTAGATGCTCGGTGTGAATGACTACAGTGCATAGGTAGCCGCTATTGATCGAAAATAGTTTCGTTGTAACGAATAATCAGTTGAGTATAGTATTTATTTGCGACAATTTTTGAGCTGGGGACTTCGTAACGGTGAACACGCTTAATCGCCTCAAGCACTGATAAATCGAGGGTAAAGTCACCGCTACTTTGGGTTATTTTGGCTTCAACCAGATAGCCGTCATTACCCAATACGAGACTGATGGCCCCCCTACCAGACCGAACTGGTTTACGAGGGGCTACAAGCTTTTCGGTGATTTGCTTCATCATACGTTCGAGATAAAGGTTCTGCATTTTAAGTTTATCAGACTGATTTTCACTATAAACCTGCTTACTTTTCTTCTCGCTATTCGTTTCGTCTATATCCGGTTTTATATCGGTGTTTTTAGACTTTTTCTCTCCGAGCTGATCCTTTGAGACAACGGTTTTGGCTTTAGCACGCGCTGTTTTATCGGCTTTTAGTTCTTCTTTTTTATTCTCTTTGGTTTTATCACCGAGTACATCTAGCTCATCGTTATCAACATGTTCATCTGGCTTAATCTTATTAGCGGTTTGGTCAGTATTATTAGAAGACGCAAACGTGTCAGCATTATGCATAGGGAGATGCCGCTCCTCTTCAACCGCTTCTTTTATTTTTTCTTCAGGAGGATTCGGTTTTTGGGGTTTTGGCTTAGGTTTTGGCTGTTCAGCTGGCGGCTTCTTTTCAGGCGGCGCAGGCAAGGCTTTAGGCTGCTGAAGTGTTACCTGAACTGTTGTCGAGTCATCCAGTGGATCTGGTTTAAACAATTCTTTTATATCAACCCACCACCACACCAGACCGTGCAGCAATATACTGACGACCAACAAGATCGAGAAGATAACCTTGGACTGTCGATTCAACATTAAGGGCAAAAGCTCTTTTGATATAGGTAGTCTGGTGTTAGCATTTTATTGTTATTGAATAGGAATCAGTTTACCGGTATTTTTAACACATCAGATCTACGAAAAGTAGCCTCTGCTATTACTTAAGGTCATAATAGGCCAGCAAAATGATCAGGCGTTCCATTTTCAGGCGGCTATTATGTCCAACGTTATTCAGTTCAAACGCCCTTCTCCCAAAGACAAACATAAAGGCAAAACCTTATGTAAGAGCGGTTTTCATAAATGGGTCATCATTAAAGGGAAACAGTTTGATGTTAAGCAAGGGAAGTTAATCACCCTTTATGAATGCAGCCGATGCGGAGAAAAGAAAACCAAGGCGATATAAACATACTCGCTTGGTATGACGCCGCACTAACTCCCTGGCCACGCTAATAACCAAGGTTGGGCGTATGCCTTAATAGCCTGTTTAAACGATTCCGACAAAAAACACTCCCCAACCGTAGGCTCACTCACAAAACAAAAATCATGACCATTCAAACTAAACCGAATAGCGTAAGCATGAAGGTAGCCTCTTGAGATGCTCTTGATTGATTCGGTATTGTATAGAGGGTCTCCTAGTACCGGCGCCCCCAAGCTATTCATCGCCACGCGTATTTGGTGAGTTTTTCCGGTTTTAGGTCGCACCAAAAACAAGCGCTTACTCGGCTCCAAAGAGATTGAGAAAAACTGAGTAATAGCAGGATTTTCTAACGTTTTTGTAAGCTTCCACATACTACGACGAGATCGAACCATATCACCCTTGATCATTCCCTGTTTCTTGCTGGGTTTCCGGTCTGATATAGCCAAATAATATTTATCTACCTTCCGCTCACGAAATAGCATCGATATCTTGCTATTGGCCTCTGGCGTTCTAGCCAACACCAACAGTCCAGAGGTGATTTTGTCGAGCCTATGTACCGGATAAAGCGCTTCTAGGCCAAGCGCCGCCTTTACTCGCTCAACGATCCCCAAAACATCATTTTCAGTATGAAACGATACGCCCGGTGACTTATTAATAACAATAAACTGATCATTTAACTCAATTAACTGAAACGAATCATCCGCTATAACCGAAGCACTCATCATTCGCCTACTGTTAAAATGCGTCGTACTTCATCTCGCTTAAGCGAAAGGCGGTCTTTAAGCAAGTTTGCAGGAAAGAGTGAAAGATCTTTGATCAAGTCAGCTGTCATGGTCAGCTTTGATACGCCTTTGTACATATTGAGATACGTACCCGCCATGGCAACAATAGAACGAGACAAATGCAAGTAATCACTCTGCATGACAAGCCCTAACTGATAAGTATTCGACACCAACTGCAACGCTGCCTGAAACCGGCGGTGAAGACCTTCCTGTCCTTCACGGTACAGTGTGAACGCAACTCGTCTATCGAGGGGCGTGATTTGTTTTTTGGCTAAGGTTTCGTCCAGTGCGTTTTTTATCTCTGCGAATTGCAGTTGATTACCTTCTGGGTCGGTACTCATTTCGATCAGAACCTTTGTCAGGCTATCGGTATCACCTGCTAACACTGATGTCAGGTAATTGCAGATTAACGCCCACTTACCGTTCATATCAACCGCATTACCCCAGTCAATAAGGTAAAGTTGTGCATCCGCATCAACCATTATATTGCCGGGATGTAGGTCGCCGTGAAACTCTTGATGAACAATCAAATGCTCTAGAATCGTAAATAGGAAGTTCTCAGCCACTTTTCGCTGAAAGCGGCTACGGCTCTTACCTTCATGCTGGTTAATGGCTTGTTTAATCGCCATCGCGTCATCAAGAAATTCCATCTCCAGAATTCTACCTGACGAAAAATACAGTTGAGGAACATGCCAGACGTTAGATTTCTGTGACCGGTCAACAAAACGACGTTGTATAATCGCCTCATCTTCAAAATTGAGTTCTTGCTCAAACCCTTTAGTAAATTCTTTAATCTGTTCAGACATGGCTGACAAAAATGGCAACAATTTCGAATGAGGCGCCCAGTATTGGCTGCTCATCAACATTAGCTCAATGGCTAACGATCCCATTTGAAATTCACGTTCAAGATTGTGTCGAGCGACTTTGACAATCACTGGCACTAAAACCTCAACTCCGTTCTTAATCATCGGTTTTTTAGCCAGATAGACTGACCCAATTGAGCCTGATTTAAGAGGTTTGTCGATATCAAAATTAAAATAGATTTCTTGCGGAGGCTTACCAAACACTTCCATAAACGCCTGAAGAACATCTTCTGGCAGCATCGGTTCGACGTCTTCCTGAAAAACTCTCAACTCTGAGGCTATTTCTTCTGGTAATAGGTCAGCATTGGCCGCCGCTACTTGCGCCATTTTTATAAATAACGGTCCAAATTCACGTACCATTTTGGATATTATTTCTGCCTGAGCAGAGAAGTCTTTAGGGTCTGTTTGCAAGAACGGTTTGATATAACGAATGGCTTTAATCTGGCGCCTTAGGATACGAAGATCGCCTCTTAACACTTGAGATTTTTGCATCATATCTGATGCCGCAATCTGGTTAACCTTACGTATTTGTTTAACTTTATTGACGAGCTCAACTAGCAGTGGTTCATAGGTTCTTAACACCAAGCGTACAATATCGAGGTTTAACTCAACTAACCCTTTTAGCTCTGGTGCACTAATCAGCTCTTGAAAGAATGACCAAAACTCTTCAACAATAACATCTGGGATTTCAACCGGACTGCGCGCAACCACCTGCTTGACTAGAAAACGAATAAGATTTTCTGTCGATTCCTCATTCGGAAGCAGCTTATATTTTCTTAAATACGTAGTAAATGAACGGGAATGTTCAGATAAAGGATGCTCATATAGCACCTCAAATAAATTATCCAGGTCACTGGCTAACTCTTCACGGGTGATATTGTTTTCACGTATCAACAACTGCGCTACAGGCCAAAACGCCTTAGGTAACTTAACAGTACTCACCGCAAAGCCGCCCGCACCTTTTAAGACACTGTCCGTGCGCTGTTTAAGGACCGGTAAGTTGACTTCAACTATTTTCTTGCTTTCCTGCTCGGCCATACCAGATTACTTACTCTCAAAAAGGCTATAAATCTAAGTTAAGACGACTGGTCTTAAAAACTGTTACCATTCTATTATGTAAACCAAAGTTTATCATGCCAATTCATCATATTCTGACCAATTAATACAACATATACGGCAACCACGTAGCTATGGAACAAGAAACACTGGATATCATATATATTGATCAACATATCGTTGCGGTTAATAAACCATCCGGGTTACTCGTTCATAAAAGCCCCATTGACAAACATGAAACCCGTTACGCTATGAAGATCCTAAGGGACCAAATTGGCCAATGGGTCTACCCCGTCCACCGATTAGACAAACCTACTTCAGGGTTATTGTTATTTGCCCTCTCAGCCGAAATAGCCAAACTAATCGGAGAGCAATTTTCCAACAACCATGTAAAGAAGACATATCTAGCAATAGTTCGCGGCCATACACGCCTTGGCGGTATCATCCGGCACCCCTTAAAAGAAACCGCAATGTTTAAACATCAAAAGAAAGTGGTTGAGAAAAGAGCACCACAAGACGCACTCACTCTTTACAGGCGCTTAAATACAACCGAATGCCCATACTCTATCGACCGATACCCTTCTACTCGCTATTCGCTGATATTCGCCTACCCTCAAACCGGTCGGACCCATCAGATACGTAAGCACCTCAAACATATTAGCCACCCTATTATTGGTGATGCAAAGCATGGCAAAGGTAACCTCAATAGAGCCTTTTCTGAACACCATGATAGCCACAGACTCTTATTGGCAGCGATTTCCATAAAGCTCCAGCACCCTATCACTCACAAACCATTAGATCTCTATGCACCATTGCAACAAGACTTCATAGCCGCCTTGCAATCATTAGGCTGGGACGAAACCTGCCTACCCATTAGTCAATATAAAGCCCAAATACCGAACCATATTCTTTGATAAAGGCCCTGGTTGGCGTGCGCTGTCAATTACTGCTAATTTTAGTCAATACCTACCCATTTATTCTCTTTAAAATACTGACTATACTTGCACCCCCACTATCTCCAATAGGTGGACTGCTATTCAAGAGTAATCTCAACATTTCTGATAATAAAAGATCGAACAGGAAACTCACACAATGGACAAAAAGCGTTATCTTTCCGTAGTTGATAATGGTTTTATAGTGACAGAAACAAAAAACAGCCCTAAACACATTGCAGGCTTACAAATTTACCAAAAGCCAAAAGGAGTGGCAGATAATTTTGTTAAAAGCCTAGCGGATACGTGGTCACTAGAAAACGATGCTTGCGCGCCTTACAACCTTAAACTAAACGACCAAAATCCATTATCTCCTTATTGGACGGAATATAAGGACTTTAAAGCCAGCGATCATGTTGAATTTATAACACTACAAGAAGGTAGCCGTGAAGAATTGTATAACCTCATTTCCGGGCTTCACGAAGCAAACCTCGATCGTTCAAAGCCCATGTGGAGATGCTTTTTTATCGAAGGTCTATCTAAAGATCGTTTTGCTATCTACTTCAGCTTTCACCACTCAGTATTGGACGGCATTTCAGCAGGCAAGATAATGGAGCGAAGCCTAAGCAGTAGCGCATCTGAAACAGGAAGACCTCCATTTTGGGCAATGAAAGACAACCCCTATAATAAGAAGTCAGGCAGACCAAAGCCGACTCTGATGAACAAAGTGCTCGGTGCGGCAACAGGTAATGCTAAAGCCGTATACGGTTTATCCCGAATATCAACTCAACTATGCCTAGAAGCAATGGGTCTAACGAAAAATGCCATATCGTTACCCTTCACCTCTGCTATATCACCACTAACGGGCAGCGTCACCTCCAAGCGATCATTTACATCTGCTTCGCTGCCGTTAGACCGCGTTAACCATTTGCGTAAAATCACACGAAACACACTTAACCATATAGCCTTGACCTGCCTAGATGGCGCTCTTCACCGCTACCTAGAGCACATAGGCAACCCCTTAGACGGAACACTAACCATTACCATGCCAGTAAGTCTGCGCAAGGAAGATGCAAAAGTAGGCGGCAACCACATAGGTCTAGTGGCCACTAAACTAGCCCCAAAAACAGACGACCCGATTATCCGCCTTAGAGAAATCGGTGTTTCATTACAAGCAGTGCGTCATCAAATTGATGACTCCCCTGCTGTCAGTATCCAAGCCTATTCGTTAGTCACCAATGGGCTTGCCCAACTAGCAGATTCAGCTAAGGTTTCCGGGCTCGTGCCGCCACTATCTCATACTATTGTGTCAAATGTACCAGGCCCCAATAAGGCACTTTATCTTGAAGGTGCGGAGTTATTAGGTTGGTACCCTGTTAGTACTCTAGGCCCAGGCCACCGACTTAATGTCACCATGTTTTCCTATAACGGAAAACTTGATTTTGGCATTATCGCAGCATCTGATTATTTACCTGACCTCAATGTACTTGGACACTTTATCTATGAAGAGTTCGAAGAGTTAGAAAAGGTGGTTATGGCGCCTGACATGGGAACAGAGATCGTCGCTAACAAACGTAAGTCCGCTAAGAAAATTACGTAAAGTGACGTTATTAGATAAGGTAAAACATCAACCTGTTTAACCTTATCTAATAGACTAAATTACACACGCCCTCTGTCACAACAAGTACTAACGACGGTTAGTACTTTCAAATATTTTATCAGCAGAGGCGGCTACAAATCCTTGATACAAAGACCCATTTTCTTGAGGATAGCGATATGCAAACTCATAGAAACATCCGGGGATTTCTTTGTTCTGATCTAAAAAGGCCATTAGGTGTTGATCTGCCAGTGTAGAAGACTGTTCTAACATCACACCAACAGACCCTTTAATTTCCCCCCCAGATGTGTTGAGCACAAACCCATTATCTTTTAGCGCTTGATTTACTCCATGCAATGTTTCGTAACCTTTCAGAAGGTTAACGCTCACAGTAAAATGATTCGCCCTAAAACCAAACGCAGCCATCCAAGCGGCATATTCACTTTCATCAAGTAACGCCAAATAGTCCTGATAGCTCACCTGCCAATGAGTACCAGAATAGAGAAAGCTATTGTCGATCAGAGCAACATCATCTATTTGTGACACCAACCGGCTCACGATGTCATTTAGGTTATCAGAGCACAACTCCAGCCTTAGCTCGCTAATAAATACCTTAGGCAACGTTTTATCAGGATGTTCAAAGTGTTTTGCGTTTAACTTTTTAAACTTGAACTCATACTGTCCTTTCTCTTGATAACCCATTTCAATAAAGAACGTAGCCAACACCTCTAGGTTAATATTGGGTATATTAAATGTCCGAAGCGCAACATGATCATTAATAAGCTCGGAGCCACCTCCTAACACCTTATGAATTTTATTAGCAGAGGGCGTTATTTCGATGTATTGCTTCCACAAACGATCAAATAACTCATTAACTTTTTGGCTCATCATATAGCCTCTCTTTTACAGTCGAGCAATACTTAAAATTTCTCAAAATATAATCACGCCCAGACTCCTCAGCAATAAAAATCAACACAGAGTAATCAGACTGTCGTATAGGGCGAATAGTTTTAATAACGTACTACGACTCAGCCTCAATTTACGAAATACTAATAGCTAGTATAGTCAACGTATCAGTTTTAATTAACAGTCAAAATTATGGAGAACCCAGCAACATGCCTGAGTCTATGCATTACATGCGGCAAGCGATGGCTTTGACTTAATTGCGATGTGAAAAACAAGGACGACTCATGAATTGAGCCGTTAAACCAGTCCCCACATTACTCAATTCCATTATTAGCGACATCAACAATCAAGCGCCTTAACCATTGGTGTCCAGCATTATGATGAAGTAAAGGGCTCCATGCCATTTTTAGGTCGAAGGCGGGGATCGAAAACGGAGGTTCCTTTGAGACTAATTTCGAACTTTCATTGTTCAAACGGGCAGCTTTGCTAGGCAACGTTGCAATCAGGTCATGTTGCTGCGCCAGTAACATAGCCACCTGATAGTGACGTGTAAACACACTAATGTTTCGTTTAAACCCAATTTCATTTAGCGCTTCATCGACCCAACCTAACCGCTGAACATCTTTTGGATTCATCCCTACACCGACACCAAAACCTGTTTTACTCACCCAGATATGGCTAGCGGCCAAATAGTTTTCTAACGTAAAGTTATCGGCAATCTCATTGTCCATATTCATTAAACATGAAAACGTATCCGTCCAAATTGTTTTTTGGTGGAATGACTGAGGCAGTGTATCAAAACGATTAATAGCCATGTCTACCCGGCCCTGCTCAACATCTTCAAATGAAACATCACTGGGGGTTAGGATATCAAGCGTTACATTAGGGGCTCGCTGGCGAACAACACTTAACACCGATGGAATCAATGTCGATTCAGCATAGTCACTAGCCATAATACGGAACACTCGGCCGCTATCCAGATCAAACCCTCGATCCGGCTGTATGACCTTTTCAATATTAAAAAGAATTTCACGAACAGCAGGCTTTAGTTCTAATGCAAGCTCGGTAGGCGCCATGCCATCAGTTGTTCTAACTAACAGCGGGTCTTCAAATAAAAGCCTTAAACGTTTTAAACCATTGCTCATTGCAGGCTGCGTTATGCCCAAATGGCTCGCGGCTTTAGTGACATTTTGCTCTCGTAGCAAAACATCAAGGTGAAACAGTAAATTGAGGTCTACCCTACTGATATCCATAATAATCCTAAATAGAACGAATTACGGAACACACTATCATTCACATAATAAATAGTAAATTATCATTCCATACATTACGTCAATTAAAAATTACTCTTTTTAACAGGCACAAAAAAGGCTGAACACATCAT
This sequence comes from uncultured Oleiphilaceae bacterium, assembly GCA_913060665.1. Classification (GTDB taxonomy): domain Bacteria; phylum Pseudomonadota; class Gammaproteobacteria; order Pseudomonadales; family Oleiphilaceae; genus Alkalimarinus. The sequence continues at coordinate 448,286 of CAJXUY010000001.1, forward strand.
ATGTTCAGCCTCTTTTTTAACACGTCCGACCTAAATCTTTAGGCAGGATAACTCAACTCACTATTAAGAGAATTGGTTAGAGGTGTTTTTAGCACCACCCGCTTTAAGGGCACGCTCACCAGCAAAGTATTCTTTGTGGTCATCACCCATGTCTGAACCAGACATGTTCTGGTGCTTAACGCACGCGATACCTTGACGGATCTCTTTACGCTGTACGCCAGCAACATAACCCAACATACCCTGCTCGCCAAAGTACTCTTTAGCTAGGTTATCAACAGACAATGCAGTTGTGTGATAAGTAGGTAGAGTGATCAAGTGGTGGAATACGTTCGCTTCACGAGCAGTATCTGCCTGGAAAGTCTTGATACGTGCATCAGCAACTGCAGACAATTCAGAATCGTCATACTCAGCAGCCATAAGGTTGTTACGATCGTATGCAGAAACGTCTTTACCTTCTTCAGTCCAAGTATCAAAGGTCTGCTGACGGAAGTTTAGAGTCCAGTTGAAAGATGGAGAGTTGTTATAAACAAGTTTCGCATCTGGGTGAACCTTACGAACGTCATCCATCATACCAGCAATTTCATGTACTGTTGGTACTGCAGTTTCGATCCAAAGTAAGTCAGCACCAGCATTAAGAGCACCGATACAATCGAATACACAACGCTCATGACCAGTACCTTGACGGAACTGATATAGACCAGAAGGTAAACGCTTAGGACGAACAAGCTTGCCGCCACGGTTGAATACAACATCGCCTTCAGCCATTTCAGAAACGTCGATTTCTTCAACATCTAGGAAAGAGTTATAGATATCGCCAGAATCACCAGGCTCGTTAACAACAGCGATTTCTTTAGTAAGGCCAGCACCTTCAGAGTCAGTACGTGCAACGATAAGACCGTTGTCGATACCTAGCTCTAGGAATGCATGACGCAATGCACGAATCTTAGAATGAAAGTCAGCGTGAGGAACCGTTACTTTACCGTCCTGGTGACCACATTGCTTCTCATCAGCAACTTGGTTTTCGATCTGAAGTGCACAAGCACCTGCTTCGATCATCTGCTTAGCCATTAGGTAAGTCGCTTCAGCGTTACCAAAACCAGCATCGATATCTGCAACTATTGGCACAACGTGAGTCACGTGGTTGTCAATTTGATCTTGAATGTCCGCTGCTTTTGCAGAATCGCCAGCTTCGTTGGCCGCGTCTAGTGCACGGAAAAGACCGCCTAGTTCACGTGCGTCAGCTTGACGTAGGAATGTGTATAACTCTTCAACCAAAGATGCAACAGCAGTTTTCTCGTGCATTGACTGATCAGGAAGAGGACCGAACTCAGAACGTAGTGCAGCAACCATCCAACCAGAAAGGTACAAGTAACGACGGTCAGTCTTTCCACCGAAGTGCTTCTTGATTGAGATCATCTTCTGTTGGCCAACAAAACCGTGCCAGCAACCTAAAGACTGAGTGTACTTAGTCTTATCTGCATCAAACGCAGCCATGTCAGCGTTCATGATATCAGCAGTGTATTGCGCTATATCAAGACCAGTCTTGAATTTGTTTTGAGCGCGCATACGAGCAATTGATTCTGGGTTGATTGCCGCCCAGCTATCGCCTTTAGCTTCTACTACTGCTGCTACCGCTTTGATATCGTCTTGATATGACATAGATCAATCCTTCTATTGAGGGTAAATGTATCCAGCCGCCCATAAATATTTGATAGTGTTTAAAGACTATAAAATCAATTAATGTCGTCTGGCCTACTGGATTACTTATTTCAGATGAGCATTCTAATGAATTGGAGGCAATAAATAAAATATATAGAGAATATATCCAATATAAGTCTTATGAATATATGTAATTACCTAGATGCTTTTGGACGCATAGCAAAAGCCATCACAACCTATAAATTACTTTATATAAATAACTTAACTAACTGATTAATTGTGATATATACTCTTAGAGTGTGGCTGATACACCGCACACATTCATCAATAAAGGCGAGTGCACCGCTCACAAAACTAAATAATAGTTAACAATTCTAATTACACACCCACGACCTTAAACGCTCGATACTCTGACGCAGCTCAAGAATGAAACGACATAACATTCAAGGCAAAGGGGAATTCAGCGCCTTCAAGGTTTTCTCGGCAGCCATTTCATAGGCAAGCCGACCATCCATAATATGTCCTGGACCGACACGCGGTAAGCCATCAATAGCTAAGGTCTGCATGTTTTCTCTTGAGGGGACGTTTAGCGCCTTACTATTTTTGGTCCGCCAAGGAGATCGTGAGGTGATATGATGATAAAACACTCGCTCTCCCTGGTTTACGCCACTCATACCGGGTCGGTCTTTGATTCCGCCATCTAGATAAAACCTATTGTTGATACGTACCGGCTGAAACAGGAACGGGAAAGCACAAGAAGCTGAAACAGTGTCTTGAATCACACCTTCATTAAAAACCTTAGTATTTAGGGTTAACAAGTCAAACACCGACAACGCCACAGGCACCCTGCATTCCTGTAATGAACCAACTTTGCAAACAACCCCAACCAAATCTCTAAACCGATTCCCTTTCAATAACCCCAACCCAATCGATGGGTCCCAAAAATCATTTTTGTTTAAATTAAAAAGGCTATTTTGCAACTCCGCAGACGAACAACCAGACGCCCAACACGCACCCACTAGAGCTCCCGCGCTAGAACCAGTAATTTTTGAAGGGAGGAGGTGCTCCTGCTCAAGCACAGACAACATACCTGCATGCGCAAAAAAACTAAAAAAACCTGAAGACATACTGAGAGTAAACGGTTCAGCGTTGAGCCAGTCACGAAGCGCCATAACGCCACCCTAAGATTTAATTAAATACGACCTGAAAACTTACCAAAAAAAAAGGCAAGACATAAAGTCTTACCTTTTTTGTGCTTCAACTCTGAGAGTTTAAGCTAGACCCTCAATCCGAAGATTGAAGCTCTAATAGCCTTTAAAAAAATTAAAGTGCTACGATGTTCTCTGCTTGAGGACCTTTCTGGCCTTGAGTTACAGTGAACTCAACTTTTTGACCTTCAGTCAAAGTTTTGAATCCAGTGCTAGAGATAGCGCTGAAGTGAGCAAAAACGTCTGGACCAGACTCTTGCTCGATGAAACCAAAACCTTTAGATTCGTTAAACCACTTAACTGTTCCAGTAGTAGTAGACATAATAATATCCTAATAATTCAATTTGTAATTTAAGCCTTGGCTCTTAATGAGATCCGGCGAACTGGCTGAAATGTAATGCTATTACTTATGAAATCAGGACGAGCTACTAATACGAGACATCGAAATGGTGTGCATAAATATAAGACGTTCTTTCAAGCTGGTTTGTATTATATAGGTATTTTACAGTTAGTCAATAGATATACCTTTGTATACCTAAGACTAATACATTTTCTTTTATTTCAATATTTTATAGCCTCAATAGGTATCACAAGATACGCCACTACAACAAAGCCCCTATTTCATCATCCTCGCGCCACAGTATTCCATCCAACGCTAATTTCATGTATAAAAGCGCTATGAAAACTCCCAAGAGAATACAACCGTTAGTCGAAGATGGGTTGGTTGATGAAGTCATCCGCCAGCTCATGAGTGGCAAAGAAGCAACTGTTTATGTCGTGCGTTGCGGCTCAGAAATTAGATGCGCCAAAGTCTATAAAGATGCAGTCAAGCGAAGCTTCAAAAAAGCGGTGCAATATCAAGAAGGACGAAAAGTCCGAAATAGTAGACGTGCTCGAGCGATGGGGAAGAATTCCTCATTCGGTCGTAAGCAGCAAGAAGAAATTTGGCAAAATGCAGAGGTAGACGCTCTTTACCGACTTGCCGATGCAGGTGTTCGTGTACCTCAGCCCTATGGATGCTTTGACGGCGTCCTATTAATGGAGCTTGTGACTGACGACGACGGTGATGTAGCCCCACGCCTGAACGACGTATCAATGTCTGCAGAGCAAGCCCGGGAAGATCATGCCACGATTATGCACTACGTTATGTTAATGCTTTGCGCAGGGCTTATTCACGGAGACCTTTCAGAGTTTAATGTATTAGTAGATGATTACGGCCCAGTGATCATAGATCTCCCCCAAGCGGTTGACGCTGCAGCAAACAATAATGCGCAATCGATGCTTGATCGAGATATCGAGAATATGACTACCTACTACGGTCAGTTTGCACCAGACCTGCATCAAACAAAATACTCTAAAGAAATGTGGGATCTATATGAAGATGGGAAGTTAACCCCTGATACAAAACTAACGGGTTACTTTGAAGAAGATGACACAGCTGCAGACGTTGACTCGGTTGTTCTAGAAATTAAAGCGGCGCTCGCCGAAGAAAAAGAACGCCAAGAACGTTTAAGTGACGCGGAAGAACTGGGATAACTAGTCTTCCGCCCGACTAAATTCTGCCTATGATAAGCAATAGGTTTAGCAATTGAGGGCTATTCAATGACCTCACCATGTATTTCTTTTTCTGTCGCCCCATTACGACCGGACTTACCGCGCACTAACTCATCAATACTGCTAACTGTAAATTTTGCCCCTTCCACGGATTTCCCCACCAATACACTAGCAGGTGGAGCCAAATAGAGTAGCGATTTATATAGGCTAATGATCACGGAAAGCATTTGTTCTTGTGCATTATCTAACTCTTTCTCAGCGGACTGAAGCCGCTGATCAGGGGTCATGGACTCCATTTCCCCCATCACTTCGCTTTCTGCGTTAAACAAAGCATTTCGAATACGCTCAATTGACGCTTGCTGAGCTCTCTGAACATCCCCCATCAACGGATCTAAAATTGAATTCGCAATACTATTGATGTTTTTCATGATCATTCTAATAACCTCTTGGTGTCCATACCGATCAAAAAAGTAAAAAGTCATCCTCAAAATGTTACTTGGCATGCCCTATATTTACAATATGCGAGCTGAACCACATGACTAATGGGTAACCAAGTAGTAGCTGGATAGCCCATAAATGATACCGTTTAGTATTCTAATCGTGCCAGCAAAATTTAGCTCCTATATACAACTGTAGCGGTTAACTAAAACTGGCCAAGGCCATAACATAGTAGTTAATCACTACAAATATTGACATAATTCTTTATCTAAATTAGCTATTTACTTTTTCGTGGAAAAAATGGAATTAGCATTGAAACGTTCGATTGGTATTTTCTATACTCTTCGCCAAAAACTTTAACCAAGTCTCGCTCTTCTAAGAGCGCTCCCATTAACGTATATACTAGCATTCCAACTGCAAACAGAAGATGTGTATACGTCATTGTTGGTGTAAACCAAAATGCGAGAGTAAATCCAAAGTAGATTGGATGACGAACTAATTTATAGAGAGCTGGGGTTTTAAGTGCTCCTACTTCCGCAGATTTATCTCCACTTGTAAAAATCTGCCTTAATCCAAAGAGTGAAAAATGGTCTAGTAAAAATGTGCTAACAAACAATATTCCCCAACCTAAAAGACCAATAGCAATAAATACATTCCCAATGCTCGTATTTGAAACATCCCAAACTATTCCCCCTATCGGCCTCCACTGCCAGAATAGTAATACCAAAGCCAAACTCGAACATAGCACATAAGTGCTTCTTTCTATCTGCATTGGTAAAATTTTAATCAATTTATTTTTAAAATCTTCACGAGCCATCAAACTATGCTGAAGCCCAAAAATTAGAATAAGTATAGAGTCGATAACTAATGCATGAAGAATTGATGTCTCTAATGCAGTATCCATGGATTTAGGTACGATAAAGTTGCCAACGAAGCCAATGGCATATAATGACGTAGCAAGAAACACTAGATAACAAAGCAACCCATAAACTTTAATGACAAAATTCAATGTTCTACCCTCATAGTTATAACAATACCAAGATTCAAATCGGTCAACGCCTTGCGCGTGGGACAGCGTTGTTGCGAAGCAGCGGTTTTAACTCTCGAACCGCAGGCGTTCATTAAACAGTTTGTTAATTATTTTTTTGATATCTACATCCATGACGGGCCACAAATTAATGCTAATGAATTGATAAAACCTACACTCCATGCTATAGACCTCAGAGTAGCAATATCTTTAATATACAGGTAGATATAGAGGACTCTAGCCAAGATATATGACATTGATAGATAGGTTATGGCTGTAGATTCAACGCCTGTTGCAGCAACAACGAGAATACCCGCTGCGAAAAGCGGGAAGCTCTCAATTTGATTCTGGTGGGCTGCTAGAGCACGTTGTCCCCAGCCATCTAACTCATCCTGTTGTTTGCGCGGATTGCTATTATCATAGCCTTTGGGCATTCGAGCCTGCGCAATAGCCAGAGGCGTCTTTGATATAACATGAAGTAAACCAGCGAAAAAAAGACACCACAATGAAATTGACATATACACCTCTTAATTGTTGTAGATATTTAGACGTATTGACTAACCACGAGATTGCTAACCGCTAGTTCGTGGGTTAGCAAAACCAGAGCCATCATATAGTTGTTAATTGCTATAGCGGAAGGCAGCACCATGAAAAACGATAGCATATTACCCATCGGCATAGATACTCATAAAGATTCGGTTAACACTCAAAAAGCCGCCGTAAGCGCATTAGTATTTCTATACGACAAAGTGTTGCAAGCATCACTGAGTGTGGTCGGATATACCCACCCTACTAAGCAGCCCTCCCTACCAATTCTGTTAAGTGCTGCTGAAGCACAATTAATTCGCTATCTACTTACTGGCCACAATAAGTTGGTCTTGGCGTTAATATACGGGAGTGGTTTACGGGTTTCAGACTGTCTAAATTTGGAAGTTCAAGATATTGAACGAGAGGGCTTATCCTTTCGAATAATCAATTCGAAGGGGGCAAAGCAAGAATAACCTTGCTTAACCCACAGCGACTTACACATCTTCTACAGTTGATCGATGCATCTATAGAGGTTCAAAGAAGAGCACGCTTTTCAGATATAGGGCGCTCAATACCCCTAGCTATTTTTTATTGCCATATACGCCCGCCAGCCGCCTAACGCGGTAATTTCTTCCGCGCCTTGTATGCCGTAAGGCTCGCAAATAAAACCACTTACTTGTCGACCATCTTCCAAACGTACTTTGCCTATACCAAGTGGCGCAGGAATACCGTTAACGAAGCTTCCAAAGTACTCGGCAGGTAAAGACCAAATCTCGACATCAATTACCGAGCCATTGGCTTCATCGAGAATTAAGCCGGGTCTGAAAGGTGGGCCGCCAGCCAAGGCGTACATGCGGTATACCGGTGCAGTTTGCGTAGTTTCTTTGAGCACACCACCTCGTTCACGGAGTTGCCAGTTTAGCGGCAAGCCATCTAAGTGCGCACCGCAAACAAGTACATCTATTGTTGCGGGCGACGTATTGGACGTAGCTTCTGCCAAAGTCTTCTCAATACCGGTCGCACCTTGTGTGAGCATATACGTGTCTGCCAAGCGGCGCGCGACTGACAGTAAGAAACGATCACTCATCGCCGGACCAATCAGCGTGACACCAAAGGGCAAATCATTCGCGGCCATTTGCGTTGGTATGGCGATGGATGCCATATCCAACAGGTTCATATAATTGGTGTAGTAGCCTAGTTGACTATTGCACAAAATAGGCTCAGCGAGCATCTCTTCAACCGTGAAGCACTTGCCTGCCGTTGGGGTAAGTAAGCAATCAAACGCGGCAAGCTGCTTGTCGCAGACTTGTTTGAGTTCGTTTAGCCGGTATTGCGCTTTAAATAGATCCGTCGCGGGCGGTTTACCACCGGGTGCGATGATTTCACCCACAACGGGAAAGATCGCGTCTGGGTTGTCATCAATCAATGGCTGGGTGGCGATATAACGCTCAGCGACCCAAGGACCTTCGTACAAAAGTTTGGCTGCTTCATCAAAAGGTGCGTAATCAAATTCCTCTAGTTGAATGCCCGCCGCTTTTAGTTTTCCAATGGTGGAAAGATAGGCTTGTTCATAAGCTTCATCGCCAAAAAACTTCAATTGATCTTCTGGAATGACGCCAACCTTTAACGCGCCGACCGTTTTGCCATAAGCTCGTGCTTGATTCGGGAATGGATTCTTCCGACTGTAGCCGTCTAGGTCGTCATAGCCTTCTGCCACGGCCAACACTTGGTTCGCGTCATCGGTGTCGTATGTAAAGATCGTCATGCAATCCAGACTGCGACAGGCTGGCAACATGCCTGTTGCAGAGAGCAATCCACGCGTCGGTTTCACTCCTACCAAATTGTTGAAGCACGCAGGCACTCGCCCCGAACCTGCGGTATCTGTACCTAAACTGAAACTGGCTAAACCCAACGCCACTGAGACCGCTGACCCAGAACTAGAGCCACCACTGATATATTCTGGGTTAAAGGAATTCTTACACGCGCCATAGGGAGAACGTGTGCCGTTCAAGCCTGTAGCGAATTGGTCCAGATTAGTTTTCCCCATTGGGATCGCGCCCGCGTCTATCAATTGCTGAACAACTTGCGCAGAAGCTTCGGGCGTAAATGAAAATTCTGGGCAAGCGGCGGTCGTAGGTATACCTGCGAGATCGATATTATCTTTAATGGCAAAAGGCACGCCCCACAGCGGATGTGTATCGGAGTCTTTGTCTTTTAGAGCATTCAAAAACCGTGATTGCTCTTGCTCGCTTAACAGATGAATCCAGATATTATGACCTTTATATTCTGCCGCTTTTTCTCGCAGATCATTCATTAAACTCTCTGGTGATATGGCGCCTTCCGCGTAGGCTTTTCGCAACGCGCTGATGGCTAAATTATGTTGAACTGTCATCTAAGATTTCCTAACTTCTGTACGATTAACTAGATACGCTAAACTTATCTAGAAACACTACACTGATGCGACAGTAAACTCTGTTCCTGCATCAACTGTTTCTGATATCACTACAAGGGCCTGACCTGCTGTGACAGCTTGCCCCCCGCTTAACAAGACATGCGTTATTTCTCCATCGGCCGTCGCATGAACTGCAATTTCCATCTTCATAGATTCCAGAACCATGAGTACCTGCCCGGCTTTCACTTGATCACCCACTTGTGCTTCTGTTTGCCAGACACTCCCTGAAACCGGGCTATCAACCACGACACTTTCTTCTGGCCAATCATTGTCGGTCAACGTGTTTTCCTGCTCTTTGACTTCATAGTTGAATTGACCATCTCTATGCCAACGCGCAAGTTCTTCGTCAAAAGCAGCGCCTCGCATGGCTGAAAACGCATCAATGGACTCCTTCTCTTGCGATAAAAAGGTAGTGTACTCACCCAAACTAAATTGACTCTCTTCTATACGAAGAGGGTAACGCCCTTGAGGGAAATTCTTGCGAATATCTACCAGTTCATCACTGCTCATTTCGTAAAAACGAATTTGATCGAAAAAACGCAGCAACCAAGGTTTTTCAAACTCGGCAGTCTGACGGTAGCGATTCCACATCTGCAAGGTTCTGCCAACAAACTGATATCCTCCTGGGCCTTCCATGCCATAAACGCATAGATAAGAACCGCCTATACCGACGGAGTTTTCCGCCGTCCAAGTACGCGCAGGATTATATTTTGTGGTGACTAAGCGATGGCGCGGATCGACCGGCGTGGCAACCGGCGCACCAAGGTAGACGTCACCCAACCCCATCACCAGATACGATGCATCAAAGACCATTTTCTTCACGTCATCAATGCTATTAAGCCCATTGATACGACGAATAAATTCCAAGTTGCTGGGACACCAAGGTGCATTTTTTCGTACAGACTGATCGTACTTTTCGATTGCTTGACGACAAGCTTCATCATCCCAAGAAAGCGGAATATGCACGATCCGCGATGGCACGATCATCGACTCTACATTGTTGGATAGATATCTTTCCGCTTCCTTCAGGTATTCGAGCAATTCAGCCAAGGTCAATCGCTGACTATCATAGTGAACCTGTAAGGAACGAATACCCGGTGTAAGTTCTAGCATGCCAAATAACGGGGTTTCCTTTAGATACTGCATCAGCGCATGTGCGCGGAAACGTAATGCAATATCCAATACTTGCGCGCCATATTCGACAAGCAAAAAATGGTCTCCGGCGGCACGATAACACACATCAATACCCACTTCCTGTTCACTCATTTCACCCAGAATGGGCGTCATGTTTGCCAAGCTCACAGGTTTAAGAAAGGATGCTTTAGCGTCTAGTGCCTGCAGCTCTTCAGCTTGCTTCAGCTCTTCTGCAACGGCATCTTGAATTGAGACTGGCTCAAACCGTAACTTGTCTCCCGCGCGTAACTGACCAAGCTTCCATAGATCCGCTTGAATGACGGTCGCAGGGCATACAAAGCCACCTAGCGACGGACCGTCTGGGCCAAGTATCACAGGCATATCACCTGTAAAATCGATGGTTCCAAAAGCATATGCGTTATCGTGAATATTGGAAGGATGCAAACCCGCCTCACCGCCATTATCACGAGCCCACTCTGGCTTCGGCCCAATCAATCGCACGCCAGTTCGACTGGAGTTGTAGTGCACTTCCCACTCGTGGACAAAGAAGGTTTCGATATCCGTGTCTGTAAAGAAATCTGGCGCGCCATGCGGCCCATAAATCACCCGTAAAACCCACGTACTTCCAATTTGAGGTAAGAGATTGTCTGGCAAGGCCTGAATGGGCGCGTTGCCGACTTGATCATCTAAATGCAGTACATCACCCACGCGCAAAGCACGACCATTGTGGCCGCCAAACTGGCCGAGTATGAATGTAGATTTTGAGCCAAGATAATCGGGGCATTGGATTCCACCGCGAACAGCTAGATATGCGCGAGCGCCTTCGGATTTAACACGCCCAAGATCCAAAGTTTGGCCGGCTTGAATCTCTATAACCTGCCACATTGGAATTGTCTCGCCCGCGCATTTTGCATCAATGTCTGCCCCGGCTAAAACAATTTGAGTGGTCTGACTGAATTTAAGCCTTGGGCCTTGCATCGTGATCTCGATCCCCGCTGCATCATTGCTATTCTCTAGCAAACGATTCGCTAAGCAGAAAGATCGATTATCAAAGGGGCCAGAAGGCGGAACACCCACGTCCCAATACCCTGAGCGAGCAGGATAATCTTGCAGTGTTGTTTGTGTGCCGCCTTGTAAAACGTCGATACGCGCCGGCGAGAAACAAAAGTCATTCAGATAACGCGTCGTCACTTCTCCGCGTAGCAATACGGGGTCTATCGTTAGTGTCCGCAAGTAGTCTAAATTCGTCTCACTGCCATAGAGCTTCGACGCACTCAATGTGGTGTGTAGTTTTGCCAACGCGATTGAACGGTCTTCTGCATGCACGATGACTTTCGCCAACATCGGATCAAAATATGGCGATACTTCAATACCTGATTCGACCCAATGGTCGATGCGAATACCCTCACCTTCTGGAAACGCCACTTGGGTAAGTAAACCGGCGCAAGGCTGGAACTCCCGGTAAGGGTCTTCAGCATAAATCCGCACTTGAACAGCATGGCCAGATGGGCTCAGTTGATCACGCTTTTGGCCAAGCTGCATATCGTCACCGGCCGCTAAGCAAAGCATCCATGAAACAAGGTCGATGCCATAAACTTCCTCTGTCACACCGTGCTCAACCTGTAAACGGGTGTTTACTTCTAAGAAGTAAAATTCATCCGAGTCAGCATCATAAATAAACTCAACGGTGCCTGCATTGCAATATGATACGCTGGCTAATAACTCTTCCGCCGTGCGGTGTAATTTAGCTCTTACATCATCGGTTAAACGCGGCGCAGGGCATTCTTCAATCACCTTTTGGTTGCGTCGCTGACTGGAGCAATCGCGCTCACCAATGGCTAAGGCTTCGCCTTTGCCATCGGCAAATACTTGTACTTCGATGTGCCGCGCACGGGCGATAAATTTCTCAATAAACACGCCGTCGTCGGCAAAATTGTTTGCGCCAAGGCGCTTAACTGCATCAAATGCACCACGGAGTTCTTCTTCGGAATGGCAAAGCTGCATACCAATTCCACCGCCGCCCGCAGTACTTTTTAACATCACCGGATAGCCAATGTTAGCGGCAGCGTCCACGGCATTTTCGAGATCAGTGAGAAGATCTGTTCCAGGAGAAAGCGGAACTTGGGCATTTTGCGCGAGCTCTCTCGCTTTATGTTTTAAACCGAATACCTCCATATGCTCGGCACTCGGCCCAATAAATACGATGCCTTCAGCTTCACAGCGGCGCACGAAAAACGCGTTTTCGCTTAGGAAGCCATAGCCTGGGTGAATCGCTTGCGCTCCTGATTCTTTGGCGGCTTTAATCAGTTGATCAACATCCAGATAAGTCGATGCCGCAGGGCCATCGCCTAAGCAATATACCTCGTCGGCATGGCGAACGTGCAAACTATTTTCATCGCTTTGCGCATAAACCGCGACAGACCCAATACCCATCTGCTTCAAGGTACGAATAATTCGAACGGCGATGGCACCACGATTCGCAATAAGAACTTTGGAAAACATGCTTACCTTGTTCGGGTCGTCCCGAGAAGTCTATACAACGATGGCCGTCCATCGAGGTTTTCGAAAGAACTTGTCAGCGGAGCTGACTGTTTATCAGACAGCTATGTCTTCGGATTGACCGGTTAAATCACTCCACACTAAATATTCAATAGGCGTTGGGTTGTAACCATTACAAGGGTTATTCAATTGCGGGCAATTCGAGATCAACACGATCACATCAATTTCGGCGCGTAACTCGACATATTTCCCGGAACCTGAAATACCATCTTCAAAGGTGAGACCACCTTCTGTTGTGACCGGCACGTTCATAAAGAAGTTAATGTTGTGGCCAATATCGCGCTTACTGATACCATATTCTGGGTTCTCGGCAACCGCTAACATCCAGCTATCTCGGCAAGAGTGCATGCATCGTTTTTCGAGGTCATAACGCACGGTGTTACTCTCGGTTGCGCAGGCCCCTCCCAATGTATCATGACGACCACATGTGTCTGCCACTATTTCGAGCAAGACATTATTCTCATTAGAGCGAAGCTTAGAGCCAGTAGTTAAGTAAACATTGCCTTGCTCACGAATTGTATCCGTCGCACTGTAGCGTTCTTGCGGATTATTCGCGTTGAAGAAAAGCGTATCGGCCGCTTGGTTACCTTCGATATCTAAGATTCGGAAAGTCTCACCTGCTTTCACAACACCAAAGTAATAGTCGCCTGCATCAACAATTTCACGACAGATGGCTTGTTCAGTTTTTAAATTACTTTCAGTCAACATCGTTTAGCCCTCCATCTTAGCTAGGGTTGGATTTGACTCCGTCAGAGACTCTGACATCACTTGCTCACTCGGTAGCCCGATATGATAGAGTGCATTATTCGCAAAACCTCTGCCGTTCTCTGGGCGATAGTTTTTGCAGTAATCATCTTCGCTAACAGGCATTGCTACACCGAGTTCAATAGATACTATTTTGTCTGGATATTCATCTGATTGATCTAGCGGGTGTGGACAGGTATGCAACAACACCAACGTATCCATCTCAAATCGTAACGTAAGGTAATCACCGGGGCTGGAATGCTCTGAGCTGAGGCTCATATCACCCAATTCATTAACGTCAACTTTGCTAAACCAATTAATATTGGCCGCTAAGTCTGGTGCGCCAAGGCCATATTTCGCGAGCTCAACAAGAAAGGCATCATAGCCATTTTGCTTCCAGGTATTGTGATGTCTCTGGTAATCACGTACGCCCCATTTGGTTTCAATATGCGAGGCGTGCGAGTTGCCTGATACCGTCTCGTGCCAACCTAGATTATCCTCAACAATAGACGCAAAAATGCGTCCCATATCGGAATACAAACAGTTGCCTTTAGTGAGCTTAAACGTGTGTTGGCACTTTAGTGTATCTGGTGCGTTGTAACGTTCTAGTAGGTTCTCTGGGTTGTAAAACAACATGCCAACGTTGGCATTACCTGTTAGATCTGTCAGTCGCATAATGCTGCCTCGGCGCATTTTTAGGGACCAGTGCGAGCCCGATGTCTGCTCAGTTTTGTATGCAATCGAACGGATATATTCGCTCATTAATTTTTCCTAATTTACCGTCTTTGTTTAACAAGGTAATCTAAATTAGTTGATTACTCAGCGGGTTTAAACAATCACCTCGGTCTAAGCCACTTGTACGTCCGATACCGGACGAATCTCATCATCAATTTGCTGATAAAGCGCGTGATCTACCTGGCCCACCTGAAGGTCATATGTGATACCAGCTCCGTAGCGCTGGGGTGCGTGTGGGTCGTGCCTTAGCTTGTCGAAAACCCATAAACGCGACCCCAAGTAAAAGCCTTCTTTCAGGTCGTGCGTCACCATGAAAACAGTCAGTTTGAGCTCCTTCCACAAGGTCAGAACTAGCTCATGCATATCTGCTCTAATACCCGGATCAAGTGCCCCAAATGGCTCGTCTAGTAACAGTATGCGAGGTTGCCCAAGAAGCGCTTGCGCGATTGCTAGCCGCTGCTTCATCCCACCAGACAATTCATCTGGGTATTTGTTAAGCGCATGCCCTAACCCCACTTGCTCTAGGATTTCAGAGGCGTCTTTCTTAGCTTGCGTTCGACTTGCTCCAAACAGAAACCCCGTTAGGCCTTTCGCCTTGAAGGCTTTCGCCGCCATCACATTTTCTAACACACTCATGTGGGGAAAGACTGAGTATTGCTGAAATACGATGCCGCGATCAGACCCTGGCTCAGATGGAATAGGCTTACCGTGCAACAAAATTTCACCCGAGCTTGGTTCAGCCGTGCCTAGCAACATGTTAAGAAACGTGCTTTTACCACAACCAGAGGCACCCACTAAGGTGACAAATTCACCTTCATGAACCGTTTTATTGAGTCGTTCAAGCACCACGTTGTCCCCATATTGTTTACCTACGTTGTTCACCTGAATCATTGGCACGGAATTTCCCTTACCTTCGATGGGTTCGAGGTTGTTGGTATTGGGAGAGGTATTCGTGTTGTTATTCATTTCTTGGCTCCGGTTTCGTGCCAGGGGAATAAAAAGGTACTCAGGTTTTTAAGGCCTACATCAATAAAGAATGCTAAAAAGGTTATCCAGGCAACGTAGGGCAAAATTACATCCATCGCCATATAACGCCGCACTAGGAATATGCGATAACCAAGCCCGTCCGTTGACGCAACCGCTTCAGCGGCAATTAGAAACAACCAACCTGCACCCAGCGACAAACGTACCGCTTCAATTAATTTAGGGAGTATTTGCGGGAGAATAACTCTCATCAATATTTGCGAGGTATTAGCCCCAAGCGTTTGCGCCTTAACGAGCTGTTCAAAAGGAATCTCTTGCGTACGGCGCTGTAAATCTCGCGCTATAAACGGCGTGATGCCAATCGCTATCAATATAATCTTCGAAGATTCGCCCAACCCAAATAAAATAAATAGAACCGGCAGAATAGCGAGGGGAGGAATCAGTGATACCACGGTTAACAATGGCGACACCCCAGCACTAAACATCGGCACTGCACCGGTAAACATGCCCAGCAATAAACCAATACCCGCTGCAATTAACACCCCAATGCTTAGCCGGAAAAGGCTGCTCGCCGTATCCTGCCAAAAGAGATATTCACCCGTTCGTTTACTTGGCTCGAATGCCATTCGTTCAATCCCATCGCCTATTTGCGCGAAACTAGGCAAAAGCTTGTCGTTCGGGTTGACCTCTAGTCGCGCGTCAGATGACGCAATATAGACAAGCAATAACAGCGCAAATGGAAGTAGCCCAAGGAACAAATGCATTGTTCTGTTTGGCTGATGGTTAATGAGTTTTTTCATAATCGTCTCTTCACCTTCTCAATAATGGGCTGCCATGGGCGCAACTAAGATTGGTTTCGGTTAATGATTATCGGTAGGGTCACTTTCAAAACGAAACGCTTTGGTTGATTGATTTTAAAGCTGCCGGAACGACTGAGAAGCGCTCCGGCTTTAAGTGATAGCAACTAATAGCCAGAGAAAAGCTATAGTTTGCCGTCTGCTGCCATTTGCATGTAGCTAGGATCGAAGCGGAACTTCACATTGCCAGTGTCACCAAAAGTACCAGCTGGCATTTCGACACCAATGAAACCCGCGTCTGGCGCACCATCGCCCAATAAGCCTTGCATGAACGAGAACTCCGCGACATTTTTCATGGTATCAACAAGCTTTTTGCTGTTCGTTAGATCGAGTGCAGCTGACGGCGCAAAGAACATTTCTGTACTGGCCAATTGCGCCTCATAGCCCGCCAAATCTGTACCAGACGCTTCGGCCATATATGTTTTCGCTGCAATGGCTTTGTTATCAGAACCCCCCATTAAAGCCATGATTTCATACCACGCACCCACTAAGGCCTTACCGAGTTTTGGATTTGCCGCTAGTGTTTCAGTATTAATCACAAGTAGGTCAATGATTTCGCCAGGAATTTGTGAAGAATCGAATACCGTCGCTGAGCTCGGCATTGATTTAATTTCGCTTAAAAGAGGATTCCACGTCGCTACTGCAGTAACATCATCGGTACCGTATACCGCCACCATGTCAGCATCAGAAGTATTCACGACGGTAACGTCTTTTTCTGATAAACCAACTGATTCTAAACCGCGTGCTAGCAAGTAATGCGAAACGCTCAACTCAACCAGGTTAACCTTCTGGCCTTTGATATCGGCGAGTGAGTCTTTGCCTTTTAACACAACGCCGTCGTTACCATTAGAGTAGTCACCTACAACCAGTGCCGTGCTATCAATTCCCCCTGCTGCTGGAATGGTCAACGCATCCATATTTGTCATGGTACATGCATCGAACTCACCCGCGCTGTATTGGTTAATCGACTCAATGTAATCATTGATCTGAACAACATCGATTTCGATGTCATATTTATCAGCCCATTTTTTGACGATGCCCTGCTCTGCACCGTATGCCCATGGCATCCAACCTACATAGATAGACCAGCATATTTTAAAGCTGTCAGCGTGTGACAATGAAGACACGGAAAGTAGCAGAATAAGTGCGGCGATACGTTTCATGAAGAACCTCTCAGTTATTGCAAATCAGTTACACAAATTTTCGGAGTACCCTTGGACGAGCCAAGCTATTCTCCCGGGCTTTTATCCCGCCGTGTAACCTATGCTTTTTGTAGCCGTTAACGGCCAACTTAAAGGGGAGGTCGAATGCTCTCGGACCAGACATCAAGGCGCTTATTACTTTGGATATAAAGCGCTTGATCGGAACCCTAGCTTTCTATTTAACAAATTGTGGTGTCCAGACTATCCAGGGTACGGACACTCAGACTTATGCAATTCTTGTTACAACCTACTTAATACTCATTTTATATCAGCAACTTAAACCTTAAAACCTAGTCAAGATAATGAAATTCATAAACCTGCAACGCACAGAATCGCACCTAATACGCCCCATATTGGCTCATATTTCATTAACCCGTACTCCAAGAGTGCACTAGTATTTCGGCAGTAAACGGTAATTAAACCCCACGGCAGCAATGCCTCTACCTCATCAACACTATTCACTCGTGGTAGCTCGGTGAACAGTTGCTTGAGATATGCGTAAGGATCGAGCCCATTAGCTTTAGCGGTTTCAATAACGCTGTAGATCCTTGCACTGGCATGGACCCTTCTTGGAGTGTCACTAAACAAGTAGATCGTCAGGCGTGACCAGTATTTATGTAGATAATTCAGAGCCTTTCCGAGCAAGGTGGTTGGCGGCACAATAGGTAAGGTTTTATCCAGCCAGTGTCGCAGTTTTTTCAGCACGGCTTTCGCCTTTTCTTGTCGCATTTGATAACGCGCTTCTGGTGTCGTACCTTGATAAGCACGCTCTAACCCATACTGTTTGCCAATCATGTCGATAGCGACATCAACCTTACCGCGTGTTTTGGCATTAGCTTTGGGTTGTGCTTTTTTAGCCTCCATAAACTTACGTCGGGCGTGAGCCATACAGTATCTTGATTTTATCTCGTTGACGATTGCAGAAAGCAAAAAGCGCTTTCTCAAAGGGATTCAACTCCATATCCGGTTCGACCAGGATGGCCAAACCGTTAATTGATTTTCTAAAGTCCACGGGGTCTTTATGCAAGTAGACGGTAACCGATAAGTCATCAGGCCTCATCTTGACAACGGGCCACTCGTCGTCATTTGAAATCGAAACTTACCCCAAGCAACGGATAAAGAGAAAGCAACAGGGTGTGGCCTTGCCGCTGCCAATTTTTGTGGCGGTGTAACGATGGTTTTTGCAAAGACCGTTGTTGGTGACCCCGTTTGCAGAAAGCCTTTGCGACGAAGTTCATGTTTATAGCTGTAAAGCTGTGATACTTTTAGCCCATGATGGTTGCAGTAAGCTGGAGCGGATAGGTTCTTTTGATCACATTGCTTTATGTGGTTGAGCCAGTAGGCTTGTTTTTCTGTAAGTACTGCGTTGCTCATGATTTTGCCTCATAATGAATGAGGCTTGAGCGTATTTGAATAACTTTGCAGATGTTAGATGGGGTTTATTGAGTGCTTACGTAGTAGTGACGGTCCAAACCAACTAGTTGGCTGACCATTGAACGCCTTGTTAGCTGAACAATTTTTGCCACTACTCATAATGTGTCCACATACGCAGAACTTTTATGACTTTTTGCTCTTCATAAACTTGATACACAATCCGATGCTGAATATTAATACGCCGCGATATTGCACCAGATAAATCACCAACCAACTTTTCAAATGGTGGTGGGTTCTGAAAAGGGTTCTCTTCGATAATTTCTAGCAAATACTTTGCTTTACTTTTTAGACCTGAGGAAGCAAGTTTCTTTGCATCTTTTTGAGCTTGCTTGGTAAATACAAGTTGCCAACTCACCAATCAAGTTCCTTAGAACAATTTTCGATAGGCTCTTGCATTCCTTGTTGAATGCTTTCTCTCATACCCGGAACTGTTAGAAGGTAAAGAGTTTCTTGAATTGATTCCCAGTCTTCACTGGAAACCAATACAGCGCTATTTCTTTTACCTGAAATAGTTATTGGCTGATGAGTTTCTGATGTTTGATCTAATAACCTATAAAGATTTGCCCTAGCTTCACTTGCCGTAAGAGTATTCATTTATATTCTCCCTAACAGAAAATAATATCGTACGCCTAAACGTACGCAACGGCAAGATTATATTTTACAGCTAGACATAATGACTCCCCCATACCCCAAGGCCACACTTCATTTCCTTTGTGAGGCAGGGCCCTGTGGTTACTGGATGTACCGGCTACTCTCTCAACAAGGACTGAATCGACCAGTCTTCAGGTGCGACAAGAAGACTTACCCAAAGAGGTGGTTGTTATCGCGTGGAAAGCCCAGCTAAGGCTTTGTAAGCGATATCAACGTTTAATGAAGCGCGGTAAAAATTACAATGTAGTGGTGACCGCTATAGCACGAGAAATGATTGCGTATATCTGGTCAATATCCAGAGAAGTGGTACTCCCTAAAATGGATACAAAGTTAAGAACAGTGAGAATACCTGCATGATAACCGTCGAAGTTACTTGCTTCATCTGATGCGTTAGCTCTACCTTAAGTAGGGAAAGATATTATGGTTCAATGCATGAGCTAGGAATTGTTCTGGTCTGCTTGACATGGGGAGTCATACCAACGCCTGCAATAAAGGGCCGGAGCGCAGCGACGGTCCAGCCCACGCTTCTTTGTGGGCGATCTTTGATTGCTTGGTTATATTTTGAGGTCTATAATAAGACCTAATTAACGACCACATTATAGTACTGGTGATATTATGACAACTCGAATTTTAACCGAAGCTGCAGCAAGCATTAGCGAATTGAAAGCTAACCCAATGAAAGTTGCCTTAAGCGCTGATGGCGAACCAATTGCTGTGCTTAATAGAAATGAGCCAGCTTTCTATTGTGTGCCCGCAGAAGCCTATGAGTACCTAATGGACCGCGTTGAGGACCTTGAATTAATTGCCCTTTCGGAACAACGTAAAAATGAGGCCAGCGTTAAGGTTAACTTAAATGACCTATGAGCTTGAATTTAAAAAGTCAGCGCTCAAAGAATGGAATAAACTTGGTGCCACTGTAAAAGAGCAATTTAAGAAGAAGCTAACCGAGGTTTTAGAAGGCCCGCGCATACCCAGCGCTAAGCTTTCTGGCGCAAACGATCTATACAAAATAAAACTACGGCAAGCTGGTTACCGTTTAGTTTATGAAGTAAACGATAAAATAATTACCGTAACCGTGATTTCTGTTGGTAAACGTGAACGCGGTGATTTTTATAAAACAGCGATAAAGCGAACCAATTAAAAAATATAATGCCTGTGCTGCTACTTATAGTTATGAGTTCTAGCTATAGAGACTGATAGATTTTAACAGCTTCTTTTAAACTGGTTTTTTTAGGGTTATTTCGTATTCGCTTTAACGCAATTGATTTATATCCTTTATTTTTTAAATCCCTTATTTGCTCTATGTCATACCCAGTAAATGGAGGAATAGCTCCATTTTTTATTAAATTACTTTCATATATTTTTTCTATAAAAGAGTAAGCTAAAGCCAGCACGCTTGCAGTAAAGAATAAAACACCAAAGGCAATTAAAATGTTCATAAACTACCTCAGAGGGTTAATAAATTCAGGATGGGCGACAACACGACATCATTCATATAGGTCGTATTCCCTCAACTAAGCAAGCTTTATTAAAACTCGCTCGACAATTTCTATCCAAATACCCTCACGCCACCCTGCACTTCCTTTATGAGGCCGGCCCTTGTGGCTACTGGATGTACCGGCTACTCACTCAACAAGGCCACTGTTGCTACCTGGCTGCCCCATCACTCATCCCTAAAAAGCCGGGTAAACGCGCTAAAACCAACAAACGCGACGCGATCGATCTTTGCCGGATACTAAAAAACAATGATTTTAGCCCTATCTACGTTCCAGAGACCGAAGATGAAGCCGTTCGTGATTTATCTAGAGCACGAGAAACTGCGATGAAAGACTTAAATGATGCACGCTACTAACTCAAAGCGCTATTATTAAGAAACAATATTCGCTATGACGGTAAAGCTAACTGGTCACTCAAACACCTGCGCTGGCTAACCGAGATGATACTACCTCATCGCTGCCAACAGATTGTCCTCCAGGAGATGATTCAGGTCATCACTGAGAGAAAGAGCCGATTAGAGCGCTTAGACAATGAGCTAACCCACCAAGTAAAACAGTGGCGCTATTATCCGGTGGTTAAAGCGATACAAGCATTACGCGGAGTCAGACTTCTCGTAGCTACAGGCGTCATTGCAGGGCTAGGTGACCTGTCTCGCTTTGATACGCCTCGAAAGCTTATGAGTTATGTCGGGCTCACACCAAGTGGGCATTCCAGTGGTAATAAAAGACGACAAGGGAGTATTACCAAGTGCGGCAATGGTCGAGCACGACGTCTATTGATTGAAGGTGCCCATAGTTATCGTTACACCGCAAATATATCGACCAGCCTTCAAATTCGCCAAGAAGGCTTACCAAAAGAGATCATCGATATCGCCTGGAAGGCTCAGCTTAGACTTTGTAAGCGATATCAACGACTGATGAAACGGGGTAAAAACTACAATGTCGTCGTAACGGCTATCGCTCGGGAGATGATTGCTTATGTCTGGGCAATATCAAGAGAAGTGGTACTCCCTAAAATAGATCCGAAGTTAAACAAAGTGAGAATACCTGCATGATGAGTTTAGAGCTAGCGCGCTGGATCAGGCAACGGGTGTGGTGCAATCAACGGCGGCGTTAGGTTGGCTATAGGTTGAAAGGCCTATAGATCCACGAGCATAGACTGAAGACAGGCACCACGACGGAATAAGTAAGGTCGGATAGGTCGCGAAAGCGATAACCCACGAATACCAGCATGATAACCGTCGAAGTTACTTGCTTCATCCAATGCGTTAGCTCTACCTTAAGGAGGGAAAGATATTATGGTTCAATGCATGAGCTAGGAATTGTTCTGGTCTGCTTGACATGGGGAGTCATACCAACGCCGCGATAAAGGGCCGGAAAACGCGTAGCGGTTGGAGGTCCAGCCCACGGGTCTTTATGGGCGGTCTTTGATTGCTTTGATATATTTTTTCTATACCATGACAAATGAAACAGAATGGACATTACCTAGATTAATATTTTGTTTTGCTTGCCAAAGGTCATAATTATCCTGCATTGCCAACCAACTTTCAGGGCTTCGACCTACGGCTTTAGATAATCTAAGTGACATTTCAGGAGTAACACCACTCTGCCCTTTTAGAATTCGATTAAGAGTTGATGATGCAACATCTAGTTGTTTCGCTAAAAAACGACAGCTATAACCAAAAGGCTCTAAATATGTTGCTTTAATGAATTCACCTGGGTGTGGGGGGTTATGCATGCTCATTAGTGATAATCCTCATAATTTAATATATATGCGTTACCATCTGAAAACTCAAACGTTACACGCCAATTTCCGTTAACAGAGATAGACCAAATGCCATCTCTATTTCCTTTAAGTGGGTGTAATTGATAACCGGGTAAATCTATATCTTCGATTACGTGAGCGGTATCTATAGCTGCCAACTGCATTTTCAATTTGTTGGCATGTGTATTTTGGATACCTGATGTATTACCAGACTCAAAGTATTTTTTGAGCCCTTTATGCTTAAAGGTTTTAATCATTCGGCAACAATAGCACGATGCGCACTGCGCATCAAATAAAATATAACGCCCAGCTCACCGCGCGAAGTGATGTTGGCGACTTTACTGCGTGTTTTTGCAGGAAAGGTGCAAACATTACGGAGTCCGGTGGAGCTGCTGGTTATATGCTTATAGTTCAAACCTAAACTCAATATCAACGCGATCATATGATGCCCCGTTACACCTAAGCCCCATTACACTAAACGCTTCTTTTATTAGTGAAATAATGCATTCTCGTTTACTAGCAATACTACTTGGAATATTAATCTTAGTGACTTCCCATCTGAAAATCCGTTCACCTTCAGGAGTTAGAGGCAAACTCCAAGGAGTGGCTTTTATATAAATATCTTCGTTGTACGCATGAAGATAAAAGGTATTTTGCTCAACCGTCCCATCATACCCGCCACCTTCAGTGCTGGCCTTTACAAGATAGAAATCATTCTCTTGATCGATAACCCATTTATAGAGCGTCGGTTTTGATCCGCCATAAAGCACTTGAACCGGAAAATTGAATCTATCTTTTTGTTCGTCAGGTATTAATTCATTTTTAAAAGCCACTGATTTACCTCAAACGAAACTATGACATTTCGGACTGGTGTTCCCCACAAAAAGGTGACAGCATTACGGAGTCCTTGTTGAACGCCTGGTTAGGGCTTGGAATGCCACGAAATGTCGACTTTACGGTGTGTAGCCACACAATCTCTAAGGTAGAGATTAATCAAGCTCTGATACGGAACACCATTTTCTTCGGACATATCTTTAAAATACCCAATAACATCTTCACTTAAACGCATAGTAACGGGTTTCTTAAGTTTTGAAGCGTAAGGGTTTTTACGGGACTTCATTTTTGATAGATCATATTCTTGTTTCATGAGATACCACCTTCGTAGAATTTACGCTCATTATTTGTAGCTTTGCGAGCAGAAATAATTCTTATGCTATTTCCTGAGTCGCGTTCGCAATGACATACTAGTAAAACATGAGATTCATTGCTGAGGCCTAACATAAGGAAACGATCTTCACTTTCAGAGTTGTCCTCGTCGAAGAACTGAATAGCAGATTCATCGTAAAACACGGATTTCGCTTCTTCGAACGAAATACCATGTTTCTTTTTATTGGACGCTGCTTTAGCGTCATTCCATTCGAATTTAATCATACGTACATTGTATGTACATTGTATGTACATTATTATGAGCTGTCAAAAGCCCTAGACATAATGACTCCCCCACGAGAGTGCTGACCTCCATTTCGTGGGTTAGCCGATAAGCTCAGCCAGAGCCATAATATAGTTGATTAACACTATAACGGAGGCCAGCACCATGAAAAACGATAGCATATTATTTATCGGCATGGATACTCATAAAGAGTTTACTGAAGTCGCTTATTCTCTAGATGGGCGTAATAACGAAGTCATTCATCTAGGCCGAATACCATCGACCAAACAAGGCTTACTAAAACTCGCTCGACAATTTCAATCTAAATACCCCAAGGCCACACTTCATTTCCTTTATGAGGCAGGGCCCTGTGGTTACTGGATGTACCGGCTACTCTCTCAACAAGGACATTGTTGCTACCTCGTTGCCCCCTCATTAATCCCTAAGAAGCCAGGGAAACGTGTCAAAACAGATAAGCGAGATGCTATGGATCTTTGCCAATTGCTTAAAAATGGTGATATCAGCCCGATTTATGTGCCTGAAACCGAAGATGAGGCTATGCGTGATTTATCTCGAGCCAGAGAAACAGCTATGAAAGATTTAAATGATGCTCGCTACCAACTTAAAGCATTGCTGTTAAGAAACAATATTCGCTATGACGGTAAAGCTAACTGGTCACTGAAACACTTACGCTGGTTAACAGAAATGATATTACCTCATCGTTGCCAACAAATTGTACTTCAGGAAATGATTCAAACGATTACCGAGCGGATGAGCCGCCTAGAACGATTGGACAATGAGTTAACCCATCAGGTTAAGCAATGGCGTTACTATCCTGTCGTTAAAGCGATACAAGCTTTACGAGGCGTTCGATTGCTTGTTGCAACGGGGGTTATTGCGGAATTAGGTGACCTCTCTCGATTTGATACACCTAGAAAATTAATGAGCTATGTAGGGTTAACACCCAGTGAGCATTCCAGTGGTGGTTCACGACGATTAGGCAGCATTACCAAGTGCGGTAATGGCCGAGCAAGGCGGCTGCTCATTGAAGGCGCCCATAGCTATCGATATACGGCGAATGTATCAACCAGTCTTCAGGAGCGACAAGAAGGCTTACCCAAAGAGGTGGTTGATATCGCTTGGAAAGCCCAGCTAAGGCTTTGTAAGCGATATCAACGTTTAATGAAGCGCGGTAAAAATTACAATGTAGTGGTGACCGCTATAGCACGAGAAATGATTGCGTATATCTGGTCAATATCCAGAGAAGTGGTACTCCCTAAAATGGATACAAAGTTAAGAACAGTGAGAATACCTGCATGATGAGTTTAGAGCTAGCGCGTTGGATCAGGCAACGGGTGTGGTGCAATCACCGGCGGCGTTAGGTTGGCTACAGGTTGAAAGGCTTGTAGATCCACGAGCATAGACTGAAGACAGGCACCACGACGGAATAAGTAAGGTCGG
>CAJXUY010000002.1 GCA_913060665.1 uncultured Oleiphilaceae bacterium
CAACCTTACTCATGAATGAAACGCTACCACAAGGTGGGGTTTAATTACCGCTTACCAACTCTCTGACGCCCAAAGACAAAGACTGTTATCAGGAGAGTCTGGATCAGTCAGATCCACTACAATCATCATTAAAAGTTCTGACCCATTAATACCTACTTAAACCCTTTAAAGAGCGCCAAGACTTTTAGAAAGGCATGCAATGGTTTAACGACCGGTTAGCCGACAGAGCATGGCTAGATGGCGATGAATAAACGTTAAGTGATGAGCGATTATGAAATCTATTCGGGAAGTTATGCAAACTTTTGGTGAAGACGACAAAGAGAAATATTATGGTGGTAACTTCCGCCAGCTACACCGCGGCACACAAGTCCACTGTTTCGGCTGCTCCCTTCCGGGCCTGACCGGGTCGACAGTATATTGTTGCGTGGGAACCAACGAAAGTCACCATAACAGGGTCAAGCGGCTAAGCACCTATCCCTAGAAGACGCGCATAATAGCAAAGGTTTTTTACTATTAAAAGCGCTGATTGACGCTATTTTGCAATCAAGCCCATTCCACACGACTTTTTGCCTTAATTAAAACCGGCAAAGTACTGACCATTTGTGAAAGTACTGACTCTATTGTGTTTTTAATATCATGGACAGGGTTAACCACCAAAACTCGAGATATTCTAGTTTCAACCTTACCTTGTTCCTCTACCGTATCAACAAACTCTATGTTACTGGTAACTAGGTCTGTTACACCTGAATCTTTCAGTATTGATATCACATAACGATCCTTTGCTAAACTGCCCGTGAAGGGTAATGTTACAATCATCATGGCCTTTGGCCACTTTGCTTTGCATAGAATAATTAAATTAGCGGTATCCGTAGAATCTCCATCAATAATGTAATCAGGGTCTATCAGGATAAGGCCGTCATAAAAACCTTCAGGAATATGCTTAATCACCCGATCGAACGCAGAGCCGTGATCAATATCTACCTTAACGTCTGACTGAAAAGCACTACTCAACTCACTATAGTCATCTACATTTAATTCGATGAGTGACATAGAATCTTTTGCACGCAGTAATTTACGCGCAATCATTGGAGAACCTGGGTACTTTAACAGCGGCCCCCCGCCATTGAAGCCTTTCACAATACCCACGTACTGCTCTGTTATTTCATTTTTATTAGCACTCAATAGATCCTTTACGCCAACCGTTGATTGATTTGGTGTTATTTCTTCACTAATATCATACAACCCTGCACCTGCATGAGCATCAATAAAATGAAAACCCTTTGTATGCTGCTTTAATTGCTCTAACGCACAGGTTAAAACCAAATGTTTATGCAGGTCAAACAAACCACCCACACTAGTCCTGCAATTACCGTACAGCTGATTCATTTTTAACAATACACCTAGTTAGTCATTATTATTTTTGGATTATTAATAGATAGCGCCTCAACGCCGCCCCCTATTAAATATAGAGCACTTACAATGGATCCGTAGATTAGATTACAGTCTATTGATTTTAGAATACATGTAGTATAGAGTACCGCACCTTGCTGGAGAGGTGTCCGAGTGGCCGATGGAGCACGCCTGGAAAGTGTGTGTACCGCAAGGTACCGAGGGTTCGAATCCCTCCCTCTCCGCCAATTATCTTTTAAGCAATATTGCCAACGACTCATTATCAAAAGCACACCGAATGTTTCCCCAGCTTTTATTTAGTACATTCAAAACACTATACACCCAAAACCCTGAATATTTGTCCACATACTTAATACAGCCAGTTAATAGAGGCTGAATAACATTGAAGTTGTTAGAATACTTTTACCAATGCCCGAAATGATCCTGCCTGGTTGCGTGCCGTAATCCATTAAATTAATAATTACCCTACCCAGTTTACACAAAATCATAAGCAGAATTTTTTCGACACCATACCCTGACTTTTTCCTCCCTACAGTAAACCTTAACCAAACAACTAGTTTTCTACAAAGATAAAATCGACCGGATAAATTGATCAAACAACACTGAAACAGTTTGGATAGAACTATTCAGCCGATGATCGCCCTCTATTAGGTGAAGTGAACACTTTACATCTTTAGCAAATTTAATTGAGTGCTCCGGCGGTATTACATTATCAGACCAGCCATGAACAACGTCTAGAATAGGCGTGTTTTTCTGATAGTTCTGGCACTCATAATTCGGTATATACAGCGCAGGCGCTAAAAGAAAAACACCTTTGGCCTTAACTCGCTCAGAAACGACCTGAGAGACATACCCTCCCATACTAGAGCCTACTAGAGAAAAATCACCTTGCTCTGATTCTAGAAGCGTCAGTAGCCGCTCTACTCGCAGATCTGGGTCCATAGTATCGGTGTAGTCGATACTATCTACGACACAGCCATGCTGATTGGCAATCTCAGCGAGTGTGTTAATCTTGCTGCCCCACGGACCACTTTCTTTACCGTGTGAGAAATAAACTTTCATCGTTTTGCCTCTATAAATGTGAGCGGTTAAACATATGCATAGAGCTCAGAAGAAGTAAGCGAAACCATTCCTTTGGCATATTACCAGATCACTCATCAGCTCGAAGGAATCAAACGAATAATTTTGCCGCTATCAGTAGATAAGTAAATAAGGCCTTCTGGACTTTGCACTAGCGATCGAATACGTTCTTTCAAGCGGGTTAATAACCGCTCTTCTCCGACCGCCTCGCCAGCACTATTCAGTTTTATTTGATTAAGATGCTGTAGTTTAAGCGCCCCGGCAAACAGATCCCCTTGCCAGCTTGGAAAAGCATCTCCCGTATAAAGTAACAAACTACCTGGCGCGATGGATGGCACATAGTATTTAACGGGTTGCTCCATGCCTTCTTTTGACGTCCCCTCGCCGACACGTAAAGGACCCCAATACTCTTTGCCATAAGAAATAATCGGCCATCCGTAGTTCTTTCCTGCGTCTATCAGGTTAAGTTCGTCGCCACCTCTTGGGCCATGTTCAATAAGCCACAGGCGTGTCTTGTTAACATCGTAACTTAAACCTTGGGGGTTTCTATGACCATAACTCCAGATTTCAGGTAGCACGTTTTTACGCCCGATAAAGGGGTTATCTTTTGGAACAGATCCATCTAAATTCAAGCGTATAACGCTGCCTGAATGAGTCGATAAGTCTTGTCCATTAGGGCGCACGCCTCGATCACCAACCGAAAAGAACACATGCCCATTATTATCAAATGTAATGCGACTGCCAAAGTGCCTAGTAGTGCCTGAAAAAGACGTTGTAACAAGTAGGTCATGCCAGTTATCTAAGCTAGTGCCGTTCAATTTAGCTCTAGCGAAGGCGGTTACACCGCTATCGTCTAACGGTTTACTATAGGTGAAATAAACCCAGTCTCCTTTCTTATAACCCGGTGGTAAGGCTACATCGAGTAACCCACCCTGACCTTCTGAAAAGACTGTGGGGACACCTTCAATATTACGCGTGTTCCCATCTGTTAAGTCTAATAGTTTGAGGGTACCCTTACGCTCAGTGATGAGTATTTGATGTTCGTTTATAAACGCCATTGCCCAAGGCACGCTGAACCCACCTGCGACTAATTCCGCACGGTATTCTATACCGTCAGAGCTACCAGTAAAGAGTATTTCACTATATGCAAAAAACGGGAGTGAAGAGATCCAAAACAAACACCCAATCGCGAATTTCCTGATCATTTGTGCCTCCGATTTTTTAGCTCAAACTTGGCAATTAGTTTAGTACTTTTTCACTGAGCCCTGTCTTCGAACTTTTCCACCCAGCATAAAACGCCAACACTATCAGCGCCTCCAACAACGCCATGCCCGCTAGCGCCGCACTAATCCCATACAGAACAATACCCATGAGTCTAAAAGTGAGCAACCCCGTAGACAAAATTGCTGAGAAATACAACGCCGCCTCAATGTAACGACGGTTCAATGAACACATGACTATCGCTGCGCCAAGTCCAACCTGCAGCCCTCCATACACTGCGAAGAATTCTGCATAACCGGTGTTTGCTGTAAAAGAAAAACCCAAAAAACCAGCTGCCAGTTCTGGTACAAAAGCACACCATCCGCCAGACAACAAGTACAACCCCCCCACTAGCCTCAATATCATCATGTCATATTCTCTAAAAAGCACATTAATTAATGTTGTTCAATTGCCCCCCAAAATACACTGTATATACGCCAAAAACATACCAATGGATCTTTACTTCTAATAAAAGATGATCCAAAACGCGTGTGGGTTACGTAGAACATAACTCAAGACAGAGTATTACTTAAAACCTAGTTTTACTAAAAACACAGCAATTCGTCTTTAACGATAATAACTAAACAGGTCATTCTGCAGACCAATCGATGAAAGATACGAGGTTAAATGTGAGTCACTATAAAGCACCTTTAGATAATATGAATTTCTTGCTATTTGATACCCTTCAAGCAAACAAAATAGCTGAGTGTGAACGTTTCGAAGATGCCACAGAAGATCTTTTTAGAGCCATAATGGATGAGGCTGCTAAGTTTTCTAAGCTGGTTCTACTTCCCGTTAATACACCAGGCGACAGAGAAGGCTGTCAATACGACCCCGCTACACGTTCTGTTAAGACGCCTGACGGCTTTAAAGATGCGTATCAAACCTATATGCAAGGTGGATGGAGCGGGCTTTCTGCCTCACCTGACTTTGGTGGCCAAGGGTTACCACACCTACTGAAAATGATCGTAGATGAAATGGTGTGCTCAACTAATTTGTCATTCGGTATGTACCCAGGTCTATCTCACGGCGCTATAGATTGCCTTACCAAACATGGCAGCAAGACACTTCAGAACGCTTACTTGCCTAAGTTAATCGCAGGTGAGTGGACCGGCACAATGTGCCTCACAGAACCTCAGTGCGGAACCGACCTTGGCCTTATTGGTACAAAGGCGAGCCCGAACGGTGACGGTTATGATATAACGGGCACTAAAATATGGATTACCGGTGGCGAGCAGGATCTCGTTGATAACATCATTCATCTAGTATTAGCAAAACTACCCGATGCCCCGGAAGGAAGCCGTGGAATTTCACTATTTTTAGTGCCAAAGTTTCTTAAAGACGGTACACGAAATACAGCGTTTTGTGGCGGCCTTGAACATAAAATGGGTATCAACGGATCTGCTACCTGCGTGATGAACTTTGAAGGCGCAAAAGGTTGGCTAATCGGCGAGCCTAACAAGGGCCTAAAATGCATGTTTACCATGATGAATGCCGCGAGAATAATGGTGGGTATTCAGGGGTTAGGCTTAGCTGAAACCGGTTATCAGGTATCACTCGGCTTTGCCAAAGAGAGACTACAAAGTCGTTCAATTGCGGGCGCCGAACATCCTAATGAAAAAGCAGACCCCATTATCGTTCACCCTGACGTGCGGCGCATGCTGTTGCGACAAAAAGCGATTATTGAAGGTTCAAGAGCGATGGCCTACTGGACGGGTCTGCATCTAGATTTGAGTCATGGTCATGCCGACTCAGTTCAACGTGAGCGCTCTGACGATATCGTGCAGCTAATGACACCTATCGTTAAGTCATTCTTAACCGACGAAGGTTTCTTTTGCTGTGACCAAGCATTGCAGTCTATGGGTGGGGCAGGATTCACTCAAGATTTGCCGGTAGAGCAATTACTAAGAGACGGAAGAATACCTCGCATATACGAGGGCACAAATGGTATTCAAGCACTCGATTTAGTCGGCAGAAAGCTAACCATGAACAACGGAAGGCTCGCTCACACCTACCTTTCTGAAATGAACAAAATACTCGATGACGTGAGCAATGTTGGCCACCTAGCGCGTGCAAACAGCTTTATTGAAGTACTTCAAGAGGCACTGGGGGTACTCATCATAAAAACGGTGAAAGACCCGGTGGAAGCAGCTGCAGCAGCCACACCACTACTGAGAATGTTTGCCCTTACAACCCTTGCGGTACTTTGGGCTAAAATGGCAGCACAATCAGAAGCGGCAGGTACGGTTGAAAACTATAGCGAAGCATTTCTTTCAAGCAAACGTAAAACAGCGGATCATTATTTCCGTCTATTTCAACCAGAAATCGTCGCGTTAGCTGAGGAAGTTAAGTCAGGAAAAGATACCCTAATGGCCTTAACTGCAGACGAATTCTGAGGTTAGGTAAATCGGTTTAAACGGTCGGGGAGTTTTTCCCGACCTTTACACCTAAACTGATTTGAACGAGGGACACGTACTATGAATAAGGGATACGTACTATGAATAAGGTCAGTCCTAAAGCGTTACGTCAAAGCAAGTGGACAAAAGCAAACGTGACCAATAAAGAGAAGCACTTTGTTATCACAGAGGTCGAGTTTGATGATGATCAGCGGGTGATAACGTGCGTGATTGAGGCGGTTATGAATAACAATCAGTATTCAATCGACTGGTGTGACCTTAAGAACAAAGACGAATGGCGGATGGGGTGGCTATAACCTAAGCGACTTGTAGCCGTGCCTGCTCTTGGCTATCAAGGTATTCATCGTAGGTACCCTGAAAATCAATAACACCTTTATCTTTAATTTCAATCACTCGGGTCGCTAGCGAAGAGACAAACTCTCGGTCATGACTGACAAATATCAACGTACCATCATACGCCTCTAGTGCTTGGTTGAGGGCTTCAATCGCTTCCATGTCTAAGTGGTTAGTAGGCTCATCCATAATCAATACATTCGCATCGCTCATCATCAGCTTACCAAACAGCAGTCTATTCTTCTCTCCACCTGAACACACGTTCGCTTTCTTATTAGCATCATCAGCCGTGAACAGAAGACGCCCTAACATGCCCCGAACCATTAGATCGTCAAACTTAGGCGTACGCCATTGTGACATCCAATCAAATAGGTTTAGATCACAGTCGAAATCATCGGTACTATCTTGCGGACAGTAACCAATGGTTGCGTTTTCTGACCATTTAACCACACCACCATTGGCCTGCAGATCATTCATCAAGCAGCGTAAAAATGTCGTTTTTCCCACCCCGTTTTCGCCGATTACAGCAAGTTTGGCACCCGCATCTAATATTAGATCACCACCACTAAATAGAGTCTCACCATCAAAACCATGAGAAAGGTCTTCTAAAATCAACGCTTGGCGGTGTAATTTCTTTTCTTGTTTGAGGCTAATGGACGGCGTCAATCGGCTAGAGGCTTTAACCTCGTCAAGCTTGATTTTATCCAACTTTTTAGCGCGTGAGCTCGCCTGCTTTGCCTTAGATGCGTTTGCAGAAAAACGGTTCACAAAACCTTGTAGCTCATCAATTTCAGCACTTTTCTTTGCATTTTCGGTATGCAGTTGCTCTCGGATTAATGTTGAAGCCGCGATAAAGTCTTCATAGTTACCAGGATAAATACGCAATTCACCGTAATCTATGTCGGCCATATGGGTGCATACAGAATTAAGGAAGTGGCGATCGTGAGAAATGATAATCATCGTACATTTACGCTGATTTAACACGGTCTCAAGCCACTGTATCGTATGTATATCCAAGTTGTTGGTCGGCTCATCAAGCAACAGAATATCGGGGTTAGCAAACAATGCCTGTGCAAGCAGTACCCGCAACTTCCAACCTGGAGCCACTTGGCTCATTAAACCAAAATGAAGTGATTCCTCTATGCCCGCATGCAGCAGTATCTCACCGGCACGGCTTTCAGCCGTATAACCATCCATTTCTGCGAACTGACTTTCAAGCTCGGCGACCTTCATGCCGTCTTCTTCAGACATTTCAGGCATGCTATAAATGCGTTCACGCTCTTGCTTCACTTTCCATAGCGCTACATCACCCATGATGACGGCATCCACTACGCTATACTCTTCAAAAGCAAACTGATCTTGACTCAGCGTACCGACCTTCTGTCCAGCTGTGATGGACACATTCCCAGAAGTAGGCGCTAAGGCCCCACTCAGAATTTTCATAAACGTTGACTTACCGCAACCGTTAGCTCCGATTAAGCCATAACGGTTGCCGTTACCAAATTTAGCGGAGATGTTTTCAAATAAAGGCTCAGCGCCAAATTGCATGGTGATATTTGCGGTAGAA
Organism: uncultured Oleiphilaceae bacterium; assembly: GCA_913060665.1. Lineage (GTDB taxonomy): Bacteria > Pseudomonadota > Gammaproteobacteria > Pseudomonadales > Oleiphilaceae > Alkalimarinus. The sequence goes on from CAJXUY010000002.1 coordinate 8,068, forward strand.
ATCAAAGATGTATTCCTGAGAGCGACGAATAAGTGAGTGAGCCAAAACTACAGCGATGACACACAGGGGGGGCACTATAAATAGTTGAGGCCTAAATGTCGAGCGAGTTGTACATTATTTACACAAAGATTCCAAAACTTAGGCTGTAAATTTTAATCATGCAATATCGCTACTTGCGCCTAGTTTTGGTTTCCACCTGAAGAAGCAATTAAATCTATATGGAAACCGCTTTTAGTGTTTGCCAACGTTTATTGCAGCGTCCATGGCCGACCTTCACACCGGTCAAAATTAATACAACTCGGTAAACAGCCTCTACAAGGCAATGTTCTTTCGGTTTCAACAGCGTCGGTTAGAGGCTGTGGTGCGCTATCTTTGATCTGCTGTTTTTTACGGTCATTTTGCATATTACTTATTTCCCAAACAATTGACAGTCGCTGTCGTATTAATCTCTCTACTACAGATACTTATATTGAATAACAGCGACATAATTATCACTTTGAACCTTTCCATTTTTGCTCTTGGCAATATTGGTGAGCCCCTGGAAGCGCGTCAGTCGTTGCGATTCAATGTTGTAAGTTAACTCTATGGGGTCAACCAATAAGCTCAATAAGAAGTTACTGGGCTCGACTAAATATACGACACTGTCATTCGTTCTGCTTTTTTCTCTAACGTCAATACTGACGAGCAATGCTCGTGATATCGTCAGAAAAGCGAATGATATGTCCTTGTTCTTTAGCAAATTTTCCCAGTTTTCATAGATAAAACGATCAAAACCAGCATCCACCACCAGACCGCTTGCTTTTTCTACATCGACATTTTTAATGGTTTCAATCAATCCTGTTTTAGACGTCAGTTTTATACTCCCTACTTTGTTCTGCACGCTAATCTGCCGATCAGTTCTGTAGTCAAAAAATGTAAACGAAGGGGCAATAAGGCTTGCTTCATAGCTCACACTTTTTGAAGCAAAAACATCGCCTTTTTCATCCAGGTATTGAACGCTACTTGAGGCGTAGTTTCCTTCCTTATCAAGCGTGATAGTATGTTTTTCAAGATAAAGAAACTGTTCCGTTTCGGCATCATAAGCACGCCCTTCAAATTCAAGAATATTAGTACTATGACCAACACCTGCTAGTGACAGTAAAAAGGCAAGAGCAAGTGTTCGAATCACAATACCTCCCTCCTCACCATAAACTTGTTATGTATTCGAGGGCTGGCAACATAGATTGCAATTAACGCGATAACAATCCACTCGGTAGAGATAAGCCCTAACGATTGGTTTGAAAAGTCTATCACCCCGATAGCGCGCCCGGTACTATATGAAATCGGCCCTGCTATTGCGCAGCCAACCACAAACCACGGTGCTTTCTTAACCAACCAATTCAAAGAGTGATTAACCGTCATTGCAAAGCCAAACCAAAGTATACATAGCCAAACCGGTATGCTTCTATCGGTCAACAACAGCGCGTCACCAAAACTATATATGCCAGTCACTTTAAACAATGTATCTATGGTGATTCCGGAAAAGGCGATCACTACGGCCAGCTTCAGTTCATGTAATCTACGTGGGCTCACCCTGTAGATATGAGCCACCATGAGTAATAATGGAATCACAGCCCAGTACCAATCACTGAAGATGGCTAAAAACCAGCAACATTGGAACAATACGGCGTTCATCACTATGTGATGTGTTTCTTTATTTTTCATTGAAGACACCATTCACTTGTTCATAGGACAGCCAACTATTGGATTTTTTCTTTGCGGAAGTCCGGCTTTGCAAATACAAGATGTGACACGCCGATTGTGCGTTCCATAAACCCTCCTTCGCAATAGCAAAGATAGAAGAACCACATTCGAATAAAGTCTTCGCTGTAACCTTGGCTGCGAACCTTATCTAGGTTGTTTACGAGGGTTTTGTTCCAGGTTCGTAATGTTGTGGCGTAATGTTCCGCAAAATCATCAAGATGAATAAGCCGCATATCGCTTGAATTCATTGATGCGGTGTTCAATGCATTAATTGAGGGAATGCAACTGCCTGGAAAAATATACTTTTGAATAAAGTCGACATCATTCTTGGCTTTTTCATAACGCTGATCTTCTATAGTGATAGCTTGAATCAACATAGAACCATTAGGCTTTAAGAGAGAGGAACATTTCTTAAAAAATGTATCATAAAACTGCCAGCCAACGGCTTCTAACATTTCTATAGATACGAGTTTGTCGTAGGTACCTTGGAGTTTACGATAGTCTTCCATAAGCAATGTTACCTTATCATCCAAACCTGCTTCGCTAACACGCTCTTTAGCCAACAAAAACTGCTGTGCAGAAATAGTCGTCGTGGTTACTTTACAGCCATAATTTGTAGCCGCATAAATGGCAAACCCACCCCACCCTGTACCAATCTCAACCACATGATCATCAGCGCTGAGTTGTAACTTCTCACAGATTCTTTGAAGTTTGGTTTCAGACGCTTCTTGCATCGTTGCACCCGCATGCGGAAAAATGCCAGATGAGTACATCATAGTAGGGTCTAAAAACAACTTAAAAAAGTCATTGCCTAGATCATAATGAGAGGCAATATTTCTTCTAGAGCCTTTCTCTGTGTTTTGGTTGTGTCGGTGAAACCACTTGAGCATCGGTTTTGAAATAGCCGCAAACCCACCTTCAATCTGGTCGAGAATATCCATATTTTTAGCCATGACTCTGATCAGCCTCGTTAAGTCTGGACTGGTCCAATCTCCTGTCATGTAGGCCTCAGAGGCGCCGATACTGCCACCGGTTAGAATATCTGAGTAACAGTTAATGTCATGAATATGCATTTCGCTATAGAGGTCCGCGCCTGGTAATAACGCTTCTCCAAAAGAGTGTCGAACGCCCTGTTCATATAACACAATCGTGCCGGTATGAATTTTCTCGAGCTGCCGCCAAACTAATTTTCTAGCTATCTGGGACATACTGAACCGGCTAGTTTTATTATTTTCCATTGCAGCGACTGAACTGTTCATAAAAAGCGCCTTACCCTAAGTCTTTTGTCGAATGAATATTTTCTGGCTTACTCGCTATGTTTGGGATGATCGTAAAACGGATTACGTTTAACCCAGAGCCTAAAAGCCTGCCAGTAAATACCTAATATTACTTTTACGGTAATAATTGGGTATTGGATCAGTGTTTTTGAAAGTTCTTCTTCAAAAGATTTTTTCTCGAGGTTTAACGTTGCATCAAAATGCTTTTCGACTAAGTCATTGCCGTCACCTGATATTGCTTTCATAGTGTTTTCCATATGCACCACAAGATTCTCTTTGGGTACGCCAAAAGCCCAGCGGTAATCCATATTCATCGGGTTGAAAGGCGATACGTGAAACTTTTTAGCAAAACTGAAAATGTGCGTGTCATTCCCGCCATTTCGATAGCCCATATCAACGCGCGTTTCATCAATAGGTAACACATAGTCATGCCGTTCAGCCCAAGGAGTGTTGGTTATCTCTGCTAGAACCGACAAAAGGTTTTCTTGGTCATCAAAACAGTAATAGAAGACCACAGGGTTGAATACAATATTGAGGTATCGCGCATGCATCAATACTCTTACATGCGTTATATCAGGTGGGTTATGACCTTTGGAAGTGAAGTCTTCAGTAACACGAGTAATAACCGCTTGTTTGAGGTCTGGCTCCTCTGGAGCAAAATAGTCCTCACGCATAAAGCTCACCAGATTGAACCTCTCTAGTGAGCAAAACCATTTACTAGAAAACAGTTGTGTCAGCTCATCAAGGTCAATATAGAGCATAAACAATGGATAATTAAATGTATGAGCATTAGGTATAAAGCGCCGATGCCGAATGTTACCCGTGTATATAGCACTTCGAATGACGTTATGGCTAATTCGGTCATTGGTAACGTTATCAGTCACAATGAAATACCAAATGCTTCAGCCACTCTTAACCCACTATTGACACCGTCTTCATGGAAACCATTAAACCAATAGGCGCCACAATAATGGGTTCGATTGTGGCCACTAATTTCTGAATGCCGCTGCTGTGCTTTTACACCATCTAGTGAAAATACAGGGTGGCTGTATTGATAACTATCGATCACTTTCGAAGGGGCAATCTCCTGAGACCGGTTTAACGTCACCAACAGTGTCTCAGGTGCATTATTAAAATTTTGCAGGATGTTCATGTTATAGGTCACCATCGCGCAGTCATTAGCTCTTTGAGGAATATGATAATTCCATGCAGCCCAGGCCAGCTTTTTCTTCGGCATTAAGCGCTGATCGGTATGGAGCACGACTTGATTCATCTGATAAGGTAACGCACCGAGTATTTCGCTCTCTTTTTCTGTCGGCTTTTCGAGCATCCTTAATGCTTGGTCACTATGACAACCGAAAACGACCTGATCAAACGGGTATTTCTCACCGGTATGGGTGGTCAGCTCCACCCCGTTGTCATCACGGCTAACAGAAACAATGGCGGTGCTTAGCTTGATGTTATCTTTATAAGGTCGGGTAATAGGATCGATGTACGATCTGGAGCCACCACTAATCACCCTCCATTGAGGCCTATCATCAACACTTAGCATGCCATGATTGTTAAAGAAACGGAGGAAGAACTTTAACGGGAACTCCATCATCACATCAACGGATGCTGACCAAATGGCGGCTCCCATTGGTACAATATAGTAGTTAACAAATCCTTCAGAGTAACCATTCTCTTTTACAAACTCACCCAAGGTTTGCTCATCAGTCACCGTGTCATTTTTTAGCGCTTCAACTGTTTGTTTATTGAAGCGTATAATGTCATACACCATTCTGAGAAACTTAGGGTTAGCAATGTTGAGTCGTTGAGCAAACAAGCTGTTTAAACTAGTACCATTATATTCTAAACCGGTATTTTCACACCGAACACTAAAGCTCATATCCGAGGCTTCACTTTTTACATCCAGCTGACTCATCAATTCGATAAAGTTTGGATAGGTCCAATCGTTAAATACGATAAAACCTGTATTAACCGAGTAAGTGTTGCCACCCATCTCAACATCACGTGTGTGGGTATGCCCCCCCAAATAATCATTAGCTTCAAAGAGTGTGACGTTATGCTTCTTACTCAACAAATAACCTGCTGTTAAGCCTGCGATACCTGAGCCAATTATGGCAATATTTTGTTTCTGACTCATCTTTTTAGGGCCTTCTTATTTCTGTATGTTGATTGCTGGCAATAGCTAACTCACTCTGATGGCGAGATGCCTTGCCGACCAACTTAAACCTGATAGCATCTGGCAGTAGCGATATAGCCTTAAGTATTCTCGTGAAACGTGTGGGAAAATGGATATCAAATTGATTTGATTTAAGACCTGAAACAATTCTCTCAGCAGCTTCATCAACCTCTACAATAAACGGCATTTCAAAGTCGTTTTTATCCGTCAATGGTGTTTTAACAAAACCAGGGCTAATAACTCTCACATCAATGCCTTCATGCTGCACGTCTAGCTTTAAAGCCTCGACAAAGTACCTCAACGCAGCCTTCGAAGCCCCATATGCGCCTGCTCGAGGAAGCGCCTGATAGGTGACACTGCTAGACATCACCGCAAGCTGAGGGCGACACTCAGACTCAAAACTAAGAGAGGCCCTCAATAAAGGCAATGCTGAATCAATAACATTTATTGCTCCTATAAAATTAGTATCCATGACTCTTTTTACAGCGGTTAAATCTATCTGATCTGAATCGATATACTCACAGGTACCCGCGTTAACAATCACTTGATCGAGCCGACCCACCTTTCGGCGAATAGATTCGGTCGCTGCACTCACTGAAAACTCGTCAGTGATATCTAGAGGAAGCACCTGAACGGTTGCATTGGCAGCATGAGCTATCGCGTCAAGCGCTGCTTCGTTGCGGGCGCTAATGAAAATAGTATCGCCATCATTATTCAATGCCCTGACCAGAGCTTCACCTATACCGGATGATGCACCTACCACCCATATAGCCCTGCTGGTTTCATTATTTGCACTCATAACCTGCACCTATTACCTATTTGGCCATGTGTTTCTTAAGTTGCTTAATGACGGAGCCTAAGAGTGGAACATGCTCATATAACAACCTACCACCATCAAAGTAGTCCTTGTGAAAATAGATTTTTTCATCGAAACGAACTTCAGTTGACCCTTCAATGGATATCTCGCGACCTCGGTTTAGCTTGCCGTGGGAGTACGTCATGGTCCACGTCAACATTGCACTGCTGCTCCCCACCCACTGATCATGAAATACAAACTCACTACTTTTTAGATTTAGATAGAGTGCATTGAAATATTCTTTCATCGCACTAACTCCTTCAACCCGGTGAAAGCTATCCTGAAACAAGACATCGCTTCGGTACACCTCATCAACGATATTACTCTGGCAATTTGTAGCATTAAGTCTCTGATAAAGGCTTTTGAATTCCTCTACGACCTTTAGTGGCCCCTCAAACTCATTCACGTCAAACAGCTGATGTGTAGTACCCAACTTTGATTTCCCTTGCATTAGCCCCTCTCCCCTGCGATGTGTTGTTTAGCCGCAATCGACATTTTTTTACTGGTGCCTTCTTTTAATATACGCACGGGTACCGGATTGAGATCACTTACAACGCCGATAAAAGCCAAAATTTTTAAAATATAGTATGAAATATCAATTTCCCACCAGTAGAAACCTTGCCTAGCTGAGACTGCAAATCTGTGATGGTTGTTATGCCAGCCCTCACCTAACGTGAGAAACGCAAGCCATGGATTATTACGACTATGATCTTTGGTTTTAAAGCGTCTAGATCCCCACACATGACCCAGTGAGTTGATTGTAAATGTAGCGTGAAACAAAAAAGTCGTAGAAATAAAGAACCCCCAGACTAGCATTTGCCATCCATTAGTTCCGGTCTGAGGCCAATATGAGCCAATAGCTTCACCCAGCACATAAATAAGCACGGCAAAGATAGCAGGAACCAAAATATCAAACCGGTTCAAAAAGCGAAGCTCTGGATAGCGGGCAAGGTCTTTTACAATAGAGTAGTCGGTTTTAAAACCTGCTTCTGACATAAACCAACCAACATGGCTAAACCAAAAGCCATGGGCAACTGGCGAATGAAGATCTTGCTCTTTATCTGAGTACTTATGATGCTTACGATGGTGAGAAGCCCACCAAAGTGGACCTCTCTGGCAGGCTGAGTTACCCAAAACCGCAAAGACAAACTGCCAGCTTCTAGTTGTTTTATAACTGCGATGAGAAAACAACCGATGATAAAAAGCAGTCACCGCAAACATTCTTAACCAAAAAAACCCTAAACAGACCAGTAGTGCTGTAGCACTCCATCCCGTCCAAATGACGCCTAAACAGGCAAGATGAACAACCAAAAAGGGCATACATCGAAGCCAATTTATTTGATGCTGTTTGGTAAAGCCTGAATCAGCAGACCCAGTCTCAGCTTCTGAGTCGAACCACCTAACAATAGTATTAAACACTGGACGCTTTTTTGCGCCTTCTGAGTTTTGAATATTCATGCGAGTTGAAGCTCCTGATCACTAAACATATCAACCGTAGGTTCAGATAGCTGCCTAAACCAAAGTTTGGTCTGCGCAACCGCTGTAGCATGGTCAACGATCGGCAATACATACCCTGCGTTGGCGGCTTGGGCTGCGCTGGGCTGATGAATAGACTTACTATCTAGCTTTGCAAGTTCAGGCACATATCGGCGAATAAAGTCACCGTTTGGGTCAAACCGCTGTGATTGCCGAGTAGGGTTAAAAATCCTGAAGTATGGAACCGCATCAACACCGGTAGACGCACTCCATTGCCATCCGCCATTGTTAGAGGCTAGGTCACCATCAACTAAGCGTTCCATGAAGTGCTGTTCACCCCAACGCCAATCAATAAACAGATGCTTTGTTAAGAACATCGCCGTTATCATTCGCAATCGATTATGCATCCAACCCGTATCAGCCAGTTGTCGCATAGCCGCATCCACTATTGGGTAGCCCGTTTTTCCGTCGATCCAGGCTTTAAATAACGTTTTATCTTGCTTCCAGGGAAGTCTGTCAGTATCAAGCTTGAACGGTTTAAACTTGCACAAACGAGGATATTCATCCAAAAGGTGGCGATAAAATTCGCGCCAAATCAATTCATTGATCCACACCAAAATGCCATTTCTACCACTGTCAAAACGACCCTCGGTCAAGCTCAAGGCTGCCTGCATACATTGAGTGGTAGTTAATGCACCTACCGCCAAATACGGAGAGATCCGACTAGTGCCTTCCACCGAAGGAAGGTCTCGTTGCAGGTCATAATGCTTAATGTGCTCCTCGATAAAACCGTTTAAGCGATCATGGGCTTCATCTTCTCCCGCAGGCCAAAACGAAGCCCACTTACTATCAACCATGACCTCATCCAAGACGCTAATATCAGTAACTAGATCAATCTCTGACTGCGCTTTTGGCCGATTCAAAATAGGGCGAGAAACCAGTGAATGCTGCGCGATAAATTCTCGTTTGAATGCAGAATAAACTTTATAGCACTGACCTTGCTTTGTTCTGATTTTCCCTGGTTGCACCATACAACTGTCGTGAAAAGCGTTTGCCCTCACACTTACTGACGCCAATTTGTTTTCTACCTGTTCGGCACAGCGTTTTTCATTTACTTCATATTCAGTATTAAAATATACACACCGTGCACCAACACGAGAGGCTTGCTTGCTTAGAATCTCACCATAGTCAGAATAGTCGGTGCAAGAAATCACGGTTAGCGGCACGTTAAGTTTGTTAAGTTGCTCGGCTAAGACTTTAACCTGCCGAACAATTAATGATCGCTTTGCAGGCGATACAAAATGATGATCCCACTGTTTCTGAGCCAACATATAGATAGCGACTACGGAGCCACGTTGCATCGCTGCATCTAATGCTGGGTTATCATGCACTCTCAAATCGCTTCTGAACCAAACAATGTTATGCATGTTTTACTCTACCCATTTGTCTTCATCTTTCTATAAATTCAGCGGAATATGGGTATATTACGGCCAGATAGCGAAAACGGATCACCACCTGTCAGAGTTTTGCTAGCAATTAACTATCCCAAGTGAAACATATCGTAAAAACATGAGATAAGAACTACTATCAATTAATAGGTATACTTTACCTTTACCATCACTAAGCAATACTTTATATTTTGCAAGGTGTTAGACATTGGCATTTATCGCTAACTCAACATCAGCATTCGCTATATTCACAATAATAAATGCATCTTAAGGTGAGAGTGGATTTTTGAGCCAAGACCAACCAGACAACGCCCGGCCCTTTGACGCCCTGGTAATAAAAATTGCTCACGACAAAGATCGTAGTGCCTTCATACAACTATTCGAACAAGCATCTCCGAGACTAAAGGCCTATGCTATGCGATGCGGTGCAACCGCAGCAGATGCTGAAGAAGTTGTTCAGGAAGCACTGTTAACGGTATGGAGAAGAGCTCATACATTCAACCCTGTCGCGGCTTCTGCCACTACCTGGCTTTATACAATTGTACGTAACAAACGTATTGACCTGGTTCGCAAAGAACGCCCAGATCTCGTGTCATCTGATGACCTGTGGCCAGAAGCCTATACGGAAAAAGAACATTTAGAAAAAGAAATAGAAAGTGATCTAAATGTTAATATCGTGCGTACACTCTTACACGGGTTGCCAGAAACCCAGCGTCAAATAGTTTACAAAGTATATTTTGAAGGTAAACCTCATAGCGAGATTGCCAACGAATTAGATTTGCCGCTGGGTACGATTAAGTCGCGACTGCGATTGGCAATGAAAAAGTTAGACACCTTAGCGAAAGAACAAATGACATGGCTAATTATCATCCTTCTGACGAACTTTTAATGCAGTTTGCGGCAGGCCAAATGTCCAATTCATTGGGCATTATGGTGGCCTGCCACCTTGAAAAGTGTCATATATGTAGTAGCCGTATTAGGGTTTACGAGCAACTTGGCGGTGAAATATTACAAAAAACAACACCCGTAGAAATGGGCAACGACGTATTATCAAAACTACTTTCAAGACTAGACGAACCTGCACCACCAGTACAGCAGATGACAAAAACAATTGACCCTCGGATACCTAGACCACTAACTCGATTCGTTCCTAGTTACTTTGACCAGCTTGAATGGAAAGGGATATCTAAAAGTATACAGGAATATAAATTACCTATCTCAGATTCACAGTTTTCTGCCAAACTATATAAAATATCTGCAGGTAAAGAGCTACCCGTGCATACCCATAAAGGTAATGAGTTTACCTTAGTAATGGATGGCAGCTTCTCTGACAAAGCCGGAGAATATAACCAAGGTGACTTTATTCTGGCTGATACACAAACGGTACATCAGCCAAAAGCCGCAGAAAGTAGCGACTGTATTTGCTTTGCAGTACTTGATGCACCGCTTAAAATGACAGGTTTTTTCGGTAGAATGCTCAACCCATTTCTGAGTTAAACCTAGAAAGGGCTGCAAACATAAGTTGCAGTCTGGCGTTTAACTAAATGGCTCGATAAATAATACCAGGCCTACACTGAACCATTTCAAACTTATCAGGTAGCCCATTTAACGACTCTGAAGCGCCTAATACCAAATACCCACCTTTATTCAGTACTTGATGCATACGTGAGATAATATCCAGCTTAAGTTCCGCAGAAAAATAAATCAGCACATTTCGACAAAATATCACATCAAACTTTCCGAGTATCGAATACCTATCTAACAGGTTTAATAGTCGGAAGTCTATTTGCCGCCTAAGCTCCGGTTTTATTTGCCACGACCCCGTTTTTTGCTCAGAAAAGTAAGCGTTTAAGCGTTCTTTAGATAAACCGCGACCAATTGCGAGCATTTCATACTCACCGGACTTTGCATTGCTTAATACTGTCTGGGATATATCCGTCGCAACCACCTGAATACCGCTTTTTAGCTTACCAGGCTTTGCTCGCTTAAACTCATCCGCCACCATCGTCATCGAGTAAGGCTCTTGACCGGTCGAGCAGGCAGCCGACCATATTCGAATGGGTTTCATCCCCGTTCTATCAGAAAACTCTGGAAGCAATATATCACTGAGTATCCGGAAAGGATGATTGTCTCTAAACCACAATGTTTCATTTGTGGTCATCGCATCAACCACCCTCTCTTTAAGCTGTCTTGATGATACTTTCTTTAGTTTTTGGACAAGTATACCAAGAGAGTCAACGCCTTCTTCCTCCATGATTTTTCTGAGCCGGCTTTTTACTAAGTACTGCTTATTATCACCGAGTAAAATCCCGCAGGCTTCTTGCAGAAAATCACGGAACTGCTGGTATTCATCAGGCGACCCTGAATCGGTTGAATTTAAGCGCGTTACCATAAACCTTTTAATCCAAGCAAAAAGTGACGTTATTTAAACTGTTTTACTGATGCAGCTCATCCACTACTGTCATCACCCGTTCGGCCAATTCATCAGGGCTAAACTTCGCCATAAAGTCATCCGCACCGACCTTTTCAACCATCGCTTTATTGAATACGCCACTCAACGAGGTATGCAGCATAATATATAGTGGAGCAAGTCTTGGGTCTGCCTTACAGTTGGTCGTTAGCGTATAACCATCCATTTCGGGCATTTCAACATCAGAGATCATCAAAGCAAGGTGTTCGGTAATATTAACGCCGGCATCAGCCTGCTCTTGCAAATATGTTAACGCCTGACGCCCATCATTTTTTGTAACGACTTCAAAACCTACCGCCTGTAAACAGTTTTGAATCTGTTTACGGGCCACAAGCGAATCATCAACTACTAACACGCGAAAACGTTGGGCTTTTTCCGTTTGTGCTTCAGTGATGATGCCTTCCGTCACGGTATCTTCAACAGGAGACACCTCGGCCAGAATTTTTTCTACATCAATGATTTCAACCAACTTATCATCAAGCTGTGTAACCGCTGTGAGGTAGTTTTCCTTACCCGCCCCTTTTGGAGGTGGGTGAATCTCCCCCCAATTAAGGTTAACAATACGCTCCACACCACCGACCAAAAAACCCTGAGTTTTTCTGTTGTACTCGGTAATAATGACAAAACTACTATTAATCTTATCTTCTGGTATGGCAGCTTGGCCGGTCGCCATACCCATATCCATGATGGGAATAGTACCGCCACGAATATGCGCAACACCTCTAACTACGGGGTTACGCTTCGGCATCATAGTGAGCTTTGGGCACTGCAACACCTCTTTAACCTTAAATACATTGATGCCATATACCTGTTCGCCACGCAATCGAAATAACAGCAACTCTAATCGATTCTCGCCAACCAGCTGAGTTCTCTGGTTGACACTATCCATAACACCAGCCATAGGTGTATCCCCTGCACTTTTTCTGAATTCTAAATAAAAACGAACCGCTACTACCCGTTAATGCTGAATTATAGACTTTTCATTACGCATAACGACCACAAATTACCTTATCGGCACAATGTTTGCTTAATTTACAAGCAATTCCACTGGATACAACAAATGGAGCCAATGTGCCTTGTTTTGACAACCATAGCGTTAATAAATACTGCTTACTTCTCATTAGCATAGGTCATATTTTAAAAGTTCGCAGAGCTATTTTAGTTCTATCGTTACTTTTCATGGCTACACCCAGCGTCGCATCGTCGTTTAGTGAGTGGGCATCCCTACAAGCAGAGCAGTTCTTAGAAGACTATAGTGAAAAAATTGCGGCGGACAAAGGTTACCGTTCTGATTATAAAATCGGCAATATCGATCCTCGACTGAACTTAACCATTTGCAAGACCCCTCTCACAATTGAGTTCCAAAGCAATCCGTTAGACCGTAATAAAAACACCCTAAAAGTAGTCTGCAACGACCAAAAACGCTGGTCCATTTTTATCGGAGCTAAAATAGATATTTTTAACAACGTTTGGGTCGCAAGCCAAACGTTGCCAAGAGGGTATAGAGTCAAAAACTCAGATCTTGAGCGTGCTGAAATTCAAGTTAACCAGTCGCGACAAGGCTACTTTGTAAAGCCGAATAATATAGTCGGCATGCTTCTACGACGGACCATTCAAGCTGGGGATGTATTTTACCCTGGGTTACTGTTGCCACCTAAAGTTGTTGCGCGTGGCGATACCGTTGTTATTAGCGCGCTGTCAGATACAATTTCTGTGCAGATGATCGGAACAGCGTTAAGCGACGGGAAGCTAGGGCAGCAAATATCAGTAAGAAACAAAAAGTCCGACCGAATTGTGCGAGCAACCATCGTATCGAAAGGAAAAGTTACCGTTCCTATGTAACATTAAAACCTTCTGGATAAGGAATTAAAAGTACACCTAGCAGAAGCTATGCTAGAAACAAGGTTATTTATAATGACCCTGAAAATAAAATACCTTTTATTGTTAAAGTTTTTTAAAATTGGGTCGATAAGTAAAGCAGAGTCTATAAATTAAAGGTTTACGATCATGGCAATTGATATGAACGGCATCAACCCGAACCAACCGGGCGGCTCCAGAAGCCGGACGGTAGAGGCCCAAGAGCCTCGACAAAAAATTGACAGCTCAGGGTCTGAAAAGCACGAAGCGCCAAAAGAAAAGCGCGGGGAGAGCGTTAGCTTTAGCGGTAAGGCTAAAGATTTCCAACAAATTGAAGCTAACTTAAAGGAATTGCCTGAAGTTGACTCCGATAAGGTAGCAAAAATACGCGCAGCGTTAGAAGATGGTAGTTATAACGTTTCTTCTGAAAATGTGGCTCAGAAAATGCTTGATATGGAGAAATACATTTTCTAAGAGTAAAGGTTATGCCACTTGCAATTGATAGACTCAAAACTCTGCTACAAGAAGATATACAAGACCTCACCAGACTAAGTGAAATACTAAATAAAGAGCGTACAGCCCTTAAAGAGCGCTCTAACGCCTCTATTCAGGCGCTAGCCAGTGAAAAATCAACCTGCATTAAAACCATAGAGTATAGAGCCAAAGAGAAGGCTAAGTTATTCGTTGATGCCGGTCACCCAATCAAAAAGGGTGAGTTTGAAAAAATAATATCAGAAATACCAGATTCATCACTTCAATCACTCTGGCGAAAAGTTAACATTGGATTACGGTTCTGCCAGGATCAAAACACGGTTAATGGTAAAGTTGTTAGCCACTCGCTAAAGCGCGTTAATAAGCTAATGGACATTGTAAGAGGTCAGCATAACAAACCAAACTTATATGGGGCATCTGGTAAAGAGAGCTCTATTGGCGGCCTTAACTCCATAGCTAAAGCCTGATCAGGTTAAGGATCAGGCCCTATGGGCAACCGAAGAGGGTGGGAAATAAAATTAACGTTACACTGCAGGTAAAAAGGCGAACAAACAACCTTTATCGTACCGTAATAGTTACATGCGACCCTTCAGAGAAGTTAATATCATTCATATACACACTACCAAATGATGGACTGGTAGGTCCCGCGCCTGCTACCCGAATATTCTCTAAGCTTATCTTGTCAATATGAGTGGGCAGCGCTAACTTCATCTTTCCTGGTTCCAGTATTTCAAAGCCTGGTTTATTACTATCGTATACAACACCTTCTACCGTTGAATCCCAGGCTAACGCGTTGGTGACGGGTATGAATACGTTGGTCAGATTCTTTAAAACCTTTACAGAGTCTGGATTTTCTTCATCATTAACCATCTGCATCAAGCCCTGAATATCTTCAGTAAGACCTTGAGCCGATACTCCCGCCAGCGAATCATCATCAAGTGATTTTAAGCCTGATTTAGATTTAAATGCGTTAACTTGTTCGGCTGCTGTAGCATCCGTACTGGCATTACTGGCTTGAGTCGTCGCGGCGAATGCAATAGCAGGTTGTAAGGGGGTCACCACCATTGCGACAAACGCGGCGGTATAACGGTATCTCTTTTGATGCTTGAGCGTTCTTTCCAGGTCTTTCTCTGAGATCAACCCCTGACAAACAAGAACTTCACCTAGCTTTTGACCTGATGAGCGTTGAAGGGCTAGCGCACCATCTAATTGCTGCTCACTAATGTATCCGCGATTTACGAGTAATCGCCCAAGACGGGACTTGTCTAGTTGTTTTGTTTTTGTAGCTATCATATCCCCGACCTCTATTTTTATGTTTTTGAGTAAATATTGATCCCACAAGAATAATGGTACGAATTGGATGATTTGTATACTGGATAATCTTATCGATTAGTTAAGAAATGTAAGTTCGGTTACCAGTTTGATACAGCCCCCCCATGCCCCATCAAAATAGACTAACTATCTGAATTGATTGCTGCTCACTTATCCCAAATAAGGCGCAATCTATAAAAGATCTGTTAAAATGTTTAGACGGTGCACTTTGCGAGTCTAAACGTTAAGAAAAGAACTGCATTTCAATCGGTAAATACAGTAATCTAAAGCAATCATAAACCCAAACAACAAACCAAACTAAGGATATTTTAGATGCGTAGCTACATGTCATTTATTAAACCAATTTTACTCTGTCTATCCCTTATATTGAGCGCCAATGCTCTCGCAGCTGCTAACACCTCAGCAACAACTGATGTGAAAGTGCTAATCGAAACCAATTACGGAAATATTACGGTCAAACTAAACCCCGAAAAAGCACCCATCACCGTGAAGAATTTCTTATATTATGTTGAAAGTAGCTTTTACACTAAAACCATATTCCACCGTGTCATCCCAGGGTTCATGATTCAAGGCGGTGGTTTCACCAAAAGCATGGATAAACTGCCTACCGAAGCGCCGATCAGAAACGAAGCGTCTAACGGGCTACACAATAATCGCGGTACCATTGCAATGGCTAGAACGAATAATCCACACTCGGCAACGTCTCAGTTTTTTATCAACGTCGCCAATAACAACTTCCTAGACTACAGCTCTCAAAGTATGGGCTATGCAAGCTTTGGTAAGGTAGTTGAAGGTATGGATGTAGTCGATAAAATAGAGCACGTTAGAACAACTAAACGTAACATGCATGCCAATATTCCAGTCGACCCCATCGTCATCAAAAAAATGTCGGTCGTCAAATAGGCAGATCACGATTCAAGCTATTAGATTAAGCGCCTTCTATCATTAAAGAGTTCCCATTTTGCAATTACCTGCGGTACCTACAGCCGACCTCATCTGGGATGAAGTCGGCCACCCGATTTCAAAGCAGCATAATGACGTTTATTACTCTCGTGAAAACGGTATTGAAGAGACTCAATATGTATTTCTCGACAATAATAATATTGGCCAACGATTTCAAGAGACCGATAAACGCTCACTCTTAACCGTTGCTGAAATTGGGTTTGGCACCGGACTGAACTTTTTATGCTGTTGGCTTGAATGGCACAAAAGAAAAAAAAATAGAGGCGTCGTCCCTCTCCACTTTATCTCAGTAGAGAATGCACCTCTTCTCGCCTCTGATTTGACCAAAGCCTTAGCCAACTGGCCTTCGCTACGCCATTTGAGTGAGCAACTGGTTGAGCAATACCCACTGGCGGTAAAAGGCTGTCATCGGTTGGTGTTTGAGCAAGGTCTAGTGACACTCACGCTTTACATAGGCGATGCTGAAGAACAATTTAGTCGTGCATTGTTTCTCGCCGATGCTTGGTTTTTAGATGGGTTCGCACCTCACAAAAGCCGTGAAATGTGGAGCCGCACGTTATTCAATATAATTGGCCAACATAGCGCTAAAGACGCTACCTTTAGTACCTTCAGCATAGCAGGCGTCATAAGGCGTGGTATGCAACAGGCTGGTTTTAACGTCATCAAAGTGCCTGGGTTTGGTCGTAAAAAAGAGATGCAGGCCGGACAGTTTGCCGCGAACACTAACACGAGTATTAATCAACAGTTAGGTTTGCCTTGGCTTAAAGGTAGCTTAGGCACCCCTCTAAACTTATCCCCTTGTAATTATGACGTAACTATCATTGGTGCCGGGCTCGCAGGTGCTACAACGGCTACAGCACTCGCGGCAAGAGGGCTTAAGGTTCTGGTCTTAGACAAGCAAGCCGAGCCAGGCGAAGGTGGCTCTGGTAACCCGCAAGGGGCACTCTATAATAAATTTTCATCCGACTTTAATGTTCAAACAGAATACGCACTCAGCAATTTACTATTTAGCCAGAGCTACTATCACCGAACTCAACAGCAGTCTGAGTCACAATTTTGGAATAACTGCGGGTTAATACAAGTGGCCTGGAACGATAAAGAAGCCAAAAAACAAGCCGATTTTTTAAGTAAAAATAAATACCCACAAAGCCTTCTCGACCCGCTAAATGCAGCGCAAGCAACTGCCGTTTCAGGTGTACCGTTAAGTCATGGAGGGCTGTACTTTCGACGCTCTGGCTGGGTTGCTCCCAAAAAACTATGTACGGTACTACTTAATGATAATGATATCGAAACACGCTACAACACTCATATAAAAACGTTCACGCAAAATAATGATTCACAGATTTGGTCGATAGTTGACATCCACAATCAACTGATAGCCACTAGTCGCAATATCGTTGTGTGCTCAGCATCTGATAGCAAATTATTCAAACAGCTCGGTCATCTAAAAATTAAGCCCATAAGGGGTCAAGTCTCTATTGTATGCTCAACAACTGAATACCCTTTAAAAACTGTATTGTGCGGCGAGGGTTATATAAGCCCAAAAGATAATAATAAGTTCTGTTTTGGCGCTACATTCGACCTTAAAAACAACCATTGTGACGAGTTAAAGGAAGACCACTCAAAAAATATAGACCAGTTAACCCAATGGCTTCAGTCAGCAAAGCCGCTATTATCGAGCTCTCAGATTAGAACACTTGAAGGTCGAGCGTCCCAACGATGTACATCTCCAGATTACGTACCGATCATAGGTAAAGCCCCCGATATCCAGGAACAAATCAATCGTTTCTCAAAGTTAAGAAACGATGCGAAAGCAAAATTTGACGTACCAGGTGCCTATCATGAGGGGTTATTCGTTAATATTGCTCATGGCTCAAAAGGGTTATCGTCCTGTCCACTAGCGGCAGAATTTATTGCCAGTCAAATATGTAATGAGCCTTCGCCTGTTTCAGCTGATGTCGTAAACGCTATCAGCCCTTCAAGGTTTATCATACGAGATTTGATAAGGCGTAAACTATAAATGTATTAACGCCCCTGCTTAATGTCAGACAACATTCCCTTTAGCTCTGCGATTTCGCCTCGTAAAGACCTTACTTCAGAGTGTAGATCGGCTTCGATATGGTTCTGCGCTTGCTGCATCGCTTCTCTGGTTTCCTTTGCTTCCTGTTCACTAAACGTTTGCATTGCATTAACAATGATCGCAATAAACAAATTCAACATGGTGAAGGTGGCTATTAGGATAAAGGGTACGAAAAACAGCCACGCATAAGGGTGTGTCTCCATCACGGGGCGAGCGACTCCCATCGACCAACTTTCTAACGTCATAACCTGAAACAGCGTATACAGCGAGTCCCCCAGCGTGCCGAAGAACGCAGGATGATCTACCGAAAAAAGGTTAGTTGCGATAACGGCGAACACATAGTAGATCAAGAGCAGCACCATTGCGATTGATGTCAGGCCTGGAATAGCGCCGACCAGAGCCCCGACAACACGTCTCATCGACGGTACGATTGTTAAAATCCTTAGCACCCGAAGCACACGCAAAGACCGAAGTACTGCGAACTGACCTGAAACCGGTATCAGTGCAATTGCAACCACGCAGAAGTCAAACAATGACCAGGAATCACGAAAGAAATCGCCCCGGTAAACATAGATGCGCGCTATGATTTCCAGAACAAAGATTGCGAGTAATACCTTGTCGACTAGAAGAAGGACACCACCTATGCTCGCCATCACAGATGCACTCGTCTCAGCTCCTAGAATAATCGCATTGATAATGATTAAAGCGAGTATAGTGTTTTGAAATACATTGGTTTCAATTACAGTACATAACTTATTCTTGAAAGAAGCACTTGAAGAGAACGGCGCTCGCTTGCTAGCTTTGGGTTGAATTTCCATCGGTACTCTCTGAAGAAAAAGGCGGATTACAAACTAGTTTACAATAGAGTTATGGGGTACGTTTGCGCACCATTGAAGGCCGATAAGTATAAACACCTACAATAAATCTATAAACGCCTGCTCATTCATGATATTGATTCCAAGGTCCTCTGCTTTTTTAAGCTTAGAACCCGCAGCCTCGCCAGCAATCAGGCAATACGTTTTTTTAGATACACTTCCACTCACCTTTGCACCTAATTCTAGTAATTTTTCTTTAGCTTCTTCCCGGGACATCTGACTCAATGTTCCAGTGATCACAAACGTCTTACCCTGAAAAACCTTATCTGTCTCATCAACCACTACGTCTGGCCAATGAACACCCACTGCGATGAGCTGTTCTATGATTTCATTATTATGACTTTGTTCAAAAAACGAGACGATATGGTTAGCGACGATAGGGCCAACATCTTGCACCGCCAATAGCGTTTCTACATTTGCAGTTCGTATTTTCTCTAACGTACCAAACGCGTTCGATAAAGTTCGCGCCGTGGTCTCACCAACTTCTCGTATACCTAATGCATATACAAAACTAGATAGCTTAGTGTTTTTTGATCTCTCCAATGCTCCAAGCAGATTATTAGCTGATTTTTCAGCCATTCTATCCATACTTGCCACTTGAAATCGCGTAAGTTTATACAGGTCCGCAACGCTTTTTATATAATCTTCATCAACAAGAGACTCGACTAGTTTGTCCCCTAACCCATCGATATCCATTGCTTTTCTCGATGCGAAATGCTTGATGGCTTCTTTGCGCTGTGCCGCACAAAACAACCCACCTGAACACCGAGCAACCGCTTCACCCTCTAGCTGTATAACTTCAGACTCACAAACCGGACACAGGGCTGGAAACGTGACTGAGCAGGCATTATCAGGTCTTTTTTCTTCAACTACTTTTACGACCTTGGGAATAACGTCACCAGCCCTACGGATAATCACTGAGTCGCCGATCATTAACCCGAGCCGTTCAATTTCATCCATGTTATGAAGCGTGGCGTTACTTACGGTTACCCCACCCACAAACACGGGTACCAGCCTCGCTACCGGTGTTACTGCTCCTGTTCTACCTACTTGAAATTCAACATCTAACACCGTTGTGAGTTCTTCTTGGGCAGGAAATTTATGCGCAATAGCCCATCTAGGGGCACGAGAAACAAAACCTAGCCGTTGTTGAAGCGCTAAGTTGTTAACCTTAAATACAACGCCGTCTATCTCATATGGAAGAAGGTTTCTTTTTTCAGATATTGATTGATAATAGCTGAGACACCCATCGACATCGGCCACTACTTTCATTTCTGCGTTAATTCTAAAGCCCCATTGGTTCAGGCAATACAAAGAGTCACTGTGTGTATCGCTAAACGCCCCCCCTTCGACGATACCTACTGAATAACAGCACATTTCAAGATTTCGGCCGGCGGTTATTTTAGGGTCCAACTGCCTTAAGCTGCCAGCTGCTGCATTTCTTGGGTTGACGAATAGTTTATTGTCTGTCCGCTCTGCTTCTTGATTGAGCGCATCAAACGAGGATTTTGGCATATAGATCTCGCCTCTTACCTCTAACCGCTCAGGGTAACCACTTCCCATTAACTTGAGGGGTATAGAATTAACGGTGCGAACGTTTTGTGTAATATCTTCCCCTGTTTCACCATCCCCACGAGTAGCACCTCTTACCAGCTGTCCTTTTTCATACAACAAGCTAACGGCGATGCCATCTAATTTAGGTTCACAGACATACTCGACTACGCCATCTTCAGCCCCGATATTACCTAGCCGCCCAATAATTCTGCGATTAAAATCCTGCATATCGTCTTCGCTAAACGCATTGTCTAGGGATAACATAGGCATTTCATGTGTGACTTGCGTAAAACCCGCTAATGGTGCACCTCCCACTCGCTGGGTAGGAGATTCGGGTACAATAAGTAAAGGATATTTGGCTTCTATATCCTTGAGTCTGTTCATCAGGCGATCGTATTCAACATCTGGTACCGTAGGATCATCCATTACATAATAACGATAGTTATGCCGTTCTAACTCATTACGAAGCGTTTTAACGTTTTGAATGATCTCTGTTGGAGCTAACATCTGAGTGTCTCATAAAGCTAGTAGTGGGGGTAAGAAGTGATTTTGTTAACAGCAGATAAATAAAAAGCGAAGTAAATGCTTCGCTTTTATTGCATTACGCATTCCCTAACTAAGGCTAGGTTAGCATTTAGCAGCTAGCTGCCGACGTTCAAAATCACGAATACGCTGACGGCAATGCTCTAAGGTTTGGGGGGTCATGTCACTTCTTCGTTCATCTTTCATTTCACCCGACAGGTTTCTAACCACACATTGAGCGGTTTCAACCATATAATCGAATGCCCTCATATTGTCGTCAGGTCCAGGAAGGCTCATGAAAAAAGAGATACCCGGTGTCGCTAAGCTATCTAACTGCTCTTTGGGGAAATAACCTGGCTCAACAGCATTTGCAACACTAAATTGAACAGGGCTATCTATGGTATTTTCATGCCGATGAAAAATCGACATATCTCCATGCTCAACACCACAGGCTTCGAGTAATGTTTTTAACTCTTGGCCATTGAAGCCTTCCGAAGTTTTGCACATCACATTCAGGATGATCACTTCTTGGGCTGGTTTTGGTGGAGTATCGGAAACCTTACGTTTTGACTTTGGCTTAGCTTTAGTAGGCTTAGCTTTGGAGCTAGATGCTTTAAGCCCTTCGCCAAAGGTCATTTTTGATTTTGGTTTCCTATCATCAGCACTCACCCGACCATTTGGGTTTTCGGATTTAGTCGCACGTATCTCGCCTGTATCATTCGATATCGCATGGTCTGGCAACACATCTACAGGTTCACCTGAAACCGGAGCCTCACGAGTAACAACTCTAGCGGTAGATAGATTTTCATCATCTAATGAAGTATTCTCAAAGCTGCTCATTTCTATCGATGGCTCAACTCTGGCCTTAGTAGCCACTACATTCGCAGGTTCAACTTCACTCACAGTAGTCTCACTACTGTGCTTTTCTACACTAGCGCCACCCGCCAAACGAGCACCGCCGTTAGGAAGCTCAGGGTTAAAGCCTTCGTCCAGCGGGGTATTCTCAATTCCCCCCCCCATACCAAGCGATATCTCCATTGAGTCGCGCCTGGCACGCCTCATTCGACGAACCCCGTCTATTACTATTCCTGCGATCACTACACCGCCCAAAACTACTAACCATTCTCGTAAATTCATATCCATTTTCTTACTTATAACCATGTCGATGTTTGTAGATTCGACTAATACCCAGCTAACAAAACGTTAATGCACTGCTACCGGTTATTCTTACAAACATATTAATAACGATCTCTAAACGCTAGATTAACAAAAAATTACCTTTAAAAGCTAATTGTAACGGTAGGCTGAACATTTCTGAATAGTAATTGGCAATATACCCCCACTTTTTTAACCTAAAAATGCTACTAATGGGTTATATTAGGCAAAATCACACCGCAGCTAATTTCGCAGCTTCTTCTACGTCAACAGAAACCAGCCTTGATACCCCTGGCTCATGCATCGTTACGCCCATTAGTTGATCCGCCATTTCCATCGCTATTTTATTGTGTGTGATATAGATAAACTGTACCTGGCTCGACATTTCTCTCACCATATTGGCATAACGCGCAACGTTCGCATCATCTAGGGGGGCATCAACTTCATCTAACATACAAAAAGGTGAAGGGTTTAGCTGGAAGATTGAAAATATTAGCGCAATGGCGGTAAGCGCCTTTTCACCACCTGATAACAGGTGAATGGTTGAGTTTTTCTTACCGGGTGGTCGAGCCATTATAGAAACACCCGTTTCTAGAAGGTCGTCGCCGGTTAAATCTAGATACGCACTACCGCCGCCAAACACCTTAGGAAATAACTCTTGAAGACCATTGTTAACCTTATCATAGGTCTCTTTGAATCTAGCACGGGTCTCTCGATCGATCTTACGAATCGCAGACTCGAGTGTTTCCAATGCCTCTCTAAGGTCTGCATCTTGAGCATCTAAATAGGTTTTACGTTCACTTTGAATTTTGTACTCATCAATAGCGGCTAAATTAATCGCCCCTAACCGCTGAACGCGACTGGCAATTTTCTCAAGCTCTTCAACCCAGGCCTTCTCTTCTGCATACTCAGGTAAAATATTTAAAACAGCCTCAAGATCAAAGCTGTCTCTTTTCAATTGTTCTTCAACTCCGGCCCGATGAATATCTAAAGCTTGCGCCTCCATTCTCTCTTGTTCTAGCTTTCCTCTAAGGTCATTAAGCTTTTGATCAGACTCACTGCGTGCCCGCTCCTGATCTCTAATCAAAGCATCAATTCTCTCAAGTGCCGTTCTTGCGTTACTAAGTAATGTTTCTTCGCTGAGTCTATTTTCCAGCAACTCCTCTAACCTAATCTGTAACTCCTCTACCGGGTCTGAGTTTGACTCGGTATTCTCCATCAGCATACGGTATCGTTCATTGCTACGCTCTAATTGCAATGTTAGCTTATAGATTGTCGCAGACAACGCTTCTTTTTGGTTTTCAGCAGACTGCACTTTAAGCTGGAGTTGATGAGACGTATCACGTTGATGTCGAGCCTGTTGACGATAATTATCCAATGACGCCCGAATATCATCTCGCCGTTGTAATTGAATTTCTCGCTCATCGGCATTTTTATCCATATCGTCCATGGCACCCTGCCAAATGATTCGAGACTCCTCTAATAGTTCCAATTCTTGCTCTTTCTGGATAGAAAGGTCTTCAATATCTTCTTTTGTACGAACCATTCTAGCCTGAATTTGCTCAAGCCTAACCTCTAAAGCGCTCAATTGAGAGATTAACAAAGATAACGATCTTTCTGCTTCTGAAACCCCTCTAGTCGCGGTTTCCAGTTTTATTTCACTGTCTTTTAGACTAGCACGCGAACGATCCAGCGCACTCTCAAGATGAGTAATAATGTCACGCTGTTCACTAACCTTCACGGAGAGTTCATCAATATCTTTTTGACGCTGCAACAAGCCGCTGGCAGCAGTATCTGTTTTACAGAGGTTAATCCAGTGGCGCCCTACCCACGTACCATCAGCTAACACAATTGATTCATCTGGCAGTAACCTGTGACGTTGGGATATGGCATCAGGCAAACTCTCCGCGGTATAAACCTTATGAAGTATTCCGGTATAAAAGCCCCCTCCCTCTACAGATGAGGAGAGCACCTGATGTGTGAGCGTTCTTTCTACTGAACTATCGTTTTGACCGGGGTTACCAGCAACCGCGTCTTCAAATAACGAAACAGCAACAGGAACATCTGAAGATGTTAAACCTATCATTGCCTCTAAAGCAGGGACTTGTATACCTTGAAGAAACCGCTCTAACACAACTTCGACCGCGGTATCCCATCCGTCTCTTACTTTCAACTGACGAGTGAGAGGCTTGTCAGTATTAATGCCTTGTTGCTTAAACCAATCAATCCGGTCTTGATCATCGTCCCCTAGCGCACCTTTTTGAAGTGCGACTTTTGAAGCCAACTGCCCAGACGTCTGTTGGAAGGCGTTTCGGTTTTCAGCCAATTGTTGCTCTAACTGATTAATTGACTCACGACTGTCTGCGATGGTTTCAGATGCGTCTAACCTAATTTCACGTACATCCTCAACAACCTGCTCTTTTTCAGCAATCTGCTCTTTAAGGTCATCAAGGACAGACAGATCATGCTGACCCTGCAATTCCATCAACTCTTCTTGCAGCCGCACTGTTTTGTCCCCTAGGCGCATAAGAGACTGTTCACCCTGTTTTATTCGAGACTGTTCAACTTCAGCACGCCGACTAGCATCTGAGGATTGCTGATTAAACTGGTCCCACTCATGCTGCCAGCGCTGCATTTCATCTTCCATGCCTGCAAGCCTTTCAGACGCACCTTCAGACTGGGCATTACTCTCTTCAAGCTCTGGAATCAACGTTTCATATTCGATTACAATATCGTCAAGACGCTGTTGGTCGGTAGCAAGTTCCTCATTAAGCTCATCGACAGTCGCTGTTACCTCCTGCAATTCACGTTGCAACTGCGCCGCCCGCTCTTTTTGATGCTGCAAACTTTGTTCAACCCGCGCTATTTCAGATCCAGACTCATAATACCGCGCCTGCACCTGGTTAAACTCTTCGTTACTATCATGGTGTTCGATACGCAGTTGCTCAGACAGGGTGTCATTTGACGTACGGGTATAAAGCACCTCTTCAAGTGCTAACTCCAGAGCATTCACCTGCGTTTTTTTGTCAATAACCTTACGGTCAAAATCACGCCATTTAAGCGCATTTAACTGAGCATTTTTAAGTCTTTCTTCTTTCTTAAGTTCAGTATATTTTTCGGCAGCCTGAGCTTGTTTATGTAGGTGAGAGAGCTGCCGCTCTAACTCATCGCGAATATCAGAAAGGCGGTCTAGGTTTTCCTCTGTGCGCCTCATTCGTCGTTCAGTATCACGCCGACGTTCTTTATATTTCGAAATACCAGCCGCTTCTTCTAAAAAGACTCTCAGCTCTTCAGGCTTTGACTCAATTAGTTTAGAAATCATGCCTTGCTCGATAATCGCATAGCTTCTCGGCCCTAAACCTGTACCAAGAAACAAATCGGTAATATCCCGACGACGACATTTAGTTCCGTTCAAATAATAAAACGACTGGGCTTCCCGGGTAACCTTACGTCTAATCGAGATTTCATTAAACTGGGCGTACTCACCTACGAGCTTGCCTTCGCTATTATCGAATACCAATTCAATAGATGCCTGCCCTACAGGCTTACGCCCATTAGAGCCGTTAAATATAACATCCGTCATCGATTCGCCTCGCAAGTGTTTTGCAGAGCTTTCGCCCATCACCCACCTTACGGCATCAATAATATTCGACTTGCCACAGCCGTTGGGGCCAACCACAGCCGCCAAATTAGTTGGGAAAGGCACAGTGGTCGGGTCGACAAACGATTTAAACCCTGCAAGCTTGATCGACTTTAGTCTCATCAATCTACCTTTAGTTAGCAACACATAATAATAACGACATTATTTACCGGCCACACCAATGGTTGACGCCGTTAATCATTGATTATTTCAAATACGGCGCCACTTCAGAAATTGACACCTTCAGTTCTTGCAAGACAAGAGAGCGCTGAAGCTCACCATACTCGGTGATAAATTGCTCGATACTCGCTTGATCTCGTTTTACTACCTTGGAAACCAATTTATTGAAGAACGTCCTTGTTTCATCCAGTTGCTCTTGCCTAAGTTTCATCGCCAAATAATACGTTCTACTAATAGCAGGTTTGAAATTTTCAAGCGTTTCTTCCAGATATAAATTATTAACTATCGGGTAAGTCATACTCATCAACGCAAAACTCGCTTCTATAACTTTGTCTACCGGCTTATCGGGGGAAGAAGTAAGCTTATTGATTTTTTCAACCTCTTGGATCATTTCATCTAGTTCGCCATCCTTCCACAATATAGCCAATGCCGTAATATGCATTGAAATAAGATTAATATAAATATCATATAGGCAGTTAATATGATGAGCAGACAGCTCTGATACAACGGCGCCTTTTCTAGGGAAAATATTAACCAAATGCCGACGCTCCAATATCAATAACGCCTCACGTACAGAACCACGACTAACATCTAGCTCTTTAGCAACTTTTAATTCCTGAATTCTCTCTTTTGGTTTTAATTGAGCCTTTACTATCCTATGACCTATATGTTGCGCAATTTGTTCTGAAAGACTTTCCGGTGCCTGAAATCTCATTGGGGGTATTAACCTACACGCTTAAATTAAGGGCATTTTATCACATAGTATATTAACTACGGTGATATAATTCGCTGATTTTTTGAACGAAAAAACATATTTTAAATCGTCATTTTTTTGCCGACCGGCAATTATAATCCGTTAACAAACACCATAACCTATTGGTTATAAAACCAAATATAACAATGGCACAGATCTCGCTTATACCTCCTAAAGTAACGATAACGAGCATTAACAGCAGTAACTTGCCGCTATTCGGGAGCGAGAAAATGACCACAAACAAAAAAGCGGACACCATTGATTTTACCAAGGCACGATTAGTATCTACCTACAATGAATTATCCAAACATTTAGCAGATAGCGATGACATAATTTCCCGCCTTACACGCCGATTACAGACGACATTAGATATCAAGCACATTATCAATATGTTTGTCGAAGAGGTTGGAAAATTAATTAGCTTCGACCAATTTGAATATAGTTGCGAAACAGCAGGTAGTTATCTCACCTCCGAAAAACGGGCAGCTCACTCCTGTAATTATAAGCTTAAGCTACAAAATGATAACTTGGGCGAGGTCAGCCTGACTCGATCAAAGAAGTTCAAAGAAGAAGAACTTGCGATTTTAGAGCGCCTTATGGGGACATTAGTCTTCCCTCTTAAAAATGCGCTAATGTACAAGCATGCATTAGATGCATCATTACAGGATGCATTGACGGGCTGCGGCAACAAACGAGCACTAGATGCGGCGCTCACTCAAGAAGCGGAACTTTCAAAACGCCACAATCACCCCTTATCAATCGTCACGATAGATATCGATCACTTCAAGAATATAAATGACCAATACGGACACGCCGCAGGCGATGACATACTAAAACAGCTAGTTGAGTCCATGATTAACTCTGCCAGAAAGAGTGATTTGTGCTATAGAAGTGGCGGGGAGGAATTTATTGTTCTGCTAAACAAAACAAGTGAAGTCGGGGCTCGCATTATAGCGGAGCGGCTTAGGTTGGCCGTCAGCAAAACCCGCTTTGTTCATGGTGATAAAATAATCCCGCTGACCATAAGCCTAGGCACTGCGACGTTCAGAAATGATGAGAAGCTAGCATCACTTATGGAAAGGTCAGACAAAGCGCTCTACAAAGCAAAAAGCAAAGGCCGAAATAAGGTTGTGTCAGCTGAATTTCAAGAGAGAAAACAAGCGACATCTGCTAGTAAAAACCAACAATCAGCATAAACCACATATTAGCCTTTTATAGGGTTCGCTGTGCGCACCGCTTGGCTATCATTTCACCTGTAATACTGTCGGTGCGCATGGCGCACCCTCTTGATGACTTGGATTTTCAATCTTCATTGGTAAGGCATTACTGACCTCACACCAGGTGAAGCCTGTTGATAATGCTATCTACTTTTTTTACGCCCACTAGAGGCCGGTTTAGCACTGCGCCTGCTATCCGTTAAGGGTTTAGCTTTCTTTTTACTTTGTCTCTTAAGCTTCTCGATATCTTTTGGGTTTTTCTTTGTAACAGGCTTGGATTTTAACCCGACCATGGCAGAGAGGTTATCTGAATCTTTTTGGCCAAGCTCTTCAAACCTCCCTACTTTCAGCCTAGAAGGCATAAACATACAACCAAACCTAACACGTTTAAGACGGCTAACTGAAACACCTTGTGATGCCCACAATCGCCTAACTTCACGATTGCGACCTTCCATAAGTACTACATGGAACCAATGATTAAGACCTGTGCCACCTGAATCGTGTATATCAGTAAATTTCGCCATTCCGTCTTCAAGCAAAACACCCTGCTTCAAACGAGCGATCATTTCATCATCAACATCGCCTTTAATACGCACTGCATATTCACGATCAACTTCATTGGATGGGTGCATCAGGCGGTTAGCTAATTCACCATCCGTGGTAAACAATAATAACCCTGATGTATTAATATCTAGTCGACCAACAATAATCCACCGCTGACCTTTGATAGGGGGTAGTCGATCAAATACAGTAGGCCGTCCCTCAGGGTCACTTCTGGTACTCACCTCCCCTTCTGGTTTATTGTAAATCAGAATTCTGCGAGCAGACATATCGCTTCGATCCAATTTAACCGGCTTATCATCCAGCGTAATTTTATCTGCAAAAACAGCCCTATCACCTAACTTGGCAAGCACTCCATTAAGAGTGATTCGTCCTTCTTGGATCCAGGCTTCTATCTCTCTTCTTGACCCTACGCCCGCTTGAGACAATAGTTTTTGCAAACGTTCTCCCGCAAGCGAACTTGAAGAAGTGTTTGTAGATGAGGTATTCGATGTGTCAGACGTCATTTTAACAACCAAAAGTTATGTAATATTAGTGAACTAACGAGTCATCGCTGTCACTCAATTCTGTTAAATCCGGAGTATCGAGTAAATCCGAATCTGGATCTATATCAACGTTAGTACCTATGTCATTATCTGTTTCAAAATGACTTTCGGGCTCACCTAAAGGTTGAAGTTGTTGCTCCATTTCGAGGCTAATGGCTTCAAGATCCCTTATTTCAGAGAGCGGTGGTAACTGATCAAGACCTTGCAAATTAAAGTAATCAAGAAATTGGCGTGTCGTCGCATACATGGCAGGTTTTCCGGGGACATCTTTATGCCCAACTACTCTCACCCAGCTGCGCTCCAGAAGTGTTTTAATAATATTCGAACTAACAGCAACCCCTCGAATATCTTCTATGTCACCTCGCGTTATAGGTTGGCGATAAGCGATTAAAGCTAATGTTTCTAATAAAGCGCGACTATAACGTTGAGGTCTTTCTTCCCATAATTTACTCACCCATGGAGAAAACTCTTGTTTAACCTGAAACCGATACCCACTCGCGACCTTAACAAGCTCAAAACCTTTGTCTTCACAGTCTAAGGATATTTCATCAAGTGCCACACGCATTGACTTCTTTGTCGGGCGATCGCTGCCATCGAAAAGCTCAATAAGCCGATCAATATCCAGTGGCTTACCTACTGATAATAACGCTGCTTCGATAATGTTTTTAACTTTGATCCGAGACGTTTTGTTGCTATGCGCAGCCTTCTTTTGGGGCTTATCCTTGATTGTGTCACTCATTACACTCTAGCCTTAAGGTGAATAGCTCCAAATGACTCATTCTGAATTAGCTCTACCAGCTGCTCTTTAATTAGCTCCATTATAGCCAAAAACGTAACAACAACGCCCAAACGCCCTTCTTCTGTATTAAACAATGATTCGAATGATGTAAATCGTTCGGCGGATAGCAGACTCAGTACATAGGTCATTTTTTCTCGTGTTGATAATGTCTCTTTTTGAATTTGATGGCTTTCAAACATATCTGAACGTCTCAGAACTTCACTAAACGCAAGCATCAATTCCTGTAGCGATAAATCGGGATGCATTTTTTTATCGTCACGCGTTGGCGGAGAGATATTACTGCCGTAGGTATCACGTCCCACTCGCGGCAACTCATCCAGATCTTCCGCAGCCTGCTTAAAGCGTTCATATTGTTGCAAGCGCCTAATTAACTCAGCTCTAGGATCATCCTCGTCTTCATCCCCACCTTCGTGGCGAGGCAATAGTATACGAGACTTTATTTCGGCTAGCATCGCAGCCATTAGCAAATACTCAGCCGCTAATTCAAATCTCATAGCCTTCATTAACGCAATATATTCCATATATTGCCGAGTGATATTACTTACATTTACATTTAAAATATCCATATTCTGACGTCGAATCAGGTAAAGCAGTAAATCAAGAGGCCCCTCGAAGGTATCTAACATAACTTCCAGCGCATCTGGAGGTATATAGAGGTCTTGCGGTATTTCGGTAACAGGCTTTCCATCAACGAACGCAAATATCATCTCTTGCTGGATGTGAGGAGTCTCTACCTCATTGCCTTCGTCAATTTCTACCGTCATTTAAAAGTCCACTATTTGTATTGAGACAATACCCTATGTATAAATCAACGCGCTAGGTATCCAAAAACTAACGATATGATAGCCCCATTGCACGCTTTACTTCATCAAGAGTCGCTTTAGCGGCATCTCGAGCTGCTTCTACCCCTTCTGCGATAATTGAACGAACAAGTTCTGGATTTTCTTCATACTGTTTAGCCCGCTCATGTATCGGTCTTTGTTCTTCCAACACCGCGTCGATCACCGGCTTTTTACAGTCGAGACAACCAATACCTGCACTTCGACACCCTTCTTGCACCCAGGTTTTAGTTTTTTTGTCTGAATAAACTTCATGCAACTGCCAAACGGGACACTTATCAGGATCACCAGAATCCGTCAGTCTTACACGTTGCGGATCAGTTTGCATAGTCCTGATGTTCTTAACAACAGTGTCAGCATCTTCCCTTATACCGATCGTATTACCACAAGATTTAGACATTTTCTGACCGTCGAGACCAGGCATCTTTGCGGAGGGTGTAAGGATCGGTTGAGGCTCAGGTAGAATCACTTTACCACCACCTTCTATGTATCCAAATAAGCGTTCTCTATCTCCTAAGGATACTTTTTGCTGTTCTCTAATCAATGCTCGAGCCGTTTCAAGTGCGTCTTCATCACCTTGTTCAAGAAAACGCTTACGCAGTGACCGATACACCTTTGCATTTTTCTTACCCATTTTTTTAATCGCGGATTCTGCCTGCTCTTCGAACCCGATGTCTTTACCGTATAAATGATTAAAGCGACGTGCAACCTCCCTCGTCATCTCAACATGTGAGACCTGATCTGCCCCCACAGGTACTTGACCTGCCCGGTACATTAAAATGTCGGCACTCTGAAGTAGCGGATAACCCAAGAATCCATAAGTCGCTAAATCTTTTTCCTTTAGTCTTTCCTGCTGATCTTTATAAGTAGGAACACGTTCAAGCCAACCGAGAGGGGTCATCATGGAAAGAAGTAAATGCAACTCCGCATGCTCAGGTACTTTCGATTGAATGAACATTGTGGCTGAGCCGGGGTTAACGCCCGCCGCTAGCCAATCTATCACCATATCCCAAACGCTTTGTTCAATGATATGAGGGTCTTCATAATGGGTCGTTAAGGCATGCCAATCCGCTACAAAAAAGAAACATTCGAAGTCGTGCTGCAATTCAACCCAGTTTTTAAGCACGCCATGGTAGTGTCCAAGGTGAAGCTTACCGGTAGGCCTCATCCCTGATAAAACGCGCTGCTGTGACTCGACGGCACTCAATGGTGACTCCTCAGAAAGGTGATATTGGTTCTTGAAACCAATTATAAACTAGAACTACGCTGACTCCACATGCTTTTCTTAGAAAGGCCGATAAATCGTTTTCTATAAATACAAAAGCCGCCTCACAAAGGAGGCGGCTTTAACCTAAACATGACCTAACGTAATAAGCAGTCTAGAGTATTATCAACGTAACGTATTACCAACCCGTTACTTCAGCTAGAGCCTTACCAATATCGGCTAGACTTTTCACTGTTTTAACGCCAGCGTCTTCAAGTGCTGCAAACTTTTCGGTTGCAGTACCCTTACCACCCGCAATAATAGCGCCGGCATGCCCCATTCTCTTTCCTGCTGGCGCTGTAACACCTGCAATATAAGAGACCACAGGCTTAGTAACATTATGCTTGATATATTCTGCAGCTTCTTCTTCCGCTGAACCACCAATTTCACCGATCATTACAATAGCTTCAGTTTTCGGATCGTTCTGGAATAACTTTAGAATATCGATAAAGCTAGATCCCGGAATCGGGTCGCCACCAATTCCGACACATGTAGACTGACCATAACCGTAATCAGTGGTCTGCTTAACCGCCTCATAAGTCAAGGTACCTGAACGAGACACAATACCCACCTTACCAGGTAAATGTATATGGCCCGGCATGATACCAATCTTTGACTCTCCCGGCGTTATAACCCCTGGGCAGTTAGGCCCCACCAAACGCACACCGAGTTCATCACACTTAACTTTTGCGTCAAGCATATCAAGTGTGGGAATCCCTTCGGTTATACAAACAATCAGCTTAATTCCACCATTTGCCGCTTCTAAAATAGAATCCTTACAAAAAGGCGCTGGAACATAAATCACGGACGCTTCTGCACCCGTTTGCTCTACCGCTTCTCTAACCGTATTAAAAACAGGTAGCCCTAAATGAGTCTGACCGCCCTTACCTGGAGTAACACCCCCAACCATGCAAGTACCGTATTCAATAGCCTGCTCTGAGTGAAACGTACCCTGCGCACCAGTAAAGCCCTGACAGATAACTTTGGTATTCTTGTCGATTAAAACACTCATTATGCTTGGCCCCCTGCTGCCTTAACAACTGAATCAGCGGCATGTTCCAAACTCTCAGCCGCGATAATATTTAGTCCGCTGTCTGCCAGCTTTTTGGTACCGAGTTCAGCATTATTACCTTCCAAACGCACGACAACAGGTACCTTAACACCCACTTCTTCAACGGCTCCAATTACACCATCTGCAATCAAGTCACAACGAACAATACCACCAAAGATGTTCACTAATACCGCTTTAACACTGGTGTCAGATAAAATAATCTTAAATGCTTCTGTCACTCGTTCTTTAGTTGCGCCGCCGCCTACGTCCAAAAAGTTAGCAGGCTCCCCGCCGCGAAGCTTCACGATATCCATAGTCCCCATCGCCAGACCCGCACCGTTAACCATGCAGCCGATGTTCCCATCGAGTGCAACATAGTTAAGTTCCCACTCTGCCGCTTCAGCTTCACGGGCATCTTCTTGAGAAGGGTCTCTCATTTCAACCAGTTTTGGCTGACGATAAAGTGCGTTTGCATCGATATTAATTTTACCGTCAAGACAATGAAGATCATCCTCATCAGTGATCACCAATGGGTTAATCTCAAGTAATGCCAAATCGTAATCGTGGAACAATTGAGACAATCCAATAAATAGTTTAGTGAACTGCTTTACCTGCTTGCTATTAAGACCTAGTTGAAATGCCAAGTCTCTTGCTTGATATGGCTGTGCGCCTACTAACGGATCAATAATCGCTTGTAATATTTTCTCTGGTGTTTCTTCTGCGACCTTCTCTATCTCGACACCGCCTTCAGTAGACGCCATAAAGACGACTCGACGGGTGGCACGATCGACAACCGCTCCAAGATACAATTCCTGTGCTATATCAGTACAAGACTCAACCAATATTTTAGTCACTGGCTGCCCATTAGCATCTGTTTGGTAGGTCACCAAATTCTTACCTAACCACTGCTCAGCAAACGCTTTTATTTCTTCTTTTGAGCTAACAAGTTTAACCCCACCCGCCTTACCTCGGCCGCCGGCATGAACCTGTGCTTTAACAACCCATTTATCGCCACCTATTTTATCGGCAGCTGCAGCAGCCTCTTCAGGGGTATCGCAAGCGTATCCAGTTGATACAGGCAAGCCATACTCAGCGAAAAGTTGCTTTGCCTGATACTCGTGTAGATTCATAGTTTTTTCCGTTTATCCAGACAGTTGTATAATGTCCACTAGTATGTGAACTATTAAGCTGCCAGTGAGGATCACTCACCGACAGTCAATCCAGCAGTGCCTTTTACAGCACTCACTATTTCTTCTTTCGATTAGCGATATGGATGGCATGACCAGCAACTGCTAACGTAGCCTCATGCACGGTTTCTGATAATGAAGGATGAGCAAACATCGTTAACCCAAGATCTTCTGCACTAGAGCCAAACTCCATTGCAATAACCGCTTGTGTCACCAGTTCAGACGCCTGTGGGCCGATAATATGAACACCCAGAATCCTGTCGGTTTTCGCATCTGCAATAACCTTAACTAAGCCTGCTGTGCTGTTCGCAGCCATTGCACGCCCATTTGCTGCAAACGGGCAAGTACCTACATTGTACTCAACACCGTCATTTTTTAACTCTTCTTCAGTTTTACCCACCCAAGCGATCTCAGGGTTGGTGTAGATAACACCTGGCACACAGTCGTAATTAACCTGAGTTTTCTGGTCAGCAATGCGTTCTGCAACCATAACCCCTTCTTCCATTCCTTTATGCGCAAGCATAGGACCACGAACCACGTCACCGACCCCATAGATACCAGGCACGTCAGTTCGACACTGATCATCTACAAATATGAAGCCGCGCTCATCAAGGTTAACACCGCTTTCTGGCGATAAAAGCCCCTCTGTATAAGGCGAACGTCCAACAGCCACAATAACCTTATCAAACTTAGCTTCTTGCTTACCTTTAGTATCTTCATAAGCAACGTTTACAAGCCCGCGTTTAACATCACTGCCGGTCACTCTTGCTTTTAGCTTTATGTCTAGACCTTGCTTTTTAAACTGCCTTAGTGCTTCTTTTCCAATTTGCTGATCTGCTGTAGGCAAAAATGTATCTTGCGCTTCAAGTACGGTTACCTCCGAACCAAGTCGAGACCAAACACTACCCAGCTCTAGTCCAATAACACCCGCACCAATAACACCCAAACGCTTTGGCACTTCCTCAAACTCGAGCGCGCCAGTGGAGTCAACGATATAACCCTCTGTTAAGGGCGTCGGTGGAATTTCTACAGGCTTTGAACCCGTTGCTATAACGATATTTTCAGCGTCATAAACTGTAACGCCACCGTCTTTATCCGTCACCTCAACTTGCTTACCGCCTAACACCTTACCGGAACCCTGAATGGATTTAACACCGTTTGCTTTGAACAAAGATGCAATACCACCAGTTAGGTTCTTAACAATCGTATTTTTTCGAGCCAACATTTTGGCAACGTCCATTTTAACGTCACCCGTCTCGATACCATGAGAATCAAAATCATGCTGAGCTTCTTCAAATTTATGAGAAGACTCCAATAGAGCTTTGGAGGGAATACAACCAACATTTAGGCAGGTTCCACCTAAAATTTGCTTACCTGTATCCGACGTCCACTTTTCTACACAAGCCGTTTTTAACCCCAACTGAGCACAACGAATTGCTGCAACATACCCACCTGGCCCTGCACCTATAACAATGACATCAAATTTTTCTGACATTTCACATTCCGCTTAATTTTTAATTAACGTTAAAAATTTCTATACGTCGAGGATAATTCGAGCTGGGTCTTCTAGCAATTCTTTAATAGTTACCAAAAATTGAACTGCTTCCTTCCCATCTATCATCCTATGGTCATATGACAGAGCCAAGTACATCATTGGCAATATAACCACCTCGCCATTAACAGCCATTGGACGCTCTTGAATTTTATGCATTCCAAGAATGGCCGTTTGAGGCGGGTTGATAATAGGCGTCGACAACAGCGAACCAAACACACCACCGTTTGAAATGGTGAACGTGCCGCCAGTCATATCTTCGATACCTAGCTTTCCGTCGCGAGCTTTTAGACCATAGTTACGGATACCCGCTTCGATATCAGCAAGGCCCATGCCATCAACATCTCTTAAAATCGGGACAACCAACCCTCTATCTGAAGAGACCGCGACTCCGATATCCTGGTAACCATGATAAACAATATCATTGCCATCAATTGACGCATTAACAGCAGGAAAACGCTTAAGCGCTTCTACTGCCGCCTTAACGAAAAATGACATAAAGCCTAAGCGTGTACCGTTATGCTTCTTCTCGAATAAATCCTTGTACTGGTTACGAAGATCCATCACAGGCTTCATGTTAACTTCATTAAATGTCGTCAACAAAGCAGCATTTTGCTGTGCACTGACAAGACGACGTGCAACACTGGCACGCAAACGAGTCATAGGAACACGTTTTTCGATACGCCCTTGCCCAGGAATGTCGAGACTAGGCATGTTTGGAGCGGGTGTTGATGACTTAGTTGCTTCAGGCTGGGGCGCTGAAGCCGCTACAGGCGCCGGTGACGCCCCCAAATAGTTCACAACATCTTCTTTCGTTACTCGCCCGCCCTTACCTGAAGCGGGGATTAAAGACGCATCCAAACTGTTTTCATCAACTAATTTACGAGCCGCCGGGCTCAATAATAACGCTTCGGCTGGTGCTGTTTGAACTGCCGGCTCAGCTGCCACCACAGGCGCTTCAGAAGCTGTAACAGTACCAGCTGCTCCATCGGCAAATATGCCAATTATTTCTCCGCTAAGAACAGTATCTCCTTCGCCTTTGGAAATACTTTCGATTACTCCGTCTGTCGGTGCGACGACTTCTAGTACTACCTTGTCGGTTTCAATATCGACAATAAGCTCATCTCTGGCTACCTGCTCGCCTGGCTGTTTATGCCAGGTAGCAATGGTTCCGTCTGCAACTGATTCAGGGAAGGTCGGTGCTTTGATTTCGATTGCCATTTGTTATCCTTTCTCTACAAATTCTTTTCTTGTTTATACGTCTAATGCTTCACTGACTAGCTTATTTTGTTCTTCTACATGGACAGAAGCGTAACCGCATGCAGGAGCTGCGGACGCGGGTCTACCAGCGTAGTTAAGGTATATCTTGGGGTTAATGTCTCGCAACACTTCCCTCATATGGTGCTGACTACAATACCAAGCACCCTGATTCATTGGTTCCTCTTGACACCATACAACATCAGCAAGCTTGGGGTAGACCGATAGCACTTCCAATAAGTCGTCAGAAGGGAAAGGGTACAACTGTTCAATTCGAACGATTGCCACTTCTTCTTTCTCTTCATTGCGACGACGCTCCAATAAGTCGTAGTACACTTTGCCGCTACACAGTACAACTCGTTTAACCTTTTTAGGGTCCTGAGCATCCACTTCTGGCAGTACGGTATGAAAGGTACCTTCAGACAACTCTTCAATAGTAGAAACGGCTTCTTTATGCCTCAATAAACTCTTAGGCGTAATCGCAATTAACGGTTTACGTAAAGGCCTCTTCACTTGGCGTCTCAGCATGTGAAATACCTGTGAAGGTGTAGTCGGCACACAAACTTGAATATTATGCTCTGCACATAACTGCAAATAACGCTCCAACCTAGCAGATGAGTGCTCAGGCCCTTGACCTTCGTAGCCATGTGGTAACAACATGGTTAAGCCACAAAGGCGACCCCACTTATGCTCCCCGCTGGTTATAAATTGGTCAATAACAACCTGAGCTCCATTTGCAAAGTCACCGAATTGAGCCTCCCAAACAACCAAAGCTCCAGGGTTAGTGGTAGCGTAGCCATACTCAAACCCTAGTACAGCAACCTCAGAAAGTAATGAATCATAGATTTCAATCTTAGGCTGGCCATCAGATAAATGCGCCAATGGCATGTAAACCGCACCATCATTCTGCCCATGCAATACCGCATGTCTGTGTGAGAATGTTCCCCGACCAACATCTTGTCCGGTAATGCGAACCTCATGTCCGTCATTAAGTAAAGTGGCATACGCCATTACCTCGGCATAACCCCAGTTGATAGGCATCGCGCCTTGGTTCATTTTATTACGATCTTCGAGAATTTTTTGAACTTGGCGCTGAACCTTAAACCCATCAGGAGTCTGGCCTAACTTTTTACCTAACCTCTCTAGGGTTTTACGATTAATGCTAGTTTTCGCTTTTGCGGTCCAGCCATGCCCTAGGTAGGGTCTCCAGTCTACATGCAACTCAAGCTTTGGATCTTTAACCAAACTTTTCACTACATGATCACCATTATCTAGCGCATCTCGATACTCATCATCAAGCTTCTTAGACTCATCAGCCGTCAAAATACCCAAGTTGATCAAGCTATCCGCATAGATATTTCGAGTGGTCTGCTGCGCTTTTATCTGTTTGTACATGACAGGTTGCGTGCCGGAAGGTTCGTCAGCTTCGTTATGCCCCCTTCTTCGGTAGCACACGAGATCAATGACCACATCTTTTTTAAACTGATGACGGTAGTCCATAGCGACTTGAGTCACAAACAAAACAGCCTCTGGATCATCTCCATTAACATGCAATATGGGAGCCTGTATCATCTTCGCCACATCGGTACAGTATTCAGTCGACCGAGCATCTTCTTGCTTATTGGTTGTGAAACCGACCTGGTTATTAATCACAACATGAACCGTACCACCTGTGTGGTAAGCTCTGGTTTGAGACATCTGGAAGGTTTCCATCACGACACCCTGACCTGCAAATGCAGCATCACCATGCATAATGATTGGAACGACCGTTTCACCCTGGGAGTCTTCACGTCGTGACTGACGGGCACGAACCGACCCCTCAACTACAGGCGACACAATTTCAAGGTGAGAAGGGTTAAAAGAGAGTGCCAAGTGTACTTCACCGCCTGGCGTCATAACATTTGATGAAAAGCCCTGATGATATTTAACATCACCTGAACCCATGTCATGAAGTTTTTTACCTTCAAACTCATCAAACAAGTCTTTTGGATTCTTACCTAACGTATTCACTAATACATTCAAGCGACCACGGTGAGCCATACCAATAACAATTTCTTTGGCCCCATAACTACCCGCACGCTGAATAAGCTCATCAGTCAAAGGAATTAGACTCTCCCCTCCTTCTAACCCAAAACGCTTAGTGCCAGGATAACGAGACCCCAAATACTTTTCCAGTCCCTCAGCAGCAGTTAAACGCTCTAATAGATGCCTTCGGGTATCTGCCTCGTATTCAGGGTGAGCCTTAACAGATTCCAGTCGTTGCTGAAACCATCGTTTGATATCAGTGTCGACGATGTGCATATACTCGGCACCAACTGTGCCACAATATGTTTCTTCCAGACCATCAATAATATCTTTTAATGTCATGGATTCTGCGCCAAACATCAATGAGCCAGTCTGAAACTCAATATCAAGATCAGCTTCACTTAACCCATGATAGTGAAGACCCAAGTCAGCAATGGACTCACGTTCCATAATACCTAACGGATCTAGAGAGGCGTGTTGGTGCCCCCGAAAACGATAAGCATTAATTAATTGGAGAACTTTAACTTGTTTAGTTTCGTGCTCGGAAGTGGCACTAGATGGTGTAGAGGTTTGACTGTATTGACGTTGATTTTTTGAAATATGAAGAAATTGTTCACGGATAGTTGAATGAGGAACATCACAGGAAGTGACTCCTTCTTCAGCCCTGGGAAGCTGGTCAAAATAACTCCTCCACTCTTCGGGGACCTGATTGGGGTCCGTCAAATAAGTGTCGTACAATTGCTCAACGTAAGCAAAATTCCCTCCAGCCAGATGGGAAGTTTGCCATAACTGCTCCATTATGCTTTCGTGCATGTTCTATAGCTCGCCTTGGTTAATGCCTGGGAGCTATCTGGTGGCAACCGGTTAAAAACTTACCTTTGATGACTGCTGCCCCACAGATAGCGCGGGTGTTACCCGCCAACCAGTGGTTTTTCTATTTTTCAGCAAAACTGCAACATCTGCTTTTTGAGCTTGCGTCACAGGTTCCGGATTATGTGTGTTAATACCTTGGCAAGGTATTAGCCATTAGTATCAACAACACATGGATTCATCAGTACAGTATAGACATTTTTTGGGAAACCCCTAATTACTAAAGAGTTTCCCAACAAAATAATCTATCAGCCTGCTAAGTAGCACGCTGTAAAAGCATATTTCTAATGTGACCAATCGCCCTTGTTGGGTTAAGGCCCTTCGGACAAACACTTACACAGTTCATGATACCTCTGCAGCGGAAAACACTGAAAGGGTCGTCAAGATCTGCCAAACGTTGGTCTGTCGCTGTATCACGACTATCCGCCAAGAACCTGTATGCTTGTAGTAGCCCAGAAGGCCCTACAAACTTATCCGGGTTCCACCAAAATGAAGGACAAGCTGTTGAACAGCAAGCACAAAGAATACACTCATAAAGTCCGTCCAACTTCTCTCGATCTTCAGGAGTCTGAAGACGTTCAATTGCTGGAGCAGGCTTATCATTTATCAAAAACGGCTTAATCTTTTCGTATTGCTTGTAGAACATAGACATATCTACAACCAAGTCACGAATAACCGGCAGCCCAGGAAGCGGACGTAAAACCAGCTTATTATTCTTGACAACAGCAGACAAAGGAGTGATACACGCCAAGCCGTTTTTGCCATTCATGTTAAGACCATCTGACCCACACACACCCTCTCGACATGAACGTCGATAAGCTAAAGACGTATCCTGCTCTTTCATCAAGCCCAATACGTCTAAAACCATTAGGTCCTTACCGTCAGGAATATCAACTTGAACATCCTGCATATAAGGGGTTTGATCAGTTTCTGGATTATAACGATAAATACTAACTAACATTCTTCAATCCCCCCTTAGTAGCTACGAACTTGCGGCGCAAACGCCTCAACAGTTTTCGGTGAGAAGTTTACATCTCGCTTTCCTACACGCTTTTCAGTCGGGAAGTATATCGAATGTTTTAGCCAATTCTCATCATCACGCTCAGTAAAGTCATTTCGTGCATGAGCACCACGACTTTCCTTACGTTCTTCGGCTGATACTGCAGTTGCGTAGGCAACTTCAAACAGATTATCTAACTCCAACGCCTCGATTCGAGCAGTATTGAAGGCACCCGACTTATCTTCAAGGTGAGTGTTATTAACACGCACTCTAAGATCATCAAGCATTTTAAGCCCCTTCTGCATCGTTTCGCCGTCACGGAATACACCAAAGTACAATTGCATAGTACTTTGAAGATCATCACGAACCTGAGCAACACTTTCACCGCCGGTAGAGTTATTCAAGCGATCAAGGCGCGCCATTGCAGCCTCAATATCAGCTTCGGTGGCCGCGTCTGTGTCAAAACCTTCTTTTAGTGACTTCTCAATTTGAATACCCGCAGCACGACCAAACACTACCAAATCAAGCAGTGAGTTGCCACCCAAACGGTTAGCGCCATGCACTGATACACACGCAGCTTCGCCACACGCATACAAGCCATCAATTATCTGATCTTTACCATCTGCATCTTGCGTTAATGCCTGCCCACCGATCGTAGTCGGTATGCCACCCATCATGTAATGACACGTCGGCACTACAGGTACTGGTGCCTTAACAGGGTCGACATGAGCAAATGTTTTGGAAAGCTCACAAATACCAGGAAGGCGCAAGGTAAGCGTTTCTTCACCCAAGTGATCTAACTTAAGTAATACGTGATCTTTCTTTGGTCCACAACCGCGACCAGCAAGAATTTCAAGAACCATTGAACGAGCAACAACATCACGCCCCGCCAAATCTTTAGCGTTAGGTGCGTAACGTTCCATAAAGCGCTCGCCGTCACCATTGATCAGGTAACCACCCTCTCCACGACAACCCTCTGTAACAAGAACACCGGCACCGGCGATTCCCGTCGGGTGGAACTGCCACATTTCCATATCTTGGCCAGGGAAACCAGCACGAAGTGCCATCCCCATACCATCACCCGTATTAATCAGGGCATTAGTGGTCGACTGGAAAATACGTCCGGCACCGCCAGTAGCCATTACCGTCGCTTTAGCTTTAACGTAAACCGTTTCACCTGTTTCTATGCAAATTGCAATAACACCGACTACGTCGCCTTTTTGATTCTTTACCAAGTCAACGGCATACCACTCATTAAGGAACGTTGTTCCACCCTTAAGGTTACCCTGATATAGCGCATGCAAAAGCGCGTGACCAGTTCTATCTGCTGCGGCACAGGTTCGAGCAGCCTGACCACCTTTACCGAAGTCTTTTGATTGACCACCGAAAGGGCGCTGATAAATACGTCCTTCTTCAGTACGAGAGAAAGGCAACCCCATATGGTCTAGCTCATAAACCGCTTGAGGACCAACAGAACACATATATTCAATAGCATCTTGGTCTCCGATATAATCAGACCCTTTGACGGTATCGTACATGTGCCAACGCCAATCATCATTTGGATCATTACTTGCGATAGCACATGTAATACCACCCTGAGCGGAAACAGTGTGTGACCGAGTAGGAAATACTTTGGTAATACAGGCTGTTTTGATGCCTGATTCTGTCAACTGAAGCGCGGCACGCATGCCTGCACCACCGCCACCGATTACGATGGCTTCATAAGTAAGAGTTCGAAGCTTAGACATTAATTACAGTCCCCACAGAATTTGAACGCCCCAGACGAAATATACGAACATCACGCCACCACAAAACCCTTGAAAAAGGAATCTAACCACTCCATTTTTCAAATAGTCAGTTGAGATGGTCCACATTCCTACCCACGCGTGAGTGCTAAGAGAAACCAAGGCCATGATGGTGAATATTTTCATACAGGTATTTGCAAACAATCCACTCCAATCTGCATACGTCAGATCAGGCGTCGCTACAAAATAACCCAATAAAAAAAGGACATATGCAGCTAAAATAACAGCCGATACCCGCTGTACCATCCAGTCATATAAACCACTTCTTCCTAAACTTGTAACACTGGCTACCATATCCAGACTCCTGCAAGCAAAATCAATACAATTGAGACCACCAAGGTAATTTTGGCACCCAACTTACCACCCTCTAATGTTTCGCCAATGCCCACATCCATAAATAGATGTTTGACACCTGCTACTAGGTGGTACAACAAAGCCGAGATAATCCCCCAAAGAATCAACTTGGCTAAAAAACCCTGCATAACGCCTTTGACGGCATTAAATCCTTCTTCACCACTTAGGGACATTTCAAATGCCCACAATACGAATGCAACTCCAACAAACAGAGCTAAACCCGTAACTCGATGAATAATCGAAGTGATGGCAGGTAGTGGAAAACTAAATTTGGACAGATCTAGGTTAACAGGTCTATTGCTATTCACAGCTTCTTCACACTCTTTTGGGCCCACAAGGGGCGAGTTTACAGGAGAGGTGCTCAAGGCGTTTCTTTAGGAAGGCCGCATAGCCTCTCTATGAGAACGAACTCTGGCTATTTCGGGAACGAGATTATAGAGACATGTCTTCAAAATTACAAACAACCTTACAATTTATCTACATCCCTAAACGAAACACCTCGACAACAACTATAGTTACATGTCGTTCGCATTGACAAATTTTTCTCAATCTCTATAGTTGTCCAGCCGACATAATCACATAAATGGCAGAAAAGTACCACCAAACAACAAGTTGAGCGATTTACCAACCTAAGATCGCACCTTTTTAAGACAATACTGCAAATTAGCGCGCCAAATAAGGGCGTTAAAGCAAGTCACATCATATGCTCTTAAGCATGTGCTATGACGCGCTAAATTTTGCAGGTAATATATAAGGTACCTGTTTAAGGCTTGTAAAAAAGCCTGCATTAAAATTAGTAATGCATTTCTTTTTCAATGAACCGAGCCTAACAAGTAAGCACAACACCTAATTTTAGGTATAGCGCAAAAACTTAGGCATAGCACTGACCATAGGAGAGCACCATGACTGATAAAAAAGCACAGTTATCGGTGGGCGATATCACTGTTGAGTTCCCTGTTTATTCGGGAACCGTAGGCCCAGATGTAATTGATGTACGCGGACTAGTAGCACAAGGCTTGTTTACTTACGACCCCGGTTTTGTATCAACAGCCGCATGTGAGTCAAAAATTACATATATAGATGGCGAAAATGGCGTTCTTTTGCACCGCGGCTATCCAATAGAGCAACTAGCCGAAAGCTCTGACTACCTAGAACTATGCTATCTTTTAGTTCGCGGAGAACTACCCTCAGAAGAAGAAAACAATGCATTCCGTCAGACCGTTGGCCAACATACAATGGTTCATGACCAAATGACCCACTTCTTTAACGGGTTCCGTCGCGACGCACACCCTATGGCGATCATGTGCGGTGTTGTAGGCGCATTATCTGCCTTCTACCACGACAAAGACTTTTCAGATCAAGAGCATCGCGACATTGCA
The DNA here is from genome assembly GCA_913060665.1 of uncultured Oleiphilaceae bacterium. Classification (GTDB taxonomy): domain Bacteria; phylum Pseudomonadota; class Gammaproteobacteria; order Pseudomonadales; family Oleiphilaceae; genus Alkalimarinus. Next base: position 52,632 of record CAJXUY010000002.1, read on the forward strand.
ATGTTTAGACTTGTCGCAAAAATGCCTACCGTAGCAGCCATGTGTTACAAGTACACTATGGGCCAGCCCTTCATATATCCAAAGAACGAACTGAACTACGCTGAAAACTTCTTGCACATGATGTTTAGCACACCTTGCGGTGATTATGAAATTGACCCCGTGATAGCTAAAGCAATGGATCGCATCTTTATGCTTCATGCAGACCATGAGCAGAATGCATCTACCTCCACAGTTCGATTAGCCGGATCAACTGGAGCCAACCCATTTGCTTGCATTGCATCCGGTATCGCTGCACTTTGGGGACCTGCTCACGGCGGCGCAAACGAAGCCGTACTAACAATGCTTGAAGAGATTGGCGACGAAAAGCACATCGATGAATTCGTTGCAAGAGCAAAAGATAAAGACGACTCATTCCGCCTAATGGGCTTTGGGCATCGAGTTTATAAAAACTTCGACCCTCGCGCTAAAGTTATGCGTGAAACCTGCGATGAAGTTCTTAAGTCACTAGGCTTGGAAAATGACCCTCTTCTGAAAATCGCTAAACGTTTAGAGCAGATAGCACTTGAAGATGAATACTTCATCAAGCGCAAACTTTATCCGAATGTTGACTTTTACTCAGGTATCATTCTTAGAGCCATTGGTATTCCGGTTTCCATGTTCACTGTAATATTTGCAATGTCTAGAACCATCGGCTGGTTCTCTCACTGGAATGAGATGGCAAGCGAAAACTACCGCATAGGGCGCCCTCGCCAACTATACACAGGACACAGCAAGCGCGATTATCCTGCCAAGTAGATACAAAGCTAATAAAAAAGGGTCGCTCATGAGCGACCCTTTTTTTGCTATCCACTTACACACACTAAAAATAGCCTGCCAACCAACACCGGGCCTACCACCTGAAGCAGCAAGCCCTCACTCAACACCCACTCAATCGCTCTTTGCAGATTTCTTAACGACCTTTTTAGCTGGTTTTTTCTTCTTGGCCTTTGTCTCTACCCACTTTGAGTTTTCATAATGGGCAGACCAGCCACTGGCCTTACCCTCCACCTCAGTCATAACATACTGCTCTTTGTTTTTACGACTATAACGAATAATGGACGGACGACCATCAGCATCCTTCACTGGCGCAGAAAACAAAAACTCATACTTAGAATCAATCTCATCCTTATGAGGCAATATCTCAGACACCAACGGCGCCCTGGTTTCTCTATTTTTAGGAAATTTACTAGCAGCCAAAAACAAACCAGCCGCACCGTCGCGCAACACATAGGTATCCTCAACTTTTTCACACACCAATTCTGGCATCTGAACAGGATCCATCTTTGGAGGCGCAGCCTCACCACTTCTTAATAACTTACGAGTGTTTTTACATTCATCATTAGTGCAACCAAAATACTTACCGAAACGGCCAGACTTCAACTGCATTTCTGAACCGCATTTATCGCATTCAAGTAGCGGCCCATCGTAACCCTTAATCTTAAAAACTCCCTGCTCAACTTCATAACCAGAACAGTCTGGGTTATTACCGCAAACATGAAGCTTTCGCTGCTCATCAATCAGATAGCTATCCATCGCTGTATCACAAATACCACAGCGTTTCTTTTTGCGAAGAAGGCGAGACTCACCCTCCTCATCGTCATCCACGCTAACAACCTCATCACCCAGCACTAAATTAATGGTGCTTTTACAACGCTCCTTGGGAGGCAACGAATAACCAGAACAACCAAGAAACACTCCAGTACTCGCCGTCCTAATCTGCATATTGCGGCTACATGTCGGGCACTCTATCTCGGTCTCAGTAGGCTGATTCTCTCTCATCCCACCTTCAGAAGACTCTGCCTTCTCTAACTGTCCCGTGAATCCCTTATAGAAGTTATTAAGAACTCCCTTCCAATCCTTATCGCCATTTGCAACATCATCTAACGTCTCCTCCATATTGGCCGTAAAACTATAATCCATTAGATCATCAAACGACTCAACAAGACGCTCAATAACAATATCGCCCATTTTCTCCGCGTAAAATCGTCGATTCTGAAGCCTTACGTAGCCACGCTCCTGAATAGTAGAAATAATTGACGCATAAGTTGAAGGCCGACCAATTCCGCGTTTTTCCAACTCCTTAACCAAACTAGCCTCAGTATATCTGGGAGAAGGTTTTGTAAAATGCCGCTTTGGATCAAGTGACTTAAGGTCGAGCACCTGCCCAACCTGCAAGTCCGGCAAAATAATATCATCATCTTTTTTACCAAAAGACGGTAATATTTTGGTGTATCCCTCAAACTTCATCACGCGCCCCTTAGTTCGCAACAGAAAGTCACCAGCCGATACAGTGATCGAAGTACTCAAATATTGCGCATCCCTCATCTGACAAGCAACAAACTGCCGCCAAATAAGATCATAAAGTCGCTCTGCATCCTTCTCTAAACCCGAAACCTGAAACCCCATCATTTCGACATTTGAAGGCCTTATAGCTTCGTGAGCCTCTTGAGCTCCATCCTTACTTGAATAGATACGGGGCTGATCATTAAGGTATTCACCTCCCACGCTTTTATCGATGTAAGCCCTACAAGCCTCTACAGCTTCTTTACTGAGATTTGTAGAGTCAGTCCTCATGTAGGTTATATAACCTGCCTCATAAAGCCTCTGAGCAAGCATCATTGTCTTTTTCACACTAAAACCCAACCGAGTACTAGCAGCCTGCTGTAATGTAGAGGTAATAAATGGAGGGTTCGGCTTGGAACTTGTCGGGCGATCTTCTCGTTTCTCAACCGAGTAAGACGCACCATTTAGAAAATCAGTATATTGCGCTGCCTCTTTTTCACTAACCGGCCGAAAGTTTTCGTTTTGGTATTTTGTCACCTGAAATCGAGTAGTCGTCTCTTTCTTTGCTAAAAGATCAGCATATATTTCCCAGAATTCTTCAGGATTAAACGCTCTTATCTCCTGCTCCCGTTCAACAATCAAGCGAACCGCTACAGACTGAACCCTTCCAGCAGATAAACCGCGTGCTACCTTACTCCAAAGCAAAGGAGACACCATAAAACCCACAACACGATCAAGAAAACGTCTAGCCTGCTGAGCATTAACCCTTGATTGATCTAAATCACCCGGCGTTTCGAAGGCTTCCTGAATTGCTTTTTTGGTTATCTCATTAAAGACAACACGACGATAACGAGATTCATCACCACCAATTGACTGCATCAGGTGCCACGCAATGGCCTCCCCCTCTCTATCCAAATCCGTCGCGAGATATATAGTGTCAGCCGTCTTAGCAAGTCTTTGCAACTCACTAACCACCTTCTCTTTACCAGGCAACACCTGATAATTGGCGGCCCAGTCTTTTTCTGGATTAACCCCCATTCTAGCAATTAACTGCTCTTTGGATTTACGCTTTTTATTCAGGGCTTTTTCTTCAGGGCTCATTTTCCTGGTTTTAGCCGCTGCTTTTGCTCGTTCAGCAGGCGTAGATGTACTTGCCGAACCGCTCGTCGGCAAGTCCCTTATGTGACCCACACTCGACTTCACGACAAACTCGGAACCGAGATACTTATTAATCGTCTTTGCTTTTGCAGGAGACTCGACTATGACCAGTGATTTACCCATAAAATTCCGTTAACTTTATTCCGCAACTGTTTGAAAGATCGGATTAACTAAAATAGATTTGGCGACATATATAAGTTGTTGTAGCCGACGGGTCAAGTTATTACCAGATTTTTTTTAATATTCCTCACAGAAATAAAATGGTATTTTGACATTATAAAAATCATTAAGTTACTTAGTACTGATCAAAACATTAGACTAATATTAGGTTATAAAACTCAAAAATCCGGTAAACTAACTTAAATGACAAACGCAATAATTTTTAGCCTTTTAGGCGGCCTTTTACTGCTTTCAATCATCCTTAGCTCCTTTGCATATAAGAGACAACAAGCTCTTTCACTCAAAAAAAGCAGGATAAACCAGCTTTCACGAAGCATATCAGACTTGGAAGAAACTCTCTGCGCAATTTTAAAAATAGACCCATCTTACGATTTAGTATTAATCTTGCACCAGCAACTAATATCACTCACTGAAAAAAAGTTACATTTAGAGCCCGGCAACCATAGAACCCAGCAACAGCTTGAGCAACACAAAGTGATTAATACTCACTATCGAAACAGCGAAAGGGATGACACGATCAGCAAGGCGATGCAAAGCGACGAAGACATCAATCTGGCAAACTTTCAGCTATTACAGGTAACGAAATTACTTCAAAAGTTCAAACTCAGCAAAAAGCTATCCCCCGCCAAATATAGCGAGTTAACCAACCACATACACAGACTAAAACTAGACATCGAAGTTGAAAGCCATATAGCGCAAGCTGACCGCTATTCTGAAAGCAATGACACCGTTATGACCCAATCCCACCTAAAACAAGCCAGAGAGTCACTCAGAGCCTTTCACGGCGACTTCCCAGAAAAGTCTCAACTAATTCGAACTTTATCCGAGAGAATTAAAGGCATCAATCAAACCAATAATGCCACCGCTGAAGAAGATGATGATGACAGCCCTTAAATTCAAGACCCAATAACGAAAGCGACAAACAACACCGACCCTCATTAGACAAGTAAAGTACCCATCTCACGCTTTAAACACAACAATAAACCAAACATTAACGAGCACGCTAATTTACAAACAAAAAAAGACCGAGCAAGCTCGGTCTTTTTTTGTTAAGCCAGAACAGTTTACACCATCCTACTCAGCAACACTTAAAGGCGTTCCCAAACAGTAGTTATACCCTGTCCAAGACCGATACACATGGTAGATACACCATACTTACCGCCCTTATCTTCTAGAACATTCAACAGAGTTGTTGAGATACGAGCACCAGAGCAACCTAACGGGTGACCCAATGCGATCGCACCACCATTCAAGTTAACCTTCTCGTTAGCAACATCTAGCAACTTAAGGTCTTTCATAACGGGCAAGGATTGACCTGCGAAAGCTTCGTTAAGCTCCCAGAAATCAATATCTTCAACCGTAAGACCAGCACGCTTAAGTGCTTTCTTGGTCGCAGGAACAGGGCCGTAACCCATAATCGCAGGATCACAACCAGCAACAGCCATTGATACAATACGAGCGCGCGGCTTAAGGCCAAGCTCTTCAGCCTTCTCTGCAGACATCAACAACATTGCTGCTGCACCATCAGTCAACTGTGAAGACGTACCAGCAGTAACCGTACCACCTTTAGGGTTGAAGGCTGGCTTCAATTTACCTAAAGACTCTGCAGTTGTTTCTGGACGAATTGTTTCATCAGTTTCGATCAGAACCTTAAAGCCATTCTCATCGTGACCTTCAACTGGAACGATTTCGTTCTTAAAACGACCTTCTAGCGTAGCTTCGTGCGCTAAACGGTGTGAACGTGCACCAAACTCATCTTGCATGTCACGTGAAATACCGTGCATTTTCGCCAACATTTCAGCGGTTAAGCCCATCATGTTAGACGCTTTTGCAGAGTACTTACTCGCAGCAGGGTTATGATCAAAACCCTTAGTCATGGATACATGTCCCATGTGCTCAACACCACCCACAACAAACACGTCACCGTTACCAGTTTGGATTGCTTGTGCAGCAGTATGAATTGCACTCATCGCAGAACCACACAAACGGTTAACTGTTTGCGCGCCGGCGCCATGAGGAACTTTAGTCAACAATGAAATCTGACGAGCAACGTTAAAGCCCTGCTCCATTGTTTGGTTTACACAACCCCAAATAACATCTTCCACATCACTAGGGTTCAATTTTTCGTTACGATCAAAAATAGCATCAATCAGCACAGCCGATAGTGTCTCAGCACGCACATTGCGGAAACAGCCATTTTTAGCACGACCCATAGGGGTACGTACTGCATCGATGACGACGACATCTTTTGGATTAAGACTCATAGATATTCTCCGTTCGATTCTGTTTCAGCTATTAACCGAAATACTTCTTGCCAGCTTTAGCCATATCTCTCATACCTGCCGTAGGCTGGTATAGAGCACCAAGGTCTGCATACTTATCTGCCATTTCACAGAACTTATCCACACCCATAGCATCGATATAGCGAAGCGCTCCACCGCGGAATGGAGGGAAACCGATACCGAATATAAGACCCATATCAGCTTCTGCCGGAGTCTCAACAATACCGTCTTCTAAACAGCGAACAGTTTCGATACACAATGGAATCATCATACGCTCGATGATTTGCTCATCAGTAAACTCTTCTTGCTTCTCAACAACAGGCTTAAGCATCTCATAAACAGATTCATCTACAACTTTCTTCTGCTTACCCTTACGATCTAGCTCGTACTGATAAAAACCTTTGTCGGTTTTCTGACCATAACGGCCTGCATCAAACATAACGTCAATAGCAGTAGCGCTATCATACTTCATGCGATCAGGGAAACCGTCAGCCATTACATCACCAGCATGCTTACCTGTATCCATACCTACCACATCTAGCAAGTAAGCAGGACCCATTGGCCAGCCAAACTTCTCCATGATTTTATCAACACGCTGATAGTCTGCACCATCGCGGACAAGACCGATAAAGCCACCAAAGTATGGGAATAATACACGGTTTACCAAGAACCCTGGGCAATCGTTAACAACAACAGGGGTCTTACCCATTGCTTTAGCGTAGGCAACAGTTGTAGCGATAGTTTCTTCACTAGTCTTTTCACCGCGGATAACTTCAACCAAAGGCATCATGTTAACAGGGTTAAAAAAGTGCATACCACAGAAGTTTTCTGGACGCTTAAGGCTTTTAGCCAATAAGTTAACAGAAATAGTCGAAGTGTTAGTAGTAAGGATCGTATCTTCGCGAACCTCCCCTTCTACTTCTGCCAATACAATACCCTTAACTTTAGGGTTTTCAACAACCGCTTCAACGACCAAATCAACGCTCTTGAAATCACCATAGCTAAGCGCAGGTGTAATGCTGTTAAGCACGTCAGCCATCTTAGCTGCAGTCATACGCTTTTTATCTACGCGTTTAACTAGAAGTTTTTTAGCTTCATTTAAACCAAGATCGATACCCGCCTGAGCGATATCCTTCATGATAATTGGCGTACCTTTAAGAGCGGACTGGTAAGCAACACCACCACCCATAATTCCTGCACCAAGTACTGCAGCCAGCTTAACTTCGCTAGCCTTTGGCTCAAGTTCTTTCGCCTTCTTCTTTAACTCTTGATCGTTTAAGAACAAACCGATTAATGAAGCAGAAACTGATGTTTTGGCCATTTTAGCAAAGCCTTTAGCCTCAACCTCAATCGCCTTATCACGAGACATGCCCGCATGCTTCTGCATCACTTTAATTGCTTCGACTGGTGCAGGGTAATGTGGCCCAGCTTGCCCAGCAACAAAACCTTTAGCAGTTTCGAATACCATCATGCTTTCTAATGGGTTTAACTCAAGCTTGCTGGTTTTTTCTTCGCGACGAGCCTTGTAGTCGACCTTGCCATTATTTGCCTGCTTAATTAAATCAACAGCAGCCTCAAACAATGCATCAGGTCCAACTACAGCATCAACTGCGCAGAATTTAAGCGCATCTTCAGACTTATACTCTTTTGTACCGCAAATCCACTCAATTGCATTATCTGCACCAATTAAGCGAGACAGACGAACAGTACCACCGAACCCAGGGAAGATACCTAACTTAACTTCTGGCAACCCAACCTTTGCTTTGGTTGACATTACACGATAGTCAGTTGAGAGACACATTTCGAAACCACCACCTAACGCAATACCGTTGATTGCAGTGACAGAAGGAAAAGGAAGGTCTTCAATATCGCTAAATACGCTATTTGCAGCCAGGTTGCTAGCAATCAGCTCTTCTTCAGGGCCAGCAAATAACTCTGTAAATTCGGTTATATCTGCACCAACGATAAAACAGTCCTTAGAACTTGTTACTACAAGACCTTTTATACCTTTAGCGCTTTTAAGCTTATCAGTTGCCGCACGCAGTTCTTCGATTGTAAGTCTATTAAATTTGTTAACCGACTCACCGTCTAAATCAAAGTTTAGCTGAGCTATGCTGCCTTCGATCTCTTTAACCGTGATGGCTTTACCTTCGTAAATCATCAACTGTTCTCCAAGCTATTAGTAAGCACTGGCATTCCACATCTCAGATTTCCTTTTGAGAAGTTCTGAGTGCAATTTAACCAGCATTGGATTAAACGGGCCAATTCAGCATTACGAATACTTCAGTAAATATAGCTACAAGACTGCTAATGCAATGACACCAGCATGCAACAATAAAACGTTAATATCCGCGACTAAAACTTGGCACTCTATTCAAAATTCATACGCTCGTTTGAATCTAGAGCGCACACCATGAAAAAAAATCGACCATTTGTCAATGATTTCTACAGATTAATACATACTAGTTGTTAACCGCTCAGAATGATAAGGTTTACTTATTTATTTTAATATCATTGTTTTTCAATAAGTTAAAGAGCCTTCATGATAATAATTGTTAAAAAACCGCGATAACGTCTACTACAATCATTTTTTAGGTGAAACATTAATTAACAAAAAAATCTTGCAAGGTTATGGCGCTTGCTTTAGCCTCGGCGATTAAGTATTTGTAAGCACTATATAAAATACTATAATAAGAAATGTTCCTGACAGAATGTCAGAATTTTCCAATAAACCAGATTGAGTAGCGTTTACCTTAAGCCTATTTAAACGCATCGGGCTGACCAGGATCACTACCCATCATCTAAAATAATAAAACGGAGATTGTCAATGAAGCTATTCGCCGAATACTTTACGACGACTTATCGGCATTTAGCCAACACATTATTTTCAGTCATTTTACTATCAGTATTTACGTCTGCGAGCGCACAAGAAAACGAAGAGGCGGCCAGCCTCCTTAATGATTTCCATCAAGCGAAGATTCAGGCTTACTTTACCATCAATGCGTTCTACAATTTTAGCGCTAATGATGGTGATAAAGCGCAACTCAGTGACGCCAATGAAGCCATAAGTGAAGTTGATAGCATTCTCAACGAACTAGAAGCATTTGAGTCAGTAGAATACATTAATAACGATATAGGTGTTGCCACAGAGCAGTGGCAACTTTATAAGACCACATTAAACACCATTATCAACGACATTCTCGACCAGGGATACGCAGACTTACGACTCGTGTCAGACCTTGCATTACAAGGTCAAGAGTTTGCAATGCAGCTCACCACCTCCTACGAAAAAGTAGAACGAGAGTCTGGCTATACTCCCGACAGCGTTACCTCTCAAAGCCGTAAATCAGCTGTGCTAATGGCAGTGATGATGACTAAATACTCAGCTCGATCAACATCCAATATCAGTCAAGTCTTCCAAGGCAGCTCAACCGACAAAACAATCGACGTTCTAGCCGATGATCTCGACAAACAACTGCAAACACTTTTATCGAGTAGTACAGGGGAACAGAAAAATACAATAAGCGCTGTACTAACCAAGTGGGACTTTATTAAGGGCTCATACATCAACTACAACGAGAAAAACGTTAACTACGTTGTTAACCTCTACTCAAAGCGAATTATTAACTCACTTGAGTCCATTTCTGGACGCTAGGCCCACTTGATCGCAATATAGAAGGGTGTACTTCCTTCTATATTGCTTGATCCTAATTGGCCAACATCCCTTTTCAATCAAGACATAGATACATTCAACTTCTCTAACACCGACTTTATTGTATCAACATCTTTTTCTTCCCCCTGCTCATTCCAGAACACCAATGCGCTACTTGACGTTAACACAAAAAGACCACACGAATTCGGAAACGATTGAGCAGCATTCAACACCCCCTTTTTATCTATGCCTAACGGTATTGATTCTTCGACAAAAACCCAAGAGCCATCTTTACCTTTTAAAACATAAATTCCGCCCGAAAACTGTACAGCCTGATGAGAAAAATTCAAACACTCATATATCATAGAACCCAAGACCAGATCTTCATATCTAATTAAGCGCTCCTTAAGTGATTGATCTGGCATTCGAACCTTCAACCCCTCACTCATCGCTCGCTGACGTAATCTCATCCTTAACCTATCTCTGGTACTCGGCATCACCCAAAACACAGACCCCATTAACGAAAGTACGACTAATACGACAATCCAAGAACCCACAGCATTACCTTAATTTTATAAATAGTTGAAGACAAACAATAATAATATAAAAGAAGTTTGCATTCTCCCCTCACCCCATTAAAGTTATAACTAATAGTCTGGATAAATCAAAATTGAGGGATAAAAAATGACGGAATACAACAAGATTTTGGCCGCGATAGATCTAACTGAAGAATCTGATCAGGTTATAGAACGCGCAAGAGATCTAGCTAATTTATACAGCTGTGATCTTGACATCGTTCATATCATTGAACCTCTTGGTTATGCATACGGCGGAGATATTCCGATGGACCTCACCGAGGTTCAGCAACAACTAGAGGATCACGCTAAGCAACATCTTGAAAAAGCCGGCAAGAAGTATCAGATAGCACTCAGTCAGCAGCACGTAATTATCGGCAGACCCGAAACTGAGATCCACCGGCTTTCAGAAGAAAACAATTTTGATTTAGTGGTCGCAGGGAGCCATGGCAGGCACGGAATTCAACTACTCCTAGGCTCTACCGCAAATGGTATTTTGCATGGAGCGAAATGCGATGTTTTAGCGGTTAGAATACAGTAGATAAAGATTAATATGCGATTAGACAGTTTTATCTACAAATTCTGGACACAAGTAATCGTAGAGCCTGCTAATCGCCTTTCTCTAACTCAACTCACCGTCGAGTACAGACTTTAGCTTCTGCATTTGGCTTTCTAGTGAAAAACTAACACTCGACGCCATTGAAAAAAAGCTCAAGAGTGCTTTCAAGTTCGAATCACCCTCACAAACGGTATGTATTCTCTGCCACAACGCCTGATTAACCAGCTGTAGACGTTTGTTTCTATCGACCAACCCTTTCATCTCCCAATCTGGTTTGCCCTCTCCACGCATTTCAAAGTGCTGCTGAATCAGATAGATAGATACATTCCTAAGAATAAATTCATCACTGGACGCAAACGGCATATGATGCTGAGCCATTGGCTTTAGTTCAGATAAAATCGGACACTTACTAGTCGCCAATACCAACCCCATCAACGACCTTAAGCCTTCCTCTAACCCTGTATGCTTAGAGTAGTTCCTGTCAGGTGTACTCACCCTTACATCAACTTTTTGAAAAGCTGGCTGGGTTTTAAAATCTGCCACTAGACGCTGTATATCAAGCGCTGCCGGGCAGTACTGTTCAGCCTTACTTAAAGGGCAGTTGGTGCATTGGCAATATTCAAGCCTAGCCCACTCCTCAGCATTATCATTCGCCCAATCATCAGCCACCTGAGTGCGCTCAACATCAACTTGATAAGCGAGTTGTTTACTGTCACTAAATTCAAAAACATAGTCAATTTTCATTCGCTAACAACACCATTTATAACGATTTTTTATAATCAAACAATACAATTTATGAGTTAGATAGTGCATTTCATCTCTGTGTTTTATTTATAGCTCATATTGAGCATAAGCACACCCATCTGGTTGATTTATTTTACAATTATTTTCTTTGTTATAATCGTATTTTTTAACAGCTTGCCACCAACATCACCCCGCCATTGACTCCAACTCAACCCAACGCTCCATCGCCTCGTTTAATTTAACTTCTACCAATTCAAGCGCCTCAAGTTTCCCACTAACAAACGTATGATCTTGAGTATAAAAATCTGGACTTGCAGCCTCCTGCTGAAGCACTTCTAACGATATCTCTAAGGCTTCAATTTCGGCAGGCAACTTCTCTAGCTCGAGTTTATGTTTGTAGCTTAGCTTTTTACTTTTAGCCGTCCCCTTAGCTTGCGTAGGCACTTCTTGGCCCTCAGAAATAGAATTGAACGTCGAGCTGTCCTCATCCAATATTTTAGCGTTTTCTAAGGCCTTCTCTTTACCTAGTTCGGAAAAACCACCCGTATAAGAGACCCAATCAGAATACCCACCTATGTATTCCTTAACTCGCCCTTCGCTTTCGAACACCAAGGTGCTTGTGACAACATTATCGAGGAAGTATCGATCGTGACTAGTAATTAACAATGTTCCCTTGAACGATGTAAGAAGCTCTTCAAGCAGCTCAAGCGTATCAACATCCAAATCATTAGTTGGCTCATCCATTACCAATATATTTGCAGGCTTGCTAAATAACTTAGCGAGTAACAATCGGTTAGTTTCGCCACCAGAAAGAGCCTTTACAGGAGATCGCGCACGGGCAGCCGTAAACAAGAAATCATTTAGGTAGCTAATAATATGTCGATCTTTGCCCCCAATTGAAAGAAATTCGCGACCTTCAGATACGTTGTCGATAACGGTTTTCTCAGGATCCAATGCACTACGAAGCTGATCAAAGTAAGCAATATCGAGCTTCGTACCCGTTCTTACTATACCCCCAGTCGGTTTTAGACTACCTAGCAGTAATTTAAGAAGCGTCGTTTTTCCTGTACCGTTTTCGCCAATTAAGCCAATTCTATCCCCTCTCATTACTGATAACGATAGATCTTTAATGAGCATATTGCCGCCGTCATACGAAAAACTGACACCTTGAGCTTCGGCAACCAATTTACCAGACAGCGAAGCTTCCTCTAATGAGATTTTAGCACGCCCCTGCTTCTCTCTTCGTTCTTGCCTAACTTTACGTAAACCTTCTAGATTCCTTACTCTACCTTCGTTTCGAGTTCTTCGTGCCTTAATACCTTGCCTTATCCACACCTCCTCCTCAGATAGTTTTTTATCAAACAAAGCATTTTGACGAGCTTCATCTTCTAAAAGTTTAGCCTTACCCTGTATATAACTATCATAGCTACCAAGCCAGGACGTCAGGTTACCTCGATCAAGCTCTACTATCCTGGTAGCCAATCGTTTAATAAATGAGCGATCATGACTAACAAATAGTAACGCCCCCCGAAAGTCTATAAGCTGTTTTTCAAGCCACGCAATCGCCGGTATATCTAAGTGATTGGTAGGTTCATCCAATATCAGCACATCTGGCTCATTCACTAACGCTTTTGCCAGTAACACTCGCCTTCGCCACCCGCCTGACAGCGAGTTCATTTTTTTATCAGAGTCTAAGTTAAAACGTTTGATCAAGTGATCTACTTTATTATTAAGCGACCAGCCATCACAGGCCTCTATTTTGGCCTGAACTCTCTCCAACTCAACAAGGTTTTGCCCTGAACCTGCACGCTCGATCAATTCATGGTATTTTGCTATCCAACCACCTACTTCATCCAACCCCTCAGCAACCACTTCAAAGACTGTTTTATTACTAGCGTCAGGTATATCTTGAGGCAACGTCCCAATAGTAACCCCATCCTGAAAGCGAACGACACCTGAATCGGGAACCACATCTCCGGAAACAATTTTCAATAGCGACGACTTACCTTCTCCGTTGCGACCAACTAAGCACACTCGCTCACCAGCATCTACCGAAAAGTTAACACCATCCAGCAAAGGTTTTAATCCAAATGCAAGACTTACATCATCAAACCTAACGTTTGACATCAAATATGCTCCAACTTAATTATTATCAAACAAATGACTATTCATGTTCGCCAAATATCTAATTTTGTCTATTCTTTAAATGACTTACCATTCAGGTTATTGTTGATATATGAGGCTATAAAGCTAATAGTAATACACAACAAATAAGCAGATGAGGAGAATATATTTTTCCACACGGTATGGCCAGTATAACCTTTATACTAATCAAACAGAGCGAAAGCATCCTGACATAACAACGAGCCCACAGCGGGAGAATACTTTGACCGAACATACACACAGCTCCAATGCTAGCAGCCCAGACCTCGACTGGAGCCAAGTGAAAGAAACGATCAACATGCTAACATTAGCGGTTGCGCAGATTGAAAGCTCTATGAAAGAAGGAGAACAATCTGTTTCAGAGCTAACTGAAGCATTCACCTATGTCGCATCTAAATTAAACAATTTAGCTCAGAGTGGAAAGTCACTACAAAATACGGATACCTCAGACCAACAGTCCATTATTGAAAGTATAAAGAATGAGTCGGAAGATATTCGCTCACAGGTATCAAATGCAATCGTTGCATTTCAATTCTATGATCGTTTAAGTCAAAGACTCGAACATGTAAAGCGTGACCTCATGTGTCTAAGTAATGTAATCAGCACACCAGATCAGCTATACAACCCCATAGCCTGGAGCAAACTACAAACAGATATTGCCTCGAATTACACCATGGAAGCAGAGCGAATAATGTTTGAGCACATAATGAAAGGTGCAACGATTGAGCAAGCCCTAGAAATATATAAACACCACTTTGACAAGAATTCAGACCTGGATAACGACGCATCGGGTGATGATATTGAGCTATTCTAACCCGCGCACTTCACCCTCACTTCAACACCTCTATTTTAGCACCTATCGATAAAACCCCCTGGTTTTGGTGCACTAAATTTTGCCCAAAACACACTCCATATTTATTCTTACGGTAGCCTGAAAGCGTTCGTAATGGCTCTTTTCCAACTTTAAGCGATGCCTCATCAATCGTCGTCATGATACACCTAGAGCAAGGCTTTACGACCTCGAATTCGATATCACCCACCCTTATTTTTTTCCACCGATCTTCCTCATATGCTTCACAGCCCGAAACGACTAAGTTAGGTCTAAACCTAGACATCGCTATAGGACTTTCAAGCCTTTCGTTTAGCTCAATGAGGGAGGCCTCTGAAACCAATAAGAAGGGAAACGCATCAGCAAAGCCAACCCTTTGTCTATAATTGGCATACTCTCGATCAACTTGCCTAAATGAGGATGCAGGCATATATACAAGATTCACACGCTTACCCAGCACGCCAGAAAACCAATCACTCACAGTCTTTCCTGCCCCAAGAGCAGCAACAGCATCGCCCCACACTAAGGTATCGACTGGGTCAGAAAATCCACTTACCAAAACATCCAAACGATCACCATTGATAGAGGTAAACCGAAATCGACCCTCGCGGTATTCCACTGCAATCGACCCCATCACAGGGTATTTCCTCTGGGTAACGAACTCCCCTTCAGTATCAACCAACATCCAACGTCTATCGTTTTTGATACCAAAATCATCAATCACTGCATCATTAAGCGATAAACCCTTTAGTGATTTTACAGGGTACTGATTAATTGCGGTTAGTTTCATTAAACCCTCTGCAGAAGACTCACTACTGTTTATGGTAGTTAAATAGATAGAGCGAATTAAAACAGGAAAACACAAGATGACAAGACTAGTAATTTAGACTAACTTTAACCGAACATCTGTCCGTACAACACGAACAAAATAACCTCAACCCAAAACACTTTTGAGTCGATCTTGAACAACGCCCGCGAGCTCATCTGGCTGAAATTTTGATAAAAAGCCATCACAGCCAACCTTTTTCACCATCGCCTTATTAAAACTACCACTAAGGGATGTGTGCAGCACTACATGCAAATGTTTCAAACGGTCATCTTGCCGTATTGCCGTCGTTAACATATAACCATCCATTTCGGGCATTTCAGCATCAGTAATAATCATTAACAGTTTACCGATTTCACCTTCCCCTGCTTCTGCCCAAGTCTTCAAAATATTATGGGCTTCAAGACCATTCGTCGCACACACAACCTCAAGCCCTAACTTTTCGACAGTACTTTTAGCCTGCCCCATTGCCACTGGGGAGTCGTCAACGACCAATACCCTCTTTCCAGAAGCATGAGCTAACACAGTATGATCCAAAACATCTTCAGATATGTCAGTATTATAAGGTACGATTTCAGCTAACACCTTCTCAACATCAATAATCTCAACTAGCTTATCTTCATACCGTGTTATAGCAGTAAGGTAGTGGTTTCGTCCCGCCCCTTTAGGCGGTGGCAAAATGTCCCCCCAGTTCATATTAACAATCCTATCAACCCCTCCAATTAAGAAACCCTGAATCGTTCTATTATATTCAGTCACGATAATAGTGGAGTCGCTTGTAGGGGTTATGGGTGGCATTTTAATAGCCATACTGAGGTTTATAATGGGGACAGTTTTACCTCGCAAGTGCGTAACACCACAGACAGCGGGATGCTCATGGGGCATCTGAGTTAAACCGGTTAGTTTTAATACCTCTTGAATCTTGAATACATTAATAGCAAAGGTCTGGCGCCCATTTAAATTAAACATAAGCAACTCAAGCCGGTTTTCACCCACCAACTGAGTACGCTGATTAACAGAATCCAAAACCCCAGCCATGAACACCTCCATCAAAAATCAATAAATTATCGGATAAATAAACACTTATCTTCAAGTGTAGATCAAAATAGCAAGATAGAAGAAACTTGATGAATTATAAATACAATATTAGGAGTGCAATCTAACGAATAAAACGTATAAGGAGGACGACAGGTTTAGTAATAAATAATAATTTGGAGCGGGAAACGAGATTCGAACTCGCGACCCCAACCTTGGCAAGGTTGTGCTCTACCAACTGAGCTATTCCCGCTTAAGAAAAGCGTAATTTTAGCTTCTAAATCTAATTACCTAAACTAAAATCACTTAATCAACTTCCATATAATCAATAAGTTATGATTATTTAAGACCGTCTCTGGAAGTGGTGCGTATTATAGGGGGCTGTATTTTATGTTGCAAGCACTAAGTTTGTTTTTTTAATTCTGTGTTAATAAATCAGACAGAGTAGACAAAAAGCGCGCCTTACAACCACCCTCCTTCATTCAAATACCATTACTCTCAGAATACTTTATGGTTGCATCAGTATATGGATAGCGCGCTTCAATACTGCTCGAGTCTTGGCTTCATCAATTTCACCATCACTCACAATCCCCTCATAAAGCAAGCCTTGTACTGAGCTAATAATAAACATTGCATCTTCTTTTGGTGCTGGTGCATTCGCCAAGCTTAAAAAAGCAATTAAGCGGCTACACCAAATCCCGCGATATTCTCTAGCCAGCGGCTTTAGGCGCTCATCCCTAACGGCTTCGAGCAAGAAAGCCATCTCAGTAAGAAGATCCTCTTTTCTAAATTTTACTTGTTCCTTTATGTACGCAACACCCATATCCGTCAAATCATTTGAAAACTTATCTTTGATTTCAGAGTTACTATGGATTTGCTTAACATCATAGACACTAACTAACTTATTAAGCTCGCCATAAAACTGATCAAGACCCCGCAAGCTATTCTCTGCAAACAGCATAAATGCATCACTGATCAATTCTTCTATGTCTTTAAAATAATATGTGGTAGAGGCTAGCGGGACACTTGCCTCTTTAGCAACAGCCCGATGCTTAACACCTCGAATACCCTCTCGCGAAACAATCCTCAACGCAGCCTCAAGAATTTCTCTGCGACGATGTTCACTTTTGGCTCTTGCTGCTTTTCGTCCTTGATATTGAATAGAGCTTTTTAATGATTCGAATTCTTTCGTCGTAACGACTGTCTCGCCATTCATCATCTATTTCCAACTTACCTTGGTTGATTACAAACCCTGCTGTTTAGTTTTTTTATCAACAGAATGATTATATTTTGGGCCATTTTAACAAATTAACCATGACCACAACATTGCCTCATTCTCGTTTTGCAATTTTGTTTAACTTATCAACACTCCCTGCCAACCGACTGATCATTGTGTTATGAATAGATACCTTCTCGATACTTTTTTTCAAAAAAATAATCTAAAACTGGACACCTTTAAAAAACTCGACAAACTAATTAATACAGTTTAATAAAATCGCACGTTACAATGATGACGATCGATAACAAAGCACAAGCAGGGGTAGCACATCACTCAAATATTAACCACGATATCAGACGAAATCTTCAAGACCACAACTCACAAGTAAACTCAATGAAATATAACCCATCTAAACTTTCCAAATTAATGCTAAAAATCAGCGCATTTACGCTTCTAACACTATTTTCATGGCCCTCATTTTCCGCAGACACTAATGCAAAACACAGTTACCAGTCTTGCACCATAATCACCACAGAACTTGTGACCACAGCGCAACTTTATAATCGAGGTATACCTTTAGATGAGTTAATTGAAAGTCTACCAAACCTCTCGCCTCAAGGTGAAAAGAAGGTAAGATCCACTTATGAGCTAATTCAGCAATCAGACCTACTATCCACTTATTCAGCAATTAATTCAGACTATGCAAAATGCGCAAAGCAGGCACATGAAAACCAGGGCAAGCCACCTTATGGAACTCGTGAGTACGGGTACTACTATTGCGCAGGTGAAAACAAGCTAAGATACGAAATAATACTAGCTATCTTTCTAAAGCAATCGCGTGAAAACGTTATCCCTCAAATCCCTAAGTCAAGACGGAACATTGCATTGCACTATTTCGACTTAGCAGAAAAAGAAGGGTTAGAAGCCGTCTTCGACCTCATGGCCAGCAGTTTGAAACGCTGCGTAAACCAAATAGACCCGCCATAAGCCGCCACTATTTAGCTAACCAATAGAATTATCTCAACACTGTGTTTTTTATAAAATATAGTAGTTGACATACCCCCTCTCCCAACATAGAATACGCGCCACCTTGACGAGGTAAGCTTTGCGTCCCCATCGTCTAGAGGCCTAGGACACCGCCCTTTCACGGCGGTAACAGGGGTTCGACTCCCCTTGGGGACGCCACTTATTCTAAAAACCCGTGCAACACTGTTGCACGGGTTTTTTTCGTTTTACATCAATTGAATATTGAAATTACGAATTCGCCTCCTTATTTTTCTGTTATCTCCTATACTTAGAAGAATTTCTTTAACTGACTACCAAGCACAATAATAAAAATCTTCTAGAGATCACTGATGCCTGACCAAAATGTATTACTAGCGAGACAGCCTATTTATGATACGCAGCAAAATCTAGTAGCCTATGAGCTACTTTTCCGACCTGAAGATAAGGCTGACATGCCAAGTTTCGACGGTAATATAGCAACATCTAGAGTGTTACTTAATGCCTTTACAGAAGGTGACATCGAAAAGATAACAGGAGGCGCTCCCGCCTTCGTGAACTTTACCAAAGAGCTACTACTGTCCCCCCCTCCATTCAATCCGGAACATATCGTAGTTGAGGTACTCGAAGATATCATCATCGATGAAGATGTCGTCAACGCAATAAAAAATCTTAAACAAAAAGGGTACAAAATTGCGCTTGACGACTTTGTAATGGACGAGCGATATAAACCACTATTACCACTCGCAGATGTTATCAAACTTGAACTACCAGCTATGAACGCAGAGGAACTCAAGAGCGCTATTGGTTATTTAAAGCGATTTTCAACGTCCCTATTAGCAGAGAAAATAGAAACAATTGAAGACTACAAACTATGCAAAGACCTTGGCTGCGATCTTTTTCAGGGCTACTTTTTAAGTAAACCCGAAATTATTAAAGGACGGAAATTACCGCAAAACAAACTAGCCGTACTTCAGCTAATAGGAGAACTACAAGACCCTGCGGTGAATGTAAACGAACTCAACGCCATTATCTCAAAAGACCCTACGTTAAGCTTTAAGCTATTAAAACTGGTTAACTCGGCGGCGTATCGAAGAGCCCGCACGATTGAATCAATACATATGGCTGTAATGATGATAGGCATAAGCAAAATCAAAAGTTGGTCCAGCTTGCTAGCACTTAGTAAAATGGACGACAAACCAGTAGCGTTAAGGCAAATATCTCTTGCAAGAGCAAAGTTATGCGAACTGTTATCTGAAAAACTATCACCTGACCAAGGAGACTTATATTTTACAACCGGCTTACTTTCAAGTCTCGATGCCTACTTTGACACCCCACTGAAAAAACTACTACTATCAATTCCATTAGAAGGTACGATATCTGACGCGCTCGCCCACTACCGCGGAAAAGCAGGGCTTGCTGTCCACACAGCAAAACATTACGAACAATCCAAATGGCAAGCCATTCATTGGAACTTACTGGAGCGATTTGGTATTTCAAAAGTTGAATTAAATAAACTGTACGTAGAAAGTGTCATCTGGGCAGGAGAACATACCGAGGAGTAATGTCGTCATATTGACAATAACCAAAGGCTGTTGAACGCTAAGCCCAAGGTTATCAACAGCATGAATGCAGCACGCAGGCTCAGAGCACACTGCATTCATTATTCTTAAAAAAGAGCGGCCTAGAAGTGTTCCTTATTTATTATCTAACTTACTTCTCTTTTTTGCGTCTTTAACAAAGACATAAGCCAGACCCACCATGAACGCAATCATCAAACCTACAGTTCCTACGCCCGCTAAAACAACAGTATCTGTATACATGTGAAACCCTCTTACAGCACGACATTAAACTAATAAATTCCTAAACAGAACTCACTATATACAGTAAACTTTATACCTAAATAGAGGTTTCTATATTGATATTAATCAAAATAAAACGCCTTATCACGAGTAAGACAACCTGTAAACAAAAAAACATAATTAAAAATAAATTACATATTAAAGGAGTCGATTTTTCAGCAAGTTGGGAAATGCTAGTCTATTATTCAATAGCAACGTAGCTAAGTTGACTTCATAGCAGCTTAGTTTGGATTATTGCCGTAACTCAAGATTTCAGCGGCACTCAAAGAACATGTTATTAGCAGAGAAGAGAACCCGTTCATCCGACATGCCTAACCTTCTACAGCGTTTCAGCCAATTCAAAACGAGCTCGCCTCTCTCATATAAGATGCTCACGTATATACTCATTTGTAGTTCTTTATTTACGCTTATCACGGCAGGAATTCAGGTTTATTCAGACTATATAAAAGACGTATCGAAGGTAGATGAAAGAATGTCCGTGATCAAAACCAGTTACATGAGTAGCTTGTCCAGAAGTCTATGGTCTCTTGACCAAAAGCTACTTCACACTCAGATGCAGGGAATCCTTAATCTTCCCGATATTGTACAGCTAAAATTAAAGGTATACCCCGATTCAGAAATAGTATTGGGAGAGCTAGACCAAAACATATCTACTTTATCCAATACATTCCCCCTCATTCACGAAAGTGAAGAGGTCTACACACTGGGTGAGCTAACCATTACCGCAAGTATGGAAGATATTTATAAAAGCCTTAAGCGAAAGGTGTTTGTCATCCTTACGACCCAAGCCTTGAAAACTTTTTTTATCTCCATTCTGATACTTTGGATATTTCAACACCTCGTGGCAAGGCACCTCGGAAAAATGGCCGATTATGCTCAAAACCTAAATATTGACCAACTAGATAAACCATTAGCACTCGACCGTGCTGAAACAAAGCTTAATGGTGCAGACGAACTAGCCCTGGTTACCAACGCAATCAATGATATGAGGGTTACGTTAATAGCTGATTTGGATAAACAACATGAAAGCGCTAGGGAAATTCGTAAACTATCTCTTGCCATTGATCAAAGCCCATCGTCGGTTCTAATATGTGATAAAAGCTGGAAAATTGAGTATGCGAACAATAAGTTTTCACAGTTAACTGGACACAAACTCAACGATATCATCTCAATACACCCAAAAAGTATTAGCGGCGTAATTTCTTCCAATAGCTCTCAACTGTGGGATAATATCCAACTACAAGTTGAGCGAGTTGGCGTTTGGCAAGGCGAAATACACAACACACGTAAAAGTGGTGAACGCTTTTGGGAACAGTCTATTATTACTCCAATCAAAGATGATAATGGTAAGCCAATCCATTATCTAATTCTCGGCGAAGATATCAGCATTCGAAAAAGGTACGAGCAGCAGTTACTCAGACAGGCAAACTATGACATTTTAACCGGCTTACCCAATCGAATGTTGGCACTCGATCGACTAAAACTGGCGTTAGCCCAAGCACGAAGGGACGAACAGCTGGTAGGTCTAATGTTTTTGGATTTAGATAACTTTAAACATATCAATGACACCATGGGACACGACAATGGTGATAGCCTGCTAATCGAAGCATCCCGTCGTATATCCTCATGCCTAAGGGGCACCAGTACAGTAGCGCGACTGGGAGGAGACGAATTTCTTGTCATACTACCCTCACTCGAAACCCCTGAAGTGGCAGAGCAGGTGGCCGAAAGAATTCTTCAAACGTTCACTCCGCCGTTTATGCTCGCCAACCAAGAAGTATTTGTCAGTACTAGTATAAGCATCGCCATTTACCCTGGTGATAGCGATAATAGTACTACATTGCTACAACATGCTGATGCAGCAATGTACCAAGCAAAAGATAAAGGCAAAAGCTCATACCAACGATTCTCTCCTGAAATGAACCAGCACTCTCATGAAAGGCTACAAATTGAAAGCCGATTAAGGAAAGCTCTGGAACTGAAAGAATTGGAACTTTATTACCAGCCCATTGTAGAAGCTTCAACGGGAAAGTTGGTAGGTGCAGAAGCACTTATTAGGTGGAACAACCCTGCTATGGGGCTTATCTCGCCTGATAAATTTATCCCATTAGCAGAAGAGACAGGGCTAATCATACCCATAGGTGACTGGGTGCTTAAAACGGCCTGCAAAGACATTAAGCAATGGCAACAGACGACAGGGTTAGATCTAACTATTGCGGTTAACGTATCCCCAAGACAGTTTAGGGATGGCAACTTTATCAATACAGTTGATCAGGTAATTGCGGAAACCGAGCTTGACCCTCAGCTTCTAGAACTTGAGATCACCGAAAGACTTATTCTTGATAACTCTATCGAAACCTCAGGCATTTTCAAACACCTTGACGACAAAGGTGTTAAGCTTTCGATTGATGACTTTGGAACCGGTTACTCTGCACTTGGCTACTTAAAAAGCTACCCATTCGACACACTTAAAATAGATAAATCATTTGTACAAGATGTCATTGAATCAAGTGAAGATGCCGCGCTCGTAACCGCCATTATAACGATGGCTCACAGCCTTGGCTTAAAAGTTATCGCAGAGGGCGTTGAAGAAGCACCACAACTTGAGTTCCTCAATGAACACAACTGCGATTACGCACAAGGCTATTACTTTAATCGACCAGTACCGGCTGAAGACTTCAACAGCTGGATGACCGATAATATAAGCGCGAATTCATAACACTTATAATGCAGTGCCATTGGCCCTCCAGCCCGGCAACCATGACACACCGACTTTTCAGCTAACAATTAACGATTCAGGTAGAAGTCGTTGTTTTGCGCTGATAATATACCTCTACGATGCAGTCTGCATAATACTTGATGGCTAGCACCCACCAACATCAATTAGCTAACATCAAACCATTGCGGCTCAAACTTAATTAGAATCCAGCCATCCCACTACATCAAACCAGTAATATATTTATGAATGACAATACTATTCTTGTTATTAATTGTGGTAGCTCATCCTTAAAGTTCGCATTATTCAATGCTGCAGAGCTAGATTGTGTTGCGTCTGGGCTAGCTGAAAAGCTAGGCACTACCGGTGCAGTACTCACAATTAAGATCGGTAATTCCAAATCTACAACCAGCTTAGCCCATGCGGATCATAGCATTGCCATTAAGAGCGTTATTGAATCGCTGACCAGTATGCAGCTACTGATTAAAGATCCACTTGGCATTGGACACAGAGTTGTCCATGGTGGTGAGGCGTTTAGCAACTCTGTTCTTATAGACAATAGAGTTATAGCAGAAATCGAGAAGTGTTCAGCTCTTGCCCCATTACACAACCCAGCTAACCTGCTTGGGATAAAATTGATGGCAGAACTATACCCTTCTGCACCTCAAGTAGCGGTGTTTGACACTGCCTTTCATCAATCCCTACCCCAAGCCTCATATCTCTATCCCATTCCTTACCATCTATATACCGAGCATGGTATAAGACGATATGGGTTTCATGGCACAAGCCACCAGTATGTTGCAGAGCTTGCAGCTAACAAACTTAACAAGCCGCTAGATAAATGTAACCTAATTACGGCACACTTGGGTAACGGCTGTAGCGTGACGGCTATCAAACAGGGGCTCAGTGTTGATACAAGCATGGGGCTTACGCCTCTTGAAGGCTTGATGATGGGCACTCGTAGCGGGGATATAGACCCAGGCCTCTTTGAGTTTTTATGTACAACAGGGATGAACAGCGAAAGTATCAACCAAATGCTAAATAAAGAAAGCGGCCTTAAAGGTTTATCAGGCGAGACCAATGATATGCGCACGCTTTTCAAATTGGCCGATAGCGGAAACAAACGAGCGGCATTAGCTATCGATGTATTTTGTTTCAAACTCGCAAAATATATATCAGCTATGGCCGCATCTCTACCCGCTATTGATGCACTGGTATTCACCGGAGGCATAGGGGAAAATGCCGACCGAATTAGAGCAACAGCCTTAGGTAAACTTTCGATATTTGGGTTTAAGCTATCAAGCGAACTCAATAAGTCGAATGGACTGCGTTCAGAAGGACGAATCACAGAGTCTGGCAGTACGTTAGCGTATGTGATCCCCACAAACGAAGAGCTGGTCATTGCCAGGGACACGCTAAAAAGCGCTAAATACCGTGAACTTCCTAATCAACGGGGCTAGCGCTATCAAATCAAGATTAGCACCGCACTGAACGACAACGCATTTGCAATTTACACAAAAGGTGACTCGTGCCAAAAACATTTTTTATCGCACCGACCGCGCTTAATTCAGGCTTAACATCTATATGCCTGGGTCTTGTGAGAGCCATGGACAACGTAGGCATAAGAGTTAGCTTTTTCAAGCCTGTCGCTCAAAGCCACTCGAGAGAAAAAGTTGACGTTGAAATCATCGACAAATCAGTACAATTTGTGCGTGCAAAAACAAACTTACTTCCACCCCAGCCGATCAGCTTAAAGTATGCACAAACACTAGTCAGTCAAAACAAAACTGGCAGACTAATGGAAGAGATCATTGGCTTATACCAACAAACGACGGTTGATGCGGATGTCGTGATTGTCGAAGGTTTAGTACCTGATAGAAATGAGCCATATACCTCCAAACTAAATGCAGAGATTGCACGAAACCTCGATGCAGAAGTTCTGTTGGTAACATCTCCCAATAATATGACACCAAAAGAACTTGATGAACATATTGAGCTCTCTTCACGACTTTATGCCGCCCCCGAAGACCCAGATAGTATTGGCTGTATTCTAAACAAAGTTAACGCGCCTCAAACATTAGACAGAACCGCATCATACAACTATGACAGAGCGCACACCTATACTGAAACCAATAGCACCGACAACAGCTACCAGTATGAACAAGAGTGCCATATCTTTAACGAGAATTCTTTCAAGCTAATAGGTTCCATCCCTTGGAGGCATGACCTCCTGGCCCCAAGAACCAGTGATATAGCCGAGCAATTGGATGCCATATACATCAATAAAGGCGATATAGAAAATCGTCGGGTTTCATTTATATCCGTATGCGCTCGAACCATACCAAATATGGTTGACCAGCTATCTCCTGGCACTCTAGTGGTAACGCCCGGGGACCGAGAGGATATTATTATCGCCACCTGTATGGCAGCCATGAATGGAGTTCCACTTGCGGGGCTTCTCTTAACCGGGAACCTTCAACCTGACCCGAGAACGCTTAAGCTATGTAATCGTGCGCTTGATGCTGGATTACCGATGTTATCGACTAGAGCCGATACATTCGAGGCCGCCAATCGGTTATCCGACATGAACGGTGAAGTGCCCGTTAACGACCTCGACCGTATTGAACGGGTGATGGAGGCCGTTGCAAACGCCCTTGAAATCGATTGGCTACGCTCCAGATTAAACCTTGCCAGAGAGCCTAGACTTTCACCTCCTGCATTCCGACATCAACTCTCTGAGCGCGCACGGGCAGCCAGTAAACGAATAGTTCTGCCTGAAGGAAACGAACCTAGAACGATTCAAGCGGCGGTCATTTGTCACCAGCGTTCACTCGCTCAATGTATTTTAATTGGTAACGCGACTGAAATTCACTCTGTCGCTGAATCACAAGGCGTTACTCTGCCTTCGAAAATTATCATAATTGATCCCGAAGACGTCAGGGATCAGTATATACAACCGATGGTTCAACTCAGAAAACACAAAGGGTTAGCACCCGACATGGCTCAAGCTCAACTTGAAGATAACGTGGTATTGGCCACTATGATGGTCGCCTTAGATGAGGTTGATGGGCTTGTTTCTGGGGCTGTTCACACCACTGCGAACACCATTAGACCTGCACTCCAACTTATCAAGACCCACCCTCTTGCACGTGTTGTTTCATCGGTGTTCTTTATGTGCCTGCCAGAACAAGTTCTTGTTTATGGAGACTGCGCAGTAAACCCGGACCCAGATGCTCAACAACTCGCTGACATTGCAATACAAAGCGCAGACTCAGCAAAAACCTTTGGTGTAACCCCTCGCGTAGCAATGATAAGTTACAGCACCGGTAGCTCCGGTACAGGGGATGACGTTGATAAAGTGCGTGAAGCTACACGCCTTGCCAAAGAACAACGCCCGGACCTTATTATCGATGGGCCCCTACAGTATGATGCTGCCGCCATTGAAAGCGTTGCGCGTAGCAAGGCACCTAACAGCCCTGTTGCAGGTAAAGCCACCGTGTTTGTATTTCCCGATCTTAATACCGGAAACACAACCTATAAGGCGGTACAAAGAAGCGCTAATGTGATTAGTATTGGACCTATGCTACAAGGCCTAAATAAACCGGTTAACGATCTTTCAAGAGGCGCATTAGTTGAGGACATCGTTTTTACGATTGCGTTAACAGCCGTTCAGGCAACACAAACTAAAAAATAAATAGTGAAGAGCGTTTAGTAAGCTCGGTTATTACGCCTTCTAAGGTGAGAACGTAATAACCGATACTATAGATGGCGCTTACTTGGCGATAAGGCTTGTTGAAGTATTATTGAGTTCTTCCTTTTTTATTAAAGGTTTTTTTGGCCTTTTGCTGAGGTTTGCCTTTAACCCTAGCTGCATTTTTAGTTTTACTTGCAACAATTCGGTTACCCACATCGCTTTTATGAGCAAACGGGTTTTCGCCAGACTTGAATTCAAACCGTATAGGCGTACCCGACACCTTGAGTACTCGTCTAAACGTGTTCTCCAAATAACGCTTATAACTAGCCAGTAGTGATTTAGTCTTATTGCCATGAACAACAATTACAGGCGGGTTAGACCCACCCTGATGAGCGTATCTCAATTTAACCCTGTTTCCACCTACCATAGGGGGCTGATGTTCAGAAACACAGTCCTCAAGAATGCTAGTCAATTGGTTAGTAGACCACTT
The DNA here is from genome assembly GCA_913060665.1 of uncultured Oleiphilaceae bacterium. Lineage (GTDB taxonomy): Bacteria > Pseudomonadota > Gammaproteobacteria > Pseudomonadales > Oleiphilaceae > Alkalimarinus. The sequence goes on from CAJXUY010000002.1 coordinate 79,940, forward strand.
AGCCATAGCCGAGCTATAACCCGCATCAATAGACTCATATAGATCCCCTACTCCCGTTCCATGTAGCGCAGAAATCATATGAGTATTAGCATAATTCAAAAAGGTTAAGCGCCTATCGAGCTCACGGCGAACAGCATCTCGTTCGCTTTGAGTCATGCCATCCCATTTGTTAACGGCTAAAACCAGCGCTCGACCAGAGTCTATTGCAAAGCCAATCAAGTGTAAGTCTTGCTCCACGATACCATCACGAGCATCAATAACGATGACGACAACATTTGAGTCCTCAATCGCTTTAAGTGTTTTGATAATAGAGAATTTTTCAACAGCTTCCTTGATGTTTTTTCGCCGTCTTACCCCTGCTGTATCTATTAGCGTATAGGGCTTGCCTCTTCTCTCATAAGGAATATAAATGCTATCTCTGGTAGTGCCCGGCATATCAAACACAATAACGCGCTCTTCGCCCAAAAGCCTGTTTACCAATGTAGACTTACCCACATTTGGACGACCGATAATGCCAATTCGAACACCTTTAGAAGCGAGATCGGCATTTTCCGCCGATTCATCGATAGGGTGATTTTCTAATACTTCTTCAATCAGTGACCGAGTACCCCGATTATGGGCAGCAGCAGTTAAGCGAATATCGCTCATACCCAAGGAGTAAAAATCCAAGGTAGCCACATCAGGGTCAAGTCCATCTATTTTATTAATGACCAACCAAGTCTTCTTATTGTTAACACGAAGATGTTTAGCAATCATCTCGTCAGCGCCAGTCAGCCCTGCCCTTGCATCTACAACAAAAAAAACGATATCCGCCTCATCAATAGCGAGCATAGATTGCTCGGCCATCACGGCATCGATACCCTCTTCATCACCAGAGATTCCACCGGTATCAATGACAATAAAACGACGGTCTTCAAGTTGTCCCTCGCCATATTTTCTATCACGGGTTAGTCCAGGCAAATCTGCAACAATAGCATCTCTAGATCGAGTCAAACGATTGAAAATTGTTGACTTACCAACATTCGGTCGCCCAACTAAAGCAATAACGGGTACCATTAAATAAAGCCTCTAAAGTGCAATTTTATAAGCAGCTAAGTCGCCACTATTACTATAAATGAAAAGCATGTCATCACTTATCAGCATGGGAGATCTTATCCCGTCACTATCCAGATGAACCCGCCCAATAAACCGACCATCTATTTGTGATAAGAAATGTACATACCCCTCAAAGTCTGCGACAACAGCAGTACTACCAAAAGCCTTAGGCGATGTTAACTGTCTAAACTTCAGATTTTCCTGCCGCCACACCTCCGTTCGAGTTGATTGATTATACGCCACAACAACACCCTCAGAAGTAGAAACATAAACATTACCAAAACCGAGATCTACTCCAGTATAGCTTGATTGCTGCTTTGACCATATTTCTTTACCCGTGGGGAGGTGAATTGCAGATAATTTTCCCTGGTATGAGACCGTGTAAACAACATCATCTTTAATAACCGGTTGGCCATCAATATCAACCAGCCTTTCCAGCTCTGTTCTACCTTTTGGTATACCAACGGCAGCATTCCATACGGGGGCTCCCGTTATGTTTCGAAATGCGACAAGTTCTCCGTTGGCAAAACCCGTAACCGTAAATTCATCGCTAATAACTGGGCTGGCCGTACCTCTTATTGACAGCACAGGCGCATTGCTATCGTAGCGCCACATCAGCTCACCACTTTGTGCGTTTAAACTGACAACCTTACCGTCGATAGATTGAACTACCACCTGCCGACCGTTACTGGCAGGCGCTGACAACACCTCACTGGTCAATGTAACTCGCCACCGTTCCAAACCGCCTACGCGATCAACGGCAATAATGTCACCATGGTAGGTTGCAAAATAAAGCTGACTATCATCTCCGCCTAAGGCGCCACTAACAGGCTCTTCATATTCAGCCTCCCATAGCTCTTCACCATCGGTTTTATTGATTGCCAAAAGCACACCAAAATGATCTATTGTGTAAATAGATTCACCTATTATGATGGGCTCTAACTTAAGGTACTGATCAGCATTACCGTCACCAACAGACTCATCCCAAACTTTGATGACTTTAATTTCTTCATCGAAGTCTTCAAGCTCCATGGGCTCTTCTTCAACATCATCTGAACTACAGCCGACAATTATGAGCAGTGAAGCCGCTATTAAAAGCCGGAACAGCACTTTGTACGCATTAGCTGCGTGCATTAAGCATCCTCCTCAGAAAGCCCAAGATCTGCCATTTTAAGAGTTAACATAGGGCGCTGAACGCCAGCCTTTTTCATTGCTTTATACGCATCTAAATAAGCAGCTTTTGCTTGATCAACATCACCTGACCTATGATGAATATCTCCTTTAATTTCAAGATATAAAGCAGCATATGTCCCAGCGTCTTTAACATCGAGCAGAGCTAAGGCTTCTTGTTGCTTATCCTGACGATCCAATACTCTCGCTAAACGTCCTTTAACCAAAGGAACCAACGATGATTCAGGGTTATTAGCCAGTATCCAACGTAACTCAGCTTGAGCACCCTCCAAATCTTTTTTATCTATCGCATTTTTAGCCAAAAACAGTGCAGAGAATGTAGCATATTCTGTGTCTTCATATTCTGCTTTCAGCTTGTTAGCAATAAACGATACTGAAGATGCTGATTCATCTGTCGCAGCTGGCTCCATGGCAACCTCCAATAATTGCTGATACAAAACTGATGCTGCATTTTTAGTATTCTCAATATTTTGTTGATACATTTTCCAACCAAAAACAAGCGCCAATGCCAGCCCTACGCCGATAATTAAAGAGTTACCATTATCATTCCACCACTGTTTCAGCGCCGCTACTTGTTCTTCTTCTGTTCTATGCTCCACCCTAAATCTCCCAGTACTCGTTATTCAATTCAAAAGTTAACTTCGTAATTATTCTATTTATATCGACGTATTGTTCCATCATGCATGGTAGCGGTGTATCAAGCACTACACGGTATATACCACTCTATGCTAAATAGCCTTCAATAGTATCCAATACATCTCGGATCGGCGTTTCAACCTGGTGCCTATTGACATCAGATAAACCTTCAACCTGTGAAAGGTCTCGTAAAGGCTTTACAATAACCGTTTTATTTTTAATCTCGTTTTCACCGATAATAAGTGCTACTGGCGCTCCACTCTTATCCGCTTTTTTCATTTGGCTTTTAAAGCTACCACCACCACAATGAGTCACTACTCGTAATGATAAAAACTCATTACGTAATATCTCAGCGAGCTGAAACGCTTCTATCTGCGTTCCTTCTCCTACAGCCACGATAAATATATCCGCTGAATTATTGACCTCGGCAGGTATTTTAGCCAAGCTTTCAAGCATCAATATGAGTCTTTCAACGCCCATTGCAAAACCGACACCTGGAGTAGGCTTCCCACCTAACTGCTCAACTAAACCATCGTATCGACCACCCGCACAAACGGTACCTTGAGCACCTAGATCACTGGTCACCCATTCGAAGACTGTCTTGCTGTAATAATCCAAACCGCGAACTAATCGACTGTTCACTTCATAACCAACGCCACTCGCATCTAATAAACCTAACAACTTTTCGAAGTGCTCCTTCGATTCAGCGTCAAGGTAATCCGAAAAGTCGGGAGCATTATCAAGAACTCGCTGCGTCCCTTCATTTTTGCTATCAAGGATACGAAGCGGGTTTGTTTCCAGTCTCTTCTTACTATCATCATCCAATGCATCTAAATTGCCACTTAAATAAGTGACCAATGCCGTTTTATACTCCGCTCGGGCTTCACTGGTTCCCAACGAGTTTATCTGTAACGTCACGTTATCCAGAAGGCCCAGAGCTGTCCAAAATCTTGCGGTCATAATAATCATTTCAGCATCAATATCCGGTCCTTGCATACCGAAACACTCAACACCGATTTGATTAAATTGACGATACCTGCCTTTTTGAGGGCGCTCATGTCTAAACATCGGGCCACAATACCAAAGCTTCTGCGTTTGATTAAAAAGCAAACCATTCTGCTCTGCTGCTCGTACACAACAGGCTGTGCCTTCAGGGCGTAATGTAAGGCTATCCCCGTTGCGATCTTCAAAGGTGTACATTTCTTTTTCAACGATATCAGTCACTTCACCAATGGATCGTTTAAACAGCTCAGTCTGCTCTACGATGGGCATTCTAATTTCGCTGTAACCATATGACTGAAGAACTCGTCGAACGGTGTCTTCTAAATACTGCCATTTAGGCGTTTGCTCTGGCAGGATATCATTCATCCCACGAATAGCCTGAATCTTAGCCAAAATTCTATCCTGTTTGTTTCCAATAATGTTGTATAAACATGAATCGCTGAGTCGCTCAGCCTTTAACAATAATTCGATCTGACTGGCCGTTTGCCTCTGCTGATTCTCGTTGAGCGATTTTATCTCTTATAGTCCGCTCAAGATTATCAACCAAGCTTTCATTCTGTAATTTATGATCTGGGACCCCATCAACATAAAGCAAGTTGGCGGGTGAACCCCCAGTAAGACCAATATCAACCTCTTTTGCTTCTCCTGGGCCATTTACAACACACCCAATAATGGCTACATCTAATGGAGTGGTCACATCATCGAGCCTAGCTTCAAGGTCATTCATCGTTTGAACTACATCAAAGTTCTGCCTTGAACAACTTGGGCAGGCAATAAAGTTGATCCCTTTTGCCCTCAACTTAAGACTCTTCAGAATATCAAAGCCCACCTTAATTTCCTGTACAGGATCCGCAGCAAGGGAGACTCGAATCGTGTCACCAATACCATCCATCAACAGCATTCCAAGACCTACAGACGACTTAACTGTTCCAGACCTAAAACCACCAGCCTCTGTAATGCCAAGGTGCAATGGTTGCTCAATCTGGCCTGCAATCTTTCGATAAGCAGCAACCGTCATAAATACATCAGACGCTTTTAAGCTGATCTTATAATCCTGAAAATCATATCGATCCAAAATATCAATATGACGCATCGCTGACTCAACCAATGCATCAGGCGTAGGCTCACCATACTTTTTCTGCAAATCTTTTTCTAATGAACCTGCATTTACGCCTATACGTATTGGAACACCACTATCCCGAGCAGCACTTACCACCGCCTTAATACGATCTTCCCGGCCAATGTTACCTGGGTTGATTCTCAAGCAATCAACCCCTAAGTCAGCAACTTTAAGGGCTATTTTGTAATCAAAGTGGATATCTGCAACCAGCGGTACATTGACTTGACTACGGATTTTTGCAAACGTCTCGGCTGCATCAAGCGTAGGAACAGAAACACGAACGATATCCGCTCCGGCTTCTTGCAGTTGAGTGACCTGTTTCACCGTCGCAGCAACATCTAGGGTATCTGTATTTGTCATGCTTTGAACCGCAATAGGTGCATCACCACCTACAGGAACATTGCCAACCCAAATCTGCCTTGATTTTCGGCGCTGTATAGGAGATTCAAACTTCATAGGATAACTGACTTTATGTTGGTTTTAATGGGTTAATTCAAGCGAAGCTCGATTGTTTCGAATTCGAACGGTTGAGAAATCTATTGGCGTGTCATCAAAATGCATAGACACTTCACTGACGGCCCCCACCACTACGCTAAACGGTAACGAACCTGAATAGTTGATCTCATCACCAGCTCTCTTTAGGGCCGCGATTACGGTTTTCCCTTCACCATTTTTCAGGGTAAACCAACACTCCCCAGAGAATACGACTTTTACGGAGCCTTGCTCCAGTGGCGTCACAGGCAATATATCTTGTATATCGCCTTCCTCTCGTTCCAAGTTTTCTACACTGGCACTGCCTACCTCAACAACCTCCCCTTCAACTTTAGCTCCCTCTGCAGGCTCAACCAGGGTTACAGCAACCGGTTCACTCAAGGTAGGTTCATCACTTAGCATTGAGCGTTGCTCAACCTCGTTCAAGCCTACGCTGACGCCATCCTGCACCGGAGGCGTATCTAGCACCAGCACGCTATCGTCTTCAACAGGCATGGTCGGTATCATAACACCACTTTCTACGATCGTTGCGGGGGTAGCCTCTACATCAGCAGCAGAATTTTTCTGTTTGGACATATTTCTGTCGGGGTCTTCAGTAGCTGGCTCACTAACATCTAGAGCCGCTGACTCCTTACCTGCCTCACTAGAAACTATCAGAGGCACCCTGCTATCAACCGGCTCACTGTGCCCCTGAAAGAAATCAACCTTTCCGTTACCTAGTTTTTCACTCCAAACATATAAGACAACCCCTGAAATAATGGCAATTACTAATAAAAGCAATGCATACCGGGAGTGTTTCTTTCGCTTTTCTTTTTCTTTGACATGCTTTGTGTGGGCTTCAAGGTCTGCCTCACGACTTAGGTGCTGCTCTAGAAGTTGAACGATTTCATTTTCACTCAAGCCAACCAATCTAGCGTAACTTCGAATATAACCTTTTAAAAAGATATCAGCGGGTAGAAGCTCATAGTTCTCTTCTTCCATTGCTGTAACAATAGAAGGCCTGAGATGGAGTTCGTCTGCTATACGCTCTACAGTAAACCCTTTAGCTGCTCGACCTCGTTTGAGTTCAAGACCTAAACCCGAAACTTTTGGCGTTTCTTGCCCTGCTTGTATTTCTTCACTCATTCGATTTCAGAGCCCTGTATTGTTTGTATTCTTGGGATTCTGGATATAGATTTTTTAGCAATAACGCATAGCTAGACTCTTGTCCGTGATCATTAAAGTGGCGAGCCAGTTCAATTCCAAGCCATAAACTTTTGGCTGAGTGAGTCATGCCGCTACTTCGAATAACATTGACCATTCGATTGTAGTACTGCTGCCCCTTAAGGTATTCGCCTTCCTGAATCAACAGCTGGGATATTCCAATAAGCGCCTGAGGCTGGGTTCTGTCAAGCGCTAACGCTTTTTCATAAGCCTTCACAGCTTGCGTGTTTTTCCCCAATTTTAGATAACATTGGGCAATATTAATAAAAATAACCGCCCTTCTAGGGTAATCTGTATCACTTCCTGCGAGTTCAAATTGCTGAAGTGCCTCATCATATCGCTCTAAACGGAATAAAAACGACGCATAAAAAGTACGCCCCCTTGTATTTCCCGCATCTAACGACATCGCTGTCTTAAAGTGCTTTTCTGCTAGCCTATTCTCTGCTTGCTGTTGATAAAGCAGACCTAACGCGGCATATGCCTCCGAACTATCGGAGTCGATCTCAAGCGCCCTACCAATATTTGTACGAGCTTTTTCAAAGTCGTCTCTCTGGATATAAGCTAAACCTAACTGAATATAGTTCTGCAACGCTTTACTTTCATCAGCCTTATTTGAAAACGGACTATCAGTTGTGGTCACACAACCGGAAGCAATAAGTGCAAAAACAATGATTAAATATAACTTCATATATCTCCGGACAGCTAGAACTACACCTATGAGTTGACCTATAATTCATACTGTAGTTTTTTGTATTTATTACACTTTAGCGTACATTCTACATTCAGTTTAACCTGAGTGCTGTTTAAGTGGAATATACTTTTCGCTTCTTCGCGTTCGGTCAGTAACCTTACCCACTAGTTGCCCGCAAGCCGCATCAATGTCATCCCCTCTAGTAGATCGAATAGTCGTCACATAACCTCCCGCTACCAATACGTCCTGAAACCGATGAACCGCATTACCTGAAGGCTTGGTATAGTCACTTTGAGGGAACGGGTTAAATGGAATCAGGTTGATCTTACAGGGTAAATCTTTCAGTAGTTCTACCAACTGATGCGCTAACTCAAGCTGATCATTAACCCCTTCTATTAGCGTATATTCAATCGTCGCCTTACGCTTGTCGGACAATGACCCCAAGTACCCCTGGACAGACTCTAACAGCTCGCTAATAGGGTACTTCTGATTAATCGGGACTAACTGATCTCGCAACTCATCATTAGGTGCGTGTAGTGAAATCGCGATAGATGCATCGGTTAAGCCTGTCAGTTTTCTAATCGCAGGTACAACTCCTGCTGTACTTAATGTCAGACGACGTTTAGAAATACTATACGCGAAATCATCCATCATCAAACCCATCGCATCGATAACATTATCGAAGTTCAGCAACGGCTCCCCCATCCCCATCATTACAACATTGGTCACCGGTCGCTCTTTTTCAGGATCAATATCTTCAAATGATTTTACGGCTACCCATACCTGCCCAATAATCTCAGCAGCTGATAAGTTTCTGTTAAAGCCTTGCTTTCCTGTAGAGCAAAAACTACAGTCAAGCGCACACCCAATTTGAGAGGACACGCACAACGTTCCTCTATTACCATCAGGGATAAGAACGGTTTCAATGCTGCTCCCACCTTCCATTTGCATAACCCACTTACGAGTTCCGTCAGATGAAATGTCATGATAGGTAACTTCAGGGCCCTTAATTTCGGCAATACCTGCCAATTTAGTTCGTAACACCTTACTGATGTTGGTCATCTGCTCAAAGTCAGACACTCCGTACTGATGAATCCACTGCATAACCTGCTTTGCTCTAAAGGGCTTTTCACCCATATCAGCGAAAAACTGCTCCATTTTTGAACGCGTTAGGCCAAGCAAATTAACTTTCTTGATTGTGCTCATCTTAATTTTCCAACACCCGTGTAAATAATTTAACTACAACGATCATATATCTGGTCACACCTACCGCTTACATACAACTGGATGGCGTAACTCGGGAGCAATACTATTCGATAGCAGCACGATAAAGCTCGGATAAAATATTATCTCCACTCAACTACCTATTTTAAAATCAGGTCTTTCTGCATATTAGGGCAGTTGACGGGAGATAATATTTTTACGTCTTCATGACGCAGAAAAGCAGGCATCCATTAGGACAACCTGCCTTTCGTTCTAAACAACAGAGAAATTAGCTTCTTGGGCAAATTTCATCATCAGAGAAGAAATATGCTATTTCACGCTCTGCAGATGCTAATGCATCAGAACCGTGTACAGCATTGGCATCAATAGAGTCAGCGAAATCACGACGAATAGTACCCTCAGCCGCTTCTTTAGGGTTAGTAGCACCCATCAGGTCACGGTTAGCTAGAACTGCGTTCTCACCTTCTAACACCTGAACCATAACAGGGCCAGACGTCATAAATGCAACAAGATCAGCAAAAAAAGGACGCTCTTTGTGTTCTGCGTAAAAGCCTTCAGCTTTTTCCTGCGAAAGATGCAACATTTTTGATGCAACTACGTTTAAGCCAGCATCTTCAAATCGGCTGTATATTTTACCGATTACATTTTTAGCAACAGCATCAGGTTTAACAATTGAAAAGGTGCGTTCGATCGCCATTCAAATTCTCCAAATTAATAATGAATAAGTTTTAACCCAACTACAGTAAAGAGAACTTAAGACGGGCCACTATAAACGCGCGAATTATACGCGTGTTAATCATAAAATCATACCGCTTCCGAGAGCCCTAACTATAAGTAATTACCACCAACAGGACACAGAACCCTCAGTTTATCCAGCGATCAATTCTCAGCTTGTACTATCATTTTGGCCAGATGCCTGAAATTTCTCTTAATTTTTGAATTTTTTCGCTCATTAAACTTAATGTTCGCTCAACATCTTCTTCAGAGGTATAGCGACCCAGAGAAATCCGAATAGACGCGTGCGCCAGTGCATCACTAATACCAATCCCCTTCAATACGTATGAAGGGTCGAGGTCAGCAGAGGCACATGCAGAGCCTGATGAAACCGCAACATCTTTTAACGCTAGCATCAACGACTCTCCATCAACACCCTCAATGGCTATATTCAGGTTACCGGACACACGACAATCCATATCTCCGTTAACAAAAATACCGTCTAGCCCGCTTAACCCTGCCCACAACAGTTCTTTTAGATGCTTGATTCGCTTATTATCGCCGTCCATCTCTTCACTAGCTATCCGGAACGCTTCGCCCATCCCGACAATCTGATGAGTCGGCAATGTACCTGAACGCATTCCTCTCTCATGCCCCCCACCATGAATCTGTGCCTGCAGAGAAACGCAGGGCTGACGCCTTACAAATAAAGCCCCCATACCTTTAGGGCCATAAATTTTATGAGCAGAAAAAGACATGAGGTCGACCTTTGCATCATTTAGGTCTATTGGGATTTTTCCAGCGCTTTGAGCCGCATCAACATGAAATATAATGCCTTTATCGCGGGTAATATCTGCTATAGCCGCGATGTCGGTAATCACCCCAATTTCGTTGTTCACATGCATTAACGATACTAAAATCGTATCATCCCTAAACGCTCCTTTAACCTGCTCAGGTGTAATTAAACCACCAACACCTGGCTTTAAATACGTAATATCAAAGCCTTGGGTTTCGAGAAAATCGCAACAATCAAGAACCGCCTTATGCTCAATTGATGACGTAATAATATGCCGACCCTTGCTACGATAAGCCTCAGCTACGCCCTTAATCGCTAGGTTATCAGATTCAGTCGCCCCCGATGTCCAAACAATTTCTCTAGGGTCACAATTAACCAATGAAGCGACTTGCTTTCGAGCCGTTTCAACGGCTGACTCTGCTTGCCAACCATAAATATGAGAACGGGAAGCAGGGTTGCCAAACACTCCTTCAATGGTTAGACACTGCATCATTTTTTCTGCAACACGCGGGTCAACTGGCGTTGTTGCTGAGTAATCAAGGTAAATAGGCGCGCTCATAGAACTGAGAATCCAAATAGATTAATTAACAAACCCGGTATGTTAATGCACCACCCCCGTAGACTCAATGAGATGTGTTAGCAAACAACATAGACCTGAACAAGACGTAAAACGAAGAGAATTAAAGCTACGAACCGGTGTGGATAATATTATCTTGAGTGAGGTCCTGTCGATTTGAAATCGCCTGCACATCTCTTTTTTTCATGAGATCATTTAAACTAATGCCACTTAAAAAGTCGTGAATCTGTAAGCTCAAGTCTGACCACAAGTGGTGAGTCAAACATTTTTCACCGTTTTGACAATCGCCTTTTTGCTTACATTTAGTCGTATCTATTGACTCATTTACGGCATCAACTATTTGAGCAATAAATATATGAGATTCATGCTCACCTAAACAATAACCTCCACCAGGCCCCCTAACACTTCTGACCAGCTCAGCCCTCCGCAACTTGGCGAACAGTTGCTCAAGATATGATAGAGAAATTCCTTGCCGTGCAGATATATCAGAAAGACTAACAGGGCCATCGCAAGCATGGAGAGCTAAATCCAACATAGCAGTTACAGCGTATCGCCCTTTTGTCGTTAATCTCATCAATCACCCAACTTTTAAGAACCGTTTCAGTTAACTAACAAAATTATCCATTAACCAAGTAATTCAGTCAAGTATTACAGAGTCCAACAAAAAAACTGACTAAACCTCACATATCACAAACCGTTTATATGGCTTTAAGACCCTTCATCTCTAACACCCTTAAAGTCATCATCATTTAATGGTGGCATCACACTATTTTGGTAATCAGAATCAAGGCTTTGAAGAGTTTTACACATTGCTTCCATCCTTTCATCAACTGCATGCATGTGGTCCAACATACTTCTAATTGATCGAGCAACCGGATCAGGCATCTCCTCGCTAACACCATAGGCGTCGAATCCAATTTTCTCGGCCATCTTTTTTCTTCGGGCCTCATCTCCGGGAGATGCAACAATAACCCGTCCTGGAATCCCCACTACCGTCGCACCCTCAGGCACCTGCTTAGTCACCACCGCATTTGATCCTATTTTAGCGTTATCACCCACCTCGAATGGCCCTAACACTTTCGCTCCAGCACCCACGACTACATGATTACCAAGCGTAGGGTGACGTTTACCCTTATTCCAAGATGTGCCACCTAGAGTGACCCCCTGATATAACGTTACATCATCACCAATAACGGTAGTCTCCCCAATGACAACCCCCATCCCGTGATCAATGAAAAACCGACGACCTATATGAGCGCCAGGGTGTATTTCAATACCCGTTAACCAACGACTAAATGTAGAGATGATTCTGGCCAACCATAGCAAGCCATTATTCCATAATCCATGCGCCAATCGATGAAATAATAGCGCATGAAGCCCAGGGTAATTAGTTAACACTTCAAATGTATTCCGAGCAGCAGGGTCCCGCTCAAATACACTTTTTACATCCTCTTTAATGCCATTAAACATCACTTTTGCCTACTCAATTCAAACCGGCCAAAACTCACCAATATATAAATAAAAAACCTAATAAAATATGCTACTTAGCACTGATTCCTTTCACTACCGTATTCAAAAAACCTCTCATAATATTCACCTCTATTTTATCCATACGGCTACGTTGGAATAAACGTCTAAGCCTTGGAATCAACTGCCTTGGATTATCAGGATCAAAAAAATCAGTTTTTGTCATTACATTTTCCAAATGCCCGATCAAGCCTTCCACTTCATCCGATGTTGCCAATGCCTCATCCCAACCACTATCCTCTGGGGACAACGTACACGCGGCCTGACTGGCATCCCCCATGCTTGAATACAGTAAATAATCCATCCGTAACTCATAGGCAAGCACCTGCAGAGCCATTGCCACATTGAGAGAACCATACTCAGGATTAGTCGGTATGTGAACATGATAGTTGCACCGCTGCAATTCATCATTTGAAAGCCCTCTGTCCTCTCTTCCCAGCACAATGGCAACCGTATTCTGGTGCGTTTGACCGGTATCACCACTGGATAACGATGCGAACTCTCGAACTTTCGCCGCACAATCCCGAGGATTCATAACCGGCCATGGAATCTTACGCCCTCTGGCACTAGCACCAATGACAGACACACAACCTTCTATAGCTTCATCAAATGTATCGACCACTCGAGCATTTGCCAATATATCTTTTGCGCCCGCTGCTCGCCGCTCTGCCACAATATCCGGAAATGATTTAGGCGATACCAGGCACAATTCGCCCAACCCCATATTTTTCATCGCGCGCGCGACTGCACCGATATTGCCTGGGTGAGAGGTGTTCATCATGACAATGCGGACATTGCTGTACATTAGCGGTTCCTATTCTTTATGAATTTGAGCTTATTTGGAGGCAAATAATATAACTGCAACCGACTCGAAACAAAACAGCTAGCGAGATTAATTCAAACAATCAATATAAACGAGCAAATTAAATAGTGACACTGAATAAAATTTGCTACTATAGGCGCCCTAATTTTTCACCTCGACAGACAGAATTCATATCATGCAACCTGTAATCAACATTGCACTTAGAGCCGCCCGCCAGGCAAACGAATACATTCTTCAAACTCTCGACAAGCAGCCCGTGAGTTTTTCAGATCCGGAGGCTTGTGCAAAACAGATTAAGAATCTCGAGAATACCGTTTATCGTGTATTTTTTGATGCGCTAAAGAAGGCATATCCCACTCACTATATTGGAGAGCCAGGCGAACCAACCTCCAGTGAGCACGAAAATAGCTGGAGCATATCCCTGATTCACAGCCCTGAAAACATGTTGAGAAATTTACCTTTTACTGGCTACTCAATTACATGCCAGCAGAAAGGAAAAATCGAACATGCACTTTTTATTAATCCTATTACGGATGATGAATTCTCCGCTAGTAGAGGCCATGGAGCTGCTTTAAACGGTAAGAGAATTCGAGTTTCAGACATTCGAAACCTTGGTCAATCACTTGTTGCCAGTAACCTGCTAGAGAACACTCGAAATATGGACAACCCTCATGTAGGTATGGACCTAGCATCAGAGCTTATTCAGAGCACATTCAATATTAGGTCTACAGGCTGTGAAGCGGCAGATTTAGCATATGTAGCAGCAGGACAGCTTGATGCAGCGGTATTAACAGATGTCGATATGAGTGAGTTACCAGCCGTATTGCTGATCTGCCAGGAAGCCGGAGTATTAACCGGTGACTTTAAAGGCACACCAACAGCAGCCACGACCAAGCGCGTCATTGCAGCAAACGCCAAATTGTTTAAATCATTAATTCAAAAAGTTCATAACTACAACGCCAGACTGTAACCCTCTAAAATAACTACAGTTTTTCAGGCAATAAAAAGGCGGGTAATCACCCGCCTTTTTATTGCCTGAAAGTCATCACCCGTTAAGGCACTTCTTCTAACTCTTCACCCTCTACACCTTCTTTAACAGGCACAACCAAGTCTTCTCTCGACACTCCCAAGGCCAACAGAACATTTCCCGCCACATAGATCGAAGAATAGGTACCAACTAAAACACCAATCAATAGTGCCTTTGAAAAGCCGTTAATCATCTCCCCGCCAAATACGTACAAGGCAATCAATACCAGTAACGTGGTTAAAGAGGTCACAATGGTTCTGGATAGCGTCTGATTCAACGAGACATTGATAATCTCTTCTGAACTACCTTTGCGCATCTTTCTAAAGTTCTCCCTAATTCGATCGGACACAACGATCGTATCATTCAAGGAGTAACCAATAACCGCCAACAGTGCTGCAAGAACTGTCAGATCAAAATCCCACGAAAATAACGAAAATATACCTAGTGTAATAATGACATCATGAGCAAGTGCAACTACCGCCCCAAATGAAAATTTCAGTTGAAAACGCATCGCCACATAAACCATGACAATAGCTAACGCAAACAGCAAGCCTAAACCACCCTGCTCCCGCAACTCTTCTCCAACCTGAGCCCCGACAAACTCTGCGCGCTTTAAGCTAACATCAACCCCACCCGACTTTAATACAGTAAGAACTTCATCTCCTACCGTATCGCTAAAGCCTTGTGCCAATCGCACCAAAACAGCAGTATCTGCACCAAAGTTCTGAACCGTTAACTTTTCATAACCAGCACTCGTTAGTTGAGTACGCACCTCATTTAAATCTGGAGCTGCTTTATATTCAACTTCCACCAGCGTTCCACCGGTGAAGTCCAAGCCAAACACCAGCCCTTTAAACGCTAAAGAGCCTAATGACACCAATACAAAGAGTACTGAAAGGGCCGCCGCAATTTTGCGCTTACCCATAAAGTCGATTTGTTTTTTTACATCACTCATTCAAAAACTCCTATACCCTTATCAAATCGACAGTGTCTTAACATTACGATTACCGTATATCAGGTTAATAATCGCCCGAGTCACAACAATCGCCGTAAACATCGACGTCAAAATACCGATAGATAAAGTAACCGCAAACCCTTTAACCGGCCCAGTTCCCACAGCAAACAAAATTAACGCGACTAGCAATGTGGTAATATTGGCATCAAATATCGTAACAAATGCGCGACTATAACCCGAATGGATCGCGGACTGAGCCGGAAGGCCATTGGCTAGCTCTTCCCTTATACGAGCAAAGATCAACACATTAGCATCTACCGCCATACCAACGGTTAGAACTATCCCGGCAATACCCGGTAGTGTAAGAGTGGCAGACAGTATAGACATAAACGCCAACAACAAGATCATATTGATAGCCAATGCAATGTTCGCAACCAAACCAAATACGCGGTAATAGACCAGCATAAATAGCAGAACCAATCCAAAACCTAATTGTACCGACGACACACCTGCATCAATATTTTGCTGACCCAAGCTTGGCCCTACCGTCCTTTCTTCAACAAAGTACATAGGAGCCGCCAGTGAACCCGCCCTTAATAGCAATGCCAATTCAGACGATTCAGCAACCGAATCTAACCCTGTAATTCTAAAGCTAGCACCAAACGCACTTTGAATAGTTGCTAAACTAATAATACTTCGAACTTCTTTATTCTTTCTTTCTATAACCTCAACACCATCAACCACCCTCTTGATGGTCTTACCTTTTTGCTCAATGAACAAAACAGCCATTCGGCGCTTAATAGAGTTACGAGTCACTCGGCCCATCATTGTGCCGCCAGTACTATCTAGAGTGATATTCACTTGAGGAGTCCCATTCTCGTCAAACGTCGCCGATGCGTTAGAAACACTATTACCTGTGACAATTATGTCTTTTTGCAACAGCGCTGTTCGATTTGGGTTACTTCTGAACTCGAACTCATCACTGGTTGCTCTACCCGCGTCCGGCTTAGCTTCCAATCTAAATTCCAGATTCGCGGTTGCCCCCAAAATTCGCTTGGCAGCAACGGTATCCTGCACTCCTGGCAACTCAACAACTATACGGTTTCGCCCCTGGCGCTGAACTAACGGCTCCGCAACACCCAACTCATTAACACGATTTCTGAGTGTAGTCAGATTCTGCTTAACCGCATAATCTTCAATTTCTTTGATTTTTGCTTCACTTAACGCTAGATGAACGTAAAAGTAGCTCCCTTCGTCGTCATCTCGTCGCTGAAACTCAAGGTACTCACTTCTAATAAGGCTATTCGCCTTTTGCCGCTCTTCATCTTTACTAAATTTTAGTAATAGCGAAAGATCATCTTCAACAGATACACCACGATAGCGAATTTTTTCTTCACGAAGCTTCGTTTTAATTTCGCTTGCGTAAACATCTAATCGCTGAGTCAACGCCTTATCCATATCCACTTCCAATAGAAAGTGAACACCGCCACGCAAATCCAAACCAAGCTTCATGGGTCCTGCCCCCATTGACGTTAACCAATCAGGGGTCGTGGGAGCCAAGTTAAGTGCCGCAATATAATTATCACCGAGTGCGGCCTGAATAATAGGCTTAGCCGCCAATTGCTCATCACCAGAATCAAAACGAAGCATAGCATTTTTTTCAATCACTTCAGCACCACGATACGCTATCCCTGCCTTATCAAGCGCACGTTCAGCGCGCTTAACCAGCTGCTCATCGATTATAGTTGAACTTCTCGAACCGCTTATTTGAAGTGCGTAATCATCTGGATATAAGTTTGGTAACGCATATACAACGCCCAAACCAATAGCCACAAGAATTAGGATGTTTTTCCAGAGAGGATACCTATTGAGCATGGTCTGCCCTATTCCTTTTTATTGACTTAACTAGAGTTGAATAAAAAAAAGCCCCTTTAGTAGGGGCGATCATTTTAAATGTCTTTTAATGTGCCTTTTGGCAGTGCGGCAGATACTGCAGCTTTCTGGACTTTAATTTCTACATTGTCCGCAATTTCAATCGTTACGAAATCATCTTTAACATCTCGAATTTTACCTGCGATTCCGCCACCAACGATGACTTCATCACCCTTACCTAAGCCACCAATAAGGTCGCGATGTTCTTTAGCACGCTTTGATTGCGGTCTCCACATCAGAAAGTAGAATATTAGGATAAAGCCAGCAAAGAAAACCAGCTGCCCAATAGCACCCATACCTTCTGGAGCGGGCGCCGCTTCTGCTAATGCAATTGCAGGAAACATCGCTACTAAAAGAGCCACTATTTTTGAAACATTAAAACCCATCTACATTCTCTCCAACATTCAGTTTAATAAATACCAATAAAATTAAGGCAAAGGAGGTACGTCATCCCCTCGCTGAGCGTAAAACTCTTCAACAAAGTCGCACAATGTACCTTGTTCAATAGCCTTTCGCAATCCACTCATCAAATTCTGATAGTATCTAAGGTTATGAATGGTATTAAGTTGTGCGCCGAGCATTTCACCACATTTATCTAGATGATGCAGATATGAACGGCTAAAGTTACTACAGGTGTAACAATCACACTGATCATCGAGTGTTTCAGGATCATTACGGTGCTTCGCATTACGTATTTTAATGACCCCTTTAGATGTGAAAAGGTGACCGTTTCGAGCATTGCGAGTAGGCATTACACAATCAAACATATCAACGCCACGCCGCACCGCCTCAACAATATCTTCCGGCTTACCAACTCCCATCAAATAACGCGGTTTATCAGCAGGCATATCTTCCGCTAACCCATCCAGCACAGCCATCATTTCATCTTTTGGCTCACCAACTGACAAACCCCCAATGGCATATCCATCAAACCCTATATCGGCAAGCCCCTTAAGAGATTCTTGTCGTAGGTTATCATACATTCCCCCCTGAATAATGCCGAACAATGCTGACTCACTTTCACCATGAGCATCTTTACTCCGCTTTGCCCAACGCAGCGATAACTCCATAGACTCACGTGCTGTTTTCTCGTCTGCCGGATACGGTGTACACTCATCAAATATCATTACGACATCCGAACCCAAGTCGCGCTGAACCTCCATCGAACGCTCTGGCGTTAATTCAACCGGAGAGCCGTTAATAGGAGATTGAAACTTAACACCTTGCTCAGTAATTTTTCGTAACTCACCTAGACTAAACACCTGAAAGCCACCGGAGTCAGTCAAAATAGGCCCTTCCCACTGCATAAAATCATGCAGATCACCGTGAGACTTAATCACTTCAGTACCAGGTCTCAGCATCAAATGAAAGGTGTTCCCCAAAATAATATCAGCACCAATCTCTTTAATGTCTCTTGGCAGCATCGCCTTAACCGTCCCATACGTACCCACTGGCATAAATGCAGGCGTTTCAACGGTTCCTCTTGGAAAGGTCAATCGGCCACGTCGAGCCTTACCTTCTTTGCCCGTGACATCAAAGTCCATAAAACATTGCCTGGTCAATTTAAACTCCTGCTTCGGCTTTCGTACTATTAATCTTTGGGGTGATAAACATGGCATCACCATAACTAAAAAATCGGTATTGCTCTTTTACAGCCTGCTCATATGCCTTCATTACATTTTCATGACCCGCAAAAGCAGACACCAGCATAATAAGTGTCGACTCTGGTAAATGAAAATTCGTCACCAGTGCATCAACTGATTTGAAGGTATATCCCGGATATATAAAGATATCTGAGTCGCCCTTAAATTCAGCTAACTCACCCGAGTGACTTGCTGATTCAAGACTTCTGAGGCTAGTGGTTCCGACGGCCACTACTCGACCACCAGCCGCCCTTACTTGCCTAACTTTATCAACCACTATCTGATCGACTTCAATATACTCTGAGTGCATATGATGGTCTTCAATTTTATCAACCTTCACCGGCTGAAACGTACCTGCACCTACATGAAGCGTTACATAAGCAGTTTCTATACCTTTGTCATGGAGCGATTTTATAAAAGCATCATCAAAATGAAGACCCGCAGTGGGTGCAGCAACAGCCCCTTCTTTTTCTGCATAAACAGTCTGGTATCGCTCTCGATCAGATAAAACATCTTCTCGGTCAATATAAGGAGGAAGAGGCATGTGCCCCAACTGATTAAGCACCTCAATGACACCTGTCTCTGCCGGAAATTCCAAATGAAACAAGGCTCCTTCCCGCCCTAGCATATCAACCTTGCTTCCATCATCTAAAACAAGCTTGCTTCCTGGCTTAGGGGACTTACTCGACCGAACATGTGCCAACACTTCACATTCATTCAACACACGTTCGACTAGAATTTCTATCTTCCCTCCACTCTCTTTTTTACCAAATAACCGAGCGGGTATTACACGGGTATTATTAAATACCAGTAAATCCCCTGCATCCAGTTTTTCAAGCAAGTCAGTAAATTGGCGATGCTCAATCCGGCTACTTTCGCCATCTAATGACAGTAACCGACTAGCAGTCCTGCTTTCAGTAGGGAAACGTGCAATAAGCTCATCAGGGAGATCAAAATGGAAATCAGAAACCTGCATAACACTACAACATGTAAAAATCGGCCGCACAGTTTACCCGAAATACACTGCAGTTTCTATCAAGAGCAGGTAAAACCGGCATGAGCGAGAGCACTCATAGTTGTGGCTGCCATAATATGAGCTGACAAACCAAGCATTAAAATTCTAGAGACAGGCACATTCTATATATGAGAACTTAGATTTGCATAATTAAGGCTAACTACCTAGACCATTATAACATTATCGTTGTACTCTTCTTGTATCTGGCGATAACTAAACCCCTCACCTTCAAATTTAGGTTTAAGCGTACCCTCAGAAACGGCAATTCCACAACTGCAGCGTAAACACTAGTTACTATTTCGCCATATACCTCTCAAACCAATACCAATAGACTTCAAGAACACAAATAAGGCCCAAAAAGACAGTAAAACTGGCCTGTTATGCTGCACACGTCTTTAGACCAGTTATATATAATTTGTTAGTGCTATTATGTACTATAAACAAGAACCAACCGACTAATTATGTCTCGTAGTTGACTCAGTTCGGTGCCTTCTGATGATAACGAGATACGAGGCGCACTGGTTATCTGTGGCACTGGTATGCGAGAAAGGTCGAGATTTTCGCATTCTCTATCTTGCTTTCCATAAAACCCACAAAGGAAATAGTCTTGAAACACCTTCCGTTAATAGTCGGCTTTGGAGGTTATAACTCAGCCGGTCGAAGCTCTTTTCACCACTCCTACTTACGAACAGTCCTTGACTCAATTCCCGCAGAACAGTCTACCCCTGTCATTTTAGGCTTAGCGACAATGATGGGGCTTGTTCGGTTTGAGAATGAGACTTACATTGACTCTTCGGGCCTCAAATACACTAAAGAAGAAACTCTAATAAAGTTTAAAGATGAAGTACTTTCCGGAACACTTGTCAGAGAAACTTTATCACCCAATTCAGACTCAAGAGACTACGCAGTAAGTGATGTCAGCGTTTCAGGGCAACTACCTAGTGGATTTAACCCATATAGTTACTATGCGTCAAAGAACCACCCTAAAGGTCTAGCTCTAACCATACTGGCTGCAAGCGACGCTTTGATGTCGATAGGTATTCCCTGGCAAACAATCTCACAAAAGATAGATCCGAGTCAGATCTCTGTTTATGCGGGAAGCCTTATGAGCCAACTTGATGATAATGGCTTTGGTAACATGATGCATGCTGACCTAAAAGGGAAACGTATTACGTCAAAAAATCTTGCATTAGGGCTTAGCTCGATGCCAGCCGATTTCATTAATGCCTATGTTATTAAAAGCATGGGCAAAACAGGTGGCATTAACGGAGCATGCGCCACATTCTTATACAATCTTGACCGCGCTGTGCAGGATATAAGAGAAGGACGAAGCAAAGTAGCAATAGTCGGAAACAGCGAAGCCCCCCTAACACCTGAAATAGTAGGTGGATATGCGGCTATGGGCGCTCTCGCCACAGACTCCAAACTGCGAAAGTCTCAAAACAGAAATAATATCGACCACCGGCTAGCAAGTAGTCCATTTGGCAACAATTGTGGTTTCGTTTTATCTGAATCCGCTCAATATATTGTGTTAATGGCTGATGACTTAGCTTTAGATTTGGGTGCAGATATTCATGGCTCAGTTGGTGGCGTATTTGTCGCCGCAGACGGCCCCAAGTCATCAATCTCATCCCCCGGACCAGGCAACTACTTAACGGTAGCTAAAGCCGTTTATTCAGCTAAAAAACTACTCGATAGCGAGTCGATAGCTGAGCGCAGCTTTGTTCAAGCTCATGGCTCAAGCACGCCACAGAACAGAACAACCGAATCAAAAATACTCAACAGCATAGCCATAGCAATGGGTATTCCGAAGTGGCCTGTCACAGCAATCAAATCATACGTCGGCCACAGCCTTTCTCCAGCCTCAGCAGACCAGACCATCAGCGCTTTAGGAATTTTTAAGTATGGTGTTCTTCCCGGAATAAATACTATCGATCGCATCGCAGACGATGTTGAGTCAAGCAACTTAGCGTTTAGCACCAAAGATAAAAAGCAAATATTTGATGTTGCATTTATTAATTCTAAAGGCTTTGGGGGAAACAACGCCACTGGCTACTTGCTATCGCCAACGAAAACAGAAGAATTACTGATTGAAATGCATGGTACCGAAAGAGTCAATAGATCCCATGAAAGACGCGTCAGTACAATAAAAACTGCCGATAAGTACGACCAACAGGCGCAAAAAGGGGACTTAGCAGTCATTTACACCCTATCTCCTAAATCACGTGGAGACGCCGAAATCAGGGTTGAAAATGATAAGATGTTAATAGATGGGCAAGAATTTTCTCTAGAAGAGTATATTGATGATTAATCTCGCAAAGTACAGACAACCCATTCTAAAACCAAAACAACTGAAGTAAACATAGCATTTTTAACTACAGGTTCTGTAATCTATTTCACAAACCCTAGAAACAACAAAACCCTAGCTAAAAAGCTAAGGTTTTGTTGTTAAATAAGTGGTACCGGTGGGCGGACTTGAACCGCCACGCCCGAAGGCAACGGATTTTGAATCCGTCGTGTATACCAATTTCACCACACCGGCACTGCAATGGAGCGGAATTATACGGCAACAGATTGATACGTCAATAGAATAAAATTTCAAATTGAAAAAAAACCAAAAGAAATAATAGCTCTATTAAATATATAGGCACTTATAACCGATCAAATAACGATAGGCTGGTCACCTGTGAGTATGTAGAATAAGCAGATTCAAGAATAAATTGCTGCATCGTTAAGTTACTAATCGCCTCGGCATAATCCAGCTCCTGAAGGTCCGCTAACACCTCTTTCGTCAGCAACTCTACATCCAAATGCTGCTCTCTAGTGGTATCAACTGTATTTAACCTTGCGCCGATCTGGCTTCGGGTTTCCAGAATAGACGTTTCTGCATTATCTAAATTAGTAAGCGTACCCTCGAGTAATGCATCAAAAGCTTCTCGACCTCCCGGTGTAGGCTGAAAATTTTCTAGCCCATAAACCAGTTTCTCCACTGTCGTCAATACACCTTGTTTTGCTGTCGATTGAACTAAAAACGAGTCTCCTGCAACAGGTGGTACCGCTAACGGGTCCCCCGGAAAAGGATTTCCAACCACTTCAAACTGAATTCCTTCCGCGCTAATGGGCGCACCAGAAACATAAGCGTTGTCACTGGATATAACCCGCCCACTTGATGCTTCAATGACATCGTACTCCACTCCACTGACACCCGTCTTGAATTGCACAACCATATCTTCAGGGTAAAATGCATCATATATTTCTTGATCAATAACTTGACCTGTCGTGATGATTGCAGGCGGAGACGATAAATTAGTAGGGTTTACCTCTGTAAAAAACGTATTTTTTGCAGCGGGCAAGTCCATAAACACTGATTTACCATTTTCAGTCGCCGCTATATTCACACTGGCTTCTATTTGAACAAAGCGTCGCCCTTCATCACCCTCATACATATAAGAGCCCGATACATTTTGCTGGAACGGCTCCCCTTTACCTTGAAAACCTCCAAACACAAACTCTCCACTCGCATCCTGAGAGTTCATCATTCCGGCTAGTTGCTCTAGTCGCTCCGATATTTCGGCTGAGATAAACTTCAAGTCATCGCCATTTAAAGCCCCGTTACCCGCATTAATAGTAAGTTCACGAATACGCTGAACAACATCATTAATACTGCCGAGCAAATCATCTTCCAACTTTAAGCTATTCTCTACAAGATCAATATTGTTCTGATATTGATCGTTCAACGCTAACTCTTGATTAAGCTGCAATATGCGTGTTGATGCGACCGGATCGTCCGCCGGCGTCAGTACCTTTTTGCCTGTCGATATCTGTAACTGTGTTTTCTGAAGCTGGGCATTAACATCATTAATTGACTCTATGCCTTTGCCGAATAACTGCTGCGTAGAAACTCTCATGATAGCCTCCTTTCTCTAATATGCAGCCACTGATAACCTGCAGCCCCGCTCACTAATAACTTAAACACGTTAAAATACCCCCAATAACGTATCAAATAATTCTCTCGCTACTGATATCACCTGCGCAGAGGCGTTATAGGCAGCTTGATATTGTATGAGCTTACCGGCCTCTTCATCTAAGTTCACACCAGACACTTCATTCCAGCTTGCTGTTGATGCGGATAAAAGTGCTTGGCTTGCTTCAGTATCAAGCCGAGTCTGATGAGTGAATGTCCCGACCTCCTCTACAAGCTGAGAGTAGGCTTCGTTATAGGTACTCACGCCACCTGATACTGTACCAGTGGTTTCAAGCCCTACAATGGCGAGCGCGTTTCGGTTATCTGAAAAACCATCGGTGTTATACTCTATCGAGAATACATCCCCTGCCCCAGCTTCACCTTTTATATCAATCTGAAACCCTTTGTAAGATGATTGAGCCGGCGGAGCCTGTTGAAATATCGTATTTGAATCTGCAAATAACGTCACGCCTTCTGACATAGTCACATCAATAAACCCGCCAACGGACACTCGACTATCGCCCGTAATCGTCTGAGTAGACAATGATGAGCCTGTAGCATCGTAAGGATTTATTTTATCCACATCAAAGCTATCACCTGCTGCTCCACCGGCACCCACCACGATATCCAGACCATTTGAATTAGTCAGTGTTACTTTATTACCATCACTCACCGCGCGATAACCCATCGACGTTAATGTTAAATTTGAATTAACAGCCTCAGCTATTAGATTCGGATCTAAAGCATCAGGGGATGGAACATTTAGAACCTGGTTTACGCCACCTTCTGAAAAATAAAGGTTAAACTCCAAAGGAGGCGCAGCACCATTATCAGTAAAATTGGAGATTTCAACTTGGGTATAAGCGTTTGCTTCAACGCCCTGAAGCTTATTCAATGTAGCCGCAATATCAGACGCGGGAGAGTTTGACGCGATTGCGGCTGTTTCCGATGTCACAACACCCGTCTCAGGGTCTCGCGAGAAAACGGTTAAGCCCTGCCCTACATAACCGTTATCTGGAAGTGGTCCTGCGGGAATGGGTAACATAGGCAATGGAGAAACCGGTACCCCCTGTAGATTAAATGCAGAACCAGTCGCAGATGCGGCCGTTTGCCCCGAATCTGCAGAAAATAAACTGTTAGATAAGCCTGCGATATATTTCTGGTTGTTTAACGGCGGAACTAGTGGTTTAAGGTTAGCAGGGTCCGATGCATCAAGCACATCATAAACGGTACTGCTAGTAAACCTTACCACCATCGGAGGGGTGATCTGACCCGGTACAGAAAACGTACTTAACGGTTGGTTAGTAGCAGGGTCATTAACATCTAGCATAACCCCTGGACTAATCACCGCATTACCTATGTTACCCAAACTCGCGTCGGTGCGTATGGGTGATGCAAAAGCGATATCTTCAACTCGGTCAATACTCATTGCAAAATCACGAGCACCATAACGCGTGGGCTGTATTAGAAACTTATCCCCCACTTGAAAAGACCCTGACTCCAAATTAATGGCGACGCCTTCAATCTCTATACTAGCGGGGTAGAAGCCTGGCAGAACACCTTGAGTAACAATTTCACCGGTTTCATCATTAACAACTCGGTAATCCATATTTGAAGGACCACCAAACTGTAATTCGTAATTATTGGTAGTCAGTTTGGACGAATCCACTATTTCAACACCCACCACTCTATCCATAGGTGGTAAGTTATCTTGATGTCCGATCACTCTGGAGCTCATTAGCCCTGAGTCATTTATATCAGTAAAAAATGACTCACCCAGGTTGTTCTCTAAATCCATGCCTAACTGATGCTGCTGGTTTATAGTATCTGCCAATACAACCGCTATTAAGCCCATACTATTAATAGAGTCTTTAAGAATAGAGTCTCTAAATTCAAGTGCTCCACCAATCGTTCCACCGGTAATATCATTGGTGATTACTTGAGTACCCCCAGTACCAATATACGCAATATCACTCTCAGTCGGATTACTTTTACTCTCAACAACACCCAATTGATTAAAGCTGTTATTGATGACAAGCGGCTGGCCCTTGCCGATAAACACATTGACCTGGTTATCACCTTGAGGAATCACGCTTACAGTGACCTTTTCAGACAGCTGTCTAAGCAATTCATCACGTTCGTCCATTAGGGTGTTGGGCTCACTCCCTTGACCCGCACCTGTGGCGATCGTAATCGCTTCATTTAATTCGGCGATGCCACTCGATAGACTATTAACTTCTGCAACGGAGGCTGATAGCTGCTGATCCAACGTTTCTGATTGTTGTTGCAGGCGTGAATATAGCTGATTAAATCGACTGACTAACGATTCAGACTGGCTAAGCAAAAGCTGACGCTCAGGTACCGATGAAGGATCACCCGCCCCACCCTGCAGCGCTTTGAAAAAGTTACTCATCGAGTCAGATAGCCCGGTAGTCTCACTCGCTAATAAATTATCAATTTGACCTGAAAGCGAAAGCAATGCTTCTTGCTCGCTAAATACCGTAGTATCGGATCTTAACTGAGTATTTAAGAACTCTTCGTTGAGCCGGCGAACCGTTGATACCGTTACTCCCGAACCAACATAACCCGCGCCCGTAAGCTGACTATCTGCCGACTCAAAAATAACTTCCTGACGACTATAACCAGGCGTATTGGTATTGGTAACGTTATTACCCGTCGTTGCCAAAGCGGTTTGATGGGATTTTAACCCCGTTAAACCAATATTGATTAAGTTAGCCATAAGTTATCTCCACCAAATGCCGCGCTATAACGCCGCTTTGGTTATTAACGATTCTGCTGACCCGGCCAGCATTTCGTCATTCTCTATTGTTTGATCACTATCTATTGTTCCGTCACGCAAATTCATAGCGCCTTTAAAAACCTCTCCACTCAGTATTCGCTGGATTTTTTGACTATAGGCGGGGTCAGTTGCATAACCTGCATCTTGTAAGGTTTGAGTAAATTGCTGAGGTTTATCCAGATACTGCATCGCAGGTTCGTAACGTGGATTCTGCTTAAGAAACGCTGCATAATCTCTAAAGCTATCTTCATACCCATTGTATGATCGAAACTCTGCTCGCTCCTTCATGGCAACACCACCACGGTACTCAGTCGTGACGATTTCAGTTTTCTCCCCACTCCAACGGCTGTCAGCCTTGATACCAAATAGATTAAAGCTAGCCTGCTCGTCGGGTTTATTAATCATATGTTTACCCCAACCAGTTTCCAGCGCCGACTGGGCCAACATGACTTTAGCGCTAATGCCTGTTTCTGCTTCGACCTGCTTAGCAAATGGATAGAGGTGCTGGATAAATTGGTCAGGCGTATCAAATATAAGAGGTGATGTACCTGCAGGCTCCTGCGGCTCAATACTGTTTTGTGCTTCGGCTACCCCTGCGTTACGCTCAGCCACATCATCTAATGTTGCATCAACTTCTACTAAAGCATCAGCTAGCTCAATGGCCTTCTTAGCTAGTGTTTCAACGGGTAAATTACGGGGGTAATCGGCGATGCTCTTGTGCAATAGAGGGTTAGTGCTCTCTGTTTGAGAAATACCTTCTATCTGCTTGGACATCTGACGCAACATCGCCTCCGCCACACCTAGGCCACGCCCTTTAGAGAGCGTCAAACTAAGCTGGCTATCAAACATTTCCTGATAAAACTCTGTTTCATTACTTTGTAGAAAGTTGCCTTCACTAAATGCTTTATTGGCCTCTCTCATACTTTTCATGACCATCGAGATAAACATCGATTCAAACTGTTTTGATACACCTTCAAGCGCCGCTTCCTTATCATGTAATGCTTCACTTTTTAGCGCATTAAGGCCGGAAAAGTCTGTGTAGGTATGAGCTTTATCAACATTAGAATTAATCATTAGTCAGTCCTTAAATTACGATCAGCTCAGCCTTTAACGCGCCGGCTGTTTTAAGTGCTTCCAATATCGCCATGATATCCCCTGGCGCCGCTCCAACCTGATTGACTGCCTGCACTATTTCGTTGAGCGTAATGGCAGGTCCAAACTTAAACATTCTGGCAGGCTCTTGCTCTATATCGATCTCACTCTGGGGCACAACCACTGTTTCCCCTCCTGAAAGCGCTCCTGGCTGACTAATTTCGCTACCTTCGGTAATGGTGACTGACAAGCTTCCATGGGTGACTGCTGCAGGTAAAACCTTGACGTTTTGCCCAACTACAATGGTCCCTGTTCGAGAGTTAATAATAACTTTTGCCGACCCTTCACCCGGATCTATATTTATATTTTCTAATACCGACAAAAAACTGACTCGTTGAGAAGCATCTCTTGGCGCTTTTACTTTCACAGACCCACCATCCATAGCGTAGGCTGTTTCGGGCCCGAGAAGGTCATTTAACTTATCTACCACGCGCTTGGCGGTCGTAAAATCAGCAATATGAAGGTTGAATGTAAGTGTATCCCCACGATGAAAACCGGAGGGTACAGACCGCTCAACTGATGCTCCGTTTGGAATTCTGCCGACACTCGGCACATTCACAGTAATCGACGATCCATCTGCACCTTCAGCTCCGAAGCCACCGACAACCAAACTACCCTGAGCCATCGCATACACCTTCCCGTCAGCTCCTTTAAGTGGCGTCATTAACAAGCTACCTCCTCTCAGGCTTTTTGCATTTCCAATGGAAGAAACGGTTATATCGACTTGCTGCCCAGGTTTTGCAAATGCAGGAAGGTCAGCATGAACCGTTACCGCAGCAACATTTTTAAGCTTTGGATCTGACCCCTGAGGAATAGTAATACCAAACTTGTTCATCAAATTTCTAAAGGTCTGATCGGTAAACGGCGCTTTGTCGCCCGTACCGTCAAGCCCTACTACTAAGCCATAACCAATAAGTTGATTGCTTCTTACTCCCTGAACAGACGCCAAATCTTTAAGGCGATCAGCTTGCAAAGGCAATGACAGCAGCAGGCCCATTAGCACGAATATGCCTGAACAACGGTAAAAATATACATTTAGCTTCTTCATACCTTCCCCTTAAATCTTTACTCTAGCGACTTACCCGTTGCCACTTATCTCTAACCGTTAAAATGGAAACCATTCGCTATTAAAGAAGCGAGAAGCCCACCCCATACGGTTACTCTGATCAAAGTCACCAGTGCCTCCGTATGCAATCCGGGCGTCTGCCACTTTGGTCGAGGGTATTGTGTTCGCGGTACTAATATCTTCAGGTCTCACAAGTCCCGTTAAGCGGATGTATTCATCCCCTTGACTCAATGTCAGCCATTTTTCGCCACGAATTCTAAGTATTCCGTTGGGTAGCACCTCAGACACTGTCACCGATATACTGCCATCTAAACTGTTACTTTGATCGCTCTCTGCCTCACCATCAAAATCCCTTTCAAGGTTAATATCACTCAACATACTGAGATTGTTTGCAGAAATAGATGAGCCGAACAACGTTCCTTCATCAATCAACAGTTCAGAATCTTTCCCGTAACTCGTTTCTGCTTTTTTAGACGACGTTGTTTTTTCCGCCAATGTAACCGTCAAAATATCGCCGACATTGAGTGCGATCTGATCACCGTACAAACCATAGTTTCGGTTTACTTGAAATATTGAGCCGTTAACCTCTGAAGGCGACCTTAGATATTGCGCCGGCATTGGCGCATAAGCAGGATCCCCAGGCGCTGGCATCTCGCGGTTTACAGTGCTACAACCACTGATAATGATCAATACACCTAATGAACAGACTAACTTTGCGATGCTCATTGCTATGCCCCTACGTCTAATCATAACTTCGTGTTTAAATATTCTGACTGATGTACTGCAGCATTTGGTCGGCCGTTGACACTACTTTAGAGTTCATCTCGTATGCTCGCTGAGTAGTGATCATATTGACTAACTCTTCTACCACCTCTACATTCGATGACTCGATCATTCCTTGCTCTAGCGTGCCTAACCCGTCAAGCCCTGGTGTTCCTTCCTGAGGGTCACCACTTGAACCTGTCTCTCTAAACAAGTTATTACCAATCGCTTCAAGCCCTTGAGGATTAATAAAGTCTACTGTTGTGATATTGCCAATAACCGTGGGCGCTGTATCGCCGGTCACTAGCGAAGAAACAGTTCCATCTGTACCGATGGTAATAGATGAAGTGTTGTCAGGTACTGTAATGGCAGGCTCTAGCGGATGGCCATTTGCCGTTACAATATCGCCATTAGAATTAAGCTGAAACTGGCCATCGCGGGTGTACGAAATAGTGCCATCCGGCAATAACACTTGAAGGAAGCCTCGCCCGTTAACAGCCATATCTAGGGGTTGCTCGGTAACCTGCAAAGAACCTTGAGTAAACTCCTTGGCAGTTCCCACTACACGAACCCCAGTACCAACCTGCAACCCTGATGGAAGTTCGGAATCCTGAGAGCTTAACCCGCCAGGCTGCCTTTCTATTTGATACAATAAGTCCTGGAACACCGCACGTTCACGCTTAAAGCCAGCGGTATTAACATTAGCTAAATTATTAGATGTGGTTGTTAATGCTGTATCTTGAGCACTAAGCCCTGTTTTACTGACATATAATGCAGGATGCATGAGCACCTCCTAGTTAGCGTATACACGGCAACTGTCTTATTAATAAAGACATCAATTGAGAAATAACTGGAAATCAATAGCCGCCTATCAAGATAAAAGGCGGCGAGCAGTTTCCTCAATTGACGGTTTTATGCCGTTAATGTTGCTCTACTAAGAGATTTGCAATAAGCGTGCCGCAGCTTCAGAATTTTGATCTGCGGTACTCATTACTTTGACATGAAGCTCGTACTGGCGAGCCAATGAGAGGATTTCGGTGAGAGATTCTACAGCATTTACGTTGCTGCCTTCCAAGAAACCTGGTTCAAGACGAACATTGCCATCAATAGCCGCAGGCGGATTACCATCCTTTACTCTAACCAGGCCATCTAACCCTTTTTCTATCTGATCATTACCAGGGTTAACCAGCTTGATTCGATCTATTTCTGCTATTGCATCTGCTGGCTGACCCAGCGGTATAACAGAAATAGTACCGTCTGCACCAACCTCCATCTTAGCAGATGGAGGAACGGCAATCGGCCCGCCATTTCCCAATACCGCTAGCCCCGAGCCAGTGCGAAGAATACCGTTACTATCGGTTTGTAGATCACCTGCTCGAGTATAAGCCTCGGAGCCATCGGGCGCTTGAACGGCTATCCAGCCATCCCCTTTAATCGCAACATCCAACTCCCGGCCCGTTTCATTCAAAGGGCCTTGTTGAAAGTTTGTCCCAGGCCTTTCGGTCATCGCATAGGCACGAGTGGGGTGATACTCACCATACACAGGCATACTTCGGGCTTGTGCAAAATCATTCTTAAAACCCGTCGTATTAACATTGGCCAAGTTATTTGAATGTGCTTGCTGCGCAAGCATTGACTGTTTTGCGCCACTCATGGATATATATAACGCCTTATCCATACCCTCCCCCTTTTATAATCGATTTTAAAATAGTGCGAGGCCAAACTACGCCCTCACCTTATTTTTAAATATTAAGGATTGTTTGCGTAACCTGATCCGCTGTTTCTATGGTCTTTGCATTAGCCTGATAATTTCGCTGGGCAATAATCAAATTAACCAATTCATCAGACAAGTCAACATTCGACTCTTCGACAGAACTAGAGCTCAATGAACCCAAGGTTCCAGTTCCAGGAGCCCCTACAACAGGGTCACCCGAAGCAAATGTCTGAACCCATGCAGTTTCACCAGCAGGGGACAAACCTTCTTCATTATTGAAGTTTGCCAATGCGACCTGACTCAGAATTCTTGACTCTCCGTTGGTATAACGTGCAAACATTATGCCAGCCTCATCAACATCTAACCCAACAAGCCGACCTGTGGTAAAGCCATTCTGCTGCATATCACTAACAGAAAAAGAACTACCAAACTGAGTCGTGTCTGATAAATCAATTTCAAAGTTGGAGCTCGTTGGAGGGTTAGGGATCGGCAAAGCCCCGCCATTAGAGACATTGATAGGGCCGCTGGCTCCGTTCGGGTTTCCACTAGGATCCAAAGGCGTCCAATTGGAAATCAACACTTGATCAGACAGGTTCTGATTCATAGTGCCATCTTCATTAAAAATAAGCGTATAAGAAGCTCTTGTAGGCGTAGTGCCAACAACAGGGTCTCCAATATCCTCCCCATCAATTAACATATGCATCTGCCAAGTATTTGGCTGTACTGTTGAACCACTTCCCTGTTTTACAAAGTACATCGTACCAACATGAGCATTACCCAAGCTGTCATATATCGTAGTGGAGGTCGCATGATTATAAGTACCCGCATCAGTCGGGTCGAATTGATTATTTCTAAACGAGGAACTTGAAAACGACGCAACAAGTGTATTGGTCGCAGGAGCCAGTGTTGCCCCCTCTTCAACAATAATATCTAGAATTCCACCGACCGTTGCGCTCGGTACAGGCACTGCATTCGCTGGGTCAAGCAATACATTAGTGGTTACACCGTCAACATTTACTGTACCAGTCCCTTGTAATGTAAAGGATAAATCCCCCCCCTGATTATGCACCAACTCTAGTCGCTCAGTCGCTAAACCAGAGTCTTGTAGAACAGCCGTTACACCACCCAAAGCAGATCCATTAACCGCAATAGCTAAGTCACTCAATGAGGTTAGATCCGAACCTGAAAAGGTGACGCCATTAATTAGCAGCGAATCCCCAGTAGCAGGGTTAAATGTTGCGATATCAATAGTGGCCAGCGTACTCGCTGAAGCGTCAGTACCTGGAAGCGTAGAAAGAGAAGCCGCAATCGCGCCTGCAGAAGTGTTCGCAGCTGTCGTAATAGAGTTAGACGTGCCATCAGCCAGGGTTACTGTCCATGTCTCAGAAGGAAAACCGTTAACAATACCTGCCGCTATCTCACCGGACAACCCCCCTTGAGCCAATAGTCTTGTCCCCCGCTCTTCTAGAACTGTTTCAGATGAGTCCAGGTTTAAACTAGGGTCAATCAACGTCGTGCGAACAGGTGGCAAGTTAGAGCTATCAACTTGAATATCTGTTAACACCCCGCCAACGTTCCCATCATCATCAGCATCAAACCCCTGCAACCTCATGCCGGTGTTATTGATAACATAGCCATCCTTATCAACACCAAATTGGCCCGCTCTAGAGTACTTGGTTTCACCACCATCACTTAGCACATAAAAGCCGTTTCCACTGATCGCAAGATCAAGCCCACGATCAGTAAAACTTACATTTCCTTGATTGAATATCTGACGTACATTTTGAACCTGAACCCCATCTCCAACAGATCCTGCCCCACCGCCTAAAAACGCGTTTGAGTATAGATCCCCAAACTCGGTTCTGGATTTTTTAAACCCTACGGTACTTGTATTGGCAATATTATTACCGGTAACTTCCAGATCCTGGGAAGACGCTCTTAATCCACTCAGTGCAACGTTAAACGGCATGGAACACCTCGTACTTAGTTATAGTAAACCTGCTTTCTGTAAGCCAGGTAACATAAAAAGGGTTATCGCTAAAAATGGTAGTTTGACTATCATCTTTAGCAGATGTGATTGTTATGGTTAATTGATTTGACGTATTTCATTAAGTGGTACACCACCCATACCCGCCAAATTCAAGGTAATATCACCATTGCTAACTGAAACACTGTCAACATTTGCGCTAAGCATGGTTCCCACCTGCTCAGTTTTCCCGCTGTAGCTAGCCTCGGCTTTAATGGTATATTGACCTGAAGGCATTTGCTCACCGGTCGTATTCTTGCCATCCCACAGGAATGACACCTGACCGGCAAATTGTTGCCCCATCTCATATTGGTTAACTAGCTCACCGGAAGCGTTTAAAACTGAAATTCGTAGGTCAGACGTACTGGCAGGCAGATCAACAACCCCTCCAATAGTCCCGGCGACAGACGTCGGGCCAGTTGAAGCACTTACCAATACCGAACGCCCCACCATTGATGACGCCTGTAACGCTTGAGTTGATTGATAACTAGAGGTAAAACCTTCTACCGTCGCCGTTAAGCCTTGCATCTCTTCTAATGAGCTAAATTGCGCTAGCTCGGCAATAAACTCGCCATTTTCCTGAGGTTCTAACGGGTTTTGATTATTGAGTTGAGCAATCATAAGCTCCATGAACTCATTTTTGCCTAGATCGTCTTTCCCTCCAGTTTCAGGTGTACTGAATGAATACTGACTCAACACGTCGTTGGTTGGCGAAACAGTATTAAAATCGCTCATAACTGGCTCCTGCTATATCTAATTCGAACATGTTGAGTTATTGACCTAGCGTTAAAATTCGTTGCATCATTGTTTTGGCGGCATCCATCACATCTACATTCGTTTGAAAACTGCGTGATGCCGACATCATATCTGTCATTTCTTCGACCACATTCACATTGGGATACATGACATAACCATCATCATTAGCCATCGGGTGATCAGGTTGATATCGCATATCTAAAGGCGCATCACTCTCAACAATCCCTTTAACCTCTACTCCTTGTGATCCTGGCGTATCAGTAAACGCCATATTCGAATTAGAAGAAGGAAAACCTTTATCCATCACCGACTGCTGTATCGCCGCAAACACGGGCTTTCTGGCCCGATAAACTTCATCTGTGCTACTGCTTGCTGTGTCTGCGTTCGCAATATTACTGGCAGTGGTATTCAATCGCATAGACTGAGCCGACATCGCGGAGCCGGCTATATCAAAAATTCTATTTAGAGACATATCTACTCTCCCCTTATAGCGCTAGTAAGTCCTTTAAACTTACTATTTAAAAACTGGAAGCTCGCTTGGTAGTCCATCGCATTTTTCATATAAGCGGCCGTCTCTTGCTGCGTATCCACCGTATTGCCGTCAATAGCTGGCTGAGTAGGGTTTCGATACAATAGTGCCTCGGAAGGCTCATTTTGGGTCGAAAGGTGCTTTGAGTTAGTTTTGGCAATCGCCATCGCCCCTGAACTGCTCGACTGACTGAGACTACTGTTGAGTACAGCCTTGAAATCCAAATCCCGCGCCTTGAAACCGGGCGTATCTGCGTTAGCCAAATTATTCGCTAACACTTCAGCACGCTTGACACGAACATTCAGTGCCTGCTCATGTATGCCTAATGCATTGTTAAATGAAATACTCATAGCTACTCCACTAAATTAAACGTGGCACCGAACAACAACAAACGGCACAACGTTTAACTAAATACGGTTAATTATGTCCGCAAAATCTAATTACAAGTAACAAAGCAATACCAGTGCCAGTTATTGCTTAAACATTGTTTTTATTAGATATAAGTAAAATATGCGTGAGAAATAATAATCGTACGGCAACCACTTACCGCAGAATGGGCAATCGTGCTCAGATTAAACACATATTGCAATCATCGGGGGTATGACAATCGTGAATAGAAATGAGGGTAACACTAGATAAAAGTCTTACAGGGGGCAGCGAAAAGTGCTCAAGGCCACTGTTTAACAAACGTATTAATATCATGATTAGGAATCGCTTTAGCTTTTCCGTCCAAAGTACCCACATAAAGAAAACCGACTATTGTCTCATTATCAGCCAAACCGAGTCCTTTACGAGTTTCAGTGTTATAAGCAAGCGGCCCAGTTCTCCACATTCCGCCAAAACCTTCTGCCTGCAGTGAAAGCAGTAAATAGCCGACACCTACGCTGGTGGCCATCACCTGTTCGATTTCAGGTATCTTAGTCGCCTCTTGGATGCTTGCAATCGCCACGATTACCATCGGTGCCCTAGCAGGCATTTTACGGAACTTTTCTTGCTGAGCCTGAGTTAGATCTGGAGATTCATGCAATGCACTCGCTACAAACAACTCCCCTAAGCGCTCAAGCCCATCACCTTCTATCACCAAATAACGCCAAGGTCTCAACAATCCATGATCAGGCGCGCGAAAGGCTGCCTGCAAAAGCGTATCTAGAAGCGCGCCATCAGGAGCTGGAAACGTAAGCTTTGCAGATGAGTTTCGTTGTAACAAAAGTTCAGTGACAGGATGCGGCATGGGTGACCTATTTTTATGACATGAATATGGCAATTGCATGAGTATTTTCATCAAAACTCTAGCGAAGTGTAGCAAATATCAATAAGATACCGCTAACAATGTTAGTAACGTATTCAGTAGTTCGCTGGAAAAATTTTAACAATAATGAATTCAATGACTATTACAAAAAAAACGACCCGGCAAAGCAAACCTCTAAAACAAGTGGCAATCCCCCCTATGCCGGACTACAACGCGCGCGTATTAGCCTATTTAGCGGGCGCTGCGATCATTGTTTCAGGCATTCTCACTAATCATTTTGATGCGAACTTAATCTGGCTACTGCCAGGCACAATGCTATGGCCACACCTGCTTTACTTTACGGTTCGATTTTTCAATAGACATCGTAACCCTATTATTCGCCATCGTCTATTGTTGGTGGATGCGCTATTAAGTGGCCCCATTGTTGTACTAATCGATTTCAGTTTAGTGCCCACTCTGCTATTTATCCTGATGCTAAATTTCAGTTGTATCATTGTAGGCGGTATGAAAATCTGGCTATACGGGAACCTCATCTGGTTTACCAGCGTCTGTATTTCTTCACTGTATTTTGGGTTTAACATAGCTCCACCTACCCCTATTTTAGTTAGCATTGTCTCCGGTATCAGTGTCGGTATCTATATATGTGTAACCGCCTATTATACCCACCAACAAGCACGCGCACTTGTACACGCTAAATCACTTATTCAACATCAGAGAGAGCAGTCAATCACGCTATCTCACAAACTAGCCAAATACCTTTCACCTCAGGTATGGCAATCTATTTTTACAGGTGAGCGAGATGTTCGGCTGGAAACCCAGCGTAAAAAGCTAGCCGTATTCTTTTCAGATATTAAAGGATTTACTGAACTTTCGGAGGAGATGGAACCTGAAAGTCTGACAGAGCTCCTAAATACTTATTTTAACGCCATGTCTCAGATAGCATTAAAATATGGCGGCACCATCGATAAGTTTGTTGGTGACAGTATCATGATATTCTTTGGTGATCCGACTAGCCGAGGCCCAAAAGAGGACACCCTGGCCTGTGTGGCAATGGGGATAGACATGCGAAAGCGTATGAAAGTACTGCGGCAAAAATGGCAAAGCCAGGGTATTCGAACACCGCTTGAGATCAGGATGGGAATCAGCACGGGCTATTGCACCGTCGGAAATTTTGGCGCTGAAAACCGAATGGACTATACCATTATAGGCAAAGAAGTTAACTTAGCAAGCCGGCTAGAGACGCTGGCTGAGCCGGGCGAAATCCTCGTTTCGTATGAGACATTCTCCCTTGTTAAAGATATGGTCATGTGTCGAGATAAAGGCGAAATTACGGTTAAGGGCTTCTCTCGCTCAGTCCCTATATATGAAGTCGTGGACTTCCGAAGGGAAATAGGTGAAAACCAAAGCTTTATGGAACACGAAACAACAGGCTTCGCGATGTACCTTGATACAGGCAAGATCGGTATTAGCGAAAAAGACCAGATTGTACGCGCGCTTGAATCCGCAGCACAAAAACTGAAAGACTCTGAGGATGTTGAATAAGCATCCTCTTTCCTGTTACTGCAGGCTCTTACTGACGACTCAGTCTAATATTTCCTGAATAGTTCGACTCTGTGCTTCTCAGAGGGTTGATATCCAACCCTCCACGACGCGTGTAACGTGCATACACCGTTAATTTTTCTGGAGCACATTTATCCATAATATCAATAAAAATTCGTTCTACGCACTGCTCGTGAAAATCCTGATGATTACGGTACGAGACAATATAACGCAGTAAACCTTCCTGATCTATCACATCACCAGAGTAATCGATTAGCACTGAAGCCCAGTCAGGCTGTCCTGTAACGGGACAGTTTGTTTTTAGCAGGTGTGATACGAGCTGCTGCTCAACAAGCACTCCTTTAGCCGCAGTCAACGTGCTTGTATCGACCTCATAGCTGAATTCACTCACATCCAGCAGATCAATGAGCTGCCGGTCCTCATTTCCGGAGTGTATAGCCCCCGCCTGATCAAGAGCGATAATCTTGACGCCAACATCACTCTTGGCCGCTAAACTTAAATCCTTTATCAACACATCTTCAAGATGGCGTTTTGATTCAAACACTGATTGATTGAGCGAATTCAAATAAAGTTTAAATGACTTTGACTCTATAATGTTGACCGAATCACAAGGGAAACTAAATTCAACAATAGCCACCTGCGGCTTACCTGAAGGGCTTAACCAAGATAGTTCATAACTATTCCAGATATCCACACCTTTAAACGGTAGGTTTGAAGAGTCAACTCCCAGTTCATCACGCTTAGACTTACGTGGCAACGGATAGAGCAGCCCCGGAGCGTACCGATCGACATAGGCCGTACTTTGACCCAATAATGTTTTACTTAAATCGACCATAATATAATTCCACGATTGAGCTACAAACAGGGATTAACTACGAATACCTTTGCCTTTATTTAAAAGGTGTAGAGAGTAGCCAAATAGCAGGACAGTAAATCCAATAATCATCGTAAATGCAAAACCTACATCGATATCAGTCACGCCCAAAATACCGTAACGAAACGTATTGACCATATATAAAATGGGGTTAACTTTTGACACCGTCTGCCAAAATTCTGGCAACATAGAGATTGAGTAGAATACCCCTCCCAAATAAGTCAAAGGCGTCAAAATAAACGTAGGCACAATAGAGATGTCGTCAAATTTGGTGGCAAACATCGCATTAATGAACCCACCTAACGAAAACAAAATAGCAGTTAACAACACCACTGCTACCATGACTAACGCATTATGCACCTGAAGATCAGTAAACCCTAACGACAAAGCAGTCACAATCGCACCAACCGCTAAGCCTCTGGTAACACCTCCCGCTACATACCCGGTTAGAATTACCCAGTTAGGAACAGGTGATACGACCAACTCTTCAATGCTTTTTTGAAACTTCATACCAAAGAAAGAGGATACGACATTGGAGTATGAATTAGTAATCACCGACATCATGATCAACCCTGGCACAATAAAGTCCATATAACGGTGGCCATCCATCTCGCCAATTCTGGGGCCAATCAGGTTTCCAAATACCACAAAATACAATGCCATGGTAATAGCGGGTGGTAGTAGAGTTTGCACCCAAATACGCATAAACCGTCTGATTTCCCTCACAACGATTGTTTGAAAAGCAATCAGAGTTCGATAAGGCCCCATCTATTTCCCCTCCTCAACCATACGCACAAAGAGCTCTTCAAGCCTATTCGCCCGAGCCCGAATGCTGACAACATCGATACCTGATTGACTCAATATTGAAAACAACATATTGATGCTTTGCCCCTGGGGTATATCAACTTCGAGACCCCCTTCACGGTTAACTCTACTCACAAAGCCTGGGAGTAAAGGTGGCGATATTAGTGGCTGAGCAAGGTCCAACACAAATGTCTCTGAATGAAGGTTGCTTAGCAACTCCTTTTTACTGGTATTCGCTAAAATACTTCCTTGATCAATAATGGCAATATTTCGACAAAGAGATTCAGCCTCTTCGAGGTAATGAGTAGTCAATATGATGGTAGTACCTTGCTGCTCGTTGAGCTCTTTCATGAACTCCCACATTGATCGACGAAGTTCAATATCGACCCCTGCAGTCGGCTCATCGAGTAACAGGATTCTAGGTTCATGTACAAGGGCTCTTGCAATCATCAACCTTCGCTTCATTCCACCCGATAGCAACCTGGACGCAACATCACGCTTATCCCAAAGCCTTAGTTTTTTTAGGTACTTTTCTGCGCTGCGCTTTGCTTCATCAGCAGGAATGCCATAGTAACCCGCTTGCGTAACGACAATATCGAAGACTTTTTCAAACTGGTTAAAATTAAACTCTTGTGGCACGACACCCAGCTGCATTTTCGCTTTGACAATATCCGTATCGATATCATAATCAAATATCTTCACACAACCCGACGTCTTTCCCACTAATGATGAAACAATCCCCAAAGTTGTAGACTTACCCGCTCCGTTGGGACCAAGTAGTGCGAAAAAATCTCCCTGCTCCACATCTAGTGAAATGTCTTTTAGCGCTTCATGACCATTACTGTAGACTTTCCGTAGTCCCTGGATACTCAATGCATTATTCATAGTGAACTTTTTAATGATGGCAAGAGGAGACTAATGTTGGGTCAAAATTACAAAATTCAACCGCATGAACAACTAATCCTGCAGGCTTGGCGGCTGGACATAATTTCGAAGATAAACATCTTCACCCATGCGGTTAATTTGATAATCAATCATATGCTGAAAGCTCAAACTCATCGCATCAACAGAGGTTTCAGGCTCTAGAATATTGAGCGCCTGAGAAACCGCTTCAACCGTTGAGAGTGAATCTGCAAACGGCGCTTTTCTAATTCTATAGTTAGACTGGATCGTGGGCGTCAACTTAACTGCAGGTAGGTTTTTAAGTGCTGGATTTACGTTCATAATTTCACGCGTGTTACGCCAGGTTCCATCTAATACAATCAGCGTTTTTGGTACCGTTTCCGTTTGTTTTTCTTCTTCTGTATCAGGCTTTCTGTTCCGCCAGCTATGTAGCTCGAGTGCTGACTCCGAAGGATATAACATAGCGAGGTTTTGGTTTGGAAAATTCATTAATCGGTCAAAGTCTACATCAGTTGAAAAATCAACACCCACTTTAACCAAGGCGTTTTGTAAGCAGAGGGATACTATCTTAGCGGTGCCTAGCGGCTTTTTGACTTCATCTGAGTGTTGAAGTAACACGATATTCGTTTGATTGAAGATCGGTGAGGTCCATTTACAAATACAAGACATTACTGCATTGCAGCATACGTTACAACGCGCTCTTGGCATAATGAACATTCCTCATGAAATTGATACCCTTAGCTTAACATGAGGGCTTCATCAGAAAAATAACTAACCTGAAAAGTGACGCCAACTCCAACGACTTGTCGCACCCGTGATCAAGTAATTTGAAGGGTCTATATTAAATGATCCTGCCGGTAAACTACCCGCTATATTAAGCGAATCGGACTGTGTTTTACCTTCGTTATACGCTAATAAGTCAACAACCTTAGCTTGTTTAAGAGGCTGTTTATTTTTATTTAGCACCACTGCAACTCGTGGCCATAACCGTCTTTGTGAGTTGTGGTTTAATACAATCCCGACCTCACTATTGTTCAGTTCAACCAAAGTACCTGTTGGGTAAACACCTATCGCTTTTATAAAACTTTCAACCAACTCTTCTTGAAACTCAATATTTCGACTTTCATATAGTTTAGATACCGCAACCGCTGCAGGCACTGGTGTCACACCAGGTCGCGGCTCAATCATTTCCTGGTACGCATCAACTAATCCTGCTATTTTGGCAAGCAAAGGGATACGGTCACCGGTAATACCATTGGGAAACCCAGTTCCATTATGTCTCTCACGATGACTACGCACTACTTCTATTACAGGGCTGGGAATATTGCCTGAAGACTCTAGAATCTCGACACTATATGCAACATACTTTTTATAGCACTCAAATGCTTCCGCATTAAGGGCATGCTGGTTTTCGAGTACATCTTGCGGCAATTTGGCCTTTCCAACTTGTGAAAGTAATACCGAAGTCGATAGCTGTTTAAGCACCTCTTTCTCTAAACCTAGATACCTCCCCAATACCAACGACCAAATTGACGCGCTAATCGCATGCTGGTAACTAAATTGATCATGAGTATTGACGCGTGTCAGCCATACTAATGCATCTGGATTACGCACCACGCTTTCTACCATGCCATCGACAGCTTTATTCACTGCCTTATAGTCTGGCGCCCCACCAGCATTAACCGTATCAAATACATTAGTCAGTGCCACGCTGACATTGCGCTGTAATTTTCCAGCTTTAGATACTTCTTTTTTAAGTGATGAAACTGCTTTGTCAGAGGCTATTTTGGGGTACTCGACCTGATTACGTATCTTTAAGGGCGGTAACTTTAAGGCATTACCTGCAGGGTGGGTGGAATTTTCCTGATTAGAACCCCTACGTTTCATTACCGAATGACTTTCATATGACTCTTTTTTACCAGAGGCTACATCAATATAAACATGCTTGCAGTAAGACTCCAGAGATTCCACTTCAACCACTGCTTTAATATAGAAACCCTGAATAGGGAAAGGTGTTTCACACCAAGGTCTGTCAAGATTAGCAACGTACATCCCAACCTGTAATTGGTTTACGGGTATTTTCTGTTGATGACCCTGCATGGTATTCATCCTTAACAATCAAAATAACAACGTGTAAAAAGACTTTTAGTTACTGTATATTTTGCAGGATAACTATCAAGGAACAATGACACTTCTGTTGTTAAATGTATCTTGTTGTTTCAGTTGTATAAAATAACGTAGTGTTGATAACCACATCACATCAACTATACCAACGAGCCCTCAATACCTAACCATCGCTACGCACGCAAAATATCCATTGGCCAAGTGACAGCATTCATTTATCAAGTGTAGTTAAAAAACTTGATAAATCACTTAACCAATTCCTTGACGATTAACTACCGGAATCACAGCTTTTACCGCTCATAACGGGGGCTTTATCTCCGTAACTATAGCGTCTTGCCTTGCGAGTCGCGATGCTATATGGCACTACCGATGCCTTAAGGTAGTCTATATTGACCATTTCCCCTTCTTCTTTTTGTGTCACAGCCGACGGTAAACAACTCACTGATATCAATACCTGCCCCTCCAGGTCAACGATACTTTGTGCGCCTTTACTATCGGTTACAGTCATGCATAAATGGTTAGGGTCAGAAATGGGTTTACCGACTAGCGACAGATCCAATGATGCATCACCACAAGCAACAATGCCTTCATGAACCTCTGTACACCTACTACTAGACGTAACCTGATCGGCCATTTTCCACTTTCGCTCGCTACATTGTGTTTCTAGCACAATCTCGGTCGCTTTATCATCTTGTATGGCCCAAGAGGGGTACTCAGCCGTTTTCCATGACACCACGTACATGCGCT
This sequence comes from uncultured Oleiphilaceae bacterium, assembly GCA_913060665.1. GTDB lineage: Bacteria > Pseudomonadota > Gammaproteobacteria > Pseudomonadales > Oleiphilaceae > Alkalimarinus. The sequence continues at coordinate 122,633 of CAJXUY010000002.1, forward strand.
CATCACCTTTTGAGTTTTGCGCTGAGAAACTACCATAATGTGAATAATAGGACGCACAACCCGCCATATTTAACATCATGATGACCAGGGTGAATCCTTTAATTAGTTTTATCATCTAGCGATTACCTTACATTAACCTTTAAACACTTACGGAGACCCCTTTTTACACCATTAAAATAATAGCTAACGTAAAAACACTGTGAGTATAGGGGAGTTACAATGGTGACTGGATCAGAGAAGAGCGATTATACGCTCTATTCTTAAAAGAAGTACGCGCTTTGATGAGACTGGGATAGAGTTCAAAAAACAGGGTAATATGCAGACTAATGCATTGATATTAAGTGTAATCAATCATTAGCAACAAATTTTAAGCCAAACCCATCAACGCCCTTTCGAACAACAATCATATCGAGGATTGGAGCCTCAAAGGGTAAATCCTGCATCTGGACCTTAACGATGCTGCCTAAGGGTGGAAAAACCGACTCCCCGACGATCACAAATACACCACCATCTGAAATATCCCTGACATAGAACATCCCGTCTCCAACTACTTCGTGAGTTACTTTTACTTTTGCATTTAGAAGTGTCCGCTCATGGACTCTTTTATTACCCATATTCTTAATTATCGTCCTAACAACTTAACAACATTAGAGATTCACACGCAATAAATGATCTCGATCATTACTAGATGATAGCACCACACTTAGAATGAGCGAATTAAAACCGGCATATTTATATTTAATTCTTGACAATTCCCAACTATTTAATGAGAATTATTATCATTACTATTTTCATTAAGAGAGTTTGATTTAATGTTTAACATGAAGCACCTTATCCCAACAGCCCTAGCGTTAGTCGGTAGCACCACTATTACATCTGTTCAGGCAAACGAAGAAGTTAATGTTTACTCATATCGCCAGCCGTTCTTAATGCAACCTATATTCGACGCGTTTACCAAGGATTCAGGCGTCGACGTCAATGTTGTGTTCGCCAAAAAAGGGCTCACCGAACGACTAAAGCGTGAAGGCAAGAATAGCCCCGCAGACCTCGTATTTACGGTTGATATAGGCCGGTTAAACGAAGTCGTAGAGGCAGGTGTTGTTCAAGGCGTGACCACCCCGGAGCTGGAAAAAAATATTCCGGCTCAATATCAGGATTCTCAAGGCCAATGGTATGGTTTAACCACGCGCGCTCGAGTAATCTACGCATCGAAAGATAGAGTGGAGCCCGGTGCAATCGCACGCTATGAAGATTTAGCAAAACCCGAGTGGAAAGGTAAAATTTGTACCCGTAGCGGTAAACACCCCTATAACGTTGCATTAATCGCCTCAATGATTGCCAACAATGGTGAGGCAGAAACAGAAAAATGGTTAACTGCTGTCAAAGGCAATTTAGCACAAAAACCCCAAGGCAATGACCGAGCCCAAGTTAAGGCGATTAAAGAAGGTGTTTGTGATCTAGCTATCGGTAACAACTACTATTACGGAAAGATGCTGATGGATAAAGAACAATCGGCATGGGCAAGATCTGTCAGTATTGTTTTCCCAAACCAAGGTGACCGAGGAACCCATGTTAACATCAGTGGAGTTTCACTTACCAAAAGTGCGCCAAACAAAGATAACGCCATCAAGCTTATGAATTTTTTATCTGAGGCGCCTGCTCAGAGAATATATGCAGAACAAAATTTTGAATACCCTGTTAAACCGGGTGTAGAGCCTTCAGCACTGGTTGCATCATGGGGAACATTCAAGTCAGACCCATTACCACTCAACGAAATAGCAAAATATCGTACCTTAGCGGTTAAACTTGTTGATAAAACAGGCTTTGACAACTAGAGTAAAAGCCCGGTCACAGACTTATATCTGAGTCCGGGCAATTTACAGTTACCTTCGGCCTAATTAATGTATACACAGACCCAATCGGCGCCTCTTAGCCGTTTTTTTCGTAACCCTTGGTTTCTATCTTCTGCTTTTATAGCATTTATGGTCGGGCTACCGATCATCGCCGTCTTCTACCTCGCATTTTACCCCGAAGAGAATATCTGGCCCCACCTATTAGACACTGTACTTCCTGGGTATATCTTCAACACCTTAATACTAATGACCGGCGTCGGCTCTTTAAGCTTGTTTATGGGTGTTGGGGCTGCATGGTTGGTTACAATGTGTAAGTTTCCCGGTAGAAAAATACTGGAATGGGCACTCCTACTGCCTTTTGCCGTACCTGCCTATGTTATTGCTTATGTGTATACCGACTTACTTGAATATGCAGGGGTCGTTCAAGGTACTCTTCGCGACTTGTTTGGCTGGGGCTCTTATCAAGATTACTGGTTCCCTGAAATACGGAGCATGGGTGGGGCCATCACTATGATGGCATTAGTACTATACCCTTATGTTTATTTGATGAGCCGAGCGGCTTTTCTAGAGCAGTCAATGTCGCTATTTTCGGTTAGTAGAAATCTCGGGCATACCCCTCTGCAGAGTTTTTTAAGAGTTTCGCTACCTGTCGCTCGCCCTGCTATTGCGGTTGGGCTTTCGCTAGTATTAATGGAGACATTAAATGACTTTGGAACCGTAGATTTTTTTGCAGTTAAGACCTTAACCGCCGGCCTCTATGACACTTGGTTAAACATGGGGAATTTAGGAGGAGCAGCACAAATAGCCAGCTTAATGCTAATTTTTGTTGTGACCCTTATCTACATGGAGCGTTTTTCGCGCCGCAAACAAAAGCAATTTGAATCAAAAAACCAAGGACAATCTCTTGAACAGTTCCAATTAATTGGTGTTAAAGCGGTAGCGGCTACATTGTTTTGTTTACTTCCTGTAGTGGCAGGTTTTCTTATACCCGTATCTGTTCTTGGTTACTACGCATATCTCTACTTTGACGTAAGTTGGACGAGTAAATTCGTGAGCTACGCACTTAATAGCTTCACACTTTCGGTTATCGCCGCAGTCATCACTATTATCATTGGTGTTACCCTTGCCTATAGTAAACGCCTCAATTCAGAAGGTGCCACCAATATACTCGTTCGCTTTTCAGGTTTGGGCTATGCCATGCCTGGAGCTGTTCTAGCCGTAGGTATTATTGTACCGTTCGCAGCCTTCGACAATGCTTTGGATGATTTTTTACGACAGTATTTCGGAGTCTCAACCGGGCTATTGTTGAGCGGTACAACCTTTGCGATAATTTTTGCATATACAGTTCGATTTCTAGCGGTATCCGCTGGCGCTGTCGAGTCTAGCCTTACCAAGGTAACACCTAGCATGGATATGGCGTCGCGATCATTAGGCAGAAACAATCTCAGCACCCTACTTCGCGTTCATTTACCGATTATTAGAGGCGGCATATTAACGGCCGCCCTCGTCGTTTTCGTTGACTGTATGAAAGAGCTGCCTGCCACTCTTATTTTAAGACCCTTTAATTTTGAAACACTAGCAACACATGTTTATCAACTTGCCTCTGATGAGCTGTTAGAGCAAAGCGCGCTGGCATCACTGATCATCGTTTTAGTAGGTATAATGCCAGTAATTTTTTTGAATAAGTCTATATCTTCGACCCGTGCGAGAAGTAAATAAATATTGGCCTAATGGCCGTCTTAAAAACTATACTCCCAGGGCTAAAATAATCTTTTAACTATTTTAACCCTAATAAGCCGATCATAGACTTGACACTATTTCACGGAACAAGGAAGATTCCATCCTTTGCAATAAAGAATCATTAAACCATTTGACGGCAATTAGTATTTCACTCCATAACAATAATAAAACCAGACTAAAGCGGAAGTAGTGAATGGAACACGGCGAACCTCAGCTAATACGTAAAAGTAACAGAAAAAGTAGTTCAGCCTTTTTCTGCACTATGTGCAAGCAAGGTAAAATGGAGCCTCTACTTCAAGAGGGGGAACCTGAATATACTGACATGTTCGAGTGTGACCAATGTAATCATCAAGCGACTATTCCATCATTGGTAATCATATCCAGTCAGCTTATTTCAGCGATTATGGGGGGAGCGCTTTCGGTATATCTATTTATCCAAAACCTGTCTAAGGTACTCACTTCATTTCAGTTTAATACCACCGACAAGCACTCTCTAAACTTCACACTCATGGTGATAGCCGCGTTATTTCTGGTTGGGTTCGGGTATATTCTCTATCGCGCGTTTATAGGTATTAGCCGTAGAAAAATATACAAACGTAGCTACTAACTAGATCAGCATATCAAGAACCCAGAAAGAGAGGGCCCCGATATACCGGATCTCCTTAAATATTTTTGAGCAAAACCGTGTAGAGGAACTAACGGATGATGGAGTTAACCTTAGTTAAAGAATGAGTCAATGACCGAAATAATAACCTCATCATGGCCTGTCAACAGCACTATGTTCAGGCTCAGCGAGATCACAGCTATAGTCGTAATAACCACAATCGGCCATAATCGAGTACTACGCTCATCATCTATTGCAGGGTTACCATCGCTACCCCCGCGCTTGCTGTTAGGTTTAACCACCGTTTCCTGCTCTTCGACCAATACATACAACTCCGACTGCACCGACTCTACACTTTGAGGTCTTTGCAATGGATCTTGATCCAGCATCCTGACTAATAACGCCTGAAGATCACAGTCTAATGTTTCAAATACTTTAGTCTTTACTAGGCTTCCTACCTTAAACTCTGGTGGCATACCCGTCAGTGTATGGAAAAATATCGCGCCTAGAGAAAAAATATCGGTTAGTTCGTTGTTCTCTTTTCCTTCAGGTCGATACCAGTTCTTTTTATCAGCATCAATTCTATAGTGTTCATCTAAGCCAAAGTCAGAAATTCTTGGTTGCAAGCTAGATGTTAACAGAATATTGCTAGGCCTCAGGTTTCCATGAATCACTCGGTTCCTATGAGCAAATGCCAACCCCTCACAGATTTGATTCGCGAGTGGCAAAAAAGAAGCCAGCGGCATGGGCTCAATCAGGCGGTCTTGAAGCGTGCCCCCGGCGATATATTCCATAACAATAATAAATACATGTTCTTTATTAGATGTGCCGTGAATATTCGCGATATTCGGGTGTTTAAGCTGACTTAGTATTTTCGCCTCTTTTAGACCTGAAGACGGCCCTACTTTTTTCTTAATCACTAACAGGTTATTTGAAGACTTCTCTTCATACAGGTACACCGCTCCGTGGTTATCGTCCCGAATAACATCTAACAAACCGAAGCGTTTTTTAATGGCCGCTAACCCTTCGCCAGCACGATCTTGCTGTGCCTTACCCAAGTGCTGCCCTTGCATAACTCGCAATATTATATTCTTAACATTTTCAACAGAGGTCGGCCTATCCTCACGATGCTGAGAGAGGCACTGTATTACAAGAGCATTAAGTTCTTCTGACACATCAGGTACAAGCGAGGTTAATGATTTTAAGGGCTTAGCAGGAAGCTGACCACTGATGAGTTCATAAATAACGACACCCAACGAATAAATGTCACTCTGTTCGGATGTTTCTGAAATACCTAGCTGTTGCTCTGGGGCCATATAGGCTTCGGTTCCCATTACCAACTTAGTCTCACGCTCGTCGCCCGCTTGTTTATCTTTAAAAAAAGACGCGATACCAAAGTCAAGAAGGCGAGCATTACCTTCATTATCAACTAATATATTTGCAGGCTTGATGTCTCTGTGAATAACGCCTAATTTATGTGCGTAAGCCAGCCCTTTACAGACTTGAATAAGAAGGTCAATTTTACGGTTGAAAGATAGCGAATTCTGATAGATGACATCACTTAACGTCTGCCCTTCGACAAACTCCATGATAAATACCGGCCGCCCTGAACTTGTGGTGCCTTTATCGATAACATGAATAATATTGGGGTGATTAAGCCCTGCAATAATTAAAGATTCACGCTTAAATCGCTTGATAATCGATGGATTATCAGACAGATCAGCAGACAACACTTTAATCGCAACTTGCCTGTTCAACGAGTTTTGTACGCCACGGTACACCGTCGCCATTCCACCTTCACCGATTACTTCAAGATATTGATATCGTCCATCTGCCATTTTTTACGCCACCCAGACTGCAATGCTAACAACCACCAATGCGGCAACAACACCAAGTACCATATACTTAAGTGCTGACTGTGGTTTTCCAATGGAAGCGACTTGGTTGGCCTTAGTATCAGCCGATCCAGGAGCCATATCTAAATTGGTTGCATTAACACTCTGTCGGTCAAGTTCAACTAATGCCAACGTAATATTATCGCTCCCACCGTTGCTCAGAGCCTTATCAACCAGCCCTTCAACAATAATCTTAAGTGGTTTGCCTTGGTTGAACGAAGCCAGTATTTCAATATCTTCAATCTCGCCAGAAAGTCCATCGCTGCAAAGCAATAACCGCTCCCCTGCACCGAGGTCACCTTCACACAGGTCTACTTTCCAGCCTGCATCGTCAACCCCTACCGCATGTATCAATACTCGCTGAGAGGGGTGCAAACGCGCCTCCTCAACACTTATTTCACCCGTCTCAACCAACAGCTGTGCTTGGTTATGGTCTACCGTCAACTGGCTAATATCATCGTTTTGACTGATTAAATAAGCACGACTATCTCCAACCCAACAAATCTGGTAATGCGTTCCTTTAAAGTGGACTGCAACAACCGTTGATGCCATTCCTGAGACTTCGGGTTTATCACGCCCCAATTTCATAACCGTTAAGTGGGCATCTTCTACCGCCTCTTTTAATGTACTTCCTAACCGAATTTTTCTTTCAATTGTTTGCGACACCACTTGGCTGGCAAAGTCTCCGTGTGCACTCCCCCCTACTCCATCAGCTACTAACCAAAGACCCAACTCTGGATTTTCTATAAAGCTATCCTCATTGCAGGACCTAACATGGCCGATATGGGATTTAGCTACTGACGCAAACATAACCGCCACCCCCATCATGTATTAACAAAACAAGACTCATCGATAAAGACCCTAGTAAAAGTACGAGAACACTCATCAGTATAGATTAAAAAACACCTTTAACATCAAATATCGTTTGGTTTCATTTATTTACAAATGAAACCTAATTAAAGTCCGCAATTAAACGTTAAGCGCTATACTCTTTAGCAATACTTTCAATTTTATACTCTGGTGCATCAAGGTTTTTAACATGTTAAAGCTCCAATTTAGGGATAGACGGCAAGAAGCTATATGGTTGGTAGACTCATTGTTTACGATAGGACGTTCACAAAAGAATAGTCTGGTGATCAATGAAGCTAGCATCTCCGATACTCACCTAGAGATACGGACTAAAAACAACCAAACCACTATCCTAAGCAAAGACCCTGCAAGCGCCAGCTATATCAACGATGAAAAAATACTCAATGAAAAAGTACTGACAGCCGGAGATGTTATTAAGTTAGGCAAGATCCAACTTGATGTTATTGACCCTCATTCGACCCAGTATCAATCTGCAATCGGCTTAAAGCCAGGTACCTCACCAGAGTGGACGTTAAAGTCGACCGCTAGCTGGATGGAAAACGAGGTATTCCCTATCAATAAAAAGGCGTCTTTAGGTCGAGACGCAAGTTGTGACATCAGCATTCCCGTCGAACATCTTTCGAGACGCCATGCAGAAGTAGAAGCCAAGGGCGGAAAGCTACTCGTTAGAGACTTGGATTCATCCAATGGGACTTTTCTCAATGGTCAGAGAATAACCGAAAGTTATGCTAAGCCTGGTGACAAGATAAAGCTTGATGTCATCACGTTTGAAGTCATAGGCCCTATAGAAGATCCGAATAAAACCATTGTTAGAAGCGCCCCCTCTTCAGCAGTGCGCAAAAAAACCAAGCCTATAATCCAGCCCCAACAAAATTCTAAGGAATCTAAATCAAGAAAGTCGACCCCGAAGCCCGCGATTCAAAAACGCTCTCTGGCCTCTGGCGGCAAGCAATCCTGGATAGAAGAGCCCGGTACAACGAAAAGTAGTCATCACTATTGGTGGTTTGCTATCGCCGGTTTTGCGATTACATTACTCGCTATTGTTTTTTTTCTTAGCTAATAAGTCGCCGTTTTCTCGAAGCGAGTGCACTATATCCAACCATGACTACCTGCAACCGCACCTGCCACCGTTACCAGGCTAACCGTCAATAGCAACCAGTGCATACTCTGAATAGTAGAAAATGTTTTTTCAGGTTGCGCCTGAGCCTTGCGAATAAATATCTTATGAAGGAACAATGGCTCTAATACAAATAGCATTAGTGTGAATATAACCCAGACAACCACCATCATGGTCATCCACCAATACTCTGCCTGGCCAAAGCGACTCCAAGCATCCAGAAGGTGTACCAGATAAAAACCTGAAACCCCAGCCAAGACTGTTGTAACACGAGATTGAAGCGCAAAACGACCTTCAACTTGCTCAAAAAAAGCGACACGTTCCTCTGCGGTTTTAAACTGACGTATTGATGGCAAAAGAATTGTCGTTACCATTGCAACCCCGCCGATCCAGAAAACAATGCTTAATACATGTAATACTCTTGCCGCTATAAACCCTTCCATAAATCAATATTCCTGAGACAATAAAGCGTGAACATTCACATTTGTCACTAGAAACATTATGCCGCTATAAACTTCCTAGCGACTGATAGCGCTCCATCGGGGAGTGAATGTCATGATTACTCTCAAGATAATCTTTTATGTCATCAGGGCAATTGATATAGAACAACATAAAGTTACGTCGTAGTTCAATATCACGAGAACTATCGGCAAAGCGTATTAGTTCAACAAGGTCTTCATCATTAGTAAGGTGATAACGTTTCTTATATTTGCTCTGAGCACGAAACGCCATTCTAGTCAGGTGAAAAACACAGGTTTGATTAAGTAATAACTGTTTCATCAGCATCTCCGTATGGACCTATCCTAATAGTTAGGCCATATTTTCGAAACTTGCCAGTTAAAACCCAGAAATGCCCCATAAATTTGATAATTATTCACACTCTCATCAAAAAACCGCAACAAACACGTTTTTTAGCCACGGGAAATCTTTTAAGCTTACAGGTACATCCACTACTCATTACCCTTATTTCATCCAAAATTAATGTATATGAAGCTACCTCAGGTTCCAAAGCACAGTTTTTTACTACTTCTTATTAGCCTATTAATCATGCTGATTGTGCCACCATATTTAAGAGTGTACTCGCCGTTTGAGTTTGAGGGGTTACTGCTCAACCCATTTATTTCAATAATATTCTTAACATCACTTTACCTAGTCACAGATAACCGAAGCTTCTCTCTAATTGGCTTACTTATTCTATTACCCGTGCTGGCTATCAATACATTGTATTATTTCGACAGAGAGTACCTAAACTCACCTATCGCTACATTCTCATATATTGCTTTTTTTGCATATATCTGCATATTTCTAGTCCGTTTTCTTGCGCGCAGTAAAACCGTATCCATCAATGTTATTTACGCTGCAGTATGCCTCTATTTTTTTATAGTTATTATCTGGTCATTTATTTATGTCACCACTTACAACACCCTGGAAAATGCTTTTGCTTTTTCGACTGAACTGCAAAACAGTCTAGCCCCTACTGAAGACCCAATCTCTTTATTTTCATATTTTAGTTTTGTGACGATGACCACACTAGGGTACGGCGATATAACCCCGATACACCCGATTTCAAGAGCATGGGTGTCAGCTCAATCAGTATTAGGGCAACTTTATCTGGCTATAGTCATGGCAAGGTTTGTAGGGCTCTATATCTCAGATAGTAGAACACAAAGAAAAAAGAGCGCTTAACCAGAAAGGTTAAGCGCGTGTATCATTTAGGGCAAACGTTCCGCTTCGCGGGGGTGACTCTTTTTCGTGCGAGTATGATTAAATAAGTATCTTAAGTTACTCTGCCTTTACTCTAAATATCGTTGCATAAAACACGGGAACGATAACCAACGTTAGAACCGAGGCAAACAACAAACCAAACATAATAGTAACCGCCATCGCGATAAAGAATGCATCACCGAGCAACGGCACCATTCCCAGTATGGTCGTCAATGCTGCCATAGCTACAGGTATCAATCGACTGACCCCCGAATCCAGAATAGCCTCATAAGGGGCTTTCCCTTCATCAAGCTCCACATCGATCTGATCGACTAACACAATCGCATTCTTAATCAACATGCCAGCCAAACTCATAAACCCTAATAGCGACATAAACCCAAATGGTTGATCAAAAATCAACAACCCAACCGTAACCCCGATCACCGCTAACGGCACCGTTAACCATATAACGAGTGTTTTCTTAATTGAGTTAAACAAACAGACAACAATAAAAATCATTAGACCGAAAAACACCGGTAACGCTGAGGCGATTTGCCCTGAGGCTTTTACAGAAGACTCTCCTTCTCCTCCCCAAGCCATATAATATCCTGGCATACCTTCTATTGGTATTTGGTCATCCCAGCGAACGGGGATCGTATTGGCATTAAATTGTTCACCCGGTTTAAGTGGATTGGCCGCTGAGTATTGTTCGAGATCAACACCTATCGCTTGCTCCACCTTTGGTTTAATGCGAGCCAAAAGCTCACTAGGCAACCCAGTGCGTTGATCAACATGAATTCGAATCATAGACACTCTGTTCCAACGCCAAATGTGAGGGTCTTCAAACTCGGTTTCAAAACGAGACATCACTTGACCAATCGGAATCATCTGCTGAGCAGCGGGACTCCAGATTCTCACTTGATCTAAGCTCTCGAGGTCTACACGCTCTTCTGCTGGCGCTCGGGCGATAATCGGTAACAGCTCATCACCTTCACGATAAACACCCGCATTAATACCCTCAACAGAATACTTAAACGCATTAGCTACATCAGGCCTTTCTACTCCCGCTATCGACGCGGGAGACTCTGAGAACTGGGGACGTAGTACTTTAACTTTACTTCGCCATTCATTTCTTACTGCTTTTGCTGCAGGGTCAGACTCAATTTCAACTAACGCTTTATTTGCTAAGCGACGAAGTTCGGTTGCGTCTGGCCCCAGAATTCTTAGTTGGATTTTTCCGCCTGTCGCTGGACCGTTAACAAATAACCGAACATTAACGTTTGCCTCAGGTACAAACTCTTCAAGATCGTGCTGAATTTGAGCCGTTAACTCGGGCATTTTTTTGAAATCATCAATATCAACGATAATACGCGCGAAACTTGGATAATTGTATTCAGGCGTATAGGTCAATAAGAAACGAATCTCTCCACCGCCTATTTGAGAAGTTAGATGCGTAACCGGTTCATACTCTTTTAGCTTTTCTTCAACTCTCGCGACACGTTTAACTGTTTCATTAATTTCTGTGCCTTCGGGGAACCACAGATCAACATAAAATTGCGGTCGTGTTGAATCCGGAAAGAAGCTATTTTTCAAAAATCCAAAACCATAGAGTGATGCTCCAAACACGACTAAAACCACACCTATTGTTACCCAGCGAAATTGTATGCAGCGAGCAAGGAATGTTCGGTACCCTTTGTAGAACACACTATCGTAAGGGTCTTTCTCTTCACCTGGCTTCTTTTTGTCAGGCTTAAGGAAATGCTCACACAGCAAAGGCGTTATCGTAACGGCGGTAACCCAACTCATCGATAGTGAAATCAGTATCACCGTAAATAATGATCTCGTGTATTCGCCGGTACTATCATCATTGGTACCAATAGCCGCAAATGCGGTAATAGCAATAGCAGTGGCTCCTAGCAGCGGTACAGAGGTTTGCCCTACGACGGCTATTGCAGCTTTTAAAGCGTTCTCACCTTTATTAATTCTAATGCGCATTCCGTCGGTTACTACAATGGCGTTATCCACCAACATTCCTAATGCAATAATCAAAGCACCTAACGAAATTCGCTCTAACGTAATATTTAGCATGCCCATGAAGATGAACGTTCCCATTATCGTCACCACAAGCACTGCACCGATAACCAAACCACTTCTCAGCCCCATAAAAAGCAGCAAAATAATTATTACAATAGCGACCGCTTCAATCAGGTTAATTAAGAAACCGTCAATGGCCTCCGTCACCGTATCAAACTGAATGGAGATCGGATTCACATCGATTCCCAAGGGAATATTGGGCAGTATAAGGTCAAGCTTTTCCTTAAGACCTTTACCCATTTCTACTACATTGCCCCCCATCGCGGTAGAAATAGCCAAGCCTACTGCTTGCTTGCCGTCATAGCGCAAGACATTATCGGTAGGATCTTTGAAGCCTCTTATAGTTTTGGCAACATCCCTCAAAAATATTTGGCTTTTGTTATCACTTTGGCGAGAGCGAATAAGAAGGTCCCCGAACTCTTGTTCAGATTCAAACTCTCCAGTAGGATTAAGCGCAATACGGTCAGCGCCCACTTTAATGTAACCTGAGCTTACGGCTGTATTTTTTGAACCTAACGCATGATAGATATCATCGGGGGAAACACCTAAATCTGACATTTTCTCCCGCAGCATTTCAATATAAATAACTTCCTGCTGCACGCCATAAAACGCTATTTTCTTAACATCCTGAACCGTCAATAATTCACGGCGAAGGTATTTTGCTAGTTCATATAGCTCAGGGTTGGTATACCCTTCGCCCGTTAGCGCAACAAAAACACCATAAACATCCCCAAAGTCATCATTAACAATAGAAGGCCCAGCCCCAGGCGGCAGATTTCTCTGGTTGTCATTAACCTTTCTGCGCAGTTCATCCCAAACCTGAGGCAACCCTTTGGCATCATACTTGTCTTTCATCACGACTTTTACAATTGAAAGTCCTCGTGATGATTTCGATTCAACTCGATCCAACTGCCCCATTTCCTGGGCGGCTCGCTCAATTAAGTCTGTCACTTCTTCTGCAACTTCTACGGCAGACGCACCGGGGTATGGGGTAATCACCACCCCTTCTTTGATAGTAAATTCTGGGTCTTCAAGCCGGCTTAGATTTTCAAATGAAATAGCCCCCACCACTGCGAGAATAATGGTGATGGTCCACGTAATGACCCTATTACGAATACTCCAATCAGCAAGATTCATTAGTACGTTACCTTCTCGATAGGTCGAATAATCTTACCTTCTCGCATTTTAGTGACGCCACCTATTACAACCATATCATCAAGTTCGACGCCGATTACTTCTATCTCCCTTTCCCCTTTTAAATCTCCCATTGCAACCGGTTTTTTCTTAACGCTATTGTCGCTTTTATCAACAACCCATACGAACGCATTATTATCTTCATCCGCAACAACCGAATGCATCGGTAGCAGAAACGTATCGCTTGCTTCGTCTGTATTCACTTTCGTTACAAACACTTTTGCCGTCATACCCGGTAATAGCTTAATACCCTTGGTCTCATTCATACCCAATACGACTTCAAACGTTTGGGTGCTCGAATCGGCTTCAGTCGAAAACTCTTTTACATAAAGGTCAAACATCTCTTTAGGAAACGCCTCAAATTTGGCGCTCACCTTAAGAGTATCTGGGTCTTCACCTCTTCGAGAAACCAGTGATTCTGAAACATTAACAATAACTTCTAATTGACTGTTGTCTTGTAAGCTAATCACCGGTTCTTTCGCTTGAACATCCTGAAAGTTATCCACATAACGTTTCGCTACCGTGCCAGTAAATGGCGCTTTTAACTCAGCATCATCTAATGCTTTTTCTGCCTTTTCTGAATTTGATTTAGCTACATCTAACTCCGCTTTCAGTTTGTCGTACTCCGCCTTTGAGATAAACTTTTTTACCAACAACTCTTCAGCACGTTTAAAGTTCGCATCGGTTCTTGTTAAATCAGCACTCGCGGCACTCAAGTTACTCCGATAATCTCGGTCATCAAGCCGGCCTAACACCTCACCTTTTAAAACTTGCTGCCCCTCTTTTAATGGAAAGAACTTTAACTGGCCAGAAACCTGAAATGATAGATTAACCCGTTGAGATGCTCTTACGGTACCGGGTAATTGTCGGTTAATTTGATTACTTGAACCTTTAACGACAATAACTTTTGCTGGCTGTATGACTTCTTTTGCTGGCCCTGAAGTGTCTTTTCCACACCCCATTAATGTCAAAGTAATGGCTAACGGTATAAATCGTTGACAATGCATAATTGGAGTCCATCCACCCTAAAAAAATTCAGCAAGAGAAACCCTTCACAACTTGTGGTGGGCACGCTGTAGTATTAATAACATATTAGTATGACTAATTTATAAGCAAGCATAGCCAATTTATATAAGCTTTTCATTGCATTTAATCAATTAGTTAAACTGCACTGCGCTTAAGAAGGGCCTTAATGGCGGTGCTGTATGACTCTACTAGTATAGTCCATCCATATCGCTGAAAATCAGATCTAATAGTTGTACTTGGCGCTGAAATAATTTCAAATAACCGATCTACCGCTGAAACAGATTCCAACTCTGGTGAATTGATATTCGAACGATAGCGATATTGTTCAGGGATCAATGCCTGATATGAAAGCCGGTCTGGTACCAAAGGCAAGCACCCTGCTGAAACCGCTTCCATAACAGAAATCCCCTGAAACTCATGTATAGCGGTTGATAGCACAATGTCGCATTGAGCGAGTAACGCTTTATACGCTTGAGCATCTCGAACATAACCAAATGTTTTAATATTCTCGCCAAAGCGACGCTCTATCTCATTGAATTCTGCAGGCACCTGCCTAAAAGCTTCACCGACAATATTCAGCTCAAACACAACGTCTCTCGCTTGAAGCTCACTAATAAACCCTAAAAGCCTGCCGGGGCCTTTATCGTATTCCCAGCGATGATTCCAAACTATTTTTATCGGCACGTCCTTGTTGATAGCGGACGCAATTTTTCTATTATTAAGGCGTACTACCTCAAACCAATCATCGTTAACCGGAACAGGTATCACTGATGATTTAGCTGCAAACTGCTTAGACAATCTTGTCACCGTATAATCCGGTAACTTAGTCATTAATTGATCGACGCCTGCAAAAAACGAATCACGATTAAATTCTGAATTAAATATCAGGGTGTCTGCAGACATAGCCGAGTATAAATTAACCATCTGAGGTTCAATGCTTGCCGTTTGGTTTTTCGTCTTGGGGTACTCAAACTGATTTTCATGGAAGTATATTAGCGACGGTACAGAGGCTAGTGACGGCGTAATACCTTTAAGTGTCGCTAGGTCAACCATCGAAGTTGCAATGATAAAGTCGTAATCAGCGGATAGTTCAGCACTATACTGCGCGAGAAAACTAATGGGATTGCCTCTGATGCGCCAGCTGAAGAACCTGGCAGGTAGTGCTATTACAGTCCAGTCATATTCACTGAGGTACTTTTCCAGGCCTTTACGCCAGTACCGGTGACTGCCTGCATCATAGGCAGATAGCAACAACCCTTTAGCCATTTTTGATTGAGATGGCGCTAGCGTGGAAGCCAAAACATCATTACCACACAAAAAATAGAAACCAATATAACGGCTGTACTAAAATGCATACGAAGCCCACCGATATATCCATCTCGGGCAGGAGGGACTGCCATTCCGCAACGCTGGCACATCGGCGCAGTACCTTTTGCTAAAGATTCTTCCAGAGGGGCATGACAATTTGGGCAGCTACATTCACTCATTCAACTAACTCTATAAGTTCCGGGAGAATCAGTGAAGTATATATAGTTTTGGCTAGTATTGTTTGACTAGCATCATGCTCTTTGTCCTGTTTCCTGAAGAATCTCTTCCACATAATGTTCACCACGGCCGTTACAATCACGCTACCTACCGAGAATATATGAGACCTCATTATAGATATTTTGTACCAACTCAGCGGGCTTGTTGTACTTTTACACAGGTTAATGATAATAAAATTAGGCAATTAGAATGCTTATTTCAGCAATAAAATTATAGAAATAAAGTAACCTACTAGAAAAAAAGGGGATTAACAGAGGCCGTTGTAAAACCTGTAACGCTAAGCGTCAAATAATCTAATACGGCTTAACGAGCCATCTATAATACCTAATGAAGCAATTAATCAGGCTTTTCATTTTATTCTCCGAGCTGAGAAGTAAACTGCTTAGAGTGCTGAGGGATCAGCACTTTTTTTTACGTATAGAAGATAAGTAGTCTATTGCTAAAAGGCAGAATTAGTGAGGGTAGTATCAGCGCTGACACTGTTAACATCGCTAACGTATTCTTAATCATTATCATAACCTACACCTCATTAACCACACTATCTGACTACAAAAAACACTACATCTAGTATTTTATTCACGCTATTTAAATGCACATACCGTCAGCCTTTAAGCGGTTTAAACCCTTACTAAGCCTGTATTTAGCCACATCTATTTTTCAAAAACAGCCCAAAGTGAGCGATATAAGAACGAAATTCAAACTTCACAAAACACAATATGGTGTTATACTAATCATCATCAAGGCGAATATATTGGGTTTTATCCAATTTTCAACCAATAAAAAGAACAAACTCCTAATTCGCTTTAGAATACAATCAATTTTTTATATTTACTTCGTCAAATATTCAAAGAACCGAAAAATAAGGGCTCGCCTGTTAGTAATAACTAACACTATATATAGAGTTTCGAACATTTGACCATTTTGTCGCTAGAGGGCTGAAATGAACGCGAAAGTTGAACCAATCACCACTCCAATCCCAATGCAAGACGCCTCACTGGATATTTGGAGCACCAAATACCAGCTAAAAACCAAAAATGGTGACCCTGTTGATAGCAACATCAACCAAACTTACACTCGCGTAGCAAAAGCACTAGCAGAAGTAGAAAGCAAAAAGAATAAAACAAGCGTTCACAAAGACTTTATCTGGGCATTAGAGCACGGCGCTATTCCTGCCGGACGTATCATGTCTAATGCGGGAGCAGGCGATCACAAACCCGCCACCTCAACCATCAACTGTACCGTGTCAGGTATTGTCAATGATTCGATGGATGATATTTTGTTCAAGAACCACGAAGCGGGTCTTACGCTAAAAGCAGGTTGTGGTATTGGCTATGAGTTTTCGACCCTACGACCCAAGGGAGCCTATGTCGCTGGTGCTGGCGCAACGACCTCTGGCCCACTGTCATTTATGGATATCTTTGACAAGATGTGCTTTACCGTTTCTTCTGCAGGTGGTCGTCGTGGCGCTCAAATGGCCACTTTCGATGTTCACCACCCAGATGTTCTCGACTTTATCAGAGCAAAACGTGAAGACGGGCGCCTTCGTCAATTCAACTTATCTCTGCTTATTACAGAAGATTTCATTAAAGCGGTGAAAGAAGACGCAAACTGGAAACTATCATTTCCGGTTACGCAAGAAGAACTAGACGAAGATGGTTTAGATGCTAGCGACACAACCAAGTTCACTTACCGTGAGTTTCCGGTTAAAGACCAATACGTCACTAACGCGGCAGGTTTGGTTGCGTGCCGCATTTACAGCACTGTAAAAGCACGTTTCATATGGGACAGCATTATGGCGTCAACTTATGACTTTGCTGAGCCAGGCTTTATCTTGATCGATAAAGTAAACGAAATGAATAACAACTGGTTCTGCGAAAACATCCGTGCAACGAACCCTTGTGGAGAACAACCACTCCCCCCTTATGGTAGCTGCTTGTTAGGCTCAGTTAACCTAACCAACTTTGTTGAAAAACCATTCACTGATCAAGCGACCTTCAATTTTGATAAGTACCGTAAGGTAGTCGCCATCTTTACTCGTATGCTGGATAACGTTGTTGAGATCAACGGGCTTCCACTTGAAGGACAACGTAACGAAATACTTAACAAACGTCGTCACGGCATGGGTATTCTCGGCTTAGGCTCTACACTAACCATGCTAAAAATGCCTTATGGCGGCGAAGCATCTGTAAAGTTCACAGAAGAAGTGAACCGCGAAATGGCACTTGAAGGCTGGCGACAAGCCCTAGCACTTGCTGAAGAGAAAGGTGCTGCCCCCATTATGGAAGAGACCTTCACTGTCAGCGAAGAAATGCTCACTAAACGCCCTGAAATGAAAGAAGATGGTTTTAAAATCGGCGACAGCATTAAAGGTAAGGTATTACACGCAAAATACAGCCGATATATGCAGCGTATTGCACAATTTGAACCAGAGTTGATAGAAAAAATTGCAGAGAAAGGTGCTCGCTTTACACATCACACCTCTATTGCGCCTACCGGCACTATCTCTTTGTCTCTTGCGAACAACGTCAGTAATGGTGTAGAGCCTAGTTTCGCACACCACTACGCACGAAATATTATTCGTGAAGGCAAAAAGACCAAAGAGAAAGTTGATGTTTTCTCGTATGAGTTGCTAGCCTATCGTCATTTGGTAAACCAAAAGGCGATGCCTTTCAGCGAAGAAGCAGGCACAAAGCTTCCCGAATATTTTATCTCTGCTGACGAAGTAACACCGACTCAACACGTCGATATTCAGGCCGCAGCACAGTTGTGGGTAGACTCCTCCATATCAAAAACAGCAAACGTCCCAACTGAGTTCCCTTATCAGGACTTCAAAGACATCTATATGTATGCTTATGAAAAAGGATTAAAAGGGTGCACAACATTCCGTTTTAATCCCGAAGCATTCCAAGGAGTATTAGTTAAAGAGCAAGATCTAGAAAACACAACTTACGAATTTACACTAGACGACGGCAGTAAAGTAAGTGTAAAAGGAAATGAAGAGATTGAGTATGATGGTGAAATTCATTCTGCAGCCAATTTGTTTGATGCCTTAAAAGAAGGCACATACGGCAAGTATTAATTTACATCAAAACCCATAATACTGACCCTATAACTAAATAAAGGGTCAGATTAGTTTGATCTCAGTAACAAAACAGATAACAGGCATTTGATCATGACCGTCAAAATAGAAAAGAAAATTGTCGGCTACCAAGTTAAACAAACTGAAGCCGCTACACCAGACGTTAAAATCGAGAATACATTCTCACCCGTTGAGATGAATGAAAGCATCGCACGCCCGGAGTTTTTGCTAGGCTCAACCTACAAAATAAAACCCCCGGTTTCTGAACATGCACTTTACATTACCATTAATGATATTTTGCTAAATGAAGATACCGACCACGAAGTTCGCCGCCCATATGAAGTATTCATCAACTCTAAATCGATGGAACATTATCAGTGGGTTATTGGCCTAACACGCGTTATTTCAGCCGTATTCCGTAAAGGAGGCGACATTACCTTTTTGGTTGAAGAGCTATCTTCTGTTTACGATCCAAACGGTGGTTACTATAAAAAAGGCGGCGTATTTATGCCTTCTCTAGTGGCAGAAATCGGTGCCGTTATTGAAAAGCACATGAAGGCAATTGGCCTGATTGAAACTGAAGATTTAAGCGATCACACCAAACAAATACTAGCAGAAAAGCGAGCAGAATTTGATGCGAAGCAATCCGGTAGCGCAAATGATTCTGATACAGCCTTCCCCGCTAACGCGACTGTTTGTAAAAAATGTTCGACAAAAGCAGTGATCGTAATGGATGGTTGCAAGACCTGCCTGAACTGCGGTGATAGTAAGTGTGGTTAAGTTACTAATACTTAAAATTTTTTAAGTATTCAAGGTAAGGTTCTCACAAGCACCTTACCTTGGAATAGGAGGCACTAGCCTTCTTTTTTGGTTTATAGCTCCCCATTGCCCTCACTCCCCCTTTCGCCTAAACTACCCATTTAGTTTGTTTAGTGATTTCACGACCAGTACAGTCAATAAAATCACATCCTAGCTAAACATTATAAGTCGACTCAATTACAATAGTCATGAAAGCGCGATAACCTTAATCTGCCGTTTGTTATTCGTAATGGCATTTAGTGCCTAAAATTAATTTGTTGTATTTAGACCAACGCACCAACAGGATGTTAATAATGATTAAAAATTGCCTATTCCCGGTTGCCGGTTACGGAACCCGCTTTTTGCCCGCTACTAAAGCGATGCCGAAAGAGATTCTACCCGTCGTCAACAAACCTCTTGTACAATACGGCGTCGAAGAAGCGGTTGCTGCGGGCATGGACAGCATTGGGTTCGTGACTGGCCGTGGCAAACGTGCCATAGAAGATCACTTTGACATCAGTTACGAACTCGAACATCAAATTCAGGGTAGCGGTAAAGAAGGGCTACTCGACTCGATTCGTCACTTAATAGAAAATAATCAGTTTTCGTTTACACGCCAGCGAGAAATGAAAGGCCTTGGTCACGCGATCCTAACGGGACGAAACCTTATTGGCGAAAACCCCTTTGGTGTCGTCTTAGCCGATGACCTTTGTGTTGTAGAGCCAGGCGAAGACGAAGTGCTGACTCAAATGGCCAAACTGTACAACCAATTCCGCTGCAGCATTGTCGCGATACAAGAAGTCCCGGCAGAAGAAACCAACAAATATGGTGTCATCGCAGGGGAATACATGAAAGAAGGGCTATATCGAATTACCGATATGGTTGAGAAGCCTGACCCAAAAGATGCCCCTTCTAATTTAGCCATCATCGGGCGGTATATTCTGACCCCTGATATTTTCGACATTATTGAAAATACACCTGCTGGCAAAAATGGCGAAGTTCAAATTACCGATGCCTTAATGACTCAAGCTAAGAATGGCTGCGTACTAGCCTATAAGTTCAAGGGAAAACGATTTGACTGCGGTAGCATAGACGGCTTTGTTGAAGCCACTAATTATGTCTACGAGAACATCTATAAGAAAAGCTAGCAACACCGGGTGGAGCACCCCTCCACCCATATGTTTCGCATATCTAATATCTCTTACCACTAATATAAAAATCTTTGCTTGAATTCCATTGATAGACCGTTTTGTTACTTAGCCCAGAATAGTTACGCTCAACTTTGAACCTTCAACTACTATTAGGTTAACACTGTGAGAGGGACTTTTCGATGTGGAATTCACTCGTAGGATTAGTATCGTCATTTATGTTTTCACCTATCACGCTAGGTGAAACTTCAGTCTACACTGGTGGCTTTCTATTTAGCCCACCGGCCTGTGAGCACAAGGTTGTGTTCCCTCAGTTTCCTCAAAGTATCGGTGTACTGGCTAAAGACGAATCTACGTACTCAGCACAGCTATATTTGCCAAACACGTTTATGAGAGCAGACTGCAAAAGTGATCGCCCGGATACGCATGCAATAAAAACAGATTGGTTAGAGATGAAAATGACTCATCACATCGAGAGCCTTGGGGGCAGTAGCCTTATCATCCTTAACTACTCAGTTACAGACAGTAGTGCCAAATTTTCTGCTCAGTTATTTATGGAGAATGAAAGTGTACTGCTCAATGGCGCACTGTTTTTAGGAGATGATACGCTACTGACACTAACCACCATCGAGCGAAATCGCGTTCGCCCTCATACTGATACCAACCGATTTATATCTTCAGCATTAATATTAAAAAATCTCTAAACTCAGTCTATTATTAAGGGATATACGACCTTTTTGAATAGCGAGAGATTTATGGGAACACCCACCGAAGCAGAACTCAAACAAGCATTGAAACACGCAATAGAGATGCGGGAACAAGGAAAAGACCCTGACTTTGTTGCCAAGTCGTTATTAAACCATCACTACCGACTTAAAATAATGGAGAAAGTAATCGACACTACGAAGTTATATTTGAGGTCCGGGCAATCATCGACAGAGCACGCTAAAATGGTAAGAGCATTAGAGCAGTATGACCGAATTGATCATGAGTCTGCTGACTACAGTTCTTTTGGCTTGGATTAACCCGTTTTTACCGAGGCTTACCCGTCAATCAGGGTAAGTCCTAGATCATTAGCTGTAAAATCAACTTCTTATTCTCATCATCACTACGCCGGTAACGTTTTAATAACTCCAACTCATCTTCGGTAGGCAGTAGCTTTTCGATCTCTTTTTGAAGGTGGTCTAGTGACAAGTTAACATCATGCTCATCTATAAAGGCCAACCCCGGTAATTCAAGTTGCTCTTCATCTTCGTGATCATAGTTTAACTCTAACAATGCCTCCAAAGGGGTGCCTGTTTTCAAACAAAGGTCAATTAGGTTGTCTATGGTGGGAAAGCACCTTTTATCATCTTGACGTGACTCCCACGCACTCACAACGGACACATCTACCTGACATATAACACTAATGTCATCTTCTGTAAGACGTTTCTCTTCTCGTAGCTGCTTTAGATGCTTGTGAAATTTACTAAGATATTTCATAGACTGCCTTCCGGATAGATCAGCGTTCATCATATCAAACATCAATAGATAATGAATACCTCTAAAGAACCATTCAAGTCATGATGCAATAGATAACCTAGTTAGCAAGAAAGTCATTATGTACCTTAGATTATTTGCTAGACTGAAGGTAGTTTATTGAGGGATAACAAGGACGCTAAAATGGATCATCTCGACATTATTGCCGGCCCAATACTCCGCCGCACTGAAAAAACACGCGCCTGTATATGGCTCGTCACCGACAAAGCCATTCAAGTCTCTGGCATAATCTACCAACAAAATAATAACTCACTTATTGAGTTAGCCAGCAGCGCCAATAGTCATGGGCACCAGCAGATAAAAATTTCAGAGACCTGCTTTGTTCATTTAGTCCAAGTCACACATAGTCAGGGGTTGCCCACCGATACAAGCCTGTTTTATGACTGTTATTTCGGCAATAGAGAAGAGTGCATTAATTTCGAACGCCTTGGTCTAGTCAAGACTCATTACGATAACTCACGCGACAACGAATATATTAACCTGAATGGTTTACCGCTTCCTTCATTCTATATTCCATCAAGGGTTGAACGCTACCTACACGGCTCATGCTTCAAGCTACACGGTGAAGGGCAAGAAAGCTTTTCAAGGGGCGAGCAACTACTGCAGGAGACCGTGGGTGAAGCAATATCCACACGACCTTCATGTTTGTTTTTAACTGGCGATCAAATCTATGCAGACGACGTCAGCAACACCACGCTCTCACAACTCACTCAGTTTATTAACAACACATTAAAAACCAATGAAGACGTCGCACCTTGGTTAACCGCTATAAAACCTCATTTAGCAGAAGGTAAACGATCGAATCTATTCAAAAAAAGATCCTACGCCCGGTTTCGTAAAGGAGAAAGAGTCGGATACCGATATACTAAAACATTTACCTCAGGCGCTGCAGATAACCATCTTGTATCATTTTCAGAGTACTTTGCGCTCCATATGCTCTGCTGGAATCCTAATCACTGGGAACAACCAGCTTATAATGATATAGGCGTCTCAGGGAGTCGTATCCGCCGCCTACTCGCAAATATTTCGACCTATATGATGTTTGACGATCATGATGTAACCGATGACTGGAACATCAATCAAGATTGGCAAAACACCGTTCAAAAGGACAACCTTACGCGTAGAGTCGTCAGTAATGGGTTAGCTGCCTTCTTTTTATGCCAAGGCTGGGGGAATAACCCGGATGCATATGATGGTGCATTTATTGGCAACATCCAACAGTATCTAGACAATATTTCAGCCCCCACCGAGGCCCAAAGCGAAGCGTTTGAGAGCCAACTCTGGAACTTCCATCAATGGAACTTTTCAGTCCCGACCTCTCCAGCCATCATAGCCCTTGATACTCGAACCAGCAGGCGTCACCGAGGCGAAGACAAAGTATCAGGGCTTATCAATGACGACAGTTTCATAGCGCTCAAACATTTATGGGATGAAGCTAATGCCCCCTCTAACATCATTTTAATCTCGCCATCTCCGGTTCTTGGACAAGAGTTTATAGAGTGGATACAACAACTTATGGCAAAGGTTGGAAAGATCAGCACCGTGGATGCCGAATTTTGGCGAGGCGATAAAGCAACATTTAACCAATTAATGGGAACGCTGAGCAATACACTAAAGCTAAAGCGCTGTGTAATTTTGTCAGGCGATGTGCATCACTCCTACGCATTCAAAGGCAGGCTCAAACACCTCTCAGGCGAAACCGTCATCCAGCAATTCACCTGCAGCGCTCTCCGGAATAGAAGTCCCGCGTGGGACTTTATCTATTCTCAAAAAAAGCTTGATACAGCGCAACATGGTGTACCTCGTAGCAAGATGCAAGGCTTTCACCTAAAGCAAAAAGGCAAGAAAAAACGAGATGAAGACTTCGGTGTGATCAGAACCTTACCACTCACATCAACAATAAAACTCGACATAGAGCCTATTACAAGCGACTCCGGCCTAGCCGTTATAACTCACAACAGCATCGGAGAAATACACGATAAAGGCGAAACCATTAGCCAGACCGTACACGGCGCTATTGGCTCCAATTTAACCGGTAAATATACGATGAGCTCAGATTAGCCACGACCTCAATCTAGCTTAAACCAAAACACTAGGTTGAGTAGAAAACTAAACCTATTTTAGAACGCGCAACTTGAACTCGAACCAACACTAATGGAGAGATCAATGAGTAAACGTAATCAGCTTAAGCGCCCCTCACCCGACAAAGATGTTGTAGCCTTACAGCATCTATTGTCGTCCCATGGGTACTTTTCAGACCGTATACCTTCTCACGGGATATTTGACGATATAACCCACGAAAACGTATCCCTTTTTCAGTTACAGCACATCGATGCGAATGGGAAGCCACTAACAGTCGATGGCATTGTAGGCAAGAGCACGTGGTGGGCGTTAGAGAATCCAAGCGGAACAGCCCAACAAAACCATTTTAAGGCAACGCCCCCTAATGGCTTAACACCCAAACGCCGACAAATACTTCAAGTTATTCTCGAAGAGCACACTAAACCGGTATTTGAGGTTCCCGACGGCTCAAACCGAAGCATTGACATTGATAACTATTGGGGAAATACCGGTGTCATCGGGCAGCCATGGTGCTGCGCCTTCGTGTCTTGGATATTGCTAGAGGTACTTGGCAAACTCCCCATAAACGGTAAACACCACCTCGGAGTACAACAAATGTGGAGAGATGCTCGCAGGCATGGGCTTGAAACTAACCACCCCAAACCTGGAGACATTTTCATTCAATTAAAGTCTGGCGGCAAAGGCCATACAGGCTTTGTGATCGGCGTTTCCCCTGATAATAAACAAATATATACCGCCGAAGGCAATTGCGGTAACAGACTCAAAGTCGGCAAACGAGATATCAATACGATTCAGCACTTCATAGACTGCTTGCAAGATGAGCAAACGTTAGATTTTGAACGTGGAAATTTAGCAGTGGAAGATGTATCTATTGATAATACCCGTTAGGGACAATATGGGGTTCGAGCAATAGATATTGAATTAACGCGCCACAAATTAATTTTTGCTCGCATTTACTGAAAATGCTATAGAGGTCAAATATAAGCGTAGAAAAACATTGCGCGGTCTAGGAATGGTCTCAATATGGTCTATAGTTCAGGCATAAAAAAACCGACTTAATTAAGTCGGCTCCAACATGCTGATTTAACGAAAAAATTGGTAGGACTAGGCGAATTCGAATCGCCGACCTATACCATGTCAAAGTGGCAACCAAAGACACCTAAGTATTTGAATTTATTAGATTCCAACTTGCTTTTAATGCGTAAAGAACGCATTCTATGTTCTCTAACGAAATCAAATACTTACTGATCCAAATAATGACGAGCTGATAGAAGACTCTATTTCAGAATACTGGAGAATGATTGACTACCTCAAACATGAAGATATCGAGTTATATCTTTACGCACTTGAGTCTGCATTAGAGAAGCCAACATTCACAGTTGAAAGAACTGAAGAAATTGGCGATGAATCTAGGCATCAGAAGTCCCACCAAGTTTGTTAACTCCAGTTGATATCGTACTTAGTACTACGCCCACCACCTTCAAGTTTTACCACGCAGTCTTTCTCCAGCAACTCCGCGATATGGCGTGTCGCAGTAGCCTTACTCACTTTCGCCAAGCTTTGATATTTCTTTGCGCTTAACCCACCCTCAAAACCACCAGGCCCAGCGTCTAGCAAACGATTAAGTACTTTTACTTGTTCCGGTTTCAAGCCGTCTTGCCCATGGCTCTGCCAGAACCTTGCCTTCTGCAATACGAGGTCAACCTTAGATAGCGAAGAATCGAAAGTCTCTTTTAGCGTTTCCAGGAACCATTTCATCCAGGAGGTGATATCTACACCGCCCTTTTGCGTTGACTCAAGAATGTCATAGTAAGATGCGCGTTTATCCATGATACTCGCTGCCATTGCGTAATAACGAATGGATTGCTGCTCTCCCTGCGCCAGCACATAATCACTGACAGCGCGCGCTAACCGACCATTCCCATCATCAA
The DNA here is from genome assembly GCA_913060665.1 of uncultured Oleiphilaceae bacterium. Taxonomy (GTDB): domain Bacteria; phylum Pseudomonadota; class Gammaproteobacteria; order Pseudomonadales; family Oleiphilaceae; genus Alkalimarinus. The sequence continues at coordinate 148,852 of CAJXUY010000002.1, forward strand.
ATGGATGAAGGGTTACAAACCAAAAGTGTGCTAATCCAGCACGTAGTAATGGATCTAGCAAAGTATCTGAACGACTATCCGAAAGCCAATTCAAAAAGTCATTTACCTGCGCTTCCAACCCTTCTCTTGAAGGGGCTTCAAAATGAACAGTGCGTTTATGGTGAGGACCAGAAACAACTTGCATAGGCTCGTCACCACGCAACTCACCGACATTAATACTCTCAAAAGAGAACGAGCTATCTTCATCTACAGAGAATAAATACCGATGCCACTTAAATAGCCGATCTGATGTTAAATCTTCTGAATGGTTTTGAGTCGCATCAAGCAGCAAATCTGCAAGCCCTTCTGTTTGAGCTGTCGTATTACTTAAGCCGGCATCTTTTACACCTAACCTGCGTGCGAGAGATGAACGAACAGACTCAACGTTTAGTGTCTCACCCTCAATTGCTGAAGATTGGACGATATTCTGTAGCTGAGCGTCTAATGCGGACTCTAAGCTTTGCTCAGACCCGAGATTATCTATCTTGCCTAGTAATCGGCCTTGCAACTGGGTGACACCACGAAGCAAAGGTGCAAGGTCATCGCTATCCCATGTAAAGTTGGGCCATTCGTCGTATTGCCAGATCCACATATCTTTCTTAAAACCTATAGCGTTGCCTGTATTATTTGATTTCACATCCCTATTTACCCTTGATGAGCCGATTAGTTCATTTATTCGGCTCACAATATGAGCCATATAATAGACTTTATTCGGCTCAACTTCCATATTTATGCCTTAGTTTCCTAATCATTAGTCATCGTCCAAGCGTTTAACTTGCGTTTTATCCACATTCGATTAGCCGATTGTTTTGGAGATGTAAAATGGAAGACAAGCTATATGAAGTTGAAGATTAAATTAACAAAAATTAACAAGACACCTATCTTAACAACAGCTCAAACCCTATTATTTATTGTCAACGCTAAATATTTATTGCCTATTTATTGAAGCGACGTTTAGGTTTTTGTATTTCTTTACGAAGGGTGTCTTGTTAGTTATTTCAGACCACACTTCGGTCAAAGAGCGGATCAAGTGCACTCAAAAAGCCGAACGATTTAACCAACCTAAGCACCTGCTACCGTTTGTGGGTAACCCTCGACAGAATATACCTGACGGCTTACCATTTGAACTTAGCGATTATCTAGCACTGGTTGACTGGACAGGTAAGATAGTTCGAGACGATAAGCGAGGCGCTATTGATCATAACCTCCCTCCACTCTTAGAGCGTCTTTCACTCACTCGATATCAGTGGAAAGCACTCACCCGAGACTTTGAAAAACACTTCAATCATTTTGTCGGCAGTGCTAACTCAGTCAAAGCCGCTTACCAGAGGCAAGGTCATACACGAAGTCAGGGGCTTCGTAACTGTTTAATGCTACTTTCAGCCTAGCCTCTCAACGCCAACACTCATCAAATAAATATTAGGGTAGCCTAAGACTCCCCTCTGCCTGAACCTTGCCTTTAAACGACCTAAATACGAGCAATACTACCTTCGCCGGCAAGAATCATTCGCCAAAAGACCTTAATTCTATTATTTGCTATCAACGCTAAGTGCTAATTGACTCGTAGTTAATAGCGAAGCTTATATTTTGTCTTTCTATACGATGGGTGTCTTGTTAATTTTATTGGGTAATAGTGGTGAAATCGACCTAAAGTTTCTGAGCTGGCAGGGTTTCAAACCGTACTACAAGGTCGTCTTGTTTAGGTTTAAATTGACGGATATAGACTTTAAGAATACCAATTTCACCCTCGTAGCCCCGAGCTTTGATTTCTTGCAGCAATACCGTCGCAGGAATCCAATAAGGCTTTGCCGCTTCAATTCTTTCATGAAGGTAGGGCTTGTAAGGTTCTAATATGGATTGCCTAACCGGCCGGTCTTGGTACTTCGGCTGAATAGATAAATTGCGTAAATAATGACGTACGGTATTGCGAGAAATGCCAAGCTTTCTGGCAATTTTACGAATACTCATACCTTGTCGGTATAAAACATGTATTTCCACTAGTCTCTCCTGAGTCAACATCCACACCGCCTTATTCATCTCGAATTCCAGCGGCCATTTTGCCTCAGGTGGGTCAATTTTAAATTGTCGTTAATGGGTCAGTTTTACATTATCGTTAACACGTGGCTACCTGATGCATCAAGCTGGGGTAAGTATTGAACAGATAGCGCGTGTACTCAATCACAGTTCTCCATCCGTAACGATGCATTATATTGGATTGACTAAAAAGGCCACTATGCAGACTTATCAGGACTTTGAACTTTAAATCCCCAGTAGCAACAGCGTATCAAGGGAATGATACGCAAGGTAAGCAATGCTTAGCTGTATGTAAGCGTTCAAACTCAGACGTTATTTTAAGTCACCCACAGTCAAGATAAAGTTCTCCTATCACCATTAACCTCAGGAGAACAGCATGAAGAAATCAAAACGTAACTACACCCATCGCAGCCAGGATAATTGGAAGGCCATTCTAACAATCTATGAAAATAGCGGACTCACTCAAGAGGCATTTTGTCAGCAAAACAAACTGTCGCCCAGTACATTTTCCAAGTGGAAAAAACAGTTCAGACAAAACGCCATTGCACCGCCTTCTTTTATTGAGCTACCCACAACTGAAAACCTAATGACCGCAAGCACTTATTGCTTTGAGTTTAACATCGCGCTGCGAAGCGGGTTCAAGCTTAACTTGAGACTTAACTAATGTTTTTTCCGGAGTCTAACGTCAAAATATGGCTTTATGCGCATCCGACGGACATGAGAAAGTCCTTTGATGGGTTAAGTGCTCTGGCCAAGAACCATATGAAAGAAGATCCTCTTAAGGGTCAGCTGTTTGTATTTGTAAATCGTCGTCAAACTCACGTTAAGATACTCTACTTTGATCGATCAGCTTACTGCCTCTGGATGAAACAACTTGAGGAAGGTCGGTTCAACTACAGCAAGCAAGCAGGTGAAAAACAAGCCTTAAACTGGACGCAGTTAAAGTTGATTCTTGAAGGCATTGAACTGAGAAACATTAAACAAAGAAAGCGGTATAGTTATCCTTAAATAACTGATTTTGATATAATTGATCACATTATTCCTTCAGCTAACAGTACCGACAATCGTTTATTTTTAGAGGATGAAGCGCAAGCGCTTCAGGCTAAAAATACCTGTCTGGAAAATAAAGTAGTTCAGCTGTAAGAGCAGAATCAACAATTAAAACATCAGCTCGATTGGTTTAAACGGCAGCTATTTGGCGAGAAATCCGAAAAGCGCGACATGACTGATAACCCTTACCAGTACACGATTGCCGATTTACTCAAAGACCTCCCGGAACCCGTTAATACCGTCGCTGCCGAAAAGGAAACGGTAACCTATCAACGGGGAAAGGCTAAGAAAAACGGTCTTGAAGGCTCGCCGGATGATAGCGGTCTGCGTTTTGATGACAGTGTGCCGGTTAAAGAAATTGCAATTTCAGCACCTGAACTAAGCGGGGCCAATGCCGATGATTACTAAGTGGTGAGCATTAAAACCACCTATCGGCTAGGTCAGCTGCCAGGTACACAGGTTGTACTCAAGTACACTCGACCGGTAGTGAAAAGAAAATCCACCCGAACATTAACTACAACGCCAGCTCCCGCCAATGTGCTTGAACGAAGTTTTGCTGATGTTAGTTTTTTAGTGGGTATGTTGCTGGATAAGTTCTTATATCATCTGCCGCTGTATCGACAGCATCAACGACTGGAACAAAATGGGGTGCAGGTTGCCCGTAGCACACTGACTAATTTGGTTAAACGTAGTATTGAACTCCTGATGCCGATTTATCAGGCTCAGATGCAAAGTATTCTACTCAGTCGTGTACTGGCTATGGATGAAACCCCGATAAAAGCGGGTCGAAAGAAGCAAGGAAAAATGAATAAAGCGTACTTCTGGCCGATCTATGGTGATCAGGATGAAGTGTGTTTTACTTTTTCTTTATCACGAGGTATGCAGCATATTCTAGATCAGCTCGGTGACTTTAGTGGTGTACTGGTCACAGATGGCTACGGTGCTTATGAGCGATTTAATAAGCAAAATAGTGAGCTGAGTCATGCACAGTGCTGGGTACATAGCCGTCGATATTTTGATGATGCCCAAAAGGCAGAGCCAGAAGCTGCCGCGATGGCCTTAGCCTATATTGGCCGCCTGTATGAGCATGAAAAAGTGGTTCGTACCCAGACACTAACGGGTCATGCCAAACAGTATTATCGTTACCAAAACAGCAAGCCCGTCGTTGACGCGTTTTTTCACTGGTGCTATGAGCAGCGCCAACATATTGACCTGGTAAGAAGTAACCCTCTGTCCAAAGCGCTAGCTTACGTAACGAAACGTGAGGCAGCGCTACGTATTTACTTAAATGATCCAGAGGTGCCCATGGATACGAATCACCTTGAACGAGCACTTCGGGTGATACCTATGGGACGTCGCAACTGGCTATTCTCATGGACAGAGATTGGCGCGGAACAGGTGGGTGTTATTCAAAGCTTACTAGTGACTTGCAAGCTGCATGGCGTTAACCCTTATGACTACCTAATTGATGTTTTACAGCGTATTAGTTGTCACCCTGCCAGTAAGGTAGAAGAACTAACCCCTCGGGAGTGGAAAGAAAAGTTTGCCGCTAACCCAATGCGTTCAGATGTGGAGAATGTCAATTATGGCAGATAAAAAGGTTTACCAAGACTGGTCTGATAGTGCGGCCAAAGTCAGATCGATTGCGTCTGATTCCTCGCTAGAGCTATGGCAGAAGAGCCACTTGGTGGCAGGGGCTTATGCAGGGTTAGCTCTTGAGGGGTTGAAATCTAAACATAGGCATAAGATCCTTGGTGGGTTCTCAAAAATGAATGGGATACTCTCAAAATACACGCTGAATACTTATGATGAATACGAGATCATTACGGAAGAGGATTTACGTGAGATCATTAGAATCGTTTTGTCGCTGGAACCGTAAAGAGTATTAGACTGTTAGTGCAATAACGTCTGAAAATGACCGGTTACAGCACAAATCATTTATTCAAGATTGAATTATCAACGTAGATACTTCATGTCCCTCTACCTAAAGGCAGGCATGGTGCCTTCCAATATATTTACAATTGCACCGTTTATTTCGGGGCTTTCAATCGCACCTGGGTTTGCACTAACCCGATTATCTTTGTCTTTCGCAATATTAACGTGTATTACCTGAAGGATTTTAAAAAATTGGCCAAGTCACTTAGAAGAAGATAAGTGGGTGATGGCTAACACCACCCACTTATCCAAATTACTACCTAGTATCTCCTTATAAATTTTGGTACTTCTTCCACGCAGCGCCTACGGTTAGTTCTGAGTGCAACTTGCGATATTGCCGGAATGCTAAAAATGACAATCGACTGCCTTTAAGGTCTTTTATCACTTGGTCGGATAACTGTGATTTAGCAGGCAGTCTGTTCGTTAACACACAATACCACTCCACCAAGTAGCTGCTTAATGCAATAAGGGCAAACAATAGTAAAACGGCGTATATGAAATTATATGCTGTCATTTATTCCACCAACGCCATTAGTCTAGGGTCACTTATCATCTCATTTTCTATCGCTTGAATATCATAAATTCCATTATATCTAAGGAATGCCATTGCACCTTGCAATCCACACGAGGCTTTTATAACGCCAGCCTTCATCATACTCCCCAACAATAACCCGCCATACCATGCTGCGCTTACACCAGCCAAACCTACTGCCATAGGAATAACGCCCGCACCTCCTACCACAGCAGTAGCAGGCGTCGCAGGATTAAGCGCTGAGGCGGCAGCAAGCTTACCTATCCAGTCCAACATTTTCTCTCCAGATCCCTGGGCATCTTTAGGTATTGCAGCCCCTAACCGCTCCATATTATTATCAACTTCGTCAAAAAAAGTACCGACGCACACACTCATATAAACACTCCTTGTTTAAGCTTAATCGTCATATAATTGTTCACCAAAAGCATTAATATGCGCTTAGTGTATTTAATAGTGCCCTACCACCAATTCCTAGGTAGAGCCCTAATTTTTAAACAAGCAACAGCCTTGGCCGTCGCTTTTTCAACCGGTGTCAAATACTCACCACCTTCATAGGTTGAAACTTGTCTTTGTCTACTTTCGTCACAATACTGGGTTTTTCATCTATAAACTGAATTTCTTTCACTCGGGCACTAAAGCTACCCGGCATATCCATTTCAAAATTTTCGAGGATATATCTCACATACAACCCCCTGCTATTTCGTCTTTTCTTTAGAAATCTTTCAGCTTCACTATCACTCATTTTTAGATTTGGTAGTGCATCAAAATTAGTTATATTAACCACAATTTCTTTGGGTAAAACGCTGATATTATTGCGAGAGTCGAATATAAACGAGTCAGCCTGAAGAACCGGAAATTCCTGATTTTCAAAGTCATAGCTATCCAGCTTAGACTGGATCGTTACTTGATATGCAGGCTTTAAATTTCGCGTGCTAATTGCGTTACTAAGATCCCCCACAGCTTTGTTTAAATTACGCTGGTAGGCTATTTCATTACCCTGCATTGAAACCACCTTATTGCCATATTGATAACGCAGGTAGTCTTCTGCATAGTTATCCAAGTTACTCTTACTAACATCAAGCCCTTCCATGCCAAGTCAACACTTCATAATTGTTCGCACCAGAATCACTATGATTCAGGGGTTCTTGAGTAATCGGGTTATTCCAGCAAGATATACACTTTCCACTGACATAAGTGTGCTTACCATTTACGGCACAAGCACTTAATAGGCAGACTACAAACATAACAATTATTTTATTAACACCACTCATCAACATATTCCCTATAAAGATTAAAACGTCCTATTTAATTAATAACTTTTCACTAAATAAATTCTATATTTCAGATACCACTATAACGATCAACCCAAACCCCATCTGTAGAAGCACACCAATACTCAAGCATTGCCATCACTAGCTAGCTAGCTGCAATAAATTAATAAAAAACGGGATATTGACGGTAATTGACAGACTGCGCAGGTCATAATACCTCCTTGTTTACATATCCATTCCATGGATTGTAGATAATTTGAAACAAACACCATCTAGTTAATGATGTTTGTGCTGGATATGATAAGCATTCATATATCCAATTTCAATGGAAACGATCTATTTATAAGGCTTTGATAGCGCTATCAGCTCATTCTGCAACTGCTGTGCACCATCTCTAGAACACTCCAGATCTGTTTTAAGTTCTGCTATTTTCTGCTCAGCTACCTCTCTGTGCAGTTGCTCTTGGGCCCGAGCATTACATTGGTCTGAAATATTTTTATTTACTTGATCGAGCTCAGCATTAACCTGGTTCAACTCGACTTTAAGCCGCTTAACTACCGATTCGAAATTGTCTGCACGATGTAAGGAAAATATTAACAGGATAAAATATTAAAAATATTAACAATATTAACAATATTAACAAGACACCCATCATAACAGTTGACAGCTCAATCAAAATACTATATATTCAAAATTTTTAATAAAACGAATTAAGTTTGAAGTAAAAGGACTTTACCTAAAGCCAGAAAAACACTCATATCTCTTGAAGATACCCTCTACTACCATTGCGTTTCCCGCTGTGTTCGCCGTAGTTTTCTATGCGGTGAAGACAAACTAACAGGGCACAATTATGAACATCGTCGCCAGTGGGTAGAAAAAAGACTCATAACCCTCTCTAGCGTATTTGCCATTGACCTCTGTGCTTACGCAGTAATGTCTAACCATACTCATGTTGTTTTAAGGGTTAACCAATCTAAAGCTGAATCGTGGGCAAACCACCAAGTCATTAAGCGTTGGCATCAGCTATACGCCGGCAACTATCTCTCTCAACGTTTCATGACAGGGCAAACACTGAGGCTCGCAGAAAAGAGGCAGCCTGATGTCTTCGTCCAAACTTGGCGAGAACGCCTCTTCAGTATCAGCTGGTTTATGCGGAACTTAAATGAGCACATTGCTCGGCATGCCAACCGTGAAGATAATTGTACTGGCCGATTTTGGGAAGGGCGTTTCAAGTCTCAGGCTTTATTGGATGAAAAAGCCTTAGCGGCCTGTATGGCCTACGTTGACTTAAACCCCATCAGGGCTTGCATGGCTGATACCCCCGAAACTTCAGACCACACATCGGTCAAAGAGCGGATCAAGTGCACTCAAAAAGCCTACCGATTTAACCGAAATTAACAAGACACCTATCTTAACAATAGCTCAAACCCTATTATTTATTGTCAACGCTAAATATTTATTGCCTATTTATTGAAGCGACGTTTAGGTTTTTGTATTTCTTTACGATGGGTGTCTTGTTAATTCGATTTTTTTGTCTTTCTATACGATGGGTGTCTTGTTAATTTCGACTGCTTGCAAGATGAGCAAACGTTAGATTTTGAACGTGGAAATTTAGCAGTGGAAGATGTATCTATTGATAATACCCGTTAGGGACAATATGGGGGCGAACAATGTGTATTGCATTAACGCGCCACAAATTAATTTATACTCGTATTTACTGAATGCTATAAAGGTCAAATATAAGCGTAGAAAAACATTGCGCGGTCTAGAAGTGGTCTCAATATGCTCTATAGTTCAGGCATAAAAAAACCGACTTAATTAAGTCGGCTCAAACATGCTGATTTAACGATAAAAAACTGGTAGGACTAGGCGAATTCGAATCGCCGACCTCTACCATGTCAAGGTAGCGCTCTAACCAACTGAGCTATAGTCCTATTGTTCAGCGGGGCGTAATGTAACAAAGATACTTTCCTTGAGCAAGGATAAAATACTGATTTATGACACTTATCTTAGTGACTCTAAACATCTTGAGTTATGTCTATTGATGAGGGTCAAATTTAAGGCTGGGTTTAGTCGATAGAATCAAACACTTCCGCTCCCAATATCTGTAACTATACTATGAACGAACACTCGACTATCGTTTACCCAATCCGGAATTCGCTCTATATTAATCTTAATAATCGGTGCACGCTCAAATGTGCATTTTGCCCCAAGTATAATGGTAGTTGGCAAGTTCACGATTATGACCTAGCGCTCGACCATAAGCCGTCTTCCGAAGAAGTCATCGCTGAGATTAAAGACCCAACCCAATATGACGAAATTGTGTTTTGCGGATTTGGGGAGCCAACACTTCGGTTGAAGGAGCTAATCGCTGTCGCTCAATGGGTTAAAGGTCACGGTGGTAATGTTCGTGTTAATACGGACGGACTTGCAAACCTCGCCCACAATCGAAATGTTCTGCCTGAGCTTGCTGATTGTGTTGATAGCCTATCAATATCTATGAACGGCCAAACAGAGGATGTGTATAACCTTCATTGTAGACCCGGTTTAGACAACTCTTGGCAAGCTATGATGGACTTTATTACTGAGGCGCCGTCTTATATTAAGGACATTACAGCGACTGCGATTGATGGGCTAGAAGGAGTTGATGTTGAGGCCTGCGAAAAGCTGGCAAATAATTTAGGCGTTAAGTTTAGAAAGCGAGTATTAGACGTAGTGGGCTAAGGCTATGCAGCCGTGGGCCCACCACATACTTTATACCAGGCTAAACTTTATAGTAGTCACGATACCAAGCAACAAATTTTGCTATACCGTCCTCTAGAGGCGTAGAAGGCTTGTAATCTACATCATCGATGAGTGCATCGACATTAGCATAGGTATCCGGCACATCGCCAGGTTGCAACGGTAGCAGGTTTTTTTCTGCCTTTTTCCCTAAACAATCTTCAATCACTTCAATATAGCGTAAAAGCTCGCAAGGATTATTACTACCGATATTATAGATACGATATGGCGCTTTACTAGTTCCCGGATCTGGGTTCTCTCCATCCCAGTCGGCATTCGGTGCCGCTACTTGATCCAAAGTACGAATTACACCTTCTACAATATCATCGATATAGGTGAAGTCCCGCCTATGGTTACCATAGTTAAACACATCAATAGGTTTACCGTCCAAAATGCTTTTGGTAAACAGGAACAGCGCCATGTCAGGCCTTCCCCAAGGCCCGTATACGGTAAAAAAACGAAGCCCGGTAGTCGGCACACCGTAGAGATGACTATAGGTATGCGCCATCAATTCGTTTGCTTTCTTAGTCGCAGCATAAAGGCTTACGGGATGATCTACATTATCATGTACAGAGAAAGGCATTGACTCGTTCGCACCGTAAACCGAACTGCTAGAAGCATAGACCAAATTCTCTACTTTATGATGTCTGCAGCCTTCCAGAATATTGGTAAAGCCAACGATGTTTGAATCGATGTAAGCATGAGGGTTTTCAAGTGAGTACCTGACACCTGCCTGAGCCGCCAAGTGAACAACACGTTGAGGCCTATATTTAGCAAAGAGCTCTTCCATCCCCTGCCGATCTTCGACTGATAAACGTATATCAGTAAAATTGGGGTAGATGGTAAGCCTTGCTAGCCGAGCCTCTTTTAAGCTCACTTCATAGTAATCATTTAGGTTATCAACACCAATAACCTCATCACCACGTTCCAGCAATTGAATTGCTAACGTAGAACCTATAAAGCCTGCTGTCCCTGTAACAAGAACTCTCACTTAATACTCCCTTTACACGATGATAATGTTCATTCTAACGCTGGAAATCCACTAAAAAATAAGCATAGCACTTAAATAGGGGCCATCTGACGTAGCATCAACATCTATTCCGCTAACATCACCCTTTACCCCCATTGCTCGGTAACCTGCTTCAACACCAAAAAAACTAGCTCGAAACCTAACCTTAGCTAGCATATCGTACACAGTGTCTCCACCCATAGAAATCGCGCTTCCCTCTACACCAACAGATAATGACGTGATTGGTAATTCAAACACGGCACTGCCATAAAGCATGGGAATTATGTCATCGATATCAGTCTGACTGTAACCGACCACTGGGTTCGCATTTTGCTCTCTTAACAACAACAAGCCATCAAATACTTTGGCCGTTAAACCAAGGTCAAGGTTCACCCAGTTATCTAAAATTTCATAATAAAGAGTGAAGTCATAATTAGTCAGATCTAGACTGGTTTGAACTGCGCCATCAAAGTTCTGACCATTAAAGTCTACATTATTGACAGAGCCATACGTAACCTGGTCCATATCGGTATATTGAAAACGGAAGTTAGGAATTAACGGTACTGGATGCTCAAATACTGCAGTAATAATTGCTGAATCATCACGACTCAAGCCCAAATCTTCATCAAGATCGATTTTACCACCACCAGACTGGATCGTCCCTGATATGTCAGGTGACCAATATGTCAATGATGCTGAGCCCCCTAACCTATCAGCATACGCAGATACTGACATTAATGAGGCCGCTAATACCGAAAATCCTGTTTTAGTAAGTTTCATTCCATTCTCCCGCAATGTTTGTTATTAGATTGTTTCTAGCCTAGAACTCAACACCTAAACGTCGCCCGACCTCTTCATAGGTTTCAATGACGTTACCCAGCCCTTGACGAAAACGATCTTTATCCATTTTGTTACGCGTTTCTTTATCCCAAATTCTACATCCATCAGGGCTAAACTCATCACCCAACACAATCTTCCCTTCACAAACACCGAACTCCAGTTTGTAATCGATCAATAACATACCAGCATCATCAAATAATGCCTTTAACACACTATTAACTTCAAACGTGAGTCGCTTCATTTCCTGAAGCTGCTCTTCTGTCGCCCAACCAAATGATTGGCAATGGTATTCATTAATCATCGGATCGTGCAGCGCATCATTTTTTAAGAACAGCTCAAACGTCGGAGGGGTAAGATCTATACCTTCTTCCACACCAAGGCGGCGACATAAGCTTCCCGCTGCAATATTCCTTACTACACACTCAACCGGGATCATGTCGAGTTTTTTAACTAAGCACTCCTGATCAGATAACAAGCTATCAAAATGAGTCGGTATACCTGCCTCTTCTAATTTAGTCATAATAAATGCATTAAATTTATTGTTGACCATACCTTTTCTGTTCAACTGATCAATTTTCTCGCCATCAAACGCTGAAGTGTCATCTCTGAATAGCAACACAAAACGGTCTGGATTATCCGTCTTATAAACAGACTTAGCCTTGCCAGCAAAGAGTTCTTCACGTTTTTCCATCGGAGTAATGCCTCAAAATATTTAAAATCAATGTTATTGCGGAAGGCTCGACCCCTTCCGCATTAAATACAAGTTCTTAACTAGGATATATTATCAAGCAGCAAATTAAGAATTTCCATCTCTTCAAGATGTGTGATGCTACCATCTACTTTATCGACTACTAACCGATACCCGCCTTCAATTTCTTCTAGCTTAAGGAGGTAGTTGTGGTCAGGCCTGTCACTTTCATCACTAGAAAACAACCCTGAAAACCATCCCTCACGCTCTTTTTCTCGCCCATAATCCAGATAAAAAATCCCGTTACTTCTATCTAGGTCAACAACCTTGATTTTTGCGCCACGCAGTCCTTTAGTGGCTGAACTCCAGGTTCGATCGAACGCAAGATCCATCTTCAAATAAGGGCGTTCATTGTGACCTGATATCAATGTCACTTTCGACGTGCCGCCAATATCATTGGCTAACAACGAGTAGCTTCTGTATGACTGATTATTTTCAAGATATGAGCTAATAATCTCGAGCAGTTTATGCTCTGCTGCTTTGCGGTTAGGCTGACCTGACCATATATTGAAGTCTTGGGGACCACTTTTAACATCTAAAACTCGAACCTGTAACTCAGTCGTATTGCGTTTAACGCCCTGCCCTAACTTAGCCTGAATAAGTAATGGGCGATCCACTGTGGCACCGCCTAGATTAATTCTTGATAGTAGTTGCTTTGATAGTAAAGTAGAACCCAAAACCTCAGTCTGCATTAGCCCAAGTCTGGGGTTTTCAAAGTCAACTCTAACTCCGTTCTCCTCCCAGAAGTAGTCAAGAGACGGCCAAATTCGGCCTGGGGTTTCATTCACAAGTAACCAAGACTGGTCCTCAAGTGTCTCAATTACATAGTTCTCAGTCAGAATTGCAATCGTGGCATCTGGAGGGGTCGGCAAGACGTATTGAGCAGGAAGACTCGTTCGTTTATCAATAGGGGGTATAGGATAGCGAGACTCTATGCCGCTACTGCGATACCAGTCAGGCACCACAATCGCCTCACCATGTTCTGCCTCAATATAATCATTTGATCTATCACGCACGATACCACAAGCAGTCAGCGCTGATAGAATCAACACAACTGCAGTTAATCTGATTAAACTCATTAAATACACTGTCTGTTTACGGGCTAATTGATCGACTTTACAAAAAAATGGTATTTTTGAAAATCACAAAGCACCGGCACTTTTTAAAGCTGCTAGTACATCCTGGCGATACATTTGACTCAAAGGCGTTAGTGGAAGCCTGATTCCATCTTGAACCAACCCTAGCTGCTGTAACGCCCACTTTACCGGGATCGGGTTAGCTTCAACAAAAAGCTTGCTGTTGAGTGCAGCTAAACGTTGATCTATTAATCTTGCCTCATCAGCGTTACCTGCTAACGCTAAGCGACACATATCAGCCATATCTTTTGGTAAAACATTGGCAGTGACGGAAATATTGCCTTGAGCACCAAGTAATATCAGCTCAACTGCAGTTGCATCATCGCCGGAATATACAGCCATACGATCTCCTACCAGCTGGATTAACTCCTTGCCTCTTGCCAAGTCTCCCGTCGCATCTTTCACTCCGGTGATATTTGGAATATCTGCAAGACGAACAACTGTTTCATTAACCATATCAACGGCAGTTCTTCCCGGTACATTATACAATATCTGATCAACATCAACGGCTTCGGCAATCGCTTTGTAATGAAGATATAACCCCTCTTGCGTTGGCTTGTTATAGTAAGGTGTTACCAACAAACAAGCATCAACACCAATATGCTTAGCTTCCCTGGTAAGGTCAATCGCTTCAGTCGTTGAGTTGGCACCCGTACCTGCGATAACCGACATACGACCATTTACACGCTCTACGACGCGACGTATAACCGCACAATGCTCATCAGGGTTTAACGTTGCTGACTCCCCGGTTGTGCCAACGGCAACAATCGCATCGGTACCGTTTTTCACGTGAAAATCTACAAGCCCATCTAATCGTTCCCAATCTAGTGTTCCATCTGGGTTCATTGGGGTAGCTAGCGCGACAAGGCTGCCAGAAATCATACATCTCTCCATGCAGGGGGAATTAGTACAAGTAAAAAGGGATATGTTAATCGCGACCCCCGTGTTAAACAAGGGTTGAAGACAGAATTAACGCGACTTAACTACATTATTGGTAAATAAAGTTTGATAGATAATAGTCTAACAAAATAATTCTGAAAAAACTTGCTCTTGAATCACTCTCTACACCCGTAATTTATCTCAACTTATCCATATTTCTTGACTAGGCTTGACAGCAAACCATACTAAGCAGAACATATATAAAATTCGCTAACACACCAATTTCATTGCTAAAACATGCCAGTGCCTAGATACAGATACTTAGCCTAGAAGCACTACTCCAATTTGTTTACATTAACTTTCGGAAATCGGACCACTTACATGAGCACAACACTCAATAAAGAAAATCATTTAGTCATTTCTGCGATTGGTGGTGATCGCCCAGGTATTGTAAATGAGCTTGCAAAAGCGAGTTCAGAAAACCGCTGTAACATTATTGATAGTCGAATGACCGTATTAGGCGGCGAATTTGCGGTTATTATGATGGTCTCTGGCTCCTGGAACGACATAGCAAAGCTAGAGAACATTATTCCAGCACTGGCCAAAAAACTAGACCTTACGACCATCGTTAAGCACACCCAACCCCGACAACCTAAAGCGGCCATCTGCTACACCGCAAATGTTGTAGCCCTGGACAACCCAGGCATTGTGCATGAAATAGCGAACTTCTTCTCTAAACAAAACATTAATATCGACGACCTTCAAACAGGCACTTATAGCGCCCCCCATACAGGGACACAAATGTTCAACTTAAATATGTCGATTACAGTTCCATCCAACACACATCTTGCAACCCTTAGAGAAGAGTTTATGGTGTTCTGTGATGACCTGAATCTTGATGCGGCTATAGAGCCCGCTAGAAACAACTAAAAACAATCACAATTATTAAACTCTTTAACCTCCAAAGCAGAAACATTTGTTCTGCTCGAAAAATAGGTTGGTAATACTTATGTCAAAGATAGAAATCGGAGCAATGATCCCTCATTTTGAATCATCCGCCACTAATGATACGACCGTTTCACCCAGCACATTACTTGGAAAAAACGCCGTCATCTACTTTTACCCAAAAGACAACACTCCTGGATGCACTACAGAAGGTCAAGACTTTCGTGATCATGCTAAAGATTTTGCTGAAAATAACACGGTAATTTTTGGTGTTTCCAGAGACAGCCTTAAAGTTCATAGTAATTTCAGAAACAAACACGAGTTCCCTTTTGAATTAATTTCTGACCCTGACGAAACACTCTGCAAACTATTCGATGTCATAAAGCTCAAAAAGCTATATGGAAAAGAGTACATGGGCATTGAGCGAAGCACCTTTCTGATTGACTCAAAAGGTGTACTGCAAAAAGAATGGAGAAAAGTAAAGGTAAAAAACCACGTTGAAGAAGTGCTTGCCTCGACCAACGAGCTATAACTTGCATCCCATGAGAGTTATATAGGTGCCTAAATAACTCTCCCTCAAACACCTTTCAATTGTTAACCTCCGTCAACATTCCCTCAACTCTCGATCAGGTCACCTAGTTTTGTTGAATGTGCTCACAATTCAGCAAAAGGATCCGCAGAATATCTCAATAAGCAGATACATACCCCCACAAATCACATAAAATATAAAACAGTTACATGAACACATAAATATTTATCTACCAAACGACTTGCTCAAAAAAACAACAGGAAGTTTATACATGAGAGCATTAAGCAGCTTTTTGCTGGTTCTAACTCTTCTTCCTTTAATGTCACAAGCAAGAAGTATTAGTGATGTTAATCTGGAAGAAATCATCAAAGTAGGCAACTCAGGCACAGAATTGAGTCTAAATGGAGCCTCATTAAGAAAAACATACATGGTTATCAATACCTATGTCGGTGGCCTATACCTCGAAACCCCCTCTCATGATGAAAATCAAATTCTTGAGAGTGATGAACATAGGCGTATGCTGTTTCATGTTCTCCTACGCAAAGTCACGGCAAGAAAAGTAGCGCAAGCACTTAAGGATGCACTTGTGCTCAATATTAGCCGCGAAGAGCAGGAAACGCTTGGACCTAACATAAACCAATTTTTATCCATGTTTGACGGGAAACTAAAGCGCGGAGATGAAGTGAACATCGACTATATCCCTGGCGCCGGTACTCGAGTCACAATCGACGGGGATGACAAAGGCATCGTCCCAGGAAAGCGATTTGCAGATGCACTACTCTCTGTCTGGGTTGGGGAAAACCCCGTAGGTAGTAATTTCAAACAAGATATTTTAGGTTATTAACATCTAGAATCATTGAACCTATGATTACTAAGGTCAAAGGTTCAATGGTTCATTGGTTTTCTCATGCCAGAGCAGAAACGATCTTCTCAGACACGTAACAAAATAATCATTTAGCAACAGGCCAAGCAGAAAAAACAGCCTTCA
Organism: uncultured Oleiphilaceae bacterium; assembly: GCA_913060665.1. Classification (GTDB taxonomy): domain Bacteria; phylum Pseudomonadota; class Gammaproteobacteria; order Pseudomonadales; family Oleiphilaceae; genus Alkalimarinus. The sequence continues at coordinate 165,568 of CAJXUY010000002.1, forward strand.
GCAACGTCGCTAATGGTATCGCGAAAAACACCCCCCATAACCCCCAAATTCCACCGAAAAACAAAACAGCGACAATAATCACTACAGGGTGTAAATTGACCACTTCAGAAAATAAAAGCGGCACCAGAACATTGCCGTCCAAGGCCTGAATAATACCGTATACGATCATTAAGTAGAAAAAGTCAGAGCCCCACCCCCACTGAAACAATGCAATCATAGCAACTGGGATAGTGACGATGGTTGCACCGATATAGGGTACCAGCACCGAGAATCCAACTAAAATACCTAATAACACAGCATAATTTAAACCCATGACGACAAAAGCAACATAGGTGGCAACACCGACAATCAGAATTTCTACCACCTTGCCACGAATATAGTTGGCAAATTGCATGTTCATTTCGTGCCAGACGCGAGTCATCAACCTCTTCTCTCTTGGCAAAAGCCCAGCCAATGAGCTGAGAATAAGTCGACGATCTTTAAGAAAGAAAAAGACCAGAATCGGCACCAATACGATATATATTAAAATCGTGACAAATACAGGGAAGCTTTCTATTGAAAATGATACCACCCACTGTCCAAATTTTGCCGCCTCAGATGTCGCCTGGTTAAACAAGTTGTTCACAGAGCCTTCACTTAAAAGCGAAGGGTACTCTTTCGGTAATACCTTTAGGTAGCTCTGTAGCTCCGAAAACATCCTCGGAAACTCCTTAACCAACGATGTCACCTGGCCAAGAACGAGTGGCAATAGGAAAAATAGAAACGCGAAAAATAAACCAATAAACAAAAGGTAGACCGCTAAAATTGACCCTGTTTCATTAAAACCTCGAGATACGAGCTTACTAACCAAACCTTGAAGTATAAATGCTAATACCATACTCGCGATAACAGGTGCCAGCATCCCTCCGACCAATACAACGACCGCCAACCCAACAATTAACAAGATGAAAAGCACCACGGCCTCTTCATCTGAGAAATATTTCTCTACCCACGAACGAACTATATTTAACATCCAGGCTCCTTTAAATGGCCTTAAATATCTATGCGGTTATAATACCCAACAACATCAGCAATAAAAATCTGAAATAACGCTAACTTAAACCTCAATATAACGTTAGCCTAAATAACGGGTAAACGAGTGACTAGCTACCTTTCAATATCAAATAACAATAGCAGCCACTATCTTCAAAACTTTCTAGAAGCTGATTAGAGCTTAAATCAGTAAATGACTTAAAATCTCTAACAGACCCTGGGTCCGTTGCTTTAACTAACAACGTTTGCCCCTCACTTAATTTGTTCAATGCCTGTTTGGCTTTTAGCAACGGCATAGGACAGCTAAGCCCCATTACATCTAAAACTTGATCTGCCATCTCTACTTCCGCCCCTCCTATTTCGATCACAATGACGTTGGCGATATTAGTACAAATACTGATTACAAAAGACTAATTTTTAATGCAAAAAATAACAATAACCAACAGGTTATGGTAATGCGATCCGGAAAGCACTGACCACGCTCAATTGTAACTTAACTTGTTTAACATATGGCACTCTAATCAAAAATATCCTAATGAATCCACCTTGAAGTTAGCTTAATAACAGTTTACTTTTGTTCCTTCAGACTGTTTTACCTCTTTCTTGGGTTACGCTTTACATGAATAAATGGTTTTCTGCCACACGAATACTACTGCTATGGCTCGCCTGTATCCATACACCTCAAAGCAACGCGGCCTCCAACGACCTACCTACTCTTGGAGACGCTACATCCGGATTTATCTCTCTCCAGCAAGAGAAGGCATTGGGCAGTGCTTGGCTACGCTCACTTCGAAGACAGGTAAAAACACTCCATGATCCGTTAACATACAGCTATCTGACCAGTTTAGTGTTTAGACTGGCGCCCAACTCAGAACTTTCTGAGCGTGACCTTAAACTCGTTATTGTTGATAGCTCCACAATGAACGCGTTTGCCGTACCAGGTGGCGTTATGGGCATCAATTCTGGACTATTTATTCACTCCGGCTCAGAGCAGCAATTTGCCTCCGTCATCGCCCACGAAATAGCTCACTTAAGTCAGCGGCATTACGCCCGTAGTCTAGAGCGACAACAAAAAGCAACGCCTCTAGCACTCGCTGGGCTATTAGCAAGTGTTATTATAGCTGCCACCGCAGGGGCGGACGCGGGTATCGCGGCATTGGCAAGCACACAAGCACTGGCGATTCAGTCCCAGTTAAGCTATTCAAGACAAAATGAACAAGAAGCCGACCGTATAGGCATTCAAACCCTGTTTGATTCAGGCATGGACCCAAAGGCCATGCCTGCAATGTTCGAGAGAATGCTGAGGGAAGCCCGCCTATATGGAAACAGCCCACCCGAATACCTCTCAACACACCCGGTAACTGAATCCCGCATATCAGATTCCAGAAACCGAGCAGAACAATACCCAATCAAAGCCTACAAAGAAGACCTTGAATTCCATTTGATACGGAGCCGAGTATTACTCCACTTTTCCGAATCAAACGACTCAGCAGTCCGGTATTTTAGATCAGCTGTTGATGAAGGGAATACGTTTAATAAAGTGGCTAGCCAGTACGGGCTAGCCATAGCCCTAAATAAGGCAGACGCTCCAGATCGAGCCTCAACCATAATAGACAGACTTCTCTCTCGCTATCCTGATAGAATTATTTTCATTATTGCCAAAGCAGAATCTATGGCAAAACTAGGCAAAACAGATGAGGCTATTGAGCTTTTAAGGAAACACCTAAATCGAAATCCTGGTAACTATGCCATTACATGGGAACTATCTAAACAAGTCGCACAAAGAGGCCAGATAAATGACTTATTCAACGCAGAGTCCCTACTATTGAACCTAACTCGAGCCCACCCAAACGAGCCTAAAATATGGTATACGCTGGCAGAGATAAACGGTGAAGCAGGCAATATTGTACAACTACATAAATCCAGAGCAGAGTTTTTCTATCTTATTGGCGAAATCGACGACGCACTACTGCAGCTCCAGCAAGCGCTTAAGAAGAGCCAGGGCAACACTCAAATCACCGCAACAATCCAACAAAGAATTGACGACTTATATAGAGCCAAAAAAGGTATTAATTTTTAATACCTTTTAGAAATCCCAGCTATATCGACTTTTGGACTTAAGCGTGGTGTTCGCCATACCTCAGAAAACAGAACCTCAGGCTAAAACAGACTCTCAGACCACAACAGAGGGCTGAGATTGCTTACTTTTTGTAGAAAAATCCAACATACGCCTGAGAGGAATAAGTGCTTTTTCTCTTAGCACATCATCTACAAAGATTTCTTGATCACCCATCTCAAGTACTTCTGCTAAATTTTCCAGCCCATTCATAGCCATCCAAGGGCAATGGGCACAGCTACGACAGGTTGCACCGGTTCCCCCTGTAGGTGCCTCTATAAACGTTTTACCGGGTGCCTGCTGCTGCATCTTATAAAAGATCCCGCTATCAGTCGCTACAATAAACGCGCTATTGTCCATTTTCTGAGCGGCTTGAATGAGCTGAGACGTTGACCCTACTACATCAGCAACCTCTACTACCGATTCAGGTGATTCCGGGTGAACAAGAACGGCAGCATCTGGGTAAAGGTGCTTCAGGTCCAAAATCCCCTTAGCTTTAAACTCTTCATGAACAATGCAAGAGCCATCCCAAAGAAGGACATCAGCACCCGTCGTTTTTTTAACATAACCACCCAGATATTTATCTGGAGCCCAAAGTACCTTTTCACCCAACCTGTCCAAATGCTCAACCACATCAACCGCAATACTCGACGTTACCACCCAATCGGCCCTGGCTTTAACCGCTGCTGAAGTATTTGCATAGACCACGACAGTCCGATCTGGGTGCTGATCACAAAAAGCCGAAAACTCATCAGCATCACAACCAATATCCAACGAGCAGGTAGCTTCAAGCGTGGGCATCAATACTCGCTTTTCAGGGTTGAGTATTTTTGCAGTCTCCCCCATAAACTTTACGCCTGCAACCACAAGGGTTGAAGCGGGGTGTTGATTACCAAAGCGCGCCATTTCCAACGAATCAGAGACACAGCCTCCAGTTTCTTCCGCTAGCTCCTGCAAAATTGCACTTGTATAGTAATGGGCAACAAGCACTGCATTTTCTCGAACCAACAATGCTTTTATTTTAGTTTTGTATGCCTCTCGGTCTTCAGTACTCAGCTCTAACGCCTCGTGCTCGTGCGCAAAGTGCTCTTGTATAAGAATACTATCAGTCGTTTTACTCATTGGAGATTCACCTAAAAAATACTATCAATCTTTCGGTCTTTCGGTCTTTCGAAATTTACTAACATCTTTAACGGCATAAATAATGTTAAATGCGATGCCGAATACTGTTTATGATTTGTTAGAGCCAGATATTTTATCAGATTCTATTTCTTGAAACGAAAAAAGGGAGCCTATAAGGCTCCCTTTTAAACATGGTGGGTCGTGGGCGGCTCGAACGCCCGACCAATTGGTTAAAAGCCAACTGCTCTACCAACTGAGCTAACGACCCAAACGAGGCGCATATAGTACTGTTTTTTGAGGGAATAACAAGCCCAAATTTAACTTTTTATATAACTATTTAATTTTTCTTATCGTAGAACTAATCGAAAACAATTATAGTTTTGAAACATATTCCTTAGCCAGCTTTGCGGCAGAGCTTTCGGGATAACGCTTTACAACTTCCGACAAATAAAATTTAGCGTCCTCAAGCTTATTTAAGCGGTGATACGTTACGCCTAACTTAAACATGGCATCCGCCGCCTTACGATGACTAGAGAAACTCCCTATAACCACAGTAAACGCTTGCCGAGCCTGCTCGAACTTTGGCATCACTAAATATACTTCACCTAACCAGTAGTAAGCATTACCCGCTAACTCACTATCAGGATACAGTGCTATAAATTTATGTAGTTCATCCACTGCTTGATCATATTTTTTCTGTTTAATCAGGTCATAAGCTTGCTGATATTCTCGCTGTTGCTTGGCCGAGGGTTCGGTTTTAACCTTAGATAACGCAGCTGCGCTGGTCACGCCTATTGCAGCGCCCCCTCCGACCGTTGAGCCATCGGTCGCTGAACCTTGACTAGCCGCGCCTCCCGCTGGCGAAACTGAATTTAACGAACGAACACCGCTCTCTTTAAGCTGTAAAAGACGCTGATCAAGATCATGGTACCTATCTCGACCTTGTTGCTTTAGCTGCTTGATTTGATGACTTTGTTGCTCAACAATTCCACGAAGCTCCTGAACCTCTTGCTGCAACTGTTCAACCATAAAAAGTAATTCAGAGGCTGGACTGTACTTAGCTTCAGTATTAGTGGGTTTGATGCCGGATGAGTCAGCGATCTGAGCAGGAGAAGCCTGAAAGGCAGGGGTTGACTGTGCAAATGCACTGTCTATAAAAGACAGTGCAAGCACAAGAGAAAAGATTCTCTTCATGATATTTTTTTAGAACTCGCCTTATTTATATTCAATATAAACTCGACGATTCTTCGCCCAATCGCTTTCGCTATGGCCTGTTGCTGCTGGCTTCTCTTCCCCATAGCTAACCACTTCAACTTGAGTACGCGCTACGCCATTTACAACAAGGAAACGCTCTACAGATTGCGCTCGACGCTCACCTAGCGCCAAGTTATACTCTTTAGTACCACGTTCATCTGAATGCCCTTCAAGCACAACATTTACATTTGGGTTTGCCGATAAAAATGCTGCGTGAGCCATCAACGCTGCACGTGACTCAGGTCTAACGGCTGACTTATCAAAGTCAAAGTAGAATGTACGAATTTCACGTAGTACGGCTTCTTCCTTTTCTTTTGCTTGACGCTCCATTTCAGCTTGCTGTGCAGCCATTTCTTCAGTAGTCAATGATCCGCCTTCACCTGGCGCGCTAACTTCAACACCACCTGACTGATCTACTGGAGTAACATCTGCTCCAGAGGTAGCAGCATCGTCAGTCGTGCTGTTTGATGCGCAACCTGCTAAAACAGATGCTGATAATACAAGAGCTAGAGCGTGCTTAGTTGATATCGCTTTCATTAGTTTTCCTTAATTATGACTGAACAAAAATATTAACATGAGACATTAAACTTCAACGTACAAGTTGCTTAATACAAAAACTTATTTAGTAAGTACCCTATTGTAAATCTAATAACGTTTTACTTCAAAAAAGGTGACCATGCAGGTTCTCTTACATCACCAAACTCTGCAGGTAGTAAGTATTTTGACCGACCATCCACTGAAACTACGGCTAATACGCCCTTTCTACCTCTTTGTGTCGCATAAATCAACATTCTATCGTTTGGAGCCAAGCTCGGGGACTCATCTAACGATGTATCCGTGAGAATTAGCTCACTCCCCGTATCAATATTCAATGTTGCTATATTAAAAGCCCCCTGAGACTGATGCACATAAAATATACTCTTACCGTCATCACTGAAGCGAGGGCGGGCATTATAACGCCCTTTAAAAGTCAGTCTTTCAGGTGACTGATCATAAATATTCATACGGTAGACTTGAGGACTTCCGCTTCGATCACTGGTAAATACGAGTTGATTACCATCTGGAGACCAGCTTGCTTCAGTATCAATGGAGTAGTGTCGCGTATACCTTGTTAATTTTTTTGTTGCCAATTCAAGTCGATAGATTTCTGCATTACCATCTTTCGATAAGGTTAAAGCCAATGATTTCCCGTCAGGAGACCAGGCTGGAGCTCCATTCAATCCCTTATGCGCAGACACCAATTGGCGCTTACCTGTAGCAATAATATGGGTATAGACGGCCGGCCTACCACTCTCAAATGAAACATACGCCAATTTTTTGCCGTCAGGTGACCACGCAGTAGACAAAATCGGCTCTGAGGTTTTCAGCAAGGTAAACGAACGACGGCCATCAGCATCCGCTACCTGCAACCTATACTCCGGCTTTCCATTAACGCTGCTCTGGTGGGTAATATAGGAAATCCTGGTTGAAAACGCGCCTCGTATACCGGTGACCGCTTCATAAATTGCGTCACTGATATGGTGCGCTAAATCCCTAAGGCTTTTATCATCGCCCGACACAACCTCCCCTACCACTCGCTTTTGCTGATTAACATCAAACAGTTGATATTGAATTTTATATGCCTTTGAGTAGTCTGAATATTCGATACTCCCAATCAGCAAGTAGTTTTGCTTTAAGAGTCGCCAATCTCGGTAGTACACTTCTTTTGCGCTAGCAGGCAAACTCAGCATACGATTAGTTGCCAAAGGGTCGAACTCACCACTTCGCTGCAGATCCTCGGCAATGATCTTACGAATATCTTCAGGTATAGGCTTTGCGCTTTTATTTGAGAATGGAACGATCGCGATCGGGATCGCAGAGTCTGCGCCTTGTGTAATCTCGATCATAAGCTCTGCTATCGAGATTCTAGGAGCAATCAAAATAATCGATAATAAAACAGTTATGTAAACACTTCGATTTTGCAAAACTAATCTTCCTGATGACTAAATGACATACTGAACCGTCTAAAATTTCGCTCAAATACTCGGTTATCAGTCGGTACGGGATACTTGGCAATTGACTTCGCTGCACTCAGTGCCGAGCTGTCAAATATTGAGCTACCACTACTCTTCAAAATTTCGGCGCGACTTAACTCTCCAGTTGGGAAAAGATGCAACTGAAGCACAACGGTTTCACCTATCTTTGCACCAGATGGCTTATGCCAATTCCGAGTAATTTTAGCCCGAATTAACGCTATAAAGCGATCAACTTCATTCATTTCCGCTATTTGATCGGCTTTCAACTGCTCTTGACGCTGCCGATCAGCCTCAATTTTCTGCTCACGCAGGCGATCATCTAACGCTTGCTGTCTTGCCTGCTCAGCTTTCAACATCATCTCCTGAAGCTGAGCTTCCTGCTGCTTCCGCTGCAGGGCTTGCTCTCGTGCCTTCTCATCTTTTATTTTTTGTTCTTTAATGCGCTTTTCTTCAGCGTCCTTTTTCTTTTGTTCTTCACGCTGCTTTTTGTCTTTTAGTTTTTTTTGCTCTTCTTTCTTCTTTAACAACGCTTTTTTTTGGGCTTCATCTTTTTTCTTTTTTTCTAATGCTTTCTTTTTGGCTAACACTTTTTTCTTTTCAGCATCACTTTTTTTCTTCTGCTCTGCCTTTTTCTTTTTCTCTAATGCTTTCTTTTTTTCAAGTTCCTTTTTCAGTCTCTCTTCTTTTTTCTTATGGGTATCTATCTGCTTTTTTTTCTTATCCGCCTCTTGTTTCTTTAATGCATCTATTGCTGACGCATCCACCACAACGGCATTGATATGGCGAGGGACTGCAATGGGCTTAATGTCCGCCTGAGAAGACCAACCAGAACCCAGTAAAACAACCACCGCTAAGTGAAGTATTAATGCATAAACAATTGAACGCCGATAACTGCTATCAATTGATTGCCAGTAACGCTTCAAAAATGAAATTCGAGGCTTTAACTGATCCGCCTTAACCTGCTTGGTGCGATTTGTACTCATGGATTCTCAGTCACCAAACCTACACCTTCAGCTCCGGACTGCTGCAGTGCGCTCATTAAATCCACCACAATACCGTACTCGACATGCCGGTCTCCACGCACCAACACACTTACCCTTGGATTTTGCGCCAAAATAACTGACACCCGCTCTTGAAGTGCAGTTAGCTCCATGGGGTTGCCGGTCTGATCCCCTATTTCAAGGTAATATGCTGCATTTGAGTCCACCGTAATAATCAGTGGCTCCTGGTCTTTCTGCATATTGACCGGGTCGGACTCAACCTGGGGTAAGTCAACCTTGACCCCCTGTGTGAGCATCGGTGCTGTTACCATAAAAATAATCAGTAGCACCAACATGACATCAATATATGGAACCACATTAATATCAGACATTGGCTTTCTGGATGATCTAGCCATTTAACACCTATTTAATAATCAGACGTATGCATTAAGAGTGGACTGTACGGTGTAATATGCTAGAAAACTCTTCGGCAAACGTCTCATATGTACCAACCAACGCGTCTGCTTGAGCGGAATATCGGTTATAAGCAATAACAGCAGGGATTGCGGCGAAAAGCCCCATGGCAGTTGCCACCAATGCCTCAGAGATACCCGGCGCAACCGTTGCTAGCGTCGCCTGCTGCACTTGAGCCAACCCCCGAAACGAATTCATAATACCCCAGACAGTTCCAAACAAACCAATATAGGGACTGGTCGAACCAACAGTCGCCAAAAACGGTAAATGAGCATCAAGATAATCCGCTTCGCGTGACACTGCGACTCTCATTGCACGCTGAGTCCCTTCCATAATTGCATCAGAGTCCGCACTACCTTGCTGTCGTAGACGCGTAAACTCATTGAATCCGGCTTTAAATATATTCTCCAAACCACCCTGTGATTGATCAGCTGAATTGAGCTCCTGATACAGCTGATTCAAATCCATACCCGACCAGAAACGCTCTTCAAATGCGACCCTGGCTTTTTTAGCCTGTTTGAAAAGCGTCGCTCTCTGAAAAATAATCATCCACGAAAGGACGGATGCTGCAAAGAGCAAGAACATCACGAACTGAACAACAAAACTGGCGTTCGCCACTAAACTCCATATAGATAACTGCTCTTCCACCCAACTTCTCCAAATAAACAATAATAAAAGATCTAAACAGCCTTATAGCGACTTAACTTAAGGCATTAATTAATCTACTATCCATTACTCGGGGCTTACCCGACTCAAGAGCAACACAAACCACCTTGACCTCTGCCACCACCAGGACACCACCGTTCTCATCAATAACACGCTGCTCAAACACCATGTAAGTTTTACCCAGTTTTGAAATATTTGCCGTAACAGTCACTAAATCATCAAGCTTTGCAGGCTTTTGGTATTTTATTTCCAAACTATGCACGACATAACTTATGTTTTGCTTCATCCCTGCCCGCAATTCTATTCCGAGGCTACGGATATACTCTGTGCGCGCCCGCTCCATAAACTTAAGGTAGTTGGCATAGAAAACAATACCTCCAGCGTCAGTGTCTTCGATATACACTCTAACGGGAATGCTAAAACACTGACTCTCTTGGTTTGTCATAACTCGCTCATCCCTATTATTCCTTGAGTAAAAAACACCCGCTAGGTATTGGCTGGTGCCGTTAAACCAAAGTGCAACCAAGCACTTTTGGTCACCATACGCCCTCTGGGTGTCCTAATAATATACCCCTGCTGTATTAAATAGGGTTCAAGTACATCTTCTATTGTGCCTCGCTCTTCACTAATTGCTGCAGCCATACTTTCGACACCAACCGGCCCCCCCTCGAACTGCTCCATCATGCTCATCAATAAACGACGATCCATATGGTCCAATCCCTGGCTATCCACTTTTAACAAGTTCAATGCTTTATCGGCCACATGCTGACTAATAACGCCGTCAGACTTGACCTGAGCGTAATCCCTCACACGCTTAAGCAGGCGATTAGCGATACGAGGTGTTCCGCGAGATCGCTTCGCGACCTCATGAGCGCCTTCAGGCTCAATATCTAACCCTAGCATTTTTGCAGATCGCATCACGATATGGGTTAGGTCAGCGGTACTATAAAATTCCAGCCTTTGCACAATGCCAAAGCGATCTCGTAGCGGTGATGTCAGCAACCCCGCTCGAGTGGTCGCGCCTACTAACGTAAACGCTGGCAATTCGAGCTTTATTGAACGGGCCGCAGGGCCTTCTCCGATCATTATATCGAGCTGATAGTCCTCCATAGCGGGATACAGCAGCTCTTCGATAGACGCATTTAATCGATGAATTTCATCAATAAACAATACATCGCCTTCTTCAAGGCTGGTTAACATTGCAGCCAGATCGCCTGCTTTTTCAAGCACCGGACCCGACGTTGTTTTGATGGTGCCATCCATTTCATTCGCAATGATATTCGCAAGTGTCGTTTTACCCAACCCTGGCGGACCAAAAATAAGCACATGATCAAGCGCCTCACCTCTAGCTGTTGCAGCCCCTATAAATATTTCCATCTGCTCGGATACAGCAGGCTGACCAATATAGTCCGCTAACTTAGTCGGGCGAATGGCCCTATCTTGGCCTTCTTCTGAGCGTGTTTGAACAGCCGTGGCGGATACCAGTCGATCTTCTTCGATCATCAATTACCTCTCACCATGCCTTTAAGTGCCAAACGTATCAACTCTTCACTACTCAGACCTTCCGCCTTGATAGCATTAACCGCTTTAGTGGCTTCTTGAGGTTTATAACCTAATGCTATCAACGCCGATTCAGCCTCTTCAATCACTGCAGACGCGCTCTTTGCAACAATGACTTCCTCACCACCCAGTAGATCTGTATCAGGCGCCCCCCAATCTTTAAGCTTATCTCTAAGCTCAATCAGCAACCTTTCGGCTGTTTTCTTACCGACTCCTGGCAGTTTTACCAATGTCGCAGAGTCATCATCACGAACACACCGAGCCAATTGTGCAGAATCTAAACCGGATAAGATTGTAAGCGCAAGCTTGGGACCTACACCATTAATTTTTATTAACAAACGAAATAAATCACGATCCTTAACAGTAGAAAACCCATAAAGGAGTTGAGCATCTTCTCGAACAACCAAATGAGTATGTAGGATAATATCTTGATTTAGTTCAGATAGTGTAAAAGAAGTAGAAAACGGCACCTCAATTTCATAGCCCACTCCTTGCACATCAACCAGTAAAAACGATGGTTGTTTTTCAACTAATCTGCCCCTGATACGACCGATCAAATGTAAGCCCTCAATGATTATTGTTTTATATGATATTTATGTAACACAGGCGCACTATAGTTAGAACTACACGAGCACTACCTTATTCTTCCACGCCGGCTTGACGTAGAACCCGCAATCCTAATCAACCCCTGACAAGTGTGAGCATGACAAAGTGCGATTGCGAGCGCGTCTGCAGCATCAGATTGCGGTTTACCAGGCAATGACAACAAGGATTGAACCATATGCTGTACTTGTGACTTCTCTGCCCCACCGTTACCCACAACCGCTTGCTTTACTTTTCGCGCAGCATACTCTGATACAGGAAGGTCCTGCATAACGGCTGCAACAATAGCAGCGCCCCTTGCCTGCCCCAATTTAAGTGCCGAATCAGCGTTACGCGCCATAAAAACCTCTTCAATCGCAAACTCTTGAGGCGACCAACGTTCAATAATTTCAGAGACGCCGGAAAATATTTGCTTGAGTTTTTCTGGCAATGAAGCCCCTTGTATTCGGATACAACCGCTCGATATGTACTCAGGCCGGCCCTGGACAAAGTTTATAACACCATACCCTGTCACTCGAGATCCAGGGTCAATTCCCAAAATAATAGCCATGTATCTGCCAAGGTAACCTTTAAGCGCTTATGAAAGAACGGGGTTAGATAGAAAAAAGGCGGTCAATGGTTGTTATGCTACACCAATAGACCGCCCTTCAAAAGCCGCGCTGTGTGCAAAGCGGCCGATATTACATTACTAGCAATTAATTTGGTTAGTGGCTAGTTTAAGCACTTAAATTAACTCAGTTAATTAGTGTCCATCCAGAAACACTATAATGGTCATCCTCGCGAAAACTGGAATCACCATGGTTTCATGGATGGATACACATTAGCTTTCTTCCTTCACAGACTTCCGAACATTGATATTAAGCTCTTTTAGCTGTTTTGCATCCACAGTACCTGGCGCCTGAGTCAGCATACAGGTTGCACTTTGATTTTTAGGGAATGCAATCACTTCTCGTATCGACTGCGAATCAGTCATCAACATCACCAGACGGTCAAGACCGAACGCCAAACCACCATGAGGAGGACAGCCATACTTAAGTGCATCTAGTAAAAAGCCAAACTTCTCTTGCGCTTCTTCATCATCTATACCCAAAATACCGAATACCGTTTTTTGCATCTCGCCATCATGAATACGAATAGAACCGCCACCCAACTCTGTTCCATTCAGCACCATATCGTAGGCCTGTGACAATGCACTTTCTGGTGACTCTTTTAGCTCTGCAGGTGAACAGGCTGGAGACGTGAACGGATGGTGGATCGCAGTCAACCCACCATTAGACGTCTCTTCAAACATTGGGAAGTCCACTACCCAACATGGAGCCCATTTACACGTAAATAAATCAAGATCTTCGCCGACCTTAACGCGAAGTGCGCCAATCGCTTCGTTCACCACTTTAGCCTTATCTGCGCCAAAGAATACAATATCGCCATTCTCTGCACCAAGGCGAGACATAATTTGCATCGCAACATCATCACCTAAGAATTTAACGATAGGCGATTGAAGGCCTTCCGCCCCCTTCTCTAATTCATTAACTTTAATCCACGCTAGCCCTTTAGCGCCATAGATGCCCACATACTTTGTGTACTCGTCTATTTGCTTACGAGATATGCTCGCACCACCTGGTACACGCAATGCGACAACACGTCCTTTTGGATCTTTAGCTGGACCGGCAAAGACCTTAAAGTCCACTGGCGCCACAAGATCTGCCACATCAGTAAATTCAAGCGGAATTCGTAAGTCGGGCTTATCACTACCATACTTAGCCATTGCTTCAGAATAAGGGATTCTTGGAAAAGATGAGAAATCAACATTCAACAGGTCATGAAACATTTCACGAACCATCTGCTCCATAATGTTCATAAGTGTATTTTCATCAACAAATGAACACTCAATGTCAACCTGCGTAAATTCAGGCTGTCGATCTGCTCGAAGATCTTCATCTCGGAAACATTTTGCAATTTGATAGTAACGATCAACACCAGAAACCATCAACATTTGCTTAAATAACTGAGGCGATTGCGGCAATGCAAAAAAACTACCAGGCTGAGTACGGCTCGGCACCAAGTAATCTCGAGCGCCTTCAGGGGTTGCTCGAGTCAGAATCGGGGTTTCAACATCCATAAAATCCTGACCATCTAGGAAATTACGAATATAACTAGTGACCTTAGAACGAAAGCGTAATTTGTTTAGCATTTCTGGCCGGCGCAGGTCTAAAAATCGGTTCTTAAGACGAGTATCTTCACCCACATCAACATAGCCGTCCAATTGAAATGGAGGGGTTGCAGACGCGTTTAAAATAGTTAATTCCTTACCCAATACCTCAACAGCACCGGTCGGCATATCTTTATTGATAGTACCTTCTGGACGTCGGCGAATACGTCCTTTAATCGCAATTACGAACTCGCTACGCACACTTTCTGCTTTTGCAAAAGCGTCTTCAGTATCAGGGTCAACCACGACCTGTGCAATACCTTCACGATCACGCAGATCCAAAAAGATCACACCACCATGGTCTCTACGACGATGAACCCAACCATAAAGAGTAACTTCCTGGTCAATATGTGATTCGTTAATAGCTCCGCAATAATGACTGCGCATAGATCAATACCCGTAATTTCTGATTGTATAATTGTTATAACTGGTTTTATAAATAGCGTTTATATAAATAACATACTGTTCAGCAACACTAACCTGCCTCTACGCCACTTGACTTACTATCCTGAGCAAGATTCTTTTTCTTGCCGGTCTTAAAATCTGTTTCATACCAGCCAGACCCTTTTAATCTAAAGCCTGCGGCTGAAATTCGCTTGGTAAACGTCTGTTCTTCACATGACGGACACTGTGTTAGAGGACTATCGCTTAATTTTTGCAATACATCCTTCTCAAACCCGCATGTTTTGCATGCATACTCATAGATTGGCATTTAACGTACCTCTCGACACCGACCCAAAACAAAAACGCGATATTATAGACTTATTTTTTGTCAAAATCAGGTCTTGTTTATTAACTAAATTAAATTAGCCGCCAGGGCGGCCGATAGCCTTAGCAATAGATCTGCTAGACTGTATAAAAACGACACAAAAAACTAACGTCAACCCGGTTAGCTCCACAAAAAACACTAAACTAAAACAATCACTTGAATTAACATTATGACACTACAAATAAGCACTGAGGCTACGGAAGACGTTATTACCGATTTCGCTAATGAATTCTATGATGCTTATGAGTTGTGTGAAATTAAACTGGTAGAGCTAGAAAATAACCCTTCCAACCAAGAACTGATCAATCTTATATTTCGCGCCATTCATACCGTCAAAGGTAATCTATCCTTTGTAGGCCTACAGCCACTACTTCCATTACTGCAAAGTGTAGAAGATCTATTTTCAAAAATTAGAGATGGCTCACTAATATTCTCTGCTAGTTTGAGTGATGTAATCCTCCTATCAATTGACCATGTTAAAAGTGTTGTAGACGAGCTGATGGGGCAAGAGAAAGCAGAGCTAACCTCTGCGACTGTTCATAAATTTCGAGATAGTATCTCTAACATCGTAAAAGCTGACCCTGCAACACTTCAACAAGCCATCAATGCGACCATTAACACGCTTGCTCCTGAAACAATTATTACTAAAGAAGAGACAATACCTACCTACAAACCTGAAAAGAAAACACCTTCCGGCGAGCAAAACCTTTTAAAGGTACTTCAGAAATATAGAATTAAACCCTCTGACGATATTAACCTGATGATAGGGCTTGCCACACCCTTTGAGCGACGATCTTCGTACTGGCATGGCAAGCCTGCACGACAGCTACTATTAGCACTGGGTATGAATAAATTATCTGGAAATCGTACAGACCCCTCACAGCTTGCAGCAGCGACACTCATGCATGATTTTGGCATGTGTTTCTTACCGACAGACATACTACACAAAAACACACCCTACTCTACAAAAGATAAAAAACAGATACGCCAACACCCCAGAGTAGCCTATGAACTGCTTAGTAAAATGTGCCACTGGGGCGAGGCCGCCGAAATCGTTCATCAGCATCACGAGCATATGAACGGGAAAGGCTACCCCCACAACCTAGTAGAAAGTGAGATTTCTGACGGAGCAAAAATCATTGCTATCGTTGATACATTCGACGCGATAATGCACGAAAGAGCACACATCGAAATGGTAAAACGCCCTTTTATAAGAGCTATACTCGAGATTAATCGATATTCAGGCACGCAGTTTTCTCCTGAATGGGTTGAAATATTTAATCAGTTTGCACAAAAGCTGCATCCTTATAGCGCCAATAGACCTTAATTTAGTGCCAATGAGTCCAAATTATCTGTATGATTACCATGCATTTTATACAACCTACTTTTTATTGAATTCAGTCTAATGACAGAGGTGAGGCTAGTGTCTGTAAGAGCCGAACAAAAACAAAAAACTCGCAGAGCATTAATGGATGCTGCTCTGAATCAGCTAACCGCTGACAGAGGGTTTGCGAGTTTAAGTTTGAGAGAAGTCGCTCGGGAAGCAGGCATTGCCCCTACATCATTCTATAGACACTTCAATGAACTTGATGAACTTGGACTCGCCTTAGTAGATGAAGCGGGTTTAGCGTTAAGGCAACTAATGCGGCAAGCAAGAAAGCGTATAGAAAAAAACGGCAGCGCCGTTAGCACGTCCATTGATACTTTTATGGAGTATTTAGCATCAAACACCAGCCACTTTCGCCTGCTACTTAGAGAAAGAACAGGGCTATCAAAACAGTTCCGAACAGCCATCAAAGCCGAAATAAGTCATTTCTCCACAGAACTATCAGAAGACTTAAGAAGAGCCGGTGAACTCAAGGGCAGACCTATCGATGATCCACACCTTGTAGCAGACACTATGGTAACCGTTATATTCAACCAAGGGTCTGAAGCTCTCGACAGCACACCTAAAGAGAAGATAGAGCTAAAAAAACGGTTAAAAAAAGAGCTTCGGATCATCCTCAGAGGCGCTGAAATAATCACCATCGAAAACCGAAAAGCAGGCAGACAACGTTAGACTTAATATGTTCTAACACACGACCCTCTACTATCAGGTAGTACTTGGAAATCAATCCCAGCGCATTTCTGAAACATGTCGAAGCAGCTTAACCTGCTCCTCAAGCTTCTCTTCAGAGTACTGAACAACCGGGTGCTTCCCCCACACAGGTCCAGGCCAGGCTATATCACTCTCGAAACGCACCACATGGTGTAAATGCAACTGATTTACTACATTACCTAAGGCCCCAACGTTAAGCTTATCCCCTGAGAAAACAGACATCAACAGACGGCCTAGAAAAACCGACTCGCGCAGTAGCAGCTGCTGATCGGCTTCCGATAACTCATAAATCTCACTAACGCCCGCACACCTCGGAACAAGTATCACCCAGGGATACTGGCTATCATTCATCAATAAAACCTCTGACAGCGGCCAGTCAGCCAGCTTTACCGTATCACGCCCAAGACGCTCATCCAATTTGAAATCCTGCTGCTCCATTATCACCTCCCTTAACTTTCCTTTGAAAATATCAACCTTAAAACCCAGATATTCGAAACGAAAAGAGCCGGCCACTTGGCCAGCTCTTTCCTGTCAATCTCAGGTACTGCTATTGCTTAAACCCCCTCAAAGGGCACAAACAAATCAATTATGACTGAAATTGATTCTCACCACGACCGATTGCATAGTAAGTAAAGCCCTTACGCTCTATTAAGGTAGGCTCATATAAGTTACGGCCATCAAAAATAACAGGCTCCGCTAATGAGTCTTTAATCAGGTCAAAATCAGGTGAACGGAACTCTTTCCATTCTGTTACTATTGCTAAAGCATCAGCCCCTCTAAGCGCTTGCTCTTTAGTGCCACATAACACCAACCCCTCCTGATCACCATAAATCCGCTGAGTTTCTTCCATCGCCTCAGGGTCAAACGCCTGAACCTTAGCCCCCTCTGCCCACAATGATTCCATTAAAACGCGGCTAGACGCTTCTCTCATGTCATCGGTATTAGGCTTGAACGACAACCCCCAAACTGCAACAGTCTTACCGTTTAGGTCACCCTTGAAATAATGCTTAATTTTATCAAAAAGGACACTTTTCTGGGCATAGTTAACGGCTTCCACAGCATTCAGCAATACCGAATCGTATCCGACTTGACTAGCTGTACGAGCAAGCGCCTGTACATCTTTCGGAAAACAAGAGCCACCATAACCACACCCTGGATATATAAAATGATACCCAATACGAGGGTCAGAGCCAATCCCCTTACGTACTTGCTCAATGTCAGCCCCTAAGCGCTCTGCTAAATTAGCTATTTCATTCATAAAGCTAATTTTCGTAGCCAGCATGGCATTGGCCGCATATTTTGTGAGTTCTGCCGACCGAACATCCATAAAGACCATGCGATCATGATTACGATTAAATGGAGCATACGCTTCGCGAATCATCTCTTTCGCACTATCACTCTCAGCACCAACAACAATTCGATCAGGCTTCATAAAGTCGTTTAGAGCAGCTCCTTCTTTAAGGAACTCAGGGTTAGATACAACATCAAAATCTATCTGTTCCCCCCTTGAAGACAACTGCTCTGCAATCATTGCTTTGACTTTATCTGCAGTTCCCACAGGCACTGTAGACTTATCAATCACGACTTTGTAGCTAGTCATATGCTGACCAATACTTTTAGCCACCGCCAAAACGTATTGTAAATCGGCAGAACCATCTTCGTCGGGAGGCGTACCCACCGCGATAAACTGCAACTCACCGTGGTCAACTGCTTTTTCAACGTCCGTGGTAAATTTAAGTCTACCCGACTTTACATTTGACTCCACTACAGACTCAAGTCCAGGCTCAAAAATAGGGATAATGCCATTCTCAAGGTTTTTGATCTTATTAATGTCTACATCCATGCATAAAATATCATGACCAACATCAGCCAAACAGGCCCCTGTTACCAGCCCCACATACCCTGTACCAAAAATCGTAATCTTCATCAAAATCCCTTATGGTTTCAAAAATAAATAAACTGATATTAACAGACAAAAAAGAATAAGCGGTTACGCGCCCTTTTTCTCCTGCCACAAACCTTCCCAATTTAATGCTGATTTCACAATAACCTCCAGATCATTGTGGTCAGGTTCCCAGCCAAGCACCCGCTTAATTTTACTATTGTCAGCCATCAACGCATCAGGATCACCGGCTCGACGCCCTACCTCTTCCACGGCAAAGTCTACGCCGGAGCTCTCTTTTACAACACGAATAACTTCATTGACCGTAAATCCGCTACCGTATCCACAATTGAGAACATCAGACTGACCACCATTAGCCATATACGCTAACGCCATAACATGGGCTTTTGCGAGATCTTCTACATGAATATAATCTCTAATACAGGTGCCGTCGCGAGTTTCATAGTCAGTACCAAATACTTTCATACCATCTCGAACACCACGAGCACACTCACAAGCGACTTTAATAAGGTGCGTTGCCTCTGGGGTCGCCTGACCAAGCCGACCTTCTAGATTTGCGCCGGCCACATTAAAGTAGCGCAAAATAACGTGCTTAAGATCTGAAGCAAAGGATAAATCTCTGATCATCTGCTCGCTCATCATTTTAGACGCGCCATAGGGATTAATCGGCGCTAAAGGCATTTCTTCAGTCAACACCTTTTCATCCGGCATGCCGTATACTGCTGCGGTAGAAGAAAATACCATATAGGGCACTTGATACTTCTCAATAGCCCCCAACAAGTTGAGTGTATTGCGAGTATTATTACGGTAATACTTGAGTGGATTTTCTACCGACTCCGGCACAACGATATGCGCTGCAAAGTGCAAGACCGCTTCAAATTTATACTGTTCAAATAGCTGATCTAACGCGTCTATATCAGCTAGATCACCTACGACTAACTTTCCAAAAGTAACGGCCCATTCGTAACCGGTAGATAAATTATCGTACACTACTATGTCATGCCCTGCCTCGCCTAGCTGACGAACAACATGACTACCGATATACCCTGCTCCACCCGTAACCAGTACTTTCATATTTCTTAATCCCTTATAGTTGACTGTGGTTTACCATTCGACTCACCAGCCGTTTTATCTTTCTTCTTTTGAGCTCTTCGCTGTGCAAAAAACTCACTAATAATCAACCTGCACTCTAACTCACAGACACCACCAAGATAGCTTACAGAAGTGTTCACCGATTGATGATTAAACAAATTGTTCTGACTAACTACAGCCCCGGCCTTCGGCTCCGTAGCACCAAAAACAACCCGATCAACACGCCCATGGATAATAGCCCCAACACACATAGTGCAAGGTTCAATCGTTACATACAAAACACTGCCCGGCAGACGATAATTTTGCTCTTTCCTGCCAGCGTCTCTAAGCGCCATAATTTCAGCGTGAGCGGTTGGGTCATTGTCACCAATAGGGCAATTCCAACCTTCTCCAATCACTATTCCATCACGAACAATCACCGCGCCAACAGGCACCTCATCTTGCTCATATGCCTTGCGAGCAAGATTAAGAGCATAATGCATCCATCGCTCATCTTCTGAAAGTGCCACGCTCAATTATTCACCTTGTTTTACAATCTACGCTATTTAATAACGTCTTTATTCCCACTCAATCGTTGCCGGTGGTTTAGACGAAATATCATAAGTCACTCGTGAAATACCGGAGATTTCATTGATAATGCGATTTGAAACTAGTTCAAGCAAGTCATACGGTAAATGCGCCCACCTAGCCGTCATAAAGTCAATCGTCTCTACCGCTCGCAATGATACAACGTACTCATAGCGGCGAGCATCTCCTACTACTCCTACCGATTTAACCGGTAGAAAAACCGTAAATGCCTGACTGGTCTTATGATAAAAATCCGCTCGATGAAGCTCTTCAATAAAGATCGCGTCAGCTCTACGCAATATATCCGCATATTCTTTTTTAACTTCGCCCAGAATACGAACACCTAAACCAGGCCCTGGAAATGGGTGGCGATAAACCATATCGTAAGGTAGCCCTAATTCCAAACCGAGCTTTCGAACCTCGTCTTTGAACAATTCTCGTAGTGGCTCAACAAGTTTTAGCTTCATATCTTCTGGTAAGCCACCCACATTATGATGCGACTTTATGACATGCGCTTTACCCGTTTTGGAAGCAGCAGATTCGATCACATCAGGGTAAATAGTGCCCTGAGCCAACCATTGAACATTTTCTATTTTTGCAGACTCCTGATCAAAAATTTCGATAAAAGTATTACCAATCACTTTACGTTTTTTCTCAGGGTCTGAAACACCTGCTAAGCGAGAAAGAAACAACTCTGACTCATCAGCCCGAATAACCTTAACCCCCATATTCTTGGCAAACATATCCATCACCTGATCGCCCTCATTCAAGCGAAGCAAGCCGTTATCAACAAAAACACAGGTTAATTGATCACCGATAGCCTTATGAAGCAAGGCGGCTACAACGGAGGAATCAACACCACCAGACAACCCAAGTAGTACATGGTCACTGCCCACTTGTTCTCGAATTGTTTTGATCGCATCATCAGCAATATGACTCGGTGTCCAAAGCGCTTCACAGGCTGAAATAGACAATATAAAGTGTTCTAGAATTCGTCCACCTTGCAGGGTATGGGTCACTTCCGGGTGAAATTGAACACCGTAAAAATGCTTTTCGCGGTGGAGCATACCGGCAATTGGCGCACTCTCAGTTGATGCCATCAACTCAAACCCTTCTGGAAGGGTAACCACTTTATCGCCGTGGCTCATCCAAACATCAAGTAGCGAATCACCTTGCTCACTTACATGATCTTTAATATCTAGCAGCAAATCATTGTCAGACTGAACCGTAATCTGAGCATACCCAAACTCACGCTGATCTGAACAGGCAACCTTTCCACCTAACTGCTCAGCCATGGTCTGCATACCATAGCAAATTCCTAATACCGGCACCCCCAGCGAGAAAATACACTCTGGAGCCCGTGGCGTTGAATCACCCGTTACCGATTCAGGCCCGCCTGCCAGAATAATCCCTTTAGGGTTAAATTCCGTAATCTCGGCTTCAGTCATATCAAACGCACGAATTTCACAATAAACGCCGATTTCCCGCACACGCCTTGCTATCAACTGTGTGTACTGTGAACCAAAGTCCAAAATTAATATGCGGTGAGCGTGAATATTTTGAGTCATAGGGAGTTAACCACTCTAGAGTAAACGCAAAACGGGGCGAAGCAATAATGCTTCATCCCCGTAATAAAATAGCAGATTTTCTTAAAATCAATCAGAATCTTAGTCAGCCCCATTATTACCCAACACGATAATTAGGCGCTTCCTTTGTGATCGTCACATCATGCACGTGGCTTTCTTTCATGCCTGCCGATGTAATACGCACAAATTGCGGTTTAGTACGCATTTCCAATATATCCTGACTTCCGGTGTAGCCCATACTAGCGCGAAGGCCACCCATTAACTGATGTACGATATTAGACATAGGCCCTTTACAAGCCACTCGACCCTCAATACCCTCAGGTACCAACTTATCAACTCCAGAACTCGCATCCTGAAAGTAACGATCGCTTGAACCTTGACTTTGCCCCATTGCACCTAATGAGCCCATGCCACGGTATGCCTTATAACTTCTACCCTGAAACAACTCGATCTCGCCTGGCGCTTCATCTGTGCCCGCTAACAGGCTACCTATCATAATACAAGAAGCGCCTGCGGCTATCGCTTTGGCAACATCACCGGAGAACCTGATTCCACCATCTGCAATGAGTGGAACACCACGATCTTTCAGAGCCTCAGCAACATTAGAAATGGCAGAAATTTGTGGTACACCAATACCCGCGACAATACGCGTCGTACAAATAGAGCCTGGGCCAATCCCAACTTTAACCGCATCTGCTCCAGCATCTGCTAACGCTGTAGCAGCCTCTGCAGTCGCTATATTTCCACCGATCACCTGCACATCAGGGTAAGTCTCTTTAACCCAACGAACACGATCAACAACGCCTTTCGAGTGTCCATGAGCGGTATCAACAACCACTAAATCTACACCCGCCTGAACTAACGCGGTCACTCGATCTTCAGTATCTGCACCGGTACCAACAGCTGCACCCACACGCAAACGACCTTGATCATCCTTACACGCATCCGGGTAGTCTTGAGATTTTTGTATATCTTTAACCGTCATCAAGCCTTTAAGCTCGAAGTCATCATTAACCACTAACACTTTTTCAATACGGTGTTTATGAAGTAGGTTTTTAACCGTTTCAAGGTCAGTACCTTCAAGCACTGTCACCAATTTTTCTTTTGGTGTCATTATCTCTGAAACTTTAGTACCCAGACGACTTTCGAAACGAATATCCCGCCCTGTTACGATACCAATAAGGTCTTTACCGTCGACAACGGGTAAGCCTGATATTTTATTTGCAAAGGTGATATCCAATAATTCTCTAACGGTTGTCTCAGGGGAAACCGTAATAGGGTCCTTTACTACACCACTTTCATATTTTTTTACAGCTCTTACTGCCGCAGCCTGCTGTTCAATTGACATGTTTTTGTGAATAATACCGATACCGCCTTCCTGAGCCATAGATATCGCCAGAGGAGACTCAGTAACCGTATCCATCGCCGCAGAGACCAACGGTATATTCAAAAAGATCTCACGGGTAATTTGAGTTTTAAGCGAGACATCCTTTGGTAGAACCTCAGAATATCCGGGAATCAAGAGAATATCGTCGAATGTTAGTGCTTCTTGCGCGATCCGCAGCATATGAACAGCCTTATAAACTTGCCAAGATTAATCGGACAATTATATATAGGTCATCCAACACAGTAAACCAGGCAATAGAAGATGCAGAGTAATTCCTTTGAAGTTATGGGTAAAAAAAGAGTTTCGCTATCGGTTTCTGAACTAAATAGACAAGTAAAGCAGCTTTTGGAGGCCAGCTTCCTTCAAATTTGGGTAGAAGGTGAACTTACAAGCTTTGCCAAACCCTCTTCGGGCCACTGGTATTTCACACTTAAAGACAATAAAGCCCAAATACGCTGTGCCATGTTCAAAGGACAAAATCAACGACTGCGCTTTACTCCAAAAGAGGGCGACAAAGTCGTCGTTAGAACTAAAGTAAGCCTTTATGAAGGTCGTGGCGATTACCAACTGATTGTTGAATCCATGGAGCCAGCAGGTGCTGGCGACCTTCAAAAGGCATTTGAGCAACTCAAAGCCACATTAGCAGCAGAAGGCCTATTTGATCAAAACGCTAAAAAAGCATTACCCCCTCAACCAAAGGCCATTGCGGTCGTTACCTCGCCTACAGGTGCCGCTATACATGATATTCTTACTGTCTTGAAAAGGCGGTTCCCTGAAATTAAGGTAACCATCTATCCTACCGCGGTTCAAGGAGAAGGTGCGGCAGCTGAAATCGCCCGCATGATTGAGCTCGCCAATTTACACAAAACAACAGATGTTATTATTGTTGGTCGGGGGGGCGGTTCACTGGAAGACCTATGGGCATTCAACGAAGAGGTCGTCGCCAGAGCCATATATGAAAGCGAGCTCCCTATTGTGAGTGCGGTAGGTCACGAAGTAGACTTCACAATTGCAGACTTTGTATCTGACTATCGAGCACCCACTCCCTCAGCTGCTGCAGAAAAACTAAGCCCCGATCAATATGAGTGGCAGCAAAACCTTGATCACCTGATCGAACGCATCCAACATGCGATGCGCCGAAAAATTGCCATAGAGACACAAACACTCAACGGGCTTCGCTCACACATAAAACACCCAGGAAACAAATTACAAGACCATTTGGTTAGACTGAAGGAGCTCAACACTCGCCTTGATCAAAGCCAAAGCCGTCACCTGACCAAACTCAACCAAACACTTCACACCCTTCACCAACGTTTATACAGTCAATCGCCTGCGGACAAAGTAGCCACTGCCAATAACACGGTCAAGCATGAATTCCAGAAGCTCACACGTTCGATGACTCATACTCTAGAAACCAAACAACAGCAACTCATTAGAAATATCCGAACCCTCGAAGCGGTAAGCCCTTTGGCTACAATATCAAGGGGTTATGCCATTATTTCTAGTGAAAAAAACCCGGTAATCAGGTCTGTAGACGATGTAAAACAAGGCGAGCAGCTAAAGACCCAACTAACAGACGGCTACATACATAGCCAGATAGTTTCGATTGAGCCCTCAAGCCATTAGCATGCGCTAATAAAACTGTACCAACGAGATATAAACGGTAACGATTAAATAAGTAGGAAAAACTATGCTGTACGATTTGCTTTACTCAGCATAAAATGTGCTCATTCACGCTCTATCACACTACATATAAATAGAAGCGAAAACTTTATTCATATCCAATGGAACAAAAAACCTATGCGCGCTAGCCGTTATCTTATTGCAACTCAAAAGGAAACTCCTGCAGATGCCGAAGTCATTAGTCATCAGCTAATGCTCAGAGCAGGGATGATCAGAAAACTAGCTTCTGGCCTTTACACATGGTTACCGATGGGCTTGCGTGTACTGCGAAAAGTTGAAAATATTGTTCGCGAAGAGATGAATAAAGCAAACAGCCAAGAGCTATTGATGCCCGCTATTCAGCCTGCAGAGTTATGGGAAGAGTCAGGCCGATGGCAGGAATATGGCGGAGAGTTGTTACGTGTTAAAGACAGACATAACCGTGATTTTTGTGTAGGCCCTACCCATGAAGAAGTCATCACCGACTTAATTCGCAACGAGTTGAGTAGTTATAAATCACTACCGGCTACCTTTTATCAAATACAGACGAAGTTTCGTGATGAGCGTCGCCCACGCTTTGGCATTATGCGCTCACGAGAGTTCATAATGAAAGATGCCTATTCATTTCACATTGACCATGACTCTCTTGATGAAACTTACCAACAAATGTATCAAACCTACACCAATATTTTTAACCGGTTTGGATTAGATTTCAGAGCGGTACAAGCTGATTCAGGCAGCATTGGCGGCAGTGCATCTCACGAGTTCCACGTACTAGCGCAGTCAGGCGAAGATGACATTGCATTCAGTTCAGAAAGTGACTTTTCAGCTAATATTGAAATGGCAGAAGCCGTTGCGCCTGAAGGAGAGCGACCAGCGCCAGAAGCAGAGCTAAAAGAGGTCGCCACACCTGACCAGAAAACGATCGACGAAGTGGCCAAGCTACTTAATGTAGCCGCCAATAGTATCGCCAAGACATTGATTGTTAAAGGCACTGAGAACGACGAAGGGCAAACACCATTAATCGCACTGATCGTTCGCGGTGACCACACCCTAAATGAAATAAAAGCAGAAAAGATTGATGGCGTAGCAACACCACTTTGCTTGGCTTCAGACGAAGAAATAAACGCTGTAACCGGTTGTTCAACAGGCTCGCTAGGCCCTGTTTCACTAACGCTCAGAACCATCGTTGACCGAAGCGCAGCACACCTTTCTGATTTTGTCTGCGGAGCCAATAAAGAAGGCATTCATTTAACCGGCGTTAACTGGGGCCGAGATTGTCCGTTGGGCGAAATAGCTGACCTGCGTAATGTGGTTGAAGGTGATCAAAGCCCTGATGGAAAAGGCACTATTGAGATTAAACGCGGGATAGAAGTCGGTCATATATTCAAGCTGGGCAACAAGTACAGCACCGCTATGAACGCAACGGTTCTAGATGTAAATGGAAAAGCCTCAGTCATGGAAATGGGCTGCTATGGTATTGGTGTATCCCGTGTTGTTGCCGCTTCAATTGAGCAAAACAACGATGAAAACGGTATTATCTGGCCAGACGCAATAGCACCATTTCATATTGCGATCATTCCTATCAACATGCATAAATCTGACGTAGTCGCGGAAAAGTGTGAGAGTCTATATGAAGAGCTCACAAAAGCCGGATACGATGTATTACTCATGGATGAAGCAAAAGCACGCCTAGGTGGCATGCTGGCAGACGTTGAGCTAATCGGTATACCTCATCGAGTCGTCATCGGTGATAGAGGGCTAGAAAGCGGTAAGGTAGAATACAAAGGCCGCTTAGAGTCAGACAAACAAGAAATTGGTAGCGATGAAATAGTTGATCTATTGAAGTCCAAAATAACATTAGATTAGTAAACTCCAATAAACCTATGGGTTTGGAGCAGCATGGTCAGAAGTAGTTTGGAATCAGCAGTCACAATAATGGTGGCAATGATGCTGACTACTTCTGCGTTTGGCCAGGTAGTGGCTTTGAGCGGTGTACAATATCCCGTGCAGGGGCTCAAGGGTTGACGCAAGTGATGCCATTTTGGAAAAATGACATTGGCTGCCCCACTGACCAACGTAGACACCAACCTACGATATGGATGCCCAATACTTAAACACGATTATGGATGCTCAATACTTAAATACTATATTAATCAGGATAAAGGGAATTTAATAAGGGCATAGGCAACGTATAATGGAAGCTCGGGAAAGACTTGGTACCCTGAAAAGGTATTAACCGCCTGGGAAAAGTACTGGTTTGTAAACAACATCTAAGTTAGTTTTATTTTTACATGCAAAAAATTTCAATCGACCTCACTATATCTGCCGACGAGTGGCTCAAAGTCTATAAAGGACCTGTTAGGACGGTCAGCGCGACCAGCCTAGATGGTAGGCATATTCAATTCCCGGCCAACATCCTTCAACCCTATGTTACTCACTTCGGTATATCCGGCCGATTTGACATCTACTTTGATGATTCCGGTAAGTTCTCCTCTATTACGAAAGTTATCTGATTTGAGTGTAATCATCGCGACTTGAAAGCAGCTCCTACATTGGCGGAATTAAACTACCGCCATGTAGGAGTGCCACTTTGGCCCAAACCCTATGCACTAAATACAAGTGTCTATGCACTAAATACAATAGCCTAGAACCTAATAGTCCACCTGATGCGCCGTACTTTGAGCAAGGTCAAGCAACTCCCGTAAGGCGACCGAATACATCGAGAACTCTGTATCAGTCGTCGTTTTCAACTCCGAAAGCATGACTGTCCATCGATCTATTAAGTCTCGATGGTAGTCGACCCAAATATCTAATCGCTTTTCAACATCATCAGGGGCGTTCTTCATTTTCAAAACACCGACTGTAAGAGCGCGCTGCTGCCAGTCTAAATCTTCTCGGAAGGCTTCTCTGGCCAATGCTTGCCAATGGGTAGTCGGCGTTAGGACGTTTAGTTGCTGACCAAACCAGCTCAAGTCAAGACGATCGCCCAGCGCATAATATACATTAGCCACCCGGCTGATAGGAGACCCACTCATATCCTGCGCTTCGATAATCCCTAGTGCTGAATATAAATGCCCCGCCCCTGCAACGGTTTCAGCAATATCTTTTGGCACCCCTTCTGTCGTCAGTTCGCTGTACGTTTTATCCCAATCAACCTTAGGGTCACCAGTCAAGTAATTAGATAGGTTGCTGGATATCTCCTGAATTCCTTTAGCAAATTTTTCCATATTCGCAGCGACATTAAGCTCACTGCGACGATTACGTAACAACCAACGACACGCTCTGCGGATCAGCCTCATCAATTCGCTCATCATTCTCATCTGAGTGTCACTGCTGATCTTATAATCCAACGCTTCTATTTGTTCCCACCAGTGCTCTAGTCTGAATGCATCCCTGGCTATTATATAAGCCAATGCTACCGCAGCTGAGGAAGCACCTGTAGACTGCCTTAGCCGCTCGACAAATGTAATCCCCATATGGTTGACCATATCGTTAGCAATTTGAGTTGCTATAATTTCACGACGTAGCTTATGGTTATGCACCTCCTTACCGAATTTTTTAACCAGCTTGTCAGGAAACACCAACTCAATTTCATGAGATAAGCACTTATCATCAGGTAGCGAACTGTTGGTAATGAGTTCTTTTAAGTCCCCTTTAACGTATGAAATAAGAACCGATAACTCTGGACGTGATAGTCCCTGCCCAACCGCTTTACGCTCAGCAATAACCTCATCATCTGGGATAAATTCCAATGACCGATTAAGCTTACCGGAGGCCTCCATACTGTTGATAAGCCGTCGGTACTCTTCTACTCGAGATAGCGAATCAGAACATGCAATACTGATCGCCTGAGTCTGACGATAGTTATTTTTCAGTACCAGCTCTGATACGTCATCCGTCATATCAGACAGCATCTTGTTTCGCTGCTTCTCGGTTAAATCACCGTTCGCCACAACTTCATTCAATAAAATTTTGATATTGACCTCATGGTCAGAACAATCAACCCCTCCTGCATTATCAATGAAGTCCGTATTCAAACGCCCGCCCGCGATACTGAACTCAACACGTGCCAACTGGGTAAATCCAAGGTTTCCACCTTCACCGACTACTTTTGCGCGTATCTCTTTACCGTCAATTCGCAAGCCATCATTTGCCTTATCACCTACATCATTATGGGATTCAGACGACGCTTTAAAGTAAGTACCAATTCCACCAATCCAGATCAGATCTACCTGCGCTTTTAAAATATGGGAAATTAACATATTGGGCGGCATGCGATCACAACTCGTGCCGAGTAACACTTTTATCTCATCACTAATCGGTATGGACTTCGCAGAACGGTTGAAAATTCCGCCACCTTTTGAGATTAATTTACTGTCATAATCCTCCCAAGACGATCGTGGCAAATCGAATAATCGCTGACGTTCAACAAAACTCTTGGCTGCATCAGGGTTAGGGTCAATAAATATATGCATATGATTAAACGCAGCCACTAACTTAGTATGCTTAGACCGCAGCATACCGTTACCGAAGACATCGCCCGCCATATCGCCAACGCCCACAGCCGTAAAGTCTGTGGTGTCAGTATTATGCCCCTCTTCCCTAAAGAGTCGCTCAACCGAGACCCATGCACCTCGTGCGGTAATACCCATCTTTTTGTGGTCGTAGCCATAACTTCCCCCAGAGGCAAACGCATCTCCGAGCCAAAAGTTATAATCATCCGATATCTGGTTCGCAATATCAGAAAATGTTGCAGTGCCTTTATCGGCAGCCACCACCAAGTAGTAATCATCTTCATCATGCCTAACCACCTGTTCAGGAGGCAATAGCTCACCCTCAACCAAGTTATCAGTGACATCTAGTAAACCGCGAATAAAGGTTTGATAACACGCAACACCCTCTTTCATAAAGGCATCACGATCACCTTCCGGTAGTTTTTTGGCGACAAAACCACCCTTTGCCCCCACCGGAACAATGACGGCATTTTTAACCTGCTGCGCTTTAACCAAACCTAGTACTTCAGTCCGATAATCTTCATACCGGTCAGACCAACGCAAACCGCCTCTGGCGACTTTCCCTCCCCGTAAATGAACCCCTTCAATTCGCGGAGAATAGACAAAAATTTCAAACATGGGAACTGGAAGAGGTATATCTGGTATGGTTTTAGGGCTGATTTTGAACGACATATAGGACTTTTCTTTCCCTGATGACATCGCCTGATAATAGTTGGTTCTTAAGGTTGCCTTGGTTAAGTCTACATATAACCTGAGTATTTTATCTTCACTCAAGTTAGAGACGTTATCCAGGCCCTCATTGAAATCAATTTCGATTTTTTCTTGAACGGCCTTACGCTTAACGTCACTTGAATGTTTATTGGGTGAAAACCGCGCCTCAAATAGCGCCAAAATCTTCTCAGTTAATCCAACATGGTTAACCAGCGTATTAGAAATAAAGTGCTGGCTATTACTCACCCGGATCTGCCTCATATACCGAGAGTACGAGCGCAACATTGCGATTTGGCGCCAATTCAAATAAGCAGCTAAAACCAACCGGTTAAATGGGTCACTCTCCGCTTCACCAGACCAAACCTTCTCGAATAACTGCTCAAAAATAGCCCTAACCTTATGTATATCAACCACTTGGTTAGAATAGGTGGACAGCGTAAAGTCATGAATCCAAACTCGTTTCCCCGTTCGGTCAGTTGTGCCATAGGGGTGCTCACCTATAACTCTTAACCCCATATTTTCAAAAATAGGTAATACATCCGACAACGTAACCGGTTCATCTGCATGAAAAAGCTTAAAATGGATGATTTTTTCATCTTCTTCTAGTGCTCTATAGAAACTCATCGAGAGGGGTTTTCCTCCCGATACAGCGGCAATATGCTCAATATCGATCACCGCCCGCCTAGGAGAAAACGCTTCTTTATAACTAGACTTAAACGCATTCTGATAAAGGTGGATATAACGATTCGCTAGCTCCTCTCCATTAGCTTCATAAAGCGCTTCCATTAACCCATCTTGCCAAGACTGAGCAATAGCAATAATTTTATCCTGCAACTCAGCAACATTAAGCTCTCGATTTTCGACCGGATTAACACGAATGCTAAACTGTGTACGGGCTAGAACTGACTCAGAGAAAAATGTCATAAAATCAATATCTACGCCATTTACCGCTTCGACCAATACCTTCTCCATTTTACGTCGCAGGCCAGTACTGTAGATCTCCCTTGGCACATACACCAAGCAGGATACAAACCGCCCATAAGCATCTTCCCGCATAAACAGGCGAATCTTACGACGCTCCTGAACATAGAGAATCCCCATCGCGACATCAAAGAGCTCTTCACTATTGATCTGAAAGAGTTCATCCCTGGGGTACACAGAAAGGATTTGATCAAGCTCTTTACCACCGTAATCTGCCAGATTTAAACCTGACCGCTCAATAACGTCTGCTGTTTTTCGACGTAACAAAGGAATTTCAGACGGACGTTCGTTATAAACCTTTGCGGTATATAGACCGAGGAATCGCCTTTCGCCAACAACCTCGCCTTTACTATTAAACTTTTTGACTGAGATATAATCAGGATACGCAGGGCGATGTACTCTTGATCGCTCAGAAGACTTGGCAAACGTGAAAATATCCGGCTTTAAGACGTGCTCTTGCATGCGCTTGGGTAGATCAGCCAACTTGAATCGTTGATGACTCTCAGTATGACCTTTCATTATGCCTTTTTGAGAACCCTTAACGACTTCAAGCGTCACATCATCGCCCGCCTTTTTATACGCATATTCAACTGAGCCCAAAAACGTGAAATGATCAGCTACTACCCATTTAATAAACTCTCCGGCTTCAGCAATTTCTGCTGCGGCGATCGATTTGGGTAACTTGCCAAACTCTTTAATTAAGGCTTCTGCGCTATCTCTCATACCTGAGTAATCAGCAACCGCCACTCGGACTTCTTTAACAACCGTTTCTAAAGCCGATTTAAGCTCTTCCAGGTTGGCCGTTTCGTTATGACGATCCACTTCTATAAACATCAATGATTCTGATTTTTCAGTCTGTGCTGAGGCATCCCTTGGTAGCAGCTTTTTCATATTGCCTGAGCGGTCTCTATCCGACTCCAACACCGCATGTTGAATTGAGTGAACAGTTAACTCACGCTCATTAAGCGCCATTCGAATCGAGTCGACTAAAAACGGAATATTCTGGTGTAACACTGCAACAACCGAGTGAGTCGATTGCCAACCATCCTCTTCTAAATCAGGGTTAAATACCCGAACCTTAGGGTGCTTTAAGTTATGGTGCTGAATGAATTTCCAGCTCGCTAATACCGCTCCATATATATCTGAAAAACGCTTGCCAGTGATCTCTTCCATCGGCAAGCCACCGAAAAACTGGAAGACAAAATCGGTTACCTTTTTAGCTTCAGTTTTATCTAATTTTTCTTCAAAAGCATCTGCTAGTTGCTTTAAAAAAATAGCTTTTGAATCGGTAGTAACATGGTTCATCCAACGTGTCCTCAAGTGAACATCCTCAACTAATTAAATTAAGGAAGCATACAAATTTCGAGTTATTATTAGGCACAGATTTTTTAGCGTGAAGAAATCTTATTATTAAGAATAGTTCATGCTTTGGAAATTGCTTATTGTTGTTTTATCTATTAGGGTAACAACTACACAAATAACGAACTAATTCAGCTACTTTTAAGCGTTTATTAAGCGTTATCTGAACCTTATTCACAAAAATCACAACAGAATAAAGAGCTTCGTATCATGTCTTCTCAAAGTACTACACCTGATATAAACACTACACCTGATACAAGTACTTCACCTCAAACAAGTACTAGCACCAATACCCGAGCTACGCAGTCTCAGAACGCATTCAAATCTCTTAAGCATTACCTTAGCCAACAAATTATTGGTCAGGAACATCTAGTCAACCGGCTGTTAATTGCCTTACTGGCAGATGGCCACTTACTGGTAGAAGGCGCACCCGGTCTTGCAAAAACCAAAGCGATTAAAGAACTGTCGAAAATGCTAGAAGGTAATTTTCAGCGTATTCAGTTTACGCCCGATTTACTACCATCAGATGTCACCGGCACAGAAATCTATCGACCAGAAGATGGCCAGTTTCACTTTCAAAAAGGCCCAATTTTTCATAATTTGGTGCTCGCTGATGAAATAAACAGAGCGCCAGCAAAAGTACAGTCAGCACTACTGGAAGCAATGGCCGAACGTCAGGTGAGTGTCGGTAAGCAAACATTTACCCTTGATCGACTCTTCTTAGTGATGGCAACCCAAAACCCAATTGAGCAGGAAGGTACTTACCCACTACCTGAGGCTCAGCTTGATCGATTTTTAATGCATGTGAAAATTGACTACCCAAACGCAGATGCCGAAAAAGCTATTTTGAGGTTAGCCCGCGAAGAGTATAACGAACAGGACAACGAGGCGCTTAAGCTAGAAAAAATACAACAAACCGATATTTTTGAGGCACGCAATGCCGTCAACCAGTTGTATATGGCTGATGCGGTTGAAGAATATATCGTGCAGCTAATTATAGCCACCCGTCAACCAGGTCGTTATGGTGATGACCTAAATCGCTGGATCGATTTTGGCGCTAGCCCCCGAGGCACCATATCACTCGATCGTTGCGCAAAAGCTCATGCATGGTTACAGGGTAAAGATTTCGTTAGCCCCGATGATGTGAGAGCCGTGATACACGACACCCTTAGACATCGAATTCTCATTACCTTCGAAGCTGAAGCTGAAGGCATTACAACAGATAAGATCATCGACACGCTAGTTGAGCGCGTCCCTGTTGCCTAACGCTACCGAAGGTCGTATTCATGTTTCTGTTTAATCGCACGAATCAATCTACCGCCCATCAGACGAATAGCAACACAACACCAGAGCCTAACAACACAAGCTCAGTTTATTGCGGCGTCAAAGAACTAATGCTGCTTCGTTTCGAAGCCATGGCGCTTTCGATGCCGTCTGCTAGACGAGCTGTACGGCAACAAGCTGGCGCTCATCGTTCACCGTTTCGTGGTCGGGGAATGGAGTTCTCCGAAGTACGGCTTTATCAAGCCGGTGATGACGTTAGAAGTATTGACTGGCGTGTGACTGCACGTCGTCAAAAGCCCCACACCAAGCTTTTTCATGAAGAGCGCGAACGCCCGATACTGATTCTATGCGACCAAAGCGTTTCTCAGTTTTTTGGTAGCAAAACCACTTTTAAGTCAGTACGGGCTGCTCAGTCTGCTGCACTGCTTGCCTGGATGGCAATAGAAAAAGGCGATAGAGTGGGAGGGATTGTGTTTTCAGATAACGGGCACCATGAAATAAAGCCTGCTAGAAGCCGTAAAGCAGTGATGAGGTTCATCAACGTAATCGCAGACTTTAATCAGGCGCTATCGATCAACAGCCCTAATCTAAGCAATCAAGCATTTACACTCAATGATGCACTGCTCGAAGCACAACGAACATCGAAACCCGGCACGCTTATTTTTATATTAAGTGATTTTCTAGATTTCAACGCAACCACCGAACAACATATTCAAGTGCTATCCAAACATAACGACGTTGCAGCCATACGTAATTATGATTCGCTAGAGATGAAACTACCGCCCCCTGGCACATACTCAGTGAGTGACGGAAACAGCATACGAACGCTTGATACACAAACTCAAGCATCACAAGAGCAATATGCACAACACATGACGGCATTCAACGAACACCTCCGCAACACCATGACTCGAATGGGCATACCTTATGTAGAACAAGATACGATACAACCCACTCGAGAAACCATGCAAACGCTAATGAAGTTTGTAATATAACACCTAACAGCACACCACCACTGAATAATGATATTAATGGATAACGAAACATGACTCCTGAAGAGCTATTGAGTCAGCTAAAAGAAATACACGAACCAGGCGCCATCGGGGTCTGGCCACTTGCACCTGGATGGTGGTTACTTATCGCTATTACGATATTTGTTATCATATTGACAGCCCTATTATGGCATAGACATATTAAACTAAATGGCTGGAAGAAAGAGGCTGCGAAAGCCATTACAGCCCTTCAGAAACAAACAAACTCTCAAGCGCATCATCAATCCCTGTTTGCAATCAACCAGCTGATCAAACGGATTGCTATCCACCAATCTAATGACCGATCAATCAACGCATTGACCGGAGAGTCTTGGCACACATTCATGAACTCGTTTTTAAATGGGCCCGATACTCCCAATATGTTTAGCTCACAGCAACTAGAGCTGCTGTCAGAAGACCTATATAGGCAAGAGATTAATACTGATCAATCTATGAGCACAGATATTACAGTGTTGTTAAAAACACTTAATCGCTGGATAAAGGAGGTCTAATGTTAGAATTTGAATGGCCTTGGTTGCTTTTATTATTAGTCGCACCGTTCTTAATTAAACCTCGAAACGCTACGATATCGGAACCATCAAAAGCCCTTCGCATCCCTTTTTTTAACCAACTGGAGGCCGCGGGGTTAACCAGTGAAGGCAGTGGCAGTCAAAGCAAGTCTAAACTTTTACAGGCGCTAAAGATTATTGCATGGGTGTCCTTAGTGGTAGCGGTTAGTCGCCCCCAATATGTGGGAGAACTCATAGAAGTACCACTCTCGGGCCGTGACCTCATGTTAGCTGTTGATATCTCACCCAGCATGAAAGAAGAAGATATGATTCTCAATGGGTACCAGGTAACTCGCCTAGAAACGGTTAAATCAGTGGTTAGCGACTTTGTTGAGCAACGTAAAGGCGATAGAGTCGGTTTAATTTTATTTGGTTCGCAGCCGTATATTCAATCCCCTCTCTCTTTCGATACGGTTACCGTCAACACCTTACTGCAAGAAGCCTTTCTGGGTATGGCGGGGCGAGCAACAGCCATAGGTGATGCCATTACCCTTGCGGTAAAAAGACTTAGAGAACGCCCTCAGAACAGCCGAGTGCTTATTTTGCTTACCGATGGCGCTAATACTGCTGGTGAAATTCAACCAGAAAAGGCCGCGCAGTTGGCGGCAAAAGAGAATATTAAAATTTACACCATTGGCATCGGGGCAGAACAGATGGTGAAACGCGGATTTTTGGGTTCGAGGACCGTAAACCCTTCCAGAGACCTAGACGAGGGAGCCCTTCAAGAGATTGCCAATACAACCGGCGGACAGTTTTTTAGAGCCCGAAACACCGGTGAACTGGAATTGATTTATGAAGGCATTAACCGTCTCGAACCCATTGAACAAGAAGTAAGAAGCTACCGCCCTACTCGCTCTTACTTCCACTGGCCATTAGCGCTATCGTTTTGTACATTACTGGCGATAATCTTAACTCGATTAATAGCGCCGAAATTGCAAACGCTAACCCGCAAGCTGGAGGGGTAACGTATGTCATTTTTAGAAATAGCATCTCAATTCCACTTTTTACGCCCAGTCTGGTTACTAGCATTGATCTTAGTTCCGGTAATACTATGGCTATCTACCAAAGGTGAGTCGTATTATGATTCTGACTGGAATAAAACCATTCCGCCAGAGTTACTACAGCACCTTATGACCGGAGATCAATCAAACAGCAGCACCGCACACCACTGGAAATGGCTCGCCATTGTGGTGGCGGTTATGACACTAGGCCTTGCAGGCCCAAGCTGGCAACAAAAGCCTCAACCGCTTCAGCAGCAGAGTGATAACCTAGCCATCGTGCTAGACTTATCACTTTCAATGCTAGCCTCAGACCAAAAGCCTAATCGACTCACTCGCGCCAAACACAAGCTAATGGATTTACTAGAGCAACGCAAAGAGGGTAATACAGCACTCATCGTATATTCAGGCGATAGCTATGTAGTAACACCCCTGACGGACGACATCAACACACTCAAGTCCATGCTTCCTCCACTCGACCCATTTATTATGCCTGCTATGGGTAGCCGCCCTGAACTCGCCATAGAACAATCAATAGAGGTACTCAAAAACGGAGCAGGTACAGGCGGAAAAATACTACTCATTACAGACGGCATTGAAGCCAAAAACCTACAACAAATCGACAGTCTATTAAAAAACACGCCCTTCCCTCTTTCTGTGCTCGCAGTAGGCACTGAACAAGGTGGACCGATTAATATCCCAGAACGAGGGTACTTAAAAGATAACGGCAGTGTGATCATCCCTAAAACTGACTTTGACCTATTAAGTCAATTAGCCTCTAACCATTCTGGCGTAATGGAGCCGATAAGTTTTAGTGACAGTGATATTGAAGCACTCAAGGCAATCACAAACGCTAATGTGGATTTAGGAAATTCAGCAGACAACAACGAGATTTCTGATACCGAAAACAGCCTTTATGACCAATGGCACGATGAAGGATACTGGTTTGTGCTAATCCTAATCCCACTTGTTTTATTAGGTCACCGAAAAGGCGCCTTTTCACTTGTTTTGTTGCTTTCATTCAGCCTTCAATCAAACGATGCAATGGCATTTGAATGGAAATCGCTATGGAAGACTCCTGACCAACAAGCCATGGATATAGTAGACGAAGACCCGGCAAAAGCCGCAGAGTTATTTCAAGACTCACAATGGAAAGGCACCGCACAATACAAAGCAAACCAGTTTGAACAAGCTCAGCAGTCCTTTGCAACAAGCACCACCCCCTCGTCAGTTTATAATCAGGCCACCGCCTTAGCGCAGCAACAAAAATTCGAAGAGGCTATCGCGGCTTACGATGAGGTTTTAAAACAAGACCCTACATTTACAGACGCGGCAACAAACAAAGCACTGATAGAAAAGTTTCTTGAAGAACAACCACCTCAAGATCAACAATCGTCAGATCAGTCAGAACAAAATGACTCTGACTCCAAAGACCAACAAGAGCAATCACAGAACCAAGATCAGCAAGGCCAAGACAACAGTCAGAATGGCTCACAAGACCGTGACTCTCAAAGTGATCAGAACGACTCACAACAAAACCAATCAGATAGTGCTGATAGTAAACCGTCAGAACAAAATGATTCAAATCAGGCTCAGTCTGATCGGCAGGAACCTAACGAACAACCCCAAGGAGAGGCTGAAAAAAAGCCCTCAGAGCAAGATAAAACTCAGCAAACCAGTTCATCAGAACAGCCTGAGCAAAATGCTCAGTCAGAAGAGCAGAAACAGCAAGCTCAAGCAGCAGAACAAGACGAGCTGACAGATGAAGAAACTCAGGCATTTGAACAGTGGATGAGGCGCGTACCTGATGACCCAGGCGGATTGCTAAGACGAAAGTTTGCGCAACAACACCAACAAAAACGAGGCCAGCAGAGTCAAAAAGAGGGACAACCCATATGGTAAATTATAATTTTCATGAGACATTAATGGGCGCTATATCATCGAGCACTACTTTATTGAGCACTACTTTGTCGTTTTTTAAATATTGCTGTCTACCGCTCGTATTGGTCATCTGCTCAACACTATCCACTCAGCTTTTCGCCGCGGATCCAGAAGAGCTTTATGCCAGTGTTGACCGTACTCAAATATACCAAAACGAAACTGTAGAGCTCACGATTATTGGCCAATTGGAGCTTGAGCTAAACTTCAGCAACTTGTTTAGCCTTAGAAATATGGAGCTACCTACGCCCGATATTGGTTCGCTCGAAAACAATTTTGATATTATCGACCAACAGCAGAAATATAATATTCAGTCGGTTAACGGGACCAATAGCGCCACCATTAAGTGGGTTTACACATTATCGCCGAAGCGAGCGGGAGAACTGAGTATCCCCGCTATTAAACATAATAATAAAACCTCTAAGCCCGTTAACATTAAGGTGCTTGAAGGCAAACCAAGCATTGATGACGGCCGACCTCCCTTAGTATTTATGGAAGCTGAAGTCGATAAACAAGAAGTCTATGTACAAGAGCAAATAATCTATACCCTACGACTCTATCATGCTGATAACCTAGCAGGAGGAGATTTAAGCAACCCGGAATTAAGTAACGCCATTGTCGAGCAAGTCGGTGACCAGAAGAAATACTATCGCATGCGTTACAATCAGCGATATGAAGTCATTGAGCGTAAGTTTTTGATATTCCCGCAGCAAAGCGGCGAGCTTTCTATCGCACCACAAACATTTAGCGGCACCATTATTGACAACCGCTTGCGAAAACGGCGCCATGTACGAGACAACACAGAAGCAGTCAGTATTAATGTACTTCCTCCCGCATCAGACTTCACAGGTCAAATATGGCTACCTGCTATCAGCCTGAATTTGACCGAAAAGTGGGATAAGCCCGTTGAAAGCGTGTCAGTCGGCGACTCATTCACCCGTACTATTTCTATACAAGCTCTCGGGTTATTGGGGTCAGCATTACCCCCTTTAAACTTGACTGAGAGCAATGGATTCAAGCAGTACCCTGATCAACCGGTTACAGAATCGTTAGAGCATCAGGCCGGTGTTGAATCAAGCAGAACAGAATCCATTGCAATGGTCGCTGTCAAAGCAGGCAGCGTGACACTGCCAGAAATCAAAATCCCTTGGTGGGATACGGTTAACCAAGTTGAACGAATAGCGATTATTCCATCACGGGTGTTAACAATAGGTACCGGGAATGGGTCACCACAAACAGCACCTACTCAAGAGGCCTCTTCGCCTGTAGAACAACGCGCTGCCACTTCACCTAATGCGACTAACACCAACAGTGAAAATACACCTGCGCTCGCCTCATCCGAACCAGACTCAAGCCACGCAACTTTATATATAATTATAATCGCGTTACTAATAGCAGGCTGGGTGACTACTACAGTCGTTCTATTAAAACGTAGGACACCGCCCTCGGACTCGATCGAAAACAACACAAGCGTCGCGACTATATCTAATGAAGGCCGTGCCTTTGCCACTTTATCAGAAAGCATTCGTCAAAGGTCACCTTCGATGATGGGGGAGCTGATTCAATGGGCGAAGCTAAAGTGGCCAGGCACAACCATCAACAGTGTTGCAGATGTTGAACGTTTATTAGATGACGAGGCACTATCTGTGCTGATCTCAAGAGCAGAAAATCATCACTACTCTGCATCCGCAACCGCAACCGGTCATAAAAGCTCAACCGAATGGGATAATGAGGCATTACTAAAGCGTTTGATTAAAATCAGAAAAAAAAGTGAAACCCAGTCAAAAAGCATGTTGCCTGTTTTTTATCCATAAGCTCAAAATTCAGAATGTAGAAACAAAAAATGCGATCAAAAGATCGCATTTTTTGTTTAT
This sequence comes from uncultured Oleiphilaceae bacterium, assembly GCA_913060665.1. GTDB lineage: Bacteria > Pseudomonadota > Gammaproteobacteria > Pseudomonadales > Oleiphilaceae > Alkalimarinus. The sequence goes on from CAJXUY010000002.1 coordinate 205,925, forward strand.
TCTAACGGCTTAAAACAGGTGACTTATACGTTCACGATTTCGATCATAACAGTTTTAATCACAAACCCCATTACGCCAAGGCCTAAAGCTCCAAACAACGCCATTGTGCCAAACTTACCTGCCTCAGAACGCTTAGCTAAATCCCATACGATGTAACCCATATAACAAATAAGACCCGTAATCAGTACGGTTAATGAAATGGACTCAAATTGCGCTATCGACATAATACTCTCCCGTTGCTTTTCGACCGATAAGGTTAATACCCAACTTAATTTGTCGGGTATTATAGGGATCAAGCGATAGAAGTAAACTGAATTTACAATATTTGACTTATATCAAAGCGATATATAAAGCTTATTTATTGTTAAGCACTTCAGGGTTAACCTCCCCCGTAGCCTTAATGCAGTGAAGCGAAATCAAGGTTTACAACGATCCACACGCGCCCATGACTCCAGTCGTACCACCTTTCATCACCGCTAACGTATTGAGTCATGACATTAAATTCCGTCAAAAATCTAAACCAACTCTATATTTCGGGTAAAAACCCAATCATCACCTTTCGTCATTTCGGGGTTAAAACTATACCCTTCTGAGTCGAAGTCTTTGATGCCTTCAACATCCGTTATTTTGTTTTTAATAATATAGGCTGACATCAACCCCCTCGCTTTCTTAGCGTAGAAGCTGATCATTTTATATTGACCATTTTTCATATCCTTAAACACTGGCGTGATCATTCTGGCACCTAGTGATTTCACCTTTATCGACTTAAAATATTCATTCGACGCTAAGTTAATCAGCACATTATCATCAGCTTCGAGCTCTAGATTTAGGCTTTCTGTTAATGAGCCTCCCCAAAAATGATAGAGGTTGGGGCCGCGCTCATTATTAAACTTTGTACCCATTTCTAGCCGGTAGGGTTGAATAAGGTCCAGTGGTTTTAGAACACCATATAAACCTGAAAGTATTCGTAGGTGAGACTGAGCAAACTCAAAATCACTTTCTGAAAATGTTTCTGCGTCTAAGCCCGTATAAACATCCCCTTTAAACGCTAATAATGCTTGCTTAGCATTGTCTGGCGTAAAAGGTATCTGCCACGTCTGAAAGCGACCAGCATTCAACTCACCTAACTTAGTGCTAATGCTCATTAAATTCGATATATCGTGAGGCGCCAATAACTTGAGTTGCTCAACCAATTCGCAAGAATCATCGAGAAACCTTGGCGTTGAATGGGATTTAGCTACTGGTGGTGTTTCAAAATCAAGTGTTTTAGCGGGTGAAATGACAATTATCATGATGACTCTAATTTAGGATTCAGGTTCAATCAACACAAGAATATCTTCTGGTCGAAACGGCCAGCCGATTTCTTTTCCGTTTTCGGGGTTCTTTAATACAGGTATTCGCACAGCGTATTGTTCCAGCAGTGCATCCTCGTTGGCAATATCAACTTCTTCAAGCATACAGGATTGGCCTTGCAGGGCAACCTGCAGCACCTCAATAGCCTTTTCACACAAGTGGCAACCGGTTGTGCTATATAAAATAAGTTCGATCAATATGAGCCTCAAGTGTAAATATGTATGTCGGCATCCTCGAACACCATTCCTTGATTCAAGTCGTACCTCCTTTCATCAAGGCTACAAACGTGATTTTCGTAGCCTTGTGCAGCGAAGCGGAATCAGGGGCCAGGTTGCGTCCAACATCAGGGAGTTTATCGTAATCTATAAAAAGATTCCAAGTCAGTCTTGGCACCCTAATTAACATCCTTCATAATCGACTACCTTTTCAGTCAATACATTTCAGTAGAATCTCTATCAACAAACGATTTTCTATCATTATTTCTCTACCAATAACTGGATATAAAAACAAACTATGTGGTTCAAAAATATTATCGCTTACCGTTTCACCAAACCATTTACACTTTCTGAAGAAGTATTAGAACAGAAATTGGAAGAAAGCCCATTTACCCCTTGCGGCCCGACCGAAGTCAACCGTCAAGGATGGGTTTCTCCTCTCGGGCGGCATGGCCAGCAGTTAGTACATGTGACAAATGGTCATTGGATGATCTGCTTAAAACGAGAAGACCGGTTAGTTCCTTCAACAGTGGTAAAAGAAGCCGTGGCTGAAAAAGTTGAAGAGATCGAAGAGACTCAGATGCGCAAGGTCACCAAAAAAGAAAAGGATGAGCTTAAAGAACAAATCACTCACGAGCTACTTCCGAGAGCCTTCACCCGTTCGAAACATACCTATGCTTATCTATCACCCAAAGATGGCTTTCTCATCGTAAACGCTTCGTCAGCAAAAGCCGCAGATGATATTACCAGCTACCTGCGCAAAACAATCGGTTCGTTGCCTATTCGTATCCCCGCAGTAAAGCAAGCACCTGCAGCAGTTATGACCAGCTGGTTAACAAAAGACGCGCTAATGCCAACGGGTTTTGAAGCTGAAGCTGAATGTGAACTTAGAGACCCAGGTGAAGAAGGTGGCGTGGTTAGATGTAAAGGCGTAGAGCTAGACGGCGAAGAGATAAGCACTCATTTAGATGCAGGAAAACAAGCCGTAAAGCTGGCGATGACATGGGAAGAGAATATCTCCTTCATGATGAACGAAGACTTATCGATCAAACGCTTGAAGTTTGGCGACGTCATGCAGGAGCAATTAGATGACTCTGGTGCAGACGATGCGGCCAGTAAGTTTGATGCCAGTTTTGCCATTATGTCTATGGAGTTTGCCAAGTTACTACCGGCAATATTAGAAGCCTTTGGAGGCGAGGATACGTCTGCCATTATTGCAGAGTAACCCCTTCAAACTCAATATAGATGTTAACCCCTCACAAAGTGGGGGGTGCATAAAATACAGAGGGGGTTAATTAAATTAAGGTCTTACTTCAACTGCTCTTTTTGCCACTCATCTTTTGGCACGTTGAGCGGTAGTCGCAATGTCATTACCTCTTCTTCTGGGTCCCACTTAGATTCAAAACCCAGTTTATCGGCCAAGCTTAGCATCGGTTTATTATCTGGTAATACGGAGCCAATCATCTCTACAGTGCCTCGCGATTTACAGTATTGAATCATCTTGTTCATTAACGTAAAACCTAGCCTCTCACCTTTTAGCTCGTCACTTACTATAACCGCGAACTCACACTGTAAATTATTGGCATCGGTCCACACTCTAACCGTTCCAAGTGTGTCGTTACCAACGCCCCCTTCCTTAGGTACTGTGGCAACAAAAACCATTTCTCGGTCATAATCAATCTGAACCATTTGAACTAACTCATCATGACTGAATGATTTACGGTAGTGAAAAAAACGGAAGCGTATCGATTCTGGCGACTGTTTCAAGTGGAAGTCGATATGCGCAGGCTCATCTTCGCCTGTAATCGGGCGTACCTCAACCCGTCGCTTTGATTTAGGCAGCGTGATCCACTCTGTCAGTTCAGCAGGGTAAGGTTGAATCGATAACTTGGCAGGCAATCCCAGATCAATAGCGACATCAACGGCCACGACACCATCGTTATTGAACAATAATGGTAGAATTTCAAGCCCTTTGATTTCAGGGATATCGACTACAATTTGCGATAAGGTTATCAACGTTTCACAGACCGCTTGAATATCTTGAGCAGGCCGATAGCTATACTCTTTTAATAACTGATACATATAGGTTTGAGCGAGCAGGTCTTTAGCCAAAACCATATTCAGCGGTGGCAATGCGACCCGGCGGTCAGTCATCACATTAACACTTGCCCCCGCAGCCCCACACACGACTAATGGTCCAATCTTAGGGTCACGCGTAATACCCAAGCTAAAACCTAGCCCACCGATATGCTGATGTGATTGATGTACGGAATAGCCCAGAAAGCCGCTATAGGGGAAGTGCTCTTTATATTGCTCAAACAACTGCTCACAAGAGCTGACAATAGTGTCTTCTTCGTTCAAACGCCGAATGGTGGTCTTGTATCGACCTCTACCGGTTTTCTCTTCCAGAAATGGGTGACTGCTTTTTTCATGAAGCAACGCAATATTGATAGGCCCGCCCACCTCTTTAAATACATCTATGACTTCTTCAACATCATCGCAGTACCAAGTCTCTACTGTCGGCACGCCATAATCGGCAATGAGTTGCCTCGCTTCAGCATTCGACAGATGATCTCGCCCGTTTCGTATTGCGTTTTGTACGATACTTCGAGCGTCTGACCGGTCGAGCGTCTGATCACTATATGATGAAGGTGTTTCCTTAAGTAAACGTTGACTACGCTGATGGTTGACGACATGCATAAATGCCTTTACAGCCTTCTCTGGAGAGAAAAAAGTAGGGATTCCCGCTTCAAAAAACGCTTCTCGTGCATCTAATATCGTACTTTGCCCCAACCAGCAGGTAAATATATTAAGCCGCGCACGCTTGGCTTTAGTAATAACCGAATCTGCGATTTGTAAGCTGTCTTCAGTTAATGATGGGGCGTACATCACCAACACATTAGAAACATTTGGATCCTTGGCTAAAATATCCATGACAGACGAGTAGAGTTCTGGGGTGGCATTATAATTCAGGTCGATCGGGTTTTTTCGAGTCCAATAAGGAGGCATTAACTCTGCAATCTCATCAATCGTTTTTTCTGATAATTCAGCAAGTTCTCCTCCAAGGTTAGCCAGCCTATCAACAGCAAGAACATTAGGTCCCAAGCCATTACTCATAATCGCTAGTGTTTCTTTCTTGACGGGTTTCATTCTAGTCAGAGTTTCAAGCGCATCAAACATTTCATCTGCGCCATTCACTCGCAAAATACCTGCTCGCCTGAATAACGCATCAAAAACAGCGTCTCCATTGGTAATGCCATCAGCCAAAGGCACGGGCTCCCATTGGGATTCAGACACCCGGCCACTCTTGATACCGATAACTAGCTTACCTCTGGACGCAGCTCGAACCGCTGATATAAACCTAGCAGGATTGGGCACCATTTCTATATGCAAAAGGATAGCTTTTGTATGCCGATCCTGAGCCAAGTAATCGATCAAGTCGTCAGGGTCGATATCCATGCTATCGCCAAGGGTTAAAAAGTATGAGAAGCCGACCCCACGACTAAACGCCCAATCAATCACCGCACTCGCAATGGTCCCAGACTGCCCGATAAAGGCTATTTTTCCTGGCAATGCCCCCATATGTAAATACGTAGCATTCACATTATTTCTGGGAGCCATAATACCGATAGTATTGGGGCCCAGTATTCTAATTCCTGACGCTTTTGCCGCATCACGAACGGAATACATCAGTGGCCGACCGCTCTTGCTATGAGTTCTGGATAAACCGCCGGTTAGAATCATCGCCGTTTTAACACCCATCTGACCAAGCTTTTTGACGGCTCGAGGGACAGACTCTGGGGGGGTACAAACAATAGCGAGATCAGGTGTGAAAGGCATTTTACTCACCTTTTTAACACAGGGAATACCATGAACATTGTCATATTCATTTGGATTAACGACGAGCAGCTGTCCAGGATAGTCAGATGAGAGTAAGTTCCTTAAAACAATTCCACCGAGGTTTTGTGACCGTTCGGAAGCTCCCAGCACCACGATAGACTTGGGGTTGAATAAGGCATCAAGATGTCGAGTACTCACGTTCGTCTCCTAGACAAAGGTCGAAATCACTATCGCATTGGTACCATAATGTTCTATAAACTGATATGTATACATTAGCATACTGAAAGTGTATTACTGTTTAATAAAGCCTATCAGAATATAGACTACTATGACGTGCAGTTCTTGAAATTTTGTTGATATTGGTCAGCATAGGGATGCATATTTTTCATTTCTGACCTAGATCAGGTCACGCACAGTTACTATAATTCGAGGCAATGAGAGCATATCTATTAATGGCCGTGTTGGTTAAACTGAACCAATCAACTCCCAGTTATGTCACTAATCGCTCAAAATATCGAGTGAAAATAACAACTTAGTCAAATAATAACGTAGTCACTATTATGAAAACTGCCTATATAAGTCACCATGACTGTACTCTTCACAATATGGGACCTGAACATCCAGAGAGCCCATTACGGCTCACTACGATTCTAGATCAACTTCAAGACACGCGCCTAAATCAAGAATTAGATTTCATGCGGGCAGAGTTGGTTAACCCCGATCATGTTAGACGCGTTCACCCGGCAACCTACGTCGAACAACTCGACCTTATACAGCCTAAAAAGGGCCGTATTTACGCAGATGAAGACACCATCATGATGCCCCACACGATGCGTGCCGCCAAACTTGCAGCAGGCGCCGCGATACAAGCAGTTGATGCGGTAATGTCTGGCCAGAACAAAAATGCATTCTGCGCAACTCGTCCACCCGGCCATCACGCTGAACGTAATAAGACGATGGGGTTTTGCTTCTATAACAATATTGCGATCGCAGCTAAACATGCGCTTGATTTTCACGGTTTAGACAGAGTTGCGATTATCGACTTTGATGTACACCAAGGGAATGGCACGGTCGATATTTTCCAAGATGACCCCAGAGTGCTTGTATGTTCAAGTTTTCAGCACCCTTATTACCCTTATAGTCACCATGCAGTACACCAACCCAACATTATCAATTTACCACTAGAGGCCCATACGCAAGGGCTGAGCTTTCGCAATAAAACCGAAGCAGCCTGGCTTAACCAACTGCAGAATCACAAGCCTCAGCTTGTCTTGATTTCTGCTGGTTTCGACGCCCATAAAAATGACCCAATGGCCGACTTGGAGCTTGATCAAACCGATTACCGCTGGATAACTCAAATGCTAATGGATGTCGCTAAATATTATAGTCATGACCGGATCGTATCGATTCTTGAGGGAGGGTATAACTTGAAGGCGTTGGCCGAGAGTGTCGAACAGCATTTAGAGGTACTGGCGGGGGTTTAAGAAATCTATGACAGTATAGGTTGGAAATAAAAAAAGGGTTCTGTATATTCAGAACCCGAATAAAATAGGTCTTTGGTTTACTACGCTAATTCACTACAAGATTTATAAGGTATGTTACACAATACCTTTTTCCAAAGCTTCTTCGCGAATGCCATCCCAACCTTCTTTTACTGTCCGAAGATGTCCGGCAACCTCTTCTAAAATACTGACATCATTTTTCACATTAGCCTCAAATAATCGGCCTTCCATATACAGATAAAGGTCTTCAAGATTACTGGCTAACTCGCCTGCCTGCCCCTTATCTAGAAAACTACGCAACCCAGAAATGATTTCTATAGATTTATTGATTAATCGATTTTTACCTTCATAATCTTTAGCTGAAATTTTTGATTTAGCCGTATTAATTCTCTCTAAGGCCCCTTCAAATAATAGTTGAATCAAACGATGTTTATCGACGTCAATAACACTTGTCTGAGTGTTTATCGCTTGATACTGATGTAATGCATTCATGTTTCTTCTCCCAATAACCTATTTATAATGTAGACTAGCTATCACTAGACGACAAAGATGCCAGTTGAGCTTTAAGGAAATCTTGCGTACTGTTTAACTGAGAAACTAATATATCTGCAGCAGTAAACTGCATCGCTAAGCGCTCACGCAAAGAGGTGAGTCGGTCATCTAAATTCAGTCGCTCTGTAGCTATGTTTGTTAATTGTTCATTCAACCCATCAATTCGAGCTGTAACGGTGCCTTCTGCGCCAAGAAAACCATTAAAAAGATCAACCAACTGGTCACTTACGCCGTTAATAAAGGTAACATCTCCCCTATCGCCAACTACACCACCTGTTATCTCAATTAAAATACCATCACTATCATCCCCAGTGGCCGCGCGTAGCTGCCTCCCTACCCCTGTAGCCTCTACACCATTTATTTTACCTTCAACATCAACGCCATCGACGCCTGCAGAAATACCAACCCCCATATTCGCAAGAGTATTCGTATCAACAGCCGTAAATTCAACAGTTGACGCACTGCCAAAAGTAGACGACGTAAAAACAAGCTGGTTACTTGCATCTAAACCGACTGTAATTGATTCCCCGGCCGCCTTTAAATTGGCATCATCGTTTATTTTTGTTTGTAACTCAGTAACTAATTCAGCAGCGGTATAGGCTTTATTCGTTAATGTGATTGAGCCTGACTCAATACCATTCACTTTAATATTAAAGTTGTCATTATCAGAATCGACAGTAACACCGGCACTAATATCGGCGACACCAGCGAAAACCCCTTGCGTCGCCAGCTGAGTGACTTCAACAGAGTATGTGCCAGCTTTGGTATTAATACCTGAAGACACAAAATTAGTTTGAGGATCAGTAACTCGACCCTGCTCCGAGAATAAAGCAGTAACATCTTGGGGTGAGCTTTTAAGCGCATCAGTAAACACAGTTTTGTTAAAATTAAACTGGCCACTCTCTTTATCAGTTGTAATACCCACTTCTGAAAGTGTTCGAACGGAGGCATCTTCCAAGCCTGGCACTATTCGCCCGATGATATTTTTTGTTTGGTTAATAACGTTTCTGACCGTCGAATCACCTAAAAGTAAACCTGAATCCTCAGTATCCGTCTCATTAAACGCGGTTAGCTCTGTGACAATTGCCTGCAGTTCGTTAAACTTGTCTACGAACTCCTGAACTCTTTCAGCAACAGCCTCGGAGTCCTGCGATATATTTACGATAGCAGGAGAGCCTATATTGGTTTGTGACAAGTTTAATGTTAATCCGTCAACCACATCGCTGACGATATTTGACGACCGAGAAATAGCAACGCCATTAACTTTTAACGAAGCATCTTCTGCAGCAATCGTTTGAGTTAAGTTTTTGTCTGTTTCGTTATAGGCAAATTGAGACAACCCAGTTACATCACTGTCGCCTAGATCGTCATCATCAATAGATATATTAATTGAGTTTTCAACACCGCTTTGCTGGGATGATAAAATCAGTTTATAGCCAGCCCCAGTATCAATCACACTCGCATTTACACCAAGGTCACTCTCTCCATTAATTGCATTTGCGATGCCTTCTAATGTGTTATTGCTATTATCTATAGCAATATCCACTGTAGATGAACCTGCGCTAATAGTCATGACCCCTGTTCCTAGGGCTGTACTATCTTTATCTGCTATAACGCCAGTAGCCAACGAATGAGACTGCGCAAGCGCTAGCACTTCAACACTATATTGGCCTGGCGCCGCATTTGAATTAACGCTGCCTGAGACGGCACTGTTAGTAGACGAAAGTGTTAGCTCACTTAGAGCAGAAGGGTTTCCGAGTGTTCTTGCGGGTAAACGTAGATCAGTAATTGCGCTTTGTAAACGGCCAAAAGCCGATAATTTAGCGGTAACTTCTTCTTGGTTTCTATCAAGACGTAGCTCTGTCGGCGCTCGCTCAGCGCTGATTAAGTTATCAATCAAGTCACTGGTTAAAACACCAGAGCCAATGCCGACAGAAGATATAGATGCCATTTTGCTAACCTCTCCACCAAACTCAACCCTGCTAATATAAACGCTCTAGCATGTCTCTATTTGTTGAATCATATTAAAGGTACTATCTATATCGGCAAAAAGGGGCAAAACTTTGCCCCTTTTTGTTACCTTTTGTAAAAAAGCAGCCGATACTAGACCTTCATGTTAATTAAACTCAATGGTTCATCTTGCTGCAATTCTTGCGCCAATCTCAACGCCACATCATCCGGTATCTGCCTAACGACCTTATTAGTATGGCGGTCAACTACTGAAATAACCGTCTTACCAGAGTTGTCATCCATCTGAAACTCCAAGTCACGCTGAACATTCTGAATATAATCATTCAGCTTAGTTACAGCCTCCTTTACCTGCTCTTGAGGCGCTTCCTTTTCTGCATTTTTTGCAGAGCCAACCTCTATCGCAGATTTTCTCTCAGAGCCCTCGCTAGACTGATTACCAGACTGAGGTGATGACACAGACAAACGCCGAGCTTGATCAGCCGGATCGATTCCTGTCATTTTTACATCATTCATAAAACACCTCTTGCCAATATTCTAACTCAAAATCCGGCTTTAGCACATTCATATGAATGGTTAAAGCCGGCGCACGTTAGCTTGACTATATTAACCTAATAGTGACAACACTTGCTGTGGTCTCGCATTAGCCTGAGCCAATACTGATATACCCGCTTGCTGTAGTACCTGCGCTCTTGAAAGAGCAGCGGTTTCTGCGGCAAAATCAGCATCTCTGATTCGAGAGTTTGCAGCTGATAGATTCTCGGTATTTACAGCATTGTTGGTGATCGTAGACTCAAACCTGTTTTGAACAGCACCCAGTTTCGCCTGCTCTCTTGCTACCTGGTTAATAGCGTTATCAATACCCGTTATTGCAGCTTCAGCCCCGGCCAAGGTTGATACATCAATGTCTTGAACCAGTGTACCTGACTCACCGCCACCATAAGTTCCGACTTCAAACCCTGAGTTACTCGGACCTGTCGACGTAGCTGTTGAAATATCAATCGTTCCCGCAGACGATAACGTAACAGTACCCGCTTCAGTTCCTGAGAAACCGTATAGGCCGCTGGAAGTAATATTTCGTCCGTCATCAGCAATTAAGGTAAATTCATTATCATCAATTATCTCTGCACGAACACCTGTTGCTCCTGACTTAGCATTGATAGCATCAACAGCGACTGCCGTTTGCGCTGACGCCGACGTCGCAGCTGCAACTGTAACGTTTGTGCCATTAATGACTAACGTACCACCATCATTCGCACCTACGTCCGTCGTATTTTTTAATACGTTTGCATTAGCTGTTGCTGTAACGCCTGTTTGCTCACTAACCAAGTTAATCGCCTTAGCAACCGATATAGCACTGGAATCTTTGTTCGTGGTAGATGCATTATCAAAGCCAGCCTGAGTGGCGCCAACAGACACTCCATTAACAACCAAGTCACCAGTACTTAACGAACCGTCAACTTGACCACTACTAACACCACTATTACTTCCGCTATAAGTACCTACCTCAATACCCGCATTTTCTAAAGAGTCACCCGTTGTAGAGCCAATAGTGATATCGGAACCATCTTGTGAAACCAAGGTCACGGTAGATGAATAAGTATTATCTGCAGCCAAGCCAACTCCACCAGTGTTGCCTGACAAGACAATATTTCGACCGTCATCAGCTGTTAAAACAACACCTGCATCTACATTACTTTCATCAAATGATGCAGTAACACCCGTTTGGCCGCTAAATAGATTAATTTGCTCCGCAACCCCTTTTAGATCAGCTATAAGATTATCCGCGACCCCTGTTCCTGATACGTTTACAGTGGTTCCATTAATATCAAGCGCTACCGCTGATGCACTTACAGTAGAGGTGCTTGAACCACCCACTACAGTGTCGTTTACAGTCGCCGAAACACCACTCTGGTCTGCTACTTCATTAATCGCGGCAGCAAGGGCAATACCACTTCTATCATTTGAAGCCGTGGAAGCACCGTCCGCTGCAGCATTCGCTGCACCTACCGCTATACCGTTGATAGTCACATCACCAGCAACCAGAGCGGTACCGGAAGAGGCCGTCGATGTAGAGATACCATTAGCAACCGACGTACCCAATGTATCCTCTGCCGTTCTAGCGATACTAACATCGATCTTTTCACCAACGTTTGCACCCGTTTGAAAACTAGTATTTTGGAACGATCCATCTAGTAATTTCTGACCGTTAAAGTTAGTTTTCTCTGCGATGCTCGATATTTCAGCTTTTAGCTGTTCAACTTCTTCTTGCAGAGATTGACGTTCAAGGTCAGTGTTTGAACCGTTAGCAGACTGGAGTGCCAGTTCACGCATACGCTGTAAAGAACCTGTAATACTATTCAACGCGCCTTCTGCGGTTTGAGCTAGAGAAACACCATCTCCTGCGTTTCGGTTAGCCACATTAAGGCCACGAACCTGAGCATCTAGTCGGTTAGATATTGCCAAACCCGCAGCATCATCCTTTGCTCCATTGATACGTAGACCGGATGACAATCTTTCCAACGCTGTACTCTGTTCACTTTGAGATTTATCAAGGTTACGTTGTGCGTTCAATGACGCTATATTCGTGTTTATTATTTGGGGCATTTCGCTTCTCCTAGATATTTTCAATCATCGCTGACTGTATAAGGTTACCGCGAGGCCGCAGTTCTTAATTGAACGCAGTGCGCATCACCTGTTACGTTGTTTAACGGCACTAAAAAGAAATGCTTTAGGATTAATTAGGAAAAGATTGTAAGGAAATGTAATCTAATTAATAAGGCAATCGCTTCAGGAATCGCACACTTATTAATCAGCGATAATAATGTCGCTAAATATTCTGGAATAGCGTTATTCATTAACCACATAGACGATTCTAGGTTGACTGAAAACGCTTATTCAAGCAATATTCAGCGAACTAGAATAATAAAAGAAACAATTAAATGAAGTTGAGCATTATTATTCCCTCCTATAACCTTCAATCATACATCGCTGAGTGTATCAAGAGCGTATGCCTGCAGGATGTTAATTTTGAATATGAAATTCTTGTATCAGACGACGCTTCCTCCGATGATAGCGTCGATATTATTAAGCGCTGCGTAGCAGAGCACCCAACACTAATAAAAGCCACTTACAAAACAATAAATAAGGGGTTAGCCAATAATATATCGACGCTACTTAGGCAGGTAAAAGGCGAATACATCGCCTATATGGATGGCGATGACATCGCACTGCCAGGTAAATTACAAGCCCAAGTAGATTACCTCGATAAAACCCCTGAGTGCAGCATGGTTTATCATGAATCTGATATGTTTGACTCAGATTCAGGGAAACATATTCGTTGGTACAGCAAAGAATACTACAACTGGCCTTACATACCTGAAAAGTCCACCCCTGAACACATAGCCCAATATGGAACGTTTATGCAGGCTAGCAGTGTGATGATGCGCAACCACTCTAACGTTGATCAATCAGTGGACACTCGCTGCCAAATCATTTTCGACTTTCCTTTTTATCTCTACAACTTACTGTTTCTAGGCGGAACAGCAGACTTTATTGATGTTTGTTATGGAAAGTATCGAATACACAATGACAGTTTCGGCAGTCAAACAGCGAAGTCTGTAAAGAGAAGAGAGCAATGCTTAGAAGACCTTGAACAAGCGATTGAATATGCCGTAAAGCTGGGCCTTCCAGAAATAACCGCCAACAAGTCTGCCTATCATTACCGCTTAGCAACCAGCTACTACTTTTTAAAGAGACACGACTACTCTAGATTTGCAAAATTCGTAAACATATCGTCTGACGGCAACTATTTTTTAGACGAACGGCACAAATTTGCCTACGACAACCAACATAACCCAGAAACTGTAACTCACTATTTAGGTTTTATAAAATAATAACGTGCTACCCAAGGAATAAAAATAAGTGAAGTATGACGCAATCATAGTAGGTGCAGGCTTTTCGGGAGCAGTAATAGCCGAGCGCCTAGCGAGCCAACTCGATTACAAAGTCCTCATTATTGAAAAGCGTAATCATATCGCCGGTAATTGTTATGATTACGCTCATACTTCCGGAATAAGGGTCCATAAATACGGCCCCCACTTATTCCATACCAATAATGAGAGTGTATGGAAATATCTATCATTATTCACCGAATGGTCCCCTTATCGACACAAGGTTCGCGGCTATGTAGACGAAAAATATATTCCAATTCCGTTCAACTTAAAGTCTTTGGCATTAACTTTGCCTGATAGTTATCAAAATTTAAAAAGACTATTAATTGACACTTATGGGTACGGGTCCAGGGTTTCAATATGCGAACTTCTCGAAGCAAAAAATCCAGAACTCAACAAGCTAGCCAATTTTGTTTATGAAAAAGTCTTTGTTGGTTATACAGTTAAACAATGGGGGGTCGCACCAGAGCAATTATCACAAGAGGTGCTAAAACGAGTTCCCGTTGTGATATCTGAAGAAGATGGCTATTTTGCCGATAAATATCAGGCAATGCCTATTGGCGGGTACTCCAGCCTAATTGAAAGCATATTAAGCCATAAGAACATAGAAATAGAACTAGATCAGGATGCTCATAGCTTAATAGAATTTGACGTAAAAGCTCGCAAGGCTAAATTTAGCCAAAAAGCCGGGGTAATTATATATACAGGTGCCGTTGATGAGCTGTTTTCATTCAAGTTTGGGGAGCTAGACTATCGGTCCCTCACCTTTAAATTGGAGGAACACAGTCAAGAATTCTATCAACCAGCGACAACGGTTAACTATCCAGGCAACGAAAAACATACAAGAACTACTGAATTTAAATACATTGATAATACCAGCTCTGATTCAACGGTAATTGTAAAGGAGTTTCCGCAGCAGTATAAAAGAGGTGTAGAGGGACGCGATATACCTTACTACCCTCTATTTGATAAGAAAAATGAGGCTATTTATTTAGATTACGCAAACCATGCTAAACAGTTCGATAACTTATTTCTAGCCGGACGGTTAGCAAAGTTTAAATACTTTAATATGGACGAGGCAGTACAGAACGCATTAGAAACGAGCGAACAAATTATAAAGCAAGCAACGGCATAACTGCTTGATACTAACAATAACGAGAAGACAACAATGAAAACGGCATTAATTACTGGGGTTACGGGGCAGGATGGATCCTATTTAGCGGAGTTATTGTTAAAAAAGGGGTACGAAGTACACGGGATAAAACGAAGAACATCATTGTTCAATACCGCTAGAATTGATCACCTATATCAAGATATTCACGACCCAAATAGAACATTTACACTACACCACGGTGATGTAACAGACTCAAGCAGCCTTATTCGTATTGTTCAACAAGTACAGCCAGACGAGATATACAACCTCGCCGCGCAAAGTCATGTTGCCGTTTCTTTTGAAGAACCGGAGTACACTGCCAATACTGATGGAATGGGTACACTTCGATTTCTCGAAGCTATCAGGATACTAGGTTTAAAAGACAAAACTAAGTTTTACCAAGCCTCAACATCAGAATTATACGGTAAGATCCAAGAGTCACCACAAACAGAGCGAACACCATTTTACCCTCGCTCACCCTATGCAGCAGCCAAACTTTACGCATACTGGGTAACCGTTAATTACCGAGAAGCCTACGATATTTTTGCTTGCAACGGAATTCTATTTAATCATGAATCTCCTGTGAGAGGAGAGACATTTGTTACTAGAAAAATTACTCAGGCGCTATCCCGTATAAAACTGGGTTTGCAAGAAAAACTATACCTCGGAAACCTGAATGCAAAGCGTGACTGGGGTCATGCTCGAGACTATGTAGAAGCAATGTGGTTAATGCTGCAACAAGATAAACCTGAAGACTTTGTTATAGCAACAGGGAAGCAATACAGTGTAAGAGATTTTATTAATATTGCTGCAGTTGAGCTAGGCATTGAAATTACATGGGAGGGACAAGATGAGAACGAAAAGGGATATGATCAAAACGGTCGTTGCATCATTGAAGTAAACCCGTTTCATTTTCGACCTACAGAAGTTGAATCACTTCTAGGTGACCCAAGTAAAGCAAAAGAAGTCTTAAACTGGGAACCAACTACATCCTTTCAATCGCTGGTTAAAGAAATGGTAGAAGCAGATTTTGCATCTGCTAAACAAGAACTAACTCTAAAACAAACAAATCGCTCATAAGCGCCCCATTTAAAGGTAAATCATGAATATAGTTTTAGTAACAGACAAACCTAGGGCAAATGCAGTGGAGTATTTTTGCATAGCTCATGGAGGGCGGCTTGTAGCGTTAGTCAACCTTACAGACCAACCTTACGAGAACCAGCACATTACATCCTACACTATCAGCGACATACCCAGGATAGGGCATGACTTAGTCATTGTAGATTGCCACGATGCTCCCTTTGTAATATCCCAGATCAAGAACTACAAAACCGCTGAAATATACGACTATTGGCCCAATCGACATAAACTTTTGGGGTTACTAAAACAATCGAACCTTTTGTGTAAACGTAAATTTGAGGTTGAAAATGATCGCCTATTAGTCGGCACAGAATTTTATTCCTGCGATCACAAAGTCATTGAAGATATACCCTCCAGCAATACAGATGACCTCCAATCCCAAACCATTGATGAAATATATGAAGCCTACAATCAGGCATGCTTAAAGTACCCCGACTTAGATGAAAAATACCAAACAGGTGAAAACTGGCGCAACTTCATGAAAGGATCAAGGCCAAATTTTTATAGCGCTATTCAGCGATCAGACAAAGAAGCTTTATCTGATCTACTGAGCAACTTTTTTAGGAATGAGTTAACAGGTGGAACTTTCGGTGGCAAGGAGGGGTATGATGGCTTTTGTGCAAGTGGCAATGAAGTGGTCGAACTCAGAAGCTATTTCAACGTATGGAAGCAATGCGTACCCGACACGCCAATTCAAGAACTAAACAATCCTCCTGTTGGCAACCCCTACGGGGTGTCGGTAGAGGGTGCTCTATTAAACTCAAACAACTTTTGTAACCACTACCGTTCAATCTTTCTAAGTCGGCTATTTTCGGATATCGATAACCCGGTCATAGCAGAACTAGGCGCAGGGTTTGGCGGGCTTGCCTATTACCTATCAAAAAATAATACGGATATCACATATATCAACTTCGACTTACCTGAAAACTTGATGGTTAGCTCATATTATTTGAAAAGTATTTTTCCTGATAAAAAAATTAAACTCTATGATGGCTCATCTGCACCGATTAGTAGGGAAGAGCTTCAAGAATACGACTTAGTCTTGTTACCGCACTTTTGCCTACCTCGACTAACGAAGTTGAGTATCGATTTATTCATAAATACTATTAGCCTATCTGAGATGGACTTTTTGAATATAGAAACCTATTTTGAAGAGGTTCAACGTGTAACGAGGCAGTATTTTTATCATGAAAACATGCTTGATAACGGAGCAGGGTATAAATACTTCCCTACTTCAGTATTTCCAGAACTGGCCGATTATAAGTTATTAATGAACGCACCTTCTCGGTGGCCTGCTTTTAGTCTTTCTTCGCCAGGGCACTGTCATATGGAGTTCTTATATCAACGGAATAACGGACCCACCAATAAAAATACTACGATAGGGGATAACTTATGAATGTTTTATTTTCAAATCCACCCTGGCATACATTGCCCACTGACAACAAAATTGGTGTTAGAGGCGTTAGAGCGGGATCAAGATGGCCACATACTTTCGAGTACTATAAATATGAGCCAGTAAACGGGTTTGTTCCTGATTTAATCGCAGGATATATGCCCTTTCCTTTCTGGCTAGCAACAGCAGGAGCACTAGCCAAAGAAAATGGTTTCAACGTAGAAACAAGAGATTCTATAGCGCTAGGTGAAACCTATGACCACTTTTATGAAGTTGCTTTCGACTTCAACCCTGATGTAATAGTCATTGAAACCGCTACAGCAACAATAGCTCATGATTTAGAAATAATTCGAACGCTTAAAGCGCGCCTACCAAACTTAATCGCTGTTTTCACAGGGTTACATGTTGAATTAGAAGATCCAGAGTACCTTAAAAAAACACCTCTAATCGACTACACCATCTACGGCGAATACGAAAACCCAGTACTGAAACTACTTGAAGCGCTACGAGATAATACGCCTGTTGCCGATGTTCCCAGTCTTGTTTATAGAGAGGAAATTGCTGGCGCACACAAAAATGCATTTGGTACTCTTCTCCCGTTAGATGACCTTCCTTGGCCAGAGCGAGAAGGTGGAATTCCAACATTTAACTACTTTGATGGCGTATGCGGCCTTCCTAAGCCTCAACTACAACTCATTGCAACTAGAGGCTGCCCTTATGGCTGTATATTTTGTATTTGGCCTCAAATGCTATACAAAGGGGGTAGCTATCGTAAAAGATCCCCTCAAGATGTTGTAAATGAAATAAAAGCCAACTTCGAAAAGCACCCGTTTAAAAGCTTCTATATCGATGATGATACATTTAATATTAGTAAAAAATACGTGCTTGAGTTGGCTAAAGCCATTAAAGACAGCGGACTAAATAAATACCCTTGGGGAACTATGGGTCGAGCCGACTTGATTGATGACGAGCAGCTTGCCGCACTAAAAGATGCAGGGCTCTTTAGTGTTAAATATGGCGTAGAATCAGCCGAACAGCAAATACTTGATGAGACAGACAAGCGGATAGATATCAACCGAGTTATTGAGGGTATCTTAAAAACCAAAAAAGCCGGTATAAAGGTACACTTAACGTTCACCTTTGGTCTGCCAAGTGACACCATTGAGACTATAGAGAAAACGATAGACCTAGCCTGCCGAATCCCTTGCGATACCGCACAGTTTTCAATTGCAACGCCCTACCCTGGCACCAAGATGTATACCATGTACAAAGAAAATGGCTGGCTAACCACTGACGGTTGGGACTCATATGTCGGCTCAACAACTGCGGTGTCAAGGACCAAAAACTTCAAGCCGGAACAACTAGAGTATTACATCAAAGAAGCTTACAGACGTTTTAACGAGTCCCACATTGTTAGAAAGCTCGAAAGTGAAGAATTTCCTACACTTTTACAGGATCATATCAAAAAATCTGTCAATGGGAATAATTCCATACTGCTGATGCAATGCGCGCGCGTGACGCTTACGGACTACCTCTCTAAACTCCTAAATGAATGGGGTTATGATGTTCATGTAATGACACACAACCGTTTTGTTAACGACTTTAAAAATTCGGTCGCTGATAAAAACATTCATGTGTTTAACAATACAGCTGATTTTTGTTATGACTCGCTTATAGACTTTGCAACCACCCTAAAATCAAACCATGTATTTGACGGAGTTGTCCTTCCTTTCAGCAACCCTATAGGTGAGGGTTATGAAGAGATTGAAAAATTAGCCTCTCATATCGCGCCTATTGTAGCTGGTGTTAATTTGGATGGTGAGATTATTCGATAATGAGTAAACCAAAAATTTTAGTCATTGGAGCATTTAACATTCCATATGTTAATGATAATTGGAGGGAACCAATAACCCATTTATATGGGGAGAACGCTCTATGTATTAACGCAAATCAGATGCTTTGCAATTACGGTTTAAATAAAACACAAAAAATCATATTCCGCTTAGTTCGCACCTGTAGCTTTGATTACTGCCTTTTTTACCATGACTGGATTTTTGGTGACTTTAAGGACTCATTCTTTGACAAATTAAGGCGTCATGGGGTTCCTATTGCTTCATTTTACCCAGATGATGAACCCGATACGTGGTACAACCGAAATAGAGAGTACGATCACCATTACGATGTAATAGCATCTCACTCATCCTACGGGGTAGCTAAAAGACTCGAGTCAAAGCTTCATGGGGCCACTCATTATATACCATGGGGATACAACCCTAGACTGCTTCACCCAGTAGAAACCAATAAAGAAGTAACGGACGTCGTATTTATAGGCAAGAACAAAAAATTAGAAGGGCTCAACTTTCAATATCGAGAGGATGGTCGAAACAGGGATAGAATGCTTTCTATCATAGCGGAGACGTGCGATAAAAATTCATGGTCGTTTAAAGTATTCGGTCATGGGTGGGATGACCACCCGATATTTCATCAATATTGGGGGGGGGCATTATCTCAGGAAGAAATGGTTGAACAATACTCTGCTTCAAAGATCGTATTCAACCCAGGCTGGTCGAATGACGATGGAGAAGAGAGGGCTCAAACCAAACTTCGTCACTTTGAAGTACCTGGCTGTGGAGCGTTCCAACTAACCAACCGAAATAACGAACTCGAAGAACTGTTTACCGAAGACGAAAATATTACTTACTTTGACTCCGACTCTGACCTAATCGATAAAATTAGTTTCTACCTTACTCATGATGATGAGCGAAGGAAAATTGCTAACAACGCCCATCTACATGTTAGGACTCAACACACAATAGATCAGAGAATATTAAAGATTACATCCTTAATAGAGAGTAAACATAACATCCCTCTAGTGCGACCAGTCCACGTACTAAAAATACTCACGATCCCCTATGATACTAATGACTCTGTTCAGTCACTAATTGAGCGAGCTAACATACAGCTAGAAGACGCTAAAGATTGTCAGTATATTCAGTTTATTAATCGTTCATTTTCTCTAGAGTATTTAAACAAGGGACACCTAATCTCGCCTTTTCTAGATAAAAATCCAGACCTATTTATTTGCGGCTCAATAATAGAGTTTAATGGTGCTGCAAAAAATGATATTCAACCAACACGCGAAGAGCTTCATACTACCTATATACCTAGTCATTTTGATTGTAAAAAAACAAAACTTTCGAAGTCATGGAAGAAAATATTATCAGGCAACTGGATTCAATTTAACACTAACAATGTCAATACTATACTTGATAACCTGGTTATCAAATCTGCATCTCTAAACACAGTATTGAATAATATTCGTTCAACTCACAAGCCCTATACAACGGTTGTAGTTAATGAGGTGGTAAATGAATTTGTATTAAAAAAGGATCGCGTCAATATTAAATCAGTAACTTCTTTTTTAGAGCCCGCGTATATTCAAAGCCTTAAAAATTTGCTCGAAGTATCCTATCGTGCCCAAAAAAGAATAGCGGTTTACGGTGTACGAGGAGATATGGCTGAACGCGCAAGACAAGCAATAAACCTAAATTACAAAGGAGCAAACAACCTAATTTACGTAGATAATGGACTCGCGGGAAAAGAAATTAACCACACCACAATCATCTCGGGTGACACATTATTCTCTCAACCAACCGACTACGTTGTCATTGCAGCAGCAATTTCAGGAAAGTCGATTATGAAATCGTTGGAACCTATTGAGAGCCAAACACTGATATTACCCCTCTATGACCTGAAACATCCAAACTGGAAATCAATTGCTCAAGCAGAGCTTCCAGCATGATGAAAAAGAAAATACTCATAACCGGCGGTAACGGGTATATAGGGCAACTACTCTACCAGTCTCTATTTTCAATGTACGATCTAGATATCGTTCACGGCCCATCGAGCCAAACTAAACCCTCTGTGGATTTAACTAACAAAGATGAGGTCGACCAGTTTTTTATTGGAAAAAACTATGACGTTATTATCAATTGTGCAGGCACTAAAGACTTCAATTTCTGCAATACCAATATAGGTGGTACCATGGCATTAAACTGCCATATTGTAGAAAATCTTCTCCAGAAAATAAGTAGTCAATGTCAGTTTATTCAACTGAGCAGTGATTACGTTTTTGCTCCCAAGACCCAAAGCTTACCGGTTATTAGCGAAGACTACCCTGACACTCCTTATGGGGAGTCAAAACTAATCGCCGAGCAAATTTGTCGAATTTACGATAAGAATTACGTCATTGTACGAGTCGCCGGTGTTTACTCAATAAATGGCGGTTTTTTGGCCAACCTAGTCGATTGCTACAACAAACATGAGGTATTTTCCGCCTATTCAAATTGGTACTATTCGCCACTTTACCATACGGCTTTTATTGAAGGGGTTGTTTCATTAATTGATGACGAAGTTTCAAAACAAACACTCAACCTTGTTGGCAATAGAGTTTCAAGATATGACTTTGCAAAAGAAGTACTAAAGCAAGGTCACTTCGATCAACACCTCCTAACCTGTGATACTGACTCAAAACACGAAATAACAGACAGGTCATTAGCGGTATCAAGTTATTTCTCTGCTAAACATATTTGTATGCTCTCTTATGAGGATGCAATCATAGACGCGATGAAGAAAGTTATATGAAAATAATCGAACACTACTTTTCTTTTAATGATTCACGAGGCTGGATAAAAGGTATTGATAACCAATCTACGTGGGAAGAACTCAATGTGATGTTTACTAAAAAAGGCGAAAAACGTGGTGATCACTTTCACCGAGAGACATCAGAACTCATTTACATTATTCAAGGGAAAGTTAGCATCGACTGGTTTTCAGTAGGCGAACCAACACCAGAACATCTAACGCTGACCCCGATGAATGGTGTAATTATCTCACCGAGAGAAAATCACACATTTACTGCGCTAGAAGACACTATATGGATCAACGCTTTAGACAAAGCGTTTGACCCATCCTCTCCTGATATACAAACACTTGATTAACTTAAGCTTCAGAACCCGTCCACTCAACTATCGATAGGTCTAAGTATTGCTCTTTCATATCATTCCACTCGACACAATTATGATCATACAAAGGTAATATAGGGACAGATACATTCAAGGACTTCAAGTCAGAAATGATTTTTTCACCGGAGATTGATGCTGTAACGACAAATACATCAGGTGAAACGTCAGGACCCAAATCTTCAAGTTTATGGACTGGCCACCCATCCACATGACTACCCGCTAAAGCCTTATCGAAAAAGATAATATCTCGATCTCTATAGTTGTCCAGAAAAGCCAGTACGTCTTCAGCCAATGTGCCTCTTGCACCATAGAAAGCGACCTGTTTACCTTTGTTCATATCTAATGCAAGCCTTGTTAGGTTTGCATTCATATCGCCACAAAAAATAATATCACCTTCATGAGGGTAATAGATTCTATCCTTATACTTAATAGCCTTTAAACTCTTAGCCCTACCCCCTACTCGATCTGTTGGGACAGGGTTTTTCCACTCATTATATGGCGTTTGTAACCGCCTGACCCAAGCCTCTACATCAGGTAAATTACGAAGCAAAACACAGGCGCCAAAAGGTACAAGGTCTAATTTAAATAATTTCCATCCATCTTTTTCAAACTCCTCAGCAAGCGCCTCTAAACGCGGAGTAAGTCCAAACATTCCTGCATCATGATAATAAACTAACGCCTCTTCTTTTAAATAAGGCAACAAACCACGAAAATCCTTCTCGGCTTGGTCAGGGTGATGATAACCATCAATAACACCTATGCTATAAGATTGAGAAGAAGAGCGCCTACAACTGTCTAAATCTTGAGGGGAGAACCCTTTAAACAAGGTTAAATTCGGAAAATATTTTCTAGCTATATTTCTAGTAATATCAGAACCAACGACATTTTCATCCCCTTCAACCTCTGCATCGATCACATCAACAATAGCATTGGGAAATATAGCCGCAAAATTCAACGAACTATACCCAAACGCATTACCAATCATATAGATAGAATCTGGCTGCCAAATAGATGATAAAAAATTCGTAAAGGCCATGTCTTGAACGCACATGCCCCCTCCAACACTAACCAACCGATCACTCTGAACTAACATTGCGGGAAAGTTGAAGGTATTACCAATATGAATATTAAAACCTTCTTCTTCGTATGCTTTTAGTACCAGTGGATGCATAAATATCTCTCATGTTTATTATTTTCAATGGGGCAGTTTGCTAAAAATTTTAGCCTAATTTATTAAATTATTTATATACGATCCATCCAAATCATAGATAGGATAAATAGCGGATGTCACACTCGACTGACCTAAAAACGAGTGAATTTCAGGGCCTGAAAATTTAGCAGAAATCACTATAGCGTCAGGAAAGTCTACATGCTTTCCTAAATCATCAAAGGCATAAACATTTACACCATTTACAACGCTCCCCGCTATTGCCTTATCAACAAAAATAACATTCTCGAAGCTATGCGTCGCAAGTATTTTTAGGGCATCGTCAGCCAACTCTCCCTGAGCACCGTAGAGAGCAACTGTACCCGTAGCATGAGAGTTAATGATAGACTTAACAACCTTAGTTAGCTTTTCTATATAAATTTTTCTATTTTTTTGCTCCAAAATATTGTGGTTTATCTTGGAAAACAAGGCTTCAGCACTTTGTAACAACGGCATGAGTCGTTGTTTTTCAAACGTTAAAAATCTCGAAAAATCAAATAAAGAAGAAATTGAGTCAAGTTGAGAGGTAGATTCTGGAAAAATTAGATCGCCAGATAGCAGGTTATCGCAAATATCTATGCAATCACGTCTTCTATGAACATCAATAAAGATAAGATGCTCGAATATCATTTCTTTTTGTGGTAGCGGACTAGCCTGCGCACACTCCCCTGATACATCGAGATCATAGACACCTTTAAACATCAACTTATGCATTAAATAGCAAAGGGCCAAAAGATTAAATTTAGCCGTGTAATTATGTTCAAAAGGGCCGTTATCATAAACTATATTATGAAGGTCCAAACATTCGCTGGTATTCTTCAACCACTGCTCTATATGAGGCTCTAGATCATCCCTCAAGCCCAAGACATTTGAAATGAATTGACGATAGTGTTGTTTTAGTTCGTCAAGGGTAATATCGAAAGGCTCGCATAATTGACCAGAAATCATACTTGTTATTTTTTGAACATTACTTAATTTTTTACTATCTATTAACGTGTCTAAGTACAGTTTTACTCCAGGGTAATGCACTCCACCTGTTTCGTCAGGAGCATAATCATGGAATATAACGTACCCTCCACGTTTTAACTTTTTAGACCAAGCGGAAAAGTCCATATAAATATTGTGTAATTCGTGCCCACCATCGATAAACAGTAAATCAACAGAAAGTAGAAATTCCTTCGAAGCACTAACTGAATCAGATTTAATAAATCTAACACTAGGTAAATGCCCCCACTGCTTTCGTGCGTAATCGCATGAACAGATATCAACACTATAGATTTCCACTCCATCTTTCGCAAAGTGCTGCATAAATGCCGCGCTACCGCCAGCCCAGGTGCCAACTTCAACGATGACCCCACCCACTGGAACAGCCATAACTCTCTTCGCCAAATACTCTATTTCTTCATCTGAGTGAAGCGCTGGTAGCAAATCGATATCTAAGCCTAAGACATCAACACATAACTCTTTAGATGAACCGTAATCCAAAATTTTTGCTGGGTTTACTCCTGCGTTGATAGCATAGTCTCTATATTCAGAACCGTCAGAAGTTAATACTAAATAATCCCACTCAACATTTCTCATAGTATCAACAGGCTCTATCGTTTCACCGGTCGAAGTGGTACCAAAAAGATGCTCATTGAACTCTAAAATAGCCAGCACATTAACTTTACTAACGCTGCCAATTACGGCCTTTTTCAACAATTCGCTACATAACTCGCCAGAGCCACATATCAGCACATTTTTTATCATCAAAAGGTCCCTTACATATTATAATTTTTTTACATTACATGCGTAAAAGCAAAGTTTAGGCCAGCATACGTAATTAATTTACTGAGCACCGTTTCAATTGAAACTAATCTTTCAAAACACTGCAAAACTCTTGCAGCAGATCATAACCATCCCACACGGAATCAAAATTCAAGGCTTCTCCAACCAAACAGATTCGATCTACTCCCATTAGACATTCTATATTCAACATTTGTAACAGGTCTGATCGGTCATAACCAAAATAAGTGAGTGTTTGGAATTTTGGTATAATTTGCTCAGCAAACATACTTATCTCTTCGCACTGCGTTTCAAAGAGCATACCGTAACCAGTATGGTAGCCTAAGCTACCTTCGCTTATATGATCTACTTGGAGCCTTGCTATAGCGATATTGTCATCTGATATTGTTGAATTTTGACTAATAGCGATAGCTTGCATTGCAGTTAACCGATTAATGACTTCTGCAGCACCCAATCGGTATGGTTTATTTGATAGCTGCTCATTCATAGCGCTCCAGAAAACAGACATTGCCTTTTCTACATCTTTCATACAGCCATGCCAGATTAACGCTTTAGGTGATGAGCAAGCTTGCTGTGAATATGTCAGAACGTCTCGATAGAAGTTTGCTGCGAGTAGGCTCAACTCATCAGAACGGCAAACAGCATCCGCATTCATCAGGCATATGGAATGCCTGTCGGCAAAACTAATCTCTTTCGCATGCGGCGAAAGAGGAACTTTCCGAATGCTTTTTATACTGGAATCCCCTCCCCAAATAACCCTGATATCACACGTTTTGGAAATCGATGAGATCAAATCAGAGTTATGCTCACCAGAAAAAATCAAAAAACGCCTAGCAATATGTTGGTGTTCTTTTTTTTGGAGAAGTCCTTCCAGCAGGCTCAATAGATGTATTAGCTGTTCTGTCTGCCTCTGAGATATTCTGATAGCAGTCCTATTGCCCATTAAAAGGGACAAAAGACCTGAATACAAAAATAAGGTATCAACATTCCCGGGGGTAACTTGGAAAACGCTCCCTTTTGGACGGCATATATAGCCTTGGTTTCGCGCCATAAAGTCACTTTGCATAAGGCTTATATTCTTAGGCCTACACCAATAACCTAAGGCAACCAAATCGGGATACAAAGACTTATTACAACAAAGCAAGGTTTCACTAAATGCTTTAGTGAAACAAAGTATTTCAGGGGAGAATGGTGTGGATAGAGGTTGATCATTAAATTCCGCTACATTGATTTCTCGGCTTTCCCACATGAAAGCACTCATATCGCCCCCTTAAAAGTATCACTGCATCCTCGGGCCTCTGCAGAGGGAAGTCGACCATTGACTAAAAAGTATTTTCCTTTACGGCCGCACTTACAATTATCAGCACCTATTATAACGCCTAAGTC
Organism: uncultured Oleiphilaceae bacterium; assembly: GCA_913060665.1. Classification (GTDB taxonomy): domain Bacteria; phylum Pseudomonadota; class Gammaproteobacteria; order Pseudomonadales; family Oleiphilaceae; genus Alkalimarinus. The sequence continues at coordinate 232,396 of CAJXUY010000002.1, forward strand.
TTCAGTCATTAAACTATGCCCAGGGTAACTTTTTGGGAGCATCGACAATACTTGAATAATGCCCTCTTCTCCATATTCACACTCCCTTAGATCAACTGTGTTACGAACAATTATATCGCTATATACCGGGGCGTGAAGAAAGCCTTCTTTACACTCCATAAAAACAGACCCTGTTTGCTCTACCATGCCGTAAAAGTTATACACTCGTTCTATGCCTAAGCGATATCTTACGGTCTCTTTGAAGGTAGTGTTATCGACCGCCTTATCGTGCATTTTTTTCCAGCCACCACTATGAATTAAAATGCCCCTGGGAAGTGATACTCTATGATCCCTTTTCTTAAGTTCAGTTAGCAGTCGGTCCCAAACCATGAACGTAAAGCCAAATAACAATACTTGTTCATTTTTATATCGGTCACAAAACTCTATAAGCGCATCAGTATTTAGATTCATATCTTTATCTAACACATAACGATGGTTCCGCCCAAATATCGATAAACCTTGAATTCCAGCACCTCGGGCTGAAAATTCACTACGATCAGTAAAATGTTCAGCATGATCAATCAGCATCATGGGTAAACGCTGCTTACCTATATAGTGCTGTAATATTTTCACAAGCACTTTCGACTGCTGCGTCGCGGTACTTCTATCCAAGTATATTTTTGAAGGCGTTTGAGATGTAGTACCGGACGAAGTGAGCACTTTGAATATTTCAGGCTGGCTGATACTTAGTAAATCAAAATGTTTGAACAAGCTAACCGCGACATATGGAATTGACGCCAGTGATTTGTACTCTTGCAAACCACCATACATATCCAAAATAGAACGATATGATCGACAGCGTTTATAGTGCCAGCGTGTCAGGTCATTTAAAACCGAAAGGATTTTTTGTTCTTTTTCCGTCTGTAATAGGTCATAACATGGTAAGTTCAATAAATCGTCCATTAGTTCCCCACCATAACCATCAAAAGCGCTCCATAGTTTATCTTCCCGTTGGCTAACCGGGGAATATCTTTCATCACATGAACGGCCACTATCGAGTGGTGTAATCTTAATGAATCACATAGATAACGCTTAATTAACTCTTTCCATAACAAGTTATCGGTTATGACATATAAGCCCTGATCATTACCTACACAGTATCCTACCCAGCCCTGATCTAATAATTTTGCTTCAATCTCTCCCAAATCAATTCGATTACCCGACAACTTAATAAAACGATTTTTTCGTCCAGTAACAAAGAAATAACCCTGGTCATCAAACTTAGCCAGGTCACCTGTTTTAAGTTCACTTGAAACAGAATCAGCCTCCAAATCAGCATCACTCAGCGCATACCCCATCATTACATTGGGTCCTCTATAAACTAACTCTCCAATCTCATGGGGTTTCGTGATTAATGTTCCATCATCATGTTCCAATGTGAAATGCCCATCAGGTATTGCAACACCAATACTCTCAGGTACATCTACAATATTTTCGGGGGGCACGTAAGACATTCTAGCGGTCGCTTCAGTCTGGCCATACATAACATAAAAGCGCTTGTTCTCGTTCTGTAGGTGATTGGCAAAGTATTTAATGTATTTTTTGTCGAGTTTCCCTCCTGCTTGGGTCATATACCTTAGCGAAGGTAACTCCATATTATGAAAGCGTAATCGATAGAGTATTTCATAGGTATAAGGTACTCCAACGATACTCGTCACACTATTACTTTTAATAGAACGCCAAAAGTCTTTGCTCACAACAGAAGCTTCTGATAAAACAATAGCCCCTCCTGCTGTCAAATGACTATTTATAACAGACAATCCATAAGAGTAGTGCATTGGAAGAGAGGTTATTGCTCGCTCATCTGCTGAGAGTTGTAAATACTGAACAATCGAATTGGCATTAGATTGTATATTTTTATACGAAATTTTTACTTGCTTTGGGCTTCCTGTACTGCCTGATGTTGATAACAACAACGCTAAATCTGGGTGAATATTTAACGTTACACTCGACAAGTGAACTAGGCCAGGGGTTTCACCAACGGCCTCCACTATATAGTTTGGTCGGTAACGTTCTATGAGCTGCTGCTTCCAGTCGTCACTTAACGCAGGGTCAAGTAGCAAAACCGGATGCTTACTTCGAAGACAAGCAAGATAGGCAACCAAAGAAGCTAGTGAGTTGTAGCAAGGAAGAAATATTAATTTTCGAGAGCTTGTTTGGTTCAGTTTTTGTGAAAAAAGATCAACGTACTTCTGAAGCTGTAAATAGCTAATCGCGTTTTGGCTCTCAAGAACAACAGCAGTATTATCACTGAAATTGGATAGGGTTTCAGCAAACATTAAAAGGCCATTCCGCCATCAACGCCAATCACCTGGCCCGTAATATATGACGCTGCATCCGAAACTAAAAACAACGCGACTTGTGCAACTTCATTGGCGGACCCAATTCGTCCCAGCGCAATGTTAGAAATAGCTTCAAGCCTCTTGTTTTCGGCTAGACCTTCTAGCAACTCTGTTTCAATCATCCCCGGAGAAATCGCATTTACTCTTATGTCAAAACCTGCTAACTCTTTAGCCAAACTTTTAGTAAAACCTGTGATAGCTGATTTACTGGCTCCATATACACTTTGCCCTGAGCGCCCCTCCTCCCCCACTATTGAACCAATATTTAATATAACGCCGCTTCTTTGCCTCATCATGAACCTTGATGCAAGTTGAGCGCAATACACAGAACCAAACACATTGGTAGAAAACGTCTGTAGGATGTGTTCTGGCAATACCATTCCCAACAAGCTATTTTGCATAATACCCGCATTATTAACCAATATATCTAACTGACGATTGGTAGCTCGGTAATTCACAAATGCCTGCTTTACATCCTCTGGGTTAGATATATCACAGGGGTAAACATAAGCCTTACAATTATGTCTGCCCCTTATTTCTTCTGCTAAGGCTTCTAAATCATTTTTATTTCGAGCATTGAGGTGAACCTCAGCACCCTGCTCTGCAAAGCTATGAGCAATAGCTTTACCTATTCCTTTAGAGGCTCCTGTAATAAATGCTTTTCGCCCATCGAGCTGCTTAGTCATATATGCGTGTCTATTATTTTCAATTCAGGAGTAACGATAACGTATAAAACGAAAACCTATACTACTACATCGTACTTAGCCAATATTTCTTTAGCTTTTACCACGCTACTCATATCAATAATATCATCAGTGTCTAGCATTACATCATATGCGTCTTCTAATGCCGCGATCAAAACCATATGGGCTGTCGAGTCCCAACTGGGAATACTATTATATTTCAGTTCATCAGATATTTGATCTATTTGAACACCTAACGCTTCTGCAAATACAGTATATAGCCTACTATTTTGTGTCATATGCCTACCAAGTTATAAGTCTAGAGGTCAGTACCGAATAAATTTTCTGATTTTTTCACTACTCAGTTGATATTGTGCCTTAAGCAATTCCATTGTAATTAGCTCTTCCCTACTCACTTCCGCATACCCTAGCATTGCATTAAACCTAAAGGCTGCATCATTGTTAGGCAATACTCTCGCTATAATTTTGTTACACCTTAGAGTGTCGAAACAATAGTCATTAAGGGTTAGCGCTGGACAGAATGCTAAAAAGCTCCCCCTATAACGATCATCATAAATATATAAACCCGGCTCAATCGTTTCGGCTCCTAGTAATTGATCTCCTGATAACGTCCTGATATTTGCTATTCCAATCGGCTGCTGTTTGTATTCAATTACAAAATGTTGCTGAGTTTCTATATCACGGATATGCTCATACCACTGCTTTTGTTGCTCTATAGAAATAGTATGCTGAGTAAGCATGAACTGACTTATTTTTGGGTCATTCCGCCACTGACGAACCATTTCAAGATCCTGTTCCTCAATCGCCCGCAAACAAACACCATTCCCTTCAAGTATAGGGGATAACATTCCTTTCAAGTTACTATTAGTCATCAATGTATTTTCAGCACGGGTAAATTTAACACTTTTAGAATCTCGACTGTTAAGGACTCAGCACCTGTATATATTGCTGAATTATAGGCTTTTTCATGCATTTCCTGCCTTATATTTTCATTATTCCACAACTCATTAGCCTTCGATACTATTTGTTTTAGAGGTACGCTAGCTCTGGCATCAAACGTTATACACCATCCTATTTTCTCCTGCTCAAGCGCTGCACTAAGTTGATTATCAGCGACGACAACTAATATCGAGGGCACCCCCATAGCGGCCAACTCAAATACAGTCCCACCCGCTGCAGAAATGGCGATAGCTGATTGCTCATATATAGATCTCATGTTGGTTACGCTATGCCTGTGGGAAACCCTTGGGGTCAACTCAAGCGATGCAGAGTATTTAGCATTGTATTTACCAATATAGTTGCTAAGCTTCGAGAGCTGCCTATAGGCACTTCCAGTAACGATTGTCATGGGTTTTAAATTACTAGCCTCTTTTACCACAGTTTTTAAAATAGGGAGGGTTAAACTCGAGGTATCTGCCGCCCCAAATGTAAGGAGACACTCCCCTCTTTTATTGTATTCACCGGAAGGAGGGAGGCAAAATTCAGGTCTTAATAACGTATATCGCTCTCCCAGCAATAACGTAGCGTCTGGCGCTGTATGTGCGTAACCGAACTCTAATGCTTCATTAACCGCGTTAATGATAACATCTGCATACAATCGGCCGCTGTTGTTCTCATCATCAAACAAAATAAAGGGGATCCCCATACCTTTCATTTCCCCACGGTAATGCTCTCCAAACTGATAACCATCCAAAATAATCGCTTTAACCGCCAAACGTTCAGCTTGCAGACCAACCCAGTTTATCTCCTCTTTATAATCGCTAAACACCGGAACAGTGATATAGTCACAGCTGAAGTCATTTCTACTCACGATACTTTTCACGCTATTGCTAGACACTAAGAAAGTGGATTTAACCCCGTAACTCTGTAGACTTTGACTTAGCGCCAAACAACGTAAAAGATGACCCGCGCCTATACTAGGGTTGGCATCTACTCTTACCAGTATCATATGTATCTTCGAATCCAATTGACCAGGCCCCTTTCCACTGCAGCACAAATATTACTAATGTTTAAAAAGATCCCAGGTAATTGGGGTTCCTTTTTGCGCTGATTGACGAAGCTCCATTCCAATAACTTCATCATAATGCTTAGGCGACAACCCTAACCCAGGCCGGACAATTCTTATAGTTTCTTCTGTCAATACATCACCTGAAGCCACATTCTGTCCAATGTAAAGTGAGCGCCGATAACGCTTAGCCGAAGAGTCGCTATTTGTATTTCCATAAGCGATATTTCCAATTGAGGCCTGCACTCTTTCAGACTCATCCACTAACTGTTTTAACTCTGATGGCTCAACAGAAAATTCTGCATCGACCCCACCCGCCTTTCGGTCAAGTACAAAGTGCTTTTCAATAACTGTAGCGCCCAGCCCTATTGCAGCAAGAGCTATCCCAATACCATAACTATGGTCAGATAACCCAATTGAACAATTAAAAGTTTGGCTCATATGAGGGATTGTTGAAAGGTTTGTATCCTGAGGGGGGGCCGGATAGGTACTGGTGCACTTAAGGAGAATGATATCCGTACAACCATGTTTTCGAGCAGTACTTACCGCATCTTCTATCTCTGACAGTGTAGCCATACCCGTTGATATAATCATCGGCTTGCCTGTTTCTGCGATTTTCCGAATCAAAGGTAGGTCAGTGTTTTCAAAAGAAGCAACCTTGTAACAAGGTACATCAAGGGTTTCTAAAAACTCAACTGCAGTATGATCGAACGGGCTGCTGAAGGCGATTAAACCTAGTTCTTTTGCGCGCTTGAATAAACCCGAATGCCATTCCCATGGAGTTGAGGCCTGTTGGTATAACTTATGAAGGGATTGGCCATGCCACAAACTCTCCTCTTCTTCAATCACAAAACCGTCAGTCGTTACATCAAGTGTCATTGTATCTGCGGTATAAGTTTGAAGCTTTACTGCGCTTGCTCCAGAAGCCGCTGCGGCCTCAACCATACGCAAGGCCAATTCATAAGATTGCTGATGATTGCCAGAAAGCTCGGCAATAATAAATGGCTTACAACCTTCTCCAACAGCGCACCCTTCTATATTAACTATTTTATTCATTCATCCCTTCACATATTAAATATCAAGACCATCAATTAATTAACCAGCGAATAATTGTATTAGCCTTTACCATGCCCTTTCAGCAAAAGGTCATACATAAACTCAGCTTCTAACCAATCTTCTTCATCATCAATATCCATCACTCGATGACGAGGTAAAAATACGGGTATGGAGTCTGGACCAAACGTATTCGTGTCGTTTAGAAACGCATTTGTTCTGCCCCAGTAAAATTGCCCCGCGTCATGAAAAACATCACTTAGGTCTTGCGAGCGACTAACTTGGCATTCCGGAAACAGCATCCTAATATTATTATTTTCATCAAACGTCAATGAACGTTTAACAGGAAAAGCATATCGACCTACAGAAAACGCAAAGCTTTTTTCTCGCTGTTGCTTCAATAAGTCATATCCATTTTTCAATAACTCAGGCGTTATGAATGGTGTAGTAGGGTATAAACAACAGACATACTCTGGCTCACCAATATTCTGTTTCACCCATTGAATAGCATGTTTAACAACAGGACCAGTACCGACATAGTCATCTGACAGTTCTGGTGGGCGAACAAATGGCACTTCACAACCTAATGAAAGTGCTATGTCTTTTATTTCATTGCAATCAGTCGAGACATAAATATGATCAAATAACCCGCTTGCTACAGCAGCTTCTACCGGATAATTCAACATCGGCCGACCACGAAATAACTTTATATTTTTCTTCGGTATCCGTTTACTTCCACCTCTTGCCGGGATGATCGCTATCTTCATAGATATCCTGATTAAAACAAGTTTGAATAATAATTTATCAACTAAGTAAACCACATAATATTATCTAGTTAATAACCAACAGTATATGTTAAACATAAAGCATATGACTTAGACTAGCAGATATTGACTGCGGCATTAAAGGTAATTGTAATGCAAATATCCAATGGAAAAATTGTAAGTTTTTTACAAACATTGCGCACGCCTGAGCGCACTCACTTAGTCGTTAAAAGAACTTATCGCTATAACGATAAGGGCGATGTGCCAGAGATAACAGAGGCAATCAACGGTAAATCTAAAGGTGACAAATTAACGATACACACATTGGGCTTTAAGGGCCTTAAATATAACCCAATGCTCAAGCAACAAGTACCAAAGAAAAATATAAAAGATATTCAAAACCTTAAAATAGGGGCTTGTTTAATCGGCAATGCTAAACAAGGAGGATATTGGGCTGTAGTAAAAGAAATAACCGATGACTATGTTCTATTGGATGCGAATCATCACCTAATAGGTAAGGATGTCTATTTTGATATAGAAATACTATCTGTGGAGGAATCTGAATATGAACCGTCGACTCAAGAGGCCGTTGGTATTTTAGTCCCTTATAGTTGATTAAAGTAGGTATAAGAAAAAGAACGTTAAAAATCGAAAATAACCTTTTCGTATAATGGTATGTTTTATTTAGTTAAAAAATCACTAACGGCCGAAATGACTTTTTCTTGTTCATTAAATGTCAAAGAAGGGTAAATAGGTAAACTAAAAGAACAGTCATAGTATTTTTCAGACACAGGAAAATCCCCTTCGCGAAACCCCATTTTCTTATAATAGGGTTGAAGGTGGACAGGTATATAATGGCAATTGACAATTATTTCGTTGTCTTTAAGGTAATCAGCCATTTCATTTTTCAATCTGTTATCCCCACCCTGCAAGGTCACTGTATACAGGTGGTAGGCTGAGACTGCGTCAACGGATAGTTTTTGGACGGTAATCGGAAGCGAGCTAAACGCATCAGTATAAAATTGAGCAATGGCTTGCCGTTTTTTTATAAAGTCATCTAGTTTCTTTAGCTGACTCAACCCCAGTGCCGATTGAATATCGGTAATTCTATAGTTAAAACCCAGTTCTACTTGCTCGTAATACCAAGGCCCATCCGGTATGCTCTCCATTCGCGAGACGTCTCGCGTAATACCATGATTAGCCAACAGCTTCGCTTTCAATGCTAGGGGTTTTTGATTGGTTACGAGCACCCCTCCCTCTCCTGCGGTGATACTTTTCACTGGGTGAAAACTAAATACAGCAATATCTGAGAAGCGACATGAACCGATTTTTTGATTTTTGTATGTACCGCCTAATGCATGACAAGCATCTTCAATAATAGAAAATCCAAATTGTTCTGAAAGCGCCTTTATCTCGCTAAGGTCACAAGAATTACCTCCAAAATGAACGACAATAACAGCCTTAGGCAGTACATTTTTTTGAGCGGCTCTCCCCAGTTTTTCCTTCAATGCCAGTATCGAGATATTTAACGTATGCTCATCTATATCAACAAAATCAACGGTTGCCCCGCAATAAAGAGCACAGTTGGCAGAAGCTACAAACGTATTAGGAGTAGTCCAGACTATATCCCCCCCCCCAACACCAAGAGCAAGACATGCCAAATGCAAAGCTGCGGTTCCATGACTGCAGGCGACAGAATATTTAGCGCCTGTATATTCCGAAATGGCCTCTTCGAACTTAGTAGAAATAGGCCCTTGGGTAATTAAATCTGATCTAAGTACTTTTACTACTTCATCGATATCATCCTGATCGATACTTTGCTTACCGTAGTAAATCATTCTGTGAGCAACCAGTTGTGCGATGTAATTTCATCCACCGAAAGAAAATGAAGATTAGTTCCAGAGCAGTATTCGAATCCATCATCAACTATGGTTCCCTTTTCTCCCTCCAGACTTGTTTCATAATCAATTTCAGCATCAAAAAACTTAATGGCAGGTGTGATCATAAAATACCCACCAAATTCATAAGTATTTCGAGAACTCTCCTCTGGGCACATAATCTCATGCAGTTTTTCACCTGGCCGAATACCGATTATATCAATAACCCCTTTTGGGTCGATTGACTTAACCAGGTCAACTATATTGATAGAGGGCAATTTTGGAACAAAAATCTCTCCTCCCTGCATTAATGAGAAACACCTGAAAACAAAATCAACGCTTTGACCTAAAGATAACCAAAAGCGCGTCATTCTTTCATCTGTGATAGGGTAAACATTCTCTCCTGAGTCATGTATTTTTTGAAACTTAGGTAAAATTGACCCTCTCGAGCCAATGACATTACCGTACCTAACCACAGAGAAACGAGTGTTTTTCGAACCTGCAAGATTGTTCCCTGCGACAAACAACTTGTCTGATGCTAACTTAGTGGCACCATATAAGTTAATAGGGTTTGCAGCCTTATCAGTAGAAAGTGCAATTACTTTTTCTACGCCTGATGCAATGGCCGCTTCAATGACGTTCTGACCTCCGAGTATATTGGTTTTAATACACTCCATAGGGTTATATTCAGCGGCAGGTACTTGTTTCAGCGCAGCCGCATGAACGACAAAATCAATCCCTTGCATCGCAACTTGAAGACGCTCTTTATCCCTTACATCACCAATAAAGAAACGCATTCTAGAATCACTAAACTTAGATTCCATTTCAAACTGCTTCAATTCATCTCTTGAAAATACAACAACACGTCTAGGAGAGTGGTTAGCTAAAAGCTCTTTAACAAAAACTTGCCCAAAGGAACCCGTCCCCCCCGTTATTAGTATCGATTTATCCTTAAACATTTCACCTACACATTATCAACGTATTAATGAGCATTACACCCTAAACTATCCAGCTTAGGACGAAGAATATCTATCAAATTCATCAACAATCAAACCCGTATCAATCCACTCCATAAAGCCAAAACAAGGCACAGGAGGTTCATCTGATTCGGGCTGAGTTATTGAACGGTGGACCATTGGATCACCATCAAAATCACGTTTTTGTTGTATTAACACACTCCAAAAGTGCCCAGGTAAATTCTCTAAAAAAGAATCAAATTCAAGCTGCCAATTTGAAATAAAGGTCTCTTGAACGTCTTTGTTTTCTAGCACAAGAGAATGACTAAGACCAGCCAGCAAAAAGTGCCAGATACTCCCTCTTATGAAGTAATAGTAGCCGATATTTCGATTCAACACCTCCTCATGAAGAATTAAATTTATCTGACTACAAATTCTGGTTAAGCGCACTAGGTCAATAACATCCTTATTAAGGATTTCTCTAAAACGCACTGTAATAGACGAAACCCACTCTAACATTTCATCCAACGACTGATAGGTACCTTTCTCGTCAAAAGAGGCTGCCTTTTCATTGAGCAGAAAATTTAATACTGTTGATTTACTATTCTTAGCTTCAGCCTGTATAAATGATGTTGCTTCGTGAATAGTGAGCCATTGGGTGTTCTCCAGCACAGCTCCATCAGAGCAATTATAGATAGCACAGTTGTTAGATGCACAAATGATATTGTCTACTTGTCTCTTAGACGCAAACAAGAACGGGGTTGTTGATATGGTTGTTCCCCCAACACCTTCAACACTAAATACATCGCCATCCTTATAATCTACAGAGTCCTTTAAGCCAGAAGGAGCATCTTCTTTATAATACAAAGATCCTTTAGCATGATGCTGGTCCTTTGAGGGGAAGCCAAAGTCTAAGCCAAATAAGAATATGTTCTTGAAGCCATAATGTAACACTATAGCTAAAGCTGCATTTGTGCATGTCGGTGCTGCATTAGCAATCGCCTCACCATCACCTGAGAATATTCCCGCCACGCTGCTGTCCGCTTTAAAAAAAAGCCTTTTCTTGCCAAACAGCGAAAACAACAAAGGACTAAGTTGAGCTGCACCCACTATACTAACTGATGCCATGTAATCCTTATCATCCATTAATGCCTGAGTACTATAAGTATTGTAGTCAGACTCAAGTTCCACATGAATATCAGGTTTGAGGCCATGAGAATACAGTGCTCCTAAAGCAGTTCCGCAAGACACAATAATGATCTTATCTTTTAGCGCCTTGAGTATTGCTACTCGGCCATCTAGCGAAGGGCCCGAACCAATAACGCAAACCGGGACGTCAAAACCATCGTCATTTCTTATTGGAAGCCTTTTAACACCTTGATTAAAATTATGCCGAGCATTATTTAGCTGATTTAATTCATCGTCATAATTACCGAATGAAAACAAATGAACATAAAGGTCAGAATTTAGTTTATCGACTACTCGGTCAAAAATAGGTGACGCTAAATGGTTGTAGAAAAGCGTCATAACAGGAAAAATTGGACAGTAATTTATAAGGTGATTCCAGACTACACCTCTAATCTGCTCCTCATCAGTAACCCCAGGCACTAACACAAAATTAAATGATTGCTCGTTATTTCTAAGATATGGCGTAATTAAATATTCCCAATCAATAGCATATAAACTGGCCGCGAACCGGTCCATATCATTTTCTACTATTAACACATTTTGGAGATCTCTCATCTCACAAAGCGCCTGAATATGCGCTCCGACCCCGCACCCCATGAATACGATCATAGGAAAGAATGGAGGTATCTTATAACCGTCAAAGTTCTCCTTCTCTACTGGAGACTTATGGTAAAGCCTGTCTAAGCTTTGAGCGAAATAACGAGGGTTTCTATAGTCCCCTTTAAATAGAGGCGAAAATGTTTTAATTTTTTTGCCATAGTCAAAAACTGTCAAAAATTGTTCGGCTTCTTGCTTACAATACCCATAAGCACCCCCTCCATATAAGTGCTTACCAGCGATAATCAAATCGACTTCATCCGTATCAGTCAATATATCAAGCTGACAATGCTTAAGGTCGTAGTTTACGAAGAACTCATACACTCCAGGGTAGTGTTTCTGGAAAAACGACAAATTTTTGCTTTTATTCTGTAAATACTTTAACGCTGGATTTTCTTGTTGTGTCATTCGAATCTCAACTCACCGAATTAAGTACCTAAGCATTCACTGCTGCAATGACCCTTAATGTACCTGTTTTATTTTTGAAGGTACAACCGATCACACCATTTATTAAGTTTTGTTAGTAATTTGCTTTGACTCTCTACAAAACCGGCAATAATTTGACCTAGACGTTAATACCTATATGGCAATGCATTTCCTCTCTACAGTAAATTGGCATAACAAAGCCTATTAAGAAAACCAAAAGACCATAATAAACCTCTATATTTTCATAACGTTAAATAGAATTGCTCATAAAAAATACAATATTGGCACGCTTATCGCTTTACGTTAACTAAGAGCTCTTATGCATACGGCATGAGAAAAAGTAATTAAATGCTTACCGCTAAATAGTGACCCGACACCAAACAGGGCCATTTAGCAGAAATAGAAACAAAGGGGAAAAGCAATGCCTCAGATTATTAATACCAACATCGCGTCAATAAACGCGCAGAGGAATCTAAACAATTCTCAGTCTGCAAACCAAACGGCATTGCAGAGACTTTCCTCTGGCCTGCGCATTAATAGTGCTAAGGATGATGCCGCAGGGTTAGCAATATCTACGCGCTTTGACTCTCAAGTAAGAGGGCTAACCGTTGCAATTCGAAATGCTGGAGATGGTGTCTCATTATCTCAGACAGCAGAGGGCGCCTTGGGGTCAATGACCAACAACCTACTTCGAATAAGAGATCTTGCACTTCAATCAGCAAACGGCACCAATAGCGCTATAGACAGGCAAGCACTGAACGAGGAAGTTCAGCAACTTAAAGCTGAAATTCAACGAGTATCAGAACAAACCAACTTCAATGGCACAAAACTGTTGGATGGCACTTTTACTGATGTAACCTTTCAAATTGGTGCTAATGAAGGTGAAGACGTAACCGTTAGCATCGAAGGCTCTACCGTTGATAAGCTCGGCGCTGCACAAACTGACGGTATTAGCTCAGATCAGCAGGGCGGCCCTTCACAAACTATCGCAACGATGGCTGCCGGAGATCTAGTTATTAACGGAATAGCCGTAGGAGCCTCCAGCGGAGTCAATGATGCCTTTTCAAGTTTTGATCAAGACAAAAGTGCTATTGCAAAAGCTGCGGCTATCAACGAAGTATCCGATATTACCGGCATCACAGCAGATGTTGGGATAACTCAAGTCAGCGGTAGTTCTGCATTTAGTGCTGGAGCCGCGTCAACAGGCGACATTCTGATCAATGGCGTCACTATAGCTATTGCGACAAATGCAACCCTTACCGACGAAGCCAATCTACAAAATGTAGCCAACCTGATCAATGAAAAATCAGGACAGACAGGCGTAACCGCATCCTTTGGCGGAAATGTAGCGACAGGCATCTCGCTAACAGCTGAAGACGGCAGAAATATTGAACTAGATCCCGGAACCCTAACAGGTACTGACCTGAATAATGCAGGTATCGCTACTGCGACAACCTACGCAGGAAGCTTTACATTAGTATCTACTGATGGAGGCGCTATTGCACTCGACACCACAACTGGCAATATTGCAAATGCAGGACTTGCAGTGGGAGACTTTAGCGGAACTAATAGTGGCGCGATAGGACAGGCTGTTGATAACCAAGCGCTTGTCACGGGCGATATTGTTATCAACGGAGTGCCTGTTGGGCCAACACTGGCATCATTCGATACAGCATCACCATCAATCACTAACCCGGAAACAAGCGGAATTGCAAAAGCATATGCAATGAACCTAGTGTCAGATCAAACCGGGGTTACTGCAAATGTGAACGCTACACTGCTAAATGCTGCCAGCCCTATTCCAACAGGAACCGCTGAAACGGGTAGCTTTGACCTAAACGGCGTGACGATCAATGTTGCCTACAGTGCAACTGATACGGTAGCAGACAAGCAAAACACAATCATTTCGGCAGTCAACAACAAAGCGGGGCAAACTGGTATTAGAGCTGAAGCACTTGGTGATAGTTACCGACTCATCGCAGATGACGGTAGAAACGTACAAATATCTGCTATTACTGTAACACCTTCAGAAATAGGACTAACGGCTGGTACAACCCAAGCATCGATCGCACTGACATCAGCGGGAAAAATTACAGTTGAGTCAATAACAGGTGATTCGGCTAAAGCAGGCTTTGAAATAGGCGAATACGGTTCGGCAGAAAACGGCCAACGTATTCAAGACCTGGATATTTCAACAGTGGATGGCGCAATTAAAGCACTAGCAGCAGTAGACAATGCTTTAACGTCGATAAACTTCCAGCGAGCAAATTTAGGCGCGATTCAAAATAGATTTGAATCTACAATGACAAATCAGGCAATAGCATCAGAGAACTTTACCGAAGCAAGCTCTAGAATAAGGGATGCGGACTTTGCAGCAGAAACAGCAGAACTTTCTAGAAGCCAGGTATTGCAACAAGCAGGCTTGTCAATCTTGGCCCAGGCAAATGGTCAACCTCAACAGGTACTGCAGTTATTACAGGGATAAACCAACGCTTAAAATAGTAAAGATAATAAGTATTAAAAAACCGGCATTTGCCGGTTTTTTAATATATGTAGTATATAGCCCCGGCTTGCCTTCTCTCTCGCAATAAACAATCCCGACCTTATGACTTGGCACGCCCTTCGCATTATCAACAACATAAACCACAAAACCATAAAAAGCGGAAGAGGTTTGCCTAACATGAATACAATGACATCCAGTCTTAAACCTGCTGATAAAGAGTTTGTACAAAGCGAACTTGCGGATATGGCAAGAATGCTTATCCATGCCAACGATCTTTATCAAATTGCCAACAATGCAACAACGGCTGCAGCTGAACGAGCATCTTCTTTGGATGCTGCTTTTGAATTAGTTAGCCAGGTAATTGTTCAGAACCCTTCAAATAGCCCGGCGATCAACCTGTTGGGCCGCATCGAGCTTGATAGAGGTAATATCTCGACCGCAAAAGCACTTTTTACTCAATGCCTCGCCAGTGACCCACAAAACACCCAATATCTAACCAACACCGGCTACCTATATTTAGTCGCCGATGAACCAGAAAAAGCACTCGAGCATTTCAATACAGCACTCTCCTTTGACAAAGGTTATGTTAATGCCTTTTTGGGTATCGCACGCGCACAACAAGCTATGCGCAATTTTGATGTTGCCTACCTTCACTACCGCTCACTGGTGGCTCATGGACATAACAACAAGACTATTTTTCAAGGAATGCTCAACTGCTGTGAGCACATTCAAGTCGATAACTATGAGGAGGGGCTTGAGGCAGATCTTCTAACACTATTCTCCAACGAAGAACTACCATTAGAACGCCTAAGTCATTTTTCTGCTCAGCTAATATCCAAAAAATACGATCTTGAAAACCCTAATGCGCCTATCGATTTATTAACCGTCGCAAATGACCCCCTAATTATTCATTCGCTAGTGAAGTGTAATTTACCCAACCCGTTTGTTGAGGAATTTATTACCCTACTTCGCCAAAGTATATTATTTGAAGCAGTGGAAACTCGCCACTTGAGAGATGAGCTACAACTATTAACGATTGCCATTGGTGTTTACAGTGAACGTTGTAACTACTCGCTAATCATTGATGAAGTTGAAGCATCTCAAGTACAACATTTTGACCAAGTGTTAACGCAAACGCTTCAGCAAAGCTGGACGGTTGACGACGTTGCTGGTGCACTTATCGTGGTAGGTATGTATCAGGCATTCTTTTCTCAAAGTTATGCGGTAAAACTCACTGCGCTAACCTTGTCTGAATGGCCAAAGGCACTCAACCCGTTGATGTCGGCATCACTTTATAGAAGGGCTGACAGAGAAGCCTTTAAGCAACAGTTCCCAGAAAAACAAGATGAGCTGCTAATAGCAAAAGATGATTTACCGGCCCCTTTTCCTCGCTGGAACAATTTAGCGCTCTTTAACGAACAGTCACTTAAAAAAGATCTTATCCAGAGTTTTAATTTATCGGATGAATGCTTACCAGAGCGTTTACTTCTGCTGGTCGCAGGCACAGATGCAGCACAAAAAGCCGTTGAGTATGCCCGTTATTTTACAGACGTTGATGTACTAGCGGTTGAGCACAGCCTAGAAAACCTGGCCGAAAGTCACTTAAAAGCACAAGAAGAACAATTGAGTAATATCGCTTTTTGGCCGCCATCGCTAGCAAAACGCTTTTTACAAGACAACAATGAAATTCATTTTGCTTCCATTAATGGCGACTCAAACGTTATTGATCAATCATTTATCAGTCTTATTCAGAACAGTTTAAGTAAGAACGGCGTGATGAATGTTAAGCTTCAAAAATCACCAGACGATGCCACTAAAGACATACAAGCACTCGTGAACAAACAAAAGCTACGCGCCACCTCCGCCAATATTCGAGCGCTTAGAGCGACTATTTTGGCGGATAAATACAGCGAATACTGGTCAAACCTCATCAATGATGAGTATTTTTATTCTATTGATGGCTGCCGGCAGTCATGGTTTACCAATAATTCTCAACAAGCCATGCTGGGAGCGGTTATCAGTTTGTTGGCGAACCCCAAGTGGAAACTTTCCAAAGTACTCAATCATCATAGCAAAGCCGTTGCAACCGCTTTGGCAAAGAAACATTTGGTTCGCTTCGCCGAAGAAAAGCAAGTTGAAAATGAGTATTCAATTTATTTAATAAAATCATAACGGGCATTATGATAACTGAGGATAATAAGGGGAGTTAGGCGACTCCCCTTGCGCAACTTTAAACGGCTCTCCATCGGACATAATCTTCATATTCATCAACATCCCAGGTTTCTTCTAAAAGCTCATAGGTTAAGTCGTGTTTTTCAGCACGCGCAATCGTTGACCTGAGAACCGTCCCTTCCCCCCAATCAATATCATCCAACATCCCCGGCTCAATTTTTCGAGCCCCTATTAGCACATATCCACCATCCTCTGCGGGGCCCATAACTAAATCATTAGTATCGAGTGCTTGAATAGCCCGCTCCAAATAGAGCCCATCAACCGTGGGGCAATCACTCCCAACAATAATCACATTTTCAAACGTTTTGAGTCCGTGAGATAACGCATGATACATTCGAGAGCCCAAATCATGCCCTTTTTGGTATGCGACTAATACTGAAAGCTCATGACATCGTTCGGTTAGCATTTGTGATGCTGGGTTTTCAGTCGATGGGTGATCAAACCAAAGCTCAACAGTAGTGGCATTAGATGAGGTAAGGTTCTTTAATACCGTCAAAGTGAGTTCTATATGCGCATCATAGGCGGCCCTTTCGCCCATTTTTTTTGCCAAACGAGTTTTTACCTTACCCAGCAGAGGCCATTTTGCGAACTGTATTAATAACGTACGACTCATAAACAACCAATGCGCACTTAGGAGGGGTAGTATTGTTGGTATAATTTTTTGGTATCAACACCTAACATATATTTGAATCTTAGCGACCACATCAACACAATAGTCTTCCATACGCCATTTTTTTCCCAGCGGCGACTATTCGTGGTAACAGGTACTTTAATGCAATATGGCCGACTGATCTTCTTGAGCTTTTGGGTTAGAGACACGTCTTCCATAAGCGGTTGATCAGGGAACCGCCCAACCCGTTCAAAATACGTTTTTCGTACAAAAATTGCCTGATCCCCAGTAGCAATACCCGTCAGCCATGAGCGCCAATTCATCATGAACTCTATCACTCTAAACATCCGCTTATCGCCAGATAGACGAACGTCAAAACGCCCCCAAATACTGGTCGACTCAATAAAGACTTTAAGTACATTAACCGCGTTATTGGGGAGCGCTGTATCAGCATGAAGAAACAGCATAGTAGAATAACGCGCGGCGTCAGCCCCAGCATTCATTTGAATAGCTCTTCCCTTTGCTGAATCAATCCAGTGGTCAACCAAATTGGCGCTTTCAGCTTTGGTGCCGTCATTGCTTCCACCATCAGAAACGATGACTTCAGCACCATACAGCCTAAGAAACTGCAACGCCTTCAACGATTTTTTGATAGTTTTTTCTTCGTTAAAAGTCGGAATAATAATACTAATTGGCATCGGCATATTCGTTACTCCAGCGCCCCACCACAACTACTCCCCTGACCTGCGGTGCAACCATAACAATGATTCGCCACAACAATTGGGTGGCCTTCAAGGTTTTGTTTTAATAAGTCTGATAAATGCGTTCGATCTGATGCAATTTTTAGGTTTGGTTGAACCAGCGGCATCTCAAGCATCTGATTAAAGTCACAATCATACACATAGCCTTGCCAGTCAATGCTAATCAAATTGCGGCACATAACAGAGTCGAGGTTCTGCTCTAAATAAGCATCTTTTAACAACCCCATGTAGTTATTAAATTCGCCTTTTGATAGCAACACACTGCCGAATCGACTAATCGGCATATTGGTAATAGAAAACAGTTGATTAAACTCGATACTAAAACGCTCAAAAAGTTCTCGCTTATAATCAAGTTCTAGTTGTTGCTGAGGAGGAGGAAGAAAAGCCCCTCCTGGATTATAAACAAGGTTAAGTGTAAGTCCGCTACCGTCAATCCCATACCCTAGATGATTGAGAAGCTGAAGTGCCTCGACACTGCCATCATAAACACCTTTACCGCGCTGCTTATCAACGTTTTCTTCACTATAACAAGGCAGTGAGGCGACTATTTCAACGTTATTATCCGCTAAAAACTGTGCCATATCCTCGTAGCCAGGCTCAATCAGTATGGTTAAATTACACCGATCAACCACTGTTACATTACGCTTACGAGCTTCTGTCACCAAGTAACGAAACTCAGGATTCATCTCAGGAGCGCCACCTGTTAAATCCAAGGTTTGAATATTTTGAGCATCAATAAACTGCAAAAGCGTATCAACAGTTTTTCGATCCATCATTTCTGTACGGTTAGGGCCAGCAGCAACATGACAATGAGTGCAACTTAAGTTGCACTTGTAACCCAGATTGACTTGAAGGGTATGTAGTTCAGCTCTTCTGATCTCAGGAAAATCAGACAACAAAAGCATTGGACGGGTATCAAGCATGGCTAACCTTATTGTTATTCCGTTTCAGTTAGCAGTGAGACTACCAGAAATTTAGATAGTTCAACACCATGAGGCAGTTTCACCGTTCTCATTTTGCATCAACTCCAGAACATTAGCTTCTAGAATTCGATAACCCACGTTACCGTATAGTTTCTGCCTGCCACCATTAAGATAATAAGTTGGGCTTCCTTCTACCTTATATAACTCTTTTAGCTCAGCATCTCGACACAACGATGCAATCGCCGCCCCATTCTTTAACCGTTCATTAACTGCCGTCAAAGAGATACCTAACGACTTCGCTATATCAGACAAAACCTCATAATTAGATACATCCAGTGCATCTACAAAAAAAGCCAGCCGAACGCGCCAAATAAACTCTTCAAGCAATGAACGACCACTATAAGCGCTATTATACTCTGAGCTAATAACACCCTCTTCTTCAAGTAGTTGAACTGCTTTTATAAAACAGTGTGTCGACGCAGATGACTTTGGACGGCAGGTCTTCCAAATATTTGGGTTAACCTCAACATGTGAGAACCCTCCACACACCTTCAGTACATGAGCTGAAAAACCATCGAATCCCCCTTTATCCTTCCAACCGTTACCGATACGGTGTTCAGTACAGCCGAACGTAGGTGTAAAATGGTGCCTGATTATAACCTTTTCACCAAACTGACCCCGCAACTCATCAAGTCTTATCTGGGCTACATACGCCCAAACACACAACACATCAGAATAATGAGAGATCAACACTGGCTTGCTCATATCAATAGTTTCACTCATGACGGCTTAAATTGCTTTTTAATATCTTCAAATGAAGCGCTGATCAAGTGAACATTTTTATACCCCATATT
Source organism: uncultured Oleiphilaceae bacterium (assembly GCA_913060665.1). GTDB lineage: Bacteria > Pseudomonadota > Gammaproteobacteria > Pseudomonadales > Oleiphilaceae > Alkalimarinus. Next base: position 252,230 of record CAJXUY010000002.1, read on the forward strand.
CCTGAGCGCCTTAGCAGAAAGAGCGGCTCGTCCACCTGTACCGCAATGTAGCAATATACAGCGCTCAGCATCATCGCACAGCTCAGGCATTTTCATTTCTAACACCCCACGAGGTATATTAATAAACCCTTCTACCGAGTCGAGACTGTATTCAGCCGGCTCTCTAACATCTATCAATAACGGCTTATCACAATCACCCAGTAACTTTAACGATTCAGCAACCGTCAAACACCGCTCACCCACTTTAGCTTCCGCAACAATATCTGATAACTGTTTTATCATTTTACGCTTCTCCATTAAACACTATATAACCATATAGATATCATAAGAAATATCGAATAGGAAGTATTTCGTTTCAGCATGGCACAAAAACAAGAAATTAATACTGACCACGACCAAATAAGGTTTGCTAAGTCCTTGAGAAATAGAATTCATGACGCTATGATACGCGTTCTTTAGGGCCCCGGTGGCACAGCTGGATAGCGCGGCCCCCTCCTAAGGGGCAGGTCACAGGTTCGACTCCTGTCCGGGGCACCATTTAAATCAATACGTTACAACTTTTCTGAATAATCAAATCAAGCGTAAGTTATTTTTTACCCAGTATTTACCCAAAGTAATTAGTCTCTTTTCTTATTGGAAATATTGATGTAACTCTTTGATATTGATCATACCCTACTACTGAGATTCAATTAGCCTTCAATGTCACTATTCTCATACGCGGTCACCAAGCGAAGAAGAAAGGCGTTACCCGCATCACTTAGAAAATAGCGTTTATCCCCCACTTTGTAAGCAAAGTTTCGACTGGTAATAAAGTCTAATGCTTCTTGGGTTCCATTCTTAAACCGGGCTGCTCGAAGAATGTCTGTATATTCTGGGTCTTCATTTAGGGCTGATATATCAGCTTCATCGAGCCCTGTATCGGGCAACGATAAGAGTTCTAAGTCTCTACCTGAGCGAGAGAAATAGCGTCCTAAAATTAATAGTACAACCTGAATTTTAAACGCATTCTCGTCCGCCTCATCAGCGCCATCATCCCCTACTTCTCTAATATAAAAAAACTCGCCTGAGTCATCTAATATCAGCTCGCTGCCAATATGTTGATATAACTTTTTAAAATGGGTCTCGTGATTAAATATTAATGTGTACTGAGGGTTATCTTTATATTCAGCTCTAAGCGCGTCATATGCTCTTTTGGTTATCACTTTTCCCTGAACAAAGTCGCGATAGATTAACGAGCTCATCTTTGCGTCAATCTCATCAAACAGATCAAGCCTCGGCTGCGCTGTCTCCATTACTGTTTCTCCTGTACTGCTGCTTGTAATGTTTCTAATCTACGGCGCCGGTAAACATAGGTTTGCTCCTCAAACTCTATGCGAACATGTTTATTGGTGTTAACTAAATTCATTGCACTACGGTCATTTCCGGTAAATTCATGTGACAACCGAATAGACGCCGTCAGTAAGTCAGAGAACTGATAATTAGGTAAAAAATCTAAAAGTCGATAGTGCAACATCGCAATAAGGTCCTGAGTTGGGCGAAGTTCCATCTCTTTCATCCATTGATAGAGCTTCTCAGCCCTTTGTAAGCTTTGCTTGGCTAACGACTCAGATGCACTCTCTCCTGCTTCAGGTAGCCAATTCAAGCTTTTAGACATATCACCCAACCGAAGCTCTATCTCGGTAAATAGATTATCTGTATAGGCTATTGAGTGACCAAACCGGTAATTTTTTGGCCTTGCCTGCTGTTTGAGCCCCAATGCAAAATCCGTTTCTTTTACAAGTGTTCTTTCTAACCGTGTTTTTCTCAGGTCATGGCTCAGGGTTTGATCGTAATCAGCCCTCAACTGCTGATAAAAATGCTCCATGGCATTTGATTCAAGCATACCCTTGCGGCTTTTTCTTAAAAACCGTTCTACTTCTTTTGAGACAACAGTGACAGGCTTATAGACATTGGTAAAACTCATGGAAAAGCGAAATATCTGATCAGCTATGTCGTGAAAACCATAGGTTTCAAAGCGCTGCTTACACTCATTAAGTACTGCAAACAAGTTTAAGCCCTCGGCCAATCGCAGGTTCGGATTCACAAATGTCCAAGTGGGTTTGATATGCCTTTCATAGATAAGGGTGACGCTCTCAAATAAGTCTTTTCGAAACGACAAAAAATGCTCTGGTGATTTACTTGATTGAGCCGATAACGCTACTAACTTACTGGTCCAGTTTTGCATCGCAGATACATTCTTGCGTACCAAGCCCAATAAACTGCTGAGCTGCTCCAATAGGTCATCTCTGAGTTCCGTAAAGTCCGGGTCAGACATTAAGAAAGACGATGCCTCGAGTCTACCACTCACAGAGCGAAGACTATCTAACCGACTGCGTAACTTTGTATCCGTAATATCTTGTTGCAACGACGCGTTACAAAGTCGAAATATATTTAGCACCTCATCCTGAAACAGTAGTAGCTTATCACCGCCTTTTTTCTCTATATCGGCAACCACCTGAGACTGAAACAGGTTTTCGGTCTTAAAGACCGTTTTCAAACGACGCTGATCATCCTGTCCCAAGTGGGCTATATAGCTTCTGACACCAATAATCAGCGCCGACTCTCTAATATAACGCTCCTTTCTATCATCCATATTTTGAATACAGTCCAACATGACCTGTGGATGATTCAAAAGAATACGCATTGTCTCCAGCGTATTAAAACGCTTACTCATGCATCACCTTCTAAAAAGGAGATTTGCTCACGTTCAACTACTGATATATCCATAATTGATGGATCATCTATAGCATAAAAACCTTCTCCGCCTCCCCAATAAACAATGGTGCGACCCTTATGGTAAGGCTGAGACGTTTTCATCATACCGATTTCATGGTACACGCCTATTTTATGAATAAGCTCGGCACTGGCACTAAAGGTAGATGCAGCAAACAGACTGAAGCCTCGTTCTGATAAGTGGGGTAATAACCAGTCAAACTGGGCCAAATCGATGGTTGCCGCCTCATCCAACACTAACGGCATTGCCACGTTTGCACTGCTATGAAGCACTTTATTGAGTAGCACCTGAACCATTTCAAAGTTAATCAGCGCGGTAGTGGAGTTTGACTGCTGCTTGGTTTGTAAACGCTCCTCCCCCGTTTTCTTGGTTCGGTAACTCAGGTTAGTCACGATTTTATCCATTGTGAGCTTGGTATCAGAACTACCCTTGAAGAACTCTCCTACAAACACACGCAACCTTTCATAAAACTCATCAGAAGGCAGCTTGTCACCATGAAGGTCAAACTTGTTAATCTCTGCAATCAGGTTTCTGAATTTTGGGTGAACTGAAATGCTAACCGCCACCTGTTCCAAATCGTTGATACGTACTTGACTAAAATCTCTGTTCAGCTGACTTTCAAACCGCTGAACATGTTCATGATTATCGGTCAGCACTTTTATATAACTTGCCACAGATTCATTATGTTCATGTACCTGAAGCGTCAGTACTTGTTCTTGCTTCGACAACTCAGAATAGACATCACTTATTCTCTGCATACAGTGCTTTACTGAGCGTGACGTGGGGGCCTGTGTACGAATCTCGCCATCATCTTCGATAATGCCTTCATGTACAGACTCACGTAGCTCATTGATAATTTTATCTCTTAGCTTTTCGATTTGGCGTATGTCGTTATCAACCTGATCGAAGTCCTGCATGCTAATTGGGGCAACCGCTTCATCAAGGTCAATAGATTCTTTCCAACCTGACAAAGCATAACTCAGCCTAGAATGAGCACGAGATAGACTTTTTTGTGTCTTCGATAAGCCAATAATCGCATTATGCGTTGTGGTAATAGCGTCTAACTCTGCCTTACATTGTGCGACCTTGTGCCTTAATGACTCATTAGTTTGCTCTAACTCAGCAATTTGAACATTAAGCCCATCTAAAGCCTGTTGCGCTGTTAATAACTTTGCTTGTGCTTCAGGTAAATTAACCCTAGCCGCTTCGTAGCGGTTTAAAGCTGTGATATCTCTTTTAAGTGAATTAATCTCTCGGTCAGCCGCTTCGATTTTCTTTTGTCTAGGCAACGTCGCTTCAGTGACGTTAAGGTCGTTTAGTGATCGGTTCCACCCATGGAGTTCATCTCGTATTTTTTGAAGTTGCTCTTCCACATCGTCAGAGAGTGCTTGCGACTGCTTATAAAAATGCTGACCAAACCAATTGACCTTATCAGACGTACAATCAAAAAAGGCACTAAACTCATTTATAACGCTTGTTTCAAGTTCTGTTAAGGGTCGACATGGGTTAGCTAACACTAAGTTTTTATTAACTGCGACTAAAGGCTCCAGAACATGATGGGGCAACTGAGCATCAAGCCTATATTGCTGGTTTAACAGCTTACTCTGTAGAGACTCTTCTGTTTCTTTCCCTTCTTGAATCAGCTTCTGTAACTCAACTATCCGCTGTGCTGACTTATCCTCATCAATCAATGCTTCGCGTTGGTTTGATATATCAACCAAAGACTCTTGTGATATTTGAATGATTTCTGAAACAGAATAGTTAGAGGCATACTGCAGTTTTAAATTCTCAACCACATCAATATGCTTTTGCTCTTCTAAAATTGTTTTATTGCACTCTCGAAGTAAGACTTCTTGCCCATAATTCTCTTTTTTCAGCAGTTTGAACGCTTGGTCACTCTCCTTATATTCTCGGCTAGAGTGCTCAAACAAACCAGCGAGCCTCTCCCTTTCAGAGCGGATATCTTGAGTTTGTTTTTCAAGTCGTCGACTTAGTTTGCAGAAGTGCTTATCTACTTCGCTTAAACGAGTATATTCGTCATAATCATTTTTAATTGTGCTAAAACGGAGCTCAAAGTTGCGGATACGCGTTAATGCCTGCTGTTTTTCTTTAAGCTCAAGGTGCTTTTGAAGAAATTCTTCAATATCAAACTCTAGCGCATCGGTAGCGTACTTTTTATCCGCCTCTATAATACTTGCTACCGCTCTCGCAACTGTGTCCGCCCCAGTATTCATTTCAAACAATAATAGAATCAATGTTCTCAGCGACTCAATACGACTGTCATCCGTTTCAGTTAGCGGAAACAAGCAATAACGCATCTCTTCCAGGTCTAGAAAGTTATTGGCGTAGAGCATCCGTTTCAATTTACCCGTTTCACTCGCTAAAACTGTTTTGGGTGCGAACTTTCTTAAGCTTTCAGTTACTTTACTCACAGATAAATCAACAACCGCATGACCTATCCCATCTTCATCACCCTCATCTCCACCCTGCCAAAAAAGTGAACGAATTTGGTCATAAGCTAAGGGGGTAAAAATACGGTTAAAGCCCATATTCTGACTTCGATATAGAATCTGACAATGAGTGCCGACAAAATTCTCTACTTCAAGAATCAAAAAGCTTCGTGATGAAGGAAAGTAATGATTATAGCTATCATCATTAGTGTAGTAGTCATCTTTATTGGGCACTTTAAACGCAAACTTATTCTTACTATTCTTGAAGTTATTTTCAGGCAAAAGAAACAAACGGATAGCATTGAGAAGGCTAGACTTACCCACATTGCCCTTACCCAACAGCATAGCGTGACGGTCTACGGGAAGCTCAACATAACAAAGCCCAGCAGAATCAATCATCACCAAGCGTTTTATTAAAAACGTATCTTTACTCATCCAACACCATCTTGAGCATCAGCTCTTGTTCCATAAATTTTCTAGTATCAGCAAATACCTGACTTAATTCAGTAAAGCCTAGGCGCTCTGCTAATTCACGTGCTTTTTGTAATTTAACCGCACTATCAGGTGCTTTTTTGAATGATGATAGCCAGGTTGAATAGTCATCAGGCTGAACAAATACGGCCTTATCTTGTAAACGGTCTTTGATAGACGCAAACATCTGCAGACCGGCCAAATCATAGTCGAAGGCGCACAACACCCTATCGTAATTGTTGTACCACTGAACACTCAGTTCAGTGCAGACTTTCATTCCACTGCCTAAGGCAACATCTGTATTCTTAAGGCTGACTGGTTCGCCTACGGCCAGGGAAACGGCAGAACACATAAGCGCATACTGAAAGAAGTTTTCTTCATTTTCGATCAGTAGTAATTGCTTCTTAGAGTCAAAACCCTGAACCGTTTGGCGCTCATCAAGATAGACAATATCGGGGCGTTTATCTGGCGATAGCTCGTGATACGTTAATAAGTAGCTAACAGTAGTCGACGTTCGGTGGGAGTTGCCTTGATCAGCGGCATGTAGTCTTGATTTGGATGTTTCAGCTAGTGAAGATAGCTCTGAGTGAACCTGGTCATCAAGGATAGTCACTAGCCAAGCATTAGGAGCTATCAGCTCAGTCGAAAACAACTCATGCTTTCGGTTCTGATATTGAGGAGGAAGGGCTTTGAGGAACTTGTTGTAGTTAACCGCCTTTCCTGCACTTATTTGATCTAGATATTTCTTTAGCACTGACATCCTTGAGACCTACTGGCTTGGGACCTACTGGAATTTCAAACTGATTAGAGCTAATTCAAACTTTTTTTAGATTAACTACTCTTTATCACCCTGTAGTTCCTTTTCTATCAGCTCAATACTAGGTAATTGTTCTTCCAAATCGGCAGGTAGAGCTTGAGCTAGTTGGTATTCGGCTATACCTATGGGTTTGCTGTTATCCCTGAGAGCATATTCAGCAACAATTTTGTTGCGGGATTTACACAACAATAAACCGATAGTCGGCTGGTCTTGCTCTGTTTTAATATTGCTATCAACGGCAGATAAGTAGAAATTAAGCTGGCCGGTATGTTCCGGTTTAAAATCACCGGCTTTTAGTTCAACCACAATGTAGCAACGTAATTTTAAGTGATAAAACAATAAATCAAGATAGAAGTCATCACCGCCTACTTCAAGGTGCACCTGCTTACCAACAAAGGCAAAACCTGCCCCAAGCTCCAATAGAAATTGACTAATATGCTGCGTTAAGGCCTGCTCAATATCTCTTTCTTTCGCGTTGGCTCCAACCGATAAGAAATCAAATATGTAGGGGTCTTTCAAGGTTTGTTGAGCTAGTTCTGAATTTGTAGCGGGTAAGCTTTGCTCAAAGTTGGTAGTTGCCCGTCCTTCTCGCTCTATTAGTTTGCTTTCAATTTGGTGAACCAGTACATTGCGAGACCAGCCGTGTTCTATTGTTTTTTCGGCATAAAGCAAACGAGACTCTGTATTTTCTAGCTTCGTCATCAGTACCAAGTGGTGTCCCCAGGGAATTTGTGCAACAGGCTGTTGCACAAATTCTGGATCAGACCAGACTTCAGCAAATTGGCGCATGTATTTCAGGTTTCGAGCTGAAAATCCCTTGATCTCAGGGAATGCTTTTTTCAAATCACCCGAGAGCTGCTCAACCACCTTTGCACCCCAGCCCTGACGTTGTTGCCGTTCCAGAATACCCTGACCAATTTTCCAATAAAGCGCGATAAGCTCTTTGTTTACCGACAGCGAAGCTCGTTGCTGAGCAGTCTGAATATTCTTTTTCAGGCTGCTCAGCCATTGTTCATAACCTGAAGGTAAATTATTTAGCTCTACACCGCTCTGTTTGAACTCAGTCATGAATTGCTTTTCCTTAAAGGTGTTTTTCAAAATTGATATTTAATACAAACTTCTATTTCTAACAATAGCAATCAGAACTAGCCTATGCTTTCCCGAAAGTAATATTCGAAGATTAAGAAATGGTTTCTGACAAATCTACCTGTTTCTCTCTATTTAATTCAGGAATAAGACCTTTCCAACTTCCAGCATTGGCACAAGTTTTATAAAAATGTTTATGTTGCACACAAAGTAACTCTGGCGATTTACCGTTAGCAAAATAAACATCTTTATTAGCAGACTTACTTATTAACGACGCCAATGGAACCACCAATTTTTTATCCGGGTTCTCTGCATCTTGAAAAACACCTAGAGCAACATAAACCGGGATATTTCTCTTACTCGCGAATTCAGAATAGCGTGTCGCCTGACTTTTTGATGCCCAACTAATCCACCTCCCAGGATAATGTTTAAAGCCTTTAGCATTGGCATAACCTGACCGGTACTTACATTCAACAGCAAACACCGCTCCGTCACGGCTTTTAAGAACCAAGTCTGGGTTGCCATTTTGCTTAACATTCAAGTTGCTCAAAAATCCTTTATCAGGTGTCCATTCCAATATTTCGCAGCCTTCGCCATCTGCCAAGGCCTTTGCTACGCATATTTCAAATTTTCTTCCTTTCAGAATAGAGTTAAATCGAGCATCATTATAATCAACATCAAATGTTCGCACTGAATCAGCAAACCTTTGTTGATACGTATAGCAAAGTTGCTTTCTGCAAACTCTATACAACCAAAACACCTATCACCGCAGCCGATATACTCAACGATAAAGTACTACCTTACTTTGAGCAGTATGGCTTGCCTATGCTTAGAATTTTGACGGACAGAGGGACTGAATATTGCGGTCGTGTAGATCACCACGATTACCAGCTTTTTCTAGCTATAAAGGATATTGATCACACAAAAACTAAAGCGATGTCGCCTCAAACAAATGGTATCTGCGAACGCTTTCATAAGACGATTCTGAATGAATTTTACCAAATCACATTCAGGAAAAAACTATACTCGACCATGGAGGATTTACAAAAAGATCTGGACGAATGGATGGAATATTATAACAATGACCGAACTCATCAGGGCAAAATGTGCTGTGGACGCACACCAAAGGAAACAATGCTTGATGGGAAAACGATCTGGGCTGAAAAGAATTTAGCTCAAATCTAAACTGACAGACACCGGTAAAAAACGGGTAACTGTCAGATCAAGTCTGAGCTACTACACCTTAAAACACCTGACGCCGCACACAGAAACCAAATAATCGGCCCCCTAATGGGCAGGTCACAGGTTCGACTCCTGTCCGGGGCACCATTTCTAACTACCCTCCACCACACTAGCATTACCAGTTTCTAGCCCTACACACCTCTCGGGCTTTTATGCCATTTTCATAAAACCTACCCTTTTGAGCGCAGAGTGCGTACCAATATAAATCACTTTCTGCTTCATTTTTGCTGTTAAAAGGGCCTACCTGAGTGCCTTCTCGAGTCATATAAAACCAACGCCGACCTGACTGCATAAAACGGTCGCATCGAAACCAGCCTTTTATAGCCTCATTCTCTCGTACCATCATAAACACCACCATATCATTTTTTATGATTTAGTTACTCAGAGTATAGTAAGTTGAGGCATTCACTATTAGACCATCATGATCTATAAGAATTTCTATTATTCTAATTAGTTACCGCTTCAAAAAATCTCACAGACTTACAAACGATCATTTATTGACGCTATAGTCATTGTGTGAGAAACATCACAGATTATTGCGCCTTTGAGCGTTATCGTTTAATACATATAAAAATAATGTATAAGCGTTCTTAAATAACAAAAAAATGTGAACGATATTTTATCTGGGATACGAAAATGAAAGGCCTGATACCGTTTTCTGCAGCGACTTTACTGACGTTTGCTTCAGCACACTCTGCAGCCGAACTGCAATCTCTTGGCGACTCTGAAATGAGCCAACTAAGAGGCCAAGGCGGCATCACCATCGAGCTAGAGACCGCACTCAACATTGGACAAATTTCGTATAAAGACCAAGGTTACCTTAATATTAATAACTTAGAGTTGACTGATATTGATGGTTCATCTCTTGATAATATTAAGATTGATTTTGACCTTGCGGGAAAAGACGAAATATTAGCAAGAGGGTTTTCTGAGTACGCTCAGTATGCAGCAGCAGGCCTACTCGACGCTTCAGATGCCGACGTTGCCGCCGCTATATCTCAATATAGCGTTTCTGATGGCAGCGGTGGAGTTGCAGGTTACGGCGAACGATTTAACTCAGGCGATATGGTAATTCATATCAGCCCAACATCTCCTGGCCTTGATTTATCGGCCTCTGGTGATTCAGCTAAACAGGCAAGCAACCTGGCGGCTCTTAACAACTCTATCGATTTCAAATTAACAGTCGATTCTGTAGATATTGCCGATAGCACCTATAGCTATGATACCGGCACATCACTTAACTCGACCACGCTTTTCTCTAACATTTCCATGGAAGGGCAAATTGGTCCCGTTGATTTAATTTTCCGAAACAATGGCAACCTAAAGAATAACACTTGGGCTAACGGCACAATGGTTTCCGACTCATCCCTTGAAATAGACGCTCACTTCAAAGTTACCGATCTAGATGTATCTTGGGATGTTGCTAGCATTATTATGCTGTTTAATTTTGCAGCAGTCGGCATCGAGAATATGAGAATACATAATGAACGAGGAGCAGATACGCTAGGGCATTTTGGTTTTGCAAGCGCTTCCGCCAAATTAGCTGCTTCAACCACGGCAAGCGGGCAGGACGGCTTAGCCATATACGATGTTGAGTTTCGTGCTGATTTGGATATGCCAACGGTTAAGATTGGGGGAACAAGTATTGGTGAAGTCTATTTCACCGACTTTGTTATATCGAATACAAATATGGTTGTCTACGGGCACTAACCCAAATACCAACATCCCTCAAAAGCCAGAGCATTCTCTGGTTTTTTTGTATCTACAATAACTATGGCCTGCCTTTTGCTTTATCTATACAAAATTATAGATATCGTTAGTATGGAGGCCAAAACCATGTCACTTATCAGCAATGAAATTGCCTATCAAATACCCCAAGACCTCTCTCGTTCAACTTTATTGAACCCTGAAGCAGCAGACGCCAACCATGCTTCTGCCAATGACATACTGCCTGCTGACGCAGTTAATCTAAGGTTACAGCAAGAGCTCAACCCCACGCCTAAAAAAATCTCCGTTAACGATTATAAAGATGCCGTGGGGAAAGATACTGCCTTTGTAAAAGAAACACTTAGGAACAAGCTTGCCGAAGTTGGAATGAACCCCGAGATGAAACTGGAAATATCCAAAGACCTATTCGGCAATTTTCTGGCGAAAGGTAATGGCATTCCCAGTGCGATGGAGCAGGTCAACAAAGACCTCACAAACAACAAAGCCTTTCACGAGGCGTTTAATCGATTAAGCACCGACCAACCCACTTTGGATTATGTAGATAACGTGGTTAAAGTAGCTAACGCGTATGGCGTACACAACAACGTTTTCTCAAGCCTCGTTAGTGCGACCCCAGACAATAATGGTCTATCGGATATAGCCCATCGCTATGACGCACTTAAATCTAACGTTATTAATGTGGAAGACTCTGCAGGGAAGATAGAAGAGTCGCAACAGAGTAAAGAGTTTAGGTTTGTTATCAACGGCTAACCTCCTATAACCATTAATAGGTTTACCCCCTAAATGGCTCAGGATCGCCCTTGCCTTCACGAACGACGACTGGAACATCATCGATCATGTTCACGACCGTCGTAGGCTCAAAACCACAGAAGCCACCATCAATCACTAGATCCAACTCATGCTCCAACATACTTCTGATCTCGTATGGGTCAGTCATCGGAGTATCATCACCCGGAAGTATCAATGTCGTACTCATCAACGGCTCATTGAGCTCTTCCAGTAATGCCAATGCGATGTTGTTTTCAGGCACTCTCATCCCGATTTCACGCCTTTTGGGGTGCATTAGTCGCCTAGGAACCTCAGCGCTGGCAGGCAAGATGAAGGTATACGCTCCTGGCGTATTATTTTTGAGCAGGCGATAGCTACTATTATTCACCTTTGCATAAACCCCCAACTCCGATAAGTCACGGCACACCAAGGTAAAATTATGTTTGTCGCTCAGACGACGAATACGCTTAATTTTATCAACGGCGGTTTTATCACCTATATGACACCCCAACGCATAAGCTGAATCAGTAGGGTAAGCGATAACCCCACCAGAGCGCACTATATCTACAGCCTGAATAACGAGTCGATGCTGTGGATTATCGGGGTGTATTTGGAAAAATTGACTCATAGGTTGTCTCCCTTAGACCCACCCATACAGTTTGGTGACGCAGGTGCACCTTCGGTTTTTGACTGCCATTCTTCTTCGTTATAAAGATGAAGAGCCAAAGCATGAACACCATTTTTCATCGCATCATCCAATACCTTATATATTTGTTGATGTCTTGCGACTTTTCTCACCCCGTTAAAATCATTACTGATTAATATCACTTTAAAATGAGTTTCAGAATTAGGCGGCACACTATGCATATGACTCTCATTCAGAACCTCTAAATGAATCACATCAAATGATGCTGCTAACGTGTCTTCTATCAGTTTTTGCACATGCATTAGTCAAAGCCTTGATATTAGGGTCAGAAAGTTAATATGAGAGAATTCTACTACCACTACCATCATTTAGCATTAGAAACTCTGGTATAGTGCCTTTATAAGACTAACTTTGACGTAATTTCTATTAAATGCAGCTAATCATAGCAGAAAAACCCAGCTTAGGCCGGGCTATAGCCCATGTGTTACCGCACCCTCACACAAACGAGCATGGCTATATTCAATGCGGCACAGATACCATCGTCACATGGTGTACAGGGCACTTACTCGTACCCTGCGGACCAGAAGCATACCAAACACAATATGCCAAGTGGGATCTTTTCAATCTTCCCATAGCGCCGCCTGACTGGAAGCTATCACCGCGCTCCGACACCATGAACCATTTAAGAGTAATAGGTTCACTGCTTGAGACAGCCCAAGAAGTCATACATGCCGGAGACCCTGACCGTGAAGGGCAACTTATGGTAGACGAGGTGCTTCATTATTTTAACGTAGAGCTGCCTGTACAACGGGTACTCATCAATGATTTGACCCCGCACGCAATTGCAATCTCACTAGGCCAACTAAAGCCCAATACCGAATACAAACACTTATCACTATCCGCGCAATGCAGGCAACGAGCAGACTGGCTGTACGGCATTAACCTTACACGTGCTATCACGCTCATCGCTAGAAATAATGGCAAAGAAGGCATATTTTCTGTAGGGCGGGTACAAACTCCTGTATTAGGGCTGGTTGTTAAACGAGATCATGAGATAGCTCATTTTAAGTCAACCCGGTATTTCTCAATAGAAGCCAACTTTCACCGAATAGCCTGTGAAGCACCCCATGAGACCGAAATCAAAGCATCATGGCAAACACCTCCTTCAAGAGAAATGCATTGTGATGAACAGGGGCGACTACTTAATCGAAAAATAGCTGAACGCGTCGTTAGATCAACTTCAACTAAAGAGACAACAGGGCGTGTTACCAAGGTAAGGGATAAAAAATCTCATGAGCCACCGCCATTACCATTTTCATTATCTACATTACAAATAGAAGCGGCCAAACGCTTCGGATATAGCCCTCAGTTCGTATTAGATGGCTGCCAGATACTCTTTGATAAGCACAAACTAATCACCTACCCTAAATCGGACTGCCGATACATACCTGAAGCCCTGTTTGATCATCGTACAAACTTACTCAACTCCCTTATTCTCAATGCCCCGCAATTCGCCGACGCGATTCACGCTTGCGACCTATCCAGTAAGTCTCTCGCCTGGAACGATCAAAAAATAGGGCCACACCATGCCATTATCCCAACCGAGCAACAGCTAGAGACTACAACTCTACGAGAAAGAGAACAAAACCTATATCAACTTATCTGTCATCGCTATATAGCCCAGTTTTACCCAGACTTTATCACTGACGAATCCATTATAGAGTTATCCATCGGTCACGAATTATTCAAAGGGAAAGACGTTCGCATTACTCAACAAGGCTGGAAAATTCTTCATCCGTTAGATCAAGGTAGCAAATCAACCAACCATCCAAACACTATAAAAGAAGGCGACCAGGTCAGCTTTAGCAATGTAAAGATCGTCGCTCATGAAACGGTCCCTCCAAAACACTTTGACGATTCGACTCTTTTATCGGCTATGGCTAGTATCGTACATTTCGTCGAAGACCCACATATCAAAAAAACCTTAAGAGATTCAGATGGCTTAGGGACAGAAGCGACACGCGCATCTATTATTGAGGCACTCTACCGCCGAGACTATATTATAAAAAACGGTCAACATATTCTTTCGACCCCAAAAGGAGTGGACCTAATACGCCACCTTCCTCCAAGCTGTATAACGCCGGATATGACCGCGGTTTGGGAGGCGTCCCTCGACACCATCAGCTCAGGGAGCACCAAACCAAAAGATTTTATAACACGCATAACAGACGAAATAAGCCACCTTGTCGCGTCGATATCCGGCATTCCAATAAAAAAACCCAACCTTTCTGGCCAAAGCATCACGCAGCCTCCGTCCTGCCCAAAATGCCAATCGGACATGCTGGAACGAACAGGGAGGTATGGAAAGTTCTGGGCCTGTAGCCAATTTCCTACTTGCAAAGCCTCACTCCCTTGGCGGTTGAACACCACCAAAAAGGCCAAAGCCGTAAAAACTGGTGACTCTCCCCCCATCCCCTGCCCTAACTGTCATGCTCCCCTCATTCGCCGCAGTGGCAAAAGGGGTGATTTTTGGGGTTGCAGTAACTACCCATCATGCCGAAAAACATACCAGGACATTGATGGGAGGCCGCATATTCCCATTAACCCAAGGCCCTAAAATAAATATGTGATGTTTAATATTTTCAACCTACTCGCTTGCAACATTTAAACAACTTACGTAACGAACTAGAACAACTTAAATAATGACGCCAGTCGTTTTCTCTGGCAGAATCAGTCATTAATAGCAGAAATATAATAATAGCAATGCCGCGTGAAAAACCGCAGCCTATTCAATCAGCCATTGGTGGCACCAGGGGACGTACGATGAAAATTGGACTACTTGAAGACGAAGTAGAACAAGCACGAAATTTGAGTGATGCATTAATAGAAAAAGGGCATTCCTGTGAATTTTTCCACAGCGGGCAATCGTTTCTATACGCTGTGACTCACCATAGTTACGACCTCCTTATTATGGATTGGCAACTACCTGATATGGAGGGAACTGAAGCCCTAAAAGATGTGCGAAAAGAGCTGAACTGGAAAATTCCAGTGATATTTCTCACCCAACGAGACAGCGAAGAAGATATTATTACCGCCCTCGAGGCAGGCGCAGACGACTACTTGGTGAAGCCCGCCCGCATTGGAGAACTAGTTGCAAGAATAAGCGCACTATCTCGTAGAACATCTAATGACGAAGAAGGGAAAAGTGAGCTGTTTTCACTAGGGCCATTTGACGTAGATATGCATGCACGAACGATTCAGTGTAACAATGAAAATGTCCCGATGACGGACAAGGATTTTGACCTAGCGGTATTCATGTTTCAAAACCTAGGGCGATTACTCTCAAGAAATTACTTGCTGGAGCGCGTATGGGGGGTGTCTAGCGACCTAAATACTCGCACCGTCGACACACATGTTAGTCGCTTAAGACGCAAGCTAGGCATTAAACCAGAAAATGGATTTCGTATAAAAACAATTTATCAACATGGCTACCGCCTCGAGACCGTCACGCCTTGACAGGCTGAGAGGGCGCCATAAACAGCAAAATAGTTGCAGTACTTATAAATACGGTTGCAGTACCTATAGGGATATCACATCTGCAGTTTAAACATGCTATCCAATGGTGCGAGGAGCATTAGAGGGCTTAAAGCGCTCTAATCTTGTTATGAATTTATTACGATGCTCAAAATGGTCTTTTTTATTTGCGCTACTGAGTCTGCTCATAGGGCACACCCACGCCCAAACACAAGGCGCTGGAGCTCAATCGGCAATGATAGAGTGGCACTATACTATCAGGCCTAAAGATAATGTCTGGGCATTAGGTGAGACGTTTCTCAACAGCACTCAAAGCTGGGAAGATATTATTCGCCATAACAAAATAAGCGATCCTAAAAATTTGTCCGCTGGTACAGTTTTAAAAATCCCCGTTAACTGGCTTAAACATCAACCCGAGCCCGCTGTAGCAGCCTCTGTTTCAGGTAATACAATGGTGAGACGGCACTTGGATAGCCATTTTTCACACCTGTCAAAAAATAGCGAACTTCATGTGGGTGACGAAATAACCACCTACGACGGCTCTGTTTTGATCCGTTTTGCGGATAGTTCAATTCTCAGGCTTGCACCAAACTCTCACCTTGTCTTCAACCGCCTAACCCGATATGGAAAAACCGGAATGGCTGATACTCGACTAAGGCTTCAAAAAGGAAGGCTTTCTACCCACGTGACACCTTTAAATGGTGGTGGTTCACGATATGAAATTAACACTCCTTCAGCCGTGGCTGCAGTCAGAGGCACCGGATTTCGATTATTGGTGGACGATAACCGCTCACAGTTAGAAGTCACAGAGGGAAGCGTGCTCTTTAGTGACAACTCGCGCTCACTAACGGTCAACATGGGGCAAGGAACCACTTTACAGTCGAACTCTGGTCGACCGCCCATCATCGACCTACCGAAAGCGCTTGCACCTAAGTCAGTTGTGTCAAATACACAGCAGCTTCCAGTAACCTTCAGCTGGATTGAACAACCCGATATCACTACCTACTACTACCAACTGTTTAAAAACTCCGATCAAGGCGAACTGCTAGATACTAGCTTCCTACCTTCACCAGAAGTAACATTAAATCATCTGACGAATGGCACCTATCTTATTGCAATGCGCGCCGTCGATAAGCAAGGCTTTAACGGACTCGACCATCAAGTAAGCGTGGTCATCGGCATGATAGCGAAATCTGCTACCTTGCTAAGCCCAATCAACGATTTATTACTTGATAATGATATGCCGGAGTTTACATGGCAATACAATAGCAAGAATGAGCTGTCACAGCTTGAAATTGCCAAAGACTTTGAGTTTACAGAAAATATTAGTACCTCAGAGTTTGCGCCTGACAACACCGCGATTCCAAGCAATGAACTATTACCTGGCGAGTACTATTGGAGAGTAAAAACATTAGCCGGCGGAAGCAGTGTTGCTTATAGCGATGTTAGGCGCTTGAAAATAAGAGGAATGCTCCCTCCCACCCAAATCATTAGCGTAAGCTACATCGACAACAGGGCAAAAATATTCTGGAACAGTGTATCCCAAGCTGATCATTATGTATTGCAACTGGCAGAAGACTTAGAGTTTAAGAAAATTCTTTATGAAGATACGGTAGAAAAATCAAATGCTAGTATTAAGCTAACTAAGAATAAGCGATATTTTGCACGCGTAAAAGGTGTGGGAAGTGAGCTATTCAAATCAGAATTTAGCACCGGAAAAGAACTAATAATAAAATAAACAAGGCGCTTTCTGGCCATAGTGGACTCGGCTTTAATGACTAGGGATAACACTCTTAACTTTCGCTCCTTCGAGCAGTATGTACTAGCCCTGACGCTTGTGGCACTCAGTGGTGTACTGATCTACACGCAACTCCCTGAACGCCTTAATCTCATTGTTTATGACTTTGCCATTCGCTTGTCTCCACAAAGTGTTGAACCGAATACAGTCATTATCGCCGTAGATGAAAAGAGTCTTGATGCACTAGGCCAATGGCCATGGAGACGCTCTACTCACTCGAAACTTATTGATCAACTTTCAGCAGCTCATTCAAAAGCAGTCGCATTCGATATTATTTTTGCCGAACCGGATCTGAATCACCCAGAAGATGACGCTGCGTTTGCTCATGCCATCAAGCAGAACACTAACGTATTTCTTCCGTTACACATACACCCAAGAAGCTATGAGACCACGTTATCAGAAGTCATCCCTATTCCAGAGCTCACTGCGGCTGCAAAAAACCTAGGACACATACATGTTGAACTAGGCATTGACGGGATTGCCAGAGGCTTTTATTTAAAAGAAGGCTTGGGAGAACCTTATTGGCCCAGCATGTCCTTGGCATTAGCAGAGTACACCCACCCAAACATTGCCTTAGACCTGATGAACACCGATAGTAACGAAGAAAACGTGGCCGCCTTTGTTAATGTTCGCGAAGGCTATACCATGATACCGTTCGCTGGGGTCGCTGGCACATTTCCTACTCTTTCCTACATAGACGTATTAAATGGCGATATATCCCCCTCGCAATTGCAAGACAAAGTCGTACTGATTGGTGCGACCGCAGCTGGACTAAGTGACGTATTGCCGACCCCTGTATCAGGTCTCGCATCCCCTATGCCTGGCGTTGAAATTCATGCTAATGCCTATTCAGCACTGGTTCAACAAGCCACGATACAGCCTCTACAGCAGCGATGGATTTACCTTCTAACATTTGCATTTGTTCTAATTCCCGTTCTGGTTCTACCTCGACTCTCACCCGAACAAGCGCTTCCCGCAACACTACTACTAATCACCGGGGTTTTTCTGTTTAGCTTAGTTGTCCTGTTTGCTGACCGGCACTGGTACCCGCCTGCATCCGCCATTATTGGCTTAATAACCGCCTACCCGCTTTGGAGTTGGCAACGATTATCACAGCTCAATAAATTTTTAAATAACGAACTGGAAAGGCTTCACCACGAACCCGCATTGACCGTTCGAAATCTTGCACAAAGACCTGTCAAGCAATTGATGTCGGGCTTGATCGCAATGCTTAAACCAGATGCATATGTGCTATTGAGTGACTATCAAACCAGTGAAGATCTTGACGCGACGAAACTAACTCCCCCTAAAAAGCTAACCCCCTCTCATTGGTTTCATACTGAGAATACGAGCTGGATAAAATTTAATCGAGGCGGCATTACTTATAAAATGGGACTTTACTGGGAGTCCACGCAAGAAATTGACAAAAAAAGAGCATTTCTACATCGATTAAAAATCAATGATGTTGCACGAAATCACGCTAACTCTTTTAAACGCTATGAGAAAATCGCTTCTCGAATTGCTCAAGTCAGATTGGCCATTGACTCGATGGGTGATATGAGGCGTTTTATTTCTGATGGGTTTGAGAATATGCCTGATGGCGTTATTGTAACGGACTCTCTTGGCATAGTACTTTTTATAAATAGCCATATTGAACAGTGGCTTAAACTTCCAAAACAGTCTATCGAAGGTCAACCTATCTTAAACGTCCTTAAGCTATCTCACTCAGCTACTCATTCTAATAACCCCCATGATCAGCATCAACGTGAACCAGATTGGGAATCTATTATTCAAAAAGTACTGGTTAGTGGAGACTCCAGCATTGCTGAATCAGTATTAGGGGAGAGAGATCTGATGTTTCACTTTGTGCCATCATTTGCTTCAACACCTGGAGATGCAGGCATGATCATTAATTTGTCTGATGTCACCTCAATCAAGCAACAACAGCGAGAGCGAAATGAGTTGGTTAGTTTTCTCTCCCATGATGTAAGATCTCCACTGGTATCCCAACTGGCCATGCTTGATGGGTTGAAAAGCGGAAGAATAAACCCTGATAATGAAACATTCGATAAAATAGCCCACCACGCTCACCGAAGCCTGCATCTTGCAGAGCAATTTCTGCAAATAAATCGCGCCGAACAAGTCAATGATACACAGTTTTACGAATGTGATTTACTCACGATCGTTGAAAATAGTGTTGATAGTATTGCCCAGCAAGCTACAAGGAAGCATATTGATATCGCCATTGATGACACAGAAGAACTATGGATAAACGGCAATGCAGAATTAATAGAGCGGGTGATCATTAACTTATTGTCCAACTCAGTCAAATATAGTGATACCAATACATCTATCACACTCTCACTTAAAGAATATGAGAATAGCGCAATGCTGTCTATTGAGGACCATGGTTACGGCATTGCACAAGATGAGTTGCCCTATATATTTGATCGATTTAGGCGCCAAAAGGCATCTGAAAGTAGCGGGCCAAAAGGCGCAGGGCTTGGGTTGAATTTTGTCAGTGTAGTAATCGAAAAACATCATGGCACCATCGATGTAGAAAGCCAGCTAGGAAAAGGCACAACATTTACTATTAAACTCCCAGTTGATAATGGGTAAAAGCCCTTTTCACCCATTATGGTAAACTTAAAGGCAGTAGCGGCAATATAGAGACTGAGCCCGAAGCCCATTATCAAGTTAGAAAACACTCATAATCCAGCGTATCATCCTAAAACGCGAACCAGTGGTTACCCTAAAGGCTGAAATTTCACGCAATAATCGCTACACTGCACAAAATATTAAATTCACCCTACATATAACTAAATGAGTCTGAAAGATATGTCCAAATACCACGTATACGGCATCGGCAACGCCTTGGTTGATAAAGAATTTGAAGTTGAAGATGACTTCTTGAAGTCATCTAGTATTGAAAAAGGGTTAATGACACTCGTTGAACAAGATCGTCTGGTAGAAATACTGGAAAATCTTAAGTCGACCTACGGACTTAAAAAGCGCGCCAGTGGGGGCTCTGCAGCCAACACCATTATTGCCGTCAGCTACTTCGGGGGTAGTACCTACTATTCTTGTAATGTCGCGAATGATGAAACAGGCGACTTTTACGTGAACGACCTTAAAGCGGCGGGCGTTGATACTAATTTAGGGGATGACCGCGAAGAAGGCATCACCGGAAAGTGCCTCGTCATGGTCACCCCTGACGCCGAGCGCACAATGAATACTTACCTTGGAATCACGGCTGACCTATCTTCAAAACATCTAGATGAAGAGGCGATAAAGGCATCAGAGTACCTATACATTGAAGGCTACCTAGTATCTTCCGAGAGCGCACGACCGGCTGCAATCGAAGCAAAAAGAATTGCTGAAGCCAATGGGGTAAAAACTGCCTTTACGTTTTCTGACCCAGCAATGGTTCAGTTCTTTAAAGATGGTTTGGTAGAAATGATTGGTGATGGTGTTGACCTACTATTCTGTAATGAAGCAGAAGCACTTAATTACAGCGATACGGATAATGTTTCCGATGCTATTGAGCAACTAAAGAAAGTAGCGAAGCGTTTTGTTATTACGTTAGGCAGCAAAGGCGCCATTATCTTTGATGGAGAAAAACAGTTAAACGTTGCCCCCCATAATATCACTGCTGTTGACTCTAACGGTGCGGGAGATATGTTTGCAGGGGCGTTTCTTTATGCCATCACCCATGGTTACAGCTACCAGCAAGCTGGAGATCTAGCGAGCCTTGCCTCTGCAGAAGTTGTCTCTAACTTCGGGCCACGCCTAGAATCAGCTAAACATGATCAAATTAAAGAAAAAGTACTCGGCTAAAAACAGATGGTTGGCCCTCTCTACTAGAGGGGGGCCTTTATATATCAGCCAGTCTAGGACTTGTTGCCTAACGTAATATGCTTAGGACCTGACAAACTTTCCTGTCCGCTTACCCCTGTATTGATATGCTCAATCTGACCACCCGACTTTAGAAAAGCAGCAGTTTGCTCTTCAATCGATTGTGAGGTTTCTGTCGCAGCAGAAGCTTTCTTTTTTGTCGTTGTTTTGGGTTTGGCAGTCATAATTAAAGTTCGATGTGGCAAATGAACGACCATTGTACATGAATCAGCCAGTATTATTCGGGAAGTTCTATAATTAAATTACGTTTAATAAATACATTTCTGTTCATTTCGATTTAAACTACCCGCACCTAGCATCACTTACACCATAGATTAATAAAATAGAGATAGTCATTATGAGTCGCTTCTGGAGTGCGAAAGTAAACGAGTTAACACCTTATGTTCCAGGCGAACAGCCGAAGGTATCAAATCTGATAAAACTCAATACTAATGAAAACCCCTATGGACCCTCTCCAAAGGTCTTAGAAGCACTAAAGGCCGAAGCAACGGATACGCTAAGGCTCTACCCCGACCCTAACGCTGAACAATTAAAACAAACGCTGGCTAACTACTATAACCTCGCAACAAACCAGATTTTTGTCGGCAATGGTTCCGACGAAGTACTTGCACATACCTTTCTGGGCCTACTCAAACAAGATAAACCTCTATTCTACCCTGACATTACCTATAGTTTTTACCCTGTTTATTGTGGTTTGTATGATATTGAGTACGCTAACCAGCCGCTAACCGAGTCTTTTGAAATTGACTTGACGACCTACTCAACAGAAAACGGCGGGGTCATTTTCCCTAATCCTAACGCCCCTACGGGTCGCGTACTTCCATTAACCGAAATAGAACAGTTACTTAAGAGAAATACCAATACCGTCGTAGTCGTAGATGAGGCATATATAGATTTTGGTGGTGAAAGCGCTATCTCACTGGTTAACAACTACCCCAACCTTTTAGTCATACAAACACTATCAAAATCTCGTTCGTTAGCTGGTTTACGAGTAGGTTTTGCTGTCGGTAGCCCTGAATTGATAGACGGGCTTGAGCGGGTTAAAAACAGTTTTAACTCATACCCATTAGACCGATTTGCCATTAGCGGAGCCGTCGCTGCGATAGAAGACCAGGCTTACTTTGAGCAAACCTGTAAGGCCATTACCGACTCACGCAACATATTAGTTGAAGAACTCCAGCAACTTAAATTTGAAGTACTGCCTTCTTCCGCTAATTTTGTTTTTGCAAAACACACCGAACGAGACGCAAGCGAACTAGCAGCTAAGCTAAGGGAACAATCTATTATCGTCAGACACTTCAAACAACAGAGAATACAAAATTATATACGAATTAGTATTGGTACAAACGAAGAGTGCCAAGCGTTGGTGCGCGCCCTAAAGGGTATTCTTGCATGAAAACCGTTGTTATTACGGCTGCATAGACTGCCTCGGCTGCGCATGGAAGCCAGCCTTAACGCTGGGCATCATGTCATAGCCGCTGCGCGAAAAGATCAATCACAACTATGGAAGGTGAGATTTAGAAATCACCTTCCTCTTCTTCAGGCCACGCAGCGACTAAACTAAGGGACAGCACCTCAACACTCACAATACCTCCCGCGTCTGACAACTCTTGCAATGTACCTTGCTCTGTCAGTTCATCACTGTTTAATGACATCGCCACATAAACCCTATGACTTTGATCAACGGAGTCTCCGCCATAAATTGCGGTTTTCTCCATTCCAAATTCTTCAAATTTTAACCACGTATCGCCAAATTTTTCAATTATTTGCTCAAGTGTCATCATATTATTTTCGCCCAATTTTTATTCACCTTATGAATTCATGGAGTACCACATTATATTACCGCTGTTTTATTGATCCAGTTAAACCTACTCAATACCCAATATTTTTCGGTCTTCGCCGTAAATGAACTTAGCAGAGCGATAATCTGGCTTGTTTGCGAGCTCTTCTAAACGAGTCAACGAATAAAATGGAATATCAAGCAATAGCATATTAACCAACCAACCAGGAATATGGCCACCAGGCTCTGTGTGCTGAACCCAAATAACGTTGGTTTCTGTTTGATTGATAGGCGAGAGGAAGTACCGTATGGTCATATTTTGAAGTCTGACATTATCAGTTACGGGGATATGGCCTTCAACCGCATTCAGAGTAACAACTATCTCCCCAGTATCAATATTATCAACGGTAGTGATTTGGTTAACGTAGTCACGGTCATCTGCAGGCCAAGGTAAGTCATTAATACCGTATTGTAGTGCACTATTGAAAGTCCCCCCCTCAAGTGTTCTTGCCTTTACGCAACCCTGCACCCAATCCGCACAGGTTGTTTCATCTTTCAATGCTTTAAGAATACTGCTCATTGAGGCAGACATAACGGTCTTTCCCATAAACGCCTGAATATCAGCCCCTTCTACATCTTTAAAATAAACCTGAATATTATCTTCATCTTTTTGAAGTTCCCAGGCGGGGTCATTTGGGTCTAATACGGTCTCCGCACTAACAATGGAGTAACTCCCCAAAGAATACATAGCAGCAAAAACCAAAGAAGAAAAAACTCGCACTACATTCATTACCAAAACCCTTAGATTGCTAGATTTAAATTCGATTTCCATTTTCCGTTTATTGCCTACTATAGCAAATTGGTACAATCTAACATATTTTGACGATATATTGACGAAACTGAGTCCTATAGTGTTAACTAAATGCTGTATTTAAGTGCTAAGACGGCACGCAATTAGCTAAACTATATCAGGTACTCAATAACACCCCGTGCGACTCAGCGCATAATGAAACGGATACACAGCCGATAATATTTAGAGCCACATGACACCGAATGTTCAATGGGCTGACTAGACCGAGAGTTTGTAAATGGCAATAAACCACGACCAGCTAATCGACATGGTCGATAAGATCCCGACTTTTCAAGAGAGCGTACACCGGATACTCGCGTTGACAACGAGTCCAGACTGCTCTGCAAAAGATCTTGTACAAGTTATTGAACACGACCCGATTCTTACTATAAAAGTACTCAAACTGGTTAACTCCGCATACTTCGGTTTGTCTCAAGAAGTAACATCAGTAAATCACTCTGTGGTCTATGTCGGGATAAACACGATAAAAAACGTTGCGATTAGCGTCGCAACAACTGGCGCACTGCCTAAAACCAACAAGGCAGGTTTAAACATGAACCGCTTTTGGCAACACTCGCTAGCAGTAGGCGTTATCGCAAAACTTTTAGCGGACAATAAAGGGGTTGGTAAAAACGAACAAGCTAACTACTTTGTCGCGGGTCTACTCCACGATATTGGAAAAGTACTGTTTGCCCACTTCATTCCGGCAGATTATCAACATGTTCTTCATAAGTCTGAAACGGAACAAATCCCCTTACACCAAGCCGAGAAAGAACTATTAGGTTTTGACCACAGCGAGATAGGCGCAATGGTCGCAGAAAAGTGGCAGCTACCTCCAGACTTGATAAACAGCATAAAAAACCATCATGGATCAACAGAACAAGACCAGAATCCGCTGTCACTGGCCATTTATGCAGCAAATCAAGCTGCACACTATTTAGAGTTGATTAAACAAGCATCAGACGATGACAATGAAATTGCCTTAAACATGGCATTAGATATTGACAAAGCATTACCAAAGCCTGTTAAAACCTGGTTAGGATGGCCATTATCAGAGGTCAGTAAATGGTTGTCGAGTTTGGACGAAGAAATAGATAAAGCACTCGCATTTATTGATTTAAGTGATGGAGAGTAAATTATGATTATTAACCTTCGGGGTGTTAGAGGCTCTATTCCGGTACCAGGAAAAGACACGGTCAAATACGGTGGAAATACGACCTGTATCGAGATCACCACAGACGAAGGCGATAAGATAATCATTGATGGAGGAAGCGGTATACGTCAACTTGGCAATGAGATGATGAAGCAACTACCTGTCAATTGCTCAATTTTTATTACTCATACCCACTGGGACCATATTCAAGGGCTTCCTTTCTTTTTACCTCTATTCGTACCGGGCAACAATATCGATATTTATGGCTCTTTTGATCCGGTTTACATGAAAGACCTTAAAACCATATTGGCCCAACAAATGGAATATTGTTATTTCCCGGTCCGGGAAAGCGAGCTCAATGCCAACATACGTTACAATAACCTTAAAGAAGGCGAAGCGATTAAAGTAGGCTCTGCGATTGTCACCCCTCTACTGATTAACCATCCGGTACTAAATTTTGGTTATAAAGTTGAATCAAACAATAAGAGCTTCTTTTTTACCGGTGATTACGAACCTCCACTCAATATTTATCAACCCGATGATAATGAGTATGACGAATACCAACGCTTAATTGAGCAACAAAAGCAGATTTTGACAGAGTTCATCCAGGGTGTAGATATCGTTGTTGCTGATTGTCAGTACACTCGCGAAGAGTATCTAACAAAACAAGGATGGGGGCATGGTACTCATGATTCTTGTATCGAGATGGCCCGAGCAGCGAACATCGGTACATTGTATTTCACACATCACGACCCAACACGAACAGACCGGGAGCTGGATGAGATATATCAAGACGTAATGAGGCAAAACGACCTCCCGCCCACTGATTTTCATATCGCGATGGAAGGTGTCGAAATAAAGCTATAGCAATCATCCTGCGCTTCTGGCGCATTACTTCAACACGGGCAAACAATAAGGAAACAACTATGATTACCGTTTACGGCTACCCTCAAACGCGTACAAATCGAGTCACATGGATGCTTGAAGAGCTTGGCGTTGAGTATAAGTTCAATTTTGTGGACTTAATGAAAGGAGAGGCACGGTCAGAATCATACCGATCTATAAATCCGTCTGGAAAAGTACCTTCTTTATCTGATGACGAATTAGTACTCACGGAGTCTGCTGCAATCCTAACGTACCTTGGAGACAAGTATGGCTCTGCCCCGATAGTACCCGCACCAGGAAGCTCAAAGCGAGGAACTCATGATCAATGGCTGTGTTTTGCTATTGCTGAACTAGAACAACCTCTTTGGACAATAGGCAAACATAAATTTGCCTTACCCAAAGAACGTCGCGTAAGTGAAATATTTGAAACGGCCGCATGGGAGTTTCAGCAAGCATTAGCACTATTAAGCGTTGGGTTAGGTAAAAACGATTTTATTCTAGGGAGCGAATTTAGCGCTGCCGATATAGTAATCGGTCATACGCTATTCTGGGGGTTGAGCTTCAAGCAATCGATTGAACAAGAAAACCTAAACGCTTATATCAACCGTTTAAAAGACAGACCCGCTAGACTTGCAGCTATTGAGAAAGAAAGCCAAGCGGCTAACCAATAGCGCAACATAAGATTTGGGGCGCACCCAACGATCACATATAAAGTGATGCAGGTGCGCCCAATTCAACTAACCCATTAAATAATCAGCGTAACACCAACCGCTACCACTATAAATAGGGTAAAACACTGCATTAACCCTCGCCATAACAATGGTGCATTCTTTAACTCCATAAACACATCAATAATTTGGTAATTCTTAATGAGCACGGTTAATAGCACCAAAAAGACCAAAAGCTCTTCCGATAACTCTAAAGAACCTAGCCCCGCAGACGTTAGCGTTAACGCGATCAATAACAGCCAGGTTCCCGTTAGCTTACGGCTGGTTAACTGCATCATACCACCCTCTATTTAATCACATAAATTAATGGAAACAGAACAACCCATACCATATCAACCATATGCCAGTATGAAGCCCCCGTTTCAACACCGGTTATGTCACTTTCATATCCACCTTTTCTTGCTTTATTCGCAACCACGATCAAAATGACGATACCCATCAACACATGCATAAAGTGAAAGAACGTAATAAAAAAATATAGAGTATAGAAAATATTAGTTCTCAAGTTATAGCCCAACGCCATCAGGCTTTGGTACTCAATAAACTTGGTCACAATATAAATCGAAGCCGTCGCAATGCCGATCCATACCCACTGAGCAGACTTTGCTAATTGCCCTTGTGATGCAAAAAGGACAGACTTAGCAACGAAAAAGCTACTGGTAATCAACGATAATGTATTGATAAGCCCCATCAACGGGTGCAGTGTCGCCTGCCCTTCCGCAAACATCTCGACGTTCAGAGATTTTGACACTGAAAAAACAATAAACAGCGCGGCAAATACCGTCAACTCGGCCAGAATGAAAATCCAAATGGCTAAATCTCCAGGCAAGCGTTTTTGCCCGACAACAGACTTGTTCAAACCAGCATCTTCTCCTTAATATCCATCTATGGCTAAACTTACTGAGTTAAATTCACGTAAAGCCGTGGTAGTTCATTGGGTAGCTGCTGAGGATCTTTTATCACCACAAAAGCATTGTTACCAAAAATATAAGGCAAGTATTCATCGGCCTCATCATCGATGGTGACACAAAATGGTTGAAGCCCTATGCGCTTCGCCTCTATGATCGCCATACGGGTATCTTCTATACCATAACGCCCTTCATAGCAGTCAAGGTCGTTAGGCTTACCGTCAGTCAGAATGAGCAACACACGCTGGTGACTTTTTTCAACTGCTAGCACTTTAGTCGCCTGGCGAATCGCAGCACCCATTCGAGTATAGTAGCCCGGTTTAAGTGCTTGAATTCGACCTCTAACGGTATCTCCGTAGCGTTCATTGAAGTTTTTTATCATGTTAAATCGAACATGATCTCTCCGTCGAGACGAGAAACCATACAACGCAAAACGATCCCCTGTAGATGACAGTGCTTCAGAGAACAACTGCAAACTATCATGTATCACATCAATCACACGTTGTTCATTATTGATATAAGTGTCTGTTGAAAGCGAAAGGTCTGCTAGCATCAAACAAGACAAATCTCTTACTTGCGCCGAAAAAGAACGATATAAACGAGGGTCACTACTCACTTGTCCCTGACTGCGCAGACTACAAAAATCCTGCCATGCGTCCATATCAATTTCTTCACCATCAACCTGTCGATTTGTCCAGCTTCTTACAGGTTTTAAATTACTAAACTGCCGACGTAATTTAACCGCACTTGATCTTAAGTGATTAGGTAGCTCGGCAGGGCCTGCATCATCTGCGATCACAGGCAAAAGACAGCAATGGTTGTCAAAATACCGGTTTTTACGATAATCCCATTCAGGCAGTAAAATGCCATCACCTAGTATCAGGTCATCGCTATCAGCTGAAGGTAAATCCAGATCAAACTTAATACTCGAAGAAGCCGCTTTGCGATCTCTCGATAGACTCAATACATCCAAATCTTCCGCTACGCTTTCGGCATCATCTTCTTTCGAGTCATCACCTGCTCGATCAACGGGCACAAACTCAGACCAAGAAAACAGATTTTCAAGCCTGAAAACCATCAATCCACTATTTTTGTTGTAGGAGTCCTGACGCTCGGCTTTCTTTCGTTTACTTTTGCGTTTGCCAGACTTGCTATCTGAACCATCAGCGTCTGGGTCATCAGCTATCATCCCTTCAGTCTCTCCCCCGACAATACCGGATGGATATAACCACAAGTAAACGGGCATTGGAGCATATTTGGCCGAAGGCAAGTTCATTTCACAACCAGGGTCTAATATCGCGCGCTGTATTGCCTTTTCTTGAATGGCATCATCTTCGTCAAGATGTTCAGGCTTCGGCCGCAATCGCACAAATGCAATGGCTAACTCGTGATATATCCTGCTGAGGCCATAAAACTTAGCCAGCACGGTAGCGGTAAGACGTTGATTATCTACAAACCAGCGTTCAAATTCATCATTCTGCTGAGATGCTAATGCACTCAACCATATATAGAGCTTCCGGTTAAGTTCTTTATCAGGAAACAATGCTAAACGTTCTGGCAGCCTTAACGTTTCGCCATCTTTCCAGGCTAATTCCACCTGATTATGGGAGCTTGCGACTTTTTGCAAAAAACTGCGGCGAGTGTAATAGTCTCGAGGAGTCGCAGCCTCAATTCTTAATCCAGCATCTCCACCCAGTGCACGAAAAACAATGCTAAGCGTCAGTTGCTGTTCTTTTAAATATACTGCTGCATCTGGAAAATCTGTACGAGCCTTACGAGTAATATACTCATGCCACTTAATACCTACATACTCTTCCATTTAGATTACCTGACAAGTTTAAACATAACATTATTTTGAAGAACGACTAACACTTATAGGGTGTGCTTGCGCACCCTATACAAAAACACGGGTAATAAGATAATCACAAACAGTAAGCGTAATTTGTCATTTTTCGTTCAACATATCCTTGATATATGACAGGCTAAAAGCGCAATCAATGAGGCTACTTCTTAGGTTTAGGTGTTTCTATTGAAACCATCGGAATCAATGTAGTTTGCTTTGTTTTTTCACCCTCATCCCATGCAAGTAAACTACCATCTGGGTTATCTTTTTGAACCTCAACACATGCACTAATGCATTGTGCGCATTGAGTACAGGTAAACTTACTTCGCTTAAAACTGCGCACGGGCAACCGCACAGGGCATGCATCTTCGCAATCCTTGTCACAGTCTTTACACAACGATGCACGTTCTCTATCAAACTCCACCACCATAGACTTTGGGTTCATCATCCAGAACAAGCTTTGAAACACCCCCACCGCACAACCATATTTGCAAAATAGATGTCTGGCGAATACAAAATCTATCGTGAACGCCAAGGTTGCGACAGATAGAAACACCGTTTCTCCTTGGGATAAATCGAAATTAACCAGATCAATATAAAGCGGCATGGGCGGCAACAAATAAGAGAGCAGGCCAAGCGCCCATGAAAATGCGATAGTAACACTGACCAAAACAATCAAAAGCCAATCAAAGAAACCACCTTTTGCGTCTGAGCCAGGGGCGGCTTTCTCCCATAGCGTTACGTGTCCCGTTCGCGAACGCATTAAATCATTAATAGTTTCGACCACTGAAAAGTGAGGACATAACCACCCACAATATATCCGTCCCCACTTCCAGAATATAAAGATGCCAGTAGCAATAATAGCTACCAAAGGCAAGACAAAGCGAAACAGAATTCTTAATCCCGTATCAAGAGGGGTGCTGGTTAATACCCAGCTTTTTGTGATATCTAGACTTAACGCCTGACCTAAAATAACGAAATTCGTTTCGGTCAAATCAAAACGAAAAATATCCAGCACGGGTGCAAGTAAAAAAAGAAAGAAAAAAGCCGTTCGGGTAATAAGACGATTACGTTGAAGATTCTTCATTACGCGTCACTCACTCAAAAACAATAAAAAAGGCGACTTTCAAACTTACGTTATCCAATCGCCTTTTTTGCAGCAAGCTACTAGTGAATTATAGCGCATAAACCTGCACTATAATTCAGCCTACCTTCACTCTATTATTCAGCTACTTCAACTGCATCACCCTTCACAAAGAAGCTAGCAATGTAGGTTAATAGACCGATAAAGAATATTACACCAGAGATCTCGCGTAACCAGTAGAACAATGCAATATTATCTTGCGTTGCCATAAAGGAAAGTGCTTGACCTGATTCTGGAACACGCTGCATCCACACCTGCAAGATACCTGCAGCCGTTAGGAATAACGTGATGAATACCATCGCGATAGTCATCAACCAGAAGCTCCACATTTCTACTGTCTGAGCCTGGCGAGAGTTACCATTTGGGCGACCACGCATGATAGGCATTGCATAAGAGATAATAGTGATAACGATCATTACATATGCGCCATAGAATGCCATGTGCCCGTGAGCAGCAGTTATCTGGGTTCCGTGAGTGTAATAGTTTACTGGAGCCAGAGTGTGTAGGAAGCCCCATACACCTGCGCCCAAGAATGCCATTACTGCACAACCCAACGCCCATAATGTTGCAGCACGGTTAGGGTGCTCACGACGACGACGGCTTACCATATTAAATGCAAACACTGTCATCATAAAAAACGGAATAGGCTCTAATGCCGAGAAAATAGACCCTAAGTAATGCCAGTACTCCGGTGGGCCGATCCAGAAGAAGTGGTGACCTGTACCGATAATGCCGGTGATCAACGCCATCGCAATAATGATGTACAACCACTTTTCAATAACTTCACGGTCAACGCCTGTTACTTTGATCAATACAAAGGCTAGAATAGCACCCATGATCAATTCCCATACACCTTCAACCCATAGATGAACAACCCACCACCAGAAAAACTTATCTAGCGCAAGGTTATGTGGATTATAGAAAGAAAATAAGAAGAACAAGGCCAGACCCAAAAGACCGGTCATCAATACGATATTAATAACCGTCTTACGGCCTCTAAGCATTGTCATGCCGATGTTGAACAAGAAGCCCAACGCAACAACAACAATACCCACTTTCGTAATAGTCGGCATTTCAAGGAATTCGCGTCCCATGGTTGGTAGTAAACCATTGCCAGTGATATCAGCGAGAGTTGCATAAGGCACTGCAAGATAACCAATAATCGTTAACGTACCGGCCGCTGCAAAAACCCAAAATAAAACCCACGCTAATTTAGTGCTATATAGCTCAGTTTCTGCTTCTTCAGGTACCAAGTAATATGCCGCACCCATAAAGCCAAATAGTAACCATACAATAAGCAAGTTGGTGTGAACCATACGTGCCACGTTGAATGGTATTTCAGGGAATAGAAAATCACCCACCACATACTGTAAGCCGATAATCAGACCAAATACGATCTGACCGACAAACAACGCAAGGGCAAAAATGAAGTACGGCATCGCAGCCGACTGTGATTGAAATTTCATTCTGCTCTCCTTAACCTTCTACGTTTGGTGGCCAGTCATTAGTATTGATCCCGTTTGCGTATTTAAGAAACGCAGCCAAGTCTTCTAATTCCTGATCATTAAGGTTAAATTGTGGCATTTGACGACGACCCGGTACGTTGGTAGGCATCGCATTCATCCAAGCTTTAAAATAGCCTATAAATGCTTCGTCATTTCCCATACTGCGGCGCTGATACACATTACCCAGTTCCGGTGCAAAGTAAGCACCTTCACCAAATAAGGTATGACAGCCCAGACAATTATTTTCTTCCCAAAGCAATTTGCCGTTAGCAACAGACTCCGTTAAATTTTCACGGTTGTCGCGTTCCGGCATCGCTTGCATAGTGTCGAACGTTAGACCTAGAAACAATAATATAAAGAAGGTACTACCTCCCAAATATATGTTTCTGGCCATGCTCTTGGTAAAGCGCTCAGCCATTTCGATGCTCTCCTTCATTATTAGCAATTGTTGTCAGCAATTGAGTGCACGCTAAAGGTACGCGTGCATAGATGGAAAGCCCTTGATTTTGATCAACCTTCTAATTTTAAAGATCACTTTTTTAATATAACGATCAATCTTAGTACTACTATTTTTTTAATAAATACAAATACATACCTAGTACTAGGTATTACGATTATTTATATTTTTCACAAAAACCATAATCCAGATCAATCTTTTTCTACTTAGCTAATTGATAAGTGACCGTCACAAACCCTCTTGATTATGATCAAGGTTTGCAATCCTTTAGAGGCATAACTTTAGCTCCGACAATTAGTCCTTGAAGGGAGACGTCATCAATGAAAAAAAATCTAAAATTAGGAAAACTGGCCGCAGCAGTCACCCTGACTACAGCAGCACTTTCCGGAAGCACTGCATTCGCAGCTGCGGCTAAAAGCCCAACCTTAAGTGAAGCTGACTTTGAAACAGCAAAAACTCTTTACTTCCAGCGGTGTGCTGGTTGTCACGGGGTTTTGCGTAAAGGCGCAACAGGTAAAAGTTTATTACCTGAAGAAACCTTGAAAAAAGGCCAGAAGCGTTTAGAGAAAATCATCTCTTACGGCACTGAAGGCGGCATGAACAACTTTGACGATATCTTTAGCAAAAAAGAGATATCTATGCTTGCTACCTACATTCAGATGGAGCCACCTATTCCACCTGAAATGTCTTTGGACATGATGAAGAAGCACACTAAAGAGTATGTTGCACCTAAAGATTACCCAACCAAGCCTCTACACGGCCGTAACTGGAAGAACTTCTTCGTAGTTATCGAACGTGACGCAGGTAAGGCGGCAATCATCGATGGCGACAAGCACGAAATCGTTGCTCACATCGATACTGGTTATGCCGTACACGTAATCAAGGGTACTGAGAAGCATCACAAAGACAAGAAATCTAAATACGAAACAGGTCGTTTCTGGTACACCATTGGTCGTGACGGTAAGGTTAACAAGATCGATTTATTCCAAGAACCGGAGAAAATGCTGGTTGCAGAAACCAAGATGGCATATGACGCACGTGATATCGCGGTATCAGGTGACGGCAAATATGTTATCGCGGGTGGTTACTGGCCTCCTCACTTCGTAATCATGGACGCAGAAACACTTGACCCATTAAAAGTGGTTTCTTCTCGTGGTATCAACGTTGATGGCGAGTACGTAAACGAAGCACGTGTTGCAGCAATCTACACCACGCCTAACGAGTCTACCTGGATGGTAGCGATCAAAGAGTTAGGTCAAATGTGGCAGGTTGATTACAGCGACATCGCTAACTTACGTATCGAGCAAATGGATACCGCCAAGTTCCTACACGATGGCTTCTTTGATCCAACCGGCCGTTACTTCCAGATCGCAGCAAACGCATCTAACCAGATGGTTGTTGTTGATACTAAAGAACGTAAGCTTGAGAAGATCATCGATGTTGCTTCACTTCCACATCCTGGGCCAGGTGCTAACTGGACTGATAAGAAGTGCGGCCCTGTTGGCGCAACCACTCACCTTGGTAAAGGCGAAGTATCTGTTTGGGGCAACGACCCAATCAACCACCCCGACCAAGCGTGGAAAATGTGTTACACCGTTGAAACAGACGGCGCAGGCGTATTCATCCGAACTCACCCAGATTCACAATACGTTTGGGCAGACCAGTTGAAGCACCCAGAGCCAGAAGTTCAACAAAGTGTTCAGGTTTTCGACAAAGATACACATGAGATTGTTAAGACAATCCGTGTAACTGAAGAAGAGGGCAAAGCAGCACTTCACATGGAATTCAACCAAGACGGTACAGAGGTTTGGGTTTCAGTATGGAACCGTGCTGACGCGAGCAACCCTACGGGTGAGATCGTGGTATATGATGCGAAGACTCTTAAAGAAAAGACTCGCATTAAAGGCCTAACCACCCCTACTGGTAAGTTCAACGTTTACAACCGTATGAACCACAAAACTTAGTAGTTATAGCAAAGCGAGAGAGGGCATTTGTAAATGCCCTCCCTTTTACTGTGAGTAACTAGAAGAAACTAATAGTTGCGTAGAGTAAGCACAGTAGAGTCAAAAATATAATAAACGTATCTCCTAGTTACATAAGATATTTTGTGAGCAGAAGATAACGTTAAAAAATAATCAGGTTATAAATCTGTAAAAGACAAGGTAATAGAACTTGCCGCAAGTAAGCACTCTATTGCCTTCTCCTATTTGAGCAGCCTGGGTGGAGCAAAAGCGATGAACAATAAGTCCTGGTTACAGGAACTTTTATCCAAAAAAATTATTCTAGGTACCACAATCGGAACCTCTCTGGTTTTTATGGCCATAGGTGTCATATTCTGGGGTGGTTTTAACTGGTCTCTAGAGATGACTAACACCGAAGAATTCTGTATCTCTTGTCATGAAATGGAAGAGAACGTTTATATAGAATATAAAGAAACGGTCCACTACAGCAACCGTTCAGGTGTTCGTGCAACCTGCCCTGATTGCCACGTACCGAAAGATTGGATTCATAAAATCCAGCGAAAAATACAGGCATCTAACGAACTACTGCATAAAATTTTGGGGACTATCGATACTCCTGATAAGTTTGATGCAAAGCGCCTTGAGTTAGCTAAAAATGAGTGGCGGCGCATGAAAGAGTCGGACTCTCGCGAATGCCGAAACTGTCATAACTTCGAGTCAATGCATCAGAACTCACAAAAACCTCGCGCACTTAAACAGCACACTGCCGCTATCCAACAAGGCAATACCTGTATCGACTGCCATAAAGGTATCGCTCACAAAAATGTTCGTCACTTGCTAACCGATGAAGAAATCGAAGAGTTTGAAGCACCAAACCCCGATATGGCTAAGCCTAACGCAACATTACACCTATTCCAAAAAGATATCGTAGCCGCCGAAAAAGCCAAATCCGATGCAGCAGCTGAAAAACTTCTTAAAGCAGAAGAGGATGCAAAACTAGCAGCATCACAACCTAAGTCAACCTCACCAACAGAGCAAGCACCTGCTGCAGCCACTACTACAAGCAATGTAGACTGGGGTTCAGTACCAACCAGAGATATAACCCTGTTCTTCCCTGGAACCTCTTCAATAGAGTGGATTCATAGTCGAGAGCATGGTGGTAAGCGCGCATTTACCAAAGGCGACCGCTGTGTTGAATGCCATGATGCCGAAACAATGGATATGGGTGCTAAGATCGTAACTGGCGAGAAGCTTGAAGCTTCTGTTATACCAGGTAAGCGCGGTAGCATTCCTGTTTCCGTTCAAGCCACTTACGACGCCGAAAACTTATATATGAAGTTTACTTGGCCTGAAGGTGAGCACGCAGCGGTTCCGTTTGCAGACGGTGGTAAAATGGATCCAGAAAACCAAGTTAAGCTAGCCATGATGTTTAGTAGCGATGAGGTTGAGTTTGCAGACCGATCAGGTTGCTGGGGAAGCTGTCATGATGACGTCAAAAATATGCCTGGCGAAGTCGATGATGCAACCGTCAAAGCATACGCCGACTCACCTAGACTCGATACATCAGGCGGAATTACCAAGTATATTGCTGAAAGCCGTACCAAGGTTGAATACAAAGGTAAGCGCGGTAAAAAATTGGGCGGCTGGGATAAACTAAAATCTGAAAATGAAATTAAAGCTGAGTTAGATGGTAAGAATTTCCTTGACTTAATTCGCTACGAATTGGGCACAGGAAAAGTTGAAGATGGATACTTGCTAGACGAACGTAAGATGAGTGGCGGACAGGGTGCAACCTTTACCAAAAGCTTAGTAGACGGAATCTGGACAGTAGAAATGACTCGTAAGCTATCTAGCGATAAAGCAGGCGACGTAAGCTTTGACACAGGTACCGTATATAACGTTGGTTTTGCTATTCATGACGACTTTAGTGACTCTCGTTTCCATCACGTGTCATTAGGTTATCGCCTAGGGTTTGATAAAGATGAAGAAGGCATTGAAATCAACGCAACAAAACAATAAGCAAGCCTCCTCTTGGTAAGCATTGCTTACCAGACCCTTCAAGCCACCCAACTGGGTGGTTTTTTTCTACCCTCCCCATATCTTATTTGTCAGCATAATTTACACCACTCACAAACTGTTCATTATTTAACCAAATAATGTATCTGAAAAAACGTAAATAAATTACTAATGGCCTAGCAATTGCCTTTAGAAGGTGGCGATCAATTGCGAAAACAACATTACCTAGGAGATATATAATGAAAACAGGATTTATATTGAAGGTACTGATGATCACCCTACTATTATCTGGCGGGCTTTCCAGCCACCTACTAGCCATGCCTCAATTAGATTTTGATGTCGACGGTTCTGTTTACAGAGAAGGGTTATCACTATGCGGCAGTTGCTCTACCTCCAGCGAGAACTGTAACAGTCGTGGTTGCTCACGCCAGCAAAAGGTTAAGGCCACCATCACCGCTCACAGAGTAGCCGATATCCCGGAACCCAAATCACTCGCATTAATTTGTCTAGGGTTAGTCGCTCTGCTGCTCTCTCGTACAAAAAAACCTTAGCGTTGCACTTCTATAAAAATAGGAATACCAAACACTCATTACAGTTGCTGAGTTATTAATTAGTATTATAAACAGCTAAGCATCAGTACGCATTTAACCCATCACCTAAAAACCCCCGCCAATCGACAAATACCTCCATAGAAACAACTACATACACCACAACTAACACTTTAGTAATACACTCCTTTAATTTGATTTTTTCAGCGAGTCTATTATTGAGTTCAGTCAAAGTAGCCGTACAGCCATTACGCTATGTTGACTATCATCAAGCAACAACCATTGCCGCTATGGCAGTATCGGTACCAATGGTGGATTAACGATCGCCTGGAAACCAAATCAGGCACTAGACCGAACAATGTATTTTTAACGTAATAGGAGCCAGCGATGTTAAATAAATCCATCATTTTTTTTATGACATTTCTTCTGTCGATATCAGTACTAGCTGATGACATTGCGAATGTCAGTATTAAAAAATATGAGTTTATCCCAAAAGAAGTTACCGTTAAAAAAGGCACCAAAATTCGCTGGACAAATAATGAGAAACGCCAATACCACAGCGTTTGGTTTGAAGAGCGTGGCGACCCAGAACCGGACTATTTCTTCCCTGAAGAGTTTTTCGAGCTGGAGTTTAACGAAACAGGCACATTCTCTTATCGCTGCGGCCCACACCCTAAGATGGTGGGTATCGTAACCGTAACAGAATAACACTAGCGCAGAGTGATAAAGAACTATATGTCGAACCTCGCATCAACCAAAATGCTAGCCCTACAATTTTCAATTACGATAGCCGTTATCGTTCTTGCGATTACATCAAAACAAAGCATCGCCAGTGAGAAACGCCACGATACTGTAGGCAGTATAGTTTCACTAGACAGAGCAACTGAGTTAACTCATATGGTAAAGCATGACTGCGGATCTTGTCACGGCATGACACTTAAAGGAGGCTTGGGCCCTTCTCTACTGCCAGAGCAGTTTAAAGATAAAAATATTGAATATATCAAGCTAACGATCCTTCACGGAAGGAATGGCACCGCAATGCCTCCTTGGAAATCGATCATTAGCGATGACGATGCCCAATGGATAGCAGAGTTTTTAATATCTGGCAAAATCAACCAATTAAACCAATAACAGACCGCTGCGGAATATTGATAATGACAACCAAAAACATGCTGAATGTTAAAGCAGTAATACTTACCACGACGCTCTCGCTATTTGTGATGTTGAGTGGTTGTGCGTCACATCACTCACTTAATACTGCAGTCCAATACAAGGCAAGTGGTGATCTAGGAACCATCATTGAAAGAGCCGACGGAGCGGTATCAATCGTAAACACCACACAACGAACGATAGAGGGCCGTATTGAAGGCATAGGCGACCTATCTCATGCGTCAATAGTCTTTTCCAGAGATGAACAGTTCGCCTATGTTTTTGGCCGTGATGGAGGCCTCACCAAAATAGATATTCTTAATCAAAATATTGAAAACCGAGTTCTACAGGCTGGTAACAGTATAGGCGGTGCCATATCTCAAGATGGTAAGCTAGTGGCTGTATCAAACTACGCCCCTGGAGGCGTAAAAGTATTCAACGCCGAGACCCTTGAACTAGTCGTTGATATCCCAGCGATGTATACCGATGAAAACGGTGAACAAAAGCAATCAAAAACTGTTGGTCTAGTAGATGCACCTGGCCAACGTTTTGTGTTCAGCCTTTTTGATGGCAATGAAACTTGGATTGCAGACTTTTCTGATACAGCCACATCATCCAATTCCACACCTAAAATAACCAAATTGAAGAACATTGGTAAGCAACCTTACGACGCTTTAATATCCCCCGATGGTCGTTATTATATTGCCGGACTATTTGGACAGGACGGCCTAGCACTGGTTGACCTATGGTTCCCTGAAAAGGGTTCAAAGCACATCTTACCCAATTACGGAAAGGGTGAGGAGCGACTTCCCGTCTATAAAATGCCTCACTTGGAAGGCTGGGCAGTCGCCGGAAACTACGCGTTTGTACCGGCAGTAGGCCGTCATGAAGTACTGGTAATCGATATGAACAACTGGACTCAAGTCGGCGCCATCCAAGTTTACGGTCAACCTGTATTTGTCATGTCCCGCCCGGATGCTCGGGAGATTTGGGTTAACTTTGCATTCCCTAAAAATGACACGTTACAAATAATAGATGCTGAGTCCTTTGCCCTCAAAAAGACATTAAAACCAGGTAAGGCAGTACTTCATATGGAGTTTACACCCCGAGGTGAAGAAGTATGGGTATCT
This sequence comes from uncultured Oleiphilaceae bacterium, assembly GCA_913060665.1. Lineage (GTDB taxonomy): Bacteria > Pseudomonadota > Gammaproteobacteria > Pseudomonadales > Oleiphilaceae > Alkalimarinus. The sequence goes on from CAJXUY010000002.1 coordinate 291,515, forward strand.
GTTCGAGATGAAGACATCGTAAGGGTTTATAACACCGCGACTTATGAAGAAATTACGTCGATCAATGTATTAAAACCCAGTGGGATATTCTTCACTTCTCGCGCCCATAGAATTGGTCTTTAGACGGAACTTAATGATGAGTACAGTCAAAGTAGATACATTGGGTCAGCAAATAATAGATCGTTACCAAAAAGGATTCCCTCTATCAACGACACCATTCAAAGATATTGCAAATGAGTTAGGACTAGAGGAACAACGGGTCATCGATTGTGTTTCATCACTTCAAGAAAGCGAGATCGTATCTCGAGTAGGCCCCGTCTTTAATCATGAAAAAGCCGGGGCGAGTACATTAGCGGCTATTTCAGTACCTGAGCAATTGTTAAATGAAGTGGCTGATCAGGTCAACAGGTTTGATGAGGTTAACCACAACTACGCTCGCGAACATGAATATAATCTTTGGTTTGTCGTTACAGCGACAGACGAACAACACCTTGAGCGAACCTTGCGAGCCATACAAAACACAACAGGCTACGCTATCCTAAACCTGCCAATGGAACAGGCTTATCACATAGATCTTGGGTTTAAGTTGAATTGGAGTTAATACAGTATGTCTGAAGCACACTCAGCGCCAAAACTAAACGACATTCAACAGCAAGCTCTCAAGTGCGCAATTCAAAGTGGGCTTCCGGTCGATAGCCGTCCATATTTAACCTTAGCGAATATTATTGGGGGTAGTGAGCAACAGGTCATTACCTGCATTGAAGAGTGGATCAACAACGGACTAATTAAACGCTTCGGTTTGGTGGTCAAACATCACAAGCTGGGTTACAACGCAAATGCCATGGTCGTTTGGAATATACCGAGCCACCTTGTAGACGAAATAGGTGAGCGTATTAAACAGTCAGGCCTTGTGACACTATGTTATCGACGACCTAGACGATTACCCGATTGGAACTACAACCTGTTCTGTATGATTCACGGCAAAGATCGAGGCCAAGTACTTCAACAGCTCAACCAACTGATAAAAACATGCCAATTAACTGAAATAGAACATGATATTTTGTTCAGTTACAAACAGTTCAAACAGTGTGGAGGACGCTTTCATAGACAACATCACACAGCACCCTCTGCTCATTGCGTTCCAGAAAGAAAGGCCATAAACCATGGATGAGATTGATCGCAGTATCATCAACCAACTGCAACGAGGATTCCCAATATGCGAACGCCCGTATGAACAAGCAGCCAAAGCTTTGAGTATTACAGAAGCTGAACTTATTAATCGAATAGCCTCACTTTTAGAAGAGAAAATTCTGACCCGTTTTGGCCCTATGTATCAAATAGAGAAAGCAGGCGGAGCCTTTACCCTTGCAGCCATGAGCATCCCTGAAGATGAGTTCGATAAAGTCGCAGATCAGGTCAATCAGTTTCCTGAGATTGCCCACAACTATGAGCGTGCTCATAAGCTCAACATGTGGTTTGTATTAGGGACTGAAAACCCCAGCGAAATAGCCTCTACCATTAAAAGAATTGAAAAAGAAACCGGCTATAAGGTATTTAACATGCCAAAACTGGAGGAGTTCTATGTCGGTTTATATTTTCCCGTTTAGGGCCCATCTCTAGCACACACACTCTAGGTTAAGTTAATAGAATACCGACAATAACCAACACATATTTATGTCCCTTACTATCCTGCAAGAGCCTCCTAAATGAATGACTCGCACTCACAACTCAAAAGCGGTAATACATTCCAGCCAACCGGGCTTGATAGAAAGCTAATCGTAGCCACCCAAGAAGGCTTGCCATTAACATCTCGTCCATATTTGCTGCTTGCAGAACAGTTAAACATCACAGAGGACGAAGTGATTTCTCGAATGCAACGCATGCAAGATGCAGGCGTTATTCGACGGATTGCGGTAGTGCCCGACCATTACAAGCTCGGCTACACATTAAACGGTATGACAGTATGGGATGTACCTGACGACATGATCAAGACACTCGGCCAAAAGCTGGGCTCACTTGAATTTGTCAGCCACTGTTACCACAGACCTCGCCACCTCCCCGACTGGCCACACAATTTATTTGCAATGGTTCATGGCCGAACCCAGCAAGAGGTGGACGATCATATCCAAACCATTATCGAGTTATTAGGCGAACATAATAATGGGCATGACGTATTGTTTAGTAAGCGTATCCTCAAAAAAACAGGATTGAGAATCAAGAAATAGACCTGATACGAAAGTGGAACATGCTTGTTCAAAGTCAAGGTTCCTGAATCGATAGTTCGTAAACTATGTTGAAACGAAAAAGAGACCCTAATCATGTTCCGTATCACACAATATATGCAGACTTTGCTCAACCCGACACCTGTTGGCCCTGCACGTAAACCACCAGGCCCAGTGGTAATATGGAACCTGATAAGGCGATGTAATTTAACCTGCAAACACTGTTATTCGATATCTGCTGATACAGACTTTAAAGGCGAGCTATCGACTGACGAAGTATATCAGGTGATGGACGATCTTAAGGGGTTTAAGGTCCCCGTACTGATTCTCTCCGGTGGTGAACCACTACTCCGCCCGGATATATATGATATCTCAAAGCGCGCCAAAGGCATGGGGTTCTATGTAGGCCTATCGACTAATGGCACGCTTATCACCGAAGATAATATAGAGAAGATTGCCGAGGTAGGCTACGACTATGTAGGCATCAGCTTAGACGGTATCAAAGATACTCACGATGAGTTTCGTCAGCTAAAAGGAGCCTTTGATGCGTCATTACACGCGGTTAAGCTATGTAAGCAACACGGCATTAAAGTCGGAATACGTTTCACACTCACACAAAACAATAGTCATGAACTACCACAGCTATTGGCATTAATGGACGAGTATGACATCGACAAGTTTTATCTATCTCATCTCAATTATGCAGGCCGTGGTAACCGAAATAGAAAAAGCGATGCATTCCACCTGACTACTCGAAAAGCACTCGACCTGTTATTCGAACGCAGTTGGTCTGAATTACAGCAAGGTATAGTGAGAGAGTATGTCACTGGAAATAACGACGCTGACGGCCCTTATCTATTGCAGTGGGCAGAAAAAAATGTCCCGAATGAGGTAGAGGCACTTAGGCATCGCTTAGAAAACTGGGGAGGTAACTCTTCAGGCGTCAACATCTCGAATATCGACAACCTAGGTAATGTTCACCCTGACACATTCTGGTGGAATTACACCTTAGGTAATATAAGAGAGCGTGCTTTCTCAGATATTTGGAGCAACCCGAATGATGAACTAATGGACGGGTTTAGACAACACCCACGCCCAGTTAAAGGCCGCTGTGCCGAGTGTCAGTATCTAAAAATATGTGGTGGAAACACGCGCGTTAGAGCCTACCAATTGACCGACGATGCATGGGCCGAAGACCCTGCATGCTATCTCAGTAACGAAGAAATCGGTATCGACGAAGATGAAGACGGTCGCCTAGATATGCCCTACAACGACACAACAGACCCCACGTTGATCCCGGTAACTCGACATCAATAAGTTGAGCCCCAGCGTCGTTGTAGCAAAACATGCAGAATCAAAAAATTATAACGTAAAGTTGCCTGGCAGTCCGGGTTATGGAGAGAGCAATGGTAGACCAAACCAGCGAAGTAAAAGCCCTCATGGGAAACTGCGCCAGCAATAGCCCATTACAACCCGGCGAAGTAGCGCTTGTTGGATCTGGGCCGGGTGACCCAGAGTTATTAACACTCAGAGCTTTACGGTTGATTCAAGAAGCCGACATTGTGGTTTATGACAAACTAGTAAGCAAAGCCATCATGGAAATGGTACCCACCAAAACGGACCGCATATTTGTCGGTAAAACAGCCAATAAGCATACCCTTCCCCAAGAAGAGATAAATACCCTTTTGGTAAGACTCTCAAAAGAAAGTAAGCGCGTAGTTCGCTTAAAAGGTGGCGATCCGTATATCTTTGGTCGCGGAGGGGAAGAAATTCAAGTACTACTGGGTACCGATGTGCCCTGTAGGGTGGTTCCAGGGATTACTGCGGCGTCAGGCTGCGCAACGTATGCAGGCATTCCCCTAACCCATAGGGACCACGCCCAAAGCTGCACCTTTGTTACCGGTCACCTGAAGTCAGGGAACCTAGTACTTCCGTGGGAAAACCTCGCACGCCCTAATCAAACCGTAGTGTTTTATATGGGCTTACAGAGTATTGAAGTGATCAACCGAGAACTTCAGGCCCATGGCATGTCTGGTGATATACCTGCAGCACTTGTTGAACAGGGCACTACGCCCAATCAACGGGTTTTCATTGCAACGCTAGATACGTTGCAACAGAAGGTTGAAGATAAAAATATTCAAACACCAACGTTGATTATTATCGGCTCCGTCGTTAATGCATTTAATGAACAACAAAAAGAGAACATTACCACGAGTAATGTAGTGCCGTTTGCGACAGGAATGTAATCGATGTCCCCTACTCGTTTAATCTCATCCTTGAAAACAACATCTCGGCTAAGCACTTGTTTGATGTCTGGCTTACTATTATTACTTCCAACCTATCAGGCCGTGGCGGCTAGCCACGGCGCTAAAGCAGTATCAGAAGCTGAAATATCTCCTCAAACAATACAGTTATACAAAGATAACTGCGGTGAGTGCCATGGTGCTAACCGTACAGGTTCTATGGGTCCAGCCCTGCTGCCCGACAATCTTTCACGCCTAAGAATTAAAAAGGCCATTGATGTGATTAAAAATGGACGCATAGCAACCCAAATGCCCGCATTTTCTGAACAGTTGAATGACCTGCAGATTGTAGCATTAGCAGATTATGTATTTAGTAACCCCGGGATAGAACCTGAGTGGACACTAAAAGACATTGAAGCATCACATATTGTCTATCACCCTCAAGGGAGCCTTCCCGATAAACCAAAATTTGAAGCAGATCTTAAAAATCTATTTATTGTAGTGGAGCTCGAAGACCACTCTGCAACGCTTCTGAATGGCGACACATTCGAACCGATTCATCGTTTTAAAACCCGCTTTGCGCTACATGGAGGCCCGAAATACTCCCCAAATGGCCGTTATGTCTACTTTGCCTCTCGCGATGGCTGGATTAGCAAATATGACATCTACAATATGGAGTTTGTTGCAGAAGTTCGTGCCGCTATTAATACTCGAAACCTCGCCATTTCCAAAGACGGGAAATATGCAATGGTGGCAAACTACCTTCCCCAATCACTGGTGCTAATTGATACTGCTGACCTTAAACCGGTTAAGATATTTGATGTTAAAAGTGAACAAGGACAGCCTTCTCGCGTGAGTGCTGTTTACACTGCACCACCCAGAAATAGCTTTATTGCTGCACTAAAAGACCTCAAAGAGGTTTGGGAAATTCCATATAACCAACCTCAACTAAAGGTCAGAAAAATTATCGTTGATGATTATCTTGATGACTTTTTCTTCGACCAGTCTTATAAACACCTCATTGGCGCGTCAAGGGACTCTAAAGATGGGCAGGTTATCGACCTTGATTTGGGTAAAAAAATTAAAACTATCGACCTAGCGGGAATGCCACACCTTGGGTCTGGCATCACCTGGGAGTACAAAGGACGAACCGTTATGGCCACCCCAAACCTTAAAGATGGGCAGGTTTCGGTTATCGATATGACGACTTGGGAAGTCATTAAGCGAATTGAGACTAAGGGGCCTGGTTTTTTTATGAGAAGTCATAAAAACTCGAGATATGCATGGGTTGACGTATTCTTTGGTTCCAATAAAGACCTTATGCATGTCATCAACAAAGACACGCTTGAAATAGAAAAAACACTACAACCCATGCCAGATAAGACTGCGGCCCATATCGAGTTCACCAAAGATGGTAGTCATGCACTCATGAGTATTTGGAATAAGGATGGCGCACTCATTGTTTACGATGCGAACACCCTCAAAGAAATCAAACGGCTTCCGATGAAAAAACCCTCAGGGAAATACAACGTTCATAACAAAACGACTTACGCGACCGGCACTAGTCACTAACATGTTAGAGTGTCCTATTGTTTAAACAGGGTCTATAGTGGCGCTTCAGGTCAACAAAAAAGGCCTGTTGGGCATTCAATCAGGCCTTTAATATAAACTGACGTCTATGGTGAGCATGACGACTAACAGCTAAAAACGCGGGTACAGTATCGGTTTTTTTGCCAATGCCCATGCTAACCCTAGAATTCCCCACATCACGAAGCTCGTATGTACCAATGTGAAATACATAATAATCCACATCCAACCGTGAGGTGTATTCCCCAACCATAGATATAAACTGATACAACCACTGAACGCCAACCCACCACCGAGTAGCGACATAAAAAACGTCTGCCTAATGTGGTTGGTACCAAGCGTTGAACGATCATTCCTCCCATGCTTAATAAACAGCCTCAATAGAAATGCAAACGATATACCCGGAAGAATCAACAGGTTGCATAGATACCAACCCTCTGCTTGTTGAGCAAGTGATTGCTGTTCATTCTTTTTAGTGAAACTCCCATAAGCCAAGTTATACTTCCTCGCCACCAAACATGGCATATATAACCTCTGTAAGCGCGCTGACTGTTGCCTCATCATCGGTCAAAGGCTCGGCCATGGTAATACGACAAGCTTCTAATGGCGCTATACCGCTTTTAATGAGCTTGGCAGCATAAATAACAAGTCTAGTTGACGCGGCTTCTTCAAGATCGTGGTCTTTTAAATTTCTCAGACTATTGGCCAACTTCACCAAAACACGCGCTCTAGCTTCATCAATTCCGCTTTCCTTAACCACAATCGCCGTTTCTGCGACTTCATCAGGGTAGTCAAAGCGAAGCGCTACAAACCGTTGACGGGTACTCGGCTTCATACCTTTTAACAGATTCTGATATCCTGGGTTATATGACACCACGAGCATAAACCCCGGTGCAGCTTCAAGATACTCACCCGTTCTCTCAATAGGTAGTACTCGACGGTCATCTGCTAAAGGATGCAATACAACAGTCGTATCTTTCCTCGCTTCAATAACTTCATCGAGATAGCAAATTGCACCTTCTCTAACTGCTCGGGTGAGTGGGCCATCTTGCCAGAAAGTACCCTCTTTTCCGATTAGGTGTCTACCCACCAAATCTGCAGCAGTTAGATCGTCATGACAGGATACCGTATAAATGGGACGTCCCAGTTTTTCGGCCATATGAGCAATAAATCGTGTTTTTCCACACCCTGTTGGCCCCTTAATCAAAACCGGCAATTGATGATTATACGCGTGCTCAAACAACGCTTCTTCGTTTCCTTGAGGCTGATAAAATAGACCATCAGTCTGGTTTAGTGATTTCTCAAACGCATTCATATAGTGGATCCGTAAATATATTTACTAAAAACAGACTCAAAATAGCGATTAGCATCAGCGATCATTTGAACCTTCAGAGTTGGCTAACAATACCCTGAAACAGTCCCCCCTCCCTTGACCAAGGTCAGACTAAACAATCTAGTTGTTACTTGTCCCTTGGAGCAATTTTATTAACCTAGCCATTGCCTCACTTAACTCTTTAGCTGCATTTTTATCTCTATCGATCAATATCCAGCGATCATATTGGTTCACTGGGTGATATAGCCAACAAATATATCGGTCATAATCACAGCCAAATTTAACAAAGGGATCAACACCATACATATCCATTTTATTTACCAGCAGAGTTGGCGCGCCGTCTTTGTCATATTTTTTCTCTTGTATTTGAAGCTCGTTTCCGATCACGTTGATGCTATATTTAGCCCCCTTATTAGCATCCTTTTTCGTGACTCTTGCGCCCTGATAGGGGTGAGTCGAAAGAATGCTATTGATCCGCAGTACCAATGCTGCGATTGAAGAGTCGGTCAAATATAAGGCTTTAAGGGACTCCAGATAATCATCCTTTCCCTTTTCAAGCTTTAAGTCTGCAGTATTGGTAGGGGGAGCGGGCGTGACTATTCGCTTTTTCTCATCTGCCTCGGTAATCATTTCTAGAGACTGAATATAAAATTCTCCCTCCTCTCCTGCTTGCAACACGTAAATCTCAAGAGATTTCTGAGCAAGGTTATACTCTGACTGATGAAATAGCACCTGCCCATGCATGTAATGAAATTTTTCAGCCAACGGCACCTCCAGTTCAGCAATCGCTTTAAGTTGCTGCTCTGCTTTACCCCACTGCTGACTATCAATTGAGTGTTGTACCGCTAATAAAAGGCGTTTAGCCTCATGCTCTGGCGGCAAACCAGTCGCCAATGCAAGAGAAGGAATAAGAATAAAAAAAACCAACAACCACTTTCCACTGAATATATACATCATATACCGCTATTTGCTTAACCCGAATGAACATTTTAAATAACAAAGACTGGTAAGTATAAAATACGCTTACCACGAAGCTTAGCCTGCAAAAAGACTAAACCCTGTCGGTAAACAGATCTACTAATAAGAAGAATAGATGAGAGGAGATAGAAATGAAACTATCTGTTACTAGCTTTTGTAACACAAGGTATCCAGACTTTGACGCGGCCTAACTACCTGGAAAATAAAATAACTATGATGCGCAGGCCAAATCAGCTTCTGTCATCATGGCGTCAATAACTTTACTTGAGATCGAGCGGTCAGTATTTTCAATTTTAGGCTTGGCGGTCTTATCCATTGAAGAGTCCTGAACCTCAGTCGCTAACTGATCAGGTTGTTTGAAAACGCTTAAAGGATGCGTAAAGTCATCAGACTCGACGATGAAGAAATCATCAATGTAGGACTCAACAATAGACTTACCATCAATTTTATCTTCCTTAACGTTAGAGATAATGTCCACTTGTTGCGTTATATCGCATTCTTGACCTGTCGATACATTATATTCAGAGTGATATTCCTTAACAACCCGATAACCTAGTGAGGCCACCAATAATAGAAGGATAATTTCTAATGAATGAATCAATAAAACCATGAAAAACCTACGCCACTCAAATAACCAATTATTATACTTAGTCCGACAATTAGTGCCCAAGAACTCTTTTTCAACTACCGTCGATAAGCATTGTTACAAACTGTTTCAATTATTATATAAGGCCTTTATTATTATATTTGTGACACACTGGTCATTTTAAAAGAGAATACTCAGAAAAGGAACGATTTTAACTGTACAAATCTACCGTTTTGACCATTACCAAGTTATGACTTACGGGAAGTAAAGGCTTCTTCAAGAGGAACAGGTCTGCGAATACCATAGCCCTGCGCATGGTCAACCCCCATAAGCTTTAATACTGAAAGGATTTCTTCGTTTTCGACAAATTCAGCAATGGTTTCCATCCCCATAAAGTGAGCAAGCTCGTTGATAGATTTCACCAATGCTTGGTCTTTCTGGTTGTTAACAATGTTCTTAATAAATACACCGTCAATTTTAATATAATCAACGGGAAGCTTTTGAATGTAAGCATAAGAAGACAGGCCTGTCCCAAAGTCATCAAGGGAAAATTTACACCCGGTTTTCCTCAAGACTTTGATAAAATCAGTTGCATCTGACAGGTTTGTAATGGCGGCAGTCTCCGTAATTTCAAAACAGATTTTATGCCTTGGAACAGACGTAGCAGATAACTCACCAAGCACAAATTCTAAAAAGTGCTCTTCATTAATAGAGGTACCTGACAGGTTTATCGAAAATCCATCAACTGTTTCAACGATGCTTGAATGGTCCTCCATCCACCTTAATGTATTGTGAATGACCCACTTATCAATTCTGGACATTCGACCAAAATGTTCTGCGGCTTCTATCAATGCAACAGGTGGCAGAAGGTTTTTGTCCTCGTCGTATACGCCTAACAGAATTTCATAATGAGAAGGTCTACCAGCAGCTAGGTTGACCGGTCTGATTTCTTGGCATCTGAGCATTAGAAGTTCTTCAAGGGAATGATCAATTCTCTGAATCCAGGTCATCATATCATCATGGTGAACCTGATCCCGATCCTGAGGTGTATATACCGTTAATCGGTTACGCCCATGTTCCTTAGAGAGGTTACACGCAACGCTGGCCTTTTTCATAACTGTATCAATGTTATCGCTAGAAGGGTCCACCTCAGCTAGACCCGCACTCACGGTCACCACTAATGAATTCTCTTGCCACAAAAACGTGCTTTCAGCGACGGTCGATCTAATATTATCACACAACATTTTACCTTCTTTTATAGCGCAACGATCAAAGATCATGCCGAACTCGTTGCCACCTACACGCCCACAGGTCACCATCGTACCAGCTGTTTTGCGGACGACTGCGGCAACATGTTTCAATAATTGATCACCCGCTATATGCCCATATGTATTGTTTACCACTTTAAACTGGTCGATATCCAAAAAGCAGACAATGTATGACGTTTGATTGGCGATAGCATCAGCAACAGTGCGATCTAAACTTCTTTCAAATGACTGCCGGTTTAATAGGCCCGTTAGCGGGTCACAACTCGCCTGACTGGATAAGTCTTCATAAACAGACTGCACCATTTGATGCAACCCTTGATCAATAACCGGCACTTCTTCTTTATCAAGCAGTGTCGCTTTACCGCTACCCATCCGTTCTGCCAGTTCGTCGAGCGATATATCAATGTCCTTCATACCCTGGCTATCTACAAACACAAATCTAAACGACTTGCTGCCTGACCAGGCCAACCGCATTCTCTGGGCAACACCACCCTCATCAATTATTTCAACCCAGTCACCGATCACCATCATTCTTGCGCGTTTATGCCAGCGACTATTGCCAGGTTTAGCCTCTTCATCACCAATAGGGCAACTGGCTGCGGCACCATATTCTTGATCCGTTTCAACCACCCAACAATATGCTTCTGCGGGCAAAAGCCGTGGTTTTTTACCTTCGACTAGATACTCTTTTAGCTTTGCGATAATACCACTATGGGAGGTTTGCCCTGTTGCCTTTAACTCCCGGTCTATCATCGTCAGAAACGTAGGCGCTTCCAGGTCTTTTTCAAGACTATCCCCAACGGATACAGAACCTTCAGGAGACTCTCCCAACCACGCGAGTAACTGGTCTACCACCGACAACGACTCCTTAAACCGCTCACTGTCAGGGCCCTCTCTGAGCAACGTAACCAGCATAAGCTGTCGCCACCCACCTTCTTCAAGCAGCGAAAGCAGTACTTTAGGAATGTTCTTGCCTCTAATGCGCTGATCAATCTCAGCAACAATCGTCTCTCTGGCCTCAATAAGTCGTTGCTGACCATCGTACGCCCGCGCCACCCGATCAGCATTTCGCTTAAAGGCTTCTTCTTGCCTAGAGACTAAATGGTTTATTTCTATCAGTAATTCTTCAAATAGCTGCAGGTCACCGGAATATTCATTAATAATCCGACTAGTAAAATACTCTAACGACCGTTCGACACTTCTGTTGGGCGTGCGTTTTGTACCCGCTAACCGTGCCAGTTGATTGATCACCTGTCTGGCGGGATGGTTATGGTCTGAGAAAAACGAATCATCCAACAAAACGACTTTAAGAACCGATAACTTTAGTCTTTTTAACCATTTTTTTAGAACATGGCTAACCCCAACCTGCTCTAACAAGGTTTCAAATAACCGGTCAGTAATATCAATCAACTCGTTGTCTTTTGCACCCAGCTGAGTACCTGCCTTACCGTTCTCACTAAGACGCTGCTTTACAACATCCTTTAAAGGCAGCTCAATGACATTACTGCTGCCGGAGGATGTAACATTATCATCAGAGACGCCTACTTGCTCACGAGCATCTTCGACGGTATGTTCCTTGATTTGAATACTTTGCAGATGGTTAACAGCCTCGACAACCTCTCCTTGCTGAAAATAAGAAATTCTAGCGTCGCTATTCCCAGACCTGATTCTATCAGCGGACACTGTGACGGCTCCCCCGCCCGATACGGATGCCTTAAGGTTAATTAGCGCCTGCAACGTAGAATATGTATCACTCTGAGGGCTAGTGGATGAGCCTATAGTCTGTACTGCATGGCCACTTTCTCGACCTGAAGAATTCGACGAAGCGCCAAACAACTCTTCATCGCTCATTAAAGGCTCATTATCAGATAGATTAGCCTCCGATTGACTAGCCTGATTTAAACTACTTTGAATCACCCCCTTAGCTTGCAGTGACTGACCACCAGCACTCTCAACACGCCCCTCAGGCTCTCGATGAACCGAGAGCGAGTCGGCCTCACTACTGGACGTACCGTTTATGCCGTATCGCTCCGCCGCAGAAAGCAGTACGCCATATATGTCTTTCAGCTCTGCCCTTAAAACACCACCTAGTACTTTATAAATAATAGGGTATGAAGACGAGGGCACCTCCAATAAACTGCAGCCTTCTTGAAAGGCACTAATAATTCTAGCGGGACCCACAGGGCAGTCAGTTAGACTTACCGAGGTATCAGATATGATTTCAAACACATAACACAAACGATTAAGCTCATAACCCAAATTCTCTTGAATCAACCTAATAGCCGAATTCATGGCTAACCAATCTTCAAAATCATCTTTTTCGACGACGGATAGGTTTTTCCTAATACTGTTAACATCAGTCTCTTGATTCCGCTCTTTCGTAGCCGATATATTCTCCAACGAGGCAACAACATCTTTTGACACTTTATCGGACAACCAATGACTGCGCGTTTCTAACATTTGTAGACTAACCGAGAAGTCAGAACGCAGCACACCATCCATAGACTCATTCACAGCCAGCATTAACTTAACCTCAGCATCCTTAATGGCACGTTCAACCGTCAGAGGCAAACTTTCCAAAATAAGCTTTCGATAACTTAATAACAGTTTTTCTCTGATATCTTGTTTACGCTGATTTTCAGATGTAGAAGGGGGATTTTGCATAATGCCTTAATTTTTTAATTTCAACTTCGAGCCTTCACAGGCTCTACTGTACACATAATGGTACTCTGTCAAACCAATCGCCGTATGTTAAACAATTCTAATATATTAAGAATAGACCAAAGTAAGATAAACTGCAGAGTGCAGTTTATCTTATGTATTTGTTTCGATTTTATTAACGTTTTTTTGTTCGGTAGTGAGACCTAGATCAACCTCTAGGTTCAAATCACTACTCTCTACGATCGATTGGGATAGCTCTTTTTTTACACGAACACCCAAATCAAGAAACCTTTGAGCCTGGCTCACCAAATTACCGCGCCCTTCACGCAGGGAATCCCAAGCCTCCTGATAGGTGCTATTTACAGTATTTAACTGACCACCTAGTTTATCCATTTTTTCAACGAACACTCTTAGCTTGTCATATACTTTTGCAGCTTGATCAGCCAATACCCGAGCACTTTGATTTTGTTTCTCAATTGACCATAAATTTGACACGGTGCGTAGTGTCGCGAGCAACGTAGTCGGTGTCACGACCACAACACGACTCTCAAACGCATCGTTAAAAAGTGCCGAGTCATACTCAAATGCCGCTATAAAAGCTGGCTCAACAGGTAAGAACATAAATACAAAATCTGGCGAATTTAGACCTTTTAACTTCGGGTAGCCCTTACCACTCAACCCTTTAATATGAGTGCGAATACACTGCACATATGCCTTCATATGAAGCGCTTTTTCTTCTTCGCTACTAGCTTCGATATAGCGGGTATAGTCGATTAAAGAAACCTTGCTATCGATTATAATATGTTTACTTTCGGGCAAGTGAATAATGAAATCCGGTCGCATATTTTTTGTTTCATCATTCTTTAGGTTGGGTTCCCTTTCAAATTCTCTCCCTTTTTTAAGACCAGACTGCTCAAGAATCATCTCGACCTGAATCTCCCCCCAGCTACCCTGAAGTTTTTTATCACCCTTCAGCGCCTTGGTAAGGTTCGAAGCTTCATCAGTAATACGTTGATTAAGCTTATAAAGCACATCTATCTGCGCCTTTAGCGACGCCCGCTCTTTGGCTTCATTCACATAAACGTCATCAATTTTTTGACGAAACCCCGTCAACTGGTCTTTAAGTGGGCTTAGTAATGCATCAAGCCCTTGCTTATTCTGTTCCGAAAAGTGCTTTTGTTTTTCTTGAAATATCTGATTTGCAAGATTCTCAAACTCTTGCTTAAGCTGGGCTTTATTTTCTTCTAATAATTTAAGTTTCTCTTGCCAATACTGACGCTCTTTTTCATTTAGCTCCTCATACATCGCCTCTGCCTGAATAAGCTGTTGTTCTTTTAGGCTTAACTGCCCTTCAAATTCAGCTTCTAACACCCTCATCTCTGACCTAGCCACGAGGCGTCCAATAAAAATCCCCATAGTTAGTAGTAGTACACAGGAGAACACACCGCCTGCTAAAAAATACCCGTCCATATATCAAACCCTATACTGGTGTTGAACCACTAATAATGCTCAAGTGCAGCCTTAAGAAAACAGCCACCATACTTATCAAGTTTTTTCTGCCCCACACCACTAATAGCGCCAAACTCCTGTAATGTTGTGGGCTTTACATCTAACAACTCTTTTAATGTAGCATCATGAAAAATAACATATGGTGGAACACTTTGCTCTTCTGCTAAGGTTTTTCGGCACGCTCGCAATGCCTCCCATAAAGCACGATTTTCTTCTGCAATAGGCATATTGTTTTGTTGTTTTGAACGTGTTTTTTGCGCATTAACGATAGGGTCTAGTCTTAACTCAAGCGCCTCTTCTCCCCGCAAGACACCCCGGCATTTATCATTTAAAAACAGTTGCCCATGATCAAAGTTCACACTCAGATAACCTCTAGCAACTAATTGCCGGTAGACAGAACGCCATTGTGCATCACTTAAGTCTCCCCCTATACCAAATGTGGTTACCTCATGATGATTAAATTGAGATACCTTATCAGTCTGCTTACCTCGAAGCACATTGATAAGATGAACGACCCCAAAGCGCTGCCCCGTGCGGTAGACGCAACTCAGTGCTTTTCTGGCTGCTTCAGTTCCATTCCATGTTTGAACCGGAGTCAGACAGTTATCGCAATTGCCACACGGGTCACTCAAAGCTTCACCGAAATAACTCATTAATGTTTGCCTGCGACAACTGGTGACTTCAGCAAGCCCCAGCATTGAATCTAACTTTCGCTGCTCTATTCGCTTAAACTGTTCATTAGCCTCTGAGCCCGCCATTATTTGTTTAAGCTTGATCACGTCTTCTAAACCATAAGCCATCCATGCTGTTGAAGGTAGGCCATCCCGCCCTGCTCTGCCGGTCTCCTGATAGTATGCCTCTATACTCTTGGGCAAATCCAGATGCGCCACAAACCTCACATCAGGTTTATCGATCCCCATTCCAAACGCAATCGTCGCAACAATGATTACGCCATCTTCCCTTAAGAATCGCTCTTGATTCTGCTGCCTGACATCCTTGTTTAAACCAGCATGATAAGGTAGCGCCTTGATACCTTGATCTGATAGCCACTTCGCGGTGCTGTCCACTTTATTACGCGACATACAGTAAACAACACCGGCATCTGATGTATGCTCTTGCTGTATAAAACTTAACAACTGCTGTTTAGCGTTAACTTTTTGTGTAATGCGATACTGAATATTGGGCCGGTCAAATCCTGATATATAGACAGCGGCCTGCTGCAACCCCAAACGAGCCACAATTTCTTCTTGAGTTTTCGAATCTGCCGTAGCCGTCAACGCTATTCTCGGAACGTGAGAGAACCGTTCATGCAAAATACTCAACTGTAAATATTCTGAGCGAAAGTCATGCCCCCACTGAGCAACACAGTGCGCTTCGTCAATCGCAAATAATGAAATACTGGTAGAACTTAACCACTCAATGGTAGTAGCTAAGGTAAGACGCTCGGGAGCTATATAGACAAGCTCAAGCTCGCCCCTTCTAACTAAATTTTCCACTTCTCTGTTATGCCCAGGCGGCATCGAGGAGTTAATACACGCTGCCCGTACTCCTACCTCACAGAGCGCCGACACCTGATCTTGCATAAGCGCAATCAATGGTGATATCACCACCCCCACTCCTGGCCGAATCAACGCGGGCAACTGATAACACAGTGATTTTCCACCACCTGTAGGCATTAGAACAAAAACATCACGACCCGCGACAAGCGAGCTAACGACCTCATCCTGAGGTGATCGGAACTCGGTATAACCAAATACATCTTCTAGAACTTTATATGCTTCCTGCATCATATGGGGAACGTCTTCTTTGTAGTAGAGCTAATATTGTTATTTAAACCTTTTGGCGCTTGTGTTGTTGCATCTTCAGTGCATACTTCTAACTATCACTACTATACAGGAATAGGTCTTTACAAGCAGAGTAGGTTGAGGTCTCAAGCTTTCTTTCCCAACACCGCCCTTTTGACGAATTACCCAACGATGAGCGAGACCATTTGGCACAGTCAGTCGAGATTGCTTATTATCGAGCAGGTACAGAAATGGTGCGATTTCGAGACCCCATAGACGATTTGTATGTAGTTCGAAGTGGCTCAGTGGAAGTCTTTCGTCGCAATGGATAACTTCATAACCGCTTGGCTGAAGTGGGGCTTTCCAAATTTTAGGTAGTGCCCAGCAATTTCTAAAATACCGATACCATTCTAAGAGTGCTTTAACATAGGGCGCAATTGAATGAATGAGAACCCATCAGCCGTTCCATCTCCGTTAGCCTGGCAAAAGTATTATGCCGAGCAGTCTGAACTCTGTAGAGGTTTACACCTAAAAACGTTTTTTGAAACTGGCGTGCGTGCCCCCCAAAATATCAAACCTATTCCCATACCTGCAGCAAATAACATTGCAAGCCATGATAAGGTTGAATGTTCCGCCTTAGCGCCTTCACCACCAAGACGAACTTTACCGAAAGGGGATACCACAAGCGCAAGACAAAACAGTACAAATATGTTTGCGGACCACATAAAGAAGGCATCTAAAGAACCGATAATATCCCCCTTTAAACCGCCCTGTGCGGCTTTGGCATGCGTCCCTCCATTTGATTATAGTGCTTTTAAAATAGGGGGTTATGCTAAAGGCTATAAGTTATTTGCTATAAATAATGAATATCATTCATATGATTTCAGACATGAATAGAAAATGAGAAAGGAAACCTTCCCAGTATACTTCTGACTTCTTCTTCATCAGCTTTATTCATCAAGGAAACGCTAACCGTCATCCCTTTCGTTTTATCATCCTCAACAGATACATTGCCTATAGTAATCCCGACCAATGAGATAGATGATGAGATCGCATCTTTAATTTCCCTCTTTTTAAGCTCCGGCTTGAATATCTTTCCTACACCAGTCAGGGGCATTTCATCAATAATATGAATACTCTTTGGAACAGCCGCTCGCTCAGATATTTGCTCACTTGCGAAGTCTAATAGCTCACTCGAATCTACAGACATTTCAGGCTTTAACTGAACATATGCAACGGGTAGTTCACCCGCACGTACATCAGGGCGACCTACTGCTGCTGCAACCATCACCGACGGATGTCTATGAAGAGGTTCTTCAATTGTGGCCGGATCAATGTTATGCCCTCCCCGAATAATTAACTCTTTTTTACGACCTGTCAGCCAAAAGTAACCTTCAGCATCCTGCCTACCAAGATCTCCAGAATTAAGCCACTTCCGACCATCACCCGTGTCGATCCATAGACATTTATTTTGCTCAGAAACTTTATAACCAGAGAATACATTCGGCCCAGATATAGCGATGACACCTACTTCATCTACGCGACAGTCACGCTGGTACTCTTGTGCGTCGTCGAGTATTACAGCCTTCATCATTTGCCCCGGTGTTCTCAAACCAATTGAGCCTAAGCGCCGCTCCCCTTTCGGTGGATTAGTACTGCTGACACAGGTTGCTTCTGTTAGGCCATATCCCTCAAGAATTTTAAGGCCTGTATTCTCTTGAAAACGACTAAATACTTCGACTGGCATTGGCGCAGCCCCGCACAGGCCATACTCCAATGAGCTGATATTGCGTGTTCCAATAGGTATATCAAGCAAGCTTGCATAGAGCGTCGGTACACCACTAAAGAAGTTGATCTTGTGACGCTCAACAATTTCCCAAAAGCGAGACACAACACCTTCCCCACGGTACCCTTGGGGCGTGCCCAAAACAACATGAGCCCCTTTGGAAAAAGGTACCAGCCCTGTAACCAAGACGCCGTTCACATGGAATAGAGGTAGGCCACAAAACATGGTCTTATCACTGCTAACACCATCCCCGAGTATTTGCGATGCACTCCAAGCATTCGACACCTCATTGCGGTGTGTTCGCATCGCTATCTTCGGTGTGCCCGTTGTACCTCCGGTACAAAAAAACGAGGAGTAATCATTTGGGTCGATTACACGATCAAAATCGAGTTTACGTTTGTTCTTAGCAGTAATTGATCTCCCAAAGTCATGAATATCAATTGATTCGGGCACGATAGACTTTAGCCCGCTAAAACCATAATATCGATACACTTCGGATGCCTGAAGAATTTTGGCAGGAAGCTTTTTAAGCCCTCTTACTCGATCACAAAGGTTCACCAGTACCAGGTGTTCTATACTCGGTACTTGAGGCAAGACTTTACTCACCTTTTCAAAAAGATCTGTCCCAGGAAAAGGTGACAAAGTGACTAGTACTGACACTCCCGCTGCATTAAGGAGTTCCGCAATGGCCTCTGGTTCAAGCAAAGGGTTGATCGCTGCAACAATTCCCGCAGCTTGACCCCCCCATACGACAAAGTGGGTTTCAGGAAGGTTCGGTAATATGTACGCAACCACCTTATCTTTATCTACGCCTAAGCCAGCAAAGAAATTGGCTGTTTGATTGACCGATTCTAGAAACGATTGATAAGTCCAAACCTCTGGCGTTTTGTGATCATCGACTTGTAAGAAAAAACTTAGAGCACTTGCCTTAGGATCAATAGCAGCGCCCAGTCTAATCATTTCATAAGTGCTGCTTGGTAAATTCAAGGTCTGACTAGCTTCAATTTCTAATACATCCTTGAGTGAGGCGATACCTACAGATTTATTCATCAAGCACCTACTATTTCATGTGACTGTTTACCAAGATTAATACGACCATCTCGACTGACAATGGTGCTTTCAACTCTATCTCCAATCTTTAGATATTGTGTTCGCTCAGATTGTTTCTTTAAGAAAAGTTGCCACTTCTTATGCTCAGGTAACACGTTAACCAAACGTATCAATAAAGGTGACGGCAAACCCAAAGCGCAGCCAGATGGAGTACCCGTCATGACAACATCACCGGGCTCAAAGTCGTGTATTTCAGAAAGCTCACTCAGTGACTCTCCAGGTTTGAAAACCAGGTTTTCACTTGAGTCTTGCTGACGGGTCTCACCATTCACTGTTAGTTTAAGATCCAATTCGTTGAGGTAATGCATTTCATCCTTTTCCAAGAGACACAATATCGGGCCAAGTGGACAGAATGTACGATAACTCTTACCTTTATGGAATTGCATCTGTGGAATTTGAATATCCCTCGCAGAGATATCGTTACCAATACAAACCCCTGCAACAAACTCATGCATATTCTTATCAGTGACCTGAACCGTTCCCAGTGTTTTCTTTGCAAGAACAAGCGTGAGTTCGATCTCATAATCCAATAAGCTCACATGTTTGGGACGAATCACTTTCCCCTCTGGTTCATGAATGGATGCACTTGATTTGGTGAAGAACATATTGAACTTCTTCACATCTGGGTCCATTCCGGAGTCGATCATATGCTGACGATAGTTAGCGCCTTGGCACAGCACTTTAGAAGACGAGGTGATCGGCGACAACAAGGCTAATTCTTGCAAGTCGAACGCACTCGAGCTATCAGATACTGCGCTCTTAATAATTGTGTCTCGGTTATTCTCAAGCAATGCTTGAGTTGTCGTGCAGTCGATGGACAAAGGGTAAACCTTTCCCCCATGCAAACGACCCCATTGTGTTTTTCCCGCCTTTTCAAAACGGACAAGATCAAAAGCCATGTTTACTCCTAGATAGTGTTGGTTAAGAAAGGCATTAGCCGAATATTTTTGCCAAGGTAATGAGTTTACGTACAGATAAATCAGGACTTCTGCGCACGTTCTTCACAAGCGCCCGAATCATTGAAAAGCTAATTTTAGGTTTAGTGAAACTCGTCGGCATCACCTGCCCCCATTGCGACATTGCTTCGCGACTAACCGGGTGAACCCCCATCGGTAGGTCATCGGTAAATACATCACCATCACAATAATGTTCCAATTTATGACCCCATGGATCCTGCCAATAATCAAAGATCTGGCTACCCAATATGTGACGACCGATTCCCCACGAATGCTTCCAGCCTCTTTCTCGCAAAATCCTCTGCCCCATTCCTACCGCGTCAGCATCAACCAATTCGTACGCGCTATGACTGTAACTTGGCATAAAGCCTTGTGCAATCGCCATCGTATGATGGTCCGCCGGCGTCGAGCCCAGATCAAGTCGCAGAAACACAACTACCGGTGAGCCATCTGAAAGTACTTGTACATCACTAGGAATAAGACCAAAGTGCTGCGTATACCAGGCACATGTTTCTTGGTAATCGGCAACTTCTAATACTGTATGCCCCAGTTTTAAGACTTCAGGTGTATTCACCGGTGGACGCTGGGTATCATTTACACGAGGTGTCTTTAGCTCATAATTAAGGGGTAGTGCTGAACGGTGCTGCAAGGGCACGACGACTTCCTGATCACAAACTGCCTCCACAATGAAACCTGAAGGATCGGTTAATCGCACACAGTGGCCACCGCCAATATAGCCAGACTTTTGAATACCACTTGCACCCGATACCTTTGCCAGACCTTCTAAGTCTTCTATGCCACCAACCATAAAACCAAAACCAATAAACGTTTCTTTTTCAGCTTTGGTCGCCCTATAACAGAAAGGCTCGGGACCCGCACTTCGCATGTACAAGTGCTTCTCATCTCGAAATGCAGTAGTCAGTCCAAAATCACATAAGAACTTTTCAGCTATATCCAAATCAGGAAGTTCGAAAAGCAAGTAAGCAAGCTTCTGCGCTTTAACTGTCGGTTTTTGGCATCGCTTAGGCTGCGGTGTCGTTAATTTCATCATGACTCTCATTCCATCATTCACATTGCTTTTGATCTGTAATTCTCAAGGTCTGAATTTCCCAGTTCAATTCAGCCATACTAAAATAACCCAATATTGACACTAATATCAATATTGAAGTTTTAATTATTTTTTGATAGTAATAAAGAAGATTAGCTGAGTTCGCTCATTTTTGCACTAACCCTTCATGGCCAAACAAGACAGACATTGATGGGCATTTTAAAAATCATTGAGGTAGATAGTTGTATGAATAATAATGAAAAAGTAATCGAGACTGACGTACTGATAGTTGGCTACGGACCTGTAGGTGCCTGCCTAGCAGCGCTTCTGGGTCAATACAGCACCAAAACTATGGTTATTGATAAACTCGATAATATTTTGGATCTACCTCGCGCAATTGCCTTAGACAACGAAGCGCTACGTATTTTGCAAATGATTGATATTTCGGAGCATAATTTCGAACAAATAGGTATTCAAGAAGTCAGAATGCACTGTCCTTATGTCGGTGAATTTGGCAAAGCGAATACCAGTGGCACAATCGATGGTCACCCTAAACTCATTACTTTCTACCAACCTGAGTTAGAAAAAGCGCTTCGAGAAAAAGTCAGCAATTCTGACACGGTGGACGTTGCGCTTGAAACAGAGCTTGTGAACCTTAAACAATCAAAGGATGGAGTTACCGCATTTCTCACGAACAAGTCAGGCGAGCAATATCAAGTTCAGGCCCGCTACGTAGTCGGAGCTGACGGCGCCAGCTCTTATGTTCGTAATTTAATTGGGCAAGGCCTCGAAGGGGAAACTTATCGAGAGGACTGGTTAGTCGTCGATGCCAATCACACAAACAAGAAAAAAATGAACTTTATCGAATTTGTATGTAACCCGAAGCGCCCAACACCACACATGCCAGCACCCGGAAATAGAGAGCGCTGGGAGTTCATGCTTCATCCTAATGAAAAAAAGGAAGAAATGGAGCAAGCCGATAAACTAAATGAGCTACTTTCCTCATGGGAAAATCCGCAAAACCTAAATATCGAAAGACAGGCGGTCTATCGCTTCCATGCTCGTTGCTGTGACAGTTTTCAAAAAGACAGGGTATTCCTCGTGGGTGATGCCGCACACGTTACCCCTCCATTCGTCGGGCAAGGCCTAGTTGCAGGTTTAAGGGATGTTGCCAATCTAGCATGGAAGTTGTCTTGTGTAATTGATAAAGGCGCCAATCCAAAATTGCTAGACTCCTATGACCAAGAGCGCCGACCTCACGCAAAAGAAATGATAGATATGGCAAAGTTCATGGGTAAATTGGTTATGCCACGCTCCGTGACTAAGGCCATTCTTATTCATGGACTGATGCGTCTCATCCGTTTGGTTCCACCTGCGAGAGACTATTTTGAAGAACTAAAAATTAAGCCTGCCAACAAGTTCAAGAAAGGACTCTTTTACAAGGGAAAATCCGCGTTCGTCCGTGGCGGACAACTCCCACAAGAACTGCTTCGTACCAGCCAGGGAATAGAGTGGAGTGACGATATGCTAGGCGATCAACTTACAGTGCTAGGCTTCGGCGTCGACCCGCGAAGTAAGGTCGACTATGCCCTGACTAAAAAGTGGGAGGAAATGGGTGGAACCTTCTTACATATTGGCACTAGAGGTCACCGATCTGAACTGAATACTTCATTTGCCGAGGCGCTCGAAAAGAAATTTTCAGACGCTGGAAAACAAGAATGGATAGTAATCGTTCGCCCTGATCGAGTCGTCATGATTGA
This sequence comes from uncultured Oleiphilaceae bacterium, assembly GCA_913060665.1. GTDB lineage: Bacteria > Pseudomonadota > Gammaproteobacteria > Pseudomonadales > Oleiphilaceae > Alkalimarinus. Next base: position 314,346 of record CAJXUY010000002.1, read on the forward strand.
CGGGGAAGCATCTAAGGCTAAAGAGCTTGTGAGTAAAGCATTGCGAATAATTCAGGATTGAGGATGTGTCATTATTGATATTATGTCATTATTGATAATATGTCATTTTTAGTCTACGCATTGGAGATACCCTTAATATGACGTCAAGCATTACAAGCCCTAACTCTGAGATACAGCTTACTCGTGGCCACAAGAAAAAGGCTAGAACTCGTCAGGCCTTAATTGAAGCAGCAATACATATCTATTCGGAAAAGGGCGTTTCTGAGCTGCAACTAAATGGCCTAGCCGAAAGAGCGGGTGTTTCCAACGGTACTATTTATAACTACTTTAAGACACGGGATGAAGTGCTACACGCAGTGGGAATAGAGCTTGCGGACCAATTTTCTCAGCGAATTACTCATGTCAGCCAAGGTATTGAGAATGCTGTTGAGCGTGTTGCAGTAGGCATTCGAATGTTCATCCTCCAAGGCAGAAGCGACCCTACCTGGGCGGGTGCCGTGGCAGGCTTGTTCCAGCATGACCAAACGATACAATCTATCGTTGCAAATAACCTGCTTAATGATTTGGTTCTCGGGATCAAACAAGGGCAATTCCATATCAAGAATAAACTGGTTGCAATGGGTTTGATTGCATCGGCTACCATCGGTGCAATTTCGGCTATTCTTGAAGGACTTGACCAAGCTGACTACGACTCAAGTCTCGCCGAAATGCTCCTATTGGCGCTTGGTGTTCGAGCTGAACAAGCGAGTCAAATTGCAAATCAAGCTTTGCCTGAAAAAAAGCTGGAACCTGGCCCTGAATCAAACGTAAAAAGAGGTCGTGGAAGACCTCGAAAAACAATTGGACGTTGATATGTTTAAGTCACGTAGTGATATATTAGACTTTGAACCAAAGCCTTTGAACTCATTAATCACAGGCATTCAACAGTACTGGCATAACCCGAAGTTTTATAGATTATATTCCATTATAAAAGTGCCCTGTTTAATTAAAGCAGATCATATATTCCCAATTTACTACCGAGTGGGTTAAAAGGGGGGATAATAATATTTGGTAATAGGAAGCGTCTATTGCACCAAAATCATGTGTTGTTGAGTATTTATATAAGCTTATCGACTTCTGTAATGCCATTTTTAGCTCTAAGCTCATCCTTTACCAAGGAATTTAGTTCGGACAAACAAGAGCCACAATGAGTACCACACTTTAGCCTTTCACCAAGCGCGGCGGTACTATCACACCCATCTAATATTGCTTTACGAATCGACTTCTCTCCTATTTCATAACAATAACAGATAACCCTGCCCTTCTGCTCAAAGGCAACGCCAGGTTGGCCCGCAAGTAATGCAAAACGCGTTGTAACATTACAAGGCTCATTTAGTTTCCGATCTAACCAAGGGTGTTCATCAATTGCACTTTTACCACGTTTTGCATGAAATACTATTTTCAACTTACCATTCACTAGCCCTGCACACCGAAAATAATCACCGTCTGAATCATTGAACTCTGCCCAATCCTGAATTAATGGGAACTGCTCTTTAATCCAGCTTGAAAAGCTTTTGGGTAAACGGGTTTCTGCCAGACGAAATTTCAGCCCTCTAGGTAAAGGAATTTTGACCCAATAATCTGTTTTCATACCCGTATTGAACTCTTCAGAGGTCAAAATCAAACCATGCCATACGGCATCATACGCTTTTATATTCACAGGACAGTGTTTGAACTCGGGTTGCCCGCTATACGGATCAGTAAAAGAATTAACTAGGGTGTCAACACAACTCGAGGAAGAAAAGCGACTATTCCAGTGCATCGGAGCGAAAACCTCTCCTCGGCGCTGCCCAATCATCTTTTGGGCTCGCCCAAGATACCGAGCCCCCCTGTTTTTCAGTTCGACTAGATCACCATCTTGTAATCCAAGCTTAGTCATATCTAAAGGGTTTATATCCACAAAAGGCTCATCACAATGGCCAAATAATTTGCAGGAACTCCCGGTTCGTCCCATAGTATGCCACTGATCACGAACACGCCCTGTGTTCATAATGGCTTGTTCAGCTTTTGGTCTCACTTGAGGAAAGTGAGCAACAACGGGCACAAAATACGCTTTTCGTGATTTCGTAAAAAACCGTTTGTCTTCGAACAAACGCGCTCTCCCATTCGGATATTTTTCATTAACTGGCCATTGCACAGGCTGAAAATTTAGATACTCTTCAGAGCTCAAATCAGCTAAGGCGGAGATATCAAAGGCCCTCCCTCCTTCGTTCTCATACCCCGAAAGTAAAGCATGCTCACGGAATATCTCAACTGATTGCTGATACGGGAAGGCCTCACCAAAACCCAGGCGTCGAGCAAACTCAGTTAAGATATGCCAATCATGACGAGCTTCACCAGGAGCAGGTATTGCCCCTTTTTGAAGGGAAATACGGCGCTCTGAGTTAGTCACCATGCCCGTTTTTTCACCCCAAGTCGTCGTAGGAAATACCACATTTGCGTACATAGCAGTATCAGTATTGCCAATGCAGTCGCTTACCATCACCAAATCACAGCGTTGGAGTGCCTCTCGGACAAAGCCCGCATTTGGCATGGTCGCTGCAGGATTAGTTGCCATGATCCATATAGCCTTAATCTTTCCATCATAAATATCCTGAAACATATCAACGGCTTTACGCCCCGCTTTAGCTGTCATGTTGCTCGCATTCCAGAATCGAGCAACACGATCAACGGATTCCTCGGAATCATAGTTCATATGCGCAGCAAGAATATGGGCAAGCCCCCCCACCTCTCTTCCACCCATAGCATTGGGCTGTCCCGTTATGGCAAACGGGGTCGCGCCCTTTCTGCCTATTTTCCCTGTCGCGAGATGGCAGTTGATAATAGCATTGCCTTTGTCCACTCCCGTTGAAGATTGATTGATTCCTTGGGAAAATACAGTTACCACTTTGTCAGTTTCAGCAAAAAGGCGATACACTTGATGCATTTCATTTATATCCAAATCGCAGAGCCCTGCCATCGTGGTCAGGTCTGCCCCTTGGTCAGTCACTGCTTTCAATGCATTTTCAAAACCTTCACAATAAAGGTCGATAAATGACTGATCAATAAAGTTTTTCTGATTAAGGAAAAACAGTAGCCCATTAAAGAAAAAAGCGTCAGAGCCGGGCGCTATGGGCAAATGAAAATCAGCCAAATCACAGGTGGCTGTTCGGCGAGGATCAATCACCACCACTTTCAGATCCGGCCGTTCCTTCTTTGCCTTTACGATGCGCTGATAGATGACCGGGTGCGTATAGGCCATGTTCGAGCCGACCAGCATCAACAGATCTGCCACTTCTAAGTCTTCATAACACCCGGGCACAATATCGCCGCCAAATGCGCGGTTATATGCAGCGGCAGCCGATGCCATACAAAGTCGGGAGTTCGTATCTATATTAGAGGTACCAATAAAACCTTTCATCAGTTTGTTGGCAACATAGTAATCTTCCGTCAGCAATTGCCCCGACAGGTAGAAGGCAACGGAATCAGCTCCGTGCAAATCGATTGTTGACTGGAATTTTTTAACTGTGTAGTCAAAAGCTTGCTCCCAAGAAGCTTCCTGACCATGAACCAAAGGGTGTAACAATCGATCCGGGCTATGATGTGTCTCGTGCAGCGATGCCCCCTTCACACAGAGTCGGCCTGAATTGGCTGGGTGATTTTTATCTCCTCGAATTGAGACAATTTGACCCTCGTCAATGGTTGCGATAACACCACAACCTACTCCACAGTAACAGCAGGTAGTGTTGACGTCCTTAACAGGAAAGGAGGTGACTTGATCAATGGCAGTTAGTTCGCTCATCTGTGACATCTACTCCTGGCTGCCCCTAAAGCTATTAGACCCTATCAAACTGATTTGCTTCCAACAAAGACTCTAGGTCAAAAAAGTCACGGCCGAAAATTAAGATATCTGCGACCTTGCTAACATTAACCCTTTTTTGCATAAGCTCAAAATAGTATTGCCCGTCTCGTGTATCGCCCAGTAAAACGATGCCAACAATTCGATCTTTTTTTAATAGAAGTTTACGATACACGTAACTAGCAGGATCAGTGAATATCAGTGTTCGGTGTGCCCCAGTAGTCGTATGATCCCCTGCTGAAAAAACATCAACACCGGAGACCTGAAGCGTAGTTGCCACCGCCGGCATCTGAAAGCGAGTTATGACCTTGCCAGCCAATTTCGATGCCAATATTTTACACTGGAGCCAGATCGGTTCAACCATTCCGAAAGTGATTCCAGCATGCTCGCAACATTCACCAATAGCGCTTATTGAATCATCAGAACTCGTCATAAAATCATTCACTCGGATTGCAACACCGCAATCCAACCCTGAAGCTTCGCCCAACTCTTTGTTCGGTGTGATACCCGTTGCGATGACAACAAGGTGACATGACACTGCTTTGCCGTTGGTCAATATTGCCCGCTGTACCACCTGACCTGTCGATTCGAAGGAGTCCACTTCGCAGTCCATTTCGAAACGGATGTTGTGGTGCTCCAATACTCGCCGTAGACCTTCACCTGCTTGTTGATCGAGTTGTCGATTGAGCAAGTAATCACCGCGGTGAACCAGCGTAACATTTGCCCCCCTTAAGATAAGACCGTAGGCCGCTTCCAAGCCGGCAAGTCCACCGCCTACAACCACCGCATGTTGAATAACTCGAGCCTTGTTCGCAATCATCAGGACATCTTTAAGCGTTCTGAAATTGTAGATATTGTCCAAATGTTGATTCACGGAAGATGTTTTGGCGGGGCGAGAGCCAGTAGCCAGAATCAAGTGATCATACTCAAGCGTCTGGCCATCGACCAAATACACCGTTTTGTTCTCTCGAAATACTCGCTCCGCAACCCCATGGATAAACCGAATACCCTGTTGTTGGTACCAAGATACTGGCTTTTTTATCAAGAGGTCTACATCTATTTCATCTGCCAATAGTGGGGACAAAAGTGTACGGTTGTAGCTACCTTCGGACTCATCACCGACGACAGTAATAGTAAATTCACTAGAAACCGGGTATTTCAGCAATTCGTCCAGCAAGCGTCCGGTTGACATACCATTGCCAATTAACAGCAACTCTTTCATCTCCTCCCCCCTAATACCTGAACTTGCGCCAATACAAAACGGCCTCTAATCAAATACTAGATTTGTACTATAACTGCAATGGAAGAGAATCATTCACAATAATAGCGACAGAAACGAATATAAGCTCAACAGGCTATCCATCAAGAGTGTATTCACCCGCATCCAGCATACCTTCCAATATACTCATGAGACGTTGAGGAGAAACAATACAACCAACTTTATCGTCTCGTGGCATAATTTCAAGCAAAATATCATCCCCAATTAACGCGGGTAATAAGTTGTAGACAAAATCTTCAAGCGATGTCGCTGAAGGTTCAAAATCACGCCATTTACCAACACTATTTTCTTGGGCATATTTTTCGTATGGCCACACGGGCAAAAGAGTATCCTCTCCGAGCTCCCTAGTAATCCATTCCGTTTTATTATCCAGACTCCATACCTCTTCGCTCTCAAACACCCTAGTTAGAAAGTACTCCATTACCTGACTATCATTCATCTGTCCGACTAAGGCATATTCCGCGTCGTAAGGTGCATATCTCATAGTTTTGTCTCCATTACACATGAGTCTCTAACATAGGAAAAACGGAACAAAATGCGCTACTAATCTAATTGATCGTTAGTCGAATTCGGGCTTAAACAGTAATGGTTTTGCTAAAGGCCCACTGCTTCAAATTTTTCCAGTTTAGGAGGGCCTAAGTATAATTCCTTATTCGCGCCTGCATTAGCGTGAGCCTTTCGAAACGCTTCAGATTTGGTCCACTCCTCGAATTCGCGGGCAGACTCCCATATAACATGAGACGCGAACAACGTACCCTCTTGATCCGACTCGCCTTGCAGGAGATTAAACTGTTTGAACCCTGGTACTGACTTTAAAAAAGACTCCCGATCCTTCCAAATATCGATGAATTCTTGTTCTTTCGTAAGAATAATGCGAAAACGGTTCATAACAATATACATAGCTATTTCTCCTTAGAATAATACTATACTACCCGAAAATAGTTCGCATCAAGCCCTAATAAGCCTCATCGGCGAGCGCGCTACAACGTATTCTGTCGACCGCATTTTCACCTAGAATTTTAGCTAACCAGGGTGGAGGCGCGTTATCCATGACAGCCTGCAATTTGGCTAACACCAACCTCGCCTCCCCACCTTTAATCTCTTTGATGGGGTAAACACCTTCTTTTATTACTTTGGCTGCGGCTGGGCCACCCACGGACACGAAATACCCTATGTCACAATCCTTAATAAGTGCTGCTCTAAACGCATTTCGGTCATCAGTAAAATCTGCTTGTAGTGCAGACCGAATATCTACTAGTTGGAGTCTACTGGAACTGACCTGGTAGATAAGGTACCGAATACACGAGCCAAAATGGCCATTTAGTTGTTCACCCGTATTGGAAGCCACTGCGACCCTTACACTTTTGGGTACTGGTTCTAGCAACTTTTCTATCTCGGGCAGGTTTTCCTGGTCATCTTCTCCCCATAAAACACGAACCGCTTCTTTCATTTCTTCTAGGCCGATCCCTATATCTTCTCCATCCTCTTCCCCATCAAGGCTAGCAAAGCTGGCTTTCAAGTCTGTCACCGTAACGACTTTCAGACTTTCCTCATTTATTTCACCATCAATCCTTTGGTGCAATATTTCCAACAGTTGTCCTACATCAATACCGGGTAGAATTCGCGCTGCTAACGCTATTTTTAACGCTGAATCGCGATCCAAATTTGCTGCGTTCATAGCGTATCCTCCTATAACAATCGTATTAGTCGCTATCTTTTGTATCAAATCACGATCATCGCGCAATTACCTAAATTGACAGCTGAACCAGACCTGATGATTTATTGTTCCATTCATCTAGGGTAAATGCCTTGATACTCAGCGCATGTAATTCCCCTGTTTTGATAACATCTGAAAACAACGACAAAATCATTTGCTGACGTTTCATCGCATTAAGTCCTTCAAAATCTGGGCTAATAATCGTCACTGAAAAGTCGCAGTCAGCTCCCGACACCTCTAAACTTGCCCCCGGTAGGTGCTCCTCGATTCGGCTTTCAATTTGGGATGATTCCATTGTGCGTGTCCTCTACTACTATCAATTCTAGGGCTCTATCAAGTCTAATGTTCGACTGTTTGTTGAAGCACTTTCAGCAGCGAACCATCATCCACAGATTCGCAAATAACGTCACTTCCGCCAACCAGCTCGCCATTTATAAATAACTGCGGAAAAGTTGGCCATTGAGACACTTCAGGTAAACGCTCACGAATGAACGGTGCAGCAAGCACGTCGATGTAGGCAAACTCTATTCCTGCTTTTTTTAGCGCGCCAACAGCAGCTTGTGAAAAACCGCATTTAGGTGCGTCTGCAGTTCCTTTCATGTAGAGCAGCACTGGATTATCTGCAATCTGTTTTTTTATCGTATCAACCGTACCCATATTGTGTTCTCCATGTCTTTTAAAATTAGAGGTTTCTCTTGAGATGATGGTATCCTGAAAAATTCGTGATCCTACTGTCAACTATTGGCTTACCCACGGCAACCTGATAAATCAATTGCAATTGAGTGTTATTTATTCCGAGTTGTTTATGACAGGGATCGTCAAAAAAACATCCTATCCCGGTGGCTGCGAGATCAAGAGCGGTAGCTTGCTGATAGACTTGCTGAGCAAGCACTCCCGCATGCCAATGCATTTCACGGTAAGCAAAACCAGCCGAATGCTCCAAGGACAAGTTGAACTCAGCGAGAAAGCCAATCGTAAATGCGCAATCTGCTGCGATGGCTTGTTGACAGGATAAAACTGCCGCAAGTTTCTGTACATTTGCAAATTCCAACGCGTAGAGCTTTGATCCAGCAATGTCATTCCACGAAGGGAAGTCAAACAAGGGCTCCGGTTTTAAATCCGCCCATTTATGCCAACTCTCCTCTAACCACATTTCTCTATCGCTACTTGAAGGTATGAAGTAGACACCTGGTGACAGTGAAGCGACTCGGTGAACCATTAAAACAAGATGTAAATTGGGAAGGTTCTGACAAAAATCTGAGCGTGAGTGAAATAAAACAGCCTCTATAATGGATTTGAACTGTTGGGTTGAAATGGATCCCTTGCTATAGGCTTGAGCGCTACGTCGTTGAAACACAACATCACTAAACAATTTGGGCACAGGCTCCGATGGACGTTCCACCCCGGTTCCGTGAGTCAATAACGGGCCGTCGTTAGACGAAGAACACTCTGTCATCGTCGCTATTTCATCAACGATGGGCCATTTATAAAAAGTTCGGCCGCCGAGTTTTGACGGCCGACCAAACCAACTCGTAGCCTGGGGTAATAAGCTTTTAAGCGGTTTTAATGGTTCCTTTCTAACTAACGGACGAATGTGAAATAGGCATTCGGGCACCTCACTCTCTACGCATTTATATTCTTCCCGAGTTAGGCCCAAAAAGGCGCTAAGTTTTGAACCAGTGATTGACTGTAAATACTCAACTTGCCACCCCATTGCCTGCGCAGCGGAAGTGATTGTTGCAATAGCATGGCCTACATCTAGTTGACTGTACCTGAAACTTCTCTCTCCATACTTCCATGCCTCCCGCCAAAGTACGGAACTAAAACCGAGCAAGAACCCTTCGGGTGCGGAACTGTCAGAAAAACCATTCGCTCGGCGTTCCAGTTGATGCTGCTCCACATTGTAGTGATAAAGACCCTCTTCAATACCGCTCTCCGTCTGTGGAAAAGCCAGATAAGTTTCCGTAGGGTGTAAATTTCCACTGGATGGGTTCACTCGTAGACTCCACTTATCTGGACCATATTGCTTCCAGGCGGAGAGGCCCAAAGACAAACGCAAAAATGTAGATATCGTTGCCAAACTGATGTGTTGAGCAACCGGTTTATCGGAACTGAATAGTTCGCTATACATCAAATCAGCCTCCAAGGTCTTGAGGGGCAGATCGATTTTCTCACAGCCGTCAAAATGCCTAAATGGGTTAGGTTGACTGTCCCAATCTAAAGTATCAGGGCCCTTTGCATAACCTTCGAAACAGTGTTTGGTACGCTGGTGATAACGACGCACAAAATCAACAGATGGATCCAATAGCTTATCGTCTACTTCGGAACCTCCGGTATTGTTTAATTTCGATGGCGAACTCTGTGTCAGGCTCTCGCTCTCTATAGCGCCAGTTATATTCATCGTGTCTATTCCTCGGGACCAAAGCAATCATGATAGGCCGTACATTGTTGACAACTTGGTGCACGGCAAACATAGGCACCCTCGCGTTCACACAACTGCTTATAGAGGAATTTCTTCCACTTCATATCGTGTATATTACTGCTTGCAAGCATCGGAAAATTGTCATTTAGAAGTTCACTCAGTAAGGATCGCGCCTCTAATCCCAAATCTCTCCAAAGATGATCTGCTCCTAAACATCCCGCAGCTACGATTGAGGCCATCCAAACCTCACTGTAGTGCTTGCCTGCCCTATGGGTAATCAAAAGGTCTCGAATTTCTGTCCATTCATCACGACGCATTTCCAATAAACTTTGCCGGAGATCTTCTGTCTCGTGTGCCGCTTGTTCTTCCCTAAAAGCAAAACCTGATTCGATCAAGTAATTTTTTAGTGCACTGAACTCCATTTCAGACAAACCTAAATTACAAGGTAAACAGGTATGGCCATTGCGCTGAGAAGACCAAACCATAAACAAAATATCACAGTTATCCGCTGGTAAAACAGGAGTCCAATTTGCCGTTTTTTCGCCCTTAAACATCATGTTTTTGATTAAGCTCATGTGCTTGCACCCTTGCGCAGGTTTCAACATCTTCATTTAATGGCATAAACTCCACACCCAATTTATCGGCTATTCCTTGCCAATCAAACCCAACCATCTTCTTTCCTTCACATTCAATCAGCGGTCTACGAATTAGCAGCGGGTCCTGACACATGGCAGCCATTAACTCTGCATGAGTGCAATCAGAAATGGTAATGTCTCCACTTTTTATCGCGGGTGCTGAAGGATTGACCCATTGAGACTTTGGTAGATCACCAAAGAATTCTCTTAACAGATGCGTTGTCCACACCTCTTTCAATAAATCAATTACTTCCAATTCAACATCTACAGTCTGAAGTAATCGGATTTGTTTTTGGTTGTTAATGCACCCGGGTTTACCATAAAATTTAACGATAGTGACCATAAATCCCCTTTACTCATTAACTAAGAGCGACAACTCGTTATTTAGCTAATGCGGAGCTAACCAGAAGATTAACGAGACTGAATTTCCAACATAATTTCATTCATTTTCTCAGGTGGAATTCCCGTCAACGATCCCAATGGATTAATAGGAACTCCCTCTGAGTCACAAATCGTTTCTTCGATCGGGCAAATACTCGCGCACTGAGTATTAGCATAATCACCTTCACACTCTGTACACTTTTTCGCATCAATCTTAAATTGAGTATCTGCTTTAAAAATCGCATCACTCGGGCACACATCAATACACGCCCAGCAACTAACACATGAATCAACAATTTCTAATGACATAGTAAGGTCCTCTTTATTTTATGACACCTTGATCAAAACGCCCCTTTTGGTAGGGGCATTCCTTTTACAACGAGGGTTGATCCAACGATGCTTATGCGCTCACAGCATCAAGCTTGATCTCATCGGCATCCAACGTTCCATTCGCTATCATTTCCTGGTAAACCGCCTGAACAGAATCATCAATGGGTTCCATGGCATACTCGCCATTTGGCTGAATTCCTGCGTCTTCAAGCAATCCCCATGGCTCAAATCCTATCTTCGAACACAGTACAACTTCACAACCTTCAAGTGCTCGAATACTTCCGGCCAAGGCAGACTCTTTTTCACCACATGTATCATTGCCAATACAGTATTGATCCACTTTGCGGTGACTAATAAAACGGATTCCTTTTGTAGATGCCTCATAGACAAGAAACTCAGTGGCATGACCGAAATGTTGGTTAATCAACCCTTGCCCACTAGTCGCGACAGCCATTAACATAGGGCGATATTCTTTTAGAGGTTGTGCAGCTGAATCCATTGAAGACACTAACTTCGCCTTTTTCACTTCTTTTTCCGCAAGTTCCTCTTCAATCCCCGCATGTACAGCCGCCCTAACTTTCATCGCTTTACCATAGTCGATATCCATTTCCTCAATTTTTTCTATGGTAAATTCATCGCCTCGATCCTCTCCTAACAAGCCCACAGCATCAGCTCGGCATTGACGGCAATGGCGCATCATATTCATATCGCCCGCACAAGCATCCTGCAAATTCTGCAACTCCTCTGGAGAAGGGCCACGCTGCCCCATCACCCCATAAAAAGTACCGTGTTCCGGTTCAGAGATAAGCGGCATAACATTGTGAAGAAATGCTCCTTTCGACTTAACGATACGGCTCACCTCTTCCAAATGCTTATCATTGACACCAGGAATCATCACCGAATTAACCTTCACCAAGATACCTCGCTCTGTTAGCATCTCCAGACCTTTCTGTTGCTGCTCTATTAATATTTTTGCGCCTTTCACACCATGTATTCGACGATTGTTCCAATAGATCCAAGGATAAATCTGCGCTCCAATCTCAGGGTCAACGGTGTTTATCGTAATCGTGACGTGGTCAATGTTATGCTTTGACAATTCGTCTACGCTGGCAGGTAGGGCCAAGCCATTAGTGGAAACACACAGCTTGATATCCGGCGCTTGCTCACTCAATTGCCTAAAAGTTTCAAACGTACGCTCTGGATTGGCTAAAGGATCTCCTGGGCCAGCAATTCCTAAAACAGTCATTTGAGGTATGTTTGCAGCCACTGCTTTAGTTTTCATTACAGCCTGATCTGGAGTGAGCAATTCTGAAACGACTCCTGGACGAGACTCGTTTGAGCAATCGTATTTTCGGTTGCAGTAATGGCACTGAATATTACACGCAGGTGCCACAGCGACATGCATACGGGCAAAGTAATGATGAGCCTCTTCAGAATAACACGGATGATTTTGGACTTTCTCTTTGATATTGTCCGGCAGGTGTGACATTTGGTCATCAGTAGTCCCACAAGAGCCCGAAGAACAGCCATCTTCGCTAGCCACTGGTGTCGAGTCGTCAATAACGTTTAGATCCATAACTTGCCCCTTAATAATCGCTAATTTTCCTAGTTCTCAAAGCCTAGAACCCAAAAATACTGGTCCAGAACAGGATAATTGGACCATTTCTCAGTGCCTGAAATCTTGAGCCATCTCAGATGTCGCAAACTAGTTGCAACGCTTATTGGGATAATTGCAACTTACATGCCACTCAAAAAAATCAATATCCTACTGTTTTTATTACCCTTTCTATAGAACGAAAGCCTAATTTGTAAAAACTAAAACAATCAGTAGTGACAAAATTGTAAAGTACGCAACACTACACAACACAGTGGAATTTCCTGAAATCATAAAAGGCTTTTTGTATTTGAATAGGCACCTGCACTCTTAGACACCTCAGCTTGATATCAATGTGACTAAGTTTCTAGAACAAGGACAATTCGTTGTAAAAGTGAGTTTCTATAACTAAGAGTGTCAGGAAAAAAAGATGAAACAAAGCAAGCAAATCAAAGCTTGCCTAGATTTTACGCATATGAATATTGAGCGTTTGAATTCGATAAGCAATTTGACGTGGAGTCATACCCAAAAGCCTTGCGGCGCGAGCCTGAACCCAACCAGCTTGCTCCAATGCAGCGGTAACTCTTTCTCTTTCATCGAGGTTTTGGTCATTTAGATCGACCTCAGGCATGCTAACCTTTGAGGGAGTCAACGCCATATGGTCAATACCTGTAAGAGAAATAGCATCTAGGTCAATGGACCCGTTTTCACACATCACCGATGCCCGTTCTAAACAGTTTTCTAATTCACGCACATTTCCGGGCCAATTGTAGTTCATTAACGTACGTATCGCCCCTTCGGTAATTTTAAGAGGACGCTTCTGGCTTACACCCAGTTTTTCAACTAAAAAATCTGCCAGTTCCGGCACATCTTCAATTCTATCGCGCAGAGGAGGAACCAGAATCGGCATCACATTCAAACGGTAGTAAAGGTCTTCTCTAAAATTGCCTTCTTCCACTTCCATTTCTAAATTCCGATTGGTCGCAGCTACAATTCTAACATCAACCTTAATGGTTTGATTTCCACCTACACGTTCAAATTCACCCTCTTGCAAAACTCTAAGCAATTTAGCTTGAAACATCGCGGAGATTTCACCAATTTCATCCAGAAAGAGAGTGCCGCTATCGGCTTGCTCAAATCGTCCTTGGCGCTGCTTGACAGCGCCTGTAAATGCACCTTTTTCATGGCCAAACAATTCCGATTCCAGCAAATTTTCTGGTAGCGCTGCACAATTAAGTTTTACAAAAGCTTTTTTGGATCTCGGTGAATTGTAGTGAATAGAACTGGCAATCAGCTCTTTACCCGTCCCAGATTCGCCTCGGACTAATACCGTACTATCCCATTTCGCAACGCGTCTCACTTGATCAAAAATATGTCGCATCGGCTCACTGTGGCCGACAACCATTTTTTCAAATCCATACTTTGCGCGCACTTCCCGGCGTAACTCATCTCGCTCAGCGACCAGTGTTTCCTGACTATCTGCTACTACATTTGCGATCTGAATATTCTGAACAATTAGATAGGAAACCATCTGCATAAAGCGTGTTTTATCAGCCAAATATTCATCTGCGGGACCATTGGGCTGTGCTGCCAAAACACCGATCGTTGAACCATCAGCACCAATGATTGCCACTCCAATAAATGGCAAATCGTACTCGTAAATATCCAACTTATGTAAGAACACTGGTTCACTGGACACTTGGCCAAGCACAATATTTTCACCACTTGCTAGAATTCGCCCGATAATACCTTCACCACTGCGATACTTGACGACATTAATTTGTTTTTTCAACCAATCTTCATCACCATGGATGGCGCAAACCTTCACCTCACTGCTCTCTGCATCCGATATGCTGACGATGCCTCGCATTAAACCCATTTCTTCATCCAAAACTTTGAGGACTTCCTCCAAAGTTTGATCCAGATTCAGAGAGCGCCCTAAAATTCGGGACACCCGATAAATCGCACCCAGCTCCCTTTCTAGCAAGTCCTGTCGGCTAGTAAATGGTAGCGTTGATGACGCAACATTATATGTTGAGTTCATATATACTCCCCTGCATCTTTTGACTCACCAACGACTACGAGACGGGTAAATGAACAATTGCCCGACAACCAGTTCTATCATTCTCGAGAGAAATCGTTCCCGAGTGTTCCGTCACAATTTCATGCGCCATCGCCAGCCCCATCCCTCTGACATACTCTCCGGGCTTTTTGGTGCTAAAAAACGGTTCAAACACTTTCATTTGTAGGTCTTTGGGTACACCCGGCCCATAATCTTTAATCTCGACAACAGCAAACTTTTCAACGACATTGGTCGTTATTACTAGCTTACGGTTAGTAATGCCCTGCCTATCCATCGCTTCAATTGCATTAATTACTAACTGCTTAAACATGCTACGCAGGCGCGTAGCCATTCCCAATATAGAGGGTAGGTGAATTGCAGGTTGCCATGAAAAATCAATACCCTTGGACATCACTGCTTCAGAACACATTGACATCACATCGGTCAAGACCTGGTTGATATTGACAGTCGTTTTTCCAGCCGAGGCCTTCATAGGAAGCAGTTTGGTCAAGCTGACTAGTGCCTGTTGCCCTGAGTGTAAGGCTGACCTCATCGCTTCTAGCGCCGGATCATCAGCATTACCTTTTTTTTCCAACATTGAAACGGCTGCGGACATCAAGTTGACAGGCTCAGCCAACTTATGAATCGCGCCATCATAAGTTTCTCGCATTGCCTGATTAAATTCTTCCTCTGCGACCAGTTCCTTAAGCGTATGCAGGCGAGTTTCTTCTTGCCTACGTCTCGTTTGAGTGATTTCATTAAAAACCAACATGCGGTAACGCGTCGTCGCACCATTAAAAAAACTTTCCACGGCACCATCTTCAATCGTGATCGATGAAGAATGACAAGTAAAATAACGAGTACCAAAACCTGATAAGTCTAACGTAACCTCGAGCCCGTCAAAGTCGATATCCAAGTTACTCTCAGAATTATATTGTTCGCCAAGCTGAGACCTCATCGCCTTGGAAAACTCTACAACGGGCTCTTCCCCAATATCTGCAGCCAACGCTTTGTAGCTGAGGGTGTCTAAAACAATTTTCCCCGTTTCATCGAGTACGACCATCGCTGATGGGCTCGAGTTAAGCGTAGCTTCAGTTAACAGTTTTTGGTTATTTATCTGGTTTTGAAGTCGATGAATATCCGTTACGTCTCGGTGCATACCCAAATAATTGGTCACCGCACCTTTATCGTCCACCACTGGAGCTACGGTCAGTTCCGCCAAATAACGTGACTCGTCCTTGCGTCGATTGACCAGCACACCAACCCAAGACTTCTTCTGAGCGAGCCGGCCCCAGAGTGTTTTATACACGATAGGAGGAGTCGTATGATTGGAGAGTACTGACTCGTTTTTACCTATTGTTTCTTCTGGCTCATATGCTGTTATTCGGCTAAATGCTTGGTTTGCATAAACAATATTCGCCTCAAGATCAGTAATTGAAATTGCGACAGGACAGCTTTCTACAACTTTATAAAATACGTTATCACTTAACAAACTATCTGATGGCACTGCATTATTGGCCGATTCATTTTGCGTTCTCCCTTCCACCGCAGAATTGTCGGTTGGCGTGAGCTTTATAGACTTTAGGTCATTATCTTTTAGCATACTTAAGATCTCGCATTCCGAAGTACTAGTAAAAAGGATTAAGCAATAAATACACCATGCTATAACGGCTACTTAAATTTTGCCCGTAACACTTGAAATCAGGGACTAAAGAGCAAGATCTATAGCCAAGTCACAATATAAAATTGTAGCAAACGCGACAAAACAACCCATCGATTGCGATCAACGTGTTCCAATTCCCACAATAAAAATAATTATACAATTAAACCACAACGCTAAAGCCTGCGAATCCCCTAGCCTCTGGATTAGTGCTGCCATCATGTAAATCGATGGCACGCTAAATGCAAAACCTCATCACAAATCCGGAGGTATCATGGAATACATCATTATCATTATTAGCACTGTACTGGTTAACAATGTGGTACTCGTTCAGTTCCTTGGCTTGTGCCCCTTTATGGGTGTATCCAACAACATATCTACCGCAACCGGCATGGGTGCTGCAACAACATTTGTACTCGTTCTTTCTGCATTAAGCGCTTGGTTGATTGAACATTTGTTGCTTAAGCCACTCGGCTTAGAGTTTCTTAGAACGTTGAGTTTTATTCTAATTATTGCTGCTGTTGTTCAATTTACCGAGCTCTATTTGCAAAAAACTAGCCAGGCACTCTACAAAAGTCTAGGGATATTTTTACCCTTGATTACCACTAACTGCGCTGTACTGGGTGTCGCTTTACTGACCATTCGGGAAGAGTTTACGTTTTCTGAAAGCCTGATCTACGGCTTTGGAGCAGCGATTGGTTTTTCAATGGTTATGGTTATTTTTGCGGGTCTAAGACAACGCCTGGAGCTGGCAGAAGTGCCCGAGTTATTTTCGGGAGTACCTATCGGGCTAATTACTGCAGGAGTACTTTCTATGATTTTTATGGGATTTACCAGCCTTGTATAACCCTATAAAAACCGTACTGATTTTTTAAGAAAATTTAGAAATACAACTTTTACGTACCTATAGCCGATAAAACTTCCTAAGGCTTAGCTATGTATTTAACAATTATATAAAGGAGCAACTTCATCATGATTACCGCAATCTTTGTTCTAACCCTGATGGGGTTGATATTAGGTTACTTGCTAGGATTAGCCGCCAAATATTTCCATGTTGAGGCCGACCCGATCATAGAAGAAATTTCAGAACTTATGCCCGGAACACACTGTGGCCAATGTGGCTTTGCCGGTTGCGGTCAGGCTGCCGAAGCCATCGCTAGCGGCGAAACTGAAGTCACCTGCTGCCCTCCAGGAGGGAAACAACTTGCTGAGACACTCGCTGACAAACTGGGGATAACCATCAACCTAGATGATATCGCCAATGAACCGCTATACGCCAACATAAACTCTTCAGAATGCACTGGGTGCACACGTTGTTACAAAGTATGCCCAACTGATGCCATCGTAGGCGCCAACAAACAAATTCATGCGGTAATCAACGCAGCCTGCACTGGTTGCGGAGCTTGTAAAACTGCCTGTCCGGAAAACTGTATCGACATGCTACCCGAGCCCATTGTATTGGAGACATGGCACTGGCCTAAACCCATTGCAGCTTAACAAAAAGCACCCGCTTACGCTCGGAGTTATAGAGCTTGGAAAATATTGTAAAAACTTGGGGTAGATCTCTTTTGGAATCAACAACAGGTCGCCAAGCGAACGTAATAGAGGAATAATCATGAAGTTTTCTCCCTTCAGGGGTGGCGTTCACCCCGATGGATACAAGGAACTATCAGCTCACCAGGCGATCGAAAAATTACCCCTGCCTGATCGGTTATATGTTCCCCTGAGGCAACATGCCGGTAGCGAAGCGCTGGCAATAGTCCAACCTGGTGACTTCGTTATGAAGGGGCAATTGATTGGTCGCGCCGCCAAGGGTATATCCGCCCCAGTCCATGCGCCTACATCAGGTAAAGTGTTAAAAGTACAACCTTTTGTAGCTGCTCACCCTTCAGGTATGGACTCAAACACCGTCATCATAGAGTGTGATGGAAATGATACACCTATTGCTACACCCACAAATATCGACCCATTTTCACTGGACGGCAAGACATTATCAGATACGATCGCTAACGCAGGTATCGTAGGCATGGGTGGAGCCTCATTCCCTGCAGCCGTAAAGCTATCATCAGCCTCTCGTCAGGTAGTGAATACAGTGATCATCAATGGTGGAGAGTGCGAGCCCTATCTAACTGCCGACGACCGGTTAATGCGCGAGCGTCCAGAACAAATCATATTGGGTGCCCGATTAATACGCCACATTGTCAACGCTGAAAATGTGTGCATCGCCATCGAAGACAACAAAAAAGAAGCCATATCGGCATTGCGTCAGGCAAGCAGTGAATACCGCAACATTCAAGTAATTGTCGTTCCCACACTTTACCCCATGGGATCTGCAAAACAGATGATACAAGCAGTTACGGGCAAAGAAGTGCCCGCGGGCGGACGCAGCTCAGACATTGGTGTACTCATGCACAACGTTGCAACTACATATGCCATCGCTCAATGTCTTAGCCAAAACGAACCTCTCGTTTCGAGAATAGTGACAGTCTCGGGGGGAGCGATAAAACACCCCAAAAACATTGAAGCGCTGGTTGGGACCCCCATCAAACAACTTATTGATTTTTGTGGTGGCACACTAGAGGAGCCATCGAAGCTATTGCTAGGAGGACCAATGATGGGGCAGTTAATGCCCTCAGATGAAGTCCCTCTAATAAAGGGCGCCGCAGGTGTGCTTGCATTAAACAATAATGAAATAAGCCAACCATCTGCCTCGCCTTGTATACGATGTGGACGTTGCGTTTCAGCGTGCCCTATGGGTTTAGTCCCCCTAGAAATGGCAAACCATTCGCGCCAGCAAGACTTTGACGGAGCGATAGGCTTTGGCTTAAAAGATTGCATATTATGCGGCTCATGCGCTTTTGTCTGCCCATCGCATATTCCATTGGTGCACTATTTTCAATATGCAAAAGGCGAAGTCGCTTACCAAAAAGCAACACAACAGAGGATGGATCATACAAGACAACTATCCGAGAGTAGACGTGCGCGGCAAGAAAAAGAAGCGGCTGAAAAAGCAGCAGCTAAAGCGGCCGCAAAAGCTGCAAAAGAAGCGAAAGCCGCAGCGAAGCGTAAAAAACAGAATGCAGCATCCGCAAACCAATAAAGGAGAGTTCCATGAATATTATCACCATTTCCTCTCCCCATGCCCACGATCATTCATCGGTAAGTAGGTTAATGTTTCACGTGTGCCTCGCACTGGTTCCATGCACACTTTACGGCTTGTACTCTTTCGGCTTTCCGGCGATTAACCTGTTTGTTATTACAATAGTGTCTGGCATATTTTGGGAAGCACTTTGTCTGAAAATGTTGAAAAAGCCTTTAAACTTTCTCAATGATTATTCTGCATTGTTAACATCGTGGTTGCTCGCATTAACCTTGCCACCTTGGGCACCCTGGTGGATAGGCGTGGGAGGGTCTTTTATAGCCATCGTCGTGACGAAGCATATTTACGGGGGCGTTGGCCAGAATGTGTTCAACCCTGCCATGGTTGCCCGTGTCGCACTACTCATCTCTTTCCCCGTACATATGACAACATGGCCAATAGCTGGCAATGACCCCTTCGCTATCAGTTTTTTGGATAGTCTAGCGATAACGCTTGGAGTTAGCCCTATTCCGGATGCTTATACCGGCGCAACGGCACTAGGGGCAATCAAAACGGGTCTAAGCGTGGGCGCAACAGCAAATGACCTCGTTAGCGATCATTTTGTCTTTACCGATGCACTCATGGGTAAAATGAGCGGCAGTTTGGGAGAGACCTCTGCATTACTGATTTTTGTGGGAGGTCTCTGGCTACTGTCTATGCGAGTAATCAGTTGGCATATTCCGGTCAGCATGCTGCTTACAATGAGTGCCTTGACGCTTCTATTTCATCTGATCGATCCTACACTTTACAGTATGACCAGTTTTCACCTCTTGTCCGGTGGAATTATGCTAGGCGCCTTTTTTATCGCCACCGACCCAGTCACCTCCCCTTCCAGCAAAGGCGGGCAGCTCTTCTTTGGCGCCGGTTGTGGTGTGATTGATTTTTTGATCCGTACGTGGGGTGGTTTTCCAGAAGGAATCGGATTTGCGGTGTTATTTATGAATGCGCTTACACCGCTGATCGACCTCTATTTTCGCCCAAGAATTTATGGCCGACGGATCGATGGATCCCCCAAACAATACGATACCGTTGAACCCGCTCAAGAGGGGAAACAGACATGAGCATATTTACCGCCACTAAAGAAGCCAGTTACCGAAAACGCCTGGGCTATCATTCAACTTTACTCGCAGGCATCTGTTGTATGGTTGCTACATTTATATTAATGGGACATATGTCAACCCGTTCCGATATTGAAGAAGCCATCAAGCAGGATGAACTGGCGATGTTGGCCGAAGTTTTACCCATGTCGCTGTACGATAATGACTTACTCGCGGACAAACTAACGGTAACCGACCATCTGGATTCCACTGATACGCGTCAGGTTTATGTCGCCAAACAAGATGACAAGATCACTGGGTTTGCGCTGCCGGCGATAGGCAATGGTTATAGCGGGGATATTAACCTCATCGTCGGAATAGGCGCAAAAGGCGAAGTAATTGGTGTGCGTGTAATCAGCCATGCGGAAACACCGGGATTGGGCGACAAGATAGAAATCGCTAAGGATTCCTGGATATTGGTCTTCAATGGCAAGTCGCTCAACAATACGGCCGAACACAACTGGGCAGTGAAAAAAGATGGAGGAGAAATC
Source organism: uncultured Oleiphilaceae bacterium (assembly GCA_913060665.1). Taxonomy (GTDB): domain Bacteria; phylum Pseudomonadota; class Gammaproteobacteria; order Pseudomonadales; family Oleiphilaceae; genus Alkalimarinus. The sequence continues at coordinate 335,030 of CAJXUY010000002.1, forward strand.
GACCAGTTTTCCGGAGCAACTATCACACCTCGAGCTGTAGTCAACGCAGTGCACAAATGTCTTAATTTTTTCATGCAAAACCAAGCTCAGTTAGTTTTAGCGTCCATTAACGAAACTAAACCTGAGGATGACTCAAAGACAAGTAGTCAAAAGACAAGTGAGGTACCCAATGAATCAATCTGACGGTAATGTAAATTCGGTAGACTATAAAACCATCTTTATGGATGGCTGGTGGGACAACAATGTTGCCCTCAGCCAAATGTTAGCACTCTGCCCTTTACTCGCGGTCACCACGTCGGCCACCAATGGTTTGGGAATGGGGTTAGCCACTCTAGTTGTATTGATATCAGCTAACTTAGTGGCCTCTGTGCTCCGCAATATAGTCACTCCACAAGTTCGCATACCCGTGTTTATAGTCTTGATCGCGTCTATTGTGACGTTGGTAGACATGTGGCTAAATGCTTGGATGCACGAACTATATAAAGTATTAGGCTTGTTTATTCCCTTGATAGTGACAAACTGTGCCATTTTAGGCCGTGTTGAATCATTCGCCTCTAAAAACTCTCCATTACCGGCGCTTGCCGATGCAATGGCTATGGGGTTGGGATTCCTTTGGGTTCTAGTAATTATTGGTGCTGCTAGAGAACTTTTGGGTAGCGGTACGCTTTTTGCGCACGCGTCTTTGTTACTCGGCCCTCATTTTGAGTGGCTAGAAATAACCGTAATCCCAGAATACCAGGGTATTTTACTTTTGGTGTTACCACCAGGTGGTTTTTTAATGCTGGGCTTTCTATTATCGCTCAAACGTCTGATTGATCGAACAGCTCGTTACAAACAAGACTCCACTGCCGAAACAGTTTCTCCTACATCAACGATTGAGGCAAACCCATGAAGGTCAGCATCGCTTATGCCACAGAGGAAACACAATTATGGCGAACACTGGAAATTGGCGAGACTGCCACAGTGGAAGACACTATTGCGCAATCTGGCTTGCTAGACACATTTCACATCGATTTAAAAACCCAAAAAGTGGGCATTTTCGGTAAAGTAGTAAAACTAAATGCTAACCTAAAAGAAGGTGATCGGATTGAGATTTACCACCCTATCACACGAATTCTAGATGAAGATGATGACGAAGATGACGACTAAACGTGCATCTACCTTTAACCTTTAAATCAGCGTTTTGTCACAAACTTAACAATGATTTCGGCCTTCTTGCAAGAGCAATTGTCAGCTTTCCTACAACGTATTTCATTAACATTTTATACCCTTTTATATCAACAACTTAGAATATACCCATCCATAAATAGACATGGCATACAACATGCAATTATCCCTGTATTACACAGTAAATAATGAATTTATAGTTCACCTTAAACTCAGATAAACATAGGAATTAATTATGTCTAAAATTGGCTTGTTTTTTGGTACCGACACAGGGAAAACACGTAAAGTCGCCAAAATGATTAAAAAGTTATTTGACGACGATACTATGGCTAAACCTATCAATGTCAACAGAGCGGTCGCTAACGACTTTGCTAGCTATGAGTATTTGCTCCTTGGTACACCAACTTTGGGGGAGGGGCTGCTACCAGGTCTGTCAGCAGACTGCGAAAACGAAAGCTGGGAAGAGTTCTTACCCCAACTTGAAGAGGTTGATTTTGAGGGCAAAACAATTGCCATATATGGTTTGGGCGATCAAGAAGGTTATGGCGAGGAATTTGTCGACGCCATCATGGAAGTCTACGAATTTTTCAACGAGAAAGGGGCGAAAATTGTGGGTAGCTGGCCTACTGATGGCTACGAATTTAGTCACTCGGAAGCTGTTGTAGATGGTCGTTTCGTCGGTTTGGCACTGGACCTCGACAACCAGTCCAATCTCACAGAAGAACGACTAAATGCTTGGTTGACATCTATTGCTGATGATTTTGGCTTTAGTCTTTAAGGTAGCGGTTATAAGCAATAGTCATTAGGCACTGACCCACTCAAATTTACGGTAGCGCTGCCTTTAACAAGGTATTGCTACCGATTATCGTATTAAGCGCGACAACGATAGTAAAATGAATGTGAGGGATACGTTAGGTATATGGTTTGTTTATTTCTGAAGTGAAAGCTAAATCATTGCAGAATTTAATTCAGATTCTGTCTTCTTCCAAGCCACATACCCTCCCATCAAACTATGCACATTTTTGAATCCAAAGTTACCAAAAAGATCAGCCAAGTCTTTGCTGGCGTTACCATGGTAACAATAAATAATAACATGCTGACTGGTATTTCTTTTCTTAATCAGTCCTTCGACTAGTCCATCATGCGAATGCATCGCCCCATCTATGTGGCCCTCTTTATATGAATGTGCGTCACGGGTATCGAGTATAATCGGATTTTTTTCTGTGATGAGTTGACGCGCTTCTAGTGTGGTAATTTCATTGTAATTCGACATTATGATTTCCTCTTTATTCTATGAACTGTATTAACCTATATAACGTTCTAGCAGCGTGGCAATATGGTTTGAAGATTTGTTCGTAAGGTCAGAAATTTGGCAACGACAAGAAAAACCATTACTCACAAGTATTGAATTCTCAGCTGAGCGAATTGCCGGCATAAGTGACAGCTCAGCCATTTTTTCAGAAATGTCATGATTTTCAGATTGAAAAGAAAAGCTACCTGCGCCACCACAACAAGTGGACTCAATAAAATCAAATTTTAATTTAGGAACTAACCTCAACACCTTACGCAGCGATTTCATTGCCCCAACAGATTTTTGGTGACAATGACCATGAACGAGAACAGGTTTGTCATCGCTCGCTTCTTCGAAAGTTCTCTGAATACGTCCTGTAGTAAACTCCTTGGCAAGGAACTCTTCGAACAAGAATGCCAGTTTGGATGCTTGCTCGGCCATCGGTCCTAAATTCATCGTTTTGTACTCATCACGTAACATAAGTAGACAAGACGGTTCCAATCCAATAATCGGCACCCCACTCTCAATCATCGGTGCAAGACCTTTCAACAAGCGTTTAGCTTCAGAGCGGGCGTTATCCATATCACCATTAGAATAATAGGTGCGACCACAGCAAAGAGGCTGGTCATTAATACTATTGTGCGGGGAATGTATATAAACCTCATAGCCTAAATACTTCAATACATTAGTGGCTGATCTAGCAACAGATGGATCAAAGTAATTGCTGAACGTATCAATCATCAGCAACACTTTTTTATGCTCTAAGGGCAGATCATTATCAGTTTCGGAATAGTTCGCTTGCTCTGAAAACCTACGGTAAACGGAAGCATTTGGTTCATAGCTTTCGTAAAAAGACTGCTTAGCAGGGACGGGAAGCTGCTTTTTTCCGCTCACTCGAAATAACCTTTCACCTAGAAAGGAAACAAATCGGCTACGGTTTCTGAACTCAATAAACGGTATTATTATTCGTTTGTGTTCGTTCAACAACTGAGGCAGGGAAGCAAAAAATTTCTCTCGCAAAGGCAAGACAGGTGACGCTGTTTGAGCTATATATTCTGACTTTATGGAAGCCATATCAACATTGCTATCGCACTCACGCTTACAGCCTTTACAGCTAACACATAGCGCCATTGATTCCTGTAAATCAGGAGAAAACAACGCTTTTTGGGGTTGACTAGAATTCAGAGCCTCTTTCAATAACCGGACCCTGCCTCCAGGGCTATGGTCCGGATTACCTGTGACACGAAAACTGGGGCACATCACTCCTCGCTCTATCGGTCTTAAACACTGCATACTATTAATACAAACAGACACTGCCTTAGCGAAATCTTCCCCATGTTTTGGTATATCCGCATAAGGGTCGCCAAAACCCGAGTCTCTATAAGCACTCCAATCAAGCACTAAATCTTCCAGCTCATCACTCATGCTTTACTACCACCCATATAACTAAAACTTAAGGTTGCCCTTTCAATTAGCGTGCCGCTTTGGATGCGTACCAGACATACCAGAACGATAATACGCTCCACCCTGTTTAGACTGCTTATGCTAAGTTCAACAAGGCATTTAGCTGAGCAATGATAACTGTCGGCATTCCTACAAAAATTGGCATTTAACAAAATTGTTGTAAATACGACAACCACAAAAACCAAAGTACGAGATTAAAACCCGCTCATAACACACAAATCAAACGCCTTGCTCAACTCATTGATTAATCTATGGCATAAAAATCACATAAAGCCGTTGGTATGTAATTTGCTATTTTAAATAAACGCCAGTTGTGGAATAAGAACTCTAAACTAACTGCGCTAATAGCTATGGAAACTTGCGATGCTACGAGAAAAGAAAAAAAACGAATTAAGCACTGGGCAAAAAAAATTATCGCTCTGCTCATCAGAAATTGACTGCACGATTGCTGTTATGCTCAAAATTATCGATGGAAAGTGCAAAATGCCACCTTCGGAGAAAACCGTTATGGAAATGCTATACGACCAGTTTATTGATACCTCAGGGCTACACCTAGACCACAGCTACCGTCAATTGATTACCGAAGCTAGAAGCAAAAACACGCCAGAGACTCGAAATAAGATTTATGAACTAAGAGTACTGGCTGAAACCATGATCTCTCGTCCGGTTATGAAACAGTTCAAGGCACGATTAAGAGAGGAAGGCTTTCTGTCTCCCAAATAAACTGATCTGATCAGTGCATCTTTCCTCTCCAACTTTTTCCTAGGCTTACTAACTATGATAACATTTTATATGACACCTGGCTCTTGCTCCACGGGAATACACGTTTTACTGGAAGAGCTGCAATTAGTTTTTGCTGCTCACGTGATGAATTTGCCTGCGGGAGATCAGTTTAAGCCCGAGTTTCTGGCAATCAATCCGAAAGGCACCATTCCTGTCTTAACACTCGACAACGGCAAGAGTCTAACCTCATTTCAATCCATCGCTTGGTGGCTAGCGCAGACTTATCCAAATCAATCACTATTGACAAAGAATGTGGATACCCAGGCTCAGGTTATGGACATGATGAACTTCATCGTTGGCACTATTCATGGACAAGGCTTTACTCGTATATTTACAGCTGAACGTTATGCCCTCCGCGAAGAGGATCACCCTGCAATACAACAACAGGGTCATCAGTTGGTCAGCGAGTACTTCAACCTCGTAGACCTACACCTTCAACACCATCAGCCTTATCTATTCGACACTTTCACTATCGCAGACGCGGCTTTATTTTATGTCGAATTTTGGGCAGATCGACTCCATATGCCGCTCCCTGACACGTGTACCAAGCACTTACAGTTAATGCGATCTCGCCCAATAGTCAAACAGGTTCTCATGGAAGAAGGATATTATAAGTAGTCTTTATCCCTATTCGGAGGGATTTACAACCGTGATAAAGCAGAGCTCTTTTAAGACCTTGGGTTCTTAAAAGAATGAATTCACACCGCCCCGTCTTTTATTGAATACGACGAGGGCGTGTCAACCATTTATTTCTGAATGGGAACTGACTAAATGTTTACATAATTGGCCATCCCTACTCATTCACTGCGCGAGAAACACCCTCACAATATGGCAAGTCCGCTTCATCCATACCAACACCCAGAATTTCGGAGACGATAATTTCAGCGGCATCGTTTACGGTTTGTTCATCCACGATGCAAGTACCAATGCCTTCTTTTGAGGGCAACTCAAACATCGTTTTGCGTAGAACGCTTTCCATAATGCCGCGTAAGCCTCTGGCTCCGGTTCCTCGGTCCATTGCTTTTTGAGCGATATTATTGAGCGCCGCCTCGGAAAACTCTAACGAAACACCTTGATATTGAAACAACTGCTTATACTGTCGAACCAATGCATTTCTAGGTTCCTGAAGTATCCTCAGAAGCGCCTCGATGTCCAATTCTTCCAAAAACGTAATGATCGGAAAGCGCCCGATAAATTCGGGTATAATTCCGAATTGCTGAAAGTCTTCCGGCTGTAATGCAGGTAAGATTTCATTAACATGCTTCTTCACAGCGCCTTGAACATCTGCAGTATGGAATCCAATGCCTCGATTCGAAGGCTGAAGACGCTCACTAATGATTTTATCGAGCCCTGGAAAGGCCCCTCCGACAATAAAGAGAATATTTGTTGTGTCAATCATGACATCTTCTCCGCCACCTCGACGCTTATCCCCTTTGGTGAGTTTTACCTGAGAGCCTTCTACCATTTTTAGCAGTGCTTGCTGAACTCCTTCACCTGAGACATCACGTACGGCGGCAGAACCCGCTCCCGCACGTGCAAGTTTATCGATCTCATCAATATACACTATCCCCCACTGGGCTCGCTGAACATCACCATCTGCAACTTCAAACAAACGCTGCAATACACTATCAACGTCATCGCCCACATAACCTGCTTGGGTCAAGGTGGTTGCATCTGCGATCACAATCGGCACACCAATCACGTGCGCCAAACTTTTAACTAATAAAGTCTTGCCTGTACCAGAAGGCCCTGCCATAAGCACATTAGACTTTTCCAGCTCGGTGGTCCCGCCGGGCTGCATGACCTCTTCAATGTCGCCTTGATTAAGCAATCGCAAATAGTGATTATAGACGGCAACTGATAACGTTTCTTTCGCCTCTTGTTGTCCGATAACATAGCCATCAAGATGCTCCATAATTTCCTTAGGAGTGCGTAGGCTGTTGATCATCGAAGTGCATTGCTTTTTTACACTCCAATTAGAAACGACCTGATGTGCCAACTGAACACAGCTCTCACAAATCATACCGTCGTTGCCTGCAATCAGGGGGGTTTCAGCTGTTTTTTCTGCACCGCAAAAAGAACATGCGGGCGGTGATTTTTTCTGCTGTTCAGGAGTCGTGTCAGCCATGGGTACAAACCTCTATGAAGTATTGTTCACTAGTTAGTTATCAAGGAGCTCAACCATTTTTTCTGATGTTTTTTGCGCTTCCTTTCATTGAGTTTTTCTAGAATCGAAGGTAAAGCTTGCCCTACCGGAACCAGGCCTTTCGGATGAATTTTTTCGCAGTATAAAATATGAAACCCCATCGGCGATTCAACCACAGTTGAGATTTCACCGGCCTTCATGTTGAACAACACTTTATCAAGCGATGGAAACAACACTTCCCTCTTTACCCGCCCCAGTGTTCCGCCACTCATGGCAGTAGGACATTCCGAGTTTTTTAGCGCCTGCTCCGCAAACCGAGAGGGTTTCTTTTTTAACCGCTCAGCAATGGTTTTAGCCCTTTTCAATGCTTCTACTCGATGGTTTTCAGGGTAGTCGTCATTCACCGTTATCAAAATATGAGAAGCCTCTCGTGTTTCAGGCTGATCAAATTTTGCGAGGTGCAAATAATAGTAAATACGCGCATCAATTTCGCTTATCTGTCTGACCTGAGTCGCGACTCTATCCATCACTGCTTCAACCGCAAGCTCACGATCAACCGAATAACGGAGCGTTTCCTGATCCAGATGATTTGCCTCAAGCTCAGTGTTGAATTCTTCTTCATTTGGATATCGTGCGACGATGTCCGAGATAGCCTTTTGCACCGCACCCGGTGATATGACAACGCCACACGCTTCAGAACTTGATAAAATCAAACTTTGAAGTTCATATTGTCTAAGTGCTATTTTTTCAGCTTCTCGGCGTTCCACTTCACCTAGCTTGTTTAGCGGTGTGCCGTATTTTTCAATAGCTACCTGCAGAACGGTATAGACACACTCTTTTACTTCAGAAATCAGCGATTTCATCATTCACCTATCCTTTTTACCCAACATAACTATCAAGTGACGCTTCCGGAATCTGGAACACTCTGCCTTGAAACCGAACGTGGTAGGAAACGGGTACATCAATACCTTTGATGATTTTTTCAATTTCCCCAACGTCGCCGGGCTCAATTACCACTTGTCCACCCACAGAGAGTGATAAATTGGCCATGACTTTTTCCCTAAATTCATATTTATTCGGAATCCAAGGATCAGTCGCTCTGATTAACTCCTCTTCACGGCAACCCACCGTCTTCGCGGCATTCAGAAAATGAACCCGATAGATAATCTGATCCTGCAAATACGTCCCTACATCGTAGACAGCACCGACCTCTCCTCTTCGCACCAGTAGCTTGCCAACCTCTTCACCAGGATAAGTTCCATCGTTTCGAACGTTGCGAATTAGCCGGACTTCGGTTCCATATTGATATTCGGGCTTCACGATTACGATTCCAATAATTGGTCGACAGAAACAAAGGTGGTCTGAGGCTCATGCATACGAAAAACCTTAAAGACCTTTTCCGTGATAGCATCAGATTTTACAAAATCTTGATATGCTCGGGTCAGTAGCTGGGTATAAACCGCTCTAAGTGCTGGCTCGTTGTCATCCGAGGGCATGGCCCCGTCAGTACTTTGCAGATAGTCATGAAACCTTTGCATAATATGCAAACGATTTACAAACACCACTTTGGGCTCGTATTCAATTTCAAAAAAATCAAGAAAGTCTTCGGCTGAACTTAACTCTTCTATTTCTTCTGTCAATGTTAATTCGCTCATTTCATCACCTATTTTCTGGTTACAAATACGGTTTATTATTACTGGCACGGGTTTGTTTAATGCCAATGGGTTTGTTTAAGTGGTACTTCCTGTAATTAGGCGCCACTAGTTGGTAGCGACCATTTGTAACTGTCCGAAGTTCGCATCGACACGCCGCTGGAAGCTCTCCACTGTTTGCAGCAAAATGCGCGCTCCCAGACGGTCTTCGGTATCCAGCTCAATCACTTTTCGCAACCGTTTCATTCCCAGTTCAATATTACCGGTTCTCAGGTTCAAGTAACCCGCCCCCTTTAAACACAGTAAATAGAAACGCACAAGGGTCATGGATTTCATGACACCATAACCCAGCATATCTATGCTGACTTTTTCCCAGGAGGCTGAAAAATCAAGTTTCATCGCAACTAAAGACATCGCCGAGTCAGCGACTAATAACGCTTCTTCATATTGATGTTGGTAATAGTAAAAACGGTAAAGCGCCACTAAAACGGTGAGGCTGTCAGGAGCCCGTAAATAGGCTTTTAGTAAGGGTAATTCCGAAGCCCCTTTTGCGTAATCATTTGAAGCCACATCCAACAATGATTTGACATCACCAGCAAGGTGCTCATCAAAGTACATTTTATCGCCACTAAAATCATGAAGGTCCATGATGCCATCTCCTCAATTATTCACACTAATTCAACCATTCAGTCTAATTAAACGACTCGCTCATTCTCGACTGAAACAAACACGCTCGACGCTTTATCGGTGCCAATTTTACCGATGGACGTGGGCGCCACCGCTGCAATCCTTCTCACAAATTTGAGTATCGACTTCACAGAATTGAAATAATGTTTCCTGATATTCCCGGTCAACCGTCCCCATAACCTGCAGGTTTTTTTCAAGCATATCAATTCGATTCAACAAGCAAGCGATCGCTTTCCCGACGGGATCAGGAATAAGGTGATGATCAAGATCAATTCCATGTTGATTGGTTTTACGATCAGGTTTACTCAAGACGATTTTGCCAGGAATTCCTACAACGGTACTTTTATCAGGCACATTTTCAACGACCACGGAGTTTGCACCAACGCGGACATGCGAACCGATGGTAATAGCACCCAATATTTTGGCGCCCGCTCCGACCAAAACGCCATCTCCAAGTTCTGGATGCCGACGCCCTTTATTCCAACTCGTTCCTCCTAATGTCACTCCGTGGTAGAGCGTCACATCATTCCCTACAATAGCGGTTTCACCTATAACAACACCGGCGCCATGATCAATGAAAAACCGACGACCAATTTTTGCTCCAGGGTGAATATCTACATTAGTAAATAGCCGAGCAATAAATGATAAGAAGCGAGGTAAAGTGCGCCACCCGCTCAGCCACAATTTGTGACTAATTCGATGCCACATAATTGCCTGAATACCTGGATAGGTAAAAAGCAACTCCCAAATATTTCGTGCGGCTGGATCTCTTTGAAACACGCACTGTATGTCTTCCTTCCACTTCGGAATAATTTTCTCACTATCCATACGTCGCACCATTGCTTCTGCATTCTCGTAACCCATTTTGGCATACCTAACTTTCAGAGCAGCTGACATTTCGTCACTCCCGATGATAATAAAATTCTATAGTTGATTTGCGAACAGCACCGGCTTATCACTGAGCCCCCCATATAAATCCAGCAATACCCTGTCACTTGGACTCACCTTGTACTCAGTAGAATAACGACGCACTTGCTGAAGTAGTTGTTTTGATATCATTGGAGTAAGCTCAATTCCGAGTTCACCATAAGCTTTTTCCAACATACTTGAGCCTGAATGCTTACCCAAAACAAAAAGATGTTCACGCCCTAGTTCTTCCGGGTTGAGTGATTGATAATTGCGCTTGTCTTTTATCAGGCCATCAACATGAATGCCTGATTCATGCATAAATACACCTTTGCCAACAATGCTTTTTTGCCAGGATACGGGGCGCCCTGACGCCTGGCTGACATACTGGGAAATGATCGGAAGCGAAGCAATATCTACTCCAGTATCAATGTCATTGAGATGCTTGAGACTTAACACAAGCTCTTCCAATGGCGCGTTCCCCGCTCGCTCGCCAAGTCCATTCACTGTCGTATTAATATGGCTAGCCCCTGCAGAAACTGCTGCGAGTGTATTGGCAGTCGCCAATCCATAGTCATCGTGAGCGTGCATTTCAATGTTCAAATCTGTGTGTTTTTTTAAACCCGATATTTTTTCAAACGTTTTAAATGGTTCGAGAATACCCAGTGTGTCTGCAAATCGTATTCGTTCTGCCCCGGCTTCTTGAGCCACTTCTGCCACTCGATATAAAAAGTCCTGCTCGGCTCGAGAGGCATCTTCGCAGCCTACACAAACGAGAAACCCGTCTTCAACTGCTGTTGTAACCATTTTTGAAACATGCTGAAGTATTTGTTGACGTGTTCGGCCCAATTTAAAGGCAATCTGTTGATCTGACACAGGGATCGATAAATCTACCATTTGCACATTCGTGTATTTAGCGGCGAGCAAATCAGACTCAGTCATTCTGCACCAGGCAAGCAAACGAGAGTTGAGACCGAGATTCGCTATTGCCCTCATAACTTCTTGCTCTTCAGCTCCCATTGCAGGAATTCCAATCTCTAACTCTGGTACACCCATATCAACTAGCATCTTTGCAATAGAGATTTTTTCTTCCGCTGTAAATGCAACACCAGCGCTCTGCTCACCATCTCGAAGGGTGGTATCATCAATGATTACTTGTCGTGTCATCACTTGTTACCCCTAATCTAATTAAATTACCTTCAATTCGTTTGTTAATTTGATAAATGCAATAGCTATTCCAATCCTTTTTTATCATATATTTCAATTACTTAAATCCACCAACACGAAATGTAATATGACAATCCCTCACAAACTTGAATCATTTGTTGCAAAACCGACACTGATGATTAATTTCCTCCACCTAAGCCCGAACAGGCACGCATATTCATGATAAAAGGGTAGAGGGATGGAACAGCCGGCAGGGTATATTGCAGTAGAGAAATATGCGGTAGAGGTTGATTCTGGGAGAGGGTAAATAGAGTTCAATATCGACACTAAAAACAAAAAAAGTGCGCCGAAAGGCACACTAAACACTTACATGAAATTTAGGAGTAAATCTGAAAATTCGATTAAGTATAAACCGGAGCAAAAGACTGCTCTGGATTTTCTGCCGGACCATCTTCTTTCCAATATGGCGAAAGCTTACGAAGTTTAGCTACGATAGGTGGTATTTCAGCAACAACACGCTCGACTTCTTCCATAGTATTATAACGAGACAATGAAAACCTTACTGTGCCATGCGCCGCCGTGTAAGGAATGCTCATAGCCATCATCACATGAGAGGGCTCAAGGGAACCGGAAGTACAAGCGGAGCCGCTCGACGCCGCGATACCCACTTTATTCATCAACAAGAGTATCGCCTCACCTTCAATGTATTCAAAAGCGATACTAGCCGTATTGGGAAGTCTATTTTCCGGATCGCCTGTTACAAAACTATAGGGTACCGCCGAAAGAATGCCTTCTTGCAAACGATCTCGCATGGCCTTCACCTGTACATTTTCGAATTCCATATGCGTCATCGCCAGCTCACAAGCTTTACCCAAGCCAATAATACTAGTCACGTTTTCGGTGCCAGCACGACGACCTCGCTCCTGATGCCCTCCCCTTAAAAGCGGGCGAAAGCGAGTACCTCGCTTTAGGTACAAAACGCCCACACCCTTTGGCGCGTGCAATTTGTGCCCCGACAAAGAAAGCATGTGAATATTGCTATTTTCTAGGTCAATAGGCAATTTCCCCACAGCCTGCACTGCATCCGTGTGAAACATCACGCCATGCTCATTTGCCATATCGGCCATTTTCTCAACCGGAAATATCGTACCCGATTCGTTATTGGCCCACATGACACTCACCACAGCCACCTTATCTGACAATAGTGAACGATATTCGTCTAAATCCAAACGACCTTTAGTATCAACCTTTAACTTGTGAACCGTATACCCTTCAGTTTCTAAAAACTCACACAAAGTCAACACTGCAGGATGTTCCACCACAGTGGTTATGATCTCTTTTCTATCGGGCTGCGCTTTGATTGCTGACAAGATCGCCGTCGAATCTGATTCCGAACCACAAGAGGTAAACACGATTTCAGACTCAAATTCTGCACCTATCAAGCGTTGTACTTGTTTTCGTGCAGCCTTAAGAGCAAACCCCACCTTGTTCCCAAAACTATGCATTGACGAAGGGTTGCCAAACTGTTCCGAAAAATAAGGCAACATTTCTTCTACAACAACAGAGTCCACCATAGTAGTCGCATTGTTGTCCATATATATGTCTTTCATGGCTAGGCTCCTGCAATCTCAACGGGCATTTCGGTATCTGGTAGCACTTTTACAAACTCACCCAGTTCTTCAATAAGCCGTTGTTGTATACCTCCCAACGTCATTGCAGCCATCTGGCAGCCACTGCATGCTCCCGTCAAGTGAACATAAATCGCTTTGCCAGTCACTTCGACAAGTTCCACATCACCATTATCAGCCTGTAAAGCCGGGCGAACTTCGTCCAGAACTTTTTCTATCAGACGAATACGCTTTAGTGCACCTGTCGCCATACTCTCTTTTGGAGTCGCCGCTACGGCAGGAACAGCCCCACCAATACCTGCAGCAACAAAGGACTCACCCTTTTCAGCAAGTACTCGGGTTAACACGCCTTCGATAGCCTCATGACATGATGAACATCCGCCACCCGCTTTCGTAAAATTAGTAACTTCTTCAACCGTATGCAGGTTATTGGAGCGAACGGTTTCTTCTACCATCACTTCATCTATTGCGAAACACTTACAGATTAACGCGCCTTCTTCATGGTCATCACTCCATTCCTCTCCTCTATAATCTGCAACAGCAGCCTGAAGTGCTTCTCTACCCATAACAGAACAGTGCATTTTTTCCGGTGGTAGTCCATCTAGATAATCTGCAATATCCTGATTGCTTACTTCAAGCGCTTCATCTATGGTCTTGCCTTTAATTATTTCAGTCAATGCCGAGGACGATGCTATTGCCGAGCCGCATCCAAATGTTTGGAAACCTGCGTCTTCGATAATTTCTGATTCCGGGTTTACCTTTAGAGTCAACCTCAAGGCATCACCACAGCTCAAAGACCCAACGTCCCCTGTCGCATTCGCATCATCGACAGCTCCAGCATTTTTCGGATCGAAAAAATGTTCCTGTACTTTTTCAGAATAATTCCACATCGCGATTACCTCCTGAGGCTTTTGCGCTTAATACGATCAATTAAATAACATCACTTTCGTTTGCTTTGTTAAAGCAACTAAGCGGCAAAAGATTTACCGCAACCACAACTTGCTGTGGCATTGGGGTTTTCAAATTTAAACCCGCTACCGTCCAACCCATCCAGAAAGTCGACAGTAACACCTTCAAGCAACGGCAGACTGGCCTCATCAATTAATAACGTAACACCATCAATATTTTTAACTAAATCTCCCTCCGCAGCTTTGTCTTCAAGCTTCAACCCATACTGGAAACCTGAACAACCACCTCCGTCAACTTTAATACGAAGTCCTGCGATTGATTTTTCACTGCTCTCAATAAATCGACTTACTGCCTTAACTGCACTCTCGGTTAGTGTGACCATAGCTTCTTCTCCGTCTGGCAAACTGTTTGCAAGTAATACTGTTAGTTTCTATAACTGCAATGGCTATACCATTGTGAAAAATTATAAATTTCACTTAAATTACAATAAGTTATAATTAATACAAGTTTCTCAAAGATGTTTCAAAAACAACTTGATACAAATCTTTGTCGCAAAAACGACAAGATTAAGAGTTAGCAAACAAATCATGAATGACAAACGGAGATACAAACTATGATTAATATACAACTACAACCCGGTGACACTGTTTTAGCGAGTAAAGACATTTTTAATGATGGTAGTTTTCCAGATACAGAAGAGAGCCAATTACTGGTAAAATCAGGTACCCGTGGCGTGATTATCAACCAAGGCTATTTGGAGGAAAATGAAAACCGGGAAGTGTTCCTCGTCAAGTTCGAGTTCGAGTCCGAGTCAACTACAAACGAGCTCGGCCCGCCAATTGGCTGCTGGCCCGAAGATATCAGAGCCATTGCGGACATCGACCCCGCTATTCCAGTAACCATTGATAAGCACGACGCATAATCTCTATTTCAACATTAGAGAGCAAAAGGCAGTCCGGCAGTTCGATCCAATCGCAACCGTCGGGCGCATCAAACGGTTGCTCCAGCTGAACCCTCGCTAAATAGATTGGTAATGCCCCTGAAGGCGTATCAACCCAGCAGCGGAACTCACCAGCAATAGAAAGTGTCGACTCAGCAACCGCAAGTTGTCGGCACAACGGTCTCAAGTAGGTTTGTGGGTGCACGGATGGTCCAGCACCCTCTTTATAGCGGTCCAATACTTCAGTTAAAACAGGTAATTTTTTCGGCGCACATACATGGCCCGAATCAAACTTAAGATAGCGTAATCGCGCACTAGTCGGGTGAAGATGAAAAATAACGAAGCGTAAAGGTAAATTTTGTTGCTCTAATGCTGTTAACGAATTAGCGCTTTCAGGAGGAATTTGAATCATTGAGTTTAGCTTGCTAATTTGGCAATACGGTATTCACAGGCATCATCAAAAATGCGCGTCCCACCAGCCTGTGAGGCTACCTGCCATAGTTCTTCGCTGGATTTTATAGCGACGCCAGCGAGATAGTTAACGCCAAAATCGGCCCAAACATCAACCCATGGAAGACTAGGTCCCATCAAGACAACCTGCGCATTTTTAGCCAATTCCAGTAAAGCAGGAAGTGTTTTGTTGGCAATACTGCTCGCTGTGATAAATACCCAATCCATTTCAGGCAAAATAAAACCCGCTGCAGGGTCTGGCAGATCTTCTGACTGTGGGTGCCGCTCAATACAATACCACTGAGCACATTCATCGAAACCCTGCAACTGCGGGTAATGACCAATAACAGCTACCTTTTTACCAATTAACTGAGGACGGAAATAGTTAAATACTTTCAGGTGTTTCGGCCCAGGGATATCCAACCTATTCGCTCCAATTAATAGTTCGGAATCCTTATTTATAACCGCGTTGATAACTAAAGCACCGACAACAGCTGAGCATGGGTCCCATTGCATGATCCAGCGCGCCAATTCGTTAACCGGCCGGCCTTGTAAGGTGCCAGACCAAGGCAAGGTTCGCGTTAGGGCCTGCGGGCTAAAGCACAGCCCGTGAAACTCCTTTCCGTTGCCAGCCTCAGCAATAGAAGCTACGCTCCAATTCAAGCCTAGTAGAATATCGCTAACGGTCGCTTCGGAACGAGCCGCCTCAATTAGTGCAGTATATATATCACGCGCGTTCACTCAGCAGCCCCTTGGTTAATCGATAACCGAGGGCAGTAGGCGCAGTTCAGTTTTCAAACTTCCGCAGCAACCCCATACCGTTACTGACTCTACAAACCAACGTACATCAGTAGGATGACTGCGAATAACATCCACTTCAGCGTACAACCTGCCATCTGAGCGGATTTGGACCTCACCTTGTTTTGCCCCCCGTTTATCGCGCCATATTCCCTCAAGAATATCAGTTTGGTCAACTGGGTCGGTTTTAAGAGTATACTCTGCCAAATCAGGCCTGGGAACGAGACTAATATCAGCATCAAATGACGCTTCATAAAGACAAAGGCGCATGGCTTGCCAGGCTTCTTTCAATAGATCACTTTCTCTTTGCTGCATGGCATTCAAACGTGCTTGCTGCTCCGAACATAATTCATTTTCAGATTGTCGCTCTAGGCCCATGACTTTGCCCTTTTCACTTATCGGTTACCAATGTGCGTTCTAAAGTTATGGCCTATTTAGCGTATTAGACACCTTTCAGTGTGTTAGGAGTCTTCTATCTAATTTTTCGACCGGTTCGTCAGTTTGAAAATGTGTTTGCAATGGTTAAATAGCTGCCGCCACCCATTTCATCATGCGGATCAAGCTCAATTAGCTTATCTAACACTTTCTTTGCCATTGCAACCTTACCCCGCCTTAAACGAATCACACCAAGCGCTTTAAGACAAAACAAAAAATGCCTCGCGTCACTGTTGTTTTCTAACCAATCACATCCCCCAGGATCTAGACGACGGTAATTTCGATTGAATCCACTACGCCTAGACGTTAACGTCATCGCCTTCCAGACAGCTCGTTCAGCATCCTCAAACCTGGAAGTCCGTAATTAGTATTTAAACAATGCGATTAACGGATCCACAAAGTTCGCCCATTGCGCTTGAATTTCCAATAACCTAACCTCTACCGACTCACCACCATAGACAACGCCCTTATTGCCCTGGCCTTGCTCACTACTTAGAACCTGGTTGAGTTCATGTTCCAGCTCTATTGGTATGTTTTGGGAAAAATACATCCTACCGCTGTTTAGGTATTCAATATTTGAACTGCTATCCTTACCACCCATGCTGAGTTATACCTTTACTATAGCCAATTTGTCGTAATCAGGACCAGACATCCGCCGGAGCAAATTTTTCGACCACGGGCTCGCCTTTGATAAAGTGCTGCTCAATGATCACATCCACATCTTCAGGCTTTATAGAGCTATACATGATGCCTTCGGGGTATATCAAAACATTGGCACCCAAATGACAAGGTCCCAAACAAC
Source organism: uncultured Oleiphilaceae bacterium (assembly GCA_913060665.1). GTDB lineage: Bacteria > Pseudomonadota > Gammaproteobacteria > Pseudomonadales > Oleiphilaceae > Alkalimarinus. The sequence goes on from CAJXUY010000002.1 coordinate 352,255, forward strand.
TTGATTGTGTCAAAACCGTTGAATCAAGTAGTTTTTTGCTTGTTAACTGCATCGCAAAGGCTTGAAAAACAGCCCCTGCACCACTCGCTCCACAACTACCACGAGGATGATCCTCTGGCCGTGTTTGACCACAAATAAAAACATGATACTTAGGTTTAGACATAACATAATTTCCTATGGCTCATTTTTTTACGACGACTTAACCGCAAACCTAACTGCTAAAATGTAACTACTTAACTGCTATATTAGGAGGCCTATGCCGCGGTAGTTTCGTGAGTATGGCAATTTTTAGGGCAGACACGAGCGCAAGACATACAACCGATGCAATCCATCTCGTTGGAAATACTCATCACCATCATTTCATCGTCATCATCATAAAAATCATCATCTTCATCTATCTCTTCTGATGCGCCACGCTCCACCAACTCGAAGACATCCCTTGGGCACACTTTGTAACAGCGCCCACAACCAATACAAGTGGACTGATTCAATTCCGTAACGAATTGGGGAACCCATTTATCGCCACCACGGGTTCTGCCCACAATATCATCTCCATCGGATGTATTTTCATTAGCTGCCTGTAGTTGATCAGTCATGGTTAACCCTCCAAATGTTTACTTCTGCTTCAAATATTTGCTTCTTCTGCTTTTACCAACGCTTTGTTGGCTTCAGACCATTCAACACACGCCTGATATGTTTTTTGACTTAGTTCAATAAGATTTTCATAGTCAGACCACAGCCGATCTTCCACTAAATCATGTATTTCAGACGCCATTTCCGTTGCAATTCGTTTCTTTTTTCTCATCGACTTTTGTAAAGCCTTAAACTCATCGTCGCTCACTTTATCCACCTTTTACCCGCTAGATTTGCCGTTAATTCTGGCCAACAAGCTTTACGCTAAAGTTTGGCTACTTCACGGTATTGATTAACCAGTGCAACCGCCTTGGTGATATGTTTTGCACTTTCTTCTTTCAATTTTTCAATGGTGGGAAAACCGAAACGATGCACATCCCGCAAGGTTTTATCCATCACAATTAACTTACCTATAACGATAAAAGCACGGCCAAAACCTTCATGACTCAGATTGACTACTGGTACTGCCATTAAACCCGTTTCCTTTTCGATACTGGTAGACAAGGCGTTGTAATAGGATTTAACGCGAGTAACGATAATTTCATCCGGATCTCCCACAACGGGGATTTCACGCTTCCGCTCTTTTGTTAGAATGAGCGGATCAAGTACCTTGGCATCCGACCAATCATCGTAGGTTCCATAACTATCAACCGCCCTTAACTGAACCACCATCTGGTGCACAAATGGATCTTCTAGGTCTGCCGTTGTTACTGCTGCTGCCGCTTCGCTCATTTCATTTCCCCAAATACAAGTAGTTTAAAATTTCGTTAGTTGGTCTTTATTCGTCCCAACCTTCCATTTCCATTTCGTCAAAGCGGGATTTGTCGAGTCCGTTTTGAGATACCGCTTTAGCCAACCAAGCAGAAGGCCCCTGTTTCAATTCATCTTGTAAAGCACCAATCAATTCATTTATCTCAGCACCTTCTGACACCTTCACGGGTTGAATTCCCTTGGCGAGTAATTTTTTAACCGCCGACGCCCCACACGCCCTGCAATAAACGGCTATACAACCTTCAAGTAATGCCAGCTTCTCGGCCAACTTGTCTTCATTCACGTCCTGATTTAAATCGCTGAACTCCGATATAACCAACAATTGTTTATCCTCAGGCGAGATGCCATAGATGACAAATGCCCTAGCAGATCCAAAGTGCTGATTCACTCGCTGCTGATCTTCACTGGCAAAGGCCACCTTGAAGAGCAGTCCTCCGTCTTCTTCTGTAACAACTTCCAGCTTTCGTTTAATGGCACTCACAAGTTAATGGCCTCCCCAGGCATTGGGGCCTTTGTCACCCAAATTACCATACAGCACCTGCGCTTCTGGCTTCTGTGAGTAGACCGAATGATAAGCAGAAATATCCTGGTGATGCGCCACCATCATATTGGCCAAATCAAACAACGTTTGCTGAATCCCCCTGTATCCGGACCAACAACGCTGGAAACCACCTAATAAGTCGTATTGGGGAAACCCTGCCCTCAACAAAGGAATAGACAAGCGCTGAGCGCTATCGGACGCGTGAGAATTACCGATGAGTAATTGTGCTTGCTCGGCTTTAGCCAGCTGCTCAAGATCTTCCATGTCGCCTATTTGAATATGCTCTATTGAAAGCACCTCAACGGACTTCGCTTTAGCAGGTATAACTGCTGCAACAAGTTCAGCTCCCATGCTGGTCATCAAAGCATCAAATCCAATCAATAAATCCGGATCTGACGCCATCGCGTAACGTGTCGACCCAATCATAAAGTGCGTATCCAACATCGCATCCTGCACCTGTTGTCGGTGTTTACGGTACTTCACAGGTACACCCTTTCCACTTAACTTTCTAAGTGTATCCAGCCATCGATCGACTTCATCAATTGTCATCAAATGATCAAATTGATAATTAGGTACACCGGTACGCTCTTCTAGACTTTTGGCAGCAGCCTGAATACTGTGACCGACCACTAATGACGCAATACTCTCACCGGCTGTTTTTAGATCGTCGACTGCCAGCCCACCCGTAGTTAGGGGGTTATAGGTTTCACTGGAAAGGTGCCCATCAAGTGACCCGAGCAGATCAGGTATAAGCATTGGACGCAAACCAAAGCTTTCAATACTCTCTACAATAAATTCAAGATCACCTGGTGTTAAATTCGCGTGGCACAATACGTTCACCTGCTTTGATCTCAAACCAACACGATGGGTAAATTCAGTGGTCCCCTCTTTTTCTAATGCCGACTGAGCAGGGGCATAAGTTTGAGGTACAAGCGTTTCTATGATTGCTTTTAACGCCAAAGCAAAACCACTTTCAAAACAGCCAGAAAAATCAGGAGAATTAACCGCAACAACGTAATAATTATCGAATTCAGGGTATTGTTTCCGAAACTGTCTCACAGCAAGATTAATATCTGCCCCCTGCGTCTCTGCCAACCCCGTGGTAACCAGACCTATAATAGAAGGTCGATTTTTTTCACAAATGGCTCTTAGCGCTTCGACAATATTATCATCGGCGCCCATTACCGATGTCACCTGGTCCATTGCTGTAGTTTGCAGTGGTATTGGTTCGCGGAAGTGTCGCACAAAAAAGACCTTGGCAAAGGCAGTACACCCTTGGGATCCATGCATCAGAGGCATCGACCTAGAAAAGCCAAGGAAAGCAAGTGACGCACCAATTGTTTGGCTCGCTTTCAAAGGGCTGACGGATAAGGCTTTTTTGCGTTTCAATAGATCAGCCATGGTTATACTCCTTCCGCTGAACTAGTCATAGGCAGGGCAAGAGCGACCCCATTAGACTCTATTGCGGCGTCCCAAGGCGCAGGTGTTCTAGCCGACTGCCAGACAGGACTTTCTAATGTTAGGGTCAGTTGTCGAACCAATTCCAGCATGCCGTCGTACCCCGCATAACCGAATTCCCGCTCCTGATTGATATCCAAGAAAGGTACGCGCGCTTTGAGTGCGGTATACATATTTCGCCCACCGGCAATAAGAATATCCGCTTTATAATCTTTCACTATTCTGAGTAATTCTTTGGGGTTTCCGTCATCGATCATCATCGTATCATCCCCCATCAATTCACGAATTCGAGCTTTATCCTCTTCCGTAGACTTTTTGGTACCCGTCGCTACAACCTTCATTCCAAGGTCCTGTAATGCTGAAATAACAGACCAAGACTTAACCCCTCCCGTGTAAAGCAGAACGCGCTTACCTTCGAGTCGAGGACGCCACTTATCCAACGCGGCACGAATACGTACTTCCTCTCGTTCGATCAGCCCTTCAGTACGCGCAGTCAAGTCAGGATCGTTGAGGAACTGTGCAAAGCCACGCAATGCCTCTGAGGTGTCAGTAATGCCATAAAAACTTCCTTCAAACCAGGGCATACCAAATGTGTCCTGGAGCTTTCGGGCGACGTTTAGCATAGCTTTGGAACACACCATCATATTCACTTCGGCTCGATGCATCGTCTGAACTTCATGAAAGCGAGCATCACCTGATAACGTGCAAAGTACCCGAATACCCAATTCATCAAGCAAAGGCAGGACATACCAAAATTCACCTGCAATGTTATATTCGCCTATGAGGTTAACATCATGAACCTTGACCCCTTCTCTTTGGGCATTTTCAGGCACCGGTTCTGGTTCTTTGGTCCCAATCACGTGCTTCACCATAGAGTCTCCAGCGATGCGATTACCCAGATTCTTGGTGCCATAAAACCCAGCAGCATCGATAGGCACCACGGGCACGTCATAGCGTTGTTCTACCTCGCGACAAACGGCTTCAAAGTCATCACCAATCAAGGCTGGTACACAGGTGTTATAAACAAATACCGCCGGGGGGTTATAATCTTCAATGGCTTGTTTGATACTGTGGAACAGCCTTTTTTCGCCGCGCCCCATGATCACGTCCTGCTCGGTAAGGTCCGTAGTCATACCAATACGATAAAGCTCAGGGCCACTGCTTCTTGTGCCTCGGTTATCCCAAGAACTTCCAGCGCACGCTATCGGCCCATGAACGATATGAGCCACATCTGCAATGGGTAGCAGCGCTATCTGAGCACCATCAAAGGCACAACCCCCTGCAGAGGCTCCGGGCTTCGGCTTTGCACAACCTGACTTGCTTTTGGTGTTGTGTTCGCATGCTGGCTCATCTAATAGCTCGGCGATATCTTTTGCTTTCATTCAAGTCACCCCAACAGAAGGTTGTAATCGCACTTAGACGATAGAAGTTTTCGTTCAAATGGTTTATTGCAACTCTCGGGCCAGCCTTAAAAACACCATAGACTATTGATTAAAAGGGCTTTAGAAGAAATCACCAATGTCACAAAAGAGACAATACGCAACTAATTTGCAGTGAATGCAACAACAATAACCTCCTTAATTAAGCCTCTAATCATCAGGTTATTACCGTTGAATACACATTTAACCAACGGCTGCTTGCAGAATATATTTGATGGCACGCAATTTGATCGTCGTAAGTATCCGTATCAACTTTCATAGATATTTTAGATAGGTAAACAACGATGAGCTTATATATTGGTGTTACTTCAGCAGGCAGTGATTTGAAAGACAGCACGATAAACAGCGTTATAACGCAGTTCGCGGTCTCCTGTGCGCAGTTAAAACAACGCGACTTGATTCCGGAGGGGCCCTCACTGGACATTACATTTATGCTGCCAGGTAAATTGGAAAAGCCCAATTTTTCCGGAATGCAAATGGGTGGGTATACCAGCGAGAATAAGACCTTATTTTTTGAAATTGCGGTTCCCGACCACATTATTAATTCAGAACTGAGCAGAAAATACCTTACCGTTTCGATTCAAGATGTATTATTCAACGCAGCGGAATTTTTCGAAGAAAGCAATATCACCTTTGATACCCCCTTATGGAAAAAACAACTTAGCCAAGTTATTCAACTGTAACTGGTACGGCCTTTAATAGTCGTAGACACTCAACATTACTCGCTAGGTCAAGCGCAGTAAATCCATCTAACGATGTAGGCGACGTATCTGATCCTCGTGCTAAAAAGTATTTCACCCACTCGGTTTTTCCTGCCGATGCGGCATACATTAGAGTGGTTGCTCCATTATCATTCTGACTATCGATACTCGCCCCTGCGCCAAGTAAACGGTCTGCCATATCAAAGCTATTAGAAACTACGCATGCCCATAAGGCGGTAGTACCATCCATATTTCGATGATTAACATTTGCTTTTGACACAACCAGCTCTTCAGCTATCACCTTTTCTCCTTCGCGGCAGGCTAATATTAGCGGTGTGTCATTATATTTTCCAGACTGATCTATGTCGTCCGGATTAAAACCATTTGCAAGTATCCATTTTCTGGTTGGTTGGCTAAGCATCTCATTGTACTCCTTAACAGATTCAACACACTCGTCATCGATCCAGATACCAGCGCTATCTTCAACTACATTTATCGCATTGAGCTTTTCGCCAGTGCACATGGTAGGACTCAGTGACTCACCGGTTAATGGGTCGTAAATTATGCCGTGCATAGAGCATTTGATTTTATCTCTGGTGTGGTCAAACAGCGTTTTCTTTTCACAGTCCAGACGAAATGGCATATGTACGCATTTGTTCAAATATCCGATACATTGGCCATCGTATCTTATCAACAAAAGAGACTCCCCTTTTCCGTTGTAAGTACATTCGAAAATAATCGGCGAACGCTCCTTCACCTCACTACTATTTGCGATCCAAAGTCGGTGATGTAGTTTGAGTGTATCCAAAATAGTAACCTCTAAAAATCTATGGTGCAGCTACCTTAACGGGTCAGTTAATCTATAAATAATCATGCTTGTGACCAGAGTTCAGACTGTCAGCTTCATCGTAAGACAAGCCAGGCTCCTATTTACGCGCTCTCCGCCAGAGTCTGCAATTGCGACATCAACCTCAACAAGTATATTGATTGTCAATGAAACCATCCTTTTGTCAAAAGCTTAATATGTGAGTGCGTTTGCAAAAAAGAGACCATAGATATTCGTACTGATATTGCTTATCTGAATCAAATTTTAGAGCTGAGAAGACTTAAAATGTAGCTTATACGACATTCCTGAAGGTCTCACGCTGTCGCTATTACAACAAAACTTTCCCGCTCCTAAGTCCAACAAATTCAAAAATGTAAGACGAAATTAAGGGCGAATCCCTGCGGTACAGGGGGTTACAATCTGATTTGGAATCATTTTGCCTGTGCTTGATGTAATAGGCTCAATTTGTGCAACGCGTCTGCTACCACACACAAAATAGTTAGATGGAGATAAAAGTATTATGTCTGTAGAAGTAATCGCTGGCTTTTCTGCAAAAGCAAAAGCCAACCCAGAATTGGCTACTAAATTAAAAGCCTGCATAAAAATGAAAGAGATGTTCGCTTTGGCCCGGGACAATGGTTTTGAGTTTGACGAAGACTCGCTGTACCCACCCAATGAACCGCAATTTACACCAGACCAACTCTCTGAACGTCTTGTGAAAGCGCTTTTGCGAGCCTAAATAGCTAGATACACGATCAAGGTAGCCCAACGTAAGTCGTCATTTTCAGATCAAGATAGACACTAACTATGAAAAAGATTGGTATATTTTTCGGAACAGAGACCGGTACAACGCGCCTAATTGCAAAAAAGATCTACAAATTACTTGGTGAAGATTGCGCTAGCAAGCCGGTAAATGTAAATCGCATAACCCCTGAGGATATGTTGCAATATGACTCTTTAATTTTAGGAACACCGAGCTACGGCGTCGGCGCTATACCTGGTCTAAGTTCAGGCTGCCTTGAAAAAAACTGGGAAGAATTTCTCGCACAGCTCAACCAGCCTGATTTCAAAGGAAAGCGTATCGCATTTTTTGGCTTAGGTGCCCAGGAGCGTTATGCAGAACGATTCGCTAGCTCCCTAATGGCTCTTTATGACATATTCAAAGGGTTTGGTGCTGAAATGATTGGCGACTGGAGCACTGAAGGGTACACCTATGAACACTCTGCCTCTGAAGTTGAAGGGCGTTTTGTCGGTTTAATTATAGACCAACGAACCCAAAGCATGTTAACAGAAGAGCGCATTAAACTATGGCTCAACCAAGTCAAGCCAAAGCTTCTGGAAAACATAAGGACGCCCGCCTAGCGCCCTACCCAGTTAATCTAATACCGCTTGTTGTTCTCGACGGTTAATGATGTCCGCAGCCAAGGCGCTATCCATCATTCTGGCGTGCGTATCAAACCACTGCGGCAAGCTTTCCTTTACCCAAGCTCGGGCCATAGCAACACGCCCCATATCAACACGCCCCATATCAACACGTTTTTTAAAGCTTTTCATATCAGCCATAACCCTTAAATGCTCTGCTCTATGTTCTGACAGCAAACCATGAGACAGGTCATTCATCCTCACTTCCTCACTTTCAAAATGCGCCTGAGTATGCTCTATAAGGCGTTGAAATAATTTTGTAAACTGAACCCCAGACGCGCCATTTAAGTGGTATATAAGTGCCAGGAACTCTTTATGTGTTTTGTCCATTTCACTATCGCCCAGCTGATAATTTGTTTCAAATGTCGTTAGCATATTAATTGCGGAAGGCATAATTTAAAAATCTCATGAAATTTTAGTCAATGTGTAGGGCGTTACTTTATTACTCTAAGGTTTGGTATCAACCTAGGGTCTGAGCTTCAGCTATCTTACTCATCCCATGCACCATCCATCTCACTAAAACGTTCTTCGTTTTTAGGCTGCTTGCTTTTTAGAATGCGCTGGAGCATTGGAGATATTTCACCCGCTAACTCACCTTGAAGCTCGATAATCAAATCATCCACATCTGGCCCTTCTTTTACGACTTTTGGGTGAACGCCCATAGAAATGAGTTGTCTGCTTGCCGAGCCACCAATAGAACCGCAGTAAACAATATCGCACCCCAGCAACCACGACAGCTTGGGTTTCAACTTGTCCTCATTGCCATCTTTTTTCTCTTTTGGAAAAGATTTACTTGCAATCAACGAGACCTCTTTTTCGGTGACACCATAAACGTAGAAACCACGCGCTGACCCAAAATGCTGGTCAACTGACTCGCCATCCATACTCGAAAATGCCACCTTGATCCAATCTTTTCTGATACTCAATTGAGAAATACACGCTGATTCCGATAATTCCGAGTCCTGTGCTTTTTCAGCTGAATTGGTCATAACTTTCCCCATATGTATGAGAATCTTGAAACCGCATGCCCTTTAAAATAAGGCTCCTCAACATATAGAGCAGGAATTGTTCCATTTGCTTCTATTTTTTCCACGTAGTGGTGCTCACCCAACCATCTAGGTGAATAGCACGATGGTATGGGACTTGCAGAGTGGTAGTTATGGATGAACAAGGGGTGAAGTTAAAGAGCAGAATCACCAGTTTCACAGCACCCCGACGTTGTATTTACGACAATTACTATCAGCGATGTATGAATTGCCACACTCACTACATGCCCAAGCCGCACCTAAACACTGTGGCAAGAGCAACAAAGGTGAACATTTGTAACGGAGAAATGAAAATGAAGCTAAGCGATATTGTGTTCGAAGATGAAGCATTCAAAGCTTGCGTACTCGCATCCAAGGCCTTGGACTCGAAAGACCTCGTTGAATTGATTTGCCGAAAACAAAAAATTGAGAGTATTGCAGGGATAGAGCACCTGACCGACCTTAAACGGCTTGATCTTACCAAAAATAAGCTGACAGAAGCTAACCTGTCCCATAACAGTAAGTTGGAGGAAGTCTGTCTTGGCAACAACAGGATCGAAAAACTCGATGTAAGCACCTGTAAAGAACTCACTCATTTGGAAGTGTTTATGAATGACTTAGAAGCTCTGGACCTCAGTTACAACCCAAAACTTGAAAACATCTATGCCAATCAAAACGAATTTGAGGAATTAGATGTTAGCAAAAACGCGGAATTGGAAGATCTCCGAGTGGACAGCAACAACCTAACCACCATCAACATTTCGGCTAATACCAAACTTAGCCGACTCGACATAGGGAACAACCCACTAACCTCTCAACTCGATTTACCTCCCAAATCAAATTTAAAGCTCAACCAATGAAAGTTTAACTTCACTTAAACGCTCACTACCTTAGGGGCTTAACATTGAAGACCGGTAACTTTGAATAACTTAAATACATCTGGTCTTGTCAGATTTATGATATGAAGGAATAGTACCAATATGAATCAGTACCCAATTTCGACACCTCAGACTATGTCAGTTCAAAGCGCTTTAGTACCTATGGTTATTGAGCAAACAGCTAAAGGCGAACGCTCATTTGATATTTATTCTCGACTCCTCAAAGAAAGAGTGATTTTTTTAGTTGGGCAAGTGGAAGATCACATGGCCAATTTAATAGTGGCGCAACTATTATTCCTGGAGTCTGAAAACCCGGATAAGGACATCCACTTATACATCAACTCTCCTGGAGGGTCGGTAACAGCGGGTATGTCCATTTATGATACTATGCAGTTCATCAAACCGGATGTCGCTACCATGTGTATTGGCCAAGCATGTAGCATGGGTGCACTTCTTCTCGCTGGAGGAGCAAAAGACAAACGTAGCTGCCTACCACACTCCCGTATGATGATTCATCAGCCACTCGGCGGATACCAAGGGCAAGCCACCGACATAGAAATTCATACCAAAGAAATTTTAACCATACGCAAAAAGCTAAACGCTATTCTAGCCCATCATACTGGTCAGAACATAGAAACAATAGCCCTGGATACAGACCGAGATAATTTTATGGACGGACAAGTAGCTGTTGGTTATGGTTTGATCGATACAGTTCTAAATAAACGCCTCTAATGAGGCGTACTTAATACTCACTCTCCTCCGTCACCAGATAAGTACTCATCTATCTCGCGCAATAAGAACTGATTATCTGCGATGTTTTGGGCAAGCTCCAGACATTCTTGCTCGGTATAATTGTGTAAGCTAAACGGCAACATTCCCACCGGATCATTGTCATAGAATAACCTGATTTTTAGGAGAATGGCCCCCCCATCTTCTGACCGGGAAAATTCAGCTATCGCCCTCAAGTGTGTCCCGAGGATATTCACAAAACTCATACCTTCAATTTCTTCCCCCTGAACTATATCAAGCGGGTTTATGTGTTTTTCAAACAAGTTACTACCCTATTACTGATAATCTACGACCTCGATAATCGAGTTCGAACTAAATTCAATGGGTCCACGTCTTTTCTGGGATGATGGTTGAGCAGTTACTTACGTAAGAAGCTTCATTTCTGAGCAGGTTATGCGCTGTCAAGAATCTGCGCATATTCTTGTAAAGCTTCCATTATTTCCTCATACGCGTAACTGTCCACGGCCTTGACACCTATCTTGGCAAGTTTTTCTGCCGGCCCTTCTCCGATTTTAGCAATGAAGCAAAGCTCACAATCGTTGATTGTGTCTAATATCATCTCCAAAGCGGTGGGGTTTGAACTATTTCCCAAGCAGTAATTCTCTACTTTTCGCTTTTCCAGAAAGTAACATTGACCCTGCCTTAATTCATAAATCATAAACACTTTAGCGTGGCCAAAATGCAGATTAATTGAAATTCCATCTTTACTTGCTACAGCAATTTTCATATCAATTTAGTTTAGTGCGACGCAGGGAATTTCGCCTGCATAAGACGCTCTTACCGCTCGAGTCGTAACGCGGTAAGTCACATAAAGAACTAGCGAACTGACTAGCAACCAAAATATGCTATAAAGCGGAGTTTCAAGTAATTTACTCATCTGCCACAAATTGCTAGCAACCCAATAAGACAGAAGCAAACTCCACAACATCGAAAATTTTAGCCATACCCCGCCCGCCTCTTTTTGCATTACGCCTATCGTCGCGACACAGGGCGCATACAGAAGTATAAATACCAAATAACAAAAAGCCGCCCATGCTGAGGGAAACAAAGCAATCATAGATTGGTAGCTTTCGCGCTTTACTCCTTGGCTCTGCGCAGCGGATGCTTGATCTGCCAGGTTATCTGCCTCAACCCCCAGTGGGTTGGTTAGCAAAACCCCTAAAGATAGGAAGTTATTCTTAACACTACTCAATGCCAAACTTAAGTCGCCAAAAAAGTCCGGCATTGAATGAGTCTTTTCAGTACCGTCATTTTCTGCATCATGATTATATAGTGTATCCAGGGTACCCACGACCACTTCTTTGGCAAATAACCCAGTAAACAAACCGACCGTCGCGGGCCAGTTTTGCTCGCCGATTCCCATGGGTTCAAACACAGGAGTAATAGATTGCCCAATCGCTGCCAACACTGACTTATCACTGTCATTGTTATCCCATGTGCCATCTGTGCCTACAGAAGATAGCACCGATAAAACAACAACAACGCTTATAATCCGCTTTCCAGCACGAAACATGAAACTATATAGTCGTTGCCAAGTTTGAATAAGGATATTTCGTGCTAAAGGCCTATGATAAGACGGCATTTCACTCACATAATGATTGGTTTCTTCAACAAACAACGACTTTCTTAGGAGCCAAGCAGAAAAGCAGGCAACGACAATCCCCAAAAGATAAAGAGCAAAAATGGCATTTTCTGCCTGATCCGGAAACATCGCGGTACCAACAAATACATAGACGGATAGCCGTGCGCCACAAGACATAAAAGGTGCGACGAAAACTGTAGTCAGCCTGGCACTCGCCCGATCCAGCGAGCGCGCCGCCATTACGGAGGGGACATTGCATCCAAATCCAACAATCAAAGGAATGAAAGCCTGGCCAGGTAATCCAATCCGCTCCATCAGCCCGTCGATTACAAAAGCCGCTCGTGATAAATATCCAGAATCTTCCATTATCGACATAAACAAATAAAGAAACCCAATAACGGGAATAAAGGTGCAAACCAACTGAAGGCCCCCACCCAAACCATCAGAAACAATCGTTGTTAACCACTCGGGACTGTTGCCCGAAGCCAACAACCAGCGACTACCATCCACAACCCAACTGCCTAACCAAATATCAAAAAAATCAATAAATACAGCCCCTAAATTAACAGAAACAGTAAAGAGCAAGTAAATCATCATGAGGAAAAAAGGAAAAGCTAGCCAAGGACTCAACACCCAGCGATCAATATGCTCTGTCAATGAGGTTTGTCCAGAGTGCTGATAGCAACTCGCGCAAAGTTTCTGTGTATCGGCAAAAGCGTGAGACGCGTTTGTAGTACAATTAGAAACGCCTGAACAATGAATACACTGATCCACCACTTTTAACAATTCATCAAGTCCTGACCCTTGAGAGGCTGATATTCCAACAACAGGCAAACCTGTCATCTCCTTAAGACGGATAAGATCAAGGGTAACACCATCTCGATCAGCAATATCCAGCATGTTCACCACAAGGATAATATTAACGCCGATCGAACTGATGTCTTTGGCTAGATTAATTTGTCTTTCCAAATGAACGGCATCAATCACTACCAACACCCAATCCGCTTCGCCCTGGCGAAGAAAATCATTTGCGATTTTCGCGTCAATACTTGCCCCATCTGAATCTAAGGCATAAATGCCCGGTAAGTCAGTCACTTGAATTGTAGATGATGGCAACTTAAGAAACCCATCTTTCCGTTCGACGGTGACTCCGGACCAATTTCCCGTGCGCTGCCGAGCCCCTGTCAAACGGTTAAAAAGCGTGGTCTTACCACAATTCGGTGCTCCGATTATCGCAAGTTGCTTCATAAAGGCGCTACCTCGATTCCAGTGGCATCACTCCGGCGAACTGCGTATAGGGTGTTCAGCACTTTAACTTGTATGGGCCCTCGACCGGGAGCACTTCTGATTATCTTTAAAAGGGCTCCGTGCTTCAGACCCAAATTACCGTAAAATTTAAGTGCTGCAGAATCAAACGCATTGAACCCGACAATGTGCGCACTCTTAGATACAGCTAACTGATCTAATGTCACTTTAATCTCCTTCGATCAATCCTTAACTGAAAAACCCTACCTGAAACACTCGCTCAAGGTGAAAGTGTTTCGGGGTAAGGTAGAGTCGGTATCAATATCGAAATTCAAACCGGACCGCGCGCAGATGCTTTTACCTCTATGGTTTTACCTAATGCTGATTCGTAATCTAACGCTTCATACTTGGGCTTAAAGCCGGTCACTTCAGAATGAACGGTAACCACCTTTTGCTCCGCGCTTTGGCCTTTTAAATCACTTTTCTCAAGACATAGTACATCCAATAACTCATTCCATATCATGCCATCATCCAGTGGCTCCAGAATATACTTGTGGTTTCCAGCCACGACTATCATCGGCTCCTTGATATCATGAACAAAAAATACCAGCTCGCAATCACTCGCATAATCGGCCTCATAACTAGATACAACCAATTCCAGGTCGGATAGTTTATCCAGACCACCGGCTAACAACTTTAGTTTTCCATCGAAAGCGTAAAGAATGCCTTGCTTTGCTACAATTGCCGGCGGCTTTCGGTCACCTCTTTCTGTCAAACCTCCTGATTCAAGTACCAGGTCTCCTCGGTAAATTTCTCCGTCGCCTATAGGTCCACTCAGATTCTTATTGAATAGCAAACCTTTTTCTTTGTATTGATCGAGTAACATGTTATCCGCCTTTAATTTTCTGCTCATAATTAGCTGCTTGGTCACCAGTGACCATAGAGGAGCTGAAACAAGTTTGGTGACCGGAGAGGAGCTGAAACAAGTTTGACTTGACGCTCCACCTTCACAGAGAAGGAAATGGCAAATTCCATACCGTTTTATCAACACCTTCGATAAAACCCTCGTTTAATGTGTTATCAAACGGCTGTAGGCAAAATAGCTAATCTTTAAAGCCCCCTTTTTTTGTCATCTTGTTGTAAATCTGACAAGCCCCTTTCCATTAGAAATTGTCACAAACACTACAAAACAGTGCTTAATCGGCTCCAGCCCTGATTGCAGAGCTCCAATACCGATGGCTTGAGTCTTGCAACTAAGCACATTGTGTGCGGGTAAGCAGCCCATTTAATAATGCAAACCAAGGTTTAGTTACGTTGTGTTCGACAGAGAGCGTCTATGCCATGGACTCGAATAATAGGGAGTGAGATTCCATATGCCTAAGTCAATCAGGTTCCGAAAATGGAAAACCAACATCATTGCACATTGGGTTTATTTCTCAATTCTTTCGTCAGTATATTCGATTGCCCATGCAGAGACTGTCACCGTTGCAGTAGCGGCCAATTTTACGAAAACAATGCGGGAGTTGAAAAAGGCATTCGAGCGTAACACAGGCCACGACATACTCATCAGCTTCGCCTCTACAGGGCAGCTATTTGCGCAGATTAGCCATGGAGCACCTTTCGATATTTTTTTAGCTGCAGATACCGCTCGCCCAGATAGATTGATTAGCAAAGGCTTGGCACTCAGAAGTTCTGCGTTTATCTACGCGCAAGGACGATTGGCCTTATGGAGCTCAAATGCTCATATGCCACTTAACAATGGAAGAATTCTAAAGGAATTAACCAATGACCATAAATTGAGGCTAGCTATTCCTAACCCAAAACTCGCTCCCTATGGTGCTGCCGCTATTGAGACGTTAATGAAACTGAACACTTATCATTATTGGCAATCTCGTTTAATCACGGGTCAAAGTGTTGCTCACACGCATCAGTTTATCGCTAGTGGGAACGTTGCAATCGGGTTTATAGCGCTTTCGCAGGCAAAAACATTACCCGATAGCAAAAAAGGGACTTTTTGGGCGGTGCCAGCTCAACTACATACACCGATAAATCAAAAAGCAATACACCTGACCCGCGCACGTGAAAATCCCGCTGCAATTGGGCTGATGCGTTTTCTCCGGTCGCCGGAGGCCAAAGCTATCATCGAACAATTTGGTTATTCGATCGCACTACCATCACTCGAAGAAGCGAGCTCATAAAATGATTGAAACTACAATTGAAACTACGTTACAAACTCTCGATACAACCCCCATTTGGCTTTCGATAAAGCTTGCCAGTTTAACCACCGTAATACTGCTGCTAATTACTATTCCTTTTTCCTACTGGCTCTACCAAAAAGGACGTCGTGTTAAGAGTTTTTTTACAGCACTTGCTTCCTTGCCCTTGGTATTGCCTCCATCAGTTCTTGGATTTTATTTGCTAATGCTTATGGGCTCCAATGGTCCTATCGGTATGCTGAGCACCCAACTGGATATACAGCTGCTTGCCTTTAGTTTTCCTGGATTAGTTATCGCATCGGTTATCTATTCCTTTCCTTTCGCATTACAGCCTATTCAAAATGCGTTTGAGAGTATGGGGAAAAAACCACTAGAAGCTGCTGCAACATTACGTGCCTCTCCTGTCGACCGGTTCTTTACCATCGCTTTGCCACTTGCCAAGCCTGGCATATTGACTGCCGCTGTGCTCAGTTTTGCGCATACCATGGGAGAGTTTGGTGTGATATTAATGATAGGTGGTAACATTCCCGGTGAAACTAAAGTGCTTTCCGTGGCAATTTATGATCACGTAGAGGCCCTTGAGTATGACCAAGCTTACATTTTATCCGGCGGAATGCTTTTGTTTTCATTTGTTGTCTTATTCACCCTCTATTACTTAAACAACCCTTCACTAAGCCAAGAGAAAACCAGGTAGAAAAAAACTGTTGTGTCCATATCAAAAACATCGAATCGACGTGAAATAACACTATGAGTGAAATTAAAGCGAATTTTTTACTAGCCAAAGATGGTTTCTCATTGGACGTTTCCTTTAGTCTTCCCGAAAAAGGCATAACAGCACTCTTTGGTCAGTCCGGTTCAGGAAAAACCACCATTTTACGCTGCATAGCAGGCTTGGAAGTCCCTGACCATGGTGGGCTGAAAGTCGGAGAGGAAATCTGGCAGGACAAAAACTATTTCGCCCCTGTTCACAAACGCGATGTCGGTTATGTATTTCAGGATGCAAATCTATTTGAACATCTCACCATTGAAAAAAACCTGCACTATGGATTAAAACGGTCATCTAAAAAGACTAACCTGTCCGCGTTTGAAGATACCGTTCAATGGCTTAGAATTGGGCACTTGCTATCAAGAAAACCTTCGGCACTATCTGGAGGCCAGCGTCAACGGGTTGCTATCGCACGCGCTTTGCTGTGCCAGCCAAAACTTTTATTAATGGATGAACCTTTAGCTAGCCTGGACTTACAAAGTAAATCAGAAATACTTCCTTACCTTGAAAGCCTACAGACAAAACTTTCAATACCAATTATATACGTAAGCCACTCGCCCAACGAAGTTGTCCGCATAGCAGATCATATGCTACTACTAAAACACGGGAAGGTTCTGGCAAGTGGTGCCGTAAATGATCTAATGACCCGTACTGATCTTCCACTAGCCCACCTGGAGGAAGCCTGTTCCGTCGTGACGGGTAAAGTTATGTCACATGACCAGGAATATCACTTAACATACATAAATTTAATAGGAGGCATAGTTGCAGTATCGCGATTGGACCTTTGTCAGGGGCAGCCGGTAAAAGTAAGAATAGTGGCAAAGGACGTCAGCCTTTCACTGGCTCCCGGAGAACATAGCACTATCACCAATATATTTCCTGTTAGAGTCGTTGAACTCACAAAAACACATGATCCGGCAAAGTTGATCGTGAAACTGGATATGGGGCAAGAATACTTATTAGCTCAAATTACCGTAAAGTCAGCAGCTACACTGCATATTCAGGCCAATCAGTTGGTGTATGCACAAGTCAAAAGTGTCGCATTAATATCCTAAATTCTTTCAAGATTGACGCTATTCATGCAAGTCGCTCTTGGACTACCCTGCGCACCTCTGGATCTTCATCATGCATTAGCGATTCGATAGTATCGAGTGGCGCTCTTTCGGCAGCTGCAAGCCTAACTGTCCAATCTTCATCTTCCAGCAACACCATCAACTCGTCTTCCTGGCATCGCGATGCAACAATACGCCTTACTTCGGCTTCCGAGTCACTTAACATCATACCTAAACTCTGCTCAGGCAAACGCTGGGCAATGAGCTTTCTCACTTGTCGATCTGGGTCGCAAATCAAACGGAATAGCCGGCCGGAAGGCAAACGTTGTGCGACATAGGCCCTTACCAAATAATCGTTATCGTTTGCAAGCAATTCAAGCTGATCTAGAGGCAATCTATCGGCGACGGTAATTCTTACTTCGCGATCAGGGTCTTCAACCATGTTGATGAGTTGACCTTTCGGCAAACGATAAGCCACCGCTCGTCGCACTGCCTCATCAGAGTCATTTAGCTTTCTACCAAGCTCCTTCTCGGGCACGTAGCGCACAGCAATGGCTCTTCGCTCCCAGAATCGATCATCTAAATAACGTATTGCCAGCTCTGGATTAACACGAAAAAAACGGTCAATTTGGCGCCCACTTTCCACGAGAACACAGACATCACCTGGAACACAACGCCCTGCCAACAACGTCTTTGCCCTGTATGGGCAAAGACGGCAGTCAGCTATAGGCGTTAGATTGTGGAGGCCGTCATCATCAACCTCACTCATCCTCAACAACCTCTGCTAATACAAAGCCGGACGCATGTGCCGGATCACGTGTTAGTGAGGAACAATGCTCTGTGGAATTAACGAAGTAAACATTAAACGTCCTATAGGACTGCGCCGGAGTGTGGGCATCCATATCATCATCCATACAATAGGTAAAATGATAATCTGGGAATTGAGCACGAAGGTCAGAAATCAACTCGTCAGACAAGCCTTTTTCTGAAGCCAGGTTAACGACAGATTGAATGTGTTGTTCTGAAATCATCCCTGAGCCCCCTCCCGAAAGCGAATACGCTCTTCCGGTTCATACCCCATCACTTTAGCCAACCATGGCGGTGGAGAATCCGCTATCGCTTCACGAAGACGACGAAGTACTTGTGGCGCTTCACCACCCTGAGGAAGTTTAATAGGGTGTAAGCCAGCTCGTACGACTTTTGCTGCAGCCGGCCCACCAATCGAAATAGTATAAAGAACCTGGCAATCAGCGATTAATTCGGCCCGCAACGCATTTTTATCAGCATCTTCTGGAACTTTGCCTGGAACACGTATGTCAATTAAGCGCGCTTCTTCGCTCGATATTTGGAATATAAGAAATCGAGCACAGGAACCAAAATGAGCATCTATATTGTTTCCACTATTGGAAGCACAGGCAACGCGAATTGAACCTGGCATTTCCCCTTTGGAGAAGGCCTCAATCTCCGGTAAGGACTCCGGCTCACGCTCGATTGACCTCCCCTTTATAAAACCTAAAGCCTCTTTAAGATAAGACTCTTCAGTCTCAGCCAATATCTCTAGGCGCTTTAATTTAGCCAGACGAAGCTTATTCAATTTAGCGGTCGTTAGGGGCTCTCCCACTAAAGAGATTAGGCCGAGCAAAAGGTCGCGCACCTCCATATCTGGTAAAGTTCGAGCGGCCAAGGCTACACGCAGTGCTACATCTTGTGAAAGCCCAGTCATCACTAACCTCCTTGCGCGCGACGAGCTCGCAACGTAATAGGCAACCTTGGTTCTTCGTCTAGGGGGTCTAGGTAGTAGCTGGTACCATCTTTTAACACGACAGTTCCTCCCCAACCATCGGTACCATCTTTTTCCATAGACTCAATAATATCTTCTTGGTCTCGCTTAGCAACATACAGGGTCAATTCACCTGCTTCGTTTCGCCGTATCATTACACTTGGCATAGGGTCTCTCCAAATAAACCGAAATAACGGTGTAAACCAAAAAACGGGGTGGACGCCACCCCGAAAGGTCACTCTGAATCGATCATTAACGAACCAGGTCGTAGTTGTAATCTGTAGTTTGCATACCCCGCGTTTCATCGTCCAAACGCTCTAGCACTGAATTTACGATAGTAGTCAACATTTGCATTGCCCCCTCGTAACCCAAAGTAGTTTGACGATGCATATGGTGACGATCAAAAATTGGGAAACCCAGTCTAATCAATGGCACCTCAAACTCTTCTCCTTTGTACAAGGTATCTCTCTGAATAAACTTGCCGTAAGAGTTTCCAATCATAAAATCAGGCTTATTGGTGAATACCAAAGAACGCATATGCCACAAGTCTTTGCCAACATGTACCTCACAGCAATGATCCATTTTCGCGTCGACTAACATCTTGTCTACTGCTTTTTTCCAACGCTTATTGCCGTTATTACATAGAATATGGGTTGGTTCTGCTCCGAGTTCCAATAAGAATTTGGTCAGCCCCATAACAAAGTCTGGATCACCCCAAAGCGCAAATTTCTTGCCATGCAACCAAGTGTGTGAATCCGTCATCATATCAACAAGACGTCCACGCTCTTTTGCAAGTTTTGCCGCTATTGGCTTACCAGTTACTTTACTAACCTGCATCAAAAACTCGTCAGTCCAATCCAAACCCATTGGGATATTGATAGCAGCGGCTTCGTGTTTCCAGTTGCCTTTTACCAATTTTTTGGTTTTTGTTAATTGCCAAGGTTGCAACAAAAAGGTTTCCAAAGCATTCGGAGCATCCTTCATCTCATCTTGGGTTGTACCACCGGCATACATACGGAATTGGCCGTCAGCAGGCGTATCGAGTACTTCTTCAGGGTCAGACAAGAGTGTATATTCAACATCCATCTCTTCCATCATACGCTTGATAACGCGGTAGTTACCAAGGTAGGTTTCGAAGCCTGGTACAAGGTTTATTTTAGCATTGCTTCCTACTTCATACCTGCCTTCAACAGTTACACCTTTTTCAAGGGTAAAGTACTTGGCAATACCTTCAAACATGTTATCCCAACCAGTGACATGGCTGCCGACAAAACTTGGGGTATGCGCAAATGGCGTAGGGAACTCATCCGGTACATGGCCTGCTTTTTTTGTGTTACCAATAAAGGCATTCAAATCATCACCGATGACCTCAGCCATACAGGTGGTTGAAACAGCTATCATGTCTGGCTTGTAAATTTCTTTACAGTTTTCCAAACCGTCTTTCATGTTTTGCTGACCACCAAATACAGCAGCATCTTCTGTCATTGAATCCGAAACGCACGCTATAGGCTCTTTAAAATGCCGGTTAAAATACGTTCTGAAGTACGCTACACAGCCTTGACTACCATGTACATAAGGCATGGTTTTTTCAAATCCTAACGAACACAGTACCGCACCTAAAGGCTGACACGCCTTAGCAGGATTAACCGTCAACGCTTCTCGAGAAAAGTTAATCTCTTTATACTCTTCAGTGGTGGTCCACATGAAGGTTTCATCAATTTTTTCCTGTGCATGGGGTTCTTCAAAATTTTCTCGTTTTTGCTTTAAAGACTCTTTATAGTCTTCATCTCTAAACAAGGGATAACTGGGTTTTATATTGTCAACGTCCTGACTCATGTCAATCTCTCCTCTAGGCCACTAATCTGTGGACTCTAGTTATAGGGTTGGGTAAAACTGTGGACACATGTCCACAGCATTTAATGCCTTACTTACGCAGTGGCCGCTAACGATTCATCCTCTTCGTCAACAACCCATGGCGCTTTTAGCTTGTTCCAACAAGGGTTATTCAGCGTCATGTCCATATCACGAGCAAAGATAGCGAAGCCATCAAATCCGTGATAAGGACCTGAGTAATCCCAAGAGTGCATCTGACGGAAAGGCACACCCATTTTCTGGAATATGTACTTTTCTTTGATACCTGAACCGATCAAGTCAGGCTTAACCTTCTTGACGAACTCTTCGAACTCATAGCCCGTTACATCGTCATAAAGCAAGGTCGCATCACCCATTTCCTTAAGCGTTCTGTCATAATCATCGTTGTGGCCAAACTCATAGCCCGTACCAACCACTTCCATTCCTAAATCTTCATATGAGCCAATAACATGACGGGGACGCAAGCCACCGATGTAAAGCATGACTCTTTTGCCTTCAAGGCGAGGGCGATATTTAGCAATAACAGCATCCCACTCAGGCTTATATTTAGCGATGATTTCTTCACACTTTGCCTGAATACTCTCGTCAAAATGAGACGCGATTTTTCTCATTGATTCGACAGTCTTGGTTGGGCCAAAGAAGTTGTACTCAATCCATGGGACATTGTATTTTTCTTCCATGTGACGCGAGATGTAGTTCATTGAACGGTAGCAATGAACAAGATTCAGTTTGACTTTTGGCGTCAACTCAATCTCTGCCAACGACCCATCACCAGACCACTGGGCGACAACTCTAAGCCCCATCTCTTCAAGCAAAATACGAGAAGACCAAGCGTCACCCCCGATGTTATAGTCACCAATTATGGCGACGTCGTAATCAGTTTGCTCGAAGCTGTCATCTTCGTCACGTGCGCCCAAAGCCCAATCCCTAACGGCATCATTTGCAATGTGGTGCCCAAGTGATTGAGACACGCCTCGAAAGCCTTCACAGCGAACAGGTACAACTGTTTTGTCATATTCCTTGTTCTTCTTCTTGGCAACCGCTTCGATATCATCCCCAATCAGTCCGATAGGACATTCTGATTGAATTGTCACGCCCTTGTTAAGCGGGAACAACGCTTCAATTTCATCAATGGTCTTGTCTAATTTTTTGTCACCGCCAAATACAATGTCTTTTTCCTGGAAATCAGTGGTAAAGTTCATTGTGACGAAAGCGTTGACCCCGGTAGTACCAATATAGTAGTTGCGGCGTCCAGCACGAGAGTACTGTCCACACCCTACAGGCCCGTGAGAGATATGAATCATATCTTTGATAGGCCCCCACACTACACCTTTGGACCCTGCATATGCACAACCTCGAATGGTCATCACACCTGGTAATGACTTCTTATTTGAGGTGATACATTTTTTGGATTGCTCCAAATTAGGATCATTGGGTGTTAAGTGCTTAGAACGATCTTTTTTCGCTTTTTCTGGATAAACCTCCAACACTTCCTGTATGAGCGCTTCGGTTTCTTCACGTGTCATGACAGCCATAGTCTGTCTCCTCATTTCTGTTGAGTTGCAAGTAGGGGCTAATCTGCCCCATACCCGGCCGAGCCAGAATCAGTTGACTTAAGCTTCTGCTGTTTGACCAATAATGCTTTCGTCTTCTTCTTCCATAATGCCAAATTGCATAAGCAAATCTTCCAGCTGATCCATCGTAATAGGCTCTGGAATGACAAGCTTTTGGTTATCAACCACTTTTTGAGCAAGAGTACGATACTCGTCAGCCTGTTTAGCGGCAGGATCATATTCAATAACCGTCATTCGACGAATTTCTGCGCGCTGAACAACATTGTCTCTCGGAATGAAGTGAATCATTTGGGTGCCAATTGCAGCAGCCAAGGCTTCAATCAATTCATCTTCTTTATCTGTATTCCGGCTGTTACAAATCAAACCAGCAAGACGCACGCTCCCTGAGTTGGCGTACTTTACGATGCCTTTTGAAATGTTATTGGCTGCATACATCGCCATCATTTCACCCGACACAACGATATATATTTCCTGCGCTTTGTTTTCGCGAATTGGCATCGCGAAACCGCCACATACCACGTCACCAAGTACGTCATAAAATACAAAGTCGAGGTCATCTTCATAAGCGCCTTCCTCTTCAAGGAAGTTTATTGCGGTAATAACCCCGCGACCCGCACAACCAACGCCTGGCTCTGGGCCACCAGACTCAACACATTTGATGTCGCCATAACCGGATTTCAATACATCTTCCAGCTCTAGGTCTTCAACGGTGCCAGCTTCGGCTGCCATTTCCATGATGGTGTTTTGAGCTTTTGAATGAAGAATAAGGCGAGTAGAATCTGCCTTAGGATCACATCCAACAATCATTACTTTTTTACCCATTTCTGCCAAAGCAGCAACGAGATTCTGTGTTGTGGTAGACTTACCGATACCACCTTTACCGTAAATAGCACATTGACGCATAGCCATGATGATTTTCTCCTGATTTACATAACCTATAGCTGACACCAGTTATAGTGTGACTCGTTAGAATAAACTGCACTCTAACTAATGCAGGCTCTATACCAAACCCGAACAATCATTATATCTATCTGTTTTAATAGACATTTTTAACCTTTCACCAAAAGGTATTCTTAGTCACTAAACCAACAAACCTACAACACAAGCTGTTACATTGAAGACATACCCACATTTACAATAGGTATTTAGCACAATTCCTTTTTACGCCTCTAGAATCCCTTTTTACGCCTCTATATAGGTACCTTATATAGATACTTTATATAGGTACCTTATATAGATACTTTATATAGCTACTGCATATAGGTGCTTTACACTCCATCACTCCGAAAACTCGAAATAAGGTATGAAGCAGTTAGCGCTTGTCACAAACCGAACAAAATTGTGCACTTGTTTTAGTTATGCCATCGACCTTATCTAGCCACTGCATGCAATATCCCTTTATATCAGTCAGTTATAAAAAAAAACAAATGGATCGTAATTTGCAAAGCCTTAACTAAAACATCGTCATCAAACGAAATTAACGATGATTAAATTGTTGAAAACGACCCATTGGAAAACTATTAACTGGAAATTTCTATGATTGACTCAAGCACAATGAATGAGATTATTGCAGGATTACAAGACGGAAGTGTCGTCCCATACCTTGGACCAGGAGTATTGAATGATGTAATGAGTGTCGAAAATGATGCACGCATCCCAGCCGATAGTGAGAGCCTCATTCTCGCAATGAATGGTGGTCAACCGATGGCACCCCGCTTAATGTACGAATTCCCTCGCGCGGCGATGAATTTGGAGTTAAAAAAAGGTCGGAGCTATGTCGAACGCTTCTTGACCGAAACCTATGGTCAAAAGAAGTGGCAACGAGCGGCGTTTCACGACTGGTTAGCAGAAATCACCCCTCCCTATGTGATCGACATAAACCGCGATACGCAATTACAAGATAGCTACAGAGACATTCCTCACACGCTTATAGTTGGCACTGCGCGACTGGGCGGTACCAACTACCGGTTCAAGCTTTACCACTACGACGGTAGTAATTATAGCGAAATAGAACAGGATCAGACCGATAAGAATTTACCGATATTGTTCAAACCAATGGGTACACCCACACCAAGCCCGAGTTATATTGCGGCAGATGCTGACTATGTAGATTACATTACTGAATTAATGGGCGGCTTTGCGATTCCAAGTTTTCTCAAGGAGTATCGGAAAAACAAAAGATATTTGCTTATTGGTATGCGCTTAACTCGGGACACCGAACGTATGGTACTCAGTGACATGATCTTTGGCGCAGAAAAACCAGCGGGTTGGTCTTTTATGCCCTCTCCTACGGAAAAGGAAAAACGCTTTTGTCATAACAAAAACATTGAGGTGATTGAAGCGGACTGGGAGCAACTTGCTCAAGAAGTAACCTCCAGGCGCGCAATTAACGTCGCATAAGATTTATCAACGCTAGGGGAAAAGCCTTATGTTCTTGTGTGTATGTAAAGGTGTCAGCGAAAAACATATCCGCAATGCACTTAATGAAGGGGCCTGTGCAATGCGGCATCTACGCTGCAAAACAGGCCTTGGCACTCAGTGTGGGGTCTGTAGAAAAACAGTGAAGCAGTATATTCATGAAGTAACGCAAGTTACTCAACCAGATAAAACAACTGCCGTTGACACAGCTAACTCTTTACACTTATAAGCCAAGAACAACCACGTCATCAGACAGTCTTACTCCGTCTTCTACATTTTTATTTAATAACAGGACCATTCCTATGAAAGGCAACACGGTAATAATAGATCACTTAAACAAGATTCTCGCCAATGAGCTAGTCGCCATCAACCAGTACTTTTTACATTCCAGGATGCTGAATGATTGGGGTTTTAAAAAGATTGGGAAAAAAGAATATTGTGAATCCATAGAAGAAATGCAACACGCAGACAAATTGATAGAACGTATTCTATTCTTAGAAGGTATTCCAAATCTTCAGGATCTTGGCCGATTACGGATCGGCGAGCACACAGAGGAAATATTCAAATGTGATCTCGCTTTAGAGCTCGATGCGATTCCAGACCTGCGAGCGGCAATCATTGAATCAGAAAAATTAAATGATTTCATATCCCGAGATATGTTCCAAGACATTCTTGAAGACGAGGAAGAACATGTCGATTGGTTAGAAACACAACTTGGGCTCATAGAAAAAACCGGTATTCAAAACTATCTGCAAAGTCAAATTGAAGCGCCATAAGTTGAAGGAACTTAAAGTGAAGAGCCTTAAACTCAAGTGTCATAAGCGAAATGAGAAATGAACGCACGCTCCATAAAAGGCGGACCAGAATTCTGCCATAGCTACACAACATTGTTGCCCAATTCATTTTATCGATATCAAAAACCTACCTCGGTTCGAAAACCCAATCTGCTGATATTAAACACGGACTTGGCATCATCACTAAATATTGACACCATGTGGCTTTCTTCGGAAGAGGGTCTCCTATGCCTTTCTGGCAACCAGCCCCCCCCCAACACTAAGCCTTTTGCAACTGCGTATTCAGGACACCAGTTCGGAATGTGGAACCCAGAGCTAGGAGATGGCCGAGCTATCATATTAGGAGAAATATTTTCGCCTTCAGGCCAACGGTTTGACTTTCAACTGAAGGGTGCGGGAGACACCCCTTACTCTGGAATGGGCGATGGACGGGCGCCACTTGGCGCCATCCTACGAGAGTATATTGTCAGTGAGGCCATGGCAGCACTTAGTATTCCAACCACTAGAAGTTTGGCCGTTGTTAGTACAGGTGAACGGGTTGCCAGGCAAAAATTACTACCAAGCGGTATATTAACTCGACTATCAAAGTGTCTGATTCGTATTGGCACATTTGAATACTGCTCAAGGCTAGAATCGCCTTCAAAGCTAAAAGCACTAGCGGATTATACAATCCAACGCTTGTACCCACACCTTATCAAAAGCCATAACCCCTACATAGAGCTACTCCAAGAGACGATTGAACAGCAAGCACGTTTAATCGCAAAATGGCAAGCCATTGGATTCGTCCACGGTGTGATGAATACGGACAACATTTTGCTTTCTGGAGAGACCGTTGATTATGGCCCTTGCGCTTTTCTGGATGACTATCAACCAAATGCCGTATTCAGCTCGATCGACAAACATGGGCGCTATGCATACAACAACCAACCTCTCATAGCACAATGGAATTTATCCTGCCTAGCATCAAGCTTACTACCCCTTCTAGACCAAAAAAAGCTAAGCGCATTAGTAATCGCAGAAGAGTACGTTAATGCATTCGATGAGATATACAACAAATACTATGCGCTTGAAATGGCCAAGAAGATCGGATTTACCATAGCGAATGATGACAGCAGTAAATTAATTGAAGACTTATTAAAGACAATGCAGGAACAAAAACTGGACTACACGAGAACTTTTAGGACTCTTTCATATAGTTTAAACACAGACACACCCAAACTTTGCGAAAATCATGAGCCTACTCCGCTCACAAAGTGGATACAACATTGGCGGGAAAAGTTATGGCAGAACAATATAACAATGACCACAGCCCTTAATACCATGCAAGCAGTAAACCCCATATATATCCCAAGAAATCATTTGCTGGATGAAGCGTTAGCAGCAATGACTCTAGGTAACTTACAACCTTGTCATGAGTTAATTGACTGCTTAAGTTCCCCATTTGAACACCATAGACAACATTCAAAATACGCTTTACCACCAAACAACAAAAACAAAGTCGTTAAAACATTCTGTGGAACCTGAATTAAACTGGCCTAAAAATACTGAGGCAACCCAATTGGGCTACCCCCAAACAAATTTTAACAAACAATCTCTATGAGCCGCCCGGTTCACCAGTGAATTCAATTAGCAGATCTTCGTCCGTGATAATCGTCTGACACGCGAGTCTATAAGACGGCGGTATATCATTCACTGCCGCACGCTCCTCTTCCTTTTTGGGTAGCTTCCCAATTGATTTCAGTACGCTACGCTCTTTGTCGGTCAGGGCCATGCCTTTAACGCGCATACCATCAAGGTGAACAACCTTAACCAAGCAAGAACCGCACTTACCGTCTTCGCACTCAAAAGGTATTTTAACCTTATTCTCTTTGGCAGTTGCCAATAGCGTAGTTCGCTTACCTGCCACTGCCTCGACTTTTAGATTTTTTGCCATAACAGGTGATGAAAAATACAGAACGGCCATGATGGATCTCCCAGATGTATCAAAGTTTAGTGAATAGACTATTTATTCACTGCAATTGGTACGCCACAGCACTAAAACTCTAACACACTGTTTTTATTAATTTTATCAAAGACTGAATTGTAGGTTATATGACAAAACGAACATGAGTGTAAATTTACAGCCCAACTTAAATAACCCTGTCAACACAGGGGACAAAGGTTCGTATTTATTTGAATACTTTGAAATCAACCCTTTACAACAGGACGTCGGAGTTTGGTATACATTCCATAACACTAGTAATTTATGGCTTAGTACTTGCTGACAACATCACCTTCGGTATAAAGAATTTATTGGTATTACTATGAAACTACATTTGGAACGATATATCGCGCAAAAATTTTTTGCTCAGTTTTCAGAAATGCAAAACTGGGAAGAACAACTAAAACTGGCGAGTCGTGTCGAGATTCCCGTCGAAGTATTGACAGTACCTCATCTTAACATGTTGTTATCCTGCTATCACAACTCTCCGACAAAAACTGCATTAATAATAGCGCTACTGCAATTAGCGAAAGAAACGGTTGAAGAAATAGGCGACCTTGAGCAATTATTAGTTTCACTAATTAGATATCTGATCAATAACTCTGAACGCGGCTGGTTAGTCCGAATGTCTAACAGTGATAGCCTACTTCCTTATGTCTTAAGTCGGATCGATCTAACTCCAGCAGGACAGGACGATCAAGCGCGAATACTTGTTGAGCTAAAGGCAAATAGCCGGGGCAAGATGACAACGACACAAATATTTTTTACCGAGAAAGACCTTGGCACCACATCAATTTCAGCAATTTTAGCGAGAAAAGGGTACCTTAAAGAAACCAAGGAAATCCTACTTCTTATTGACGAATCTACGGAAAACTATTTAAACTGGCGGGCAAACAACGGGTCACAGTTTTCTGGTTTAGGTATAGGAATTTATGCAGAGGACCCCACATCCAATCACAGAAATACTGACCGATCCCTAAAGTCCCAAATAATTCTATCCAACAGTGGCTCCCCCGCTCGCCTTGTCAATGATGAGTCAATCATACAGGAGCGAGAACTGACCCTGAATCAATCAAACAACATACTAAGACCAATCTTACGGCGCATTGAGCGAAACTCGCCCTTTAACAGAGAATTAGAAGAAAACATAGAAACGCTTAACGAACAAATCGATGGCCATTTGTTTTCACAGATTCCTGTTCAAAGTTTTATGCTGCTTTACCACCTTGATCTGCACCACCACTTATGGGTGCATGTTGACTGTCTAAAACCTTATGAATATCACAAAGAGCTGAAAGAAAAACTAGTATTGCCAACTGAGCATCTTGAGCTTATCGATATACTTACTGCCGAGATGGAGTTATTGCTTGAAGATATCGTTGAAGGAAAGTCCGGCGGCACAACTGTGCTTTGTAGTGGCCCTCCAGGCGTAGGTAAAACACTGACTGCGGAAGTATACGCTGAGATTATTCGCCGCCCCTTGTACCGCGTTCATTCAGGGCAACTGGGATTGAGCGTACCGGAAATGGAAAAAAACCTTCAACAAGTACTTATTCGGGCACAGCGCTGGGGGGCTGTGATGTTGATCGACGAAGCTGATGTCTACATCAAACGTCGCGATGACAATTTAACCATGAATGCGGTGGTGGGAGTGTTTTTACGCGTGTTGGAGTACTTTAACGGTTTGCTTTTTTTAACCACAAATAGACTAGAAGATATAGATGAGGCGATCATATCGCGTTGTATTGCCATGATCCGATACCAGTCCCCTAATGAAAGTGAACGTAAACGTATTTGGCAAGTGATGTCTGACCAGTTTGCACTAAACCTGGACAAACAACTAGTAGGCCAACTAAGTGAAACGTTTGATCAGTTCAGTGGAAGGGATATTAAGGGGCTAACAAAGCTCGTGGGACGCTTTTGCCAGCATAGAAACTTGACCCCAAACCTTGAATTATTTCGTCATTGCAGCAAGTTTCGAGGCGTCTGATTGAGCACTATTCATTTGCAACAAAAGCTAAATGAATTTGCTACTCAGCCCACCTCTCTTGATTGTGTCTGTCACGACCTCACTGAACGGGACAGACAGACTAGCACGCATAAGCGATGTCTGCTATGCATGCATTATCCTTAACCTGGTACAGGGCATTGTTAAAATGCATTTCATTATCAAATAAAACACTCTTAACTAGCACTTCTCCAATACTATTTTTAATTACAAAAAAGCGATCACCTTCACGTGTTTCACCCTTTGCTATCTGATTACTCATTAACGAACCAACCCTCACATCCTTTATCGCTCGCTCAGCACTATCTTGACTTTCAAACTCACAGCTGGTCATCAAGGTATCCCCCTGACCATTAATATAATTAAATAAAAACTGGCCCTCTTCAGCCATCACAATTTCAAACCTTGCTGACATGCTCTTCTCCTGTTTCTATGTTGTGTATTTTACTCGTGGCGCCTTATTTGCACTTAAACTTAGTGCAATCCTCAAACCATCATCTACTCATTTGTTTTTAAAGGCTTCTGTATATTCACTAGTTGTCACTTTGTTAGATTCACTACAGTATTTGGAGAGAATGCTACAAAAATACGATAAGAAAAATACACCTCAGACCCAGCATACAAAAGGATCAAAATGGAATACCAAGAGTACTATCTAAGTTACAGCGGAGTCGGCCTACCTTTAAAAATGGTGGGGCAACTTGAAAAGAAAGAGCTCAATAATCGAAATACATTTTTTGGCGTTTGCCTAGATGAAGTGGGCCGGATACACCGCGTACAAAAAATCGTTTATGGCGAAGTCGAGCTGGACCATCTATATGGCTATTCAGACAAAGGGAAACTCATTATGGCTGAGGTTACGGGTCAAGATGGTAAACTCATAAAACTAAGCTTTGGTTAAACAATTTATAAAACATTGAATACAGGCTGAGAGGAATTTCGCAATGGGTGCTGAATTTACTATGATTAGAGAGTTAGCAATAATTAGCGCGACCGCCACTGAGTTTGAGTCTGTTCACAAGATAATTATTGATGAAATCAACTCTGACAACTTTTGTGACAAATATGCCAGCCTTGTGAAAGATATTACGGCTTCCTATAGTCTGCTTTGCTCTACACTTAATCCCCTAATATGCCTAAACACGAAGAAGTCATTTGACCTTAGTTTTAGTATTGAATTTAAACTCTACAAAGAAAGATTTCAGCAGGCTCTTTATCAAATCAGAGAAAACGCAGAGCTTACTTATGAAAAGTATCTTCAATTTAGAAAGCTAAGAGAAACCAAAACCTCGTATCCAAGCCTAAAGGTTGCTTTTTCACGATTACATAACTTCATAGATAAATGGATCGACAATGACATCTGGCTAGCGATGAGCATCGATAACCTATTCAAGTTATTGAATCGCCATTTAACCGAGTTACAGACTCAGATATCGAAAGACCCAGAGATCGCTTACAACTTATATAAATCGAGCATA
Organism: uncultured Oleiphilaceae bacterium; assembly: GCA_913060665.1. Classification (GTDB taxonomy): domain Bacteria; phylum Pseudomonadota; class Gammaproteobacteria; order Pseudomonadales; family Oleiphilaceae; genus Alkalimarinus. The sequence goes on from CAJXUY010000002.1 coordinate 383,504, forward strand.
GAAGGTTTTAACGTTTATACAGCACAAATAGAATCAAGAATTGTAATGATTGAGAGCTGGTCTAATTCGCGCTTAAACAAATACGTAAACCCGATATGAAACTATAAAATGAGTAATGTTCAGAACATCTGTATCATTTCAGTAAACTGTTAAAAAACAAGAGCGACACATGTTTATGAACACTATTGATACTAGATATTTTAAAGTGTTATCGAGTATTTTTATCAACCCAGAAACCGAAGGCATTTCGTCGTTAATAAAGCGGTACGAGCGGTTTTGAATACTACCCTAAAGACTCTTGGTATTTGTCATAGAGCGAGCGCCCAGACGAGACATACTTTTAGGGAAAAATTGGTCGGGGCGAGAGGATTTGAAACTATCGCCCCATATTTTCCACACAATAAAATCAATCACTTAGCTTTTAACTAATTTAAAAAATCACCTCCAGATAGCCTCAAACAACCCCTAACTGATTCCAAAGTGATTCCACTTTGTAAGAAATCTCTCACAAAACTTTGAGATATCACCTACATACCAAGCCTGAAAATCTATCTATCATTCATCTCAAGTCACTCGCGGAATGGAACAAGCAAGGATTGCTGTCTGCTAACAAGGACGTCTAGTGACTGCGTCACCTGCCGAGTGGTGACCGACCGAGCGGGAAACTCGGACCAACTCAGAACTAATCTATGTATAAATACTTTCTTTTGCTACTTCCCTGCTTCGCTTTCGCCAAGCAGCCAGAGTCTTATTATCAGAACATGCATTGCGAAGGCGTTAAAGAGTATGTCCTGCACGACAAGACCAGAGTTGACTGCTTAACCGATACTCATGCAATCGAGTATGACTTCGGTAGAAAATGGGCTGAAGCTATTGGGCAGTCACTTGGGTATTCGTTCGAAACAAACAAAAAGGCAGGTATAGTCTTAATATTGCAGCGTGAAAGTGATTTGAAATACTGGTATAAATTAAACTCTGTCATTAACAACTTTAATTTGCCGATTGATACTTGGAAAATAACCGACTAGAAGTTACTGATTATTGCGCACTAGAAGGCCCTTATAATGGAATATAACAGTACTGACAAAGATAAGATTCAGGCTATTAAATACAAGGCTAGACGAGCTGCAGCCGAAGAGAAATCGCGACAACTAGCGGCAGAGAGAAGAGAAAAAAAGGAGAAACCAGAGCAATTCCCTCTTATACAAAGCGTTGGGCTTTTTGTGATAGCGGGGTTTATGATTTTCTATTTATCAGGCAAGTATAATTTTTTCGATGTAAAAACCATCGTCGAGCCATCAAGGGTTTCCGCCATATCAAAAGCATGGCTGTCAAAAAATACAGGAATACCCTACCAATCAATGAAAACATTTAGCTCAGAATACCTTCTAGATGAAGAGCTCCACAAGGTTGTAGTAAAAATCGGTGACAACTATGTAATGATCTTGGCTGATTACAAGTGTTATTCAGATGCTTTAGAAGACCAAACGTCTTTAGACTGCTATCTATTCAAATCACGCAATATAATGACCAATTAATCAATTAAATCTGCTTATTAAAACAAATTCCGTTTGCATCATATTTACTTAGAAAAAAACTCACTGTTTCACTCTCAGTAAAACCATCAATGCCCTTCTTAAATACTACGAATTCACCTAAATCCCACAACACAAGACAATATTCATCGTTCAAAGCGACAGATGATCCATAATACCCATTGTTTTCGAATTCTATATATTGGGTCATGTTTCTAAACCGATCATAAAACCGAACTTCGTATCTAGAAGGCAAGGTTAATCTCATCAGATATACGAACTTATCACCCCACCCAGCCACCGATTGGCAGTCATCATTGCCAAAATTGACGGAGCCAACAATAGATTCGGTGTTAATGTCTATGTAGGTAGCAATAAATTCTGTACCTTGAATAACAGCGACAATGTAATGATCATTAGTTGCTATAGACTCAGCAAGCCCAGCACCCAAATTTATAGTTCCAGTTTCGACCCACCCGGTGCTAAGCTTCTGTAAATAAGTAGTGCCGCCATTCGTACTACCGACAAGAACATAGTACCCATTTGATGTTTTGACTATACCAGGTACATAGTGATCAACCAAAAGACCTGCGAACCGCTTCACCTCTACACCATTTTCGCAAATAACATAGTCGTCATTATCTACAACGACGAAATATATAGAGCCATCATAGACTGACACTTCAGAGCCATTTACAGATGTAGAGTTATGATTTGATTCAGTTCTTGAATCAACAATACTCCCGTTTATTATAGACAGCTGAATACAACCTGCATTTCCGTAAAACAACGATTCCGTCAGAATAAACGGATTACTGTCGGTCGTTTCAATAGGGGCCGCCTCACCTGTCGCTGGCCGCTTGGCAGAAGCCACGCTGCCTGCTCTTGGGATCACTGCTTTGGTTTTAGCAATGCGCCCCGAACTTGATGGGTGCTTAATCAGCTTGTTTAGGTCGTTAACTAATTTATTAGACATTAGTTTCAACCAAAATATTTGTTTGAAGACTTAAATCTGTATTAGTGCTAACTGTGTTTGTCGAGTCTTCAATTCTTACATAGACGGGAACCGCACCGGCTTGTTCTGAATAAATAACAGGGCCAAGTGTTAAAGGATCTCCTGCGATTGCTGAGTCAAGCCCCAGCGAAGTCAACGCCAATCTGATATCAGTTGCAGGACTTCCAGTTCCCGCATCAGAATCTGAAATCGATAATACAATATCATCAACACCCGCATTACTATCAGCTTCCAGCTTTTTACCCACTGACACAGAACCCATATAAATCAGGAAATCGAGGGCGCCGGTTGAGCCGTCAGCGTTTTGATTGGCGCTCAACAGCGTCAATTCAGTGGTGAGCGTTGGGTCAGAATAGGCTTTTAATGTAGTTGCCATGTTAAGTCCTGATTATCAAATTATGGTTTGGAATGGTTATGTCAAAACTTGCTTGAATTTCATTTTCAATAGGGTCAACAGCACCCGATTCTACTTCATGCGCGTCAATAGTGAATTGCTCTTCATAATTGTTCGCAACAACGCCAGGGTCATAGTTGCCAATCCAGCCCCGCCAGTCATCACGCTGGGCGGCAACTACGCCATCACCCGCCCCCAAATAAGTGCCAAGCGAATTACCCGCATGCTCAGCCGTGAAAGTCTCGCTGAATTCAGGCAATAAAAAAGCATCATTATTTGTGTTCGCTGAATTGGTTCTAAAGATAGCCAGTTCAATACTGGTAATGGCTGCGCCTGTATCAACGTTTAATTCGTGAGTGATTCGGCGGGCCTTGCCTGTTGCATCGACCTTGATTGATGTCATATCAATGACATGGTGACGCTCAATAAATGGATTTAACAACATGGAGAACGAAACGATATTTTGTCGATGTGTTGATAATATTTCAGATTTTGCTTTATTCGCGGCGCACTGAAAAAGAAGGTCCAATTCTGTGGTGCTGTTATCTTTAATAATAACGTCAGTCAGAATGGTTTCAGTTGTTAGAGAGTCCGGCAATTCGCCGTTGAAATTAGTCCAGTTCGCGGCATCAATACTATTTTCAATAGAAAACGAATCTGTACTTTTTATTTCACCAACCGCCGCAACACTGGCAGAGTCTTTTATTGTGATGTTATAAGTTCTTGTTGCTACTTGCTCCCAGCGAGCGCCCAGCGTGAAATTGGCCGCGACTGCGATATAATTTCTCAGTTCCTCACCGATTGACCACGAAATTGTTTTCCCGTTTGTGCGGATTTCCTGAGAGACTGGCAAACGCTCATAACGAATGGAGCCGATAATATCCCAGCCCGTTGAGCTAATAGCGCTTTCAATCAAATCATTATTTGGGAGTGTAGACGGCTGCTCTGAGTAATCATAAAAATCACGTATGCGCCAATAGTTCCAGTCATACGATGATCGCCTTTCCCTAAAATTTGTAAATCTAAAGTCGAATGTCAGGTTCACTGAGTTGACTAAATCCCTCCTACTATTTAGCGAGACAGAAACTGAATCTGCAATAATCTGATCATCAGCAATAATAAAATCAGGTGTCGATGCATCCCAATATCCAAGATTACCAAAGCCGTTAACATCGAGATCATAGCTCGCTGCAATCGTTGAAAGCTTGGCCTGACTATACGCCAAGCCTGTTGTGAAATCGCCGAATACTGCCGAGTGATAATAGCCCGGAATGTCATCATCAATCTGATCTATAGTTGAGCGCTCCAACCGCTCTTGTAACTGATCGGAACAGATAAACGATATTAAACCGCTTGAAATATCATACTCTGGCACATCAACAACACCCCGAAAGATGAACGCATTAATATTGTTCACCGGATCGTAATAGGTAATTTCAACCGATTTACCGACCCAGTTAAACCCATCATAAACGCCCACATCAGGGAGAATGTTAAACTCGGCAATTCTTGAGGAGTCTTCTTCTGCCTCAACTCTAATTGATCCAACGATACTGTTTGACAAGTCATCGCCACCAACAACAACGCTAAATGACCAGCTATCTGAAAGTTGATCTTCGTGAACGTTGATTGCTATGGGGAGAGAAAAAGCAGCAGGCTGAACAATGTTGAGCGTGAAAGGTAGCGAGGTTGCGCCCGAAACCTTAACAACATCAACCGAAAGCGGCAATGAAAAAGCAGCCGTATCTTTATAAATAGAAATTGATATTGGCAGTGAGAAGCCAAAATCCTGAAGCAACGTCAAGCCTGCCGGGTTGACAACTTGAGCGCCTGTTCCTGAATTATAAAGGCTATCAACATCGGACTGAGCTAGCGCTTTTCTACCCCATACGGCTACATCATCAATTGTAGCTCGTGAATACCGAGACAGAACGTATACATAATTAAAATTGTGGGCAACACCTGTATCGGTAGAAGTATTAACCAAAACACCGTCAAGCCACTGTTTGCAGGTTTCACCGTCGTATGAATATGCGTAATGATACCACTGGCCGACAGTAACCGCGCCAAAATCAAAAGTTGTCACACCTGGGAAATATCTAGCATGCAAATGGCCATCGGTAGAGGCGTAAAGCTCAATAACACCGGATGCAACCTGTAATATTGTCTGAGAAGAATATCCGTTAATTGCATCAATCCTAAACCAGCAGGACAGAGAAAACGAATAATCCTTTAATTCTATTGCCTCTGGCGGCGCTAGAATAGTGAAATGATTTTCACGCCATGCTAATGATTTTCGGGCGTTTCCAAACTTCCCGACCACAAGATCGTCGGTGCCGTTTGTTCCGTCTGCCTGGACCTCACTCTCATAAATATATTCAATGCGCTCATCTGCCGCGAGTGCCTCATTTGACGGAAAGTAACGCTTCAAACCGTCCCTGAAAGCTGCCCTTGTATCAGGATAACCGCCGATTGGAATAGCTGTTTTTGGATTGATTAGAGGGGGCTGATTAAAATCCGGATGAATAAAGAAATCAAGATCAACTAGCAATCTACGATTATAAACAGCCATCTCATCATATATGATAAGTCCAGTATCACTACTCGCGAAGAAACTAGACAGCTTAATCGCATCGATATACATTTTTAATGTTTGAGGTGTTGGCCAGATACTATTTGCGGCAGTAATAGAATCATCGAGTGATATTTCCACTTGTCCGGCATACTGATATCTTATAACTATGTTCTGAAATTTTTCTGTATCTACATTTGATAAGGTTGCCGTGGACGCCCCCCACGTAAATATTAACTTATGAACTCCAGCATCATTATATAGGTCAAGAGAGAATCCAGTAGAGTTGCTGAATTCAAGAAACCGAACCGTACCACCAATACTCAACGATGTTAATTTTACGCGCAGATAAAATGTCCAATCATTCAACTCTGTAGAGTTGGCTGGATCTGAAACGATAGCTAACGATGGAGTTGACGAATTGATATTGTACGCGAGACCTTTACCGTTAAACCCCTCAACATGAACACCGCTATTATCACCAATAATTGCTCCGTCTAGAGGCCCTATTCCATCAGCAAACGTATCTCCAGTAGTCTCGTCAAAATCCCAATAGTGAATAACGCCATCAGTCTGAGCATCGGCAACTGAATCATAGGCTGTTTTTGATAATGCCATTGTTATACTTCTTCTGCTATTAGTTCAGTGCTGAATTGGGCACTATTAATATCATTTGATTCAGTTGGTATCGATGAAAAAAGAGCGGTCAGAATCGGATAATAAACCACCTGATAAACCGTTGCACCCGCCACCGGTGTTATTGAACAATCACCATTTGCAGCCACAACAACAGTGGTTCCAGTGCGACCAGCGCCATTAATACCAAATGCAAGAGGAAGATATTCTCCATCAGATCGCCGCTTTGAATCAGCTCCAATGTTGATATTGGCAACCCCGCCCAACTTGCTGCGAGGAGCCACGCAATGAATTTCAACCGCACTGTTAAAATCAACCCCTGACAAGCCCGCCGGGTTCCAGCCGCTTGCGCTGATAACCGTTCTAACTTTGCCCGTCCAGAGCGTTTGTTTTCTGCCTAATCCAGCCGCGCCCATCCTGTGAATAGTTGATGATTCGATTGTTTCGTATGTTTGCGAAAAATCAATTAATGAATCTAAAGGTATTTCAATTGAGTTTAATTTTAATAGGCTCATTATTTACGCCCCGATTTTAACGCCTGACGCTTTACAAATAGACCGAACTCGCCCGCAACTGATGAATCTGCTTTCATGCTGAATGAGCGCCCATCTAACGACACATTAACAACGCTTGACGGTGTTGAGCTTGGCATATTTACCGCCCCTCCAGATGCAAATCCAGGCAGCCGTCCTGCGTTGATCATATTCATAAAATCTACCCCATAACGCTTGACTGCTGCGGCAGTCATAACAAATTCACCGTTTGATAATCTAGCGAGAATAGAATCACTTGTACCCGACCCAGGGCCCCGAATATGGCCGCCAGATGCGAAACCGGGGGCATCACCTCCGACATCTAACCCGGAAGGACTGCCAAGCACTACAGGAACAACAATTGGATGCTTCTCAATTTGATCTTTGATTAGATTGATAACCCGCTGCGCCTCTTCTATTGAGCCAACCTCATCGAACCCAAATGAGATAGAAGAAATCAAATTAAGCTGTGATTGTATTTTTTGAATGGTTGCTTGAGTTTGTTCTACGACTGTTTTTTGTTGCTCAATTAGCGTTTGTGAAGCCTCGGACTGAATAGCCTCGGCTTTTTTTAGGGTGCCAGTTAAAACCGCATCTGCATATTGCCCAGATTCTTTTAACTGGAGCACCATTTCTTTTGCTGTTAAAGCAGTTTTTACAGCGTCCTCAAATTCACCACCTGCTAACTGCTTTCTAGCCTTTGTAATCGCTACAGAAATATCAATCAGGCCTGTTGCTTCAACGTCACCCGATGCCCCATTAATTACTTCAAAAGCATCTTTGAATTCATCGGCCGCCGACTTTGCCTTGATAATGGACTTATCTAGTTCTTTCTGTTGATCGTTAAGTATCTTCTTTTGTGCCTTTCCAGCATCTTCAAGTGATTTTATTTCAGCTTTGGTTAACTGATCAATTGCGATGGTGTAGTTTTTACGCGCTCTAAGGTCTTTTTCGGTTATTTTTGTACGTTCTTCTGATATTTCCCGCTCTGCGTTTTTTACTTCCTCGCCTGTGCGTTTTATTGTTTCGCCTAATTGCGCGGTTGAATCATCTATAGAATCAATGAATTTACTCAGTAGAATTTCAACCGCTTCAAAAGCAAACCCTATCAACAAGGCGCGTTTCAATGCCTTCATAGACAGTGTTAACGCAAAGATACCTTTGGCCGCCGCTGCCGCTGCTGTTCCTGTTACGAATAAACCTCTCGCAAAGGAGGCTAATTTTATAGCGACAATCAATTTCGCAAGCTTTCCCGCCCAGCTCACAATTGATTCAAAATTATCAGCAACAAGCAAAGCACCATTAGCCAAAGAATCAAACGCTGGCGACAGATCAACAAGAGCCTTCGTTAACTTAACCTGGATAACCTTGCTCATTATCGCGAGTTTATCGTTTACCTGCTCTGCATTTCTTAGCATGTCTTCTGGAATTATTACACCAAGGTCATCGGCCTGTTTTTTTAACGCTCCGAGCTTGTCGCCTATTTGAGTTAGCGCAACACCTTCAGAATCAAACAGTTTCATAGCAATAGCATTTCTAAGCGTTACATCTTCAACCTGAGCAAGCTTATCAATCGCCTCATCAAACACTTCATTTACAGGTCTTAGCGTTCCGTCTAGATTTCGAAGATTAATATCTAATGATTCAAGCGCCCCTACAGCCTCTCCAGTACCTTGTGATGCCTCTCCTATGCGCCGCCCAAATCTTTGAAACGCCATATTAAAGGTTTCAGTTTTAACCCCTGACAATTCAGCCGCGAATTGATACCGCTGTAGCTCATCTGTCGTAATACCGAGCCTAGAAGATGTTTTCGCTAGACCATCAGCAAGATCAACTGCGTTTTTTGCTAAGGCAGCAAGCCCACCACCACCTACAGCGAACCCGCCAATCGTTAGGGCAATGGATTTTAGGTTAGTGGCCGCCCCTCCTGCCGCATTAGATATGGCGTCAAAGTCCTTTTTAATGATTTTTGCGCCCTTTCCAGTGCTTCCGCTCATTGACTTAAATGAGCGGTTCAATTGACCTTCTGCGCGCTTCATTGCGCCTGTGAACTCGGCGCTATCTGCTCTCAATTTAAAGTCAATAGTAGTCTTATCAGGCATTTTTTTTCGCTTCTTCTAATGCGGTTTCGTAGAGCGACCAGGGATAAGAAAGAACATTGCTATGGCCCAACGATACCAATGCAACAATAGTTCTCTCTAGGTTTTTTAGGGCTGTTACAGTTAGATTGACTGATGGGCGTTTTCTACTATCATCGCCCGGAGCGCGAAAAAATGCGGGTTTACCTTTTTCGCCTTATCGATAATCAGGATTATTTGGGTTGGGGTTAACTGATCAAGCTCGGCTTTATCGATATCAGTCATGAACAGTAAATCATCGATAGTGCAATTTTCAGCTTTAAATAAACCGGCATTAACAATGTCGAAGTCTTCTCGCTCCGACATTGATTTAAGCCAATCCCTGACGTCAGAAACGGTTAATTCATTAACCGTTACTATTAGCTCTTGAATGGTGACTGTACGATCCATTACGACGCCTTAGATATTCGTCTAAAATACTGGGAAGTGGTCGTTTTTGTTGTATCAATCAAAACAGAACCGCTAATTGAGAAAGACGCGAAATCATCAGATATAACGCCGATATCTTGAGCGGGCGAAGGCTTGAAGCGCCAAACATCAATCACAAAAGGCGCACCCGATTGGGCATCGTTCACCCCGTCAATATAGAGTTCGTATTCTTTGCCGGAATTCATCAGTGCGTCAACAATTTCAACACCTAAAGACTCATACGTGACCTCGATATCTGCACCCAATGCAATAGCGCCGCCATCAATGACCTCAATGCCCGCGGCAGTTATATTGTAGTCCGTACCCTCTGTGTGAGTAGGTGAGGCAGATGGGCCGGTAACTGTTACCGTTTGAGTTGTATCTATAAGTTTGTCGGTTCTAATCAGCCCGGAGTCTGCGCCAGGCTGTACTTCTGAAGCAACCGAAGATGCGGTATCGGTGGACGTCGAGCCATACAGCACCAAGCTTAGGTTCTCAGAGTTGAAATCATGAAGGGTTAGCGACATATTAACCGCAGTAATCCGCTCCAACTTATTGGCCTCACCACCACCGCCACGATAATTACGCAGTGATTGAGACTCTGATTCGATACCGAACGATGCAGCTGAAACGTTACCGATTTCGACAAGCGGATCAGTTGTGCCACGCTCGCGCATGTGGAATTTACCAGAACCTATGTAGCTTTGATCTGAATAGGACATTTTAAAGCCTCTTAATTAAATATTGCGTTGTGTTTCTCTACATAGACTGTAGAAAGTTGAACTGTTGAAATGACCGCCGCGCCATCATCTGACTGACGCACTGACGAGCTTTCGATGTGAGTTAGGTCAATACGACACAACCCGGATAAATATGTCTTATCTGTAAGTAATGATTTTTTTAAATCGCCAAGCAGATCAAGACCTTCATAAAGAACAACGCCGGACGCAGCCACCAATTTATGGGCTTCTATTATCAGGTTTATCTCTTCAAGCTGCGTATGGGGTTGGCTGTCGCGTTTTTCTTCGCCAGAAAACGAAATATTTATGCAAACCCCTTGCTCTAGTTGGGATTGATCAAAACCGCCTGATGTGTCAACAAGAATCGCAGTGTTAATAAATTCCGCGCCAGCTGTGATTGTTTCTAGCTTTTCTTTTATCTTTTCCGTGATGATTCGCGATTTGGTTTTCATTAAGATGCCCGCTTTAATGTTCTTTTGAGTTCATGCTCAATCTGTTTTTCAAGATACACAGAAACAGGCTTTAATATATCCCTTCTGACACCTCCGAAAACTTGAGAGACTGAAGGCGAATATAGAACATCAAACTTTTGATTTCCGTTGTTGTAGCGACCTGACGACCTAACCGCTATGACGTCAACTTTTCGCCCGCCAGCATTCACTGTTGTTTTGAATGCTCCGTCAATTTTTGCTCGTGCGCCACGCCGTTTAATTTTCACTGACACTCCACGCCTTAAAACTCTATGTGGATATCTGGTCATTAACACGCCCCGTTTTGTGGCTGATATAATGACCTCTTGCTTTGAGTAATTGGCCTTCTTCACTCTCAGCTTGTCTTTCACGTAAGCAGCTTTTAAATTAACCTGCTCTCTAATTTCCTGACTCGCCAGCGTTCTGGCTTTCGCGGCAGTCTTGTTCAATGCTCTAGTGGTTAGCTTTGGCGCTTCCGATCCTAGCTTAGAAAGCTTCCTGAGCGCTTTATTTATGCCTTGCTGATCAAAAGAAATTTTCATCGCGAGTTAAGCCTTGTTTTTCAAATTCGCAATTACAATTCAGGGTCTTCAATAAATGGCGACATAACTAAAGTGAAATTTATCCATCCCCAACCAACATCATCAACAATTACCCCGGGCTTACTAATTACATCTGTAAATAGATACCTATAACCGGACTTCTCAGCCGCCAATTCAGCATATTCTCGACCCCTAGCAGACCAAAGTACCAATAAAAAACCTTCTTCTTTCTTCGATTTGAGGAAATTAATCAGAACAATATTTAAACAGCCACCTATAAATAATGTTCCATCAACATCAACAAATATTTCTTTCTGTAAAGGATATTTACGCTTTGTTGCTTTGCAGCGGTGAGTGGAACAACCACTCATTTCGCCTCAAACCTAATTATTGATCCATCGTTTTCGATACGATCACCAAGGGTGTATGTTCCGTCATCAGTCTGAACGATTGCGCCTTTGACTGGCTGAACTTCTGCCAAGTAAAATGCTATTTCAGTTCTATGCTTTGATGCGGCTGACTCGAAGCTATTAAAGACCTCAACGCCCTTATCAATAAATACTTTTACAGGCGTTGTTCCGTTGTATATTGCGTCATCTCCGCGTTTGAATATAGCCGCATCCATGCGGCTAAACGCTTTACCAAAACTCATTAGGTGCGAGTTAACTTGATAACAGCTTTAGGGCGAGTACATAGGCAAATAGGGTTAGATTGAGCCTCTAACGCAATGCCTTTGTTAAATGGCATAGGCTCTTGCTTCGCGTAATATGGAAGGCCGTTAGTGTTAACTGCCTCCATATAGTCGGCCGGAGCATATCGAGTGATAAACATCTCTGGCACACCTTCGGGGAATGCGTAGGCTTCAGTATCAGCAACAAATTTCGTTGCACCTACTGCGCCACGGTATTGCTCCCAAATACACCCGGCAAACTCAAATCCACCGCGAGGGTCATCGCGCAATGCTGCACCATCCTGATATCTTGCGTAAGCATCTTTTACTAAATCATGTTCAACGAAATCTTTGAAGAAAGTGCGACCGCAAAGCACACGGACGCCAGTCCACATTGCCGCCCCTAACTCGTCCTCAATCATATCCAGAACTTCTAGAACCTTAGTACGAACCTTGGTTGTCGCCGTACCAAGTGCCATAGCTTTGGTTTGTTGAGTCAATCCAAAAGCAGCAAACAAATCAAGCAAAACAGTCGAGCCATCAGCGTCAACAATCTGGCCTTTGATTGCACCAATCTTATGGTGTTCAATCGTCGCATCTAAGTTTCGGCGCATTTTGCCGAGGCGAGTATTTACTACCGTTTGCACTGCCTCAGTTTCTGATTCAGAGCCGAAGGCACGAACGTTTTGAATTGCATCAGCTCCGATAGTTGCCGTCTGTGGTAAGTGAATTGTATTGAAAGGGATCATCTTTCGCTTATCACCATCAACCACAACAGCTGGCGCGCCGCGCTCCTTTGATTCGACAAGAGATAGTGTGTTTCCGTTCTTTTCAATTTGAACTGTGGTGGTGGTAATCCCCTCAGCCTCAAAAAGACCAAGCGCACCAACGCGACCAGGCACGTAGGGCGACTCTTGGATAGCCGCAGTTAACGTGGAAACGCCAAAGGCGTCATTATTAAATATATCTAATGATGGCATATGTAAACACTCCGATAAATTTCAGGCATAAAAAAACCGCCTACATGGGCGGTTTTTTTCAGTTGTTTATTAACAATAAATGGTTAGCGAACAATAATTCCAACAGCTGCAAGATCAGCAACGCCATTGGCATCTGATCCAGTAAGAAGACCGCTTGATACTTCTGCGTCACGGGCGATTACAGTTGCGGCTTTATCGCCTGCACTGGCATCAACTTTGTCATAGAGAATAGCCGCTGCTACCTCAGACCCGTTAGACGCAACATCAGAATAAGCAGTGTATTTTCCGCTCGCTGTTATTTTTCCAAGAACGGTCCCTGCTACCAAATCTTGACCTGATATAAGTGTGACCGACTCGCGGGATATTGCGCCATTACCTTCTGATAAAAGGAATTCTCCGGCGCGGGTGCCTTCAGTTTGTGACATAAGTTCTACCTCAGTGGTTATTTAGTTGAGAGTAAACGGCTTTGGCATTGGGAGCCTTAGCCTGGGAAGTCCCCGCACCGGGAGACAAATGGTTATCTTGATCTGGGTCAGCGGACGCTAGTACTTCTTGGATAACATATCCTAGAAGGCCTGCTGTATCGTCAATTTTTTCAATAGCCTTCTCTGCATCGATATTTGCAGCCGCGCAAACAGTTTGGATTGATTTGGCGTTTGCGATACGGGCTTGGAGCTGTTCAAGTGTTGCGCCAGAGATAACAAGTTGATTAGCCAAGCCATCAAGCTTATTCTCAGAGCAAACCGCAATAACCTCTTTAGGGTCTGCGCATTGTGGCGGCTGGATCTTACTTTCAAGCTCAACAACCTGACCTTTTAGCGCATCAATCACACTATCTTTTGCTTTAAGCTGAGCCGTCATTTGGGCTTTAATTTTTATTTCACCCATGTTCGCGCTTGCTGCGGCCTTTAACTCAACGTCTTCACGATCAGCAAATCCAAGCTCAACAGCCTCTTTGGCCGTCATGTAAGTCTCAGCATCCAAAAGGGCTTTGATTTCATCATGACTTTTGCCAGACTTAAAAGCATAAGAATCTATAAGTCCTGCAGTGATAGTATCGAGATCGTTAGCCATTTTTCTGAAGTCATTAGCATTGCCTGACGCCCAAGTCCACGGATTATGGACCATGATTGTCGCCCCAATACCCATAACGATTTCATTACCTGCCATAGCTATCACACTCGCAATACTTGCTGCTTGGCTCTCGATAGAGACAATAATGTTCGCAGAGTGATTTCTTAAATAATTGAAGATCGTCAAACCATCCGCAACATCACCACCAGGGCTGTTAATATGGAGGTTTATCGTCTCTATACTGCCAAGCGCTTCTACTTCGTCAATAAATCCCTGAGCAGTAGTGCCGTTACCAGTCCACCAGTCTTCACCGATCTGGCCATTAATTCTAATATCAGCGCATTTGTCTGCGCCTGCTTGTGCGTGAAACCAAGGCATATTTAATTCTCCGGTTCTGGGTTTAGTCCCGCGTTGTCGCGGAGTTCTTTAAGTCTTTTTTCTGCTTCGACGTTCTGTCTATCAACCTCGTCAGCATCCCAACCACCTTTTTCAGCAATAACCCTGTCTCGTGATTCAAGATCGTTTTCTATCGCTTTTATAGCGGCTTCAATATCTTGAACCGGATGAATATACTTCCAGCCATGAGGTCTATGTTCTACTTTGTGATATACATATTTAGTGGTGTGATAGTTGATTGACGGGACAAGCCTATTTAATACAGCGCTCTCTATAGCCCAATTAACAATTCTTCTACAGCATTGATGAATTGTTATCTGATCTTGAAGGGCTTCTATTTCACGGCGATACTCGTTAATCATTGCTCGATATAGCCGGTCATTAATCTTCGACCAGTCACCGGTCATTAGCTCGGCTGGTAGCCCAATACCTGCAGCTATACTAAGCTTTTGCTCTCGCATGAAGTCGGCGTAACCCTGCCCAGTATCATCCCCCTTGAACAGATCAAGTTTTTCGCCCGGTAATCCGGTAAGAATTGAACCAGACTGGACGCTAACCTCTGGTATATCAGCACCCGTTGGAAGCTGCTCCCCTGAAAATGGATCAAAGTTATAATCTTCGTCAGTCCAAGAATCTCGAGTCAAAAAACCAGTGTACGGAGCTTTCGTTTGCTTTCTTAGTAATTCAGCATCGTCATAAGTATCAAATGTGTGAGCCTTGAGAAGTGCTTGGACTGCGTCCGGTTCGCCTCTTGCCTGTCCGGGGCGTGTTGGTTCAAAGTGATGAATTACATCACGGGCAGAAACCCTTATGAGCCGCCCAGAATAATTAAAGCTATCTCGCTCGTTTGGGTGCTCTGGATACATCCAGTACGCGACTCTTTGCCCTCTTCGATTGTACTCAATGCCAGCTTTTACCTTGTTGCCATTTGGGCGAACTTCGTAAAGAGTCTCTGGCACAAACTCGGACTCTAAAACCTGTATTTGAATAGGTATTGAAAGACCTGAAGTAATAGAGCGACGGCGAAGCCTAACAAAGCACTCGCCACCAACACGGCGAGCCCTACACATTTGAGTTTGTAACCCGTAGTAATCAAGAACAAGCTCTGGATCACACTCCATCGCCCATAAGTCAAATAGAGGAGACATTGCAATTCTGAAAGACTCATCTTCCGACAAAAATCGAGGAACTACACCTATTCCTATTTCGTTACTAACCCCACGATTCAACCCCATCGATATAAGAGGGTTATTTCTGTATGCAGCCCTAGACCGATTGCGAAGCGTTGCCAAGTTTCCAGTTAGTGATGAGTTGGGGCCTGATGATGGAGCAATCCAACCAGACGCGCGGCGACCTTGAGTGGCACCATCATATGAACTAGCTTTAACCGGTAGTCCTGTGGCTCCATTAACTCTGATTCTAGGCTTCATAGTTTACTCACATTAACGCGGAACGTTCTAATGCTAGAAGAGGTTTTACCTCCTTCTGAAGCCAGTGAAGTCTTGACCATATTTATTCGTTTTTTAAGGTCGTCAACAGAGTCATAGGTAACCTTCCTTCCTTGATACATCACCTCTCGTTCAGGCGATCTAAGCGCCTCTTCTAGCGCCTGTAAGTATTCATGAGATGCCATTATTAAAACCTATATCTTGAACGTCTTTGAGGAGGGGTAGCTTTTTTAATATCAGTGTTCTTTGAACCATCTTCGCGAATGATGTTCGGGTTTTCATCCTGAGGCTTCGCCCAAGGTGGAGGTAAATCCCAATTTATTTTGTGTGCCTTTTTCTTAATGATGCAGGCCCGGTTATAAGCAAACAGATCAAAGGCTTCGTTGTTACCTTTCCCCGGTTTATCCCAGTGTCCAGAAGCATTACGCTCTTCATATGTAAGCTCTTCATAAAACCAAGACCCTAACCAATCAGGTAAGTGAATAAACCCTTGTCCGGGGTCTTCACGCTCCAACCCATTCGACACAATATCCTTTAGTTTGTCGGTATTTAGCAGTGCAACAGGAACATCACCTTTTGCCTTTGCTTTTCTATCTTTTCTCTCAGTGTTGTCAGGGTATGTAATCTTAAATATGTCGGCACCCTTTGAGCTGCCGCCTTTAACCAGCATCAAGCGTTGATGCTTCCCGGTCTTTTTAAGGTCGCGAAAATAGTCATAGGCGTTATCTGTCACCCCAGGCTCACCACCTGAATCACAAGCCGTTAACAAAATAGGCATTAACCCTTTGCCACTTTCTAATGGGTATGCTTTATCGATGACCTGTCGTGTTATTTCTTCCCAATCCTCAACATAAGCACCCGGATGAATTAATTGATACTCACCTTCTGCGTCTTTTCTTTTTGACGATTTACGAATATTGAATCGGTCAATTACCCACTGCTCGAGGTGTTCACCCCAACCATGAACCTGAACAACAAAACGGCGTTTCTTATCGCCGCCTTGAACATCGACTGAAGCCGTAAGGAATCTAACCTCTTCAGGAACAACCATCTTTTTAATAGGTTCTGACCTATCCTGAAGAACGTCACTCAGTTCATGACTGTTCAGTCCTACGTTTCTTAAGCAAGCCCCAAGCTGCGTATTAACGACCGTCATAAGCTCAGTGTCATCGTCTGACTCTTCAAAATTTCGCCTAGCTTGGAGATATTTCAGAACCAGAGACTTTGTAGTTTGGAAAGCGGCGGCATATCCTGCCAAACCAAAACTGGCGGTGTCGGTGTTTAGATAATCTCCGTACAACCTGCCTTGCTTATCGATGGTTTGACCAACCCCCAACCACTCACCGTGGTCATTCATTTCTTTTTTATGCGCATGAACGTCGATCAGCGATCCGCAATGAGGACATATCAACCGCGATTGCTCCGCCGCCTCTTTTAGATCTTCACCGCATTCTGGGATATACAAAAAAGACTCATCAAACGTTGCCTTGCACTGGAAGTATTCTTCGCACTCTGGGCAAGGCCAATACCATTGCTCCATCGTCCCTTGATGATAGAGGCTAGTAATACCTGGTGCTGGGAAATAGTGATGAGGGGAGTCTAGTTTTGCTTTCGGATCAGAAACCCTACCTTTCGGGCTACTCTCCGCTATACATTTACCGCGACTTAAAAAAGTTTTTATCCGGTTAAAAGACAGTTGCCAGCCTGTTCCCTCTCCATCTATGTTTGTTGGCATCCGATCATAGTCGGTAAGAACAACTATTCTGAGCGTTTTTCCTGAAAGCTGCGCAACGGTAGGCCAGCCTAGGTATATTGTATTGCCTGCCCTAAATGACTTGTCATGAGTGTTGTCTCTTACTAGTAAATCTTGCAACCCGTCACTATAACGAAGCAATCTAGCTACACGCTCATTACTGAAGTCTCGCGCTATATCTTGACGTGTTTGCACTACCAGCATGTCAGAGCGCAGATGTAATATGTTGTACCCCATAACGCACTCAACAAGCGCAAATGTTTTCGCGCTCTGAGCCGGGCCCATAAACACCACGCCCTGATACTCTCGCCCACCGATCAAATTCATTGGGCGCTTCATATAAGGAGGAGTTACCCAGGGACCACTGTATCCACCTGGAGTATAAACCCATATTGACTCTTCACACGCAGCACTAACGCTTACCCTGTTGGGCGGCATTATCATTGGTGCGACTTCACGTCTTATCTCAGCCGGACTACACAGCATTATTCAGAAAAGTTCTCAGCGATTAAGGTTTGAAGGGAGTCACAAAGAGATATCAAGCGTTCAACTTCTTTCGGGGTTGCCCCGAAGTCACGCTCCATTCTGTCTGGAAAGCTTTGAACTGTTTCAGTTAGTGCACGACCTAGTACGGCATAATCTTCCCTAGCCTCTTCTTTATCTACAAGCACGCCCTGCTCTTTTTCAAACTTCAGCCGGTCATTCTCGGAGGCATACCAATCACGGCGCTCCTTAGGCATCATCTCATCAAGGGAAAGTCCAACAGGGTCAGTAGCACCAAACGTCTTTATGTCAGCAACATCTTTAAGCTGATAAACGGGATAACCGCTTTTCTTACCGGCTGGCCGCGCTCCTATCTGAGCAATTCTTTTAGTGACAGTTTCACGTGCCATGCCAAACAACTGCGCCAAACGACTGATAGAGAACGAACTGTCGTCATCTGTACGCATCACTTCACCCTTGTCAGCCTGAACCCCTCGTAAACACTGGAAACCACCTCATCTGCTGCTGAAGCCTATAGGAACTAAAAAAATGTCGATCTCCGCGCTTCTGCGACCCCCTGGTGTACTTTGAAAGACCCAGGGACCCTAGAGTTTCGCGGTTAATAAGCAAAAAGCCTCTCAATAATTTTCGTATGTAGTCAGAATGCGCGGAGCTGCGCACCCTCAATGAATAGGTCTAGGAAGGACCCATTCATTTGTTCTGACACATTATGATCATTGATCGATCCTCGGTCCTTCCCTGACTTGTAGTCACTCTATTAGTCAGTGTGTAACTAGTTCCAACCACTCCACCCGAAAGCCATGCCTTGGTTGTCGTTGTGTTATTCTCTGTTGAATCCACAACCAACCCGTTTACATCCTGCCCGTTAGATTGGATCAACACTCCATCGACATAATACCCGCTGATTGCAATAACCTCAGAGGGGGCCAGCCAGCCATCATACTTAGAGCCATAATCAATAACTGACTCAGGGTCTTTGTAAGGTGCTGCCGGTATGTTCACGCCATCGTGGTAGAAGAGACTCATTAGTTTAATACCTGCATATACCTATCTTCAGACATAATCATCATCATGTTCTTTGGCTCTGTTAGCTCTGAATTACCGGTGTAAATTTGCGTTTGCTGAGCTGGCTGATCACTCTCAATCGAAGATGTAATCGCTGGAACTGTATTTAATGCAGACAACACAGACGATTGCTGTGCTTGATAAGATGTGACCGAATCAACGGGCACTGCTTGCAGTCCAGATGCTTGAGTTACTTGAGGCTTCTGACTCGCAATTACAGCGCCAGCACCAACCGGCACAACGCTTTCAGCATTAGCAATAACATTCTGGATTGCCTGCATTGAAGCCAATGAACCAGAAAGCACCGGAACTGAACTTGTCGAGGATAAGACAGAATTTTGAGGTTTCTGAGATGATCCAACCGTTGCAGGCAGGTTACCAACCGTCAAATTAACAGTTGTTACCGACCCCGTTAAAACGCCATCAACATAGAGCTGATAATCAAAAGAATAATTACCATCGACTGCGCCGCTAAATTCGAAGCTTGAATCTTCGTGCGCAGCTAGCGTACCGCTAGACGGCCAAGCCACAATCTCGCCGCGAACCTCTTTACCATTATCTGCAGGTAAGTCTAAATCATTGAATAAATAACCAGGGCCACTAGAGCCAGCGCTTGGTATATTTTCAGCCAGTACACCATGACCAGACTCACCAATCACAAAACTATTTGCAATTAGTGGTGAGCTATCAACCCGAATACTCATGATGTAGTTATCCGAGCAACACCGTCAGAAACACCAATCGATAAAACAACAATATATTCAGTAGTAGCAGACAGCAACGCGTCAGAGAATGTAACAACACCAGATCCATCGCTTGTTAGACCGGTTTTTCTAACAACTAAATCCCCAGTAGATATATCGTAAACATTCGCAATGATTGACCCTGTATTAGATAACAGAGAACCAGTATTATTTTTCAATGCCTGAGTCGTTATAGCGGGGGCTGAGGATGACGATGAAAGCACAGAGGATTGGGATGCTTGCACTCCAACAACCACCCCGGGAGGAGCAGTAAAAGACGCGGTTAAATCAGTAGTCTGAGGGGTTTGCGTTGAAGCGACTGAAGCGGAAGAACCACCTGATATATCTTGTGTTTCAGCATACAATGAGAAAATCGACGATGACGTTGATGCCTCAGTATATGTAGCAGGAGCTGACGTCGATGCCGCACCGGATCTAGAGCGATCTGAGCCTACTGATACTTCAACTACAACCCCAGCACCGTCTGCATTGGGACTAGCACATAAAATTGCTAGCTTTTTACCTGCATGAGCGCTTAAATCAACACTCAAGCCCGTCACACTAACCCATTGATCTCCACTTAAATCGTCATTATCTATAACAAATGAAACGTCAGTCCCAGCAATTTTAGGGGCGCTAGACACACCAGACGTAATATCGTAAAGCGCGGCATTTATTGTTGTAATGCCTGAGCCAGACACATCACCATAGCCGAAATGCGCTGAAACCAATTCTTGGTTAGCTGGTAAGATAGGCGCTAAATTGCCCTTTGTAAGCATTAAAGCAGCGTCAGTGTTTAGCGCCGCCGCCGAACCTGTTAGCGTATTTTTACCTATAACGGTCAAGTTGTTAGCCTCTAAGCTTTATGGATGAATCCACTACTAATTGATTCAAGCAAGTTAAAAACAACGTTGCCTTGATTGTTTTGTGCTGCCCCATCTAAGTGAAGATTGTCACCAACATGACTCCAAGCCTCATCAGTTAAGTGAGAATTAGGATCAACGGATGCCACAGCATCTTGAGCAGCAATCACGTTTGATAAATATGGAAGTCCAGCGGCTGATACATTCATTCTACGAACAACAAACGGAAGCAACGAAACCCCAACTGCAGATCTTATTGCAGCTATAAAATCACTAAGGTTTGCTTGGTAGTTCTGACTATACGAAAGGGTTTCTGCATCAGCTTCGCCCTGATCCCAATATACTCCATGCACTTTAACTACATCGAAGTTGTTGGATAGATCAGACAGTGCTGGCAATAAATGATCGTTAATTACAGAATTCCGAATTGCCGAGCCGTCTGCCCAATCTACTGCCAATGACGTACCGCCCTTAGCGATCTTAATTAAATGAACCGAACTATCACCGGATGAGTAATATTTAGCGGCGGCCATTTTCATCATTTGGAGTTCAGACCCAAATTGACCCCGCAAATCATACTGATTATTGCTAACCGTTAAGGGTTTCCATGCCCCCACACCTGTCGTTAGTGTCGAGCGTTTAAATATATTGACGCCAGATATTGGGCCTGGGTTAGTTCCAATTGGAGCATCTGATAAATCCGCCCTGCCAGAAGCGTTACTTTGACCAAGAATAATCCAGACGTGCGCGACCTTTCCCGACCAGCCGCCAAAAATAGGCTTCCCGCTTTCAACTGAGTAACTGTCACCAACAGGCGAAGCCATATAATTAAACCGTATGGGTCATCGAGCTAATAGAAAGCGTACCGCCAGCCACCAAAGCCAAATCAGCAAGCGTCATAGACTCCCCTGAAGTGCCTACAGTTCCTTGAGTCACCGCTGTTGTGCCATCAGCTTTGAAGGTGCGATAAAATGCCGCATTGCCTGACGCATCAATACTTGAGTCGTCAGTAATCGTGTTGAAAGTTAAAGACCCAGATGCAGCAGCGGGGGCTGATGTTGCAGATAGCGGGCAAGTAGCCAGCAATGTATTTCCGGATAACGCCGCATCAACATTAGCAGGAGCAGATCCCGAATAAACTTTTATAGAGCCGTTATCTAGCAGTCGCGCCAACGCATCAGCTTGTGCGTTTCTAGCTTCAACAGTGAGCGTCACTTCAGTTGTCATTTTGTTTTACCTTCATCATTTTCAATTGATTTTTCGCAGTGGTCTTTATCAATCCAATGCAATAACTTACAAACCCGATAACACCAAACACACTGGCCTGAGTACTTACCAAACACACTTGATAATGTCTCATCTGGATAGCCAAACCCATCAATGCGAAAGACGAAATTCAACAAAGGGGCAAGCAGGACGTTAACCCCCTAATCAATCCAAATAAGGACGTTCCAGAAATAGCGCTTCATAATCAGTGAATCATGATCGTAATGGAGCGAGCTGGGGCTTTTTCGGCTTTCGATACCGTGTTACTCCAACCCGATGGGAGGCCGTCTTTATCAAACAGCCTTAATTTAAAATACGCCGGTACGCCACCTGATGGGATCACGCCCACAAGATTGATTAGCGTTTTATCACCTGGCACAGTTATCAGGCTTTCGCACTCACTCTGCTCATCATCTTCAAAGAATACGCATACTTCATAACGTTCAACTTCACTCGTATCAAATTCCGACCCATCCATTCGAGCATCAGGAACAATCCACGATAGCTCAGCGTCACCTGCCACTGCATAAGATGATGCGGAAATGAAAACGAGTAGCGCAAAGCATAGAAATAAAAATTGCTTCATAAATTGACATCCATTCTGTTAAGAAACTTTCTGAATTGCGACTCAATAAATCCCAGTGTCGGATAAGTGCAGAAACCAACAACCATTATCAATCCGTCACGATGCTTATGATCCGCATCAATAAACTCACCAACAACATTGCCCACAAAGAACGCGAGAAACACATTTATCACAAAGATTATCCATGAGAACTTAACGCGCCCCTGGGTGACGTGATAGAGATACGCCGCCATGCCGCCAAGCGAAGCGAGCGCCCCAACTTGCAGAAATGCTAATGCCTTTTGGATCCCGTTCGCTTCTTCACTCACTGGGCTTTCTTCTTTTTGTAGAGAATTAGCAAGAACGAAACAACACCGGACACAATCGCGGTTATTGCCTGCTCTTCCGTCTGAGCAATAGCGATAGTGCTAACGATACCCACAGCACCAAGACCTGATGTTTTGGTTTTGGCTGTCTCAGCCGTAAATTTAACAGGGTCACTGAATAGCTCAGTTACGCCGTTAATAATTGGGCCGATCAATGGAATTAATGCAGGGCTCATTTTGGCACCTCTCCGGTTCTCATAATTTCAGCCAGTCGGGTAGCTCTATCGCCTACCTGACGAGCCCATTTTGAATTCAACATTTCTTTTGCTGCGTTGCTGTAATCGCCAAGAGATATGTTGGCCAGCATGTTTCGGAATTTCTTGAGGGTAGGAACGCCCAGGTTATACGCCATGTTAGCTAATACGGTTTGGCGGATTGGATCGAGGTAGTTGTACTGCTTAATCGTCTGCAACTCTCGAATAACATCATCAATGTCGTTCTGGAGCATTTGCTCTGCTTCTTCGCGGGAGATACCGTTATCTTCAAGATTTCGACCAAATGCAATTGTTAGTTTTCCAGCTGGGCATCTGTAAGGACGAAGACTTAGCCCTTCATCACGCTTCAACTGTTCAATCAGTAAACGACGATTCATGACCACCTCAAACAAATTTCAGGCATAAAAAAACCCCGCACGATGGCGAGGTTTTAAATGTAATTTCTTACTACTTGGAACAAACTCCGATTGGGAACTCTCCCAACCTATAGAAATAGAGTGTAAAACGAGTTTTTTATAAATGCAACATATTGTGCCAAATTAATTAATTTAATACATCATGCGGTAAAACAGGGCTAACAAGCGATATCAAGTCGAACCCTCTTGTCCATTTCCGCCACCCTCTTTCGTGCGGCCTTCAGATTGTTTTTATAGCTGTCTGGTGTGATATGCAGTATTAGCGATATCGAATAACGGTCATGCCTGACCTCTCTGTCACCCACAATAAACGTTCTTTTATTCATGTAGCTATTCGCAATCAATACCCGCCTCTTAATATCATTAAGAGCATCAATCAATCTTATTGCATGCGGCAACTCATGATGAGCTTTTCTGATATAACGAATCTCATTAATCATTTCTAAATACGCCAGGTCGTTACCGGTTGGCGCCGGAAGATCACCTTTGTAATCAATAAACCGACTCAGCATTGATTCACCATGCCAGCCTGCATCCTCTTCAAGACTCATTTTGTGATCAATATAAAGGCCTACCAAATGATTAACACGCTCAACACTCATTACACACCCCGGCTAAACTAAAAAGTAAGACTCGATTGCGGCTTTTGCTTCTTTAACACCGTAGGCCACAACCGCTTTATGGCCGTTATCATTCATTCGGTTAATCCACTCTTTTTGGCTTTTACTAACCGATGGCTTTGACTGCCCTTTTATTATCGGCCTCTTCAACTCAATCCAAAGCCCATAAAACCCGTTATGCGGTAACGTTAAGTGAATATCGCTAACGCCCGCCTTAACACCCTGCTTTTTCAATCTCGCTGCTTCAAGCTTTCCACGCTTACCGCCGTTAGGTATCGCATACATATAGTCAATGAGGTTAACGAGTCCGCGCCCGGGCAACACAAACCCTTTAGTCCGCGCCCAGCTAAACAATGCTTCTTGATGGCTATCTTCTACGTGCTTCATACTTTCGTGCCTGGTCAACTTGCCATTGCCTAAACTCGCGATTGATACGCCAAAACATCGGGGCATGGGCGTCATACTGATCAAGCTCGCTCAAGTCTTTAATACCACACGCGTTCTGAACAGCTTCTTTGCGATCCTCTTCATTGTGCGTGCCGTACGGAGTTTTAGTGCCTGATTTTTTAGTCCTAAACCAGTCCAAATAAAACCCAAAGTCAGGGTCTTTAACCAATACCATCGCCCTTCTAGACAGCCGGTTATCTTCAGGATTACACCTTGATCGTGCCATTAATTATCCTCCCCATACGTTGAAATGCAGATTTAGACTAAAGAGCCCTAAATCACTACGCTTGACTACCATGACAATTTCACTCCATCTCGGTGTGGTCTCGGTCTAGAAACATAAAATACCTCTTTACGTCCTCCTCTATAATAGACGCCAATAAAGGCCGAACACCTTGATATACATACCTTGTAGAGCATTATACGACTCCTTCCATCTTGGCTCTGTCTTGGTTTATAACGCTTTTAAATCCTTGGCCAATTAGCCACTCATGATACTTTTCAAGCGCTTCACGCTTAGCGGTTTCAGTGCTCGTGTGAATGTATGTCTGATCAAGCTTTGACATTTTGTGATTCAATAAGCGCTCTGCAATGTGGTAATCAATGCCGAGATCAGCCCATTGCGTCCGGGCCACCTTTCTAAGGTCGTGTGACCTCCACTCACCACAACTTACTTTTCGTATAATCTTGCCTGCCTTAGAGTCAGACCACTCTTTAGAGCGTGTGCCAGGGAATAAATAGACACCATATTTTCCAATGCCTTTCTGATATTCTTGATAAGCGCAAAGCAGCTCTTTTACCGTAGGGGTGACCGGTAATCTTAACGGCTCTTCAGTTTTTATATTTTCAACAGGAAGGTGCCAGTAATCATTAATCAGATCGAAGTCGTCCCACTTAGCCTTTCTTGTTTCACCTATCCGAGTTCCATGCAAAAGCATGAGCGAGACAATCACCCTCTCTGGCCAGTCATGCCCTTCTAATACCTCTATAAGTTCAGAGGCATAATCCGGCCGAATTGAGGCTCCCTTTGGTTTTGGTTTGGCTGCAATAGAATCAGAAACCTTGAGTCCTGATAACAGGTCGACTTCCAAATATTTAAGCTTATGAGCCCTGCGTACTGCTGTTTTAAGGATGCCCCATATTTGATGTATAAATGATACTGAGTAATCAGCCTGCAAAGGCCAAAACAATAAAGAATCAAGGGTCGACCTATTCAACTCTCTAATCCTGAGAGATCCTAACTTTGGCAACAAATGACACTTGATCGCAGACAGGACGCTTGCCTTTCGCTTATCTGACATTCCACGATCAGCCTTCAATCTGTCCCGATACCAAACCAGCAAGCCAGAAAGCGTCGACCAATGATCTGTTGTCACCTCATCGTTGGCTGCGTATCGAGCGAGAATATCAGGTAAACGTTTTTCTATTACTTTTACTGGCAGGTCTGGATACTTACCAAGGTTCTGCCATTTGTCTTTACCATTCTTACGAAGAACGACATACCATGAGCCACCAGTCCAAGAGCTATTTACCCTCAGGCGTAGCTTTGAATGTCGATCCCTAATCTCAGTGATACTCCGATCTTTTAAGCACCGATTTATTGCTGAATCTGAAAGTTTTACGACCGAAGTAGCCACCAATTACCCCCTAAAACAACGTTTTTATCAGAAATTAGAACGGGATATAATCATCAAAGTCATCAGGACCGTTACCCATTCCAGCGGGTTGCGGTGATGGTTGCCGATGAGGTTGTGCTTGCGGCGCGTGCTGTTGAGGCTGAGCCTGATAACCACCCTGCTGACCATCTGGCTTACCATCTAACATCTGCAGCTCATTAGCCACAATCCCGGTACTATAGCGATCCTGCCCCGTTGCCTTATCCTGCCATTTTTGAGTTTGCAAACGGCCCTCAAGATAAACCTTGGAGCCCTTTTTCAAATACTCTTTCGCGATCTCAGCCAATCGGCCAAACAACACCACTCGATGCCACTCAGTCTTAGGCACAATCTGACCGGTGTTTTTATCTTTGTAGCTCTCATCAGTAGCCACGCTAAGATTGGTAATCGCTCCACCTTGTTGCGTGTAACGGGTTTCTGGATCATTCCCCAAGTAACCGATGAGGATTACTTTGTTAATTCCTCTAGCCATTACTGCGCCACCGTTTTTAGCTCAATATTTTCAGACTGAAGCAACCGGTCTGCTACCAATTTTGTGTAACCAACAATGTCATGCCATGAGTCATGATAATCCGGGTCACCATTCAGAATGCGCCCAACCTTGTGAGCAATCATCTCCAGCGTTTCTTTCTGATCATCTTGCAGGCCCTGCCAGTTAGGCGAGTTAGCCATTGCCGACTTAATGTTTTGGGTGATATGAGCATGCCCTTCGAAATCACCGTACCGGTTACCGCGTTCTTCTAATGTTTGATCGATATTCATGCGCTTTCTCTCTGATACTTAGTACTACCCATAGATTTAAGCAGCTCTCTCATTTGAGAACGGCCTCTCAACTTACGCTTAGAAACAAACTCTTTCGGCTCTGGCAGGCCAACGGGTAGCGGCTTATGACAAGGGGCAGGCGATACCTTGCACCACTCGATAAACTTCCCAACACTCGGCCAAAACGGACTGGTATCTTTTCGTGCTTGCTGCAACCCCTGTTGAACCTGTTCCTTGCTAGTGATTCGATTCTCAATCAACGCCTTCACCCATGCTTTTTTGGCTTCTTCCAAGTCGTTATCGGTCGTAAACGTCTGACGCCAAGCGGGATATGCTGCCTTAAGCCCTGCAAAGATAGAGTTAATAACTCCGGCAGACTGGCGAACCAACTGCGCGTAATGCTCATCAGTTCGAGCCGCTTGCGACTGCCTACGAACCAAGTCAGTGGCAGATAAGTTTGTTAGCGGTTTAGCAATGCTCATCAAAAATCCTCCATGCTCATATTTTCAGCCCAACTGGTATCTTCCCAATCAAGCGAGCTCTTGGTGAAAGCCGGTTTCTTTGATGGGCTGTTGGTCGATTTGCTGGGTTGTATTGTTCGCCAGTTCCTCACAACATTTTGGATAAACGTATTGTCCCAACTAGGCCTAGATTCATTTCGATTCGTCCAGTACAGGACAAATTCAGGAATACACTGCTCAATAAAATCTTTTTTGATACTGTGCTGAGCTCCGAGTATTTGAAGAGCGGCTGGAGATGGCTGCCAGTCTGAGTCTATCGGGGCATATCTATCGGGCCGTTGGTCGGATTTAAAAATTGGATGATCTGAGTTATTTAATGATGTTGATGTAGATATAACAGAGGTATGTTGCTCCTCCTCTGTTGCTCCTCTGTTGCACATACCCTCTTTAACGCTTACAGGCTGCGGCTTTACGTTAGTTGCTCCTTCTCTGTTGCTCCTCTGTTGCTCCTCATTTGGACGGATTACTCCTGCGCAGGCTAATGGCAGCTTGAAAAGCATTGCATCATTACGCTTTTTAGTAGGTAACTTAACTAATAACGTCACTCTGACCAGATGCTCTATAAGCGTTCTCACTTGCTGTTTAGACGGCTTATAATCTGCTTCCGTTGAGCCTCTGGGCCGCACAACTTCAAGATGCTCCTGAAACATCTGATAGCTAACCCTGCGCTGAACACCCACAACGCCCGTCAGGTAGTCCATATGAGGCCTTATATACAAAAGGTAAAGAGATCGAGCTTCATGCGGTAACGTTTCATCCCGCAAAACATCAAGCTCCTCATTAGTCAATTTAACGCTAACCATTAAATCCCCCTGGTTGCCCAGGGAAGGACCCGCTGGAAACTCTAAAATCTTGCGGTCTTGATATGATTCATTCATAATGACTTCTCACTTGTGTGAATAAACCCGCTAGCTGTCTCACCAGCTCTGATGCGGGTTTTTTATTGCTTTGAATTTACTGGAACGCAAAACACGCCCATCTCTTTAAGCTTGCAGAGCCTTACAGCTGCATTATGTACAGCTTGCTGGCTTGATCGATGATTCAACATTACAGACTCACAGCGTCTAACCTCCCACTGCTTGAGTGCATGCCTCAACCGCGCTTGAACCTTGGCGAATGCCAGAGAAATAGCGTTCATATTCAACCCTGCGTTTATTATTGGTACCACTCTTACTGTTCAAATGCCTTCTGTTGGTTGTAAGATAGTTTCACCACAAAAATATCTTACAACCACAACCAACAAAAGGACTTAACCTCATGACCGATACAAACCGCATGACGGCAGGACAGCTCATAGAACAACTAAAACATGCCGACCCTGACGCTGAAATTCACATCACACCAGTTTTGGACAAATATTCGCTATCCATCCACAAAGTTGTATTCAATGACGACAATTCAAAAGTCAGAATTGAACTCAATGAAACAGTTCGACTTGACACCTAACACTCATCCAAAAAACAAAATGGGAGTGCTAGTGGATTAATATAGGTAATCAAGCACTCCCGTATCCTTTCGACGCCATTTGATCCATTGCTAGAGCCCTTAAATGCCGTATACCCATTAACTCGGCACAACTCAATTGCCGCGTTAACACTAGCCCCAACATCAATAAACACCTGAGAATTTTCTATCTGCAAAAGATCAACAAAATTATTAATCTGGTTAAACGCAACTTTGCCTCTCGAAAGAAGCTCGCCTGAGGGCGATACAACAACAAAATCAGAGAGCTCATCTTCGCAATCCAAGCAAAGAGCGATAACAAGGCAGGTGCGTGAAGCATCAACCAAGGGATCAAAGTTAAATTTTTTAATGTAGTCAGTACTGATTGTCACGACTTAGTCCTTTTAGTTTTTATACTGTCTTTCTACTCAGTCCCCATGCGGGGCATAACCTTCTTTTCATGCTTATGGCTTAATAAGCCTTACACCGTGAGCGCTAAGCGGCTTTTCCAGAATCGGACGACTGCTTCATGATGATGTCTTCAATCTGATATCTTCTAAGTTCAGGAACTTCATCACCCCATTGGGTGACTGATGACTTTGATATATTAAGAGCCTTAGCTAATCGACTTTTGCTACCAAACTTGCTTACAGCATCGACGGTTTTCATTCTTATGAACCCTTTCAACCTTTAATTAAAATACTAGGTTAAGTTTTCTTACCTTGCAAGTCAACATATCCTAACCAAAGTTAAGTTAAGATAGCTTTACTATGATGAATGAACGCATAAAAGAAAGAAGAAAATCCCTAAAGCTGACTCAATTAGACGTTGGCAAGGCAGTTGGAGTTAGCAAGGCTACGGTATCTATGTGGGAGTCTGGGGATACTGCCCCCAAAGGAATTAACACCTATAAACTAGCTGCAACCCTGCGTGTCAGCGTTGGCTGGCTTATTTCTGGAAAAGAAGATACCCCTCTGCCTAACCCGGGAATGTTTAAAGGTCTAACAAATACTTCCCAAGGTCCCTTCATTCAAGGTCGAGTCCCCCTTATAAGCATGGTGCAAGCAGGGAACTTCTGTGAATCTATCGACTTATTCCAGCCTGGCGATGCAGAAGAGTGGATCGCCTGCCCTGCCAATCACTCCGACCAAAGCTACGCACTAAAGGTGCAAGGCGAAAGCATGCTGCCTAGATTTACTGAAGGTGAAATAATAATCGTCGACCCCAACGTCTCACCTGACGCGGGCAAATTCGTTATAGCTAAACGAGCCAGTGACCAGAAGACCACATTCAAGCAACTCATGAAAGACGACGAAGACTTCTACCTAAAAGCCCTCAACCCTGATTGGGGCGACCGATATATACGCATGTCTGAAGACTGGAACGTGTGCGGCGTGGTCATTTGTAAAATAGATATACTCTAAATAAACGCAAATTTAAGATTCTGTAACATAATTTAAAGTGCAGAAAGTTAACCTATAGGTTAACATTAATGGATTGATATGAAGTTACTTAGCCTAGAAAAGCACAACTATCATGTTACAGCGGTCATTGAAACTAAAGCAGGTGAAGACTTCTGCCCGTTAACAGAATTCTTATCAGATAAAGAAAATGGCCAATATAGCGGGTCTGTCGACGGTTTCTACAGCCTAATTGAATTGTTTGCTGCCTCTGGGCGAGAAGCATTAAACGACAAGCAATGCCACTACATACACAAAAAAGAGAAAATTTGGGAGTTTATTAAAGGTGATCTAAGAGTCTGCTGGTTTTACCCAGGCAAAGACAAAATAATCATCTGTTCGCACGGCTTTGTTAAGCAAGGCCAGAAAGCGGACAAAAAGGAAGTTAACAAAGCGCTTAAAATAAAAAAGGCGTTTGAAGCACAGAAAGACAATATTGAAATTATCGAAGAGGATCAAGATAATGGCGATTAAATCATATCGAAAACTCAAGCAAGAAGCCCAGAAAAAGGATGGTTACTGGGTAGAATCAGCAAAGCTTGAGTTTGTTAAAGGGCTAACAAAAATCCTTAAATCAAAAGGTATCACCAATAACAATCTAGCTAAAAGGCTAGATGCTACAGCGCCTTATGTAACCAAGGCGCTAAGAGGTGATGAAAATTTCACTATAGAATCTATGGTAAAGCTCACACAAGCCATTGGTGCAAAACTTCATATCCACGTATCGGAGCAGACATCCGATGTAAGGTGGTATGAAATAGTAAACAAAACCAAGGTAGTGAGCGAAAAGCGCATCACAACGCGAACCATCACCCCAAGTGATTGCGGTAAATTTAAGATTGTTGAAAAAAATAAAGGGGTAGATAAATATCATGTTGCAGCTTGATATAAACCACTACATGTTCCCAATTATAGACGTAAGAGGGAATATAGAGCACGACCTTGAAAGCGGGCGAGGCTTAGACATTGAGACAACAGTGTTTGGCGATTTCAATCAAGAGAACTGCGAGATTGTAGTCGGGTTAAATATCGAGACAAAAGAAAATCAATCTCATGAATGCTACGAGATAGAAATTCATTGCCTTGGCTTTTTCAATGTAAAATTTGACGAAGGGGAAGATGATTTTGAAACGGAAGAAGCGAAAGAGTTGGCTATAGTCAATGCAGCTCAAATACTTTATGGACTTGCCAGAGATACCACTCACACCGTAACCTCAAAAGGTCCGTGGGGAGCAATAGTACTCCCTACAGCCTATTTTTCACCAAAAGACATCCATAAGCGTCCATAAACACGCGGCAAGGCTTTTAGTCTTTACCTGAAGAGCCAAACCTAAATACTTAACAGGTTTCAGGGGCGTGACCTTTCGCCTCAATGATAAACGCCTCTACTGCCTTAGAAATCTTGCCAAAATACCGGGCTGCCTTACCTTTTGATGTGACCACCCACGGTTTAATCCTCTTTTTGGTCACCTCGGTCATAGTGTAGTCCTCCTCCCATATGATGTCGGTAGTGAATTCATCATAAGCAATACCAACAACAGGCGTTTTTTTGGTTTTACCGTTTTTAAAACAGTGGTGAAGCGTAAATGCATCTTCAGATAACATAATAGACCAGCCAAGACTGGTCATTTCTTCATTAAGCTCCGCGTGTGCACTTGCTATATCCGTAATCTTTTCAACAATGCTATGCAGTTGATCAAACTGTTTTTGGTCTAAAGTAGCCTCATCACCAACTAGCTGTATTTTGCTGATAAAAAAGGCTTTAACGCCTTTTGATGTATAGCACCTAGCTCTAACTTTATCCCCCTCCACCCTAATCGGTGCCACCTCCCTCACAAGTCCGGGGTGGCTTCCTCCATGGTAAATAATCTTGATTATCTCGCCGCCTTCAATGGCTCTTGTGAGAATGCTATTGATATCCATAAACCAGTCCTTTTTTTTGAATCTAATCCAGACCTATTTTATCGCTTTATCTTCACTGTGAGTCTGTGACGCAGCGCAATTAAAGACAATTAAATTTAGGTGATCGATAACAAGGGATTAGTTTTCTAAACTTTTAACTTGACCACAAAGTAAAGTTATCTTAACCTATTGTTAATCGACAGGCGGACAAGGAGAAACAGGATGTTTACAGTAAAAATCGATCAACACACAAACCTAGTTGTGGATTTTGAAGGCCTGCTTTCTCCGAGAGAAGAAGAAATAACCGCCTACCGCTTTGCAGGCAACAACAAAGAAGCCGTTTCAAAGCTAATAGGCACAAAGACAGACACGATCAACAAGCAACAACGAAGGGCTTACGCAAAAGCAGATGTAGACGGAACGGACAACCCGCTCGCCCTACTGATGTGCAAAGCCTTTCAGAATGGCTGGGCAAAATTTGCAGCGCTTTGCCTGGTCCTATTTTGCTCCGGCCAAGAACTGCGAGTTAACGCACGAATTAATACTGTAAGAGCAAGGCCGCAAGTCGTTCAAATGATAAGAAGAATAAGTGAAATGAGCGCAAGCGGAACAGCATAGCTATTCAAATACAACAATTGATTGATTAGGGGAACAACATCAAATGACCGAGCAACGACCATACAGCCACGACCTACTTGAATCATGGCTAGACATACTTGAAGCCGCAAAAGAGAAGGATCACCAAAGACTTGAGATTCTTAAAGAAAAACATGCCTTCTTCTTCCCAAGTGGAGAAGCAGCGCCACAACGCATTGACCACATTCTGAGCGTACAAAGCACAAGAAAGACGCTGGATGACAGCATCAACAGAATTAAGAGCCGGTTATATAGCCCAAAACAATCAGAGACTTCAAAGGTGGCAGCATGAGAGCGCAAGCAATACAACGCAGACCTTCAGAATTAACGACAATTCAAGCAGCGAGAGGAAACCAAAACAACAAAGATCACCACTTGGCACCTGTTGGAAATTTGGAGCGATTAGATAGATATCTAGACGCCAAAGCTTTTAACGACATATTTGGCTCAACACCGCCAATTCAAATTATTAAAGCATAGGTGAAAGCAATGTTTGAAGGAATTATCTATTTAGAAGAGTACCAGGCATTCACTTATTACGGGCTCGACCACCAACCAACTTCAAGCTGAAGAAGGGAGCTATTAGCGGGTTAAGTAGTACCGCTCTTTTTAATATATCGAACAGTCACATGACAAAGCTCTACACAGCAATAGTCGATGGAAGTCCAGTGGTGATGATCTCGATGGCGGGCAGAAGTGAGAAAGAAGCATACGACTACTGCAGATCGATTTTTGGCGAAAGGTTTACTGGGTTTAAAAAATAAAGCGGACAACTAGAGGACAAATAAATGAAAAACAAACTCTCCGACCTAAATGATCACCTATTTGCTCAGCTAGAGAGGCTTGGCGATGAAGATCTTAGCCCTGAAAAACTAGAAGCCGAGATCGATCGCACTAAAGCAATTACGGATGTTTCAAAATCAATTGTTAGTAACGCGGCTATACAGCTAAGCGCTCTCAAATTGAAAGCAGAATACAGCGGTCTAAAACAAGGAGATATGCCGAGTAACTTAATTGGTGGTGAGGTAGCAAGATGAAAAAGAAGACCATCAACTATTCAGAGGCGGAACTCGTGTTTATTAAATCGAACTGCACTCTATCACGCAAAAGCCTAACAGGCTTGTTTAACGAGTTTTTTGATAGATCATTATCAGTCGATAACATCAAATCACTTTGCACCAGGAAGGGCTGGAAAACTGGCAGAACAGGACGGTTTGAAATTGGGAATATCCCTCACCCAAACGCAGGCACAAAAGGCCCCAACAAAACCAGCTTTAAAAAAGGTAACCGCCCACACAACTGGAAACCGGTTGGATCAGAACGGGTAAATGTTGATGGATACATCGAAATAAAGACTGCAGAACCAAAAACCTATGAACTAAAGCATCGAGTTATTTGGCAAGAGCATCATGGCGTAATTGACGAGAAAGTAGTAATTCGATTTATCGACAACGACCCGCTCAACTGTGTAATAGAAAATCTCGAAGCGCTGACCAATGCAGAGCACTTGTTTCTAAATAAAAACGAATACGCAAAGCTTCCAAGGGAGTTAAAGCCCACTATGAAGTTAGTGGCCAAGCTGGAAACAAAGCGTTTTGAGTTGAGAGCATAGATGGCCGTATTTGAACGGTCTAGCAAATAAGCAAGGGTGCATAGGTAAAGGGCTGTAATGGCTGTACGTTATTTCACTCAAAATCTATGTAAGCGAAACGATTACTAAAGTACGGAGTTGAGCAAATGACAATCCAAGAAGAAACCCTAAGGCAGTTGGCGCAAAAGATTGATGATGTACTAGAAATGGCCTACGAACAAAAAATGGGGTTCTTTCTAACGGTAGCTCCATTTAATGCTGACGCGGGTATTTCTGACTATATAGGCAATAGCGATCGTGAGACAGCGATCAAGTGGATGCGTGAGACAGCGGATCGATTAGAGAAGAATCAAACAATCCCAGCAACAAAAGGAAACTCATAATGCAACAAGTACAAGATCAACTGGACTTTCCGATTGACACTCCTAGCGATGAGCAAATGAGACAGCTACACGAGCACCGTCAAGGAATAATGGACGATATACACGCAGAGCACACCAGAGCATCACTGAGCTTTACAGCCGCCAAGATGGCAAAGAAGCCTATCACTAAGAATCAGAAGAAACGGGCTAGAAAGAAACTCAGAGCGTAAACAACGAAGGTAGGTGAATGAAATGAGCGATAAATCTATAAAGAGTTTAACTTGTGATGAATGCGAAAAAGAGCTAATCGTTGATAGTAAATATCCACATAAATACTCACTAAAGGTAAGCGCGATTGATACAGGTATAAATACATCAGCATCAACATTCATGGTTGCTGTATACCCGCCAATCGAAAACGACCTGCATTTTTGTGGCATGAAATGCTTGAAGTCATGGGCAAGTAAATAATTGAAGGTAATCGATATGGAAGTATTGCTAGCAAAGCTGAAATGCAAGTTGTGGTGTTACTGGAATAACTGCCAGTACAAAGTTCGAATTAACTGCCTATATATTTCATGGGATGGGCGGCTAGTTAATGAAGTGACGACGAAAGTGTTCGCATTAGATTATACAGGCGAAATAGCTAAAGTTTTTTACGATATAGAATGAAGGGAGTAGCGACAGATGGCTTTCGAATGCAAACACGGAACAATTCTTTATGGCTCCACTTGCCTGAACTGCGAGCGCGAAAAGAGGGCTGAAGCAGAAGAAAAGCGCGAGCGCGAAGAGGCTATTAAAAAGATTCTTGCGAGAGCTGAAAAATTAGATTGGTAAAAATTGAAGGAAGTGTACGAAATGGCCAGAAAAATAATAGTGCAGTTTGAAACAGAGCTTCCAAAGAATGCAACTGAAACTCAAATCCAAGAATGGCTGGAATTTGAACTTGGTCAGCATGGACAGATGAGCGAGGGCAATCCATTGGCGCTCTGTGACATAGATGCGGAAGTAGTAAGTTTTAATTGAACGAGGTAGGACAGTGACAGCAGAACTTTATTGCCCCCAATGCGGTGAAGATACTGAATCGCTATATGAGGGGTATTGCGAAGATTGCTGCAGACAAAACCAGCGCGAACTTGACTCACATAATACTTGTTTCGATCGATGGCAATCTCTAAGCAGTGAGCAGCGTGAAGTTGAGATTAAACAAGCAACTAATTGAAGGAAAACGGGCGCTAATGCGCCCATAACTAGAAACCGAGAGATTCGACAATGACAACTAACTCAACAAAACTAGCAGATTCTAGTTTAGTGTGTAGCGATTTAGCAGCCTCGGAGCCGTCTAAATATTCGCCGCTATCTGCAACCTCGTCAGCTAAATGCCTGATTAGTAGCGGGTCAACGAATGCTCCTGATAGGCAGTTGAGCAAAACCTGCTTCTCATCGTCTGTTAGCTCTGTTTTGTGCCGTTTGATAATCTCTAAATATCGCTCGGCAGTACGGTTAATTTTGCCTGAAACGGTATCACTATCTTTCAGGTCGGAAGTAAGGGCCGCTAGAGGCGGCCCGAAATATACGCTAGATTTTTTTGCCATGAACACACCTAAATCAATGGGAGGCCGAAACCTCCCGGAAATGTTAAATATCGAGAGCGTTTCTTATTGCGATTGTCTGATAGTCACCCTCTGTATAGGGAATGCCATCGCAATCAAGAATTCGATCATCTTCAGTAACGCCAACAATTTCAGAATTAAACTCGACACTCGTACCGTAATCAGCACCGTCAAGCTCGTACCATTTAACGCCGTTTTCAGAAGTTTCGAGAAATTTATAAGAGGTAGTCATTTTGATTTTCCTTTTGCATACCGTGCTGGAATTAGCCGGTTTCTTAAAGCGGTTGATTCCTCAACCTTGAATAAAGTATTACATAAGGTAACACCCTTGTCAACACCTGCTATAATTTAATGTAAAATAGTCAACAGTAATTTTATTTGTGAGGGGTAGGATGAAATTCGAAACACAGAAACAGATAGAGCAATATTTAAGCGGCGACAAAATACAATGTTTGGAATGCGGGAAGTGGTTCAAATCTCTGAACTCACATATTAACCGCTTGCATTCACTGACTGCGAACGAATACAGAGATAAATGGGGTCTTCCTCGGCAGACAGCATTAGCAGGCCAGTCCACCAGAGAGAAACTATCTAATCAAATGCTATCGATGAGGGAGGAAGGGGTTATTGATAACGAGCATTTAGCCTGCGCCGCTAAAAAAATTGATTACGACCTGCGCACCCCAAAAAAGGCGGTGAGTGCCAAAAAACAGAAAGAGGCTGTATCAAAGACGGGTCTCAGTAATATTAAGCATGAGGCCGGAGCAACAGCCCCTAGTGGACGCGATTTAGACAGAGCCAGAGAATATCAAAGAGCAAATAGAGCCCTCAAAAAAGGTGATCCAAGCCTGATGGAAAAATACAAAGAAAAGTACCCTAAAGTGGAACAGAGAACTAATTGAAGGGAGGTGTACGGAATGCTGTTATCTAAAGCAGGCCAAATACAGCAAGGCGACACAATCCACTGCGAGTATAAAGGCAAAAAGCAGCAGTATGTAGCTGAAGAGGTTTTGGACGCTGGCACTAATCACGAAGAGATAATCATTGATGTGAAGTCGAATAAGTACTTCATCACATCAATGGCAATAAATGGCTCTAGCTGGGCGAAAAATGTTGAAGTTTTACCAGCGAACTAATTGAAGGGAGTGTACGAAATGACAGGCGATGAAGTTCAAGACGAACTGATATTTGTTGGCTACACAAATGGCGCTCAAGTCTTATACGCCAACAAAGAGCAATATGGAGGGCAAGGAGCGTTCTTTAAAACATCAGAACATGAATGCTACATACCTTTATATATGTTGAAAAAGCACGTCCATAGGCTTGAGAGTCCGGCTTTTAATATTAAATTAAAAGATATTGTTGAGGCCCAGAAAGCATTAACTAATTGAAGGGATTGTACGAAATGAAAACTGAGATACCTGAATTCTTAATTGAAATGTCCAAGCAGATGAGTGAACAGCCAAATCGCTGCACGGCGCATCCATTCTGGCAGGTTAGATGCAAGCGGTACGAGGTAACCGAACAAGGTTATAACGAGCACCATTGGATACTACAAAGCGAGGATGGTGAATTTTTCAGAAGCGATAGTGATGAAAGCGTAAACGATGTATTGCTTGAGCGTTACCCTGAATTTTGCGCGAAATGGGAAAAGGATGAAGAGGAAAGCTTCTCAGATATGTTTGATTCTGACTATCATGAGCTTCCGCCCGAAGTTACCAAGCTGCACGTTCAGGAAGTTGAGCAGGTAGTAAGCACACATCTAACAGAACATGACGCTAACTGGTTTATCAAGAGAAAGCAACATGACTACCCAAAGCTCTACACATATGTTGAAAGCGCTTATTGGTCACCTCAAGTGCGACAGCTTCAAGACTGGATCATATCTTTAACTGAATAAAGCGAAGAAACTAATTGAACGATTAAGCACAAAAAGAAAAGAGTGTACGAAATGAAAGAGCAAACAAGAGCATGGCTTAGAGCGCTCGCAGAAGTGAAAAATAACTCCAAAGCCAAAGAGATACTTGGCTACATTAAAGATCTCGAGAGCAAGAATGAAGAACTCAAATCGCTTTATCTCTACACGAAAAGCAACGGAAAGCTAGAGCTGGAAATTGATGATCGAAATGCGGTAAGGCTGACTTCAATATGAGTAGCGACTTCAACATAAACAGAGAGCAAGCAGAGTTGGCGGGCGCGTGCGTTACTTCCAGCTTCCTCGATGACAAAGAGTACGGAATGACCTTTCCAAGCTACCCATACAATCGCGATGTGGGTCTGACTGACGATTATAAAGAAATCCTGCTTAGCTGCTCGGGTGAGTTTAGAAACTGGCTCACGCAATGGCTGAAAGACAACAATATTGAATATACGGTTTGCCCGGAGGAATGATGAAGAAGCGTAGAAAGCAGCACAATCCAGATAAGCGAGCTCAGCGTTTCTTCAATAACGTGCGGCTTTGGTCTTGGGAGTCGATGAGGGATGAGGCCGAAGATATCCGCATAGCTCACGGAGAAGCAAAAGTCGGCATGGTGTGGCGCGGACTAAATCAACAACAGGTAACCGACCTCGCCAATAAAAATAATCATTGGGCGATATGTTGTCGAGCACTCTGCAAAGCAGGCGATGATGAGTGGGTTGAAACCTCAATTCGATCAGGAAAGAACTTAAAGGTTAACGACTTTGCTGAGATATACGACCAAATGCGAGCGGAAGTGATGGCCTCAGTTCAGGAGCGCCATGTTTATGATTGCGGCTGGATTGTACAGAGCTTTAACCAGATAGACCGAACAGACAGCAGCTTTGAATTAAAGTACCTGGGCGAAGCAACTTATGAGCGCAGGATGCAATGGCTAGACGCTATTACAAAAGAGTCATCAGAAGAACAACGAGCAGCATAAATTTACTAAATGAATTCGTTAAAGGGTGGCAGTATGGGCGCAATAGGAATTGATGATTACTTTAAAAGTATCAGCTTTGCCCCTGTGTTTTGGCTACCAAAAGCTGAGTTTTCAAAACGTTTCGGGATATCGATACCGGCCATTGATGGAAAAATTAGAGATGGCAAATGGAAA
Organism: uncultured Oleiphilaceae bacterium; assembly: GCA_913060665.1. Lineage (GTDB taxonomy): Bacteria > Pseudomonadota > Gammaproteobacteria > Pseudomonadales > Oleiphilaceae > Alkalimarinus. The sequence continues at coordinate 422,938 of CAJXUY010000002.1, forward strand.
TTAGGCGAGGTTATCATGCGTGACCCGGACGGAAAAACGCATATATCAGTAATCGGCTATCAAAAATGGGTGGAATCAGAATGGCGCAAAGTAGAAGAAAGCGAGGAAGCGTTACAGCAAGACGCGGCAAACTCATGTTATTTATCTACTGGCACGACCCAGAGCAAGGAGCGCTCAAGCCCTATCGCTGGAGCATCCAGACACGTGAAGAGGAAACTGAAAGCAATCGACTAGCATTAGAAAAGAGGCTGGATAACCTCAACTCAAAGATCGAAGCTGATGCTTTTTATCCGTGCCGCGAATTTCCAGACCATAAAATAGCTCAGTATTGCCGCTGCCCTTCATGCCTATCAGTATCCCCTCTCTCTCAGGCATACATTGCACCTAGAACACTCAAAGAACTATTCGTTCAATACAAAGTATTTGAAGAAGCCAGAGCAAATGGGGATCAGAGAATAATTGAGAAAAGCACGTTAGTTAATAAGTTGATGCTAATGCGCCAGCTCGAAAAAAACTTTGATTTCATGGATAAGGAAGACGGATCTATCTATGAGTATGCGCCACTAACCGACTACGCAATTCGAGAGTTAACTCCTGAAGCGGTTAAAGACTGGCTGCTAGCATTTCAAAATAGGCAAGAGCTTGTAAAGGATGGCGGGGAACCAAACCGAACCAAGTACCTTAAAAACCTACAATCTGTTATTGAGCAATCACTGGAATACGGGCGACTAAAGCGCTACTGGAAAGATCACCCTCTACTGGATTACAAAGGCGTATTAATTCAGGCGAGCAAGGAAGAGCGTAACAGACAAATGAATAGTCTGATGTTTAAGCCATTCTCCCTGATTGAGCGCGACAACATTCTTGAATGGCTGAAAAACTATTACTTGCAATGCCCTGAGAAGACATATAACGGGAAAGAGAAGCTACGCCGGTTCTTCATCTATCACTACTGCGTGATTGGGTTTAATACCGGTTTGCGATCACCTAGCGAAATGACAGCTCTAGCCTGGGATAACATTGACTACAAAAACAGGTCTATCCATGTTTGCCAGAGTCGAGAGGCTTCTGGTCGTATTGATGACCAGATCATCAGAGATTACACAAAAACAATCAGGCATAGACATGTACCTATCAATCAGATGGTTTTGGATAGCCTTCGTGCACTCGAAGAGCATCGACAAGAAGACCAGCCTTGGCTTTTTTGGAATCCAAGAGCCAGCAAAGACAACCCTTTTATTTTATCTAATGGGTGGGCCCCATTGACCGGCGAAAAGAGAATTAGATATTCGTTCGATAAGTGCCTGGATAAATTGAAAGTAAAAGGTAACGGACAGCAAGGTCAATATAGGATGCGACACACATTCACCACGCTAATGCTCGATCATACAAACTTCAGTGATGCTAAAGTTGCAGCATTAATCGGTGATAACGTAGAAACAATGAAAAGGCATTATGCTGGCTTTTGTGAGAATAGATGGAGAAACGAAGACGACATCAATCAGATGGATGCTATGAACAATAAGAAGAATAGGCGGTTAAAAGTGGTTAAATAGCTGTAATTGATTCCAATTTGATTCCAGTTTATGCTTTACAATATAACACACTGAAAACATTAGATAAATTGGTCGGGGCGAGAGGATTTGAACCTCCGACCACATGCACCCCATGCATGTACGCTACCAGGCTGCGCTACGCCCCGACACTAGCTTGCTTAAGGCAAAAATAGTGTTCCTTAAGCGGGTGAGGATAATACCCTAACTCTTTAGATAAATAAAGATATCTGTCATTAATCTATAAGAATTAAAAACGCCCGCATTAGCGAGCGTTTGATTTATAGCCAGCAAGATATTCTAGCTATTAAGAACGACCAAAACCTCTTCTAATTCAGCGATCATCTGATGAATTATCTGATGATACTGCGTAGAATCTTCTACGCTATCTTCATTAGTGAGCTTTTGTTTCGCTCCCCCGATGGTATAACCTTGGTCATAAAGCAAGCTTCGGATCTGACGGATGGTTAACACATCTTGTCGCTGATAGTAACGTCTATTACCGCGTCTCTTAACAGGCGACAGTTGAGGGAATTCTTGCTCCCAATAACGTAAAACGTGCGCTTTTACGCTACATAAATCACTGACTTCACCAATAGTGAAGTAGCGTTTGCCCGGTATAGGGGGCAGCTCGTCGTTATGACTGGGTTCCAGCATATGCTTCTACTTTTGCTTTTAACTTCTGTCCAGGACGAAAGGTAACTACCCTACGAGCAGTTATCGGTATCTCTTCGCCCGTTTTAGGGTTTCGGCCAGGCCTCTGTTTTTTGTCTCGAAGATCAAAGTTGCCGAATCCGGAAAGCTTTACCTGCTCATTATGACCAAGAGAGGACCTGACTTCGTCAAAAAATGACTCAACCATCTCCTTTGCTTCCCTTTTATTCAAGCCTACTTCTTCATAGAGGCGCTCAGCCATATCAGCCTTTGTTAAAGCCCCCATACATTCAACTCCTTAGTATTGCACCAAATCGGTCTTTTAATACGTCAATTATATCGTTGAAAGTTTGAGTAATTTCATCATCATTAAGTGTTCTTTCAACATGTTGCCAGGTTACTCCGATGGCTAAGCTCTTCATGCCTGGCTCAACACCCTGCCCCTGATAAACATCAAACACCTTCAAATCAATCAGAAAATCACCTGCCTTTTCAATGATTGCAGTTCTAACATCGTTAAACTGTATATCCTTATTAACAATGATAGCTAAATCTCTGCGAACTTCCGGAAATTTCGAAAATTCTTTACATTGCGGCACGTTACCTTTAACGATTTGATTTAAGCATAGCTCAAATAAATAAACCGAGCCATTTAAATTGAGCGATTTATGTATTTCTGGGTGCAAAGCGCCTAAATACCCAATTATTTCACCATTTTTAACAATTTCAGCAGTTTGGCCAGGGTGCAGAGCAGGCAAACTGCTTTTTCTGAACTCAAAACCAGTGCCTAAACGAGCAAAAAGCGACTCCAAGTCTGCTTTAACATCAAAAAAATCAATTGAATCACTTCCTCCCGTCCAGTTTTCTGGGAGTCGACTTCCACTCACAACCCCCGCCAGCATAGGCGACTGGTCAATATCATCACCTTTTTTAACGAACCGCAGCCCTGTTTCAAATAATCGAACTCGGTCTTGTTGACGGTTTTGGTTATATACCAATGCCTTGAGCAGCCCTGTCCATAATGACGTTCGCATAACAGAAAGATCAGCAGAAATGGGGTTGGCGAGAGCGATCCCTTCATTTTCAGGATCAAGTTTTTGTTGAAGCTCAGGGTCAACAAAGCTATACGTAATAGCCTCTTGGTAGCCTAATGTTACCAAATGGTTTTGAATATCTGCGATGGGCGTTATAGACTCGTCACTAGGCTTTAGAACCAAGCTTCCCACAGGCGTTGTTACCGGCAAATTATTATAACCGTAAATCCGCCCAACCTCTTCGATCAGGTCTGCTTCAATTGAGATATCAAAGCGATAAGAGGGAACTTTAATTAACCAACCGTCTTTGGTTAACTTTTCGATCAACAATCCTAACCGAGTCAGTATCTCTTCAATTTCGGTTTTCTCTACCTTCAGTCCCAAAAGCGATTCAACTCGGGCGTACCTAAGCTCAACCAACTCTCTCGATGGCAAATCGGCAGTAGAAACCTTCTCTGAAACAGGGCCCGCATCGCCGCCTACAATACCGAGCAACAACTCTGTTGCCCTCTCAATCATTTCGCTTTGGAGTTTATAATCAACGCCACGCTCAAAACGATGAGAAGAATCAGTATGTAAACCGTAAGACCTAGCCTTTCCTGCAATACTGACAGGCTCAAAGAACGCACATTCCAGGAATATGTCTGTAGTATTATCACTAACCGCTGATGACTCCCCTCCCATTACGCCGGCAATAGCTAATGCTCTCGTTTCATCAGCAATAACCAAGGTATTTGAGCGCAATTCGACTTCCTGTCCATCTAACAGGGTGATTTTTTCATTATCAGTCGCCATTCTTACATTGATTGAACCTGATAGTTTATCAAGATCAAATGCATGCATTGGCTGGCCGAATTCAAGCAGTATGTAATTGGTAACATCGACAACCGGGTCAATAGATCTCAAACCGCTTCGTCTGAGCTTCTCTTTCATCCACAGTGGTGTTTCTGCATTAACATTAACACCCCTGATAACACGCCCGATATATCTAGGACAGCAAGCAGGCACATCAACATTGATAGCAAAGGTATCCTTAATACTCGGGACAACAGCATTTATTTTAGGCTGAGTCACCAACACCTTGTTTAAAACACCGACTTCACGAGCTAAACCAGCTATAGATAAACAATCACTTCTGTTTGGCGTTAAATCAACTTCAATCATTCGGTCATTCAGGTTCATGCATTCTCTGAAATCTTGACCGACCAATACATCCGCAGGTAACTCCATTAAGCCATCTGACGATTCAGACATACCCAATTCAGCTTCTGCACAAAGCATACCTTGAGACTCAACCCCTCTCAGTTTTGCTTTTTTAATTTTGAAATTACCAGGCAGAACGGCTCCTATGGTAGCAAAAGGAACTTTTAATCCAGCTCTAACATTAGGCGCACCACAAACAACCTGAAACGTTTCATCGCCTGCGCTCACCTGACAAACACTCAACTTGTCAGCGTCTGGGTGCTTTTCAGTAGATAATACCTCACCAACCACAACACCCACAAACTCACCAGCAACCAACTCCACACCATCAACTTCCAAACCAGCCATGGTAATCTGTGAAACCAAGTCTTCTGTATTGATATCGGGGTTAACCCACTCCCTAAGCCACTGTTCGCTGAATTTCATTATCTTCTCACTAATTGGGTATTGTATCGAAAAGGTTACTCGCCAGATCTAAATGCGACAAATTACTCAGTGTTCCTTTCCGGCATATCCGCACACGCGATGATGCAGAGACTACAAAAACATTAATAATAACTTTATATAACTATCTAAAATCACGATGGGAAGCATCAATAGCGCTGCCCCCACTTACGTTAGTATGCGTACAAGGTTATTTGAATTGATTTAAAAATCGTAAATCATTTTCGAAAAACAATCTCAAGTCATTAACGCCGTAACGCAACATAGCAAGACGTTCGACCCCTAGGCCAAACGCGAAACCAGAGTATTTTTCAGCATCGACGCCACTGGCTTCGAACACTTTTGGGTGAACCATTCCGCACCCCATAACCTCTAGCCATTTAGTGTTGCCTTCAGCATCTTCGCCCCACTCTATATCAACCTCAGCAGAAGGTTCTGTAAACGGGAAATAGGAAGGTCTGAATCTAACTTTTAAGTCTTTTTCAAAAAAGACTCTCAGAAACTCTTCGATGGTACTTTTAAGGTCTGCAAAACTAACATTCTCTTCTACCAAAAGGCCTTCGACCTGATGAAACATCGGTGTATGCGTTTGATCAGAGTCACAACGATAAACACGCCCTGGGCAGATCATTCTGAACGGAGGTTTACCAATTTCCATCGTACGAATTTGAACCGGCGAGGTGTGCGTTCTAAGCAACGAGTTTGCATTAAAGTAGAACGTATCATGCATGGCCCGTGCGGGGTGGTGTCCAGGTATATTGAGTGCTTCAAAGTTATGATAATCATCCTCAATTTCAGGACCGACTTCAACTGAATACCCTGATTGAGAGAAGAATTGCTCAATACGCTGCATAGTACGAGTAACAGGGTGCAAACCACCCAAGTCTTGACTTCTTCCGGGGAGGGTAACATCAACCGCTTCTGATTCGAGCTTGGCGTTTAACTGCTGCTGCTCTAACCCTTGTTTCTTCTCTACAATAACCGACTGCACTTGTTCCTTCGCTTTGTTTATAAGTGCACCGGCTTTAGGCCGTTCTTCTGAAGAAAGCTTACCCAATGTTTTTAGCTGCTGGGTAATTAGACCTTTCTTACCCAGAAAGTCTACGCGAACCTGGTCTAGCTCTTGAATTGTTTGAGCATTATCTGCGGCTTCTAGGCCCTGTTTAACTAGTTGATCTAGATTGTCCATCTAACCTTCTCCAAAACAAAAATAGGGGAAGAGCTGCCTCTTCCCCTATTGTTTGACCACATCAACTTAGCAGTACTGATAAATAAAGTCGTACTAATAAATTGTTGCTTCTTGCATACTTCCTACAATTGAGAATATCGGCTTAAGCAAGCGCTGCTTTCGCGGTTTCTACAACTGCTGCAAATGCATTCTTTTCATTCATCGCCAAGTCAGCTAGGACTTTACGATCAATTTCAACATTTGCTTTTTTCAGTCCTGCAATCAAACGGCTGTAAGATAAACCATTGATACGAGCTCCAGCATTAATACGTGCGATCCATAGAGCACGGAACTGACGCTTACGCTGACGACGGTCACGGTAAGCATATTGACCTGCTTTAATAACCGCCTGTTTAGCTACTCTAAATACTCGACTACGAGCTCCATAGTAACCTTTAGCTTGCTTTAGAACTTTTTTGTGACGACGACGTGCGACGACACCACGTTTTACGCGAGGCATATTACAATCCTTCTATCTAATCTTTAATAAGGCGATTATTAAGCTAACATACGGGTGATTAATGGAACGTCACTCGCTGCTACTTGCTTACAACCACGTAACTGACGCTTACGCTTAGTACTTTTCTTAGTCAGTATGTGGCTGGTGAAGGATTGCTTGTGCTTATATCCGCTAGCTGTTTTTTTAAAGCGCTTTGCTGCCCCGCGCTTGGTTTTCATTTTTGGCATAATACATAACTCCGCATTCGTTAATAAAAGGAGCAACTCAGATAATAGAAAACACCTCCAAATACATATTAAAATTTCAATTAACTAAAACTTTAATACTCTTCAGAGAGTTCTATTAACGTCAACGTTACTTTTTCTTTTTCGGGGCGATTACCATCATCATCTGCCGACCTTCCATCTTCGGCCTTTGTTCAACAGCACCATACTCTTCCAAATCAGCTTCGATTCGGTTAAGCAGCTGCATGCCAATCTCCTGATGTGCCATCTCGCGACCTCGGTAACGAATCGTCACCTTGGCTTTATCCCCGGCTTCAAGGAAACGTATCAGGTTGCGCAGTTTTACCTGATAATCCCCTTCTTCCGTCCCTGGTCTTAATTTAATTTCTTTAACCTGGGTCTGTTTTTGCTTCTTGCGCTGTGCCGCTTTCTGCTTTTTCTCTTCAAAAACCTTTTTACCGAAGTCCATAATCTTACAGACTATCGGGTCAGAGTCGGCTATTTGCACCAAGTCGAGACTGGCTTTCTGAGCCAATTCTAAGGCTTCTTCAATCGCTACGACCCCAACTTGGTCACCGTCCGCCCCTATAAGGCGACACTCTGTAGCTGTAATATTTTGGTTAATTGGAGCTTTTTTTGCTCGGCTACCCTGACTATTACGCTTAATTGTTATTACTCCGCTGTAATCCGACCTTTTTTCGCCATTTCTTGTTGGAATACTACTTCAAGCTCTTCCAATGTCATAACACCCAGATCTTCACCGGTGCGAGTGCGAATGGCGACCGTTTTATTTTCTACTTCCTTATCTCCAATTACTAGAAGGTAAGGAATCTTGTTTAATGTGTGCTCACGGATTTTAAATCCAATCTTCTCGTTTCTCAAGTCAATATGCACACGATATCCCAAATCTTGCAACTTTTCTGACAATTTTTGACAATAATCGTCCTGTCGGTCGGTAATATTGAGAATTGCGACCTGTTCAGGGGCCAACCAAAATGGAAACGCTCCTTCATAATGCTCAATCAAAATACCAATAAATCGCTCAAACGACCCTAAAATGGCTCTATGCAACATCACTGGCGTCTGACGACTTTGGTCATCTGAAACATATTGTGCACTTAAACGACCCGGCATTGAAAAATCAACCTGAATCGTTCCACACTGCCAAACGCGCCCGATACAGTCTTTTAATGAAAACTCAATTTTAGGGCCATAAAAGGCGCCTTCACCCGGCAATAACTCCCAATCAAGACCTTTACTGTTTAACGCTTCTTCCAATGCAGCCTCTGAACGATCCCAAACCTCATCAGAACCGACGCGTTTCTCAGGTCGTGTTGAGAGTTTAAGCAACACATCCTCAAAACCAAAGTCACGATAGACTTCAAACAACAAGTCAATAAAACGACTTACTTCGTCTTGCATCTGTTCTTCAGTACAGAATATGTGGGCATCATCTTGAGTAAAGTTACGAACTCGCATCAACCCATGCAATGTTCCTGATGGTTCGTTTCGGTGGCACGAGCCAAATTCAGCCAGACGCAAAGGTAAATCTTTGTGGCTTTTTAAGCCTTGATTGAAAATCTGGACATGACACGGGCAGTTCATAGGCTTAACCGCAAAGTCACGACTTTCTGAGTGCGTCGTAAACATCATGTCACTAAACTTATCCCAATGGCCTGATTTTTCCCATAAGGTTCTATCAACAAGTTGAGGTGTTTTAACTTCCTCATAGCCCTGTCGATTGAGAACATTACGCATATAATTTTCTAAAACGTTATATATCGTCCAGCCTTTTGAATGCCAAAACACCATACCCGGTGCTTCTTCTTGGGTATGAAATAAGTTTAGCTTCTTTGCAATTTTTCGATGATCACGCTTTTCAGCTTCTTCAAGCCTGTGAACATAGGCTTTTAGTTCTTTTTTATTTGACCAGGCAGTACCATAAACACGGGTCAGCATTTCGTTATTAGAATCACCTCGCCAATACGCACCGGCGACCTTCATTAACTTAAAGTATTTAAGGTTAGATGTTGAAGGCACATGAGGGCCACGGCATAAATCTATAAAGTCACCTTGGCTATAAAATGAAAGGTCTTGATCGCCCGGTATATCCTGAATTATTTCAACTTTATACTTTTCGCCTTTTTGCTCAAACAACGATATCGCGTCTTCACGAGACATTACTGAGCGTGAAACAGGTAAGCCCTGCTTCGATATCTCTGTCATCCGTTTTTCAATCTGAGTTAAATCATCTGGAGTAAAAGGTCTCTCGAATGCGAAGTCATAAAAAAAACCATCTTCAATGACTGGCCCTATAGTGACCTGCGCAGCCGGAAATAGATCTTGTGTCGCCATCGCTAAAAGGTGTGCGGTTGAGTGGCGTATTATTTCCAGTCCGTCTTCATCGCGATCTGTTATTATTGCGAGCTCAACATCGTCGCTAATCGTAAATGATGTATCGACTAGCTCTCCGTTTACCTTACCGGCTAATGCAGCTTTCGCTAACCCAGGACCAATGTCTGCAGCAACCCCTGCAACCGTTGTAGAGTTTTCAAAAGAACGCTGACTTCCATCAGGAAGAGTGATGACTGGCATAAAATATAACCCCTTTCAGTGGTGATCCCTACTAAAGATCACATGATTGAAAAATCGAACGGGCGATTCTAACAAGATGAATTAACGAATGCTATTGGTAAGAACACTTTAGTAGTTGAATAAATGATGTAGTTAACAACAAAAAGCAGCGTTGGCACACCTATTGCCATTTATGCACAAAAAAACAGGCGATTAACGCCTGTTTTTTTTGTAGTCAAAATAAAGACTAAACCGGCTCTCGCCGCCTACGCTGATTCCAACCCAGCGCAAAAAGTAATAGGAGCGCTGGGACAAACATCCATGCCTTCGTAGGTCGGTCGGTCCTAATTTCGAGCGCCTTTACTTCCCAGTCAAAATCAATACCGGCCTGCTCCGCCTGGGAGCCAAACCCCATATTATCAACAAACACTTTTCCATCTTCATTGCGAAGCTCTAAACCAGACTCTCTTAATCGCGCCTCTGCGGTCTCGCCCTGCCCCATCGAAAGCATTACACGCTTATTGACCTCGTCACCGTCCAAGGTTTCACCTTCAACAATAATCCTAAGCTGGCCATCAATCTCAGTTTTATCAATCTCTTGATATATAGTTTCTGCCCCCACCTGCTCTAATGGCGGATACACCATATCCCACCAAAAACCAGGGCGAAACATCGTAAACGCAATAAGAACCAATATTAGAGACTCCCAAAGCCGAGACTTTACCAGCCAATAACCCTGAGTCGCTGCTGAGAAAACAAGCATTGCAACAACCGCTGAAAACACCGTAAGTAATAATTGGTACCAATGATCGATATCGATTAAAAGTAGTTGAGTATTAAAAATGAACATAAATGGCAAAATGGCGGTACGTATATCGTAAGTAAAACCTTGAACCCCCGTTCGTATCGGATCTGCCCCAGATATAGCTGCTGCCGCATAAGCAGCCAACCCAACCGGCGGAGTGTCATCCGCAAGAATACCGAAATAAAACACAAACAGGTGCACCGCAATTAGGGGAACAATCAGGCCATGCTCGGCCCCTAGAGCCACAATAACCGGCGCCATTAACGTTGAGACCACAATGTAGTTAGCCGTTGTCGGTAACCCCATACCCAGTATAAGGCTGATAACAGCAGTGAATATTAGCATCATGATCATCGAACCACCGGAAATAAATTCCACAAATTCAGTCATCACAAGACCAACACCCGTCAATGTAACCGTACCAACCACTATGCCCGCCGCCGCCGTCGCTACGCCGATTCCTACCATGTTTCTAGCACCCGTCACCAAGGCATGAAAACAGTCATCAACCCCCTCTTTTAACGAGCTTAAGTACTGATTTTGATTCCTAAAGAAACTAAATAACGGCTTTTGGGTTAATACAATAAACACCATGACTAATGTTGCCCAAAAAGCAGATAGCGCTGGCGAGCGCTGCTCCACAGCAAGCATCCAGACCAAAACAACCACCGGTAAAAGAAAATGTAAACCCGCTTTAACGGTTGGCCCTACCTCCGGTAACCGAGTCATATCGGTTGTATCATCATCTATTTCGAGCTCTGGATAATTTGACGCATATTTGACCAAACCAATATAAGCAACCAGTAACAGAGGCGTTATGACAAAACCGACAGAATCTCCTGCCAGGTCTTTAATCCACCCTAACCCGAAATACACAGCAACAGTCAGTACCATCAAGCCAATAAAAACAGTCAGAAACGAAAGTAGCTTTTGAGCCAAGGTCGTTTTCACCGCTCGCGGTATACCCTTCATATTTAGCTTCAGTGCTTCTAAGTGAACGATATAAACTAACGCAACATAAGAAATCAAAGCTGGAAGAATGGCATGCCTAATTACTTCAAGATAGGAAATCCCAACATACTCCACCATCAAAAACGCAGCCGCCCCCATAATTGGAGGCGTTAACTGCCCGTTAGTAGACGCGGCAACTTCTACCGCACCGGCTTTAGTTGCAGGAAAACCAACCCGTTTCATTAAAGGTATGGTAAATGTCCCCGTTGTAACCACATTTGCAATGGAGGAGCCTGATATGAGGCCACTCAAACCACTCGACACAACCGCCGCCTTGGCAGGCCCTCCTCTCATATGACCTAATAGAGAGTACGCTACTTTAATAAAGTAGTTGCCCGCACCAGCCCTTTCTAACAGAGCTCCAAATAACACAAACAAAAATACAAAGCTTGCGGAAACCCCTAACGCAACACCAAATACCCCCTCCGTTGTTAACCATTGGTGAGAAATAGTCTTGCTCAAGCTCGCACCTTTGTGCGCAATAACATCAGGCATATAAGGCCCGCCAAAGGTGTAGATAAGAAAAACTATGGCCACAACCATTAACGGCAAACCTAAGCTTCGCCTTGTCGCTTCTAATAGTAGAATCATGCCTATCACACCAATCACTAAGTCAAAAGTGATTGGTGCCCCCGAACGCCCCGCAAGTTGATTCCGAAAAACTAATAGATAAAGCGCACTTGCCACCCCTAGAACCGCAAACACCCAATCAATAACAGGAATTCGACCTGTATTACTTTTAAACATCGGAAATGCGGTAAACGCTAGAAACAGAGCAAATGCCAAATGTATATATTTGGTCTGATCCTCATTAAACACACCAAAATTAAACTCAAACGGCAATGGAGAGGCTACCCACAACTGAAATAAAGACCAGCATAAAGGTACAATGAGCAAAATTTTAGCTGAGATTCCGGTAGACGCACGCCCTCCTGTCTCTGCCTGAAGGATATTATCAATTACATCCTTGTTTCCGGTATCAGCGGCACAACCCGTATGTGATTTTTCTTCATTCATAATGAGGAAGCACTCTACTTTTTGAAAGAAAGTTTACGAAAACGTTTTTAGTAATCTATTGCTATCTAGAAGTGTTTAGAAGACGAATTTCATACCAGACAAAAAAACATGTGCATAGTTTAAAAACAAAAGGAGGAAAACCTCCTTTTGTTAACCGCAACCTGCTTTCTATTTAATCAAACCTGCTTCTTTGTAATACTTAACCGCACCAGGATGCAAAGGCGCAGACAATGCATCTTTAACCATATTCTCTTTTTCTAAATTCTCGAATGCAGGGTGCAGACGCTTGAAGCTATCAAAATTCTCAAATACAGCTTTGGTCACTTGGTAGATAACATCCTCAGGCACATTTGAAGACGTCACAAATGTTGCCCCTACACCAAACGTAGTAACATCATTGTCGGTTCCTCGATACATGCCACCTGGAATGGTCGCTTTACGGAAATACGGATTTTCTTTGATCAATTTGTCAACCGCACCGCCACTAACCGGAACAATCACGCTATCACAAGACGTAGTCGCTTCTTTGATTGCGCCAGATGGAATACCTACCACATAGACCATTGCATCAATTTTATTATCACATAGCGCCTTTGATTGCTCTGAAGGCTTAAGCTCAGATGCTAGCTTAAAGCTATCCATGGTCCAGCCATTTTCAGCCATCAACAGTTCCATGGTTGCTCGCTGACCTGATCCGGCATTACCCACGTTAACTCGCTTGCCTTTTAAATCCTCAAACGATTTTATATCCGCGTCTTTTCGAGCAACGACGGTGAAAGGTTCTGGGTGAACAGAAAAAACGGCACGTAAGTCTTTATTAGCACCCGCATCAGTAAATTTACTTGTTCCGTTATAAGCATGGAATTGCCAGTCACTCTGAACAATCCCCATATCTAGCTCGCCTTCACGAATGGTATTGAGGTTATAAATAGAACCGCCAGTACTCTCTACCGAACAGCGAATGCCATGCTCTTTACGAGATTTGTTAACCAAGCGACATATTGCGCCACCAGTAGGGTAATAAACACCGGTAACACCACCTGTTCCAATAGTAATAAAACGCTGTTCCTTGGGCGATGCGTTAATTCCGCTTGAAGCAGCAATACCGACGGTCGCCGCCATAATAACAGAAGCTATTTTCGTTTTTAGAGCCATACTGGTTTCCCTTTATCTTTAATCCTCCCACCTTTCACACAAAGCAGGAATAAAAATTGTTTTTAATCATACGAGCAGAATGTTAACCAATTTAAAAACTAGCTTATAACTACAATAAAATAAAGTAGTTACTGGTAATTAAACATAAAAATCATCGTATCTAATATCAAATAATCGCCAAGCCAAACCAAAAAAAGCCCGTAAAACGGGCTTTTTTGGTTCTTAATCTAGTTAGCTTCTACCTGTTTAGCTTTTGCGACCATTTTATCAGGTCTCAATAAAAATCTTGCTAAGGCCGGAAGTAACCAAAGCGATCCTACCATATTCCAAAGGAACATAAAGAACAGTAGTATGCCCATATCTGCCTGGAACTTGATCGGCGAGAATATCCAAGTGAATACACCAACTCCCAACGTTACACCCGTAAACGCAACAGCCTTACCAGTAGTACGCAATGTTTCATAATATGCTTCTTGAAGCGGCTTACCTTCGATCAGTAATTTTTCAAGTTTGGTATAAATATAGATACCATAATCAACACCAATACCCACACCTAATGCAATAACAGGCAATGTCGCCACTTTAATACCGATACCTAATTGCGCCATCAAAGCTTCACACAATACAGAGGTCAGCGCTAGTGGGGTCACAATGCAAATAACAGCCCTAATTGACCGGAAGGTAATAAAGCAAAGTGTACTGACTACTGCATAAACACAAAACAGCATCATGTTTTTTGCTTTAGAAATCACCTGATTCGTCGCAGCTTCAACACCTGCATTACCCGCTCCGAGTAAAAACTTGAAGTCTTCACTAGGGTTTTGCGCAACAAACTGTTCCACAGTAGCAATAACGCTATCCAGAGTTTCCGCTTTATGATCCTTCAAGAACGCTAACACAGGCGTCATATCGCAATTGGTATTAATCAAACCAGCAGGCGCGCGCTGAATAGACGAGTTGATAATCGTCTGATTACGCGACAACTCAAACCACTTTAAATTACCTTCATTTAATGCTTTGGTTACCAGCTTAGACACTGTTACCAACGAAGCAGTCGATTCAACGCCAGGAGAGTTTTCCAACGTCCACTGCAACCGATCCATTGCATCCATCACTCGGTAATCAGTACACTTTTCTTTCTCTGTCTCGACCATTATTACCAAAACGTCGGCACTGGTACTGTAGTTACTGATAATGTATTCGTTATCGACGTTGTATCGAGAGTCAGCCCGCAGTTCGGGAGCCCCTTTATCCAAATCGCCAATTTTAAGATCCTTTTGGTAATAGATCCCAATACCAAACCCGAGAATGGCTATCAAAATTGAAATAGGCGCAACACTTGGGTGAGAGAAGAAGGATAATAAGCGCCATTTACGATCTTGTTTCTCACCATGATTCTGAACGTGCTTAACCCCCCCTTTACTAATACCCACGTAAGACATAATAAGTGGATGTAACACAAGGTTGGTGATAATGATAACCGCTACACCTACACCCGCAGCTACAGCAAGATCTCGAATAACATCAATTTGAATAAAGAGAAGTGTTAAGAAACCAATGGCATCACTCACCAACGCCACCATGCCAGGGACATAAAGCTGCCTAAAGGCCAGCCTTGAAGAAGTCATGGAGTCGAAGCCCTTTGCAGCTTCAACAGCCATCTGATTGACTATCTGGACCCCGTGACTGATTGCGATAGCAAATACCAAAAACGGAACCAGCACTGAATACGGGTCCATACCATAGCCAAGTAAGTGCAAGATACCCAACTGCCAAAATACCGCTACAAGTGATGTTATTACTGGCACAACAGTGCCCGCTAAGCAGCGTGAATACCAAAACAAAAATACGGTAGTTAAGAAAATTGTTACCAATGCAAACATCGCAATGGAACCAATTCCCTCTATTAAATCACCGACTTTTTTGGCAAACCCAATAATATGGACATTAATATTAGGGTTGCCCTTCGCGTATTTTTCACGAATCTTTTCTTCCAGCTCTAATGAAAATTCCTTGTAATCTAACGGCTCATTAGTTTCAGGGTTGATCTCAAAAAGCGGAGCATAAATAATCGTTGATTTAAAATTATCAGCGACCAAGCTACCAACCTGACCAGACTTCAGAATATTCTGTCTTAAGTTTTCTAAACTATCTCTTGAGCCGTTATAGCCATCAGGGATAACCGGGCCACCCTGAAATCCTTCTTCAGTAACCTCTACCCAACGAACATTAGGGGTCCAAACAGACTTCAACCCCGCTCGATTAACCCCTGGGAGATAAAACATCTCATCAGTGATCTTCTGCAGCATACTCATATATTCTTCGGTGAAAATATCACCTTTTTCGACCGCTACCGCTATCTTGATAGAGTTTCCAAGGTTTTCCAGATCGGATCTATTCTCCAGCATGTTGATAATAAACGGATGCTCGAGGGGGATAAGCCTTTCAAATGACGCGTCTGGTTTGATTTTGACTGCGTTGTAACCCAAAAAAGCTGTCAAAAATAAAAACATAACTAATATAAAGAATCGGTTATTAAAAATAACGCGCTCTAAGAAGGGTTCAGCCTTCGGTGTCAGTAGATAGTGTTCACCCTTATCATGCTTGGGGTTTGACATTCACTATTCCTCTTACTCAAAAAACGACAAATTAATTCTTAACGGTTAGTCCATTTTTGACTCATTAAAGAGCATAAAATTGAACCCGAATTACGTGTTAAAAACGTCTATAAAATATAAAAAAACTCACGATATTATAAATTCCGCCCTGTGGGGCCGCTAATATCAATACCTTGCTCACCCACCAACACGAAATTCCCATTTTCTAACAAGTGTAGTGCAGTAACAGCCTGCCTATTCTCACGAATAACGGCCTGAAATGACTCTCCAGCATTACCGCTCACTAGCACAATGCCTGAATTTCCGACAACAGCCACGATGCCATCCTCACCCTGCGCTGCTGCGATTAACGTAGCTTCGTTGCTACTATTAATACGCGTCCAGTTTCCACCTAAGTCAATCGATCGATAAAGATTACCCCTAAGCCCGAAGACTAACACTTCATTAACATTCCCAGTGCCGCTCACACCAAAAAATGAACCTTCGTATGGGCTATCAACTCTCTCCCATGTATTGCCAGTATCGTTGCTTCTGAACACATTTCCTGCTTCGCCCACTATAAACAGCGAACCACCGACTATTTCTGAAATGGAATTTAAGTGAAATCGATCCTGATTATCAATACGGATTGAAACATTGAACCAGTTCTTACCACCATCCTCTGTTTGAAAGAAAAAACCATAAGCCCCTACTGCGAACCCTTTTAATTCGTTAGCAAACCAGACATCTAATAACGGTTTACTAGGTCCGGTCTCTGCATCATACTGCGCATCCTCTAAACCAAATTGAGCCTCCTCTAACTGAAACTCTATTTCGCCTTGTAGTTCCTCTGAAGCAGACTCAAGCTCACCCTCAAGCTTAGCAACTCGTTCTTCTGCCTGCTCAATCACCTGTTGGTTGGCGAGGTTTCCATCAAATTGCTTCGCCCAAGTTATGCCGGCATCGCTTGAGTGTAGAATAATACCGCCATGCCCAACAGCCCACCCTTGTGTATCTGTTGGAAAGTGTATGGCCGTCAACGTGACTGCAACAGGCACGCTTGCCTGAGACCAGTTACTGCCTTGGTCATCAGAGTAAATAATATGTCCACGCTCACCAACCGCTACAAGTCGCTCACCAGCAGTTGTAACATCTAACAATAATGACTTATGGGCAATCTGAGTCGTCAACGACGGAGTGTCTAAAACATCATCCAATGCGTAAAGGTTGGATGAAAAGAAAGTAGAAAATAGAGAAAAAACCAATAACTGCGTTAACAGCTTATGAAAGCAGTGTCTCATTAGAGAAGCCTTTGTTATAACGATAATATCATTTAGGATAGTAAAAACCGTTCCGTTCGCAACTAATCCCTTGCTTTAAATATAAAATAGGGAAAACACCAAGCGGCGCTTTCCCTTGTATTCCCAATAACTACCGACCTCTTCTTCTGAGAGATGACGGCTTAAAGTAACGTTTATTCGGAATTTTGTTTTCAAACACACGGGTCTCACGCTCTTCTGAATCCAACCCTTGTACATGATAACGACGAGCCTGCAAGTCATAAAAAACATCCAATGCTGTCCAGACACCCGGCAGCTCATAAAAGTTTTTCAAAAATGCGATGCTTACACGCCAAAGTTCGCCACGGTTATCATATTGATCAACCATCACTGCATTCCAGCTGTCTTCATCGAGGTAAAATACTCGCTTCTTATAGATATGTCGCTCACCCTTTTTCAGGTTTGCCTCTACAACATGCACTCGATGCAGTTCCCAGCGAGTAAGGTCAGGATTTATATGAGACACCCCTAACAATGTTTTGTACTTAACATCGCCCTGACTCATTTTATAGCTATTGTAAGGAATATAGACTTCTTTCAATCCCTTATAAGCCCAATCATATCGATCAGGAGAACCATTGAACAGGTCCGTATCATCAGCTGTCCGTAAGTTATCAGACGCCGCAATTGGAGAGTCATATGCTAGGTTAGGAGCACGACGCACTCGACGCTGACCAGAGTTGTAACCCCAAGCCTGCCGAGGCTCTTTAATCTGATCCATTGTTTCGTGAACCAGTACCGCTCCCCCAGCTAGACGAGCTGGAGATTTGGTGAACGAAAGGAAGTAGAAAAGAATGTTTTTTAGTGTCTTCTCATTGCCTTCCGGATTGTAGTAATTGAAAAAAAGTTCTTGCTGTGAAGTAACGGGGGTATACTCACCATTTCTCTGTACATTAACCTCAGAGGATCGTCTCGTCAAAAACACACCACGCCAGCGGGTGTTATGATTCCAGATGGCCTGAAGCCCTTTCTGACTCTCGTCGCCACTCAACAGTGGAAAAGGAACACCGCCGTATGCGTGTTTAATACCAGCCCCACCTCTAACTAACTCACCGGAGGTCGCGTTCTTAAATGTATTATCAGCAACCCACTCAGGAGCAGCATGCGTTCTTCTTGATTGATAAACGGGTATTTTATAAGAGGTTGGGTAGGTCTTAAAAAGAGCCAGCTGCCCTGCCGTTAGCTTATTTTTATAGGTCTCAACATTTTGTGCAGTAATGGTAAATAATACCTTATCGTCAGGAAACGGGTCGACATGATGCTGACCAGACTTTTTATAGCCATCTGGCGCTTCCGTTAACCCTCCAGCCCACTCAGGAATTGTATTTTCTTCATTCCCTGACTTAATGCCTCCAAAAGGGGTCAGCTCACCCTTTAATTTTTGAGCTTCCTGAGAAGAGACTTTTGCATTGATGCCTGCCGAAAAAAGCGAGAATGCGATTAAGCCGCTTAGCAGTATTTTTCTTTTCTGCATATTATTACCTAGTACAAATCAAAGTTGATGATCGATATAAAAAACCTAACACCTATGGGCATAAGTCCACGGTTATATTTTCCGTAAGCAATTTTGCTTTTTGTTGTGCAAAACTTATTCTAATAACTATTCCAATGCTATGAACACGGCCAAATTAATATCAGTCTGTGCCCTACATCCCCACCCTGAAACTTACATATGTCACCTTATCTTTTTGCGGAGACGCTTCTCCCCTACCCAATAGGTGACTCATTGAGTTCTAACACTCAGACTCCTTCCAACATTTAGAGGGGGCGAGAGATCACTGCTTGCCCTATATATTTTTAGCATATTTTGGCTGCCTGTCTATCAGTCCAAAGTGCTATTTTTGTTACTTTATGCTTTTTGATACCACCTCATAGACATCTTTAGACAGGCTTTCCTCGTTTAATATTCGCTCCAACTGCATCTGCATAAGCAGCTGCCGTCCCTTATCAAATTTTTTCCATCGCGTTAACGGTGTTACTAGTCTTGATGCAACTTGCGGGTTAATCTTATTGAGTTCAATGACATTGTCAGCTAAAAACTGATACCCTTCACCGCTGGCTTGATGGAAGTTAATAAGGTTCTGGTTACAAAATGCACCAATAACAGACCTCACTTTATTAGGGTTTTTAATATCAAATGCCTCATGCGCCATTAAACGCTTTACCGCCCCCAACTTGCCAGACTTCGCACTACTACATTGAATAGACAACCATTGCTCGATAACTTGAGGATCTGCTTTCCATTTAACATAAAACGCATCAATTGCCGACTCTCGAGGCACTGTATAATCAGAGTTAACCAGCGCCATTAACGCTGCACTCTCGTCTGTCATATTTTCAGCAGACGAAAACTGCTCCTCAGCCAACGCTAATGCGTCAGTATCACCAGCCGACAACAGCAGTCCGAGCGCTATATTCTTCAAAGACCGCCTTGCAATTGATCTAAAATCAGCGCTATAAACTGGCTCTAAATCCATATTGCTATGGTAACACCTCAACAACTCTGACTTTAGTTCTACCGCGAGTGCATTACGTACGAAATTTCTAGCATGATGGATAGCGTCTACATTAGCGGTATCTGAAAGTTCGATCAAATACAGCTCTGTGGGCAGTAGCAACATCTTTGATAGCAGCGCTTTATCAATCGACTCACTAATCAGCAACCCTCTAAAGGCCTCGATTAGACGATTATCAACCCTCAGCTCAATACCGTTTTCATAGTCTTCAGCCAACGACCGAATGATACTAACAGCAAGCTTTTGACCTGCATCCCAACGGTTAAAACCATCAGTTTCGTTACCCATCAAAAAGAGAAGTTCGTTACGGTTATAAATCTCATTAATTCTAACCGGGGCCGAGAATCCTCGCAAAAGAGAAGGTATCGGTTTCTTTTCTATATGTTGAAATTTAAACGTTTGCTCAGTCTTCAGGAAATCCAACACCAACTCAGTTGGCGCGTTTGCAAACACCGCGTCATCATCCTGTATCAAGGGAATATTACAGCCATTACCATCAAGTAATGCGAACGCAAAAGGAATATGAAAGGGCTTGTCTTCGGTACCACCTTCTGTAGACGGGCATGACTGTGAGAGCGTTAGAGTGAATGTTTGCTCACTCTCATCGTATTGATAAACGGCAGTAACTGCAGGTGTGCCCGCTAAGTCATACCAGCGCTTGAATTGTGTCAGATCTTTACCACTTGCGTCCTGCATCGCCTGAACAAAGTCATCAGTCGTAACCGCTTGCCCATCATGACGCTCAAAGTAAAGATCACTTCCCTTTCTGAATAGTTCGGCGCCGAGTAGGCGATGAATCATACCCACCACTTCTGCACCTTTTTCATAAATGGTTAAGGTATAGAAATTTGAGATCTCAATAAAGGAAGCAGGCCTGATAGGGTGAGACATTGGCCCCGCATCTTCCGCAAACTGTGCTGTACGGAGCAAGTTGACATCTTCAATTCGTTTCACTGTGCGAGAGTTCATATCTGCCGAGAACTCAGCATCCCTGAAAACGGTAAACCCCTCTTTTAAACTGAGCTGAAACCAGTCTCGACACGTGACCCTGTTTCCAGACCAGTTATGAAAATACTCATGCGCTACAATAGCTTCAATGCGCTGATATGCAGCATCTGTCGCGGTATCGGACTTTGCCAGAACACAAGATGAATTGAATATATTCAACCCCTTGTTTTCCATCGCCCCCATATTAAAATCATCAACCGCAACTATCATGAAAATATCAAGATCATACTCTCTGCCATAAACATCTTCATCCCACTTCATTGAGGCTTTAAGTGAGCTTAGTGCATGATCACACTTATCTTTGTTTTGAGGTTCAACGAACATCCGCAAAGATACTTTACGTCCAGAAGATGTAATGAATTCATCATCAATATTTAAAAGATTTCCGGCAACTAAGGCAAATAAGTAGCAGGGCTTACGGAACGGGTCTTCCCAAGTTACAAAATGGCGCCCGGCACCTGATTCACCTCGTTCAACCTCATTCCCGTTCGACAACAGCACCGGGTATAGTGCCTTATCGGCGGTAATCGTGGTGGTAAAACGAGACATTACATCAGGGCGATCAAGATAATAGGTAATTCTGCGAAACCCTTCGGCTTCACACTGAGTACAAAACATTGAAGATGACTTATACAACCCTTCTAAGCAGGTATTTTCCTGAGGCTTTATCAGTGTTTCACACTCAAGAACAAACTGATCAGCAACATCAATAACCCTAAGGCCTTCCGCAACCAGTTCGTACCCGCCATCAGGTAGTGCAACCCCGTCAATCGCTATCGCGCTTAACTCAAGGCCAACGCCGTCTAAATATAGATCTTGTGGTGTCGTATCTGCATCTGGGTTTCGCCTCATACTTAAACGAGACTTAACGGTAGCGCCCTGCTCACTCAAATCAAAATGAAGGACCGTTTCATCAATTAAAAATGGAGGTTTTTTATAATCTTTAAGGAAGATGGTGCGTGGCTGAGCTTCTTTCATTCCCTGGCCTACTTTTAGAATTAAGAGGTACGTTTTAGCTTCAAAAACAAGCTATTAATATCTAGAAAGATGAAAAATATAACCGATTAGAGTTATGGAGTGTTCACAGGTTATCGCTAATTTCGAGAAACCTCAACATGATAAGACCCGAACTTTCTTATATTTAAACAGCCGCTGTCGAGTATTAGATATTGACCCTTTATACCCATTAGCTGCCCTGATATCTCAGGAGTTTTGTCTAAATTCATCGAGACGACTTTTTCGGGCCATACATCAACCGGGTACTGCATAGGTGTCTTAGCAATGATATCGACAAGTTCAACCGTTTCGTCTGGAAATTGTTGTCTAATTTCTTGAATATCGCCCTCAACTAACGCTAACAGACGGTCACGTTCGGCTAGCATATCCAATTCAGCAACTTGACCTTTCAACATCGCCCGCCAATTCGTTCGATCTGTCACATGCTTCTTAAAGGCCACTTCAACCAAGCCTGATAGGTGGCGAGTTGAGACACGAAATACAGGAATCGCTTCAATTGCACCCTGGTCAATCCATCGGGTGGGCACTTGAGTTTCTCGGGTAATACCAACTTTCACACCTGACGAGTTAGCCAAATAAACTATATGAGGCGTCATACAGTGTGTCTCACCCCACTCAGGCTCTCTACAGGTTCCTGCTGTATAATGACATTTTTCAGGGCTCATGATACAAGTATCACATGATGCTAACTTTGAAAAACATGGATAGCA
Organism: uncultured Oleiphilaceae bacterium; assembly: GCA_913060665.1. Classification (GTDB taxonomy): domain Bacteria; phylum Pseudomonadota; class Gammaproteobacteria; order Pseudomonadales; family Oleiphilaceae; genus Alkalimarinus. The sequence continues at coordinate 445,488 of CAJXUY010000002.1, forward strand.
GTACCCTTGCGCAAAGCTCTTTCGTGTATTTCTACCGCAATGACAACAGGTAATTTTACCCAGATACTGAATCTTTATTTGTGTGCCAACCAGCTCATTTAGATTCAGTGAAGAATCCCCAAGCGTCAGCGTGTAGCTTATTGGTTGCTCTAACGATACAACCATCTTTGACAACGGGCCTTCACCTAGTAATGTCACGTAAACCGCCTATTTTAAAATGATAAAAAATCGTTACAAGAAACCACTAAACCGTTAGCTAACTTTAATTACATCAATCTGGTTCGTGTCTGAAGATGATGATGCGCAAGGCGTCGCTTCAACTTTAGCTCTATCAATAAACCCAATTCGATCAGATTCTGCGATATCCGCTTTGTTTTCATAATAAATAACAGCCTGCATCGAAATCTCTTTCTGCTCACGACTCAAAACTCTGCCATCAGGCCACTTTCCAAGTTCTATGGCCATGCGAAGACTTTTATAAACTTGCGGGTCTATTTTCTGAATAATCTCTTCAAATGTCATGATTGTGATCCATAAAAAGGGAGGCAGGACTATATCATAGAGAGTGACCTCCGAGCCATTCTTTCACTGTTACCGCCGGTAGTATCAATAAACTTATGACAATGCTGAAGCATCCATATTAGAGCAAATGCCCTGCACCGAAAAGTGAAGTAAAACGCCCAAAGTGTACAAATAGTTAAAATATTAAATAACCCCTTTACAACACAAATGATAATCATTATCATTTGTGTTGAGCGTAACAACTCATCTGATCTCTCTCATCAGGAACTTCACAGATTGTGACCCCCTCTCTCAGAGAGGGGATTTTTTACTTTATACCATCGACCTTTTTAAACGTTGTATTAGCCGGACTGATTGACAACACAATGTACGCGTACAAAATACCCATTAACAACCCAAACAGATGAGCTGAATTGGCCATACTCCCTATTAACAAGACCTCTGTAAGTGGCGTATAACCAATAGCCAACCAGATAACACTGACGCCCATTAATGCAGGTGGGAACATTAGCTCTCCAGGCCTAACACGACACCAAAACCAACAATATCCGACCAAACCGTAGACTACCCCCGACATCCCGCCAAATAAAGGTCCTGTCTCAAGGTACTGCGCAACATTAGGTACAACCGAGCAGGTTAGAAATAACGCAAGGAATCTACCCTTCCCTTGAATCGACTCAATTTGTCCGCCTAAAAACCAGAACATGAGCATATTAAAAACGAGATGCATCTCACTAAAATGAAGAAAATCAGGAGAGATAAGCCGCCACAACTGAAGTTCACCCAAGGTGACAAGTAGCAGGTTGAGCTTTGCAGAAACAGATGATATATCCAGCCCTATTGGGTCAACAATCATCATCGCTCTTAGAATGGGTCCACCCTCACCAAAACCCGTTAGCAGTGCTACCACTATAGCCAAGCAAATAAATACAAATATAATAGGCGCCTGAGCAGGTTTAGGCCTTGGCATCAATGTATGAGCGGGGCGTAGTGAGAATGTAAGCTGTGCACTATAGCTATCGAGCTGAGCCTTGAAGTCTTTATCGTGAAGGTAACGCGCTAACGCCGCCTCTACTGAGCTTTGAGCCTGCAGATCTTCTAGCCAAATGACCTGAACACCATTTTCTTCTGATATCCGATGCTGAACCCGTTGACTATTTAACCAACGACTAAACAGCGACAAGTCTATATTAATGTCAATTTCGCTTACTTTTACCACTTCACCCTTCCCGCATTCAATCGCGCATGCCATCTAAAACCGGTCAATTGGCATTAATTTGAGCTCACATTTCTGGTTTAACAACATCAACCCATACAAACTTATCTTTAGAGAGCACTCTCTCTCCATCCATCTGGTAAGCGGCCAACTTGCCATATTTAACGGCACTATAGTCAATACAGGCAATATTCGGCTGAATGGGTCGGGGAGGTCCTGACATCCAGTAGTGCCCAACAAATACCGGAGGCTGGTGAGCGTCATAACTTAGCAACTGATCTTTCTCATGATCCGATAAGCGATGCTCCGCTATATGTTCTGGCAGAGGGTCTGGCTGAAAAACAATATCTTGATAAACCTGAGGGTTGTGATTCCAGAATTTAGTTCTGAAGAAATGGCGAGTAAAGCCATCCTTTCCCACAATATATTCGGAGTTAGGAAGGCGCATATCAGTCCCTCGTAACAACCGGTCCATCACCTGTCCAGCAAAGCTATCCTTAACAGTGGATGCATGCAAAAAATCTTCATTAATCAAGTTTCCGCCAAACCGGTCTTTGAATTGAGCTATCAAATGCTGATCCCAGCAAGCATGAACTACTCGAAAATGTTCTAGCTCTAAAAATATAGGCATCTGATAGAACCATTCTAAAAAATCATTCCATTCTAATGGGTATGCCTCAAACTGATCCAGCGTCTCTCGAATGAGGCGCTCATGTCTTTCATTGTGCTCCCTAAGATAAGTATGTTCACTACCAGGGCGCGCACGAGTACAGTAACCCAGAGCGTTGTATTCATGATTACCCATCACGATATAGGCTGCACCATGCTCTACCATATCTCGTACAATATGTAGCGCCTCTCGTATACGAGGACCACGATCAACAATGTCACCAATAAAAACCGCCTTTCGGCTAGCATGCTGATAAACACCATTTCGCTTTCGGTAACCCAGTTGCTCCAACAACTTTACTAACGTCATCATGCAACCGTGCACATCACCTATCAGATCATAACCTTGTGATTTTGCCACTACTCCTCCAGCATTTAAACATCACCAGTCACTAGCGCAACTGCATAATAGAGAACTATCATTATTTATACCGACAGCTTGATTAAGCAGAACTTTTTAACTAGTTCCCAAATGATGAGCCCATCCTAACTTTTTCCGACAGGTTTCATAAAAATTGTGGCTGGTAGGATGTATTAGCCTGACCTTATAGGGCCTTTTATAGATGTTAACCGTATCACCCGGCGCTACCGGAAGATCGGTTTGCCCATCACAACTAATTTGAGGATATATCTCGTTAGCCTCGCCAATGATAATTTTAATTTCACTATTACCGTCAACAACGATTGGCCGACTGCTGAGCGTATGAGGAAACATCGGCACTAGCGCTATTGCGTCTAACTTAGGGTGCAGCAACGGCCCCCCAGCCGATAATGCGTAAGCCGTTGAACCCGTCGGCGTTGAAACAATCAAGCCATCTGACCGCTGACTGTACACAAACTGGCCCTCAATAAATAAATCAAAGCCAATCATACGTGTAGACTTCCCAGGGTGAAGCACAATATCGTTCAACCCTGCCCCATAAGCAACAGGCTCACCATTTCGTTTTACGGTAACCTCCAACAAGAACCGTCGCTCTTCAACAAATTCGCCATTGAGAACGCCTCCTACTTTTTCTTCTAATTCACTTGGAGATATATCGGTCAGAAACCCCAGCCGCCCCCTGTTTACGCCCAATAACGGAACGTGTGACTTTGCAAGCTCTCTAGCGGCTCCCAGCAAACTACCGTCACCCCCAACAACAATGACTAGGTCACAAACCTCCCCCATCATTTTGACACTGCTAACCTGCAGGCCATGCCCGGGTAACAACGTAGACGTATTCTCCTCAATGATCATATGGTAGCCTTCATTAAGGAGGTACTTTTTCAGGTTACGAAGCGTTTCAACAACTTTTACGCTTCCCATTCGGCCAATTAGCCCAATATTACGAAAGTGGTCCATAGTGTCTTTATATACCTCCGGCGGTGTATTAACTCCATATTAACGGAATATGTAACACAACGGAAAGGCTGAACCCACTAAAAGCGTGTAGCAACGAGATGATTTTAAGAACAGAATGAAAAATCGACAGGTAAGAGACTTAGCCTGGGCCATAAACAGCCCATCCCTCATTCAACGGCAGTTCGGCTGGCCCAGCATCGTGGACTCACCTAGCATCCAGCAAGACCATTGGGTTAGTCAATGGCTACTATCTTTAGAATCAGACCCTTCTGCCCTGAAGAGCCACCTCGCCCAAGAAAAGTCCCATTTTATCGGGGCGTATTTTGAGTCATTATGGGCTTTTTACTTACACTCAAACCCTCGATACGAACTTATTGCTAAAAACCTGCAAGCCAATTCAAAAACACGAACCGAAGGAGAGTTTGACTTTATTGTGCTAGACAATGACAGCGGACACTATATCCATCAAGAGATCGCTATCAAATTCTACCTAGGATTCAGTCAACAAAATCTTTACCGTTTCTCTGACAAAAAAAACATCTGGCTCGGCCCGCAATGCAAAGATCGACTTGACGTAAAAATGGACAAAATGATCAACTCCCAAATAAAACTATCAAGCAAAGACAGCGGGAAACAAGCACTAAGATCGATCAATATAGATCCAGACGCGAACAGTATCAAAAGCCAACTGCTTGTGAAGGGGTACCTTTTTTACCCAACAACCCCATCCGTTATTGCGCCCGTTTTTTGTAACCAAAGCCACCTTAGAGGGCGGTGGTTTACATTAAGCGAATTTTCAGCCTATATCGAACAGAGTGATTTTGACGCTTGGGCGCTACTAACAAAACCTGAATGGGTTAGCCCCTACCAAGCAGGCATTAGCACCTTCAACTCAGCAGTTCTCAATAACAATCATGAAAATCGATTCACTGAAAAACCTAACGTTATTTGGACTACGAAAGAAAAGGTTACGACCGAGGGGCGACCATGGATGATTGCATGCCTAACCAAACGCGACAATGATTATATCGAAGTTGAACGATTATTTGCGGTACCTGATGACTGGCCAGCAATAGACAATAAAATCACGTTATAGAGTACTGAGTTTTATCCATTCCTCTTCGCCCCTGAAGACCGCCTGTATGCAGAGCAACTATTCGCTGCCCTCTTTCAAAACAACCAAGTTTGATTTGATCGAAAATCCCATATAGCATTTTAGCGGTATATACATGCTCCAGCGGAATATCAAAGCTGCACTCAAACCACTTTATAAAGTCCAGCAGTTCAGGTCGAACTTTTGCAAAACCTCCAAAGTGGTAATCATGAACAATATCGAAGGACCCACCCTCCTCACAACTCTTAGCACCAGCAGCACCCGCCCGCAACTGAGCTAACAACCGCTCTATATCAGATTCAATGTATTGCCCCCCCTTTAGGGCACTATAGCCGACACATTTAACTGGTGATTTTGCGCCAGCCACCAACCCAGACAAGGTTCCACCAGAACCAACGGCACAACATAAATAGTCAAATGAACCAATACTATCAAAAATAGCGTCCACTACTTCAGACACCCCTTGCACCGCAAGAGCGTTACTCCCCCCTTCTGGCACCATATAAAACATACCCAATTGATCATGTAGCCGCTGAATAAACTGAGGTGAAGTTTTCTGTCGGTACTGAGCACGGGAAACGGGAAGAAAATTCATCCCCCATGCCTCACAATCACTCAAGGTGGGATTGAGGGGGGAAACAAGCTCTCCTCTTAACACCGCCGTAGATTTAAGACCCAAACGATAGCATGCGGCTGCCAAAGCATGAAGGTGGTTGGAATAGGCACCGCCAAAGCTAACAATGTGAGTAGCCCCCTGATTGAGAGCCTGTATAAGGTTGAACTTAAGCTTAAACCATTTATTACCAGATATTAGCGGGTCCACCAGATCAAGCCGCGCGACCCATAGCTCAACACCCTTTGACTTTAATAAAGTACAATTAAGCTGGGTTACGGGAATAATTTTAGCACTCGTTAACCATGACACCACGTCATCATCAGACGCTTTATGTTTAGACTCTAGGTAATCTATTGCGCCCTTAGACATGGTACCGACTCATCACTATACTTCCCTAATTTAGCCAGTTTTATGCCTTTTACACCGATCACTACTACCCACCTCAAAATCACCCGGGTTACCCACCAACTCAATAGATTCACCACAGATATCGCCACTTGCGCTTTTATAACAGCAAACAGGGCTATCCTGATAATCTAGCCATTTTCGGTAGACTTCTTCAGTAACATAGCATTTTGAGGCCGCATACTTCAGCGGGTTTTCGACATAACGATAAATATCAGTAAACGGAACGGTTACATGCCCTGCGCCTGCATGATAAGCAACAAACACTACCTCCAACTTTTTCAACTTAGTCATCATGCTTTCGCGCTCTGCTTCCGCAGCCGCTACTTTTAGCTCTTCCAATTCTGCATGCAGTAATTCTTGCTTTTCTTCCCGATAAACCGATTCGATATCACGTCGATCTAACTGCTCCTTTAGAATAACCAGCTCAGCCTCAAGCTTTTGCTTTTCAAGCCCCTCAATTTCAGCAACTTCTGCATGCTTTAGTTTTTCCTCAAGATCAGACAAGTAAGTCGATTGATTAGATACCTTATCTTGAAGCCCCAAAAACTGCTCATTTCGGTTAAAAAGCTTTTCTTGAAGCTGCTCGTTAATAACCTTTAGTTTCTCGATGCTCAATTCGAGATTGTTAATTTTCGATTTGTACCCCTGTGACTGCAGCGTACTTTGCCGCTGAAACTCCTCTTTTTGAGCCTCACGATGAGACTCAAGTGTTTTGATTCTCAACCTCTGATTCTTTATCAGACGAGCAAGTTTCAGACGGTGTTCGGCTTCGTCAGCTCCACTGGCTAATTCAGAAACACCCACTGCGGCGGTAATCGTTGGAATTTCCTCACTGATCACTTCAACAGGTTGAAGAGTAGGCACCACCTCTTCCACTTTTACTTTCTTAAACCCTAACCGGTTTTGATCTACCGCTTTCTTAATAGCGGCGAAGTGACTGGAGCCTGGCGTCATATCCGGGTCCCACAGCTCCTTCTGATGCCAGTTAATCGAACACTGACTTCGGCAAGATAATCGGATAGCACCGCCCCCCATATCAGGCCCGCCACCGGCAATACTCGCCAGCCTTTCAATAGGAATATTCCACTCTGGGTCCGCTCTCCCCTCATCATCAAAATAAATTAAGAAAAATACTAGCGCTTCAACCTGCAATTGAGCATTGACGACAACATACACCGCCTTTGCCTCTCTGTCAGCCATATCAGACAAGCCCACATAACCGTCCAAAAACGCCTCAAATTCAGAAAACAACATCTGCCGACTAACCGAATTACCTTCCATAAAGAAAACGGCAACAGACGTATCTGGTTTCAGACTTCCCATAAATCCCTCAAAATTACATAATCACGGCGAATGCAGCGTCAACATTTATGCTAAACACACTTACACTTAAGATTGACTTGATATTAGTTTAGAACAGTTTTACTCATCTCACTGTGATGAGTAATGCATGCTAACAAATCTTAATAAAATAAGATTGGCTATAGATCGCCTGCAAACAATTCATCGAAGATATAAACGCGAGAATAGTAACGTCTAAAGGCAGTTTAAATAACATCTAAGCTCTAAAAAATAGAAAGTATGATAACTAAGAGGAGGCAAGAAACAACTAAAGGTAAGCAAGTAATAACAAGAGGGTCTTCAATTACAATTCTTCACTTAAAACGATGCCTACATCTCTACGGCATCATCAATCTCGTCATCGTCCATATCATCGAACATTATTTCCAAAATATCGTCTTCGTATTCACTCATAAAACTTCCTCTATCATTAATTAATTATTAAACAAACGGCTTTCGTAAGCACGCTTAATAGTCAAAACCAAGCAATAGGCAATACTGAGGTGAAACAATCGTTGCTTGATGATAGAAGAGTAATAGAAGAGAATTTCAGAAAAATTAAACTAATATTAAAGATTTATTACATCGAAGATAAACAAAAGAATATAACTACAGACATGCTTGATTTTATTAAATTTTAATGGCGGACCGGACGGGACTCGAACCCGCGACCCCCGGCGTGACAGGCCGGT
>CAJXUY010000003.1 GCA_913060665.1 uncultured Oleiphilaceae bacterium
GCGAATCCGCCTTGAAGGCAAAAAGCCTCTTATTTGTTGATACTTTCACAGCCTCGAAGCGGAATCAAGGGTTATCCCCTTGATTACAGTAGTGCCTCCTTTCATCACGGCTACGTGATCATAAACGTACTCTAACTCTTATGAGATTCATCCAACTGTTTTTTCAGCTCTGCAATCTGCGCTTCTAAGGCCTTAATTTCAATTCTGGTAGGGATGCCCATTTTCATCAATGCCTTTGATACACGTTGATCAAAAACACTTTCTAATTTACCAATAGTGCCATTCGCTTTTTCTTTTACACCTTCAACAGTATCTTCTACGACTTTAATACGTTTTCCGACCACACCTCGGGTCATGTGCTCGATCTCTTCGCCCTCTTTTACCAATTTATCGAAGATCTTACCTGCATCCTCCTCTGCCTTATTATAGGCGCCTAGACCCGCCAACCAAATTTGGCGAGCAGAATCTTTTATCTTGTTAGAAACAAGGTTTTCATCTGACAGCTCTTCAGAATGAGCATTTTTAATATTTTCTTTATCGGACATAGCCAACGAAACCTCGGAACAAACAAACGTTACGGCATAAAACAGCCTATTAAGGTTATTCTAATTCAACACACGATTTTTCTCACTTAAAAACCCATTAAATATGACCAATATGTCTCATTTACAGTAATTAAATTGGTCAATTTAGATTTATTAACTATAAATTTATAAGGTGTTAAAAAATAAAGCTGGCTATAAAAGGTGCTAATAATGGGAATGAGAGCAAAGTACACTCTCATTGAGTTAGTTGTAAAATGGCTAAATCGCGAACACCCTCCAAGAGAAATACCTCTTAGTGACTTCGAACGTGTGCGTTATGAAATTAAACCTGGCGATGTTATTCTAGTTGAAGGGCGCACCCGAGTCAGTGAAGTCATTAAACTGCTCACTCAAAGTCGTTGGTCTCATGCAGCTCTATACTTAGGAAGACTTCACGAAATAAATCACCCTATGAGTCGGGAGCGTGTTAAGTCATTTTTTGATGGGCAACCCGACGTACAACTAATTGTCGAAAGTGAACTAGGAAAAGGCACTATCGTGCGCCCCCTAACCTTTTACGACCGAGATCATATCCGAATTTGTAGGCCAAGAGATTTAACCTACCGAGATATGCAAAGTGTTATAAATTATGCGATAAGCCGCCTCGGTTCAGACTATGATATAAGACAGGTGTTCGACCTAGCGCGATTTTTGTTTCCTTGGTGGGTAATGCCCCGCCGGTGGCGCTCAAGCATTTTTCAGCGCAATGTTGGCTTAGCAACTAAAACCGTCTGCTCCACTATGATCGCTGAAGCATTTGCATCTATTCAGTACCCTATACTGCCACTAGTAAAACGTAACGATAAAAATGAACTAAAGGTTTATAGACGAAACCCTAAACTATGCACGCCGAGTGACTTCGACTACTCCCCCTATTTCGATATTATTAAGTACCCGTTTGTTGACTATTCAAATAATAAGCCCCATTACCGTTTAATGCCCTGGACCCGTGAAGGAGTGCTTAAAACACACGAAGAAGGTCACTATATTGTTGAAACAAAGGGGCAAATACCGTCTGCAAAGAAACCGTCATAAACTACATTTAAGTATATTGACTTCGTTATTTCATTTTCGGCTATCGAGGTTATATTTTATACGTAAATGTGATTAAAATTCATACGAATTAAATTTGTAAAATTGAGAACTTAGTCGATACTTAGATGAGACTGGTTTGCATAACCCTGCTACCGGTCTAGTAGGAAGTCTTTCATGGATACTACTCACACTCTTCCCGGTTACCTTCCCCAGGTATCCGGGTTTTTTTTGACCAAGGTTAGTAACCCATTCCTCAAATAGATATACTCTCTTTCAATCTTAAAGCATCGATTAATAAAACAAAAACGGGCGTGACAACGCTTGCTAATAATGTAGGAAGGGAATATGAGTCTAAAGTCGTACCTCAAAGATACGTTTGTATCCCACGAACTAGACGCCCAATTAGATAAAATAGAGAAACCAGTAGGGAGCTTGGGATATGACCCTTGGGGGTTTAATGCAGACACCAACAAGCTGGTTTTGTCGCTCTTTAGCGGGGTATATAACAAATACTTCAGAGTTCAAACCGATGGCATAGACAATATTCCGGCAAAAGGGCCTGTTTTGATTGTCGGGAACCATAGCGGGCAACTTCCTATTGATGGCACACTGATCGCGTATGCGCTTGCATCAAGAAAAAACGAACCTCGTATGCCTCGCGCTATGATCGAACGCTTTTTTCCAACTGTTCCATTCTTGGGGAATTTACTTAACCAAATTGGAGCGGTGCTCGGTGACCCGGTAAATTGTGCCAAGATGCTCGAGAACCAAGAGGCCGTTATTGTTTTTCCGGAAGGAATCAGAGGGTCAGGAAAACTATACAAAGATCGTTATCAGTTAAAACGTTTTGGTAACGGGTTTATGCACTTAGCGATGCAATATAACGCAACAGTTATACCGGTAGGTGTGGTTGGTTGCGAAGAGACTATCCCTGCCATTGCTAATATTAAACCACTTGCAAAAATATTGGGCGTTCCATATGTTCCCGTAACACTCCCTTTTATATTGCCTGCTAAAGTTCATTTGAGTTTCGGTAAACCTATGAAATTTGAAGGGGGTGATACAACCGAAGAGGAAGTCACTCGCCGGGTTGAACAAGTTAAGTCAGTTATCAGTGATTTAATTGATCAGGGATTAAGCGAAAGAAAAAGGCTTTTCTAATGAACAAAAAACAAAAACCTACCATTCTTATTACCGGTGCCGCAGGTGCTCTAGCACAACAAGTCATCAACAGACTTCGCGATACTTACCGGATTGTAGCAGTAGACTTTCGTAAGCAGGTTTATTTAAGCGATGATATTCCTAGTTATCAAATAAACTTTAACAAACGCGTTTTTGAAGACTTGTTTCGTAAGTTTGATTTTGATGGTGTTATTCATTTAGGCAGAATCACCTCTAATGAAGAAACGCGAATGAGGCGTTATAACGCCAATGTACTAGGTACCCAAAAGCTTCTGGAGTTAAGTCATAAATACGGTATTGAAAAGGTTATCGTACTTTCTACCTATCATGTATATGGTGCCAATGCATATAACCCTGCGCTAATCGATGAAACCGCCCCTTTAAAAGCAGCGGAACTTACGATGGATCTCATTGATTCTGTTGAGTTAGAAAATTTAGCCAATATTTACCTTTGGAAATACCCAGACCTCAATATTACTATCCTTCGTGCGTGTAATATCGTAGGCCCAGGCGTTCAGAACTCCATAAGCTCGTTACTTTCAAGTAAGCATGCACCTGTATTAGCCGGCTTTTCGCCAGTGATGCAGTTTATTCATATTGATGATATGGCGGATGCTATCGTACTGTCGTACGAACAGGATAAATCGGGTATCTATAATGTGGCGCCAGATGATTGGGTGTCGTACCAGCAAGCCCTGGCGTTATCTGGGTGCAGTAAAATACCACTCCCATCTATTCCGCCTGGGCTTCCACGCTTTTTGGCAAAAAACTTAAACTTGAAGATATTCCCAGCGTTTTTGCTCAATTACTTTAAATACTCTGTCGTCATAGATGGTAGAAGCTTTAACAAAACCTTCGGATTTAAAGTGAAGCGGCCGCTTAAGGAGATATTTAGGTACTACCGAGATATGAAAAATTCGTAGCTACACTCCCAGAGTAACAATAGGATGCGCCATGCGCACCCTATTTATTATTCTGAATGTACGGCAGTAATAGAGTCTACGCTTTTTATAAATCCTCTCTAACACCCCCTCCTTCATTTTTATACTAATATTACTTTTTACCTCCTTTGCCGCTTTTTGTATACTCGAGGGAACTTAACGAAGCGGCGGCACTGGGTAAACTTAAAAATACTATGGATATCACTTTTGGAACCCTCAGCCATGCAGTTGGGTTCAGCATTTACTTTCTGGTATCAGCATTCATAGCTAAAAGCTATTTAAGACGAAATACAGATCGCTCTCTATTCCTCGCTGCACTAATTACCTGCCTTTGGTTAGGGTTACTCGCATACCAGTCTTACTACAATACCCCACCCTTTTATATCCGATATTCCGTCGAAATCATAAGAAACGCAGCTTGGTTCGGAGTACTTTATGCGTTACTAGGCATTAAGTTTGTGCCTAACAGTAATATTGAAACCTCGCGACGATATTTATCACTGGGGTCGATGATTACGTTATTACTAATGCTCGTAGTGACGTTGATTGAAGGCATAGCAGACATCGAACTGGTCTCAGGAAAAATATTACTAGGCGGTCAAATCGCGCTATCCCTAGTGGGGCTAATTCTCCTTGAACAGATATGGAGAAATGCAAATATATACGGTCGCTCTAGCATCAAGTATCTATCTGTTGCGGTTGGCGCAATATTTGGCTATGACTTTTTGTTGTATGCCGATGCATTCCTGTTTCAAGAGATATCCACGCCTATGTGGGATTCAAGAGGAGCAGTCAACGCGGTAGTAGCACCATTAATCGCATTAACGATGATTAACAGTCGAAAGCAGCCCATTGACGTCCAGGTGTCGAGACAGGTTATTTTTTATACCGGAACGTTGGTGCTGGCTGGAGCATATCTCCTAATTATTTCCATAGGCGGCTACTACCTAAGAACATTTGGCGGTACCTGGGGGGATGCTTTACAAATTTTATTTTTCTTTACTGCTGCGACTATACTAACGCTATTGTTGAGCTCCCCTAAACTCCGATCACGGCTAATGGTATTTATTAGCCAAAATTTCTTCCATTACAAATATGATTATCGCGAAGAGTGGCTAAAAAGCACCAAAACGCTCTCCTTTTCCACTTCCGAAGAGGAGCTACCGGTGAGTATTATACGTATTCTAGCTAAGCTTGTAGAAAGTAATGCGGGTATTCTTTGGTGTAAAGATGATGTGGGTAACTTCTCGATAAGAGGCTACCTCAACAGCCCAACCATCAAGCATGACATTATAGACGCCAACTCTGAGGTACTAGAATATTTTAATGAGCATGACTGGATCATTAACCTTAATGAATACATTAAAGACCCGACCACATATAACCTTTTAGAAATTCCCGATATCATACTTAATCATCCGTCCCCTTGGCTTATTATCCCTCTTTTTCTTGGCAACGAGCTAATGGGGCTTGCACTTGTGGCACAACCCTATACCCGTATGGAGCTAAACTGGGAAAATTATGACTTGATAAAAGTCGTGTCTAGGCAGGCCTGTAGTTACTTGTCTCAGAGCCAAAGTCAGGAGCGTCTCGCAGAAGCCAAGCAATTCGAAGCAGTTAATAGGACGTCAGCCTTTATGGTTCATGACCTTAAAACCATTATCGCTCAGCTCTCTTTGTTAGTAAAAAATGCTAACAAGCATAAATCAAACCCAGAGTTTGTTGACGATATGATTTCGACTACCGAACATGCGGTCCAAAAAATGGGTTACCTATTAAAGCAAATTAGAAACCCTAATGAAGAAGAAATACCCGAGCTAATCGAATTGGGTCCTCTGATAGAAGATGTGGTGCTACATCATTCTAAATCTTTACCGACGCCACAAATAGAACTACCGCAAGACAAGATTCTGATTAAATCGTCAAAAGAGCAACTACATACAGTTCTAGGTCATTTAATACAGAATGCTCAAGATGCGACGGACAAAGATGGAGATGTCATCATCTCAGTTAAAACCACACCTGGGTTTGTCGTGCTCTTTATACAGGATACGGGCATAGGAATGAGCGAAGACTTTATTAAACATCACCTATTCAAACCATTTGAAAGTACTAAAGGACTTACCGGCATGGGTATTGGTGCCTACCAAAGTCGTGAGTATATTAAAAAACTAGGCGGAGCGGTTGATGTGACCAGTCAGGAAGGTATAGGTTCGTGCTTTAGTGTAAAGATTCCGACTGTTTAACAAAGCATTAAAAAGAGCGTTATAGGCTACAAAGAGAGCCCCCATACAATGATTATCTAACTATCATAGGTTTAGCTGATCTAGAGTATTGTAAACTATCGTATTAATTTATACCCTATAGGTATAGTAAGGATAATAAGCGGTTTATAGAACATGCCATAGCGTTCTCGTCGAGTATTCAAGTTTTTATCTTGCATAACAGGATCAAATAAGGAAATAGTTCCCCGGTGAAAAAAAAGCTACTAATAATCGAAGATGACCCAGGTCTTCAAAGTCAAATGCGTTGGTGTTTCGAAGATACTGAAGTTTTTATCGCCGACGACCGAGAGTCAGCTTTATCTCATCTAAGACGAGTGGAACCTCAAGTGGTCACATTAGACCTGGGCTTGCCACCAGATCCTGGCGGTTCATCTGAAGGCTTTGCACTTTTAGATGAGATATTACGCCTGGCGCCCAACACCAAAATAATCGTCGTTACAGGACGAGAAGAGAAAGAGAATGCCGTTAAAGCCGTTGGTAACGGTGCCTGTGATTTCTATCAAAAGCCTCTTGATGCAGACATTTTATCATTCGTCGTTAACCGAGCATTTAGGCTTTATGAGTTAGAAAAAGAGAATATTGAATTCAATCGTTCTCAACAATCATCAACACTAAAAGGGTTAATTGCGAACAGCCCACAAATGTTGAAAATCTGCCGTACAGTTGAAAAAATTGCACCCGCCGATGTCACCACACTTATATTAGGAGAAACCGGTACAGGTAAAGAGGTCATTGCTAAAGCGCTCCACGATTTGAGTTCCAGGACTGATAAGGCGTTTTCCGCCATCAATTGTGCAGCCATTCCTGAGAACCTACTTGAAAGTGAGTTATTCGGTTATGAAAAAGGCGCATTTACCGGAGCTAATCAAACCAAGAAAGGCAAGATCGAACTAACGGACGGTGGCACACTATTTCTTGATGAAATTGGTGATATGCCGATGCCCCTGCAAGCAAAATTACTTAGGTTCCTCCAAGAACGCGTGATTGAACGGGTAGGCGGTGTTCGCGAAATCCCTGTCGATGTACGAGTCGTGTGTGCGACCCATCAGGATGTTCTAAACTTAATATCTACGGGAAGTTTTCGCGAAGATCTATATTATAGAGTCAGTGAGATTACATTAAACATCCCACCTCTTAAAGATCGTGAGGGTGACGCAGTGCTAATTGCACAATCATTACTACACAATTTCTCCAATCAACTCGATCGCCCACATCTTAACTTTAGTGACGATGCCATAGGGGCTATTCGAGAATACAATTGGCCTGGTAATGTGAGGGAAATGATCAATAAAGTTAAACGTGCGGCCATTATGGCTGATGGGAAACGTGTCTCTGCCGAAGACCTTGAGTTAAACGAGCCCTGTAATACAACAGACTCCGTACTCAATTTAAGGCAAGTTCGTGAAACAGCTGAGAAGCAAGCAATTCAACATGCATTGCAAATCGCACAATACAATATGGCGCAAACGGCTCGACTATTGGGTGTCACACGACCGACTCTTTATAACTTGACCGACAAGTACAAACTAATAACTAATGAACAAAACACGGATTAAGCGAGATTTAGGATGAAGAACATATCAAGATCCCCCTTTATTGCATTGGTAATGGCCGTTTCGATTACCACCCTATCTGGCTGTGGTGATGATACAGGGTCGTTAGCGGCATCTCCAAAAGAAGTGCAGTTTTTGAGTCACATCGACCAAGCCAAATTCTATCAGAACCAAGGACAACTAAAACAGTCTGTGTCAGAGTCCACTAGCGCTATTCAGCTCTACCCAAACCGTTTGAAGCCTTATATCGTCATTTTTGAGACATTACTGCTCGCCGGTAACCCAGCCGAAGTTGAGTTACGTATTAATGAGCTTTTGACTAAGGACAACGTTAACCTGCAAGGCAGTGAGCAAGAACTACGTTACCTACTAGCCAAGTCACTTTATATCCAGCAGAAGCTAGACGCAGCACAATCTGAGCTCGATTATATAGGGTCTAATTTTAAATCAGTCACCGACGAAGGACTATTGCTCCAAGGTGATATCTATTTAGCAAAAGGCGATATAGACAAAGCAAAAGATGTCTTTACGACAATATCAACCAAGGACGGCACCAATATAGAGGCACGTTTAGGCCTATCAAAAGTCGCCCTCTTACAGAAACAGCCAGAAAAGGCTGTAGAGATCGTATCAACAATTACTAGTTCTGAGAATTCAACAACAGAGGCATGGCTTTGGAAAGCTAGACTTGCACATATTGAGCAAAATTATAGTGATGCAGAAGAGTCATATGTGAGAGCCCTTGAGGATCTTTCTCAACTTGACACAATGACGCCCCAAAAATACTCAACTATATCTTCATTGATATTTGTACTTAGACAACAGAGTAAAATTGCTGAAGCAAGCCGCTATCAAGATATTCTGGACCAATCCATTCCAGGAGAGATTAAGCTTCGATTCGAAACCGCATTAGAATACTTCAAAAATAATGACTACGACGCGGCGGAAATAGAGCTTAACGCCATCTTAGATATATCTTCTGCACATAACCCCAGTGGTGTGCTACTGGGTATCGTTAAGAACTACCAAGGTGACATTGTCGAGGCAGAGCGAATTCTCTCACTTTATGTAAACGACAATACAAAACCTGAAGTTATTAAGTTATTGGCGTCACTTCAATTAAAGCTAAACAAAGCATCTTCAGCCGTTCAAACACTACAATTGGGCCTAGCAAAACATGATACAGATGCCTCGCTAAAATCATTACTGGGTATTTCACAAATAGCATCAGGCCTAACTGAAGAAGGGATTAAAAACATTGAAGACGCGATGCAAGCAACACCTAATAATGTCGAACTAAAGATTAAGTATGCGCAAGCATTAGCTACGACAGGCAAAAAACAAGAAGCGCTTGAGTTTATAAGCAGCAGCTTTAACGAAAAACCTGATAGCAGTCGACTGCTGATTGCATATGGTTATTACTTGAGTGATGCAAACCAAACAGATAAAGCAATCAACATTACCAAAGACTGGATCAAGCGCAATAGTAAAGTCGCTGAAGGCTATCTGGTACTCGGATCGTTATACCTTAGTAGTGGACAGTTTTCACCTGCTATCGAAGAGTTTAATAAAGCCAAAGGTATTGATTCGAAGAACCCATTGATTCTACTCAATTTAGGTAAGTCTTATACAGGTAACAACCAACCTAAAGAAGCCAATAACGCCTTCTACGAAGCCGTTATGTTAGCCCCGGACTCCCCCGATACAAACCGTATGCTTTACAATTACCTCAACGCTACTCAAACAGTCGATGAAGTCGTGACTAGCTACGAAAAACTAGTTAAAAAGCTACCAGAAGCTACTGTTCCACAAATTGCCTTAGCTGAACTATATCTCAAACAAAACAGCATTGATAAATCATTGGCCATTATCAGTACTCCGCGTTTCAACAATAACTTAATGGCACAAAAGCTACTTAAAGCAGCAGCACAACAAAAAGCTAAACAACTGGTGTCAGAAGGCAAAACAAAAGAAGCTAAGGCCTTTATTGATGGTTTGATCGCAAACCAGAAAAATGGCGATATAGACCTAAGCCTGTTGTTGGCCAACATCTACTATATTTCTGATGAAGAGCCTGCAGGCTTAAGCATCATTAATGAATTGAAAAAGAGTAATCCTGAGTCGCCACTCCCTTACGAGTTTATTGCAAACCAGCATTTCCAGAAGCAAGATTACGAACCAGCTATCAAAGAGTACTCTCAAGCATGGAAGATAAAGCCATCAGAACTACTGGCCATTAAAATGTCTCAGACTCTGAAGCGCCTCGACAGTAATGAAGCATTAACCCCTCTCCAAGACTGGCTTAAGATCCAAAAGAACAGCCCAAGGGTTATGACCATGTTAGCGATGAGCTATCAGGAAGCCGGAGAAAAACAGAAAGCGATTACGACATATGAAGAGCTACTAGCCGTGCATGCGACCAACGCAGTTGCTATGAACAACCTTGCTTGGCTCTACCATGAACAAAAAAACCCAAAAGCTGAAGAGCTGGCCAAAAAAGCCTCTGAGATCGCGGCCGGAAATCCCGCAATACTTGACACTTATGGGTGGATTCTCTTTGAAAATGGAAGAGCTAAAGACGCGAGCGAAATTCTTGAAAAAGCTTATCGCTTAGATCAAAGTTCAGCGGAAATAAAAGAACACTTGCTTGCAGCATACAAAGCTATAGGCAAGACATTCAACGCATCAGAATTTGAATAGGTAATCTTTTTTAGATTAGGAGGTCAGCCTCCTAATCTAATGTTAACTCTCAGCACAGTATATTAAAAAACGGCCTCCAGCTAGCCCCTCGAAACCCACCCTGAAATAACCATTACCTATATCCGTTAGCCTTCTCATAACAAAACAGTTAGGCCATTACGTATCTCAAACTTGATAAGTTACCTTTCTTAACTAAGACTTACAAAGATAAATAGTTCGATTTTTGAACACATAATATTAGGACTCCTATTATGCGCTACTTATTCTGTATACCACTTGTATTAAGCGTTTTGTCCGGCTGTTCTGTTTTCGGTACATCAGATGACGATATTGATTTATCTACCCTACCCCCCACAGCATCTGGACCAGACACGGCTAATCGCGGTTCGATTATTCAAGAGTTTTGGGAGAACATCGATGGAACAACCGTAAGGGACCTAACCCGGTCCAATAGATTCGCCGAAGATTCCGATTCTACGTTGCAGCTTAATAGCTTCCAAGGTGCAACGAATAAAGCCACAAATTATGGCAGCAGAATTCGAGGTTACTTATACCCTGAAACTTCTGGCACCTACACTTTCTACATTTCGAGCAACGACTCCAGCGAGCTTTGGATATCAACAGGGGAAAGTACCGAAAAAAAACACCTAATTGCGTATATGGATGGGTGGGCGACCGTTGGAGATACAGGTAAATACCCTACTCAAAAATCCGCTTCAATTAATCTCCAATCTGGTCAAACCTATTATATTGAAGCTCTTCAAAAGCAAGGCAGTGGAAGCGATCAGCTAGCGGTTTACTGGCAAGGCCCTGGTATTTCAAAACAAGTGATCCCAGGTAGCAATCTTTCACCCGTTAGCTTGATCACCGAAGACACTGGTTCTGGCTACTCAACTGGCTATCGTTTGGGCTACTACGATGGTAATTTCAAACAGCCATATAACGATGTATTTCCTCCTATTGATAGCGATGATGATGGTTTACCCGATAGCTATGAGCTTGCTGTGGGCTTAGATCCCTTAAACAACACCGACGCTACCATCGATTCTGACGGAGACTTATTAACCAATCTTGATGAGTATCTACTCAGGACTGACAGTTTTAATAAAGATACGGACGGTGATGGGATTGACGATGGTTATGAAGTCGCATACGGACTTAACGCTCTCAATTCGTCAGATGCAACACAAGACCATGATGGAGATGGCTCATCAAACTTTGAAGAGTATATGGCAGGTACAGACCCAAGCGATAACGCCTCAACACCAGAACCACCAGAACCTCCAGTACCCGATAAGCTTTTAGTGTCTGGCTGGTCTACTCAATTTTTCGGAACAGGCGTATTGATAGACCCTATAAAATTTAGAAACGATAGCAGCATTAATTTCGACTGGGCCAAAGGCGCCCCTGATCCCGCAGTTCCAGGAGATAACTTTTCTGTTCGCTTTACAGGTTTCTTCGTTGCTAATGTAAGTGGTACGCATACCTTTAACGCTACAGCAAATGATTACGTTAAATTATGGGTAGGCGACCAGTTAGTCGTTGACTATTGGAGTACTGGTTCAACAAAAGTTCATACCGGAACCATAAACCTTGAAGAAGGAAAAGAGTATCCTGTTAAGCTTGAGTATGCCGAAGGACAAGGAAGCGCAGTGATCAAGCTACACTGGCAAGCTCCAGGTAAATCAATAGCGTTATTAGATGATACCGTTGTGAATACGATAGACACGGTCAACGACAAAGTAACCGATAGTGATGGCGATGCAATCCCAGACTTCTGGGAAATCACCACTGGAACAGATCCGTTTGATCCAGCAGATGCTTCAGGCGATATCGATAATGACGGAGTAGACAACTTAACGGCATACCTTGAGTCCATCAAGTCGGTACCCCAACTTCCCGGTTTTACCGCACAGTACTTCTCTGGTATTAAAATGGATAAGATCTTGTTAATTAAACAAGAACCGACTATAGACTTTGACTGGGGGAAATCTAGCCCATACTCTGAAGTCCCAAGTGATAACTTTTCAGTTCGTTTCTTATCCCGCTTAAAACCCGCTCACAACACTGGGGCTGAAGACTATATCTTTTATGTCACTGCCAATGATTACGCCAGACTTTACATCAATGGAAGCGTTGTCGTCGAACACTGGACGACAGGATCAACTAGCACTTATATAGGAAAAATAAGTTTAGACGCGAGCGAGACTTATGATCTAATTCTGGAGTATGCAGAAGGCTCAGGTAGTGCATTTATCAAACTAGAGTGGGAATCCCCATCTCAACCAAGAGCCGTTGTTAGTAATGAGTTCACAGCTTTTACCGATATGGAAACCGACTTCGTGACTGACACAGATAATGACGGTATACCTGACTATTGGGAAATCCAGTATGGCCTAAGCCCACTCAATAGTAACGATGCCTCATTAGATAATGATGGAGATGGCATATCCAACAGCCAAGAGTACAGTAACAATTCCGACCCTGGTTCAACGGGTTTAATTGCACCACCAATCGGCTCCGGTGGCGGAACTCCGCCGACCGAAGTCACGCCTCCACCTGAAGTCGTGCCACCGCCTGTTGTAATCCCCCCACCAACCGGCGGTGAAGGTATCGTCATAAATACGGGGACCGTGACATTGAACTGGACCGCACCCACCAAACGAGTAGACGGTACCAACCTTCCACTAAATGATATTGCGTCGTATACCGTCGGTTATGTTAAGGACTCAGCGCAAGCAGTAGAAGCTCCACCGATTGGGCCATATCAACTAACCCACACGTATGAAGGTTTATTACCTGGTGTCTATGATTTTTATATTAAGGTAACTGATACCGACGGCCTAACAGGCCCAACATCATCACCAGTAAGGGCTACGTTGAAATAGAGTAAAAATAGCGTTTTAGTGAGGCGATTATTATCTAAAACGCTATTTTGTGACGAAGCCTGCATAAAACGGCACTACGCTAAGTTCTTGCACGAACAATCCTTGCTACTATACTGACTGCTGAACGAGATAAATCAAAAAGGACTTTAATTATGGCTACGCCGGTAACCTCTATTTTAATTATTGCGTCAACCAGCACTGTACAATACGGGACATCACAACAATTTTCAGGTATTACAATCGCTCAAGTAACTGCTGGAGAAGTCAAACTCGCCTCAAGCGAAGCGGGAGGCAGTACTGCCGTAACACTTCCCGCATCAGGTTCTAAAAATCTTGAAGATATCACTCCAGCTGATATTACTATAAATGTCGAACCACCTAATGAAGGAGATGCATGGCTACCCTCGTCTCTTTGCATATTAGGTCGAGGCAATACAAGTGACTACCAAATTATCTGCAATATACCTGTTTGGCCGACTCAAATTTGGTTGAGCGCCGACAAGAACGACCATCACTACCCTGATGCGTTTAGTAGCATCAATCTCGCCCAAGTACAGCAAGCCTATAGTAAATAGGAAGTACAAAGGGACCTGACAACGAACCACAATTATAACGGAATGGGTTGTCACGCTTTTAAAAAGTCTATATTTAAACTGATAACCCTACAAGGACATCAAATGAAACAAGTCGTCTTAGCCTTTATACTTCTAGCACCACTTGCTTGCCAAGCCCAATTAATCACCTTTGCCGGTAATCATGATTTCACCTCTTTTGATCATGACCATTCACCAGTTACAAAACCTGGAAAGTATTTTTTACTTACAGTAGATCAGGCTAAGCCTCTTGAGATATTTGACCTAGCCCTTGAAATTTCCGGTATGAAGTATCAATTAGATAAGTCAAAGTCCATAAGCTACAACCATGAACTACCGCTTAATATAGGCGCTGGCATGTCAGTACTAAATGCTAGTGGCTACTTTCGAAACACTTTAGGACAAAAAGGTTTTGAATGGTTTTTACATCTTGAATTTTCTAATATCGAGTCCAACACGAATTATAAAGTGACCAACCGTTCATTAGAAAACTTCTTTGCATTTAATACTCCTGATATAAGCTATTTTGGAAATCCATTTTTTCACAAAGTACCAGAACCGACCTCGTTAAGCCTTATTGCACTCGGGTTATTCGGGCTCGTAGTTGTCAAATGTAAAAAGCAAGCAGATTCTCGAATAATTGATATGTATACCTAGTAACCAAGTAAACAAAAGTAAAATGTAAGGTTCATCTCTTTATCACCTGACAAACATCTGCTAGATTCTGTCTTCAACACCGGAAGTTCCTAAAAGGTAAAGGACGATGCAGAATCTAGCAGTACAGAAAAAAACTATTCTACTAGTATTTGTAGGGTTTTTGGCGATATTTGGCTATACGTTCTCTGCCACCATTCTTGACCTTTGGGTTCGTTGGAATAAATTCGATGAGTCATACTCTCATGGCATGCTAGTACTGGGTATCAGTGCCTACTATCTGTTAAGCCAACTTAAGTCGCTCTCCACTACCTCAATTAATATTGGCTGGTTTGGCCTTATACTCATGTTTGGTTCAAGCGTACTTTGGCTTCTCGCTTTCTACGCAAGTATAGAAGCCATTCAACAAGTAATATTGCCTTTTATTATCTGGTTATTCTTTTACACCATACTAGGCTGGAATACCGCAAAAACGGTCGTATTTCCTATTGGCTTCCTTTACTTTTCCATACCCATTTGGGATGTATTAACCGTTCCTTTACAATATATCACTACTGACGTTAACGGAATATTACTGAGCCTTTCAGGTGTATCAGCTCATATTGAGGATGTATTTGTAACACTGCCTGGGGGTAAGTTTGAGATAGCTGGTGGTTGCTCAGGATTACGGTACCTGTTGATTAGCATTACCTTAACATCGCTATACAGTTACCTTAATTATACCCGTATTAAGTCGTCTGCTATTTTAATAATTAGTGGGATATTAATGGCCTTGATGGCTAACTGGATACGTGTATTTATTATCATTCTTGCCGGTAACGCGACTAATATGGAACACTTTTTAGTCGATGAGCATGATCACTTTGGTTGGCTGGTATTTGCAATCACCCTAATTCCACTCTTTTTTCTTGCTCACAAACTAGAACGCGATTTTGACGAACCAAGCGATAAAAAAAGTGAAGTGTCTACCGTCGACGGGGTTGAAACTACCCAAACCGGTAGCAGCTTTAATGTAGTAGTGGTTATAATCGTAACATTTATCGCAGCCTTTGCCGCGCCTAGTTACGCAAAGTTCTCATTCTCTAGCAATATCAGCGAAGTAGCAATTGTCAACTTGAAGCTTGATGCCTCACTAGATAGCTGGAAACGAAGCTACCTCAAAAATAATCTTATTTCCACTCCTTCATTTAGATCCCCAGACACTTCCTTCGACGGAATATATTCTAACGGCCAAGCAGATATCCAACTTTCAATAAGAAGCTATCAACAGCAGACTCCTGGTAAAGAGCTTATTAATTACAACAATCACTTGTTTAATCAAGAGCAGTTTATCGTTACATCCTCCGGTCGACTAAGCATACGCGATACTGACTTCGGTTATGTAATATTAAAAGGTAATAGTGGGCAGTTAGAGTTGGTAAGCTATCAATACCTTGTTTCTTTCAAGGCCACGAGCAGTCGAGTTGGCGCCAAATTATTAGAGGTGATAAGACCACTACTGGGTAGTCCAGCGTCGACTTTAATTTACACACGTATTAAATGCGGTAACAACTGTACTAATGAGCAGGCAATAGTAGAAGATTTTTTGAACACAAGTTATGCCAATATTACCCCTCCATACCTTTGATACAGATGGTTACATAATCTCCTAGTCCACATCTATTAATGTGACAAATGTCACATTAATTTACACTATACAAACGTTTTTGATTTTAAGAACACAAGTGTTTCGTTATAACCTTATGTTAATTGTTGTCTTTATATATTTCTGATCGATATTTGCACAATTTTCCTATTCAACTAGAGGGAAATACAATGCAAATAATAAAAATCATTGTTTCACTTATCATCTTATCTATAACCATATTAACCCAAGCTAACGCCTCCGAAATCCGAACGAGTCCTAACTCAAACCGAAGCGCATCTTCACTGTTAAGTGGGAGTGCAGTCACTGGTTCCGCCTATATCTACGTTGTATCCAGTCAGCCAAATACCACACAAGTTAGATTTTATCTTGATTCAAGCACTAGCGCCCCACCCACTAAAATTGAAAACCTTGCAGAGTATGATTTCGCCGGGACAATGGTAGACGGAAGCGCCCGGCCATTTGACTCAAATACAGTTCTCGATGGTTACCACACCTTAACCGTCGAATTAGAAGACCGTTCGGGAGCAGTTGAAGTGCACGAAGCACAATTTCTAGTCGCTAATCACGAACCCAGCCTAGTACTAGCTGATCAGTTTCATAACGCTAACGTAGTAGAAGGTACGATCTCTGCAGAGTTCAACACGACACTCACCGCTCATGATGGATCTATACAGCCCTTCTCGATCTCAGAGTCTACTTCGTGGATTGAAGTTACTGCCTCATCAAGTTCAACGCCTTCAAATATACGAGTCTCAATAGATACCTCATCTATGGTACCTGGCCAGTATGAAGGGCTCGTCAGTTTCGATTCAACAGGGTTTCTCTCTACGAGCCTAACAGTCACAGTGTCTGTAACTGCGCAGAGTTCAGGCACATATGAACTGTTAGTTAGTGATAGTAGTACGCGTTCATTTGCGACATCACTAAACGGAATGACGTTAGCCGGCAATACTCATATATTTGTTTATCCAGAAGACAGTGTAAAAAAGGTTGAGTTTTTCTTGGATAAGCCCGCAACCGGCACGCCAACAAAAACCGAAGGTCTTAAACCCTACGATTTAGGAGGTACACAATCTAACGATAATGCTATTCCCTATGATACCAGTACACTTTCCGACGGTTCTCACACGCTAGTAGCAAAGGTAATAAAGAATGACCTTTCTGAAGAGGTTATTGCAGCAACGTTTAACATTGGCAACGCTGTAAATGGGTTCTTACTGTCCCCTTCCACTATTTCTGAAGACTTAATTATCGGGGACTCGCCTTCCACTAGATACGTATTGCTGGGTTTAAATGCTAGCGCTGACGGCTCTAGTCCAATCTACAATGCGACAAGCAATGAAGCCTGGCTAACAGTTACGCCTTATTCTGGTGCCGCTCCAGAAACACTAACTGTGACACTTGATCCAACCGGGATGCCTATCGGAAATTATACAGCAGAGATTGCAGTAACCGCGCCGAATTTTGAGACATCTATAATGCCCGTGACGATGTCAATATCTCAGTTTGGCCATACACTAGGGGTTAGTAGTAACGTTATCAATGTCGTTAGCATACCCAGTTCAGGTATAGTTTCGCGTACTATAAACCTCACAACAAGCGATAACTCGACCAATAGTTATTCAGTACTAACCGATTCAAATTGGTTAACAACAAGCTCTGCCTCCGGTTTTACCCCAGAAGATATCACGATCAACATCGATACAAATACACTCGCACTTGGAAGTCATCAGGGGGTGCTAACCATCTCAGCAAATACCTTTGAGACAATATTTGTAACCGTAAATGTAGACATTTCTGAAACCAATAAGTGCGCGCCTGTCATCTGCTCGGACATCAAAGTAACTCTACCTTATGAGCTTAATTTCAATAATGATGATGGCCACATTCTTGACAAGAACACTATTGGAAGTGGGTTCACTTATATTCAAACTAGCACTAATGGCGGAGGGTTGTTGTCTGACAATTTTGAAGTCGATATCGCGTCTGGTGTTCTTAACCTAACGACCACTCAGGGCATTCAGTTTCTTGACAACAACAATTTAAACAACGCACTGGGCGTTGGATTCGCAGGTCCGAACCAGATAACCGATATTTCAACTACATTGTTATCCCCTCCTCCTGGATCGGGTAAATTTGAGCAAGCCGGGCTTTGGCTCGGTGTTGATGAAGATCATTATATAAAGTTGATACTACTCTCCACCCCTTCCGGATCAAACATTGAGCTTGCTTATGAAGAAGGAGGGCTTATTGAATCTAGCACAGTTGCAAATATTTCTAATGTATCTTCATCTGATATTACGTTTAGGTTGATTGCTACACCGTCTAGTAAAGCTGTAAGTGGTTACTACTCAATTAATGGGGGTGAGGAACACAAAATAGATACGTTCACCGTCTCCCCTGAGATGTTCAGCTTTGACGCAGCGGGAATAGACCCTGAAATTGGTACAAGGTCTTTCAGCGGTATCTTTGTGACAAGTCGCCACAACAGTTCGCCAATAACCTACTCTTTTGAACACTTCACGGTTAAAGAGAGTCTAACGCCACCTGATGGGAGCAATTTCGATTTCACCAGGAAGTCCCATCATATTAGCTTTCCAACCAGTATGGTATGGGGACCTGACGGCAGGCTTTATGTAACCGAGCTATTCGGGACTATTCATGCTTTAACCTACGACAGTAACCTAAATGTTACTAGCGATGAAGTCATAAACTCCCTGACTAATACTCATGGGGGAAGGCTGACTCTCGGCATTACGCTACATCACGATGATATTAACGACCCAAATGATTTTTCACTTTGGGTATCTCACTCAAGTCCTTCTATTGATAATGGTATTGCCAACTCAGGTACAGTATCAAAGCTTAGCGGTCCTGGCTTCAACTTAGTCGAAGATGTTATTACCGGCTTACCAAGAGCCAAAGCAAACCATGCACCCAATAGTCTACACTTCGGGACTGATGATCGACTCTATATTGCGATAGGCGGAAACACCGGCGCTGGAGCCCCTGTTAACGTACCTACGGAGTTTGGCGATCGAGAAGAACAACCCCTATCAGCTGCGTTGGTAGTTGCAGATGTATTCGCTAGCGGGTTCGACGGTAGTTGTGCCAACAATACCGATATATATGGCGCTCCACCCTGCGATGTCATCGCCTTTTCTACAGGGATGAGAAACACCTATGACTTTGTGTTCCACTCCAACGGAGAGATTTATGCCCCTGATAATGGGTTAGGTGTCACAGGAGCATTTCCTTCTCAGCCATTCCCTGACTGCTCAGGATTTGCCAGCCCATCCCCCTGGACGTCAGGAGGCCAAAATCCATTAGAGCAACCCGATTTATTACTCAGGCTTAAGGAAGGTAAGTTTTACGGTCACCCTAACCCATCAATTGATGAATGTGTCTTTAAAGATGGCAGCTATCAAGGCGTTTCAGCATCGCTCAACTATGAACCGCCGTTAGCCGTATTAGGAGCTCATACATCATCAAATGGCATTATTGAGTACCAATCATCCAATGCCTGCGGTGCACTTAAAGGTAACCTACTCATAACCAACTACTCACTTGGAGACAATATTGTACGAGTAGTGCTTAACCCACCGGGAGATGGGGTTTTGTTTCAGGAGAGTCTAGTCGGTAATTTCAACGACCCGTTAACATTATCCGAGAATAGCACCGGAGACCTATTTGTCGCAGAGTTTGGGAGCGGTAAAATAACCTCTCTCCGCTCTATATCAAACGGATGCTGGGATACCTTAGCTGACGCACCTGAGCCCTTATTAGACTCTGGCAGCGCATCCTATAACGGTAAGCTTTACACTGTGGGCGGCAAAACCAGTGCGGGGCCAGTCAACACTGTATACGAATATGATACCCAGGCAGATACCTGGTTCCAACTAACAGACAAGCCTGGTCTAGCAGTCGAAAACCCTGCCACCGTGGCCCTTAATGGCACAATCTACGTGTTTGGTGGGTCTTCACTTCCTTTTTCAGGTGCAGTGTCTGATTCATACAAATACGATATCAATACTGATAGCTGGGACACCATCGCCAGTATGCCAACATCAAGAGGTGGAATCCGCGCAGAGGTGATAGGTCAAAAAATATACATAGCTGGCGGTATGGACCAAAACGGCTCTTCCATAGGCCTTCTGGAAGTTTATGACATCGTAACAAACAGCTGGTCATCAGCAGCACCTATGACTGAAGTAAGGGATAACCCAGGTACAGCCGTTATCAATGGCAAACTTTATGTTATTGGGGGTCGAGAACGAACATCAAGCGGAACGACGATCAATGGCACCAAAGCCTCAGGAGAAGTATATGACCCAGTAGCAGACACCTGGAACTACATTGCCGCAATGCCAACAGGAAGAAGAACGATGGTCATTAGTAGCTTAAACGAAAAAATACAGGTAATAGGTGGCGAGTATAACCCTGCGAGCCCAGACTTTGTTTTCAACCAAAATGAGGAATATGACCCTGTATTAAACGTTTGGATTCCATTGCCAAATGCGCCTTATCCTCGCCATGGGGCTGCATTTTCAACAATAAATAATACGCTTTACATAACGGGAGGTGGTGAAGAGGGAGGGAGCTCATTTACGAAAACCACCCAAAAATACACTCGTTAGTTTAGCCGTAAGCGGAGTAATCCAGAAGCGCTCCCAAATCGACTTACCCCGTGAGCAACATCTTGAAGTTTCGCTTCAAGGTGTTGCTCGATGTTCTCTTAATCAAAATATTATTAACGAACCATACCTGAAAGTAGGTTATTAAAGCGGCAGCGGTAAAAACCAATAGGTACTTCACTGTAACACCGGCTTGAATATGTTTAACTAAAGGGATGTGCCACAGGTATATCCAAATCGAATTTTGAGCAATAAATAAAATACCACCTTTAATATAGCGGTTCTTCTCCAACGCAGACCAGATAACATCACCTACCAACCATATAACTAAGGATACAGCGATTGCATAAGAAAAGTAGTATATTGAAGGAGGATATTTATATGCCTGTGTTGGTACGAAGTTTCCAGATTGAGTCCATAGAACTCCACCTATAGCGACAAAACATGTAACAGACAACCAAAGTAATTTTTTGGTTATATGATTGGATAATAGAGGTATTCTTAAACCAAAAGCAAACAAAAGGGAATAAGGTACAATATAATAAATAACCATCGTTAGTAGCTGATACGAACCGACAGAAATGTAAGGCATCGCAACGTAACGAAATAGTTCATATATCACTAATGCAGTTAAAAGCATAAACAGGTATCGTTTATCAGATGGTGTGTTCCGGTGCAGTTGATATATAAGCGGTGACACTAATGCTACGAGAAGAAACACCCTTATAATCCAGACATACCCAATACCACTTATAAGAAAGTAACTAGTTGCGATTTTATTGAGAGTCAGGTCATCCGATATTGGGTTAAGAATATAAAGTGCAGTAAAATATATCGTTAGAAAAATCCATACCGGAAACAGTAAACGCTTTACACGCTTCCATAAATAAGTACGATATGATTCATTCTTGAATGCTATGCCGAACGACATCCCTGAAACTAACACCATTAAAGGAACATCAAAATTTCTTAATTGAAATAACAAGTCATGTGGACCGACATGAGCCAGTATGATCATGGCCAAACCGACAAAACGTAAAAAATCTATTTTATTAACTCTCATAACAGTGTACAAAATTCCTTTTACACAAAAAGCGAGACGATCAAAACCATCCTGTACTGATACCATATATTCGGCTAGTAAAAGCCAGAAATTTTACATCATATATTTTTAAATTCAAGATTGGGCGTAATATCATTCACTTATTTACTCATCTGGCTATAATATTTCTTTTGATGCTTATTGCCTGTAGACTGAGGCTATCACTAGCATTGTATTAATAAGAGTATTATTGGTTTATGGATGTTTCAGTCATATTCGCGACGTGTAATCGAGACACAATTCTAAAAAACACCCTCGATAGCCTTATAAATCTCAATACAGACCAGTTAGAGTGGGAACTGATTGTTATTGATAACGCAGTTAAAGACCAAACCAAATCACTGGTGGAGTCATATATTCCAGAGTTACCCGTTAAATATATTACCGAATCAACACCTGGTAAAAATAATGCGTTAAATAAAGCGCTTCCCCTCGCTAAAGGCGCGCTATTGGTATTTACAGACGATGATATAATTGCTCAGCCAGATTGGCTAAATGAGCTTTATATTGGCGCAAAACGCAATCCAAAATTTGATATATTTGGCGGCAGTATACGTCCACACTACCCAAATGTTAAATTGGATAAACGAATAAACCTTAGTCATCATTCTATATCTAGCGCTCTCGTTATTACAGACCCGACCCTTACAGAAGGCCCAATTCGCCCCGGCAGAATCTGGGGGCCAAATATGGCCATTAGACGTAAAGTAATTGATGAAGGCTTTATCTTTAACAGTCAGATTGGACCTAACGGTAAAGACTATATCATGGGTAGCGAGACGGAGTTTTTATTACGGGTAAATAAGGCAGGTCACGAAAGTGTTTTTTTACCAAACGCAGTAGTACTTCACCAAATACGTGAGGATCAGTTAAATCTAGAGTGGATGGCGGGTCGAGCATTTAGGCAAGGAAAAGGGAATATAGCCCTATTCAACACAGTAAAGTCAAGGCAGTTGTGGGGTGCTCCCCGCTATCTTTATAAAAAGGCAATTATACACAAACTACTAATGTATATTGCACGTTTGAAAAACGATGATAAGCAATTTTTCAGTCACTTTATTCGTTACTATTTTTTAAAAGGTCAGATTCATCAATGTAGACGTAGCCCTTCAAGCTCGTCGACCTAATACAACCTTTGCGATTCCTTTAATTGAGTTTATGTTAAGTTTATATTTCAAACTTAAAACAAAACTGCGAAATGCCATAACACCAGCCCCCCCCTCACCCAGAAAGTGTATACCAAGTGCATAGTAGTTAATTGATATAAACTGATCTAGGTTTTTTACAGCCTGCTTAGACTTAGGCAGTTTAACGAGTTTTTTAGCTGCTATAATGCGTTCTTCCGCCTGAAGGACGCTTCGTTTATGGGATATTCCGTCTGGATGATTCCTGTAAAGATGACAAGGTGTTTCGATATAAGCTAGATTTGTAGCGTAAACTGCCCTAAACCACATCTCTCGATCGTCTATATGGCGCAAAGTTTCATCAAACCCACCTATTTTTACTAACAAGCTTTTTCTAATGGCAACGCTCGATGTACCAATAAAGTTAGTTTTAATAATGGCAGAGAAAGCATCACTTGATTCAATAAAATATGCCGCATCAAAAATCTTTCTACCCAAAACCCCTTGTAACGTATAATAGTCATCAATCATTCGGTACCGGACTGTTTTTTCAGCCGAAGCGTCAACCATAGAAAAATTCGTAGAAAGCATTCCTACTGAAGGCTCCAATTTAAACACAGCCATAGCAGAAGATAACTTACCCGGCAATGCAATATCATCAGCATCAAAAAGAAATACAACCTCTCCCTGCGCCAAATTCAACCCAATATTACGTGGCTTTGCAGGGCCTCCGCTATTATCTATTCTTTCATAACGAATAATGGGGTATTTAGCAACTAGTGCAGCAACAACATCAGCAGTACCGTCGGTAGATCCATCATCAACAATAATAATTTCTTTATCTTGATAGTCTTGTTCAAGCAAAGAAGTGAGGGTGTCCTCAATATACTTCTCACCATTGTAGACAGGTATAACCACTGATGCTTTCATAAAGCTTAAGTCCCCTTATGTCGTTTTAGCTTATTCTTAAGGGTCCCCCCCAAAAAAAGAAGCATAAATATTTTTGTAGGTAAAAGTTTCTTCAATTCTTTTTTTTCAGTTTCCTTAAATAACAAAGGTATCGATAAATAAGTCAACACAATAAATAACCCAACCAAAGAAATGAAGTGTATAAAATTAAAAGACTCGTGAAACTGATATTTAATGTAAAAAATAACCGTAAAAGGAACGGATAAAACTATCCCTGACTGCAGGAAGTTCCTATAAATAGTAAGCATAGAAAATTCAATATCTTTCCTGAGTAGATAAAAAACCAAGAAAGTGCGAGTAAACAGAAATGGAAGAACAACGCCAACTGCAGCGCCTTTAAGTCCATATTGAAGTATCAAAAAGTAACTAGCAGACAATCCAACAACTGCCTCAAATGCAACTACAAATGACAGTGTTCTGGGTTTATTGATGGCCATTAACGAGTTACCAACAGGTGAACTCGAAAACGCGATCATCTTACCTGCCAAGACAATGCAGCAGATTTGGAACGCGGTCTCTGCATCAAACGAAGTCCCCATCCAAAACGAAAAGAACTCTTTAGCAAATAAAATAAAACCAAAAACAGTAATAAAGCCAAGAATCGCATTCAGCCGCGTAAACAGGTACAGTTTTTGTGAGAATGCGTCAAAATCCTTTCTAGAAAAGTCTGTTGCGAACAACGGGGTGGTCATGTTTACAGCGCTAAACAGAAATTGAGTCGCATATTCGACTAAACGTAGTGCTACGTAGTAAACCGTTAACTGGGAGGCGGTTAACAGATAGCCGATCACCCATAGGTCCCCCCTCTCCTTAAGTAAACGTGAAACATCTATAAAAAATGCCCAAGCGCTATAACCAGTAAGCGCTTTGATTGTAGCCTTATTAACAGAACCAACGCTCACACCGATCTTTGGCTCAAGGTGTTTAGCAATATAATAAAAGGTAAGGTTCGACGAAAAAGACGAAATTAGCGCTATCGTCGCTATTGCAATAAGCTGATAGCCACAGAGAACCGCCCAAATAGTGGCTCCGGTAGACAGTAACTTAAATACAATTCTAGACAGTGCCAACAAGTCATAACGCATATGATAAGAGGCAATACCGGCAAATGCTTTGAATGGAAATTCAACGGCAATATTAATGCCGGTAATAACAATAAGAATCTGAATCAAGTTTGCATTCTCAGGGTCATCAGTCCAATGCAGCGCAAAAAAACTTGCTGAGACGGTCACCAATAGAATAATTAATGCCAACACCGAATATATAAAAAACGCCGATGAAACCACCCTGTTAGTTTCTTGCCGGTCATCAACTGCAAGCGACTTTGAAATAAAGCGCGTAACCGCACTGGCGAAACCTAGATCAAAAATATAAAGCGCGCCAGTAATACTAGAAACAATAATCCATATACCATAAAGCTCATCCCCTAGGCTTGACACCATAAAGGGCAGCATAAAGAAACCAACGACTATTGCGAGTAACGTTTCGATCGTTCTAAGCAGAGAGCTTTTTAGAAATCTAGCGGATAATGATTGAGACATATAATTGTTACAACAAGGATTTAATCAATAGTTTAGGGGAAGGTATTGAGGGTTTAAACATTATAGGCTTAAGAGCGTATACTCCTGCGCTAGCTCTACCTCCTGTTGCTAGTGTATACCTTGTCAATCCAATATAGTTTGTCGCCAATAGTCGCTTTTGTTGACCCCCAACTGAAGGGTCGCGAGCAAATATAGCCTGATAACCGCTATACATCAACGTTTTGGCCAGTTGTAGTGCGTAAGAAGGTGCTCCTACATTCTTACATTCACAGAACACGCAAGCGAATTGTGCATTTTTGGTGTTTGCGAGAGTCATTGGTAAGCTCACAGTTATTCATTTATATGAGTTGATTGTCTACAGAACATTTGTGAATAGTTTTTTGATGTTTTCATCTAATACTGGCGCTAACTTCTCACTCGCTGTTAACGTTAAGTGGTGGCTATCCCTATAACCAATTTCACCCGAAACTGTTGCCGTACAACTAGTTTCATTGCATAAACTACTAGAAAGGTCTATTAGATTACTGGTTGGAAACATATCAACCGCCTTTTGATCTGCCTTTATCATTAAATCACGAAGCGTATCACTATTATTAAATGAGCATGCCAGCTCATCAGTTTGGTGCCATAACGCACGAGACAAACACACAGGCACATCAAACCCAGGCCATGGCGTATCACCTAGTACCGCTATCTTAGCGTTACTTACAGTCGTAATGGCTTGTAGAGAATCTTTCATACCTTGATGCCATAAACTGCTATCATCAGGGTTTATGTGCCTGGATGAATTTCCGATAATAACCAACTGAGGAGCCTCTATAGCTAACCGCTCTATTGCCTTATCCCTCCATTCAGCACACTCTTTATAAAGACGACCTAACTGTTTGTTATAGCTAGAAACAAACGCCGTAGGGCAAGCAGACTTGGTTAAAGACACCAGGCGCCAACCCTTTTGGTTAATAATCTTTTTAAGAGCGGGAAACCACTGCGCAGCATGTGAATCACCAAACAGTACTATAGTGGTACCGCTATTTTCATTTCCGTAGGCACATATTCCGAACTCAGTTTCTAGTAGGCCTAAATGGCAACCATCATGGTAAGTAGCAGGTATCTGCGCTCTAGCATCTAACACCTGTTTCTGTTCAGGTGAATTTAGCGCATTAATAGACACAAACCTTAAGCCAATTATCACTATTGCAGCACTAGCCGTTAACCCAAGACCCACAAAGACCGACCTCAATGAAGTAGCCGATAAAAACGGACTAAACCTCACTTTATTTTCAAGCAACTGGTAGGTCAGTCTCGCCAACACTAAAGAAACTAGAGGGGGGATCAGGCTTTCCAATACAGAACTTGGGGTAAAATAGTGTTCATAAAATACTTGAGCGGGCCAGTGCCATAAATACCAAGAGTAAGAAAGGTTACCTATCGTTTGAATAGCGTGGCTATTAAAAACGTTAGAAAAGCTAGATGAAGCACTTAACCCCGAGAGAATAACCAGAAATGTACCCACAACAGGTATTAAAGCCGCAGTGCCTGGGAATCGTGTATGGTCGTCAAAAGTAAGAATGGACTGAACAATAATGGCAATACCAGCAACAAACAAAAGGTTCTTAGTCAATGGCTTTAAAGCAGACAATCTATTAGTCACTAAAAACCCTAATGCCCCCGCAGCAAACTCCCATGCCCGCGTTGGTGAGCTAAAAAAGGCCCAAGGCTGTGACACTTCGATGACCCACAGTGAAAAAGCAAAAGAAATCCCCCCAACACTCACCGTTACGATAAAAAGCCTTTTGTAAATACTGTTAATAGGCACAAGTTTATAGGCCATTAATATTATCAGCGGCCAAACAAGGTAAAATTGCTCTTCTACAGACAAAGACCAAGTATGCAATACAGGGTTCGAGTGTAAGTCATTGCCTAAATAGTCCATAGCGCTATTAGCGAACCACACATTACTAGCATAAAACACCGTATAGAACATTGAAGCTATAAGCTCGCGTAGCTCTATGGGCGATAGTAGAAGCATAGAAAACAGCGCAGTAACCAATAAGACTACAAATGCGGCTGGCAGTAGTCGGCGTATTCTGCGGGCATAGAACCCTAAAAGGTCAAGATGACCAGTGTTAGCGATTTCTAGCGTTATTAATCGCGTAATGAGATAACCAGACAAAACGAAGAATATATCGACACCAACATAACCACCCGAAAAGAATGGAATCTTAGCGTGATAAAGAACAACGCTAATAACGGCAAGCGCTCGCATTCCCTGAAGGTCAGTTCTATAGAATTTGGGGGACTGGGCCTTTTCGTTCATTCTATAATCTCAATAATATATCTTTTGATTTGATGTTTTAATTTATCCGACGCGTCATTCATGACATTAAAGATTTAACAAATAGCTTAAAGGCAGACACTGAAGGTCTTAACGAAAAGGATTTCAATACGTTTCTTCTAGCATCAGAACCCTTTTTACTCTCAACACAATAGCGAGCCAATGCCAAATAATTGCTTGCTAGAAGCTTTTTAAGCTGTTTTTTAAGGTTTGAAGGTAAATTTGGCGTATTTTGACGCTCTAAGACTTTAATCCTATTAATTGCATTACGACCACCGCGAGCACTGATCCCCCCTTCATTTATTCGGTATTGGTGAAGGGGTTCATCAACAAATAAAAAGTCATACTTCATCGCAACCCTATACCACATATCACGGTCATCGCCATTGGTTAGTGTGCTATCAAATAAACCAATATCATCAAATACCACTCTAGGAATAACGACACTTGAAGTGCCTACAAAATTCGAATAAAACAGCTCAGAATATGCAGATTCTGACGACATCCGATAAGCACTTTTATCATCAGTAGTCGTAAACACCGCTCTAAAACGAGTGTAATCGCTCAAATAGTCTTCTACGAGAAGGTTGTCTTCATTATCAATAGATTGAAACCCTGTACATAACAACCCAATATTTGGGTTTTCACTGAAGCATGTTACTGATCGCTCAATTTTACCTGGCAGCATAATATCATCAGAATCAAACATCATGATCAAGTCACCGGTACTATTTTTTATCCCTGTATTTCTAGGGCCTGCAGGACCACCGCAATTTTTATCTTCACAGAAGTACTTAATGCTTTCTGATAAAAAAGGTGTAATTACTGCTTTAGATTGATCTGAAGAACAGTCATCTACAAGAATAA
This sequence comes from uncultured Oleiphilaceae bacterium, assembly GCA_913060665.1. Classification (GTDB taxonomy): domain Bacteria; phylum Pseudomonadota; class Gammaproteobacteria; order Pseudomonadales; family Oleiphilaceae; genus Alkalimarinus. The sequence goes on from CAJXUY010000003.1 coordinate 28,636, forward strand.
CCTCAATATTCTTGTACGACTGATTGAGAATGGAATTAAGCGTCTGACTAATATACTTTTCTGCATTATAAACAGGGATGATTATTGAGACTTTAGGGGTAGCATCCAATGGAGGCACGAACAATTCCTTTTAAAAATTGACTCATCGAACGCAATTCTAACAAATAATTCGATATTTAAACGGATTCGTCTAATAGTTTTTCGACACACTGAAACAAATTTCAGAAGCATTCTTAATATCAGGTAAAATAATTAATTTACATATTAATAAGTTATTTTAATTTTGGCGAACTTACAAGGAAGTGTATCAACTTATTACCTACTTTATTCAAAAGGGGAGCTAATTTTTTTTCAATAAACAAGTGTATAAAAGCCGAGACTAATAAAATAAGAAATATCGTAATACAAACCGCTGTAAAAGTAGATGTAAATAAAATCAACTCATTAATAATTAACTTACCAGAAAAATTATGAATCAAATACAAAGGGTAACTAATCGCTCCCAAAAACCTCACCCCATAAAAAGGATTAATTGTCATTTTACCTATTGCAAACAAATAGAAAAGTACATAAAAAGACAACACAACCAGCATAACAATAATATGATCTGCCTCATTTGCAGATGGATAAAAGCTATTAACTTGGCCGAAGGCAGCTAGCATTGAAAAAACAGTAGCAATACAGAGCATTAGAATGAGCCTAATATCACCTCTATACTTGTGTATTAAGCAACAACAAACACCACCAATAAAATAAAAAGAATAAGACGGGTTAATAAATATCCCCATAGCTGACGGCTCAGAAGTGAAATAATGCAGTATTGCAAGACTCAACCAACCCGTTAGCCAATAGTAAAATGATTTAAATAGGTTAAACGTAAGAAGCAGAAAAACGCAGCCATAAAATTTCAATTCTGCTTGTAAAGTCCAAAAAACGTCATCTATATTTCGTACCCCCAAGTAGTCATTCAAAATAGTGGCATTTAACAAGACTTCTTTAAAAGTAAATAAACGATCGCCAAGGGCAAAATTAATACAAACGGCAAATAGAAGCCCCCCCCAAAAAGCTGGGTATAATCTCACCACTCGCGATAGGGCAAATCGAAGTGGGTCTCTATTAAGTGCTGAAGAGGTAATTACAAACCCACTTAATATAAAGAAAAAAGGGACCCCTAGATACCCAAAATAAGTCAGTTTAATAAGGCCACAAAAGTCAGATTGTTCGAAGTAGATAGAGTAATGATAAAAAACTACCGCCATTGCAGCAAAGAATCTAAGTAAATCTAATAAATAAAACCGCCCCTCTCCTTTTGATATATTTTCTAACTTGTTGTGAGCCATGATTTTACCTATTATTTACGTGTTAGATTAAGCCAACTTATTTTAACAAGGACTTTAATTTTTTAAATAAGTCATTGATGTTATAAAGCAAGCGAAGTTTATATGATCTAACTAATTGTATAGAGTGCAGTTGTTCCGTATCAGTCGCTAAACGAGATTTATAGTTTGAATTCTTGCCATGCCCTGCTAAAAAATCAAATGTATGAATCTTGGGGTTTTGGAATGCGGATTCTATCAGAATACCGAAGTGAAGCATGCCTATTGCTATCTTTTTATGGAAGCTTTCGTTAAACCCTGAGTTTATGTTGTAAACCCTCCCTTCTAATACATAGTTAAACATCACTGACCCACAAACACCGTTAACAGTTAATACAGAGAGTTCCACCTCTAAACCACCTGATTGACTGTTTTTCATGACCTCTTGATGAAATGATAAGGTCTGTTTTGAGAAAGTGTCGCCCCATCGCTTTTCATGAAATGCATTTAATAACTCAAAGAACTCCGAGATCCTATCAGGGAAGTAATTTTCTATCGCTACGTCCCCTAAGGTTTCTAAAAGCTTCCGCCTATTAATCAATTTAAGCCGAGTATTAGAACCTAGATTTTTTTTGTATGCTTCAAATGACGACGTTGTATTGATAGAATATGCGGTATCGCTATGAATAACGCGAGTTAACCAGTTGTTATCTTTCGCCCATTGGGTGATGGCTAAATCGGTACTATCATCTTTTACTATATCTCTAGCAACAAATTCATCCCACTTTAGTGCCTCAAGAGCCTCTAAACCGAGCCTTATTGAGCTTTCGGAACCTTTCATAGTCGAAAAAGCTAAATACTCAGTTCTTGGAGTAGTGATATGTTGATAGTTTGTACCGATAAACTGTAAACGCCTAATGGGGATAATATTTTTGAGTGTAAATGAGTCGATATACAAACTCATTTTACATAGGGTATCGTCTCCATCTCTTATTATTATAATATTGAGTTCAAATCCTCCACCCCATTTCTGCCACCAAGCTTTTAGCCAAATAGCACTATTAAATAAAGGATCTGCAGTGTCATCAGTGACGGAGTTCTCTAGTACTGGATCAATAGCATTAATAATAGGTACTATCGACACTTGTAACTTGCTGTTCATTAATAAATCTCTAAAATGTATCTGCAAACTGTAACAGTCAGCTTATATACACTGACCAGAGAATTAAATGTACTCTAACCAATCAGAAAAGATAACCCCACACGAATTGTTTTCAAAGAACAACGTCTTCGTTTATCTCACTTCGTTTTATATTATTGTCTGGTATCTTCAATTAGGAGCGCGTATCCCTATTTTAGGTGCCGTCCGGTTTGAGTTTATCTTAGGTGCCTTTCTTGGCTTTTGTGCATTACTAAAACAACTACAAAGCAATGAAGCAACAGCGCCCTTAACTAAGTATGTCTATTGCTTTTTCTTTTTTATGATTATTCAAGTACCGTTATCGGCGAATGTTGAATATTCATATAATATTTTTATTGATCGTGCGTTTAAATTCTCACTTTTAGCTGTTTTTATCTCGACTTTTATTAGAACGCCTGCAGCCCTAAAACTCTTTATTTTTGCCTTCTTGTTAGCTTGTTTTCGACTAGCATATGAAGGCTTTATCGGATGGGAAACTGGTAGTCTCGTATGGCAAAATCAAGGCATCATGCGCTTACATGGTTCAGTTCCTATGTTAGGACACCCAAATTCATTTTCAGGTTTCGGCGTTAGCCTGCTCCCTTTCATCTATTATTTATTTCCTAAGGTTAATAGAATATATAAAACTTTACTGGGTGTTCTTTTAATATTTGCTATCGTAATCATTGTATTTACCGGTTCCAGAACAGGCTATGTTGCGGCATTTGGTTTTATAGCTTATGCGGTTTATAGTTCTAAATACCGAATAAAGGTCGCAGTATCCTTTTTACTACTACTTATTATAAGCTTACCCTTTATCCCCGAGCAGTACCTTGAACGTTTCGAATCTATTTATGCGAGTAAGGAGAAAGAAGGAAATTCTAAAAAAACTAGAATGATAATACTTGAAGATGCTTTAGAAATTTCAATTCAAAACCCTTTGGGGGTTGGAGTAGGTGCATTTCCAATAGTCCGCGACCAATATTTCGGGCGTAAGCAAGATACCCATAACTTATATTTTGAGGTACTTACGAATCTCGGAATACAAGGCTTTATTGTTTTTTTGTTGTTAATATTTAAATTGTTCGAAACTATAAAAAGTAACGATACCTCATTAAACAAAAGCAAAATTCTTTTAGCTAGAGCTCCGCCTGATAAAATAATATATGAAAATACAACAGTTAGTGACCTTATAAACCATATAGATTTTTCTATCGCTATTGGGAAGGCCATAAGTGCTTTTATTGTAGTCCGGTTATTTTTAGGAATGTTTGGTATGGATCTTTATGAGATCTATTGGTGGTTAGCAATAGGTTTAACAATATCTATCAGAAAGATATCTAATTCAGTTAAAGAATTAAAAGAATTAAAAGAATTAAATCCGAGTATTCCGACGGCATTAGTTTAAATTGGTTCGCTCCCAGCTCTATAGCCCCCTCATGGAGTTATAATGAAACTTTAACTATAGAGGTGATCAATGCGCGGTAAATGATATCTAGAAAAGTGTAAAATTAAGGCTGTTAAACAAATAACAGAGCGCGGTTATAAACTCGCTAACGTCTTGGCGTCACAACCAAAACCCTACACAACTGGATAAATAAGTTCTGCAAACCAGAGCAGCAGCACACGACATATCGATAATCAACAAGATAAAACTCTTAAACTAAAAGCTGAGCTTCGTAAAAATTTTACAGAGGTAGGCTGAACTTATTATTTTTATCAACCTACTTTTAATATGATTAAACTAGTCAACTGATAACTTGGGGGCTTCAATTGGATTAAAGTAAGCTAATGGAAAACCTTTTTCATTAGCAAATCCGTCTTTATCAACCACATATAAATATATCGAGCCAGTATAATTGGAGAATCCAGAGTTTAGTTTAAAGGAGATACCAGTATCGCTCCATGTATCTTCATCTACGACCTGTATTTCTTTACTCTTACATTCTTTCCATACAGGAGAGTCACAAAGTTCAACTCTAGCTTGAGTAGTGGCAATATACAAATCGTCAAACCAGGCTTTTGCAGAGTCCATAAACCCTTGAGCCATATGACCTAGCCTAAAATCTTTAAAACTCCCATCTACATAACCAATTCTGTATTTTTCGTTATCAATTCCTTTAACACCATCAAGCCAGCCCTTGACAATACCGTTACTTTCTGTGTAAGGGCTATTTAACTGAATAAACCATTCCCATCTTTGAAACTTATTTACTGTGTTGCTATAAACCCAGCCCTCGGTATTTATATTATTACCTTCGCTCCATGAAAGCCCCCCGCTACTTACATTATTATATAACCCCCACATTGTAGTTCCACCAGGCATGAGCGGCATACTTTGTGGCATCTGCCCATTATTTCCATAAAGGTAAAATTGTTTGTGGTTAAACCCCGAAGCAGCCTTGTAATCACCTTCCATATACCTTTGATAAGAGATATATAGTTTATTATATGGCCCTCTTCCAGACCAACCAAACGCACGAATGCTCTCCTTATCAATTGACCAATCTAAATGAGCAGCTTTATTACCACTATGAGACTCTCTAGTATCAAACCTAGCACCATCTCCTGAATAACTATATATGGTTGACCAATTACCTCCAATTATTGATTTTGATCCGTTTATCAGCTCACCGGTTTCATGCCCTTCAAAATCATCCCATGAAATGATTCCGCCATCCATTTCACCAAAATCAGTGCCGTAAACCTCTATAATATTGCCAAGTTTCAACTCACCGACAAACCCATTTACCACTGGCCGCGCATTGGATTCAGCAGCAATAACTCCGATGCAGATAATTGTTAGAACTTTTCTGAAACAAAGCATTTTCGTCACCCTTTTTAACCTGATATGTATATGTTTCAAGCGATCATCTAACACTTAGTGTAGCTGATTTCTTAATAGTAAGTAGTGTAACCAATAAACGAAATTTCAAAAACAAACGTTTAATAACATTAGTATTTAAGAGTCATACAAAACATAACGTTAAAATCTAAAAACAAATTTATGAACATTTAATATCCAATGCTAGAAACAGATCTTTTTTGATGTTTTTCCACTCATAAGTTTTTTCTAATTTCATCTGCTTAACTTCTTCCGCCAATTCTTCATTTAGGCTTTGACTTTTAACTATATTTTCAGCGATATCTTCAGCATTGTTTTCTGTATAGAGTGCCCCTTTATTAAAGTATGACCGTAGTGCTTTTTTGTTGCTTAGTATCATCGGTTTTTCTAGTGCTACACTTTCATATGCGCCACAGACCAAGCAATTATCTCTTGTCGTTAGGTCTATAGTTACGTCTGCTGAATCAAGTAGATCTACATAATCTGTATCAGAAATATAACCCGTCAATACTACATTCGGGTAACCCTCAAGACTTATATTAGCTCTACCTTTATGATTTCCAGTTATATACAACTTTATGTTTTCCGGAAGTTTTTTAGCTGCTTCAATCACTTCAGCATATGGCTCATCGCGAGCCCAAGTACAAACAAACACTGCTTTATAGAGCTCGGTTGATTTATTTTTTTGGGATGGAGTTAGTGCTGGAAGTGGGTCTGGTACGACTATCGACTTTCCGCCTTTACCCTCTACGTATTTTTTTAACTCTTCATTACTGACTATGGTTAGCGGTGTAATTTTTACAATTATTTCAGCAAGCCTGTTAAGCACCCAGTACTTTCCATCAATCGGAAATAAGCCGCCATTATGGGCATCAACCGCTAATTTTTTAAAGGTCAACCGACAAAAAATATTTGCAACCAAAGCTAAAATAATTGAGGGGTTTTGTACTACCACTACATTCGCTGGACTTTTTCTTATTATGTTAAAAGTTAAAATAGTTAAGTCTATGTATCTTCGTAAACGCGCTTTTTTTGACTCTAGCTGATAAAGGGCTGCCTGAATTTCTTTGCTAAGGGTTTTATTTCTGACTTGGCTTTCCCAAGTAATCCAAATAGAGTTTGAGCTCTTATTAAAATAATTCACGTTATCCGCCATATATTTCATTAATCTGTCGTGAGGTATGAGCACCTTTTATTTACTTTACCCCTCGTCATTGGTTGATCCATCGAAATGAGTCTAGAGGACGCTTTTCAACTATTCTATGGTAGCAAATAGATTGCAAAAGCCCTTAAACTGATCACGAAGTACCGGGTCAGCCATCAATAAGCTTTGTCACCAAATGGTAAAAACACCTTTAAATATATTTTATTTTTACGCTTAGTGAATAATTTTTTTTGCGTATTTTAGATAAGTGACCAACTTTTACTGTAAGTCTAAAAGCTACTTTAAGGGCCAGTATGTTTAGTATATATCTCGTATCCGCAATCGCGGCGCCCCGTATAGTTAAAATTATTCTGCACCATCTACCCGCTATATTATCCATTAAACGAGCACCATTCACTTTACTCTAAAATAGCGACCAAATTCCGCAAACACCTGCTGATCTCATGGGAGTTAAGCCCAAGAGCTATTGATCTAAACACTACCGTCAACTTTATAAATATTCTAGGTGCACATAATTATGATTTGCTACCACGCTCTTTGAGTGCACCCTAAGGAATGAAAAGCTATATGTTACTTCTATAAGTATATGAGCATTAGAATAATTACTGTGTGAACAATTCGTCTATAAACTTTCTTAGTACATAACCTAAGTTACATATGTAGATTATAAAACCTTAGACTAAAGCGCATACTTTTTATATTAGTAGTTTGGAATAATCAATAGATCTAACTACTCACCTTATCAATTTCTATACTCCCAGCAGGCATAGTCTTAAAACCACTTTCTTTGTTTAGAATCGTTTTATCAATAATATATCGTGGCCTTTTTTTAGTTTCCATATAGGTCTTAGCTACATATTCACCTAGGACACCGATACTTAATAGCTGTATTCCCCCTAAAAAATACATAGGTAATACCGATGATGCCCAACCAGGGATTGCATTATCAGTGAATAATCTAACCCAAAGAACCCAGGTTGAAAACCCAAAACTAAATAAGAAAATGAACAGCCCTAACAGAGCGATGAACCGCAGCGGTAATGCAGAGAATGAGGTAACACCATCAGCCGCTAACGCTAACATCTTTTTAAGTGGGTATTTTGACTCGCCTGCAAACCGCTCTGCTCGATCATACTCAACATTCGTTGATGGGAAGCCAATTGCTGGCACCATTCCACGTAGAAACAAATTAACTTCTTCATGCTGTTTTAGAGCTTCTATCGCTCGACGGCTCATTAATCTAAAGTCTGCATGATTGAATACAACGTCTACACCTAGTTTTTGGATAACACGGTAATACCCTTCTGCAGTTATACGTTTAAAACGCGTATCTAGCTCTCTAGCTTTACGCACACCGTAAACCACATCATACCCAGCATGATATTGGGTCATCATCTGTTTCATGACCGTAATATCATCTTGCAGATCTGCATCGACACTGATTAAAACATCCCCTTCGGCTGTTTCTAAACCCGCTAGCAGTGCATTTTGGTGGCCCTTATTTCGTGATAATTTAATACCATTGATATATTTATTATTTATCGTGGCTTCTGTAATCAAGTCCCAGGTTTTATCTGAACTACCATCATCAACAAACCAAACGCCACTTCCATCATCTATAAGACCGGATTCCCGCATATCATCAAGTAAACGTGACATCTGTTTGATCGTTTCAGGCAGTACTTCTTCTTCGTTGTAGCAAGGTATAACAATCGCAAGGGCTGCGTTCTTTCTTGCCTTTTCTTCCTGAGTCATTTCAATTGGCCTGTGTTGTATGTCCAGTATTTATGAATAAAAAAGTTCCAAAATAGCACTACAATGGTCGCTGTAATTTGTGATACTAAATAATGGATATTTTGTATTTCAACCATTAAATGCATGATGCCCGTATTGAACATTAATCCACAACTTGCGACGACAACGAACTTAATAGAGGCAACCCCATGCTTGGCGTCGCTCTCAAACGTAAAGTAATAATTCATTAGGTAGTTGAAAATAGCACTTACTGTGAAAGCAATGGCTGAGAGTAGCACTACACTCGCGCTTGTAACTTCTACCAGTAATATCAGTAGTACATATTGAATAGCGGTTGCGATACCGCCCACACCTATAAACTTTATGAAATTCACGAAACGGTCCCTTTTTTAGCCACGCTTAGTTGGCTCTGATAAAAAGAGTCGTGATTAACTAAGCATTGATTCCATCCGTAATCTCTTTCAACCGCTTGTCTTGCATTTTTTGCTAAGGTAGCTCTAAGTGTATTATCTTCAATTAACGTTATTAACGCGTCTGCGAGCCCTTGGGCGTCATCAGGTGGGACTAATAAGCCTGTTTCACCATCAGTTACCAATTCTGGACTCCCCCCCACATCTGTCACCACTGCTGAGACCCCTTTAAACATATACTCAAGAATCGCATTACTGAGGCCCTCTGAATCAGAGCAAATCACACCCACCTGAATTTTTTCAAGATAAGCTACAACGTTGTCGATACGGCCCGTAAAAACACACCGCTCAGCTATGCCCTCTGATACCGCCTGAGCTTTAAGTTCATCTATAAGGTGACCATCACCAATGATATGCCATTGAATATCGGGGTAGCGTTCAAAAACAAGAGAGGCAGCTTTTATAAATAAGTCGAATCTTTTGACATGCCGTGTCATATTGCCGACGATACCAATATTATTTGTGGCCCCACTATGCTCTACGTATGTTAGCTTTTCTGTATCGACGCCATTACGAATGACGGTTATTTTATCGGCATTTATGCCATACAGTGTTGAAAAGTGTGTTTTGATAATGTCCGCGTTACAGATAAACCCAGTCATTAACGTGTATATTCGTTTTAAAATAAAACCCTGAAGTGCTGTATGCCAAAAACCCATATCACGAAAAGAGGCTATCCTTACTGGCACGTTTGCCAACCTAGCCGCTATGCCCCCAAACATAGTTGAGTCTTGAAAGTACGTTTGAACAACACCGAACTTTTCTGTTTTAAGTAAAGACACAAGCTTTATTAAAGAAGAAACCCCACTAGCAGAAACCAGACTTGGAACCATCCAATTTAAATGATGGCAATCATCAGGTACAAGGCTTGGATCTGAGTCTCTAATAGTTAACAAGTAAGGGGTATACTTGTCTCTATCTAGTCTTTGAATTAACCCGATAAGCTGTAGCTCTGTACCACCCCGGACTAAACTATCGATACAAAACAGAACTTTAACCGGCTGCATAATTTTTATCGTTTAATAAACCTGAATAAATGTTGATATAGTCTTTACACATCGCGGCGCTTGAATAGTTTTCTTCTAATTGAATAAATGCCTTCTCAGCCATCAATTTAGCTTTGCTTTTATTCTCACAAAGAAGGTTAATGGCTGCAGTGAGTGCGGGCTCATTATCTGGCTCAATCAACAAACCCGTTTCGTTATTTTCAATTAGTTTAGGAATATCCCCGACCGGTGTTGTTACAACGGGTACTTTGGCGGCACAAGCTTCTAACAAGGCCATAGGCATACCTTCATCAAGTGAAGGGAGCGCAAACACGTCGGCTATTTGTAGTAAGTGATCCATATCTGACCGGAAACCTAACAACGTGACAACATCGCTTACATTATATTTGATTATCAGTGCTTTTAGTTCTTGCTTTAATCCGCCCTCTCCTACGATTAAAACATGCACCTGCTTACCTTGTTTTTTAAATGCTGCGGCTGACTCTATCAACGTCCATTGTGCTTTTTGCCTAGTTAAACGACCTGCATTTAAAATACAGTGGGTAGCGTTACTCATGCCTAATTCGGCTTTCAATGCGCCTTTTTCTTGGCTTGATAATGCGCCGGTGTGTATTTCAACACCATTTTTAATCACAGCCGTTTTGTTTTGCTTCACTTTATGATCTAGCAGTACATTTTGTATAGGCTTAGACACGGCGATAACCATTGGAAAAAAGCGGTATAACCTTTTTTCTATCCAGGTCATTAATCTCATTTTTAAAGGGCCTTTTGATGCCTCAAACCATAAATGACATGTTGCGATGATGGGTATTAAGGTCAACAGATAAATTAAAGAGCCATATACCGATGGCTTATAACCATGAGAATGGATTAGACTTATTTCTTCCTTTCTGAGTAACCTAGCCGCCCGAGGAATATCTCGAAAAAACAGCGCGTTAGCAATTGGTACTTTAATGGTGTGTATACCTGACTTTAGCGCGGCATCATATAAATCATTTTGATCGCTTTTATTTTCAACAATACAGCCAACTACTGACTGGTACCGCTCATTGTTTTTCATCTGCTGAGATAGATTAAGTATCACTTGCTCTGCACCATAGACGCCAGCGCTATCTACAAGATGCAAAATTCTTTTTCTACTACCGGACATTAACCTGCTTCCTTTTATAAACCTGATACGTTAATCCCTTACTACCGCCACCCGGCCCTACGACAGATGCTACCTCACTGAACTCATTTTTGAGTGTGCGCTTAACTTCTTCGATTTCTGGAAACATAAAGCCTTCAAGAAACAGTACATAATCAATATCATCAAAGCTCAATATACCTTCATACTCTGCTAGTGGAGCCGCGTAGTAGCCATAATATTCATAACCTTCAGATTCAAACTCCAGCATACTATAAAGTTTTAATGTAGAACGTTCTTCCCAGTTTTTGATGTGCCTAAGGGTAAACCTTTCGTTAACTCTAGATGCTTCTATTTTACGTTCAATTCCTGCGCGAATATTGCTCATTGCCTTTGTATTTTTAGGTAGGTTAACTGCTTCGTACCCATAAATATAAATTGCAGAATCTGTATCAACATTAGTTTGTATCCATTGACTTAATTCATGGTAATTCACTTGTTTCAGTTCATAAGCTTGCTTAATTGTCTGAAACGAAACGACTGCTAGTGCAATAACAGAAAGAGTCACAATAATGGCGCGAGATCTTACGGTGGTTAGAACACTCACTGCAGCCATATAGATTAATGGGAGCGCAGGCAACATCCAGTAGGCTCTTAACTGACGAATGCTCAAAAACAACAGGACCCAACATAACGCTAAGAAAACAACACTACTGATAGTTTGGTTCTCACTAAGCTTTCTATTTTTCCATGCGGGGGTAATTGCAGCTAACAATAAGGGCAAAGCCAGCCAGCCAGCACCTTTAAATACAACAAAAACTTGATCACCCCATTCTATCCAGGGAGAAGCATCATCTTTTACATTCAGCGCTCTCAATTTTGCATATAACAGAGGGTCAAATATTGCGGAGCCAGAGGCAATAAGAAACGCTACGAATGAAATCAATCCAAATTGAAAGCACCGTTTAAAGGCATTTTTAAAACCTAGCACTCTCCACATATCAAACAAGATAAAAACAACAAATAATGCACAGTGAAGCTTATACCCTGTTGATATACCCATTAATAGTGCAGAACACCATAGCGTAGTTAATGTATTGCCAAAATCAGATTTGTAATATAAATAGAGTCCTGCCGCAGCAAACAGGGCCGCTCCAGTATCAGGTCTTGAAACTATATTGCACCAAAGCGTGTTATAGCTCATTAAATAAAGCGAAGCAGCCAAAGCTGCAATCCATTGACCATTTTGCTTTGTAGAAAAAACGATTTGTGCCGTTTTAAATACAAATAAAACCGTCAACATATCAAACAGTAGCATTAGATACCTATACCCAGTTACGTACGGGTAAGGGTTCTGATTAAAGTCTGCATAAGCTTCAGCGACGATATTTAAATTTAAGGCAGACAAATTTCCGGCTAGCAGTTGATTCGATATGTAGACCGTCATTGAAGACAGGCCACTAAACCAACTTTCAATATACATTCTTTGAGGAGGCGCTTGCCCAAACCAAACTAAAAACCCACCCGAAAACATATTAGCGTCGTCCATCATCACATAGGGTGCGCCAACATCAATAACAAATAGCTTTAAACCAGTAGATACTAAAATAAAAAAGAATAGTAATCCGTACGGTGTATATAAATATAACTGTAGTTTATTTTTCATAGTATCTATTTTGATGCCCTTAATAACCCTATAACTAACGTTGAAATTTCTTTGGCTGCTGACGTTCGACCAATTCTATAAGGGTTATTAGCTGTCTGCTTATCGAAGCAAGCCATTACCCCGTACTTATATCCACAAGCCCTAGCTTGCTCTTCTACCGTGTTTGATACATCACGCGCAAAGCCATTTGGGTAACAAATAATATTAACGCGCTGGTTAATATTCGTTTCAATAACTTGCTTTGAAACACTTAACTCTTCTTTAATTTCTAGTGGATTAAGAGTAGAAAGTATTGGATGTGTTACAGTGTGGCTTTCAATAGAAAGACCTTCAGCAGACATTTCCTTTAATTGAGACCACGTTAACCCCTGGTACCCCTGAACGGGTTGTTGAGGTAGTTCAACCCCTAAGCTTACTGCCAATTGATTGATGAGTTTATCTCTTTGTTTCCAAGGTTTTACCAAACAATAATCACCCAATCGATGCCATGCCTCTTTCGTTGTTTCTTGAGTGAATTGCAATTCTCCAAAGCCGTCTAGCTGAGCGGTAAATCCGTTTGAATTTTTTAGAATATAATCGATTTTATCGGGCCAAAGCCAAACGGATTTATCAATAAAGCCTGTGGTAATAAACAAGGTAGCGGGTACGTCATGTTTTTTTAATATAGGCCATGCCAGATGATAAAAATCTTCGTAACCATCATCAAAGGTTATTGCTACCTTAAGCTTGCCTCTTGATGGTTTATTAACATCACGTATCGCAATATCAAGCGTTACTATTTCGCAATTTTCTTTTAGAAAAATAAGGTGCTGCTCAAAATCGTCGACTGAAATATTATTGCCATTATAGGCCGTTAAACGGTGATACATGAGTATGAGTGGTGCCTTTAAAAACAATCGTTGAACAAGTAACAATATTTTTAATATACCCATTCTGTATGCAATATTTTTCACTCGATTCTTCATATCAGTAAACCCGCTTTTACCTATATTTTACGAAGAAAGAGTTTAATAAGTGCTTTCCAGCCATATATCGATGAAGGCTCCATCGACAATCCTTTGATAATATCTTTCAATGGACTTATAAAATGTCGCTCAGTTCTCGCCATGGCAACTCCGCGACTAACATACATATCGGCCCAAGAGTGATTAATCGATTTTTGCGATAGTTTTGAACCATGCTTAGCTTCAAACGCTGCCAATATTTTAAAGGCGTACTCATAACGGCCCTTCATATTGTTAGACATTTGCCCGGACCACTCTCGATAGATATACGTTTTTGATGGGCAAAACGAAAACTCCCAATTGAGTGAGTACCTTAACCAAAGATCCCAATCAATTCCCATTCTGTATTCATCGTTAAATACACCATCTTTATCAAGACATTCTTTTCTTATAATCGCAGTACCAAATGGCACAAAGTTTTTTTCTAGCAATTGTTCTGTAATTTTGCCTTGATACCGTTCGTAAGGGGGCTGTTTATCGTAGCGTTGGTTATTTTCATCTATATAAGAGACCTCACTATATACAACACCCACCTCTGGCCGGTTAAACAAAGGTATCTGTAGCTCTAACTTGTTTTTCTCCCATAAATCGTCGCCATCACAAAATGCAATAAATTCACCCTGGCAATGTGCTAGACCATTATTTTTCGCCTTAGGTTGTCCCAAATTAACCTGTTTAATGTAGCGTAACCGTGTATCACCTAACATTGAGCTAACATTACTTTCAGTATCGTCTGTTGAACCATCATCAATTACGATGACCTCTAAATTTTTATAGGTCTGGTCTAAAATTGATTGAATGGCTTGAGGAAGGTATTGCCCCATATTAAAACTAGCGATTACAACACTTACTAATGGGTGGTTCATAAACTTTTAACCGTCCTATATACAGTCACACTTATTGCAGTTATACCTTGCAAATTGAAAATCGGTATTTGCCATTGTTTTCTTGAGCAATTTCTTTTACATCGTTAATAACACATTTAATGCTTGACCCAAATACTGTTTGCAACTCACCTAACAATAATGGGTCAGTATTAACATCGTAATCAACGCCTTTAACTCGGTTAACCTCAATAATATCAAGTGCAGGCTGAACTAACTGGATCTGCTCTAGCCCTTTAATAAGCGTTAACGTACGCTCAACTAATGATATGCCTGCTACCAGTGTACCGTTCGGGCCTTTAAGAAAGTCAGCAACACGGCCCTGAAGACCTTCCATAAGTGGTAATCCGCGCCCACAACTACAGATCCTATCGCTAGGAATACCAATATCTTCTATTTGATAGCGTAACAAAGGCATGCCTTTATTGTTAAAATCAGTAAGAACAATTTTACCGGGGTCGCCTGCAGGGACAGGCTGGTTAGCATCGTCCAGAAACTCAACATATAGATGATCTGTATTCAAATGCATTCCGTTATGTTGTTCACACTCACTACCAATCAAGCCTACTTCTTCACAGCCATAACGATTCGTTACTTTGCACTTAAACACCGACTCTATTAACATTCTTTCATGGTCTAGCAGCATCATAGATGTCGCTACAATTGCTTGTGGGCGTAGACTCTGTTCATTTATTGACGCAACGTATTTCGCGAACATGTATATAGAATGAGCGTGACCAAATAGCGCTTTAGGCCTTTCAGCTTTCCATAAGGTTACAAACTCTGCCATTGTTTGATTGTTAAGTGCCATGGTATCAAGGTAAATCGTTCGGTCTAACAAGTGGTGTCTTACTTTTTGCTTGAACGTCTTTGGAAGGTGGGGATTTCCCCATAAAGATGCTCGCTTATATCCAAGATTCCACCCTGCCCAACGATCACTTCTAATCGCTGCTGCATTACGTCTTTCTTGACACACTTTATCAAAATAGAGGTTAAGCGATACGCCGGTAGAGCCTCCGGTTTTAGCAACCACTAACGACTCTTGTTTATATTCAGTACTAATAAACAAGCCGGCATTATTTCTAACATCCAACTTTGTTGTAACCGGGATTTTTAAATAGTCTTCAGGCGAATTGATATCATCCGGAGTAATACCAAGTGATTTAAATAGTGCAGCGTAATAAGGACTATATTGATAAGCGTATTCGATAGTCTCTTTTAAGGACTGCCATTGTTTGTGTTTAAGCGTTTCTGCGTCAAGCCACTGACTCTCTTCGAGGTTTTGAGTATGCTTTAATTTAGTGCTCTTATCCCAAACATCCCATACTGGATAAAATACCTTTCCTGATAATACTTCTAGCATTTAAACAACCCAACTTAATGTTTTTTCAAACTCAAAATTATCTATATAACCTACCGGACATTAACGGTTTTTTATCCTGCCCTTGGCTTCCAAATCACCTGCTTTTCGCCTTTAATATAGCGCCAGCTAGCATGCAGGCAAGCGACATTTAATAACGTAAAGTAATAGGGTAACGTGTAATAAACTGGCGCATTTTCATCTGTGGTGCTCTGCTTTCCTTTATAGGCCAACCCATAAAATGCTATTTGTCCGAGGAAAGCGAGTACATAAATAGCCCCCTCATCGAGTATGAAACAGTTAGCCATAAACGCCCAGATAAGCGGGATAAAAGCCAAATAGCGCAATAGTTTGTGAGAGATTAGTTGAAACGAAAAAACGCCGTGCTTTAATGGGTTTAACAACTGTCTCATATCATGTAAGGCCCATAAGGCTCTTAATGAGACACGAACTCGCATGCTATATTCCCGGCCTGGGTCATCTAACGCTTCTTCTTTTAGCAATGCACTAGGTTCATAAATAACGCGATAGTCTTTTTCAGCGACTTTTAAAGGTTGTACAAAATCAGGCAGTTGATCAGCGTTTAAGGTTTCATAAAGTTCTCGCCTCATGGCATCAACCCCACCATCAACACCTACGATTGAACCGACCTTAGTTTCTTGCTCACGTAGCCAGTTTTCGTATTTCATATAGCTGCTACAGCCATCACCTACTAATGAACCGTCTTCGCTGGTATAGACCATTTTACCGGTGACATACCCTACTTTCATATCTGCAAAGTTTTTGACCAGTTCGGATAGTGCATTAGGTGCATAGAGTGAATTGGCATCAGAAAATACGATAATTTCGCCCATGGCTTCGGGAACAATGAGATTAAGGCCCGAGGTTTTGCCCTTACGAGGTATTTGTCGGACTAGTTTAATGCTTATAGCGGAGTCTTTAGCGATGTTCTCTACAATTTCATCGGTTCTGTCTTCGGATTCATCGGACACGACGATAATTTCAAGTTTATCTTGAGGGTAATCTAACGCCAGTTTGTTTCTAATCGTATTTTCGATTTCTTTTTCTTCATTGAAAGCCGCTATAAGGATAGATACAGTCGGCTGATGGGCTACATCAGAGGCTATCGTCTTAGGTCGGGCTGCTATAAGTTTAATGACAACGGGGTAACCTACATAGATGTAAACCACCATTGCCAAACTTAACCAAAACAACATCTCCATTTAGTTAACTCCCTCAACAGCTAGTGCGGTGTTTTCTCGTGATTGCAATAACTGCTTAGTCACCAACACATCTTCTACCGTGGTAAAACTAAAATCAGATAACAACTGCTCTAAACGTGAATAACACTTCTCTAGGTTGTTGTAATGCCTAAACATGGAGAACCAGCTTGCTTGTACTTTGGGCTGGCTGGGATCAACTTCCCAGGGGTGTAGATAAAAGACGAATGGCTCATTTTCTTTATTGATAGAGCCTAAGCCGAGTTTAGTGAACCAGTAAGGGAATAGTCGAAAATATCCACCGCCTGCAATCGGAAGTTTGTAGTTGGCAATATTAAAAGTCGATATTGGAAATTCAACAATGGTATTTTTTTTATCTGTTTCCAGGTTGTACGGCCACCTAGGGCTACCAGGAATCCCATAAAGATCATGTTTAACGGGAAATATACTAGAATCATACTTAAAACCTAGATCACAAAGTATATCAAGCGCCCATTTGGATCGCTCGGTAATCGAGTAGCTAGCAGCCCTATAGCCTATAACCTCTTGTTGAGTAATATCTTCAAGAATAACTTTAGATTTATGTGTTTCTTCTTTAAAAACTGCAGGAGATTGATTATAAATTAACTGATGACTATACCCGTGAGAGGCAACTTCATGACCAGCTGAGGCAATCTTTTTGACGATTTGAGGGAAGCGTTCAGCCACCCAACCCAGCGTAAAAAATGTCGCTTTAACGTTTTTAGATTCAAACAAACTGAGGAGTTTTTCAGTGTTCTTTTCCACGCGGCACTCTAATGAATCCCACTGTGAGGTCTGTATACTTTCGGCTAAAGCAGCAACGTGAAAATAGTCTTCCACATCTATCGTTAACGCATTTTTGATCTTTGAGTGCGGTCCTTGCAAAACAGTTACCTTTATAAATTAGTATAACTTAGGATAGATTAGAACGTGGGCAAATACCGCACTCCGACCACCACTGTGTTTTCAGTGTAGTTGTGTTGAGCCGAGTTACTGTCTTGTAATTTGTGCGTTAGCACTGCAGTAAAAAAAAGATTACGGATATATTCGTAGCCAGTACCTACACTTACGTCGTAACGATCATCAGACCTTGCCGAAGGAGTATAATCAACCTTTATATACTCCCCACTAAACCCCAAAGTAACTCTATCGTACAGCGGATATGTGTAATCAACCTTAACGCCATTACGCTCCTCATCAGTTCTACTAATGAGGTACTCAGATGTATTGTGATAGATCTTGGTGTCTAATTTCGAGCTATTTGAAAATGACTTTTGAAATAATACTGACCATTCTGTTAATAAGACGACATTAGTTTCAGTAAGATTAATGATCGAATCTTCAAAACTCTGGTCGAATAAGTTAGAAGTATCATCTAAATCACGGCTATAGGATATAGAAACACTTCCGGTACGGGATGTATCTGCGCGAAAAGAAAGATTCCACGTATTCGCATCAGTCTCCTCTGTTGTGGTCCCAGAATGCCCTTTTAGGTGGGTTATGCCGTAGGAGCCATCGAAGAAATAGTGCAAATAGTTGTAACGATAAGCCCCTGATATCTCATTGCGATACAGCTCTCGTTCACTTCCGTACAGAGTTTTAGTCCAATTATAATTAGCAGAAATCTGCTGCTGGCTTGATATCAGATGTGTCAGCGATGTGAGAAATCTGAAGCGGTCATTATCATCACCCACGGTTTTGTAATCAACCCGCTGGTATTCTGCTGTGAAATCTGCAAAGTTTGTTTGACCCAAATTCATCGTATAATTGGGACCTGTGGTAAAGATGTTTCGAGTCGTTCTATTATCCGGGGTATTTGCTTCTGTCGAATCGATGATAACCTCACTTAACTCGTCTGAAATCCCCCACGTTAATGTTTCAGGTCTAATATTGTAGGTACCATTCCAAAGCAGATTGCTATCAAGGTTATTTGAATAAGTGTCATTGTTGTAGGTGTAGTACTCTATATCGCCCACCAAGTATGAATCAAGGCGACCGAACTGGTCTGTTTTGTCAATGGTAAGCGAGGCGGTATTCTTAAAGTCGTTAACCTCGTCGGAAGCGGCCAATCGAGCATTATCTGTATATTCTGTGTTTAACCCCAGCTCTAGAGTTCCTGGGTCAGCGAATACTTTACCTACGGTAAAAGTAAACACAACTAATAAGGCACTCAATAAATACACAAAACAATTGATTCTATCCATTGATCACTACGCCCAGTAACTTTTCCTTGTTTAACGAAGACGCGACAGTTGCGACTTCAGTTTCTCCTACCTGCCCATGAGGTACTACTAGCATCGAATAATCACATAATTCGGATAAAATCCGTGAGTCTGGTGACGTTTCAAAATCAGGGGCATCAATAATAATATACCGATCAGGATATCGTTTTCGTAATGCATGCAGGAACTGTTTCATCCTAAACGACGAAAAATATTCGCCTGCATACTCTGCCCGTGTGCCGGCGGGAATAAACCTTAACCTAGGGATACCTGTCGGGTAGATAATACTTGCAATATCCATATTAGGGTCATTCAAAAAATCAGTTAAGCCGATATCCGGAACGAGGTCAAGTCTGGAGTGAAGCGTCGGCTGACCAAGATTACAATCGATGAGTAGCGCTGTTTTACCGGAATCAAACGCAAACGCTGCAGCCAAATTCATTGAAACAAACGACGAACCGCCACCCTCGTTAATTGACGTGATGAGTAGTGCAAAATTATTATTTCCGCTTCGTTCTAATATTTTCGTTCTGAGACCACGAAACTTGTTTACCGTCACCTTGTCAGGGGAGTCGGGAAAGATGATTTTCTTTTCTATTAAGTCATCTTTGCTAAGGTTTCGAGGTTCATCCATCTTGGTAATTTGCTTGCTAATGATATATTTTTCAACACCGCCAGAACCTAATTCCATTGAACTGGGCACTAGAACCTTAGACCGTTCTAAAAATTCAGCCTGCCTTTCCAGATCATAGGAGTCATAAGGGTTGTCATTGGGCGAGATCGGCTGACCTTCTGAAACCACCTGTTTGTCTTTGTCCTTATGCATTGATAACCCCCGTATATTTTAACCAACCCACCACTAAATATAGCGAGACAAAACATCCGGCAATCACAAAAATAACAACCGTTCTAAATCTTTCTCGTCGATGTTCTCTTGGGGTCACCACCCGCGCAATTGTAGCTAGTACCGGTATATTAAGCTTTTCTTGAATTGTAGATGCATCCCTTATTCTTGGGTCAAGCTGAACGAAAACCCCAGCCAACCCTATAGGGGCAACTATTCCTAACAATATAGACGCTAAAGCAAAGTGAATAAATTGAATACCTTGTGGCTTTAGCGGATAAATGGCCGGTTCATTGATGGTATACGTGGTACCTTGACCTTCAGTGTTTAGATGCATAGACACCCGAGCAGTCTCTCTGCGTCTAAGCAAGTCATTATAGATACCTCGGTTAACGTTCGTATCTCGAGTTAATTCTGCTAACTGTGCTTTGTTGGCTTGAACTTTTTCCATTCGTTCATGCGTGACATTTAAAAGCTTATTCAGGGAGTCAATTCGTGTTTTTACAGCAGTAATCGCTGTTTCAGTTTTTGATAGCTCACTGGATAGCTGAACATAAAGAGGGTTATCAAAACTAATCGTCTCTTCGACGGTTCTATTTTGACTCAACTCTTTTGGCCTCAATGATTCTTCTTTAAGATCATTAATCTGTTTTTTTAGTGCTGCAACATCAGGGTAAGAGTCATGATAGGAAAGTCTAAGTGTATCTAATCGATCCTGTAATACCTTCAATCTTTGGCTGTTATTATCAGACACCACTTTGTTAGTGATTGAAGTACCCACTCCGCCCAGTTGTTTTTTTATCGAATTTCGCTTTGACATCAATTCCTCAAAATCGAGTTCGGCGAGTTCGATTTGGGATTTGAGCTGAGTGATTTTCGCTTGGACACCACTTTCAGTCCCATCAGCATTTTGCGTCAAAAACAAACGGAGTCGATCTTCGGCTTCTCTTAGTTGAGACTGATAAGCTTTAACTTGCTTATCAACGAAGGAGTATGCATTACGACTTTCCTCTCTCCTATTCTCTTCTTGAAGCTCTAAAAATAGCTGCCCTATCTTTTGTGTTATCAAAAAAGCACGATCCGGTTTGCTATCGGTGTAACTAATTTTAAAAAATTGCTTGCCGGCTTTTTGAATTTTAATAGCCCCACGGAAGCTAACAATCATTTTTTCCCGCTGAAGGTCGTCGTAAGTCGTGTTGTCTAACTGTTGCTGGTACTCGACTAATCGACCAAGGCTATTCCTACCCAGTATAATATCCTTTGCTTCCGACACTTTATCTTTAACTTTTGACGTAACCGCAGACCCTTTCATTAAGGGAGTAATAATATTCTGATCATCAATAAATATCGTTTCGGAGACCGTATATTTTAATGGCCAAAAAATACCAGCAGAAAGGCCGATTGCGCTAACAGCCATAAAAACAAGTAAACAAGACCATTTACGATTTCGTAGTTCTCGAACAATTTCCCTTAGAACACTACCCAGAGGAGCCTGCATTAATCAATTCCAACTAGTTAAATTAAAATGTTTTTTCTGGGATAGTAATAATATCACCCGGATTAACGGTATAGTTTGTTGTGATATCACCCTTTAGCAATATGTCGTCTAATTTAACGGGGATAGCCACAACAGAATCACCTACTTTACGATATAATCCAGCATCATTTGCAGCAGCAAAGGCATTCAAGCCACCGGCGCTCAAGACTAAATCCATTACTGTCATACCTTCACGGTATGCGACTGAAATTGCGTTATTTACAGCTCCAGTAACTCGAACACGCCCAATATATTCGTAGCTTCCCATATTGGTCACTACAACACTAACTTTAGGGTCTTTTACAAATTCAGAGAGCGAATCAGCCACATCTTTCGCTAACTCTTCTGGTGCCTTACCACTTGCTGCGATATCGCCGACTAACGGTACAGAAATCATACCATCAGGCCTAACAGGTACACTGATAGATAGATCCGCATTACGCCAAACATTAATACTGACGACGTCAGTTGGACCTAATTTATATTGAGCAATTAACTCAGCTTTTGAGTTTAGTGCTTCTTCAATTTGTACATCTGAAGAAAACTGTGTGCCTGCGCAGCCAGTCAAAGCAATAGCGCCAGATAGCAACGCGATTTTGAATGTATTCCTTTTCATTAATAAGCCCCTTTCTGCTTATAGTTCGCCCATCACAGGGCCGCTAAAATAGTTGAGTCGAAACCTTAACATGCCGTTTTTAAGTTGGAATATAAGTTTACCGAGAACCTTTTTTAAATAACACGACTTCTACCGTCTGAATAAGTATCAATATATCAAGCAATAAACTCTGATTCTTAATGTAGTAAAGATCATATTGAAGCTTTTCTCTACTATCTTCCTCGCTATCCGCGTAGGCAAAGCATAGTTGAGCCCACCCAGTAATACCTGGCTTTACTCGATGCCGTTCACTGTAATAAGGTATATTTTCATTTAGCTGCTTAACGAAAACCGGTCGCTCTGGTCTTGGGCCAACGAATGACATGTCCCCGACCAGTACATTAAATATTTGAGGGAGTTCGTCGATACGAACCTTTCTTATAAACTCTCCAACCTTTGTCACGCGAGTGTCATTTTTTTGGGCCCAAATGGCCTCTCCCTTTTTCTCGGCGTCAGTTCTCATGCTTCTGAATTTGTGAACGAAAAACGATTGTCCATTTAACCCTACCCGCTCCTGACTGTAGAGTATTGGTGCCTTCAACCCTTCTTCAAGTTTTATACATAGTATCGTGATTACCATCAGCGGCCATGACACAAACAGAAGTAGAAGGCTAGCAAACATATCGAAGATACGTCTAATTAAGGCATTAAAACTACCTACATTGAAACCATCAGAAAAAATCATCCAACTTGGCTGAATCATTTCTAAGGGTACCTTTTTACTTTCTCGTTCATAAAAACTAGACCCGTCAATGACATTAATACCCATCATTTTACAGTTTAGAAGATCATCAAGTGGTAGCGTTTTTCGTCGATCATCAACGGCAACCACTATCTCTTCAATATTATTGGATTCAACGTACTGCTGAATATTCTTGGGCAAAGCCTTGACCAAGGTTGCATCGACCTTTACTTCTTCATCAGGCATAGGAATATAGCCGACGATATCAAAACCCTTTCGGTCAAGCGGGGCAGTAAGATCAGTTGCAAGGTTTCTAGCGCGATGACCTGCTCCTAACACCAGTACTCGCCGCTTAAACAACCCATCATGGGCGAAAAGAAAAAATACTGACCGAAAGATCCCAATACTGAATACTGCCAATACAGACGCGAGTGACAGTTGCCCTTTTGTGAAATACCAAAGGGTATCTCCAGATACATACACGAAGAACGACAGCATCGCTATTGCAATAATAATACTCAGAATACTTCTAAGCATCATACCACTTAACCCTTCTTCTATCTGTACTTCATAAACTCCAGTCGCAATCATAATCAGCTGAATAAGTAAGGTATAAAAGACAGCAGAGTATATAACCTGATCCCAGTACTCAAAAAACAAACCTAAATGTGTAAAAAATAAGAAAAAGGCAGACAGAAAGAACGAGGCCATCAAAACGGCGAAATCGATAAGACCAAGTACAATAAAGGGGAGATGAACGTAATGCTTGAAAACTCGTATATGAGCCACTTAAACTCCTAACTAGCGGTAATCCATTGTCAACATTGCCTTATCGTTGCGGCTCCAATAAAAGGCATACCATTCAGCTAGACAATTCTATAGCTCTGCTCTAATAATGCAATTTGTAATTGGCAATTGTTTTCAATTTTTTACAATTTCACATAATTATTAACATTAATAGTGTTTTAACCACTATTTTTTGCTTTTAAGTTACGGTTTTCATTTATCCTCGGTTATAATTGCCGCCTTTTTTAGTTTATGGCTAGTAGCTTTATCTAGTCCAGTAGTTTTAACATAGGAGCTAACACTTCATGAAGGATCTTAACAGCATAAAAATATGCTTAGTCGGCCTTGGTTATGTAGGTCTTCCGCTTGCAGTTGAGTTTGGAAAAAAATACAAAACTATTGGTTTTGATATCAACCAACCACGGATAAAAGAACTACAAAGCGGCGTTGACTCGACTCTTGAAGTAGAACCAGAACTACTGGAAACAGCCACTCAACTTCAATTCACTAGCTCCGCAGATGACATTAGAGATTGCAACGTATTTATTGTGACCGTCCCAACCCCCATCGATGAATTCAAAACCCCGGACCTAACCCCCCTGATAAGCTCAAGTAAAACCATTGGGGCAGTTCTGAAAAAAGGTGACACTGTAATATATGAATCTACGGTCTACCCAGGCGCAACTGAAGAAGAGTGCATCCCAGTACTAGAAGCAACATCAGGCCTTAAGTATAACGTCGACTTTTTTGCCGGGTACAGCCCAGAACGTATTAACCCTGGCGACAAAGAGCATAGAGTCACCACTATTTTAAAGGTAACCTCTGGCTCAACACCAGAGACCGCCGAATTTGTTGACAAACTTTATCGGTCAGTCATCACTGCCGGCACACACCTAGCCAGCAGCATTAGAGTCGCAGAGGCCGCTAAAGTAATTGAAAACACTCAACGTGACGTAAACATTGCGCTAGTGAACGAACTATCCCTTATATTTAATAAGCTAGGCATCGACACACTGGAAGTGCTAGAAGCAGCTGGAACAAAATGGAACTTCCTCCCATTCCGCCCGGGGTTAGTAGGGGGCCATTGCATCGGTGTCGACCCGTATTATTTAACCCATAAAGCTCAGGCCATTGGCTATCACCCTGAAGTAATCTTGTCAGGCAGGCGTATCAACGACCAGATGGGCGCCCATATCGCTAGCTCCGTCGTTAAGCTAATGATGAAACGAAAAATTCACGTAGTAGACGCTAAAATATTGATTCTAGGCCTTACCTTTAAAGAGAATTGCCCTGATATTCGCAATACAAGAGTTATCGACATAGTCGAAGAGCTCAATACCTATCATGCAAATGTTGATATATTTGACCCTTGGGCAAACAAAGAGCAAGTAAAGAAGGAGTACGGCTACAACCTAATTAAAAAACCTGAAGAAAACACCTACGATGCGATAATTCTTGCCGTTTCACATGATGAATTTAAAGCAATGGGAACTGGCGCCATCAAAGCACTAGGAAAGAAAGATTCGGTTCTTTTCGACGTAAAATCGATACTCGATAAGAGCCTAATAGACTCAAGGTTATAACTCTTCAACAAGGGGTCACTAATAACACCCCTTACCTTCCCTTTGGAAACGTAATACTTCAATGTAAAGCGTCGATAAACTTTACAATCAACAAATAGCACACCCATTAAAATAGATGTATCCCACTGTTATATATAGATATTAACTACTTGGCCCAAATTATGCTTTTAATAAAATGTTTACTAACTATATCAACACCATAATTAAAAAGGATTTAAGGCCATGAAAAGATTAGTTCTTGCTGCTGCAATCACCGCTGCTTCAGCTGCTACAAACGCTGCCGTTATCACTAACGTTGTAACAGGGACCGACGCGGAAGTACTTGCATACGGCTCTATGTACGAGAGCTCTTTCGTTACAGCAACAAAAGAAACATTTGAAAACGGCTATACAACAGTAGTGGGCGGTGCTGACAACAGCGGCGCTACCATTAACACACTTGTTGGATCATTCACTTCTGTAGCGACGCCTGTACCAGGTTCGTTTGGTGAAACTCTTGCACTTGCAGATGAAAACACTGTTATTTTCACTGGCCGTAAAAACACTACAGCTGGTGGAGCTAACTTCCTAGACAGTAATGACTCTACAAAAGTTGTTTGGGAGTTAGCACTTGACCCAGTTTCTTCCTTCAGCGATATCGGCTTTTACATGAGCGATGTAGGCGATGTGGAAGCATTTCTTAATATCGAATTTGATGACGGTTCTACTGAGTCTGTAAGCCTTTTAGGTAATGCTGCTAACGGTAACCTACAATACGTGACTGCACACTTTGACCCAGGCGTTACCTATGCACAAGTTGTTTTCAACAACTTGCTTGCAGATGGATCTTGGGCTGACAATGACGGCTGGGGAATCGACGATATCATCGTTGGTAAAGTTCCAGAGCCAAGCAGTGTTGCTCTTTTAGGCCTTGGTCTATTAGGTGCAGGTATGGCTCGTCGTAACAAAAAAGCTTAATTTTGCATTAGCACATTAAGTTGAAAAAAACCCTGACACTTAGTTGGGGTTTTTTTTATACCTACAATAAGTTTCTTTGCCTTCAGCTCAGTTAGAACAAAGAGACCTTTTAATCAGAGCACTACCGGCTCAACCTCTAACGCAACTCCATACTTATCTAATATCGATACTTTTACCTGCTCGGCTAAGCCAAGAATATCTTCAGACCGCCCCTGATTATGGTTGACTAGCACCAAGGCCTGCTTGTCATGCACACCAACCCTTTCATCACGATACCCTTTCCACCCCGCTTCCTGAATAAGCCAGCCAGCGGCCAGCTTGTATGTATCCTCATCAACCTTATAGCTGATAACATTTGGGAATTCCGCCTGTAAAGCGAGCAGCTTTTCACGATTTACAATCGGGTTTTTAAAAAAACTCCCAGCATTAGGCGTTTCAGACACATCTGGCAATTTACTTTTTCTAGCTTCAATGACTGCATGACTAACACTTAAGGCCGTCATCTCACTCTCACCTAGCCTACCTGCGATATCACCATAGCCGGTTTTGAGTGGCGAGTGTTTATTAAGCCTAACCTTCACAGAGGTAATAATATATCGTCGAGCATTCTTCTTAAAAAGGCTATTTCGGTATTCAAATTCCAGCTGATTATTCTTAAGGATAAATGGCGTTAAATCATCAGACGTTACATCAATAACCGATACTTCAGTTAACAAATCTTTAATCTCGACCCCATAAGCACCAATATTCTGAACCGGCGCTGCACCCACCGTCCCCGGTATCAGAGACAAATTTTCTAACCCTGAATAGCCCTGATTTAAAGTAAACTGAACAAATTCATGCCAATTCTCTCCAGCCCCTACGACAAAGTCTGCCATGGAATCAGTTACAGTTACCATTTCGCAGCCAGGTATGGCGATATGAACCACGAAGCCATCAATAGTAGGCGGTAGTATTACATTACTTCCACCCCCTAACACATGAAGGTCTAAATGATTTTTTCTGGAAAATTTTATAACCTCGACCAACTGATTAACGTCACATACCTGACAATAATGCTCTGCTATTGACCGAATGTTCATAGTATTGAGAGAGGTTAGATCTATGTTTTTTTCATACCGCATGATTTAATCTAATATCTTCAAGCAGCCCATCACAAGCATCTTCAACCAAGTCCAGCACTGTATCAAACCCTTTAGCCCCACCATAATAAGGATCAGGCACCTCGGTTGCAGTGAAATGTTCTGAGTACGCTAAAAACAGTTTAATTTTATTGCGGTTAGTCGACTCGGACAGCTCAATCAAGTTTTCAAAGTTAGACTTATCCATTGCCAGTATGTAGTCAAACGTATCAAGGTCGCGGACTTCAACTTGCCTTGCAGCAATATACGAGAGATCGACACCTCGATGCTTTGCGGCTAATTGAGACCGATTGTCAGGTGCCTTACCAACATGCCAAGCAGCGGTGCCCGCAGAGTCTACCATTACCTTACCTGCTAACCCTTCACGCTTAACAAGTGCATCAAATACTCCATGGGCAGTCGGTGAGCGACATATATTACCCAAACAAACAAATAACACTTTTACCATCGGTTAATTAACCTTTTGCCTCACGCTGCTGAATAATATATCTCACCCGATCAAGATCTGCTTGCGTATCTACACCGGCAGGTGGTTGCTCATCAGCGATTGAGACATGTATATTTTCACCATTCCAAAGCGCTCGTAACTGCTCGAGACACTCTGCCATCTCAAGCGGACACGGGTCCCACTTTACGTAAGCTTTTAAAAATTTAACACGGTACGCATATATTCCAATATGGCGATAGTAATTGACACCTTTTGGCATGCCTTGATCACGAATATCTGATAAATTACCGAAATGATCTCTTGTCCATGGAATAGGTGCGCGACTAAAGTAACACGCGAGCCCTCGCTCATCGAAGACCACCTTCACAACATTGGGGTTAACGACACTTTCGATATCATTAATGTCTTCACAAAGGGTCGCTATACTGGCGCCTTGCTCAGCCGCGAGGTTGTGCGCGACCTGATTGATTATGCGCGGCGGAATTAAAGGCTCATCACCCTGAACATTAACGACGATATCATCAAGATAGTACCCCAGCTGAGACACAACTTCTTCTAGCCGGTCTGTACCCGATGGGTGGTCAGGCGATGTCATCACTACCTTAGCACCAAAGTCCTCGCAAACGCCCTTGATCCTGTCATCATCGGTCGCAATGATGACTTCCTGAGCTTCTGACAAACATGCCTGTTCGTAAACATGCTGAATCATTGGTTTACCCGCTATATCGAGCAGCGGTTTACCCGGTAGTCGACTAGACGCATAACGAGCAGGAATAACAACTGAAAATGACATATTAGTCCCTAGTGTAAAGGTTTAAGTGTTGGTTAGTTACCCAATTTCTCATCAGTGGTTAATGTTCTTGCTTCTGCCTCAAGCATAACCGGTATTCCATCTCTTATCGGATAAGCGACTCCATCTGCACGACAAACTAACTCTTGTTTCTCTCTATCATAGTGAACCTCTCCTTTACACAAAGGGCACGCAAGAATCGCTAATAATTTCTTATCCATTATTTCTCCAACGTATAATTTCCAAAACAACTACTGCGCTAAAGCAGGCAACTGCTTACAAAGTTTATCAATAAACTGATCGTCTATTTCTGCGCTCACCGGCATATACCATAAATTATCAGGCTTTGATTCGCTGAAAAGCGCTAAACATTTAACCGCGTCTTTGTGAGTCATCACCACCGGCATACTGTTTTCAACTGCATCTCTGCTTTCAAATGTCACATCACTTCGACTAAAATCATAATGATCGGGAAAGGCATGAGGCGTAACATCAGCCCCTAAAGTCCGCAACGCTAAGAAAAAGCGATCTGGGTTACCAATCCCCGCAACAGCATGAACCGCAACCCCGCGCAACTCGCCGACAGGCCATTTACGACCATCAAAGACATTAACCAACGCTTGAGGCGTTAACATCATTTCGAACAACGAAGGGGTTTTTTGTGCAACAGATTGGTCTAATACCTCTTTCCCTCCGTTAATTATTACAAAGTCGACACCAGACAACCGCTTAGAAGACTCTCTTAATGGGCCTGCAGGTAATAAAAAACCGTTGCCAAGGCCGCGCTTGCCATCAATCACACAGATCTCGATGTCCCTTGCTAGGGCGTAGTGTTGCAACCCATCGTCACATATCACCACATTACAATCAAAATTTTCACAAAGCGTAGATGCAGCCCGAGAACGGACTGGGTCTACCGCCACAGGGCAATGGGACATTTGATATAGCATTAGCGGCTCATCGCCAACCATTTCAGCAGATGAACGCTCATCTACGATTAAGGGATAAGAATCACTTTGTCCGCCATACCCCCGGCTGACTATTCCGGGGCGATAACCTCGACGCTTGAGTTCTGACACCAAATACCCGGTCAGTGGGGACTTACCCGTTCCCCCAACCGAGATATTTCCTACAATAATAACAGAGGCATTTACGCGTACGCTTTTAGCCCACCCTTGTTGATAGCAAAACCGCCTAATACGGCTAATAAGCCAGAATAGAAGCGTTAATGGCAATAGCCACCAGATCCATCTTTTACCTTGATACCATGCACTGGTGACGACTTCAGATAATTGAGACATGACCTATTCACTAAACTGTAAATTATGAAGCTGCGCATACAGCCCGTCTCGCTCCAATAGTTCGTCATGGGAACCCAGCTCGACTAAGTGACCATTTTCGATAACACCAATAGTATTCGCCCCTTCGATAGTGGATAACCGGTGGGCGATGACTAGCGTGGTACGGCCTTTCATTACCGTTTCTAATGCTGCCTGTATAAGCCTTTCTGAATGAGTATCTAGCGCAGAGGTGGCTTCATCCAATATTAATATCGGCGCATCTTTTAGCAATGCTCGCGCTATAGCCAAACGTTGCCTTTGTCCGCCAGATAATAAAACGCCGTTGTCACCTATTAGTGTATGTATACCGTCTGGCATTTCCTCAATAAACTCTAAGGCGTGAGCTTTTCGTGCCGCTTCGATTATTAGCGCTTCACTGGTACCCGACAGAGCACCATAGGCTATATTGTTGGCGATCGTATCATTAAATAGTGTTACATTCTGAGTAACCAACGCAATCTGATTACGTAACGACGCCAGCTGGTAATCATTAATATCAACACCATCGACGATGATACTCCCGTTGGTCGGTTCATAGAATCGGGGAAGTAAATTCGCTAATGTAGACTTACCACTACCAGACGGCCCTACTAGAGCAATAGTTTCACCCTCTTTCGCTCGCAAGGTGATATTTTTTAACACTTCGGGTGAGCCGTCACCATAACTAAAGCTAACGTCATTGAATGCAATATCGCCTTTTACACGCGTTGCAATAACTTGCCCACTGTCGACCTCGGTGTCTTCATCAATAATGGCAAATAAATCCTTTGCTGCAGTCACACCGCTTTGGATCGTTGCGTTAACACTCGTTAGCTGCCGTATAGGCTTTGCCATTGTGGTCGCTGCGGCTATAAATGCGACGAAGCCGCCAGCCGTCATATTGCCTCTTACTTCTGGTGCCAATGCCAACCAGACCAAAATAGCGATAGAAAACGATACAAGTAACTGCACGACGGGCGTACTAAGCGCCTTTGTCAGTTCCATTTTTAGACTTTGAACCAGGTTATACTGACTAGCCTTTTCGAATCGCTCGCGCTCGTAGGTTTCACCACCAAAAATACGTACGACTCTGTAACCACTCACCACTTCCGATGAAACATGGGTCACATCGCCCATAGAGTTCATAATTCGCTGACTAAGTTTCCTAAAGCGTTTACTAACAACACCAATTACCAAGCCAATAACGGGCCCGATAGCTATAAAGATAAGGGTTAGCTTCCAGTTTTCATATAGCATGACCCCTAGCAACCCCAGGACAGTTAAGCCTTCGCGAACCGTAATAGTAACGGCATTTGTTGCGGCGCCCGTTACCTGCTCTACGTTAAATGTTATTTTTGAAACCAAGTGACCAGATGAACTTCCGTCAAAGAAGCGATTAGGAAGCGTTAGGATATTGTTGAATATTTCGGTTCTCAATGTATGTACAATTTGACGGCCGACTTTTGCAATATAATAACCACCCAAAAACGTACCAACGCCCCGCAACGCAAAAATACCGACGATAAGCGCAGGTACGAATAATCGATCTTGATCCGAAGGGTTTTCAACCGCAGTTACGACATAGTCAAGAGATTTAGGCATCAACGCACTGGCAGCCGCATAAATGGCATTACCAATAAGACTTAAAATGAAAATACCCTTTAGCGGTTTTAGGTATACCAGAAGACGCTTATAAACCTGCCAATTTGAAGTATTGTCAGACATAGCGTTAATTGACTTTGTTATTTCTTGGCTTGACATATTTAACGGCTCTAAAACTTTAGCGGTTTTACAACACGCGACTGTTTATTAAATGTGCAGGGCTATAGTATACCCTCGCGGGAACGCTACTAATCTGGCGAGCTAGACCGCTGAGTGGTAATACTTAAGTGCACAAAGCCAAGTTTACCCGCAACATCCATTGCTCTTACAACATACTCATGGGGTGTTTTAGCATCCGCAGTAATGATAAACGGTAATTTCTTATCGCCACCGGATACCTTCATAACCGCCTTCTTAATCGTGTCTTCTTTGTTATTAACCAAAGGACGCTCATTAATTGAGAACTCACCCTTGTGACTGATCACCAATTCGATTTCTTTAGCTTCACTGGTACTCTTTTCACCTGCGGCTTCTGGAAGATCAATCTCGAGGTGGCTTTCTTTGGTGAACGTGGTTGATACCATGAAAAATATCAATAGCAAGAAAACCACATCTATCAACGGTGTTAGGTTTACCGATATTTCTTCATCGACCTGACGTTTAAATTTCACGACGATCAGACCTCATTTGAATTGATTTCACGGTCGCCATGAACCACTTCAACAAGCTTAACGGCTTCTTGTTCCATGCTGATCACGATCTCTTCAACTCTTCGTATGAAGTAGCGATGAAAAATAAGTGCTGGAATGGCCACTGCCAAGCCTGCGGCCGTTGTTATAAGCGCTTCTGAAATACCACCTGCAAGCGCAGCTGCATTACCGGTGCCTTCTAACTGCAACTGAGCAAAAACCTTGATCATCCCGATTACAGTACCTAGAAGCCCTAATAAAGGCGTAACAGCCGCAATCGTTCCGAGTGCGGTAAGGAATCGTTCAAGTTCATGGACCACATGACTTGCTTCTTCTTCAATGCTCTCTTTCATGATATCTCGACCATGCTTGGCATTACTCAAACCGGCCGCCAGTATACGTCCAAGAGGGTTTGACTCTTTTAACGCCTTCATTTTTTTAGAGTTTAATTCTTTATTTTTAATCCAGCCCCACAACTCGGTTGCCACCTGTTTTGGTGCGACTTTACCAATTCTAAGTGTCCAAAAACGCTCAAGAATTATTGCCAGCGCTAATACAGAGCACAGCAAAATGGGGATCATGATGGCGCCACCAGGCCTTAACAACTCAAACACACACTATCTCCCTAAAAAT
This sequence comes from uncultured Oleiphilaceae bacterium, assembly GCA_913060665.1. GTDB lineage: Bacteria > Pseudomonadota > Gammaproteobacteria > Pseudomonadales > Oleiphilaceae > Alkalimarinus. Next base: position 61,544 of record CAJXUY010000003.1, read on the forward strand.
AAATTTGGCAGTACTTTACCATAAAGTTAATTGTTAACAGTAGCTTATTTAACACTCTGAATCCAATTTTTAAAACAACCAAAAGGCGTCTATTTGTTTTCGGTATGGCGTCGTCATCCACTTATCATTTTCCATTTCTTGAATTATGATCGCACCTCCTTTTGCAGTACTCAGGATTTCTGCACCAAATCGGGATGCACGCTCAATTGCATCAGGGTGAGGATGACCAAATCGACTCTTATAGCCAGCTGAAAAAACCACTTGCTCCGGCTGAACCTGCGCCAACAGTGCAGTACTAGTCGCATTTTTACTACCATGATGCCCAGCCACCAAGATATCGGCTTTAAGTTCATCACGGTACAGGCTCACCAGCAACCGCTCCGCATATTTCTCGACGTCCCCCATGAGTAATACACTTCGATTGTTAAAACTCAGCTTTACGACACATGAATGATTGTTAGCTGATAAACGCCTATCTGAAAATGAGGGAGGGTAATAAAATGAAGCAAGATACCAACCCTGATCAATCGTTAGATCATTTTCACACAAATATATTGGGTTCATGGATTCCAACCGCTCCGGCTGACCCGTAATTAAACGACCGACTGAGAATTCATGCTCTACATCAGCCAAGCCGCCAGAATGGTCATCATCACCATGACTGACCACCAACAACTCAATATGTGTTATTCCTTTGGCTTTTAGGTAAGGCACTAGCGATCGCTGAGCAGCGCTACCTTTACGGTAAGCCGGCCCCACGTCATATACAATAGCATTACTGCCTTTTGTCGCGACCACAGACAAACCTTGACCAACATCTAGGATAGCGATTTCTGTTTCCGTCGTTAAATCAACTGAAGGCCTAAACCACAACAACAAAACGATAGTCATCACTAACCCTATTTTTGCCGAGCGCCAAACCGGGGCGATAATGATAACCACAACTAATATCGAGAGCGAAGCAATGATAAGCATTGAATTGATATTAATACTTAGCGCTGTGAAGGCGTTAAAGATCTCGAGAAATAGAAACAGCAGATCAAGAGCGTGGTCCGCCAACATCATTAAGTAGTCAGCAACAGGCGACGAAATAGGCAAAATGATTAATCCACTGAGGATTAACGGCACAATAATCATCCCGACTAATGGTATCGCTATAAAATTAGTGATCAATGAGGTGTAACTAACGCCAATCCCACTCGTTAATAGTACGGGCAACAGCCCTACAAATATCACCCACTGCATGTTAGCCGTAACGCTGAACCACTTAGACAATTTGGTTTCAGACTGCTTAACGTGACGAACCGTTACGAAAAACAACGTCCAAACGGCCAAAAATGACAACCAAAACCCGTAGTCTAGTACCGCATTGGGGTCAACCAGCAACACAACCAACGCAGCTATAAGCAATCGGCTACTGGCTGTAATATTCTGCCGTGATAATCCGCAAGCATAGTAGACAATTAACATCACCAACGCTCGTTGGGTTGACACTAAAAAGCCAGCCATAGCCGAATAGCAAAGCGCGCACAATAACCCCAGCACGACACTAATATAATACTGGTGTGATACAAGCTTACCCACCCAAAAAGAAGGCATCACGCTTCTGAGTAAACGCCACAACACTGAAAAAACGCCCAGAGACATACCGAAAACCAACCCAATATGAAGACCAGAAATAGCAACCAAGTGTTGCGTGCCAGTATTTTTGAATAATGCCCATGAGTTAGGATCTATGTCTCCGCGGTAACCCAGGGAAAGCGCCTTGATCAACGGTATATGAGGTAAAGTTCCTGACAGCGAGCTTAGATAGTTATTAATATCGATACGAAATGTAGCGACTTGGCACCTAATTTCAAAATCACCACATTTAGAACCTATGATTTGAAACTCGGTTGCGGTAGCCGGTTCAATTGACGACTGCTTTACATAGCCAACCGCGTTAATACCCTTTCTAAATAACCACTTTTCATAAATAAAACCATGCGGATTGACCATGCCATGAGGCCTTTTTAACCGAACAACAAATGCCTGATCGCCCACTAACAGTTTTGGCTTGTCGGTATACCACGATAACTTTAGGTGTAAACCATCAGCCAGCAGAGTTGCTTTGTGGGGGTAACGAATGGACGAGTCGCATAACTCAAAACTTATAACAGACTGACCCTGTTTTGGTATAGAGCATACATAACCTGTCGCATGTAAATTGACACTCTCATATATCGTATCAAGCGATTTACGTTTATTCATCTCGGAATAAGTACTTGCCCAAACAAGCGAAAGGAGAAAAAAGGCAAGCCATCTGATACGGCTCTGAAGAAAAATAGCCAACGATAGGAATACTATTAAAATACTGAATGTTGCGGGCAACAACGTCCCCCACAAGTGGAAGGTAACAATACCTGCCACATAAGCGATCATCCATGAGCGCATATTGGTAGTCTCTGAAGAAATAGTGATAATAATTATTAAATTTTAACTTAAATCAATAGCCAATCTAGATCGGTAACTCTAGAATTAGAGCAACCAACTTAACAATGCGCGTTATTTTATATGCCAAAGAAACTTCTTAAACGTTTTTTCCCTGACCCTCAAAAGATAAAAGAGATTAAAGCTCTTCACTTTTTAGGCGATGTTCTTCACGAGCCTAACCTTTGGCATATTAATCGACATGCGGTTTCTAAAGCATTTTTGGTCGGTATTTTCTGGTGCTTTATTCCTATCCCGTTTCAAATGGTCGTCGCTGCTGTATTCGCTATTTGGCTTAACTGTAACCTTCCCATATCAGTCGCACTGGTCTGGATCAGCAATCCTCTCACCATACCCCCTATGTTCTATTTTAACTACTGGGTAGGCGCATCTATTTTAAACAGACCACTGATCGGAGATAAATTCGAACTAAGCTGGGCCTGGCTCGGTGAACGGGTTATTGAAGTAGGGCTACCACTCTATTTCGGCTCCGCCGTCTGCGGCATTGTATTTTCGATTATCTGCTACACAATGGTGCAGTTTTTCTGGAAAAAATCGGTTAGAAAGAACTGGCGTGAACGGCAGTTGAAACGAAGGGCGAGTAAGGGTTAATTTATTGCCCACCCCCTGACTCTGCTTCGCTTCATCACGGCTACTAGTGATGCATAATTAGCAGTTGACGGCTGTGATATCTTTTAGGGATTTATCTTCTAAGTGCATGACCCTGTCCATCTTCTTCGCTAATGCCAAGTCATGGGTCACTACCACAAAGCTCGTCTTGAGCTGGTCTTTTAACTCCATGATGAGCTGCTGCACATTATCAGCTGTTCCTTCATCAAGATTCCCAGTAGGCTCATCCATCAGTACGCACTTTGGGTCATTGACCAGTGCTCTGGCTATTGCAACACGCTGACGTTCGCCACCTGACAATTCTGAGGGCTTATGGCCAACACGTTCAGATAAGCCCACTCTATCAAGTAGTTCTTTTGACTTTTTAATCGCTGAATCTTTTGGTATTTTACCAATCAGCAGCGGCATACACACATTTTCGAGCGCTGTAAATTCTGGTAGCAAGTGATGAAACTGATAAACAAACCCGAGATATTCATTGCGGATACGGCCTTTTTTACGCTCAGTGAGCGCATGCACATCATGACCATTTACCCAAACGCAACCACCATTAGGCTTATCCAACCCTCCAAGAAGGTTTAACAAGGTTGTTTTACCTGAACCGGAGCTACCTAAGATAGCGACCGACTCACCCTCTTCTAAGACAAAATCTACCGAGTCAAATATCGAAAGCTTGCCTTTCCCTTCTTTATAGGACTTTGATAACTTCTCAGCCCGAATTATCTGATTACTCATATCTCAAGGCCTCCGCAGGGTCAACCTTTGATGCCCGCCATGCTGGATAGATAGTCGCTAGAACGCTCATCATAAAGCCTGCCCCACATACCATAAAAACATCACTCCAAAGCAGTTGTGATGGGAGGTAACTAATGAAATAGACATCAGCATTTAAGAATTGGTGACCTGCAACTGTTTCGATCCACTTGATAATGGAGCTTACATTTAATGAAAGAAGTATTCCCGCTGCCGTACCAAGCAAGTTACCAATCAAACCAATAAAGGTACCCTGCATGATAAATATGGCCATAATTGCGCTAGGGCTGGCCCCCATGGTTCTCAGGATCGCAATGTCCGACTTCTTATCGGTGACAACCATCACTAAGGTTGAAACAATATTAAATGCCGCAACCGCAACAATCATCATTAACAACAGACCAATCATCGTCTTTTCCATCTTTATGGCCTGAAATAAATTTCCATGAGTCCTGGTCCAGTCGCTACTAAAATAACCCGCAGGTAGATCTTTAGCAATTTCATTGGCGATCATCGGCGCTTTGAACAGATCAATCATTTTAAGGCGGATGCCGTGGACTTCGTTAGTAAGTCTCAGTACTTTTGCCGCATCATTGATATGCACCAGCGTTAAGGTGCTATCTAAGTCTGCGCCTACTTTAAAAATACCCTTAACCTTAAAGCGTTTGAGTCTAGGGAACACTCCGGCAGGTGTAATAGATGCTTCGGGCAATACGATGGTGATTTTATCGCCTACGTCTACTCGTAGATAACTGGCAAGTAGATTGCCAATAACAATGCCAAACTCACCTGCTTTTAAGTCATGAATCGAACCTGCCACCATATGATCAGAGATGATCGAAACCTCATCCTCCTCATCAGGCAATATGCCGTTCATCAAAACACCGCGAACCCCACTGCCATGAGTTACCATCCCTTGAGCCTTTATAAAGGGCGCTGCAGCAATGATATCGGGCCTTTTAGTCGCAAGCGCATCAATGGATTGCCAATCCTCCATATTGCCATAGTGCTTAATGACTGCATGGGGCACCATGCCTAGGATGCGTTCTTTAAGTTCACGGTCAAATCCGTTCATGACAGACATAACCGTAATTAGCACCGCCACCCCCAACGTCAAACCGATCATTGAAGTCAGCGATATAAAGGAGATAAAGTGGTTACTGCGCTTTGCGGCTGTATAGCGTAAGCCGATAAATATAGGATAAGGTCTAAACATGGCGAAATTAGAACATACATAAATTCAAAACAATAGACCTTTACTTTTAAAAATAAGTGTTAAACTTTAGTAATAAGAAAATCGTTAAACGTGTCTCTATTATGAGTGCTAATATTCGAACCCATAAATCAAGCAGATTTTGGTACTAAGCGTTATGTCAAATCAAGCAGCCATTGAACGCCGTCAGTTTTATCGAGTAAGTGATAAAGCTCTCGTGGATATTAAAATACTAGACGATATCCACGCCGACCCTGAGTCGCAATTTGAACTAACACCTACTTTCTCTGTACTTCGGGAATTTCACCAACTTGATGTAGAGTCGAAACACCTACTTCGTCAAATAAGCGATAAAGACAAAAGCCTTGGCTTATATTTAAAATCATTAAATTCAAAGCTTGACGCTCTTGCACGAGGTGTTGCGCTTAACAATCGCTCTATCGATGAAACACGCTTAAGCGAAATTAACCTTAGCGAAGGCGGTGTATCAATTAATCTGAGCCAGCAATTACCAAACAACACTCCTGTAGCCATTCAATTCGTACTTCTGCCTTCGTTTACCAGCCTGGTACTGAAAGGACAAGTGGTTAGCTCAGATCAAAATGACAATGATTACACCTCTCACATTCAATTTTATGAACTCGATAGCTTTAATCAACAGTTGATCGCCCGACACATTATTCGTAAACAAAGTCGTGACAGAAAAGTTATCGGTATTCGATAGCCTTATTCAATTTCCACGTCATCATTATTAGCAGGTGCTTCATGCGTAAAACATCAATTCTACTTGTATCAGGCCTAATAACGGCATGTTTGTTTTCTAGCCTAAGTTATTCAGAAACGATTAAAATCGGTTTATCTGAACAAGCAGAAGAAAACAAAAACATAAACCGCCCAAAAGTCGGTATGTCTATGGAAACAGTCAAGTCTTACTTTGGGAACCCTAATACGGTTAGCGGTCCCACAGGAAAACCCGCCATATATCAGTGGAAATATGCTGACTTTACGGTGTATTTTGAGGGAGAATCCGTAATTCATAGCGTTCTCCACCCATCAAAAGCTGAAAAGAAGCAAAATAAACAACCCTAACACCGTAAAGGACTCACCAGCATGTTATTTTGCTGATCTGGCTAGATTAAGCCCTAGACTGGCTTCTAATACTTGAAAAAGTGGATCACCTTTACCTACAACTAGTAAAAGAGATTTTAAAACAAGAATCGTTGACTATCGCCTGCGCTGATGCATCAAAGACCAAACATCGGGACCCAAGAATCGACGTATATGACCTTATCACGCAACGATTCATAGATTAGAGTCATTTAGGGCGAGATTTAATGAGTACTTATACTAAATTCAATAAAAAGGTGATTATGTCTTCCCCCTTAAAGCAAACGATTAACACGTTAAACACTGTATTACTGGGGAAGGAGCATCAGGTCAAACTCTCACTGACTTGCCTATTGGCAAGGGGTCACCTGCTCATTGAAGATATTCCGGGGCTGGGTAAAACAACGCTATCTCACGCACTCGCTAATTGTCTTGGCCTGAGCTACAACCGCATACAGTTTACCAGTGACCTACTACCTTCAGACTTATTGGGCATTAATATATTTGATAAGAACAAAGCCGAGTTTATATTCCACCCTGGCCCTGTGTTTTCGCAACTTGTCTTAGCAGATGAAATAAATAGAGCGACACCCAAAGCACAAAGTGCACTGCTTGAAGCGATGGAGGAGCGCCAAGTGACAATTGAAGGCGTAACTAGGCCTCTGCCATCACCATTCTTTGTGATAGCCACCCAAAACCCTTTAGAGCAATCTGGTACCTATCCGTTGCCAGAATCTCAACTTGATCGTTTTTTGATGAGAGTCAGCTTAGGGTACCCCGCACCACAATCTGAAAAAGAGCTTCTACTAGGGGTTGATAGAAGAGATATTATTAAAGAACTAAGCGCAACTCTGCCCTATGACACCCTATTATCCCTGCAACAACAAGTGGATAACATTACTGCAACTGAACCATTAATTGGCTATATACAACGTATAATTTTATACACCCGAGAAAACGCTCCTTATGGTCACGGTTTATCCCCAAGAGGTGGATTAGCGTTGCTTAAAGCGGCTAAAGCCTGGGCATTGGTAGAGGGTAGAAATAGTGTATTGCCTGACGACATTCAAGCGGTACTGCCCAGCGTGGTTGAACATCGATTAGGCGCCAGCGGCAGTGGGATTAATCAATCCACTTCAAATAAAATTATTCAAGCCGTTGATATTTTCTAATATTGAACCCATCTATGATCTTAGTGCAAAAACGATTATTATCGCATCATCTGCTAGATCAACATTATTTGGAGAAGATAGAGTCCCATGAGTGCAGTTAAACATTGTAAGACATTAATTCTAGGGTCCGGCCCAGCCGGTTATACCGCAGCCGTTTACGCTGCTCGAGCCAATCTTGAGCCCGTTATTATCACCGGGATTCAGGCAGGTGGACAGCTCACACAGACCACAGATGTTGATAACTGGCCTGGAGATGCTCAAGGCGTTCAAGGCCCTGAGCTAATGCAACGTATGCAAGAGCACGCAGAACGATTTGATACTGAAGTAATTTTTGATCACATCAATGAAGCAGATCTATCTTCTCGCCCTTTCACCCTTAAAGGAGATTCGGGTACCTATACCTGCGATGCATTGATTATTGCAACAGGTGCATCGGCACAATATCTGGGCCTTGAATCAGAGGAAAAATTCCAAGGGCAAGGTGTTAGCGCCTGCGCAACCTGCGACGGATTCTTCTACAAAAACAAAAAAGTGGCTGTCATCGGAGGCGGTAACACAGCTGTCGAAGAGGCGCTTTACTTATCTAACATTGCAAGTGAAGTCACGTTGGTTCATAGACGAGATAAACTCCGCTCTGAAAAGATTTTACAAGATAAGTTATTTGAAAAAGAAAAGAATGGGAACGTCAATATTGAGTGGAATTCCACACTTGATGAAGTGTTAGGTGATGGTACTGGGGTTACAGGTATTCGAATTAAGCGCAATGAAAGCGGTAAAACTGAAGACGTTGACTTGGCAGGCGTATTTATTGCGATCGGCCACAAGCCTAATACCGACCTTTTTGAAGGCCAGTTAGATATGAACAATGGCTACCTGACCATCAAGACCGGACTGGATGGCAATGTAACCGCGACGAGTGTTCCTGGAGTATTCGCTGCGGGCGATGTAACTGACCAAGTTTACCGCCAGGCGATTACATCTGCCGGCTTTGGCTGTATGGCTGCGCTTGATGCTGAGAAGTTTCTAGATTCAGAGTAAGGTTTAACACTCTTACAAAAGAAATATTTTGAAAACTCAATGTAGGTCGGGCTAAAACCCCACCTACATCCTCCCCAGAAAACAGTTACATACCCTATTGAATAGTTATGTCCCAAATCCCTTGGCTTGAAGACTCCTTGGAGTTCCCTAAACTAGCCACAGCTCTAACAGATCCAGACGGTTTACTCGCAGCCGGTGGAGACCTCTCACCTGAACGAATTGTTGCGGCCTACAAAAAAGGCATTTTCCCTTGGTTTAGTGATGATCAACCCATACTTTGGTGGTCTCCAGACCCTAGGTGTGTGGTTTTTCCGGAAAAACTACATATATCCAAAAGCCTCAGAAAGAAGCTCAATAAACAACCATTTAAAGTTACATTTGACCGGGACTTCCCCTCTGTTATTCAATGCTGCGCAAACAGCCGAGGCGAAGAAGCCGGAACATGGATAACAGACGATATGCTCGAAGCCTATATCGAATTACATCACCTGGGTTTCGCCCACTCTGTCGAGGTATGGAGTGGAAATCAGCTCGTTGGAGGACTCTACGGTCTAGCTATTGGTCGATGCTTCTTTGGTGAATCAATGTTTTCATCGGCAACAGACGCTTCCAAAATTGCATTTGTGTATCTTGCCAACCAACTCAAAGCCTGGAACTACCACATCATAGATTGCCAAGTCGAAAACCCTCATTTGTTAACACTCGGTGCAGAAACTATTCAACGTTCAAAATTTCAAACTATACTTGAGACAAACATCGGCGAAACACCTTCTGCTCATCAATGGGAATTCGACTGGCAATGGGTTAAAGGTGATTCACACCATTAAACACCGTAATAAGAGAGTCGTTATCAGTGTCTAGCCTTCAAACACTCATTTTCTATGCGACCCCAGAGCACGACTGTAGCTATCTGGAGGGAAATCAGGCGACAACCATGTTTGTCGACCCAAAAGCTAAAATAGACCAGTCACTCTACTCCAAACTATCTGTATTAGGGTTCAGAAGGAGCGGAAACCATTATTATCGCCCGCACTGTAGTGGCTGTAACGCCTGTATTCCTCTCAGGGTACCCATCAAGGACTTTGCTCTTAGCCGAAATCAAAAACGAAATATCAAAAAAAACCTAGGCCTTGAAATATCAATTACGCCGCCTGAGTTTTATCAAAAACATTACGACTTATATGAACGGTATATTATCGCCCGTCATGCCGATGGTGACATGTACCCACCCAGTGAAGAACAGTACCGGTCTTTTCTAGTTGAAAGTAACCCAAGTACTTTTTTTGTAGAGTTTAAGTACAAAGGTGAATTGGTCGGAGTGTCTGTTGTAGACCAACTAGATGACGGGCTATCTTCAGTCTATACGTATTTCGACCCAGATGTATCTGATCGAAGCCTCGGCGTATATTCTGTTTTATGGCAAATAGACGAATGCAAGCGGCGATCACTTGAATATCTTTATCTTGGATACTGGGTAAAAAACTGTCGCAAGATGGAATATAAAACGCGTTATAAGCCGGTAGAATATCTTATAAACAACAAATGGGTTCGCCAAGAAAGCCAATAAACCATTTAATCAACAAATATTTTGCCTATTGAATCTATTTCAGGCAAAATGTCGCTCTTTTCAGGCCGTGGTCAATTTGACCATTGCTTCTGACAGATTTGTTGAACGAGGTTTTTGCTTAATGGCGAAGGAAGACGTGATCGAAATGGAAGGGACAATTGTCGATACCCTTCCAAACACCATGTTTCGTGTAGAACTGGAAAACGGCCACATCGTAACGGCTCACATTTCCGGTAAGATGAGAAAGAATTATATTCGAATTCTGACGGGCGATAAGGTGAAAGTAGAATTGACCCCTTACGATCTTAGTAAAGGGCGTATCGTCTACAGAGCACGCTAGTTCTTAGTTGAACGTGTTGCAGCGGTTAGAATTAAAAAAGGGTGCTTTCGCACCCTTTTTCTTTTTACTTGTATTCTTACTTAGACAGCAACAGCTTCGAAGTCAAATGCTATCTCGCCATCTCTGACGGTCACAAACACATCCCCTCCTGCTTCTGATAACTCCCCAAATAGAATTTGTTCTGCAAGTGGCTTTTTAATCAAGTCTTGTATTAACCTAGCCATAGGTCTAGCCCCCATATTCACATCGTAACCACGCTCAGCTAACAATAACTTAGCATCACTATCAACATGAAGTACAACCTGTTTATCATCAAGCTGCGCTTGCAGTTCGGTTAGGAACTTATCAACGACATAGGTAATCGACGCCTTAGCTAATGGCGCGAACTGAATAATGCCATCAAGCCTGTTTCTAAACTCAGGGGTGAACATCTTATTAATCGCTTCCAGCCCATCAGTGCTGTTATCTTGCTCACTAAAGCCCATCGAACGCCTACTAATAAGCTCAGCACCAGCGTTAGTTGTCATGACCAAAATAACATGGCGGAAATCAGCTTTTCTTCCGTTGTTATCGGTAAGCGTTCCATGGTCCATCACCTGCAATAACAGGTTAAATACTTCAGGGTGCGCTTTTTCGATCTCGTCAAGCAACAACACACAATGCGGACTTCGGTTTACCGCTTCGGTTAACAAGCCCCCTTGGTCAAAGCCAACATAACCAGGCGGTGCACCTATCAATCTTGAGACAGTATGACGTTCCATATACTCAGACATATCAAATCGTACAAGCTCAATACCCAGCACCTTTGACAGCTGCCTAGTGACTTCTGTTTTACCAACACCCGTAGGACCAGAAAACAAGAATGCCCCATCCGGCTTTTCAACGGACTTTAGTCCAGCCCTAGCTAATTTAATCGCGGTGGACAACGATTCGATCGCAGGATCTTGACCAAACACCACCATTTTAAGATCTCTTTCAAGATTTTTAAGTTGGTCTTTGTCGGTCGTTGATACACTTTTAGGTGGTATCCTAGCAATAGCCGCAACAATATCCTCAATGGTTTGTACACCAATGACTTTCTTTCGCTTGTTGGATGGCTTTAAACGCTGACTTGCGCCAGCCTCATCAATAACATCAATTGCTTTATCAGGCATATGACGGTCTGTTATATAGCGGTCTGCAAGCTCTGACGCTGCCCTAAGTGCTTTATCTGTATATTTAAGGTCATGATGCGTCTCAAATTGAGTTTTAAGACCCTTTAATATCTTATAAGTATCTTCTACATCCGGTTCATTTACATCAATTTTCTGAAAGCGTCGAGCCAAAGCACTATCTTTCTCAAAAATACCTCTAAACTCAGAGAAGGTAGTAGAACCTATGCAACGGATTTCACCCGAGCTAAGCAAGGGCTTAAGTAAATTGGCCGCATCCATCACACCACCGGACGCGGAACCCGCACCGATAATCGTATGAATTTCATCTATAAACAGAATCGCGTGGTCTTGTTTTTTCAGTTCCGCTAATAATTGCTTAAAGCGCTTTTCGAAATCCCCCCTATATTTAGTACCTGCCAATAAGGCCCCTAAATCTAAAGAATATACTTGCGCATCAGCAATAATATCAGGCACATCGCCGTCAACTATCTTCTTAGCTAAACCTTCGGCTATCGCGGTTTTACCGACGCCAGCCTCCCCTACTAACAGAGGGTTATTCTTTCGTCTTCGAGACAGTATCTGTACAACACGCTCTACTTCAGAATCACGACCAATTAGAGGGTCTATACGTCCCTTATTGGCCATTTCATTTAAATTAGTAGAAAAATTTTCGAGTGGATTAGTGTTTGCACTATCTTCTGTCGCCTCTTCATGATGCTCAGACTCTCCTGGCTGCTCATGATCGTGATCATGATGACCCGGAACCTTAGAGATTCCGTGAGAGATATAATTCACTACATCTATTCGGGCAACATTTTGTTTCTTAAGTACATACACGGCCTGACTTTCTTGCTCGCTAAATATAGCGACCAGAACGTTAGCGCCCGTTACTTCCTTTTTACCGGAAGACTGAACATGAAATACTGCGCGTTGCAGCACTCGTTGAAAGCCAAGAGTCGGCTGCGTCTCTCTATCGTCGTCACTCGTTGGAATCAGTGGCGTTGTTGAGCCAACAAACTCCACCAGTTCATTTCTCAATAATGACAAGTCAGCCGCACAAGCGCCTAATACCTTTATTGCGTCATCGTTATCCAGAAGTGCAAGAAGAAGATGTTCTACCGTCATAAACTCATGACGTTTCTCTCTTGCACTTCTAAATGCTGTATTGAGTGTCAGTTCGAGGTCTTTACTTAGCATCGTTCACCCCAAGTAGTGCTAATTATTCTCAAGATATGTAGTCCACCAAAATGTAAGTAAAGGTCATGGAAACCGAGCAAGCTCATCAATCCACTTTCTCTATTTCGCATAATAATGGGTGTTCACACTCTGATGAATACTGATTCACCATCGCTGCCTTTGTTTCGGCGATATCACGTGTAAACACTCCACATACCGCTTTTCCTTGTGTGTGTACGGCCAACATAACTTGTGTGGCCTTCTCTTCACCCATTGCAAAAAACGTTGTTAATATCTCTACAACAAAGTCCATGGGAGTGAAATCATCATTCAGCAATACCACCTTATACATAGATGGTCTTCTTAAGGCTGGCTTGCTTGGTGCTACTGCAAGACCACCCTCTCGATCATCTTGATGATCACCGTCTTGATTTAATATTAGTAGACTATTTTCAAAAGTACTCATAGCTCAACGTTAATTTTTAAATTTTTACAGAATTTGCGTTTTGATAGGCGCTCTCGGTAGCACCGAAAAAGCAACAATACTAAAAGCACAAGTAAGGTTTAACTCTTAAAATCCACTTCCTTTCTTCATATTTGGGGCTAATTATGAAATATAAACCCTCTGACTGCTCCTTGATAGTGTTATTACAAAAAAATACTGACTGGAATTGCCCAATTCTTAACATTCAGCCCTTGACTAACAAGTGATTATGGTAAAAAGTATCAGTACTCAGTCCATTTAGGTAAAAGAATTTCCCGAAATTATTATTTCGGTGTTCAATAAAAATAATATTAGGCATTAAAGTGCCGGCAATAAAAGATCAGACAAGGGAGTCGATTATGCCTGTAGGTACAGTTAAGTGGTTCAATAATTCGAAAGGCTATGGTTTTATCGTTGAGGAAGGAGGTACTGAAGACCTTTTTGCTCACTTCTCATCAATCCAGATGGAAGGCTATAAAACACTTAAAGCGGGGCAGAAAGTTGTTTTTGAAAAGCAAGCGGCTGGCAAAGGTATTCATGCAGTCAGTATTTCGCCGTTAGAAGTTCAACAGCCGACACCTATTACATCGGCGCCAAGTGTTGACGATCAAGCATCAGATAGCGACGAAGATTCAACAAACGGCATTGCCATCTCTGCTTAATTCGAGTTTCATAACACGCGAGCAAATATCCACTACTTAACAGGTAGTTACCCTACCATGGCCATAGTAGTGGATCGCGCAACCCCGAGCGAAGTGGGAGAATTTGTAATGCATCAAGCACTCCCTATTATTCGTTAACTAACAAGCCCAAATCAAGCTTAATAACTAGTTACCGCCGATCACCGACCGTTAACCCCTCATCGATAATACGCTGCATATGGCTCTTCTGATTCTTTTAAATAAACCTTTTAATGTACTCTCCCAGTTCACCGATGATAATAATCGAACGACTCTCGCCCCCTTTATAGTTACAAAAGGCGTTTATGCCGCTGGGCGTCTAGACTTTGACTCTGAAGGGCTATTACTACTAACTGATAACGGGGCACTGCAACATAAAATCACCGACCCCAAACACAAACTACCTAAAACATACTGGGTTCAGGTGGAAGGCACTCCTGATTCTGACGATATTAACAAATTAAGAAACGGTGTCGCACTTAAGGACGGAAAAACCACCCCAGCCAAAGCAAAAGTAATCCCTGAACCCGCTATCTGGCCAAGAGTGCCCCCTATTAGAGAGCGCAAGAACGATAAAACCACATGGATATCGCTGACTATAACTGAAGGCCGAAACAGGCAGGTTAGGCGAATGACTGCTGCTGTTGGGCACCCCACACTACGCTTGATTCGTTACAGTATTGGCGACTGGACAATTGACAACCTAAAACCCGGCGAACACTATACGACAACAATTAATATACCATTAGAAAAAAGTATCAAGATGCCTGCCAAACGCAAGCCTCAACCCAAAAACAGACATAAGCATCAAGCATCACAACGTAACCGTTAAATACAGATAGGAATAAGACCACTTGATTTGGACTCCTCATGCCACCGTAGCGGTGATAGTCGAGCAAGGCGGCCGATATTTATTGGTTAAAGAAATGAGTCAGGGCAAAGTCGTGTACAATCAGCCTGCAGGACACATTGAAGAAGATGAATCAATATTCGATGCTGCGACACGAGAAGCGCTTGAAGAGAGCGGATGGAGCATAACGCTTAAATCGGTTATCGGACTCTATACTTACAAAGCGCCAAGCAACGGGATCACCTATTACCGGATCTGCTTTGAAGCACAGGCAGTCGAAAAAGTAACCAATACTCTTGACCCTGATATCATCTCAGCTCACTGGCTTACCTATGGCGAAATCACCGCGATAGAAGAACAACTAAGAAGCCCGCTCGTTAAAACCTGTATTGATGATTTCAGAAATAATCAGCGCTACCCTCTTTCCCTTATTTCTGAATCACCAGATAACGGTTAGTGTTTACGCAAAACAACTGACATACCGTATCGTTACCAGTTAAAATCGCCTATGGACTTGTTTTTTAGGGGAAACACCCCCATTCTCACTATCTACCCTTCTTTTCGCACATTTAAAAAATAGATTTATATACGGTATGGCTAATCCAGAAAATATCAGAGTTATCGTCGGCATGTCAGGAGGTGTAGACTCATCTGTATCTGCCCTCTTATTACAGCAACAAGGCTATCAGGTCGAAGGCCTGTTTATGAAAAACTGGGATGAAGACGATGGGACCGACCACTGCACTGCCATGCAAGACCTTGAAGATGCACAGGCGGTCAGCGACATACTTAATATCAAGCTACACACCGCTAGCTTCGCCGCTGAATACTGGGATCGAGTGTTTGAATACTTTTTAGCCGAATACAAAGCGGGTCGAACTCCGAATCCAGACATTTTGTGCAACAAAGAAATAAAGTTTAAAGCCTTTCTCGACTATGCGGTCACACTAGGTGCCGACTATATAGCGACGGGCCACTATGTTCGCAAGAAAGAGTTAGATGGCCAGTCACTTCTTTATAAAGGTCTAGACAACAACAAGGACCAAAGCTACTTCCTTCACCTCGTATCCGAAGACAAGATCCAGAAGACACTATTTCCGGTAGGCGAACTTGAGAAGCCAGAAGTGCGGAGGCTTGCTCTTGAACATAACCTTATTACCCACGATAAAAAAGACAGCACTGGTATATGCTTTATCGGTGAACGTAAATTTAAGGATTTTCTTCAGCAATATCTTCCCGCACAGCCTGGCAATATCGTCACTGAACTAGGCGAAATCATCGGTGAGCACCAAGGGCTTATGTATCACACCATCGGTCAGCGACAAGGTCTTGGTATTGGAGGTCTTCAATCCCACGGGGAAGCGCCTTGGTATGTTGCACAAAAAAACCTGGATCAAAACGAACTAGTAGTCGTTCAGGGAAAAAACCACCCTCTACTGTTCGCCAATGGACTAATCGCACAAAACATCGAATGGGTCAACAGCATCCACCCCATACTTCCCTTTAGATGTATGGCAAAAACCCGTTACCGACAGCCCGACCAAGCCTGCGAAGTGTCTCAGACCGGCGATGGCGAAATAACCGTCACCTTTGACCACCCTCAAAGAGCGATCACACCGGGGCAATCATTAGTACTTTACGATGGTGATCAATGCTTGGGGGGAAGTATAATAGAATCAACTTTATAAAATCATCATAACTATCTGTTTTATATTATATTAGAGTTAAGGTATCCACATTGAACCATACAATTGACGAACAAGTCATAGCCCTTGCAGGCGTTTTTCAAGCCGCCGCGCTAGTTCATCAAATAGCGCAAACCTCCAGCTATGACAAACCGTTGCTAGAATCATCAATTAGCAGTTTATTTGTTACCGACCCAAAAGTAACAGAGGAGGTTTATGGAGGTATTCAAGGCATTCAGCTCGGATTAAAGAGCATCATACAAATTCTGAAAAAAGATACTGAACAGAAAAATATCGAAATTATACGGTACTCACTTAGTCTAATTCACCTAGAAACCAAGCTACGTAAAAATCCTGAAATGCTTGATGTCATCGGTAAACGTATTGACCAAGCCAGTGGTCAGGCTGAGCATTTTTCAGTGCTCCATGAGAATGTGATACACAACTTAGCATCCTTATATATGGACACTATTAGTACCTTTAACCTTCGTGTACAGGTAACAGGCAATCCAGACTATCTAAAAATATCTCACAATGCCGCATTAATAAGAGCAACACTTCTAACCGGTATACGTGCTGCCATACTATGGAGACAGACCGGCGGCCGCCGCTGGAACCTTCTGCTTAAGCGCAAAGCAATCGAAGCCTCTGTTAAACGATTACTTAGTCAGCATTGATATTGGTCTTAGACGACCAATTTATAGTATCATTGCGCCCCAAATTCATTACCACTTTAATAAGCGAGTTTTTTGATGGAGCTTTCTTCTCTTACCGCAGTTTCCCCTATCGATGGTCGTTACGGCAGCAAAGTAACAAGCCTACGTACTATTTTCAGCGAGTTCGGCCTGATCAGGTTTAGAGTGGAAGTTGAAATACGCTGGCTCCAACAACTAGCACACCACCCCGAAATAACCGAAGTCGCAGCATTTGATGACGCAACTAACCAGTTTCTGAACAGCATTGTGTCTGATTTTTCTCTAGCTGACGCCGAACGTGTAAAAACAATTGAAAGCACCACCAACCACGACGTTAAAGCCGTAGAATACCTTATCAAAGAGAAATTCGAAGCGGTCAAAGGCAGGCACCCTCAACTGTCAAAAATCTCAGAATTTGTTCACTTTGCTTGCACCTCTGAAGATATTAACAACCTGTCCCATGGCCTAATTCTAAAGAACGGCATGAGCGAATGCGTAGTGCCTTACATGCAGCAAGTAATCGATACCTTAAAAGACCTTGCAGTTGACTTTTCTGAGCAACCGATGCTTTCGCGTACACACGGCCAAACAGCCTCCCCGACCACTACAGGCAAAGAGCTTGCAAACGTAGTTGCTCGCCTTCAACGTCAGCTTAAGCAGATACAATCTGTAGAATTACTAGGTAAGATAAACGGTGCTGTAGGCAACTATAATGCACACATTTCTGCCTACCCTGAAGTCGACTGGGAACAGCATGCAAAATCTTTTGTTGAGTCACTGGGCCTGACATTTAACCCATACACGACACAGATCGAGCCTCATGACTACATCGCTGAGCTTTACGATGCCATTGCTCGATTTAACACGATATTAATCGATCTAGATCGTGATATCTGGGCCTATATATCGGTTGGATATTTCAAGCAAAAGACCGTTGAAGGGGAAGTGGGATCTTCAACCATGCCTCATAAAGTTAACCCTATCGACTTTGAAAACTCTGAGGGTAACCTTGGTATTGCCAACGCGATATTAAACCACTTATCCAGCAAGCTGCCTATTTCTCGCTGGCAACGCGATCTAACCGATTCTACAGTATTACGTAATCTTGGTGTTGGTTTGGCCCATAGCGTTATTGCATACCAATCAACCCTAAAGGGCTTGAACAAACTCGAGATCAACCCAGTTCGATTAATGGAAGACCTCGATAACTGCTGGGAAGTCATGGCCGAACCAATCCAAACAGTGATGCGCCGATACAACATTGAAAAGCCTTACGAGAAGCTAAAAGCGCTTACCCGCGGCAAAGAGATGAACCAACAAACAATCGAGGAGTTTATCAACTCACTTGAAATGCCTCAGTCTGCTAAAGATGAGCTGATCAAGCTGACACCTGCTAGCTACATCGGCAACGCCGTTGAGCAAGCTAAAGCGATCTAAATCTGTATTATTTTCACTAAATGTGGCAAGCAATGATCTCAACATTACTTGCCACTGACTAGCTATGCCCCACCTCGTTCAATTACTGCTATCCATTCCAGCTCAAAGGGCACATCTATGATCAACATTCTTGGCACGATTAGCGCAGAACAGTTTCTCAATGAATACTGGCAAAAAAAGCCATTACTTATTAGGCAAGCAATTCCAGACTTTGTTAGTCCTGTCTCTCCAGATGAGTTAGCTGGCCTTGCTTGCGAGGCGGAAGTTGAGTCTAGAATTGTCATTGAAAACCACGAAGGCCAGCCGTGGCACCCCCAGCACGGACCTTTCGACGAAGAGAAATTCAGCCAATTACCTGAAAAAAACTGGACCTTGTTAATACAAGGACTTGATTCAATTGTTCCCGAAATTTCCGATCTGCTAAATCACTTTCGCTTTATCCCTAACTGGCGAATAGATGACATCATGGCTAGTTACGCGCCCGAAAATGGTAGCGTTGGCCCTCATTATGACTATTACGATGTATTCTTACTGCAAGCCAAAGGTAAAAGAAGGTGGTTTACCGGACAGCATTGTGACGAGACATCAAAAACACTCAAGAATACCCCACTTAGAATACTTGATGAGTTTGAAACTGAAAATGACTGGGTACTAGAGCCCGGAGATATGCTTTACCTTCCCCCTCAAGTCGCTCACCACGGTATATCAATGGGCGACTGTATCACACTATCTATCGGACTTCGCTCTCCGACTCATGAGCAAATTTTAAGCTCATTCGCCGATTACATATGTAGCACCACCATTAAAGAACAGCATCTTGACGACCCCAATCTTAAAAACCAAAGTAACCCTGGTGAAATGAATGCTGATGTCATTAACCAGCTTAAAGAAGTGATTCAAGACTACCTTAAAGATGACAGTTTATCGGGCTGGTTTGGACAGTACAGCACTGAACCCAAATCAGACTACATAGTGCAGCTACCTGACGATCCAATAGAAGAGGCTGAACTGATGGACTACCTAGCCAATGCAACTGCCATCCGCCGCAACGAAGGGTCTCGTTTTAGCTTTTATCAATCTGAAGATAAGCCTGAGCAAATCAAATTCTTTTACGACGGCTACGAGCAAATACTCAGCACTGACAGCGCTCCACTGATAAAACTGATTTGTAGCGCGAATCAAATATCAATAAAAACTCTTTGTGAATTTGTTTCTGCAGGAAACCCAACAAATCTTCTACTAGACTTAATCAATGGCGGTCATCTCTACGCAGAAGAGTCATAAATAATAATTTTTTAGGGTTGTTTAGCATGGTTAACGTCGAGGACAATTCGCATCGCCACCCCGATAAGGACAGCGATAACTCATCTCTACTAGGTAAAGATGATAGCACTCATTTATTTTCATCACCCGAGAAACTCAAACAATTAACAACATCAATGATCGGTCAGGCTAACAATAAAGTACGGATACTAAGTCACCATTTAAACCGAGAAATCTTCGACGATGAACCAATACGAGAGGCTATTTCGAAGTTAGCGAGAGCACATTCCCGCTCGACCGTAGAACTACTAATTGTTGATGAGCACCCTCTTGTAGTCAGCACACAAAGACTACTCGAGGTGGTACGCAGACTTCCCAGCAGCATTCACCTAAAAGTGATCAATAAAGCGTACCCCTATGATGAATCTGCGATGGTATTAGTTGACCGTTGCGGCGTAATATTTCAAAAGGAAAATTCGGTTTATGAAGGGTTTGCGACTTTTAACAGCCCAGGACGAAACAAGCAACTATCAGAAGTGTTCGAACAATTGTGGAGTCACACTTCCAACTCGCAAGAGTTAAGACAGCTTAGGTTATGACATAAAAAAACCGCATCTAAAATGCGGTTTTTTTATAGTTATATGGCTATCAACCTACAATAGCCACAACATTTACTACTTACTACGTGTACAGGTTACTTATTAACCTACCAACTTAGCTTTTAACTCAAGGCGACGACGGTGTAAAACAGGCTCAGTATAACCATTTGGCTGCTTGGTACCCTCTACAACCAATTCAACGGCGGCCTGAAATGCAACGCTATCATCAAAGTTACCCGCCATTTTGATATAGCTTGGGTCGCTTTCGTTTTGACGATCAACAACACCCGCCATACGCTTTAAGGTTTCCATTACCTGCTCTTCAGAGCAGACGCTATGCCTTAACCAGTTTGACATATGCTGAGATGAAATTCGCAATGTTGCACGATCTTCCATTAAGCCTACATCATTAATATCCGGAACCTTTGAACACCCAACACCTGCATCAATCCAACGAACAACATAACCCAAAATACCTTGAGCATTGTTATCGAGCTCTTTCTGTATTTCGTCAGCCGTCAATACGCTAGGATCTTCCATCACGGGGATGTTTAAGATTGAGTCAACTGAAGCATGCTTACGTGTCTTGATTGCATCCTGAGTTTTAAATACGTCCACCTGATGATAGTGAACAGCATGAAGAGCAGCTGCCGTTGGAGATGGGACCCAAGCAGTGTTGGCACCTGCTTTTGGATGACCGATTTTTTGCTCCATCATCATGCCCATTTCATCAGGAATAGGCCACATACCTTTACCAATTTGAGCGCGCCCTTGCAAACCTGTTTCTAGGCCTGTATCAACGTTCCAATCTTCGTAAGCACTGATCCATTCTTGCTGCTTCATAACCGTTTTAGGGATGATTACACCTGCTTCCATTGAGGTATGAATCTCATCACCAGTACGATCCAAAAATCCTGTGTTAATAAAGACAACACGGTCTTTAGCGGCTCTAATACACTCTTTAAGGTTTACCGTAGTGCGACGCTCTTCATCCATAATCCCCATCTTCATAGTGAAGCGAGGCAGATCTAACGCATCTTCAACACGACCAAACAACTCGTTAGCAAACGCTACCTCTTCTGGACCGTGCATTTTTGGCTTAACAATATTTACAGAACCTGTGGTCGAGTTCTTAACAGGCGAGTTACCTTTAAGGTCGTGAATCGCGATGAGTGTTGTAAACATGCCATCCATGATACCTTCAGGCACTTCATTGCCCTCGTTATCAAGAATCGCAGGATTGGTCATCAAATGACCAACATTACGAACAAACAACATTGAACGACCTTTGATCGCAAAGGTATTACCGTCAAGCCCTGTGTATTCACGGTCAGCATTCATGGTACGGGTAAAGGTCTTACCGCCCTTAGTTACTTGCTCTTCGAGGTTACCCTGCATCAAACCAAGCCAGTTGCTGTAAATCACAACTTTGTCTTCAGCATCAACGGCGGCAACTGAATCCTCGCAATCCATAATGGTGGTTAATGCCGCCTCCATTAGGATATCTTTAACGCCTGCTGCATCGGTTTTACCGATTGGGCTTGCTGCATCAATTTGCAGCTCAAAACGTAAGCCGTTATTTTTAAGAAGAATTCCAGTAGGTGCAGATGCGTCACCTGTAAAACCTTGTAGCTTTTCGTCGTCTTTCAAACCAATAATAGTGCCATCAGCTAATGTCACTACAAGCTTTCCATCAGCAATCACATACTGAGTGCTATCTTTGTGTGAGCCTGTCGCTAAAGGTGCCGCCTGATCGAGAAAATCACGCGCATACGCAATAACCTTATTTCCACGAACAGGATTATAACCTTGCCCTTTTTCCGCACCATTATCTTCAGGTATCGCATTAGTACCGTAAAGACCGTCGTATAGCGAACCCCAACGAGCATTAGCCGCATTTAGCGCAAAGCGCGCATTCATGACGGGCACTACAAGCTGCGGCCCAGCCATTTGCGCAATTTCAGGTTCTACATTTAGCGTGGTCGCTTCAAATGCTTCACCTTCAGGTAATAAATACCCGATTTCTTGCAAGAATGCCTTATACTCAGCTGCATTATGCGCTTGACCTTGGCGTTCTTGGTGGTATGAATCAATTTTTGCCTGAATATCATCACGCTTAGCCAATAATGCTTTGTTTTTAGGTGCAAGGTCCTTAACGATCGCGGCAAAACCAGCCCAAAATTTATCTACTTCGACTCCAGTTCCCGGAATAGCTTTTTCATTAACAAAGTCATAAAGAACTTTTGCGACCTGTAGGCCACCAACTTGAACGCGTGCTGTCATTTATCAAAGCCTCGATTATTTGCTTGTATAGTTAACTTGAAACGTTTTATTACTTAACCCTGCTAAAACGTCTGTATTGATAATAATGCCGATCGAATACGCAACACTACTCAATACCGATCCAATAGGTTTAGGGGGCGAATTTTACACGAAAGTATTCATAAATCCTATAGATACAATTAAGACAGAGCGGTACAAATAGATCTACACCATCTCAGACAATCTTTATGGGTTAATTTAGCTATATTGGGCACCCCGAAACAAACTAGGAAAACCCGAAACAAAAGAGAAAGAACAACCCAGTAGAAAGGTTGAATAAGGCACAGCAGCACGATGAAAACGAAAAAACCCGTATTACGTATGCAATACGGGTTTTTAGAATAAATGGCGTCCCCAAGGGGAGTCGAACCCCTGTTACCGCCGTGAAAGGGCGGTGTCCTAGGCCTCTAGACGATGGGGACGCAAACAACCAAACGTCTTACTGAGTTAGGAAGCGCGCATTCTACCCGCAGTTTTTTGGTAGGTCAACCCTCTGTTCACACAGAGACCTTCCACTTCATATTTTTTATGTAAACATCTGTCTTTTCAAGACATTAGTCTATACTAACTAATACACATTATTAGATAAGAGAAAACTATAACCAATATGTCTGCCACGGCTATCACCATCATTATTATTCTCATCATTCTGGGATCAATTGCTGTCCTGTTTATTAGTCAGGCCAGAGAGAAAGCACGCATTGAAAAAGTTAGGAAAGCAAACTCTTTACAAGACCGGTATCGTCGGGTCCAGCGGCTTATTAATGAAATACCCCCCCAGTACTTAAATAATGAACTGCGAACTATGATTCTTGAGCGTAGCATTGAAACGCTAACAGAACTTGCCACCCTAAAATCTGACCCTTCGATACATGCCAATATTCAAAACGACAAGCAAGCTCTTACCACTATTAAAGAATCTAAAGAAACACCTAAACCCGTTCCGATTAAAGACGAAGCATCAGCAAAAGAAATCAGTAAGCTTCTTGAGTTGCTTTATCGCTTTATAGAGCGACAAAGGGCCATGAAAAAACTAGATCAAGCAACTAGCAAAAAATACCTTGTGTATATTAGTTACCTCATTTCAAAAGCCAGGGCCGATTTAGCTGTCGTTAAGGCGAAAGAAGCCCAAAAGAACGGTAAACTGCGGGTTGCCATTCATAACTTTCATAATGCAGTCGCAGAAATGATGCGAATTAAAGAAAACCCACTCGCGGTTAAGGCAATTAGTAGCTATAAAGTAAAAATAAAGCAGCTCGAAGAAATGGCAGATAAAGAGGGCAAGGATGACCCGATAGATTCAGAAGCAGACAAAGAAGTGAAAAGTAAAGAATGGGACGACTACCTAGATAAGGATGACGACTGGCAAAAGAAAAACGCCTATGACGATTAACCCAGCTAGACAGATTTTACGCACATACGTACAATTAATTGAGTAAACGTTCCTATTTGGGTTAAATCGTACCCCTATTGTCAGTACCGCATCTAATTGCTTAACCTCAGAGCGTTAGATTAAGGAATAACGCTATGCACTTATGGACGACATCATACACCACAGGATCAACTGTTAAGTGAAAATCAACCTATCAAATAGACTGTCATTTAAACTGGCAAGAAATACGGTTCTGGTTGCACTGGCGTTAGGCATGGTCCTCAATTTGTTCCAGGTACTATTAGATTATCTGAATGAGAAAACAGCATTAGATCAAGATGTTCAAGCGTTAATTACTATTAGTCACACGCCAGCCTCTCAAATTGCCTACAACATCGACTCCCGACTAGCAGAAGAGCTTCTCGAGGGGCTGCTAAAGCATCCCTCTATTATCGAAGCAGAAATTATAGATACCGATAATCGAGTACTGGCTAGAAAACACCGTAAACTAACCAGCTCCTCGTATCGTTGGTTGAGTGATGTATTATTTGATCCAACCAGAAACTACACGACCCGTCTAGCAGTACAACAGCTATCCGATATTGATTTGGGGAACCTAAACGTCGTAGTTGACACCTACCCTGCTGGTACCGCATTCCTTAAACGAGCGACCTTCACATTGATATCCGGCTTTATTAAGAGCCTCGCATTATCCGCATTATTACTATTCGTATTCTATCTGATGCTCACGAAGCCCTTATTAAAAGTCATCAATTCGGTCAGTGAGGTAGATCCGGAAACACCTGAGAAAGTTAGACTCCCCGTCCCCAAAGGACACCAATATGATGAAATTGGTATTCTAGTTGAAAGTACTAACGATCACCTTCAGACCATAGAACGCAGCCTTCAATTGGTTCGGAAAACAGAATCTCGACTTAAGAATTACTCTGAGCAATTGGAGCAAATCGTTGAAACTAGAACCCGCGAACTTTCTGATAAAAATGACCAGTTAATTAAGAGCAATCAGGAGCTGGTCGTCGCAAAAGAAGAGGCTGTAAGAAGAGCAACTGCGCGTGCAGACTTTCTGGCTAATATGAGTCACGAAATACGAACTCCGTTTAACGGAGTGCTAGGCATGATTAGCTTAACGATGGAAGAACCTCTCAGTGACCGCCAGAAACGTCAACTTGACGTTGCCTACAACTCCGGTGTCTCGTTACTTGATCTGCTGAACGACATTCTGGATATATCAAAAGTTGAAGCAGGTAAACTTACGCTCGAAACAATCAGCTTCGACTTTCGACATACGATTGAAGAAGTTGCAAGCCTGCTCGCTCAAAATGCTCACGCCAAACATATCGACCTTGAACTCGATATTGACCCTGATTTTCCTGACGCAGTGTTTGGAGATCCCACCCGAATACGCCAGATCGTTAGCAATCTAACCGGTAATGCCATCAAGTTTACAGAGCATGGCACCGTAACCATCAAGCTATTTAAAGAAAACTCGTACATAGTCGTTCAGGTAATCGATACAGGTATTGGTATTGCACCAGATTCTACCGAGAAAATTTTTGCTCCATTCTCTCAAGCATATTCAGACACCACACGAAAATATGGCGGTACAGGTTTAGGGCTGGCTCTTTGCAGACAACTGGTGACTCATATGCAAGGTTTTCTCACTGTTGAGTCATTAGAAAGCGAAGGGAGCTGCTTCACCACAAAAATCCCCCTAGAAATCGATATCAATACCAAATCGAGCTCCGTTAGCAAAAAATTAAAAGGGTTTGACTACCAGATTATTTACCAAGAATATAACACTCAGTTTGTTCACCTAATTAAGCAGCTTCAACACTGGGGGCTAAATATTAAAGCCGTCATGTACTCAGATATTAAAACGCTAACAGCTGATCAGATATCAATTAGTACGCCTGTTAAAACACTGGTATTAATAGACGCTCCAGAAGTGTCTAAAATAATAGGGAGTGATATTTCCCACAAGCATATCATTCTGATTTCTGGTAAAAATTTCGCCACAAACAAAGATAGCCAGCATCGTTTGTTTTACGACACGCATTTACATTCTCCCTACAGTCGCTCCAATTTAGAAAAAACATTATTAAAATCAATCGGCATTAGCACGCCTGCGTCGCAGACGGTCGCCAATGACAACTCCAAAGCAGGTGAAGGTCATTCGATACTGTTGGTCGAAGATAACCAAGTCAACCAAATGGTTGCTAACGCTATTCTTACAAAGCTTGGTTATCAGGTAATGATCGCATTTAACGGTCAGGAAGCCGTTGACCTTATCAAGACAAGCTCATTTGATGCGGTTCTTATGGACTGCCATATGCCTATAATGGATGGATACGAAGCGACTCAGTACATTCGTACGAGATTACGCAAAAAGACCCTACCCGTTATCGCAGTTACCGCAAACGTGATGCACGGGGATCGAGAAAAGTGCTATAGCGCGGGTATGGATGACTACATAACCAAACCTTATGAGCGCCACGTTCTCTTAGAAGTACTCAAAAAATGGATAGATAGACCAGAAAGCTCAGACAAGCCGACTGCCTGAGCATTTATCACTCAGGATAAAATCATCTATACCTGCCCCCCTTCTTAAAAACGCTTCGGTCAATTCAATCGATACATCAATACGTTACACTACCTCGCATTTGCGTGCCCCCCCCAAACCCTACTGGCATACCAACAGGTTCCCTTTAAATTTCATCTAAAAGCAGCGATAGTATGACGTAATGCAATATTTACACGATACAATCAGCTGTAAGACAAAATATTGCGCGATATACTATCGAGTGCTTATAGCCCGTTATTTCAAATAGTTGTAAGCTTAAACATCGAAAACTCAGGATTGTCACACTTAATTTCAGGTACCTATAACGATATGACTTCCAGTATCGCCAAGCAACCACTCATAACAAACAAGCATGAGGGCATTAATCACTCTGCTGCTGATGCCGTGTTTAGGCTATGTGAATTGCTTGAACATACTGTTTTTGAGCCGCATGTTGTGAGTCGCTTAGAGTGTCCACTACCAAGAATATCGCTATTAACGTGGCTGCAATCTAACAAGGGACACACTAAACACTTCTGGACGAATCGCGAAAAGGACTTCTCTATTGCAGGCATCGGGTCTGCCTGCACATTAAGTGCATCCAGCCGTGATGATATACCTGCGATTTTTAACCATATGAGCGCCTATGTTGCAGGAAGCAACGCAACATTTGTTGGTGGTATAGCGTTTGACGAACAAAGCGTAACCGAACAGTGGCAACAACACCCATACGCAGAGTTTGTATTACCTCAAGTCGAGGTATCATTTAAAAACGGGGACTACTTTTTAGCCGTTAATGGCTTGCCAGAGTCAAAAGAGGCTAACAGCTTATTACGACGTACCTTAATCAATAGTTTAAAGGCACTATCCTTCTCGAATAGCCACTCTGATTCAGGTCTTTCACAAACTAGAGTAATTTCTCAAGTACACTCTCCCAATAACAGTGTATGGAATGAGAGGGTGTCTAATATACTGGAGGATATAGCATCAAAAGAAGTCAAAAAAGTCGTATTAAGCAGACAGACGACATTACAACTTTCTCAACCAATACCTGGAGAGGCGCTGCTAAATGAGTGGAGGCAGTTAGAACACTGCGGATATCTTTTTTTGCTGAAGTCAGGGCCGCACTCATTTATTGGCAACTCACCAGAGTGCCTCTATAAGAAAGAAGGTAACATACTGTACACTGAAGCGCTGGCTGGGACGGTACCAAGAGGCTGTAATCACCAAGAAGACATAACCTATCAGAAGATATTACGAAATGACCCTAAAATCCTAAACGAGCACCAGCTGGTCGCTGAATATATTCTTACACAAATTTCCCATTTATCTGAAGTAGAAGACCTCAACCCACCAGTCTCGATAGTAAAGCTAGCTAATATTCAACACCTTTGTGCCTCATTTAACGCAGTGTTAAACGAGCAAATCACAGATGCTGAAATCGTCCAACATTTACACCCCACTCCAGCAGTTTGCGGAACGCCTCGTAATAAAGCGACTACCCGCATCCACCAACTGACCGATCACGCTAGAGGGTGGTATTCGGGTATTGTTGGGGTAGTGTCTGAACACCATAGTGAGTTTTGTGTCGCTATTCGTTCAGCGCTGATCAATCAGGACACACTCCATTGTTATGCAGGCGTAGGGCTTGTTAATGGCTCTGAAGCTCAAGCAGAATGGCAAGAACTCGACGCTAAAATCAAAACAGTCTTACAGCTATTTAACAGATGAACTACAAGCTTACGAATATAACCAATATATGGGCTACAGCTATTATCAACCGCCTAATAGACGGAGGAGTTCGTCATTTTTGCATTGCCCCAGGCTCTCGAAACGCACCCCTGACCCTCGCGTTAGCGGAACAGAACGCCAAGCATTATGCAATCAACTCCGACACTATTGAACTGCACACGCATTTTGATGAACGAGGCTTGGGGTATTACGCCCTGGGCATTTCAAAAAGTACAGACTGCCCGGTTGTGGTAATTACGACCTCAGGCAGTGCTGTTCCAAATTTGCATCCAGCAATAGTAGAAAGCATTCAAACACACATACCTCTTATTGTTATATCAGCTGATCGCCCACCAGAGTTATTGTCCTGTGGCGCTAATCAAGCGATTCAACAAAGTAACTTATTTGGCGGCAATGTCATTCATTTTCAGCAATTAGCTTTGCCTAGCAGGTCTACACCGCTACAAACTGTGCTAAATGACATTGATGCCTGCCTTAACCAAGCCAATGGAATTATCATAGGGGCAGACCGAGGACCGGTACATATCAACACCCCCTTTCGTGAACCGCTATATGGTAATAGTCAGTTAAGCGATCACAATGACTATATTGATGCCTTACCGGCAGAAAGAAAAAACTCCCCCCCCCTGCCTCAAATAGAGAGTTATACACCACCCAATATTAATTGGGATAACCGAAGCATTATTATTGCAGGTACTCTGAATCATCAAGAGAGCAAGAAGGTATTGGCGTTATCACGTGCTACTGGCTCACTCATTCTAGCCGATATCAACAGCCAGTTACGACTTAATAAAACGTCTAATATATTGCATTATTCTGACTTATTAATGGAAAATACTCAGGCACTCTCATTACTTAAAGGGACTCAACAGGTTATTCAATTTGGGGGAAGAATTACCAGTAAACGCGTCAATCAATGGCTAGCAGATTTCCAGGGTGAATACATCATAATTGACACTCATCACGATAAATTGGACCCTCACCATAAAGCGACTCAATATCGTACCGACATCAAACAGTTTTGCGATCAATACTCTGTCAAGCCACCCATAGAAACCTCCTCAACTAACCGCCAACTGATAACGCTTAGCAACCACATCGATCGATTTATATCGAGTACAGTACAGGACGAGTTTAGCGAGCTCTCAGTAGCAAGGAAGATATCTCAACTAATCCCCGAAAACACTGCTCTATTTACCGGTAACAGTTTAGCTATTCGGCTTATAGATATGTTTTCATCGCCAAAAAGTGCCAACACAATCTATAGTAACCGGGGCGCCAGTGGAATAGACGGTCTGTTAGCCTCCGCGCTCGGCTGCGGCGTAAAGCATACCGCAGGGATGACATTGCTGATAGGTGACCTTTCACTACTGCACGACTTAAATTCTCTCGCGCTCGCCGCTAAAATATCGACTCCATTTATCATAGTAGTACTTAATAATGATGGGGGCGCTATTTTTAATTTGCTACCTGTAGACGACGTTAATGGTGTTAAAGAGTCATTCTTCCAATGCCCCCACGGCTTGAATTTTGAAGGAGTGTGTGACATGTTCTCTATTACCTATATACAACCCAAAAACCTAAAACACTTCGAAGCTGATTACCTATCAGCTACCAGGCATAACCGCTGCACGCTGATAGAGATAGTGGTACCAAATGACCAAGCAACATCACGAATAAAGCAGCTCACTCAACAGGTTGCAACCATTACATGCTGAGGACCCAAGGCAACCCTGATAACCCCCCTATCGTATTTATTCATGGTTTTTTGGGTAATCACTTAGACTGGTCAGCTGTCATCGATGCGCTGTCTCAACAGTGGTTTTGTCTATCTATAGATCTACCAGGCCACGGAGAGCGGGGAGATTCATTACTGTCTAATAGCGGAGAGTCTGAGTTAAACCTCCTGTTTGATAGTATAATAAGCACCATCGACAAACCATTCAATCTGCTCGGTTATTCACTGGGCGGGCGTATCGCAATGTTGCTTGCCCACCAACACCCAGGCTATATACTCAGCCTAAGTCTAGAGTCATCGCACCCGGGCTTGTTAACCCAGCATGAAAAGCAGAATAGAATTCAGGCAGACAAAAAGTGGGCTAGTCTATTTTTGACCCAGCCTCTTAACTTAGTGTTAAGAGAGTGGTACCAGCAACCGGTATTTAACTGCCACAACAACAGAAAGCTTCAACAGTTAGTAGAAAGTCATTTGGGTCAATCAGGCGCGCAGCTAAGCAAGGCACTTACCGACTATAGCCTTGGTATACAAAAGCCCTATTGGGACTTTCTCTCACAATGGAATAAACCACTACTCTATATAAGCGGTAAATATGATGGTAAGTTCTGCTCTATTGGGGCTGACATTAAAAATATTAATCCATACACTCAACATATTACATTAGAGCAGTCAGCGCACAACTGCCATGATGATCAACCTCAAGCATTTATAGATACACTATCTCGCTTTCTCAACAATAACCGTTCGCTAACCAGCGCGTATTAAGAAGGTCTTCATGAACACACCTCTGCACTCATCCATAAAACCAGCTCTTGACTGGGTCGATCACTCAACGCCCTATGAGGATATCTATTATCACAAGGCGCAAGGCATTGCTAAGATCACTATCAACCGACCTGAAGTGCGTAATGCGTTTCGCCCACAGACGGTGGTTGAAATGCAGCAGGCACTAACCAATGCAAAATGTGACGAAAGTATCGGCGCGGTTATTTTTACTGGACAAGGCGACCTTGCGTTTTGTTCAGGGGGGGACCAACGAGTTAGAGGTAATGCAGGATATAAAGATAGTAACGGCACTCACCACCTTAACGTACTGGACCTTCAGAAAATGATCAGGTCGTGCCCCAAACCAGTAGTGGCTATGGTGGCAGGCTATGCTATCGGTGGAGGCCATGTACTTCACTTAGTCTGTGACCTTACCATTGCTGCCGACAACGCAATTTTTGGGCAAACCGGCCCAAAAGTGGGTTCATTTGATGGAGGCTTTGGCGCAAGCTATTTAGCGCGCGTCGTGGGGCAGAAAAAGGCGCGTGAAATCTGGTTTTTATGCCGGCAATATGATGCTGAAAAAGCGCTGGATATGGGCTTGATCAACAAAGTGGTTTCGTTGTCGGAACTAGAACAAGAGACCGTCGAATGGTGCTTACAAATGCTTCAGCACTCTCCGCTGGCATTACGCTGCCTTAAGTCAGCATTTAACGCCGACACCGATGGGCAAGCAGGATTACAAGAACTCGCCGGCAACGCCACTATGATGTTTTATATGACAGAAGAAGGTCAGGAGGGGCGTGATGCCTATCTCGAAAAACGCCCCCCCAATTTTGATCAGTTTAAACGTCAGCCGTGATATCTGCCGTCACAATTTGGCGGTATTCACTGCCATTTAAGCGCCCTATTACCACCAAGCATGGCAAATTGCTGTCTCGCCACTGCTTGTTTATTCAATGGCACTATAGCAACGAAGGTCACTCCTGCGTAGAGTGGAGTGAGGTCTGCCCTCTTCCAGGCTTTAGTACAGAAACTATTCAAGAGGCTGAATCTCAGCTGATTGACATGTTTAATGCGGGTTTTCACCACACACTAAATTCGCCCGCATTGGGAAACCCTGAAAGGAAGTTGTCAGCGCAGCTTTGTCCTTCAGTTCGATTTGGATTGGAAATGGGGTTAAGGAAGTTATTCTCCCCTATTCCCGCCGATAACAACCAGCTGGCAATTGCAGGCTTGATGAATGGGGATGAATCCAGTGCTCCGATCAGCGAACACTTCTCTACATTCAAAATTAAGCTTGGACGATGTGACATAGACACGGATATCAAACAGGTTAACAATGCTATAAAAATGTGCGAAAGCTCCACCCGATTTCGGCTAGACGCTAACCAATCATGGACTTTAGCGCAAGCAAGATATTTTTTTTCAAAGGTGCCACACGAACAAATAGAGTTTATTGAAGAGCCCTTAAGGCACCCATTTGATTACTCATCCTGGCTAAGATCAATTCCGGTTGGATTTGCGTTTGATGAACAAACACAGCAAAACACCTATTGCGTTGAGCAGGTGAAGGGGTTAAGTGCGCTGGTTTTAAAACCCATGCTAATTGGATTAAACAGAACCATTGAGATTATTAATAAAGCCGAAAAGCTAAACATTACTACGGTTATCAGTTCTTCATTTGAAAGCAGCCTAACACTTAACTTTCTGTATCAGCTTGCATCGGCGTACACACCCACCGCATGTCCAGGCCTAGATACATTCCATTCTCATAAGCAAGACATTATCGAACACTTAGCCCTACCTGTACAACGAACTTCTACCCCGTTAATCACTGAGTCAAATTTTCAAAAGGTAGCGCATTATGAATGCTAGCACTTACCCTGAGGGGCAGGTTTCAGGCCTTGGTATTCCATGCTTACTCCAGCGCGCCTCCATTTCCTATGAGCATGAATTAGCAGTCATATCTAAATATAGGCAACTAACATTTGATGAGTTAGAGAAAAAAGTCCAAATAATTGGGCGGTATTTTTGCGATCAGGGTATACAGCGAAATGATCGAGTTATCATTTCGCTCAACAATAGTGTCGAACTAGTAGTCACGTTGCTTGCATTAATGCGTATAGAGGCTATCCCTTGCCCAATCAACCCAAAATTTCCAACAGGGCTAGAAGAGCGAGTGACGTCATTACTCGATACGTCTTGGTTTATTGGTACTCATCAACGATCAAGCACCGCACATTACATTGATGCGTCCTCAATTACAGCTCAGTTAGAGCTTGAAGTACCACAGGACAAGTCCTCCCCGATCTATTACTCGCCAACGTCGCCCAATAGCATTGTCTTAACCTCCGGAACCAGCGGGACACCCAAAGCCGCAGTGTTTAGCTACCAACAGCATTATTGCAGCGCATTAGGGGCAAATGACTATATTCCGCTCAATATTGGTGACAAAAGCCTGTTATCCCTCCCTATGTTTCACATTGGCGGTATTGCGATTGTATTTCGATGCCTACTCGCGGGGGCAACAATAGTCATACCAGATGATAATGAACTTACAACCAACATAAACAGGTTTCATATCACTCATGCATCAATGGTCAACACTCAACTAAAGCGGTTGTTACGGCAAGATACAACAGGAACATCACTCAAACATGTTCTTGTTGGCGGTGGGCCAGTCAATCAACTACTACTCACCAAAGCGGGTGCACTAGGGATTAACTGCTATCACACCTATGGGCTAACTGAGATGGCATCTCAGGTTTTCACACATGACCAAAACGGTACTGGCCAAACACTACCGTATCGCCAGTTATCCATTGATATCAAAGGCGAAATTATAGTTAAAGGAGAGACACTTTTTTTAGGCTATTTTGAAGGTGGGACTACCAGATTGCCTTTAGATGCTAAGGGGTGGTTTCACACTAAAGATCTCGGCAAACTGACCGGCGAAACGCTACTGGTTACTGGGCGAAAAGATAACCAGTTTATTAGCGGGGGTGAGAACATACAACCTGAAGAAGTCGAAGGGCTTATCAATAGCCTCCCTGGAGTTAACCAAAGTATTGTAGTCCCACAAAAAGATTCAGAATACGGGTTAAAGCCGGTTGTATTCATTGATGCTAAACCTCCAATCACGGTGAATAGGTTAAAACAATACCTTATAACGCAAATACCCAGTTTTAAAATTCCGAGAACAGTATACCCCTGGGTGTTTACCCAAGAGTTAAAACCCAGCAGAAAAGGTCTAAAAGAGCAGGCGGATATTTTTCGCGAGGATTATCATGGCAACAGCGGCACGTTAGCACCTGATATTGACCTAAGGGGATGATTGGATTTTTGAGTTATCTACCACTATTATCATTAACCTCCAAATTACGAACTAACAAATTCTAATGAGATACGTAATGCTCCCACTAAGATTAACAAGACCTAAGCGTCAAATTATACTCACATCAACACTACTCACGGCGTTTTTATTATGTATCGTTAGCAGCGCAAACAGTCGACCCCTAGCAACAAAATCAGGATGGGGTGCAGATCTCGCTATAACCACTGGCTACTCACAAAATCAGTCACAGTTTAATGTTGATGATGACAATAGAGTGACGCAAGACTTAACCAATTCCGGCAAAGAGACCAGCGAAGCATTGGTATTCCCGCTAGCGCGGGTAGATTACACGTTAGAAGATCTTAAAACTCAATTTTTCGTGGGTAACAGCCGAGAAAACGTGGGAAAAGGTGAATTTCAGATTGAATTTGGCGCAACACACCAGTTTCAAGACAATTCCAAACTCACTCTGGCCTATTTTCCTGAACTACCGTTTATTGGCGAAACATGGAAAGACCCTTACCTTACCGGTCAAGCAAGAGAAAAAACTGATGAGACCGCTCAAGGTGGACGTATAGAACTAAGAAACATTGGTGGCAGCTTACTAGACATACAATACGCATTTGCTGATAGCACAATAGATAATGAGCTAAGTGGCAGTAACCTAGCCTATCTCTCCGACCTTGATCGATCACAACTTCACCGTGATGCTATTTATCAACGTTTATCGGCTGACCATCTGGTTCCGCTCAGTGGTAAGTTTTTCTTAAAACCGGGGCTACTCTATACTCGAGCCAATGCAAAAGGTGATGCCAACAGCTCTGATGAATACGCCTTTAGATTACAAATGATATACAGAGAAAGCCGCCACTTTTTAACAGGGTCTGCAACTTACGGACACCTAGAAGCTAAAGCAACAAATCCTGTTTTTAACCAACGTGAGAAAACAGACCGCATTTCTCTATTTGCGCTCTACAAATACCAAAAACCATTTAACATGGAAGACTGGAGTTTACTGGCTATCGGATTTCTTGGAGAGACGGACTCAAACATTAACTTTTACAATCGAAGCGGTCTAGGGATAGGCATTGGAGCTTCTTATGAGTGGAGATAGCAGACCTTAACGCTAAATCAATACAGCCTCCCTATCAGGTCCAGATGAGTTAGATAAAGCCTCATATCTAACTCAAGCTGATGATAGTTCGGCTCCATATGTCTGCATAAGTTATAGAACGCCTTGTTATGATCTTTCTCTTTCAAGTGAGCAAGCTCGTGAACCGAAATCATCCTCAAAAATTCCATCGGTGTATTTTTAAACACTGACGCCACTCTAATTTCATTCTTAGCCTTAAGCTTTCCTCCTTGTATTCTCGATACAAATGTATGCAATCCAAGCGCATGATTGATGACATTAATCTTATCATCATAAACAACCTTACTTAACGGCTGAGATTTTTTAATATAGTCGTTTTTTATATCAACCACATAACTATAAAGCGCTTTATCAGTACGAACATCATGAACAACAGGGTAACGGGTTAACAAAAAACCGCCTAACTTTTGCTCATCTATAAGCCGTTTTGCTTGAACAAGGATAGGCTCAGGATAGCCAGAAAGGTATTTAAGCTGTTCAGACCCCATTGCGATGCCTAAGTTTTAACAACACTTCCAACTTTTCAGGCTTATCGTTTATTTGTTTCAATGCCTGTTTATACCCCGCTTTTAGATGCTTCTTCAAATGAAGTGTAGCTTGTGATGCTGGTATTTTCTTCAGCTTACAATAGAGCGCCATTGAAAATAACACCTCATTTTCGGACAAGGTTGCCTGACGATTCGATTGACCGTTGTAGCAACTACCGCAGCCTCCTCGAAAAGTATAAGCTGAATTTGCAATCATTACGCCGAACCCCATAAATATGGCCAACACCTCTGCACCCTCAGCAAAATAATCCGACCCACCCGGTGGAAAGTGCTGAGATTGAAAAACAAGATACTGTGCCATCATATGGGCAAAGCTAGATAGATTATGAATATTAAAAATTTTTAACAGGAACTAGAGAAGTAAGATAGCTTTAGAATGGTGCCTGGAGCCGGGGTCGAACCGGCACGCCCTTACGGACACGAGATTTTAAGTCTCGGGTGTCTACCAATTCCACCACCCAGGCTTTACTTTCGCTAACTTAACCGAATATCCTTCGGCTTCTAAAAATGTGGAGGCGCGAGCCGGAGTCGAACCGGCCTACGTGGATTTGCAATCCAGTGCATAACCGCTTTGCTATCGCGCCTTTATACTGCTTTTAACTCTACTACGCGAAACAAGATTGTAGTATAACTAAAAACCCCAGCTATGCCGGGGTTTTTAAAATTTGGAGCGGGAAACGAGATTCGAACTCGCGACCCCAACCTTGGCAAGGTTGTGCTCTACCAACTGAGCTATTCCCGCTTAAGTGGCGCATATATTACTTGAATCACGATTAGTGTCAAGCGACAAAAGTAAGATAATGTCACGCAATAATCGATTGGTCACTTAATATACATTTCTTCAGACAAATCAGGCCATGCAGCCTTCAAATAAATAAACATTGACCACAAAGTGAGCACCGAAGCCAAATACAATAGCGCTATACCAACATTAGCCACCATTTCTCCAGGGGGTGAGAACAACATCAGCAAAATCGCCCACATTTGGGCACCTGTTTTAACCTTGCCGATAAAAGAGACAGCAACACTGGCTCTTTTGCCCATTTCTGCCATCCACTCTCGCAAAGCAGAAATCACAATTTCTCGCCCTATAATAATGATAGAAGGAATGGTTATCCACATTGAGTTAAAGTCCTCAACGATCATAGTGAGCGCTACGGCGACCATTAGCTTATCAGCTACCGGATCTAAAAAAGCTCCGAATCGCGTCGTCTGATTCATTTTTCTAGCAATATAACCATCCAACCAGTCTGTAAAACCCGCCAGAAAGAAAACGCCTGTCGCCACCATTCGATGAGACTCGTTAGGTAAATAAAACGCGAGAACGAAAATCGGTATCAATACGATTCTCGACATAGTAAGCATATTGGGCAATGTCATAGATAAACTGCTTCGTCTCATTAATCTGAATGGAGGTGGTCATAAATTATGACGGCTATGGTTTTAGATATACCGGGCACTTTGGCGATTTCTTCGGCACTTGCCTTCTTCACTTCTTGTAGTCCACCAAAGTATTTTAACAATTCTCGACGTCTTTTGGGCCCTATTCCGTCAATATTTTCTAATGTTGATGTTTTTCTTACTTTATCTCGTCGCTGCCGGTGACCTGTAATGGCAAAACGGTGGGCTTCATCTCTAACGTGCTGTATCAAATGTAGCGCTGGCGAGTCCGAAGATAAGTTTAATGTTCTATTACCTACACCCTTTGGCAATATAAGCGTCTCAAATCCAGCCTTCCGTGTCGCCCCTTTTGCCACACCCACCAACTGTATACCGGTGAGTTGCAAGCCTTCGAATACCTCAATAGCAACACCTAGTTGGCCCTTGCCACCGTCTATTAATACGATATCCGGCCACTTACCCTCACCAGCTTTAAGTTTTTTATAACGCCGGGTCAGCGCTTGCCGCATTGCAGCATAGTCATCACCCGGGGTAATGCCGTCTATGTTATATATCCGATAGTCTGCCTTGAAAGGGCCCTGATCATTAAAAACCACACATGATGCGACCGTTTTTTCGCCGGAGCTATGACTAATATCGAAACACTCAATACGTTTAGGCACCTCACTCATCTCAAGCGCAACCCTTAGTGCGTCTACTCTCTGGAACACATTTTCTTTTTTCGATAAATAACTAGCGATACTCATTTCAGCATTTGACTGTGCCAACTGCCGCCACCTAGCACGATCAGTTCTTACATTATGTATGATTTTTACATTAACCCCTAGCAATTCAGTTAGCGCAGATTGCAACAAATCTGAATCTTCAGGAGCACAAGGTACTACGATTTCCCGTGGGTAATCGTTAGAGCGAGCCCCGCTGAGATAAAATTGAGCCAAAAAATCTCCTAGCAAAGAAGCGTCCTCTTGCTCTAACGCCAATTTAGGAAAATAGTTCTTATGACCCAGCACTCTGCCCCCACGTATAAACATAAACGAAAGGCAGGCTGCTCCTGCTTTAATAGCAAGCCCAATAACATCTATATTACCAGCACCAGACTCAATAGACTGTTGCTCTTGAACGTGCCTTAAAAAATCAATCTGATCTCTTATTTCAGCCGCTTTCTCAAATTCAAGATTTTTCGAAGCTAACCCCATAGCCTCAACCAACAAACTAATAACTTGAGGGTTTTTGCCCTCTAAAAACATGACGGCTCTCTGCATATCGCGCTGATAGTCTTCGGGGGAGATCAAGTCTACACAAGGCGCACTACAACGTTTTATCTGATGCTGCAAACAAGGTCGCGTTCTATTTCTATAAAAGCTCTCATCACACTGACGAATCTTAAATATCTTCTGAAGTAAATTAAGGCTTTCACGAACGGCACCCGAACTAGGATAAGGACCAAAGTATTTACCTTTTTCTTTTTTTGTTCTCGCACGCTTAAATGTTAAAGAAGGGTAATCATTGTGACTCGACAGATAAATATAAGGGTAGGATTTATCATCTCTTAGCAAAATATTATAAGGAGGCTTGAGGTCTTTAATAAGATTTTGTTCGAGCAACAGCGCTTCGGTTTCACTATCGGTGACCGTTATTTCAATATTGGAAATTTTGGCGACTAAAGCGCGGGTTTTAATGTGCAAACCTGTAGCACGAAAATAACTAGAGACACGATTTTTTAAGTTACGAGCTTTTCCAACATAGAGTATATCGCCGCCGGTGTCGTACATTCTGTAAACACCAGGACGTGCTGTGAGCTGCTTGAGAAAGGGCGATGAATCGAAAGACACTAATCTATATTTTCTGTATCGAGTATACCGTGGCGAACAGCAAGCAAGGTCAATTCAACATCACTCGTGATACCTAACTTTTCAAATATTCTATAGCGATAGCTATTAACTGTTTTTGGGCTTAGGCAAAGCTTATCGGATATGTCTTGCACTTTTATGCAGCTCACGATCATAGTTGTAATTTGCATCTCACGCTCTGACAGCTTGTCGAAAACGGTGCCTTCTTCGGTCGTCTCTTCAAACGGTTTTAGTGCCAGCTTCTGTGCGATTTCGGGGCTAATATAACGTTGCCCGGAGTTTACGACCCGTATAGCCCGAATCATTTCGTCTACATCGGCACCTTTGGTTATATAGGCTGATGCCCCTGACTGCATGACTCTTGCGGGATAAGGGTCGTCATTACAGGCCGTTACAACGATGATTTTTATCTCATCATCCAAACGTTTTATTTTTCGCGCTGCCTCAAGGCCACCGATACCAGGCATTTTGAGATCCATCAAAATAATATCAGGGTGCAGTGACCTTATTACGCTTATGGCATCTTCTCCGGAGCATGCCTCTCCAACCACTTCGATACCGGCTTCGTCAGATAACATGCGAGAGATTCCAGCCCTCACCAAATCGTGATCGTCTACCACGAGCACTTTAATCAAGCATCACCTCAAATAATAAAACAACATCGTCACTGCAAGAATACCCTACTGCGAAGCACTGAAAATAACTAGTAGCTAACCTATGAAAGATAGAATAGAAGACAATTACGGAAAGGGTCAACTTTCATGAGCCAAATTGTAAAACACCAAAATCTTCAGCTAATAGCTTGGCCTTAAAACCACGTAACCTTAACCACGCATCAGCCTCATCGTTACTCTTAAAAACACTTGTTTGGAAAGGTTGCTTAACTTTCAGTATTTCTTCGAATTGAAAAAGCAGATGATCACGGTTCTCATGACCGACGATAATAGCCATTGCGCCCATCCCTTTTATAAAGCCCCAAGTATTAAGTGCTTTAAAGGTTTCTATTTGAAAATCTTCTTCAATAAGCATTTCAAGGTCTGAAAGCTGCATTACACAAGCCCACTCTTGAGCAAAATACTTGCTCACTTGTCGCTTGTAGTCAGTTAAGAATCGTAATGTATCATCTGGTGACCAAGAACCAACCAAGGAAACATAAAGGATATCGTGTGCAGGCCTAATCGTATATTTATCACTTGATACTTCAGACACAACCCTCTCCTTTCGTATTGAGTTCGTTACTTCTAAAGATACCATATAGTTGAAATTTGTCACATTCTAATACAAATAACTTACAGAATATTACAAACAGAACTAAGAACAGTTACAGCTTTAATAACACTCGATGTGGTAGATAATAGCGTTTAGAGAGGTAATCCAGAATAACTGATAAAATCAACAAACCGCTGATAGGTGCTTATAGGTTTCGTTGGTTATTTTATGAAATACGATTAGAGTAGGACTTATCTAAGATGCTTGTCGAAAGTGGCGGAGGAGGAGAGATTCGAACTCTCGGTGGGCTATGAACCCACGCCGGTTTTCAAGACCGGTGCATTCAACCACTCTGCCACCCCTCCGCTATTCCCTCTACCAGCGTATTGTTTACTGGTTTTGGGCCGCCTTGTTCGACAGCGGGGTGCATATTACCTGATTTATCATAAGTGTCAACGAATATTTCTACTGAACTAATAGTGATTAATAACAAACCTATCCCTAACAAAGAAATAAGAATCTCTATTAATTTTAGGTAACAAACCTTGTATTTAACGCTTCCGTCATTAATATGGACATTATAAAACCTTATTTTTTTCGTAAGCACTATATATTACCGTTAATGGAGCTACTTATGCAGGATCGTCGTTTCCCGGACAGCCGAGCTCAAGGGATCACTCAAACACAAACAGGTACTACGCTTGACACCAGCGCGGCATCCGTATTGAAAAATACTTACATGTTGCTAGGTCTGACTATCGCATTTTCTGCAGCAGTCGCCTTCTTTTCAATGAATGCACCTAGACCAGGTTTTTTAATTACACTAGTTGGGTTTTACGGACTATTCTTTCTAACCGCAAAACTACGCAACAGCCCTTGGGGTTTGGTGTCTACATTCGCTCTAACAGGCTTCATGGGCTATACATTGGGCCCCTTAATTGGCATGTTTGCAGGCGCCGGCGCCATGGGCATAGTAACAGACGCACTAGGACTGACTGCACTCGTATTTTTCGGTCTTTCAGCCTACGCTCTTATCACTAAAAAAGACTTTAGCTTTTTGAGCGGATTTCTGATGGCTGGTTTTGTCGTATTAATTGGCGCCACACTGCTTTCCGTCTTTACAAACATCTCGGGCTTACACTTAGCTATATCATGTGGATTTGTTCTTTTCTCCTCGGCTGCAATCTTATATGAGACCGGTAACATCATTCATGGTGGAGAGCGAAACTACATTATGGCAACGATCAGCCTATATGTGTCAATCTACAACATATTCGTTAGCCTACTAAGCATTCTATCTTCATTTGGTGGCGATGATTAACCACTAGCAATCAACACAAACCCTGAACAGTCCTGGTCAGGGTTTTTTTGTGCCTGTAATTCCTCACTCCCTCCCGCTATAATCAGCGAATACTATAAAACTAATAGCCGCAGAAGCGATATATAATGAATTACTCCATAGTTGTGCTTGGCGCGCCCTTCTCTTCTCCTAGCGCAATAACCGCACTTAACTTCACTCAAGCTTTATTGACGCAGGGGCATACCGTTTTTCGAGTATTCTTTTATCACGAGGGTGTTCATTGCGCGAATCAACTGTCAACTCCACAGCAAGATGAAATTAACCTAACCAACCAATGGCAAACACTTAAAAAGCAACACAATCTAGACTTGGTGGTATGTATTGCAGCAGGAGTTAAACGGGGGGTGCTCGACCAATCAGAGGCCAATCGACACGAAAAACCTTGCTCAAACATTAATGATGCCTTTGACCTATCAGGCCTTGGCCAACTGGTAGAAGCCACCGAACAGTCCGATCGAGTCGTCACCTTCGGACCTTAATAATTAGTAATTTAGTAGTTAGCAGTTTATTCGTTATCAATATAATCGAACGCTAACAACCAACCATTAAATAGAAGCAAAAGCAAAGCCATGACCCCAAACACTCATAAAACCTTACTGGTCATACTATCCCAAAGCCCATACAGCAGCTCATTAGCACGAGAAGCGGTTGATTATTGCCTTGCAGCAGCAGCGTTCGAACAAAACATCCAGCTCCTTTTTATAGGTGATGCAGTACTTCAGCTATTAAACGACCAACAGCCAGCGAACATTAGCCAAAAAAATGTGGCTAAAACGCTTTCTGCACTACCCATATACGGTATTGGCAATTTTTTCGTCGACCATGAAGCACTCGTTCGCTATGGACTCTCAGATGAGCAGCTCTGCCTGCCAATTAGGAAAGTAACGCCTAGGCAAATGGCGGATATGCTGGCTAACGCAACCCACACCCTGAATTTTTAAAAAACCATGAAAACACTTCATATACTTAACAAATCACCTAAACACGCATTTCCAGCGTCACAGTGTGCTCGTTTTTACTCTCAGCATGATTCAATTCTGTTAATA
Source organism: uncultured Oleiphilaceae bacterium (assembly GCA_913060665.1). Classification (GTDB taxonomy): domain Bacteria; phylum Pseudomonadota; class Gammaproteobacteria; order Pseudomonadales; family Oleiphilaceae; genus Alkalimarinus. Next base: position 104,290 of record CAJXUY010000003.1, read on the forward strand.
GAGGATGCCGTTTATTATACGCTTCCCACTACTTATCCTCTGTTTTTAGCGATTACAGAGCTCAGAGCTCTCCCTACAAAACCCACGATTTATGCGCTTAAAGAAGATATCGACGCAAGGGGAATTTCCGAAACGACACCTAACGATGTCAAACTGGTAACATATGAAGGCTTTGTTGAATTGACAGCAAGCCATGACAAATCAGCTAGCTGGTATTAAGCCTTCTTCAAATAACTGATAAACTAGCAATCAACATCACTACGCTATCATTAACTAGCACAATCACTAAGTAACGCGCTATGACAACAAGCATTAACGTTGACAATGAAGGCTTTCTCAAAAATCTTAGCGACTGGTCACCAGACGTAGCTAACCAAATTGCAAACAACGAAGGCATAACGTTAAGCGATGATCACTGGGAAGTCATCACTATACTAAGAGAATTCTACTTAACCTATGAAATATCTCCTGCGATGCGTATATTCGTTAAAAGCGTTAAAGAGCAACTGGGCGAGAGAAAAGGCAACAGCATTCATTTGCTGAACCTATTTCCAGGTAGCCCTGCTAAAATCGCCAGTAAGATAGCAGGTCTACCTAAACCCACCAATTGCTTATAAACTAACGATTGATAGACGACGAAATTATAGCGAACCACTAACCCCACTGCCGAAACCTACAAAACCTATGACAACAAATAAGCCCAAAAAGTATGAAGAGCATCCGTTTGCTGAATACGTCCGCATCTTAGGAAAAGGCAAAAAAGGAAGTCGATCTCTCTCCGAGGAAGAAGCATTTTCTTCCATGTGTATGATTCTGGACAACAAAGTTGAAGACCTTCAGATTGGAGCGTTTCTGATGCTTCTAAGGGTCAAAGAGGAGTCCCCGCAGGAGCTCAGTGGCTTTGTGAAAGCAGCAAAATCTAAAATAGATGCACCCGGTGACATAGAGGTCGAGCTGGACTGGTCTTCCTATGCAGGCAAACGCCGTCACCCTGCATGGTATTTGTTTTCTGCTCTATGCCTTGCTGAGCACGGCATGACGATATTCATGCATGGAGCCAGTGGACACACCGCCGACCGCATGTATACAGAAGACGTTTTGATCGATCTAGGCATTACGGTATCAAACGATTGGGATGCTGCTCGACAAGCCATCTCGAATACATCATTTTGCTATATGCCACTATCCACACTCTTACCCAGAATGGACGAAATGATCAATATGAGGCCAATATTAGGACTGAGATCACCTGTTCATTCGCTTTCACGCCTAATCAATCCATTGAACGCAGGTACAGTGCTACAAGGAATATTCCATCCTGCCTATAGCAGCATGCATCAAGAAGCTGGACAGCTTTTGGGCTATAAAAATATTGCCGTAATCAAAGGTGAAGGTGGTGAAATAGAACGCAACCCTGATAACCTGCTAGAGGTTCTTTGCTCTGGAGAGCAAGGCTTATCTCAAGAGACTTGGCCAAAGATGTTTGAGAAGCGCCATGTAAAAGCAGACGACATGTCAGTAGACTATATGAAAGAGGTGTGGAGTGGCAATCACCACGATGAGTACGCAGAGGGAGCCATCATCGGAACCATAGCATTGGCACTTAAATTAACGGGCAAGGCACAAGATCAAAAAGAATCAATGCTGATGGCAAAACATCAGTGGGACACGCGCAATAAAACTCGCTTTATCTAACCCACAAATAACATCCAACCTTAAGGGTGTAAGTCCGGCACCCCTTCAAGGTTGGTATAAAATTACACCCGAGCAATAACGATTCTTTACGAGAAGATAAACAACCACTGGGTCGCAGCTGCAACCGCCCCAAGCACACCACCAATCAGCATCAATTGAAGTTCTTCCTCCTGAAAAGCAGGCCTCAAAACATCTTGAAACTCACTGGGAGACAACGCTTTCATTCTCTCAGACATCGCTTCTGCGACGACCCCTGAACGATTATTGTTAAATGACTCATCATGAAAAGGCTTAACAGAAACCTCAATAGCCTTTTCGTTTAATGCACGCTTAAGCTCAACATACCCCGACGCTCCCACGGTTAATTGCGCAACTAGTTTCAAAATACCCGCCTGATCAAGAACTGGACGAATATGTTTTTGGATAATCGCCCTGGTGCGTCGAGCATGACGACCAAATACCATTGCATTAGCTGCACGTTCGACGGTAATAAGTTCTTCTGCAATTAATCGACTCCACACATCTGCCACTTCGTTCTGGCGTCTCAAAAACAACCCTTGGAAGGTCATACCCAAAAATGATCGAGGGTATAATGGGCGAAAAATAACATTGAGTGCCAACCAGTTGGTTGCGAACCCCACCACAAAACCAAATGTGGGAAGCATCCAAAACTCCCCATGTTGCAACCAAAGCGGAACCTGGAGACAGCCAAACATAAAACCAAACAATAGACCGCTTTTAACAATGAAATTGAACTCATTCGCACCGACTTCTTGAAAAATACGAACCATTAGCTCCGGATTCTCTTTCAACTCTTCCACAAACAACTCTTTGATATCGATAAGCGAACTTAACTCTAACCCAAACTCCGCCACCAACCCTTCTATTCTGCGAGGTATTTGGCTATGGGCCCAGTCGTATACTTTCTTCTTTATGGTAATCGGTAGGTTATCCCACAAGACAGCTTGTCGTTCGTACATTATTTCATCAATATACTCTTCAATACGGGGTTCAATCTGAGAAATAATCTGCGCTGTAATTTTTTCAGGCTCTAGTTTTTTAAAAATATCATCCATATTACCAAAGCGCGAAATTGTTCTATCCACAACAATAGACGCCATTTTTTCAGCCTTTTTAGGGATAACGCCCTGCCACCCCAAAAGAGGTGCAACCCCCCTATATTTAAACGGATAAAATGTCATTTGAATAGCGAGCCAATTAGTACCCCACCCGATCAGAGCCGCCATCACAGGTAGGCACGCATAGGCAACCCAATGTACATCTTCAAATAGTTGTGAGAATTGCAGTTCCATTTTTTCTACATTTAAGATTGTGTAATGTGAATTGTAAACGAAATAAATAGCAATAAGTGTTGTGATATAGAAAATTAAGCTAAGTTAGGTATTTTTTGTTCGACAGATCACAAAGCGCTGATCTATTTATGTGAGTTTTACGACAGGGAGTTTCTAAGTTAGGCATTCGCTACCCACTGTTTAGCAACACCAGATAGCGATAGGTTGGACGTTTTCTACTGGAAATAAGCGTTATCAGTTACACTATGATCGGTAACATCTCGAACACCACCCAATTGAGGGATGCGCTCTTTCAGTGTTTTCTCAACCCCCTCTTTCAGCGTTATACTTACAGCGCTACACCCTTGGCATCCACCGCCAAATTTAAGTACCGCTATATCACCCTCAATTATTTCAACCAAAGATACATCACCACCATGCGCTGCAAGTCCCGGGTTAATTTCGGTGACCAAAAAGTAAGTAACGCGATCTTCTAAAGTAGAGTCTTCGCTCACGTTTGGAACTTTTGCGTTAGGTGCTTTTATCGTCAACTGGCCGCCCATTTTATCAGCCGCATAATCAACTAACGCTTCCTCTAAAAACGGTAAACTTTTCTGTTCTAAATAAAGAACAAATGCCTCTAATTGTACTTTCTCATCATCTGCGACAATTTCATCAGGCTTACAGTAGGCTAAACAGGTTTCTGCCATCTTTGTGCCTGGTTGAGTTACAAACATTCTAACGCCCATATCCCCAGTATCCTGCTTATCAATAAGCGTTTTTAGATAACCTTGAGCAGACTCTGTAACCGTGACCATTAATTCACCACTATTGATAATAATTGATTTAATACTATTTTACGGTATATTTCGTGTTTGTAGAAGACCTAGTATTTTAGTTGGTCTTTATTTTGATTTATTTAGTATTAGTCATATATCACATAAATTAAACATGTCACCTCCACACAATAAAGACTAACTCTATTCTATTTGCTATAGTAGCCAGCCTATTTAACCTAACACTGATTGCCCTGCTCATCAAAATACCAGCAAGTCGATTTGTTAGAATAGACTTTTGTTTCTATGCGAGTTTCCCAAAAAGAGTTAACAACCCTAATTCGCCAGATACCTACCATAACTACATTATTTAGAACAAAGAAGGTTAGCTTAAGCCATGACTGATCGCCAAAACAGAATTGAACAGCTATACGAAGCCCTAGAAAACCGTATTTTAATTCTGGATGGAGCCATGGGAACGATGATCCAGGGCTACAAGTTATCTGAAGAGGATTATCGTGGTGCACGGTTCGTTGACCACGCTAGTGACGTTAAGGGTAACAATGACCTTTTAAGCATTACCCAACCAGAGATAATCAAAGACATTCATGACGAGTACTTAGATGCGGGCGCCGATATTCTGGGCACCAACACATTTAACTCAACAGTGGTATCGCAAGCCGATTATCATATGGAGGAGCTGGTTTACGAGCTAAATTTTGAGTCGGCCAAACTAGCGCGTGAAGTTGCTGACCGAAAGACACTCGAAACCCCTGACAAACCTCGCTTTGTAGCAGGCGCCGTTGGCCCTACTTCTCGAACCGCATCAATATCTCCTGACGTTAACAATCCGGGCTATCGCAATGTGACCTTTCAGGAGCTAGTCGATAATTACTACCTCGCAGTAAAGGCGCTCTGTGAAGGTGGTGTCGACATTATTATTATCGAAACAATATTCGATACGCTCAACTCTAAAGCGGCCATCTATGCCACTCAACAGTACTTCCTCGATAGCGGTACCGACCTTCCGATCATGATATCAGGCACCATCACCGATGCCTCTGGACGGACCCTGTCAGGCCAAACAGCAGAAGCATTCTGGCTTTCGGTTTCACATGCAAAACCACTCAGTGTTGGTCTTAACTGTGCATTAGGCGCAGACGCTCTTCGCCCATACATCGAGGAGCTATCGAAGAAGTCAAATGTATTAATCAGTGCCTATCCTAATGCAGGGTTGCCAAATGAATTCGGTGAATACGACCAGACACCCGATGAAATGGCTGAAATTGTTAAATCATTTGCAGAGGACGGCTTCGTTAATTTTATTGGTGGATGTTGCGGGTCTTCACCTGCGCATATAAAAGCTATTGCAGATGCAGTTGCTCCTTTTAGCCCACATCAAATTCCAGAGATTAATCCTGCGTTGAAGCTATCGGGCCTTGAAGCCTTCACGTTCGATGAAAACTCTCTTTTCATTAATGTTGGAGAACGAACCAATGTCACGGGTTCTGCAAAATTTTTGCGGCTAATCAAAGAAGAGCAGTTTGAAGAAGCGCTAGATGTAGCGAGACAACAGGTCGAAAACGGCGCTCAGATAATCGATATCAATATGGATGAGGGCATGCTCGAGTCCAAAGAGGCGATGAACAAGTTTCTAAAACTGATAGCCTCCGAGCCAGATATTTCAAGAGTACCCATTATGGTCGACTCATCTAAATGGGATGTAATTGAAGAAGGCTTGCGCTGCATGCAAGGCAAGGCCGTAGTAAACTCTATCAGTTTAAAAGAAGGCGAAGAGGAGTTCATTGAGAAGGCAAAATCTTGCATGCGTTATGGTGCAGCAGCCGTTGTCATGGCCTTTGATGAAGATGGACAGGCTGACACCTTTGAGCGTAAAACAGAAATATGTAAGCGCTCTTACGATGTACTTACCCGCATCGGATTCCCACCTCAAGACATCATATTTGACCCTAATATATTCGCCGTAGCTACGGGCATTGAAGAGCATTCCAACTATGCTGTTGACTTCATTGAAGCAACGCGCTGGATCAAGAAAAACCTTCCATACGCCAGCATTTCAGGGGGGGTTAGTAACGTTTCATTCTCGTTTCGAGGCAACAATGCGGTTAGAGAGTCTATTCACTCAGTATTCTTATACCACGCTATAAAAGCCGGCATGAACATGGGTATTGTCAACCCAGGCCAACTCGTTATTTATGATGATATAGACCCTGTTCTCAAAGAACGTGTTGAAGATGTAGTATTGAATCGTCGCGATGACTCTACAGACCGATTACTAGAAATTGCCGACGACTATAGGGGTGACGGTGTAGAGAAGCAGAAAGAGAACCTAGAGTGGAGAGAGCTTTCTGTCACTAAGCGTCTAGAGCATGCGCTCGTTAAGGGCATCACCACCTTTATAATAGAAGATACCGAGGCGGCTCGCCTTGAAGCAACAAGGCCCATAGAGGTCATCGAAGGCCCGCTAATGGACGGCATGAATGTCGTAGGGGATCTCTTCGGTGAAGGGAAAATGTTCTTACCTCAGGTGGTAAAAAGCGCTAGGGTCATGAAGCAAGCGGTTGCGCACCTTCTTCCCTTCATTGAAGCGGAAAAAGGAGAGAAAACAAAAGCCAAAGGTAAGATCCTGATGGCAACCGTTAAAGGCGACGTACATGATATTGGCAAGAATATTGTAGGTGTTGTCTTGCAGTGCAACAACTTTGAAGTGATAGATTTGGGGGTAATGGTTCCTTGTGAAACCATACTTAAACGCGCTAAAGAGGAAAATGTAGACATTATCGGCTTGAGTGGTCTAATCACCCCCTCTCTTGATGAAATGGTGCATGTTGCTAAAGAGATGCAGCGAGAAGGCTTTGATATTCCGTTGATGATTGGGGGTGCAACCACCTCAAAAGCTCATGCAGCCGTCAAAATTGAGCCTCAATTCAAAAACGATATCGCGATCTACGTATCTGATGCATCGCGAAGTGTTGCTGTATCAACCTCACTACTCAGCGACACAATGAAGCCAGACTTTGTTGATAGCGTGCGTGCTGAATATGAAGGCGTGCGCGAGCGCCGCAAGAACAGAGCGGCCAAAACACCACTACTCACCTATAAAAAAGCAATCAGCCGTAAATTTAAGACTGAATGGGAAGACTACACTCCCCCGACTCCAAGTTTTACCGGCATAAAGACGTTTGTTGATTACCCTATAGAAGAGTTAATCGAATACATTGACTGGACTCCGTTTTTCATCGCTTGGGATCTAGCGGGTAAATATCCCAACATTCTTAAAGATGAGAAAGTCGGTGAAGCGGCTACCAATCTCTTTAACGATGCACAAGCATTGCTTAAAAAGATGGTCGATGAACAGCTGTTAAAAGCCCGAGCCGTTATTGGCTTCTGGCCCGCCAATACCGTAAACGATGACTCTATTGAGCTTTACAGTGACGATACGCGATCAACCAGCTTCCAAACCTTACACCACCTTCGTCAACAGACGGATAAGGCAACAGGAAAACCAAATTATTCGCTAGCAGATTTTGTTGCGCCGAAAGAAAGCGGTAAGCAAGATTATATCGGCGGCTTTGTTGTGACAGCCGGGCTTGGCGCAGAAGAACTCGCAAAAGCATACGAAGCCAAACACGATGATTACAATAGCATCATGGTGAAGGCGCTTGCAGATAGACTAGCAGAAGCCTTTGCAGAAAGAATGCACGAACGGGTGCGTAAAGAGTTTTGGGGCTACGCAAATCAAGAGTCACTCGATAACCAAGAGTTAATTAAAGAGCGCTACAAGGGCATACGACCAGCACCTGGCTACCCTGCCTGCCCTGAGCACACTGAAAAAGGGGCTTTATTTAGCATTCTTGAAGCAACGGATAACACTGGTGTTGTGCTCACAGAACATTTTGCGATGATGCCAGCAGCATCTGTGAGCGGTTTTTATTACTCTCACCCAGAGTCCAGCTACTTTGCGGTAGGTAGAGTGAACCGTGACCAGGTCGCTTCTTATGCTGACCGGAAAAAAATGTCGCTGAAAGAAGCTGAGCGCTGGCTGTCTCCAAACTTAGGTTATGAGGCGGATTAAAACCCCTCTGTTTCGAAAAACTAGTGTCGTAGTAAATTTACAATACTATGACACTTATTTTTATTCGATTTTATTCTTAATATATTAACAAATAATCATTTTAAGAATAAGGTTAAACTGGTATCTTTAGCGCCCTTTATATTCGGCGATTTTATCATCAAATCGCCGAAATAAGGATTTCTGCTCAGTAACTGAATAGGCCAAACCACTACCATGTACAAGTACGACGACTATGATCGCAACCTCGTTCTTGAGCGAGTAAAGCAGTTCAGAGGACAAACTGATCGCTTTTTCTCTGGAGAGCTCGCCGAAGACGAATATCTCGCTCTACGTTTACAAAATGGGCTTTATGTTCAGCGCCTTGCACCTATGTTGCGAGTAGCAATTCCCTACGGGATGCTCTCCTCTGTTCAACTTAGAAGGCTTGCAGACCTGTCTAGAACCTATGACAAAGGGTATGTGCATTTCACCACTCGTCAAAACGTTCAGTTTAACTGGCCTGAAATTAAAGACGTCCCTGATATGCTGCAATCATTGTCTGAAGTAGAGATGCATGCGATTCAGACCAGCGGAAACTGTATCCGTAACACTACAACAGATCAGTTTGCTGGTGTTATCAATGACGAAATTATTGACCCTCGTCCTTACTGCGAACTTATTCGTCAATGGTCCACCTTTCACCCTGAGTTCGCTTATTTACCTCGTAAGTTCAAGATTGCGGTCAATGCTTGCCCTACCGAAGATCGTGCCGCGATTAAGGTTCATGATATCGGTTTAGAAATTATTAAAAACGAACAAGGCGAAACGGGATTTCGTGTATTCGTAGGTGGTGGACTTGGCAGAACGCCTCTATTAGGTTCAGCTATTAATGAATTCTTGGCAGAACAAGATTTATTGACCTACCTCGAAGCCGTAATACGTGTGTACAACCAACACGGGCGTCGCGACAATAAGTACAAAGCCCGTATTAAGATATTGGTTAAAGCCCTAACTCCAGAAGTATTTGCTCAAAAAGTAGAAGATGAGTGGCAACATATTAAAGAAAGCCCGGCCAAGCTAACCAATGAAGAAATTGATCGCGTTAAAGGATTCTTCGACGCGCCTGATTACAAAACAATTTCGTCTACACCGTCTTTCGAAGAACAAAAGGCGTCCAACAAAGCATTTGCTAACTGGGTTAACCGCAACACCAACCATCATAAAGTACAAGGTTACTCGATAGTCACTCTAACGCTCAAAAAGACCGGCGTACCACCAGGCGATGTTAGCGACGATAAACTTGAGCTGATTGCCGACCTGGCTGACCAATATAGCTTTGGTGAAGTTCGAGTCGCACACGACCAGAACATTGTATTAGCTAACGTTAAGCAAGACGATTTATTCGACGTTTGGAAAAAAGCTCAACCTGCCGGATTCGCTACGCCAAATCTTAATATGTTAACAGACATCATTTGCTGCCCTGGCGGCGATTTTTGTGCGTTGGCCAATGCCAAATCAATCCCGATAGCTGAGCAAATTCAGACTCGCTTTGACAACCTTGACTACCTTTATGACCTGGGTGAGATCGAGCTCAACATATCTGGCTGCATGAACGCTTGTGGCCATCACCATATTGGCAACATCGGAATACTAGGCGTCGATAAGAAAGGTCTAGAGTTCTATCAAGTTTCATTGGGCGGTTGCTCTGGAAAAGACGCATCAGTCGGCAAGATACTGGGCCCTTCGTTTGCGCGAGAGCAAATGGCTGATATTATAGAGAAAATTATTAACGTATATGTCGAGAACAGAACAGACGAAGAACTGTTCCTTGATACATATCGCCGTATTGGAATGACACCATTTAAGGAGCGTGTATATGCCAAAGCTCATTAAAGATCACCAGATCATCGAAGATAACTGGCTGATCATTGATGCCGACTTCGAAGGTGATCTTCCTGAACAGAACGCGATCGTTCCTTTAAATTACTGGACTCAAAATAGAGAATCGTTAGCATCCAGGAAGAATGTTGGCGTATGGCTTGATAGCCATGAAGAGCCTGCCCCTCTTTCTGCCGACTTGAAATCGTTACCAGTAGTCGCCATTAATTTTCCGAAATTCGCAGATGGCAGAGGTTATTCATATGCCAGACTATTACGTGAACGCTTTAACTACGATGGCGAAATTAGAGCTATTGGGGATGTGTTACAAGACCAGCTTTTTTATATGAAGCGCTGCGGCTTTAATGCATTCTCGATTAGGGCTGACCGAGATATTGAACAAGCACTGAACGGTTTAAGTGATTTCTCTAATAGCTACCAAGCTGGATGCGATAACCCTATACCTCAATTCCGTAGAAGGTAAGCCCAATCTAAAATATCTACTCTCTCTCTTAATATCACAGACCTTCAAGAGAGAGAGTCCTAAAAACCTCTAAAATTCAATTACATTACTCCCTCTCTAATTCAAATTTACTACCTCTCAAACTAAAAGTTACATGTTTTGTACTAAAGTAATCATGTACTATTAACAATAGTAACGCTTCTAATTTGATTACCCTATAACCGTACTAGCCCTAAATGGATGCAAGCACCATATGGATAGCCAGTCGATCGTCACATCATTTTTCTTAATCTTTTCTGGCGCAGCGGTGTTAGCGTCGGTAGTCCTTTATACAAGACAACCTCTTATCGTTGCCTATATAGCATTAGGTGCCATCCTTGGGCCTTATGGGCTTCACTTGGTCACTGACGCTCATTTGCTTTCAGAGATCGCTGAAATCGGCATAATATTTTTACTGTTTCTACTCGGTTTAGACATGCAACCCAGCAATCTAGTGCACATGCTCAAAAAGGCAACGGTTGTCGCAATCGCTAGCTCCATTGTATTCGCAACCTGCGGGTATGCGATTGCATCAATGTTTGGCTACACCCAGACAGAGAGCATTGTAATTGGTGTTGCTATGATGTTTTCTAGCACTATCATCGGTATCAAACTATTACCTACCACTGTTCTGCATCATAGGCATACAGGCGAGTTAGTGGTCGGCCTCCTACTCCTACAAGATTTAATTGCGATCATTGTATTGCTGATGCTCGGCGGTAAGGAGTCGGAATCCACTTGGCAGCAATTCTTACAAACACTGATTATGTTACCCGTTTTAGTGCTAGTAGCCTTTGCAACTGTAAAATATGTCATCGTAAAACTACTTCAACATTTCGACCGGTTTCACGAATATATATTTCTTCTGGCTATTGGATGGTGCCTTGGAGTTGCTCAGCTTGCTGAACTGTGCGGGCTATCGCTCGAAATAGGTGCCTTTATAGGGGGGATAAGCGTCGCAACGAGCCCTATATCGCAATATATTGCTGTACACCTGAAACCGTTAAGGGATTTTTTCTTAATTTTATTCTTCTTTTCGCTAGGTGCTAGCTTTAATTTGGGCCTGCTTTCAGAAGTTATCTTAGCCTCAAGCGTATTAGCAATCTGCATCCTTATTATCAAGCCTATAACTTTTCGCTACTTACTCGGCTTAATTAAAGAGCCAGCAGATCAGTCTTGGGAGGTAGGGTTCAGACTAGGACAGATTAGTGAGTTTTCGTTGCTGATCGCATTTTTAGCCACTTCAACCGCCATTATCGGCACAAATGCATCCCACGTCATACAAGCAACCGCCATTATTACGTTTATACTGAATTCTTACGTGGTTATTTTTCGCTTTCCAAGCCCGATTGCGGTTAATGATAAATTGAGAAGGGATTAGAAGCATGGAAATATTGATCATGATTCGCGGCTTAGAGACGATAAATACTCTCATCGCCTCGAAGCTACTAAAGATATAAGTTTCATTTTACGACATATAGCGACTTTGCTGCACTGAATTGATTAACTTGTGAACTGACTTTTCTACCCCAGCTGCCACTGATAACCCGAACTTTTCTTGCAACGACTTTTTCTCTTTGTATTTTACCTCAAACACATCAAGCGACTCACAGGCTTGCGTAATATATTCATCAGAGGTTTTTAGTTCATCGACTAGTTTAACGTCGAGTGCCCGTTTACCAAACCAAACATCACCATTTGCGACTTCCGATATATTCACTACCGGACGGTGATCTCTTACAAACGATTTAAATAACTCATGAGTGTCTTCAAGATCATGCTTGAACTTCTCTCTACCTTGATCTGTGTTTTCACCAAACATGGTTAACGTACGTTTGTGCTCGCCTGCCGTAAGCAATTCAATATCGATACTATTTTTCTTCAATAGTTTGTTAAAATTTGGAACCTGAGCAACGACCCCAATTGACCCTAACACTGCAAATGGTGAGGCAATAATCTTATCTGCCACACAGGCCATCATATAACCGCCACTCGCAGCAACTTTATCTACACAGACTGTAAGAGGTATATTGGCGTTTTTGATACGATTTAACTGAGCTGAGGCTAAACCATAGGAGTGAACCATTCCCCCTCCACTTTCGAGCCGGATAACAATTTCATCGTTTTTAGGATCTGCTACTGAAAGTACTGCCGTGATTGCATTACGGAGTGGCTCATTTTCAGATGCTTTTATATCGCCATCAAAATCTACAATATACATTCTCTTTTTAACATCACGCTCTTTTTTGGTAGCCTTACACTTCTTTTTAAGTTTTTGTTCTTTTTTAGCGAGTTTTTCTTTTTCTTTAATCATTTCTTTATCTAAAATCTGATCTTCAAGCGCCTCTTTCATTTCAGATATGCGCTTATTAATTTTAGTCACCTCTATGGATCCTTCAGTCCCCAGCTTACCTTTTGATGAAACTGCTACCACACCGGCAACCGCTAAGACCAAGGCAATAACAACGGTTACCGCTTTAGCAAGAAAAACTCCATACTCTGCCAAAAATTCCAAACACCTTCCCCTTATTTCCTAATAATCACACATGCATTTTTTAGTCAGTGCCACAATTGCTATGACAGCTTAAGCTTTCAGATTCTATGTATCGATATGCTCAGCATATAGTATGCTAGGTCAATGCTCGAATATGAGGGCTAACCGACAAAATACAAGGCTTCCAGGCTATTCAATTAGCGGTAACTGCTCAACGTTTTAAAGCTTATCTAATTTCAAACAAGCGTTCGGTTGGCTATTGACATGACGCTCAATACCACATAGTCTCACTTTGCTCGATTAATTATCGAATAACACGCAAAGAAAGAGACACTAGCATCACATTATATCTAAGCATTAGAGTTAGTAAGTGTGAGTTAATCCAAACACGAAAAGGATATACAAATGCCTGTAGCAAAAATCTTCGAGACTTTAAAAGACAACTTTAACGCCGATGCAGCAGCAGGGGTAGATTTAGTATTTCAATTCGCAATCGAAGATGCCGATTCTTATCACTTGGTAATCAATGATGGCAAATGTGAACTTATTGCTGGTGAGCACGACGACCCATCAGTAACACTCATCATGAACACTGAAACTCTTCAGGGTATCGTTAGTGGTGAAACTGACGGTATGCAAGCATTTATGGCCGGCCAACTACGTGCTGAAGGCGATATGATGTTAGCAACTAAATTAGGCGAGCTTTTCAGCATCGGCTAATTTATAGTGACCAGTAAAAGGCAGTGAATAACTGCCTTTTCTACCCATCTTCAGATTTCCAGCACTTGTAGTCAACCTCCATTCTATACAAGTACTTATTGCCAGCTTTCAACCGCATGTTCTGCGGGCTCATTTAGCGGCTTAGCAAACAAACCCTGATTATTTAGAGATACCGCATACAATGCACCATCCTTCATAGGAAGGTAAGTAGCACTACCATACTTTGCCTCAATCCACGGCAACCAAGCGTTATCACTTACCACGGCCCAGACATCCGTTATACTTGTGACACCACTAATATCATAAACTGTTCGCTCGGCATTTCTTTCGGCTTCTAGTGAGATATACCGTCCACTTAACCTATCCAAACGGAAACCAGGTTCTAGGCCGATTATTTCTAGTGGACCTCCCCAGCTAATTACTCGAACGTCTAACTGCCACAAATCACCCTTTATGGTGTAAGTCTGCTTTTGACCCTCAGGTATCGCGACAGTAAGCTCAAACTCGCGCTCGGCAACCTCTTTCACCGCTACAGTAGCAATTGTCTTATCGTGTGAGATCACACCGTAAGAAATAAAATCCCAGGCTACTGCAAGTAACACCAAAGAAATAACAATGGCAAATAAGGATACAGTCCCTCTAAGCCAAGCAAGGATCCAACGACGCCCCATTAAGACTCTTAATGAGACAACCGTTAGAATGATAGCAAGTAATACAAGGCAAACGCCCAGAGTCATATATAACATCGAATAACTGCACCCATCGATTATGGTTAGTTAGGTGTACTTCAGTTATCCTATTTTACAGATTCAAGACACTGGATAGTTGATAGACTTCAGACTTTCTTCAGCTAATGACAGTAAATCTGCATTAACGGACTCACGCCCACTGATCGTTTCGATATAATATTCTAGCGAGGTCAGTATATCCGCAAGTGTGTCCAGTATGGATTCTTCAGGTCGCGAATCTTTTTCTAATAGTTCATTCTCAATACACTCAGCACATGCAGAAATAGCGGCTGCAAGTCGCTCTTCTCCAACAATAAACATACTTCCCTGCACCGCATTTAGCGTGCTATTAACATTAGCTAAGTGTATTTTGTCCCAGTTGGATTCGACAAAAGCAGTGATTGCTCGCTTTGTTAAAGTAATACCTGACTGGGCCTCATCAGTCACCACAATCATAGCCTCCGATAAGTAAGGGCTATTTTCTACTCCTTGCTCACCTAATACACTATTATCTAGTTCTGGTGTAATACCCGTTTCTTCGAAACGCTTTATCGCCTGCTCTATGTTTAAAACAGCATTTGCGACGGAGATTAATTCTTCTTCTGTCGGTGGTTTACCACCTTCCGACCAACCTTTTAGTGCTTTATTTTGGCTTGAGGCAAGGTCAGCCAATTGATTCAAATCTAGCATAACTAGGGTGCTTGTTAACTTCTCCAACCCGGATGAAATGACGCTAAAATCAGTAACATCAGGATCTATACCTCGCTCTATAATATCTAACTTATCTTTTAACTGACTAATTTCTTCCAGCAATGCGCCTGACAGAGAGCGAAGAACATCAGCGCCTGGGCCAAATAATCGTTTACGGTTAGAGACCAGGTTTTGCTCATTTAGAGCCAATGGCTCAACGCCATAAGCATATAATATATCGCTGACTTCCTTGTTGGTAGAACCACTTAATGAAAGCAAATAAAGTAGTTCCTTGATAATAGAATCAGGTGCTGTCTTTGACGTAACAACTTTGCCAACGTACACCAATTCTTTTGTATAACGTTCAATCTTCATTAACAAACGCTTACGGGACTTCGTCGCCTCCATCTGGCGATCCATGATTGCCTGCCCAACAATCGCTAAGAGGCACCACAAGCCTGACAATGGGGAATTAGCACAAAGCTTGGACAACCCTAAGGCTGAACGTGTTAACAGTTTGATACTAACATCTAAATTCTGTTCGCGAATGAGACCCACCAGAGCGACCTGATACATATGCCTTAATCGACGCGCGCGCTGATCGAAGTCAGTAATTTCAGTCGTGTCACCTTCGCTAAAGTTAACGCAATGGTCAACGTTTCGGGTCATATCAATTTCGAAGAAATGAGAATCAGGGAAAGGCTTATTTTTAATCGCAACCCTAAGCTCATTTATTATGGGTAGGAGTAACTCAGGATGATCCTCCCCTCGCTGCTGGTAGTATTCAATATACCGCCTCAGTATAAACAATGCATTGTTAAGGGTCGTCAGCAGGTTGTTTTTATCATCGGTCGCGCCTACAGGAACTTCGTTCGCAAGAGAGACCGCCTCATGGCAGAGCAATACACCGCCTTGTATTTCAACTAATACAAATATTCCGCGAAGCTGATTAAGGAAATCAATACAATTCTGTAAGTCTTCCCCACTTTCACGGTTTTCTTGAAAACGCTCTAGATTTTTCTCGGCTTGTTTAACCGTTGTTTCAATCTCTGACTGAACGAGTTCAAACGAATTAGCCTTTGCCGCTACTGAAGCTGCAGTCATAAACTACCAATTCCTAACATAATTAGACGTCAACATAGGCTTTATTGCCTCACTCACCATTCACTACGATATACCGATTGTAAACCCATAGCGAAAAGCTAATAATTTTTTATTTAACTTTAACTTATAACACATATTTCATGTGATACAAGAAATAGACTGTTTCAAAGCATTACTTTAGGTAACTTTGTATTATTCCTTATTTTATAGGTCACTAGAGCAAGCCTTAGCCAAGACTACTCCCCTCTCCATACCGCCCTACCGGACTTTTTCTCCAGTGCATCCAAGCGACCTTCGTGATCAGCCAACTCCTCTACTGACGCTTTAATGACCTTAAGAGGTGGGCGATCTGATGACAGTAACTGGATACCCGTCACCTGATCAGCACCTTCTTCGCCACCAAGGGAGAGCATCGTCTGCCCACCCGTCATTAACAAATAGACATCTGCTAAGATTTCGGAATCAAGCAATGCCCCGTGAAGGTCACGCATACTGTTGTCAATGCCATACCGCTTACAAAGCGCGTCCAGGCTGTTTCGTTGTCCTGGATGTTTTTTTCGAGCCATCGACAAGGTATCAAGCACACCACAGTACTTTTCTACTTTACCAGGGCCACCTTGTAGCAATGCAAATTCATGATTAATAAAACCAATATCAAATGGCGCGTTATGGATAACCAACTCAGCGCCATCGATAAACGCCAAAAAATCAGCATAAACATCTTTAAAAAGTGGTTTATCCGCTAAATACTCATTGGTAATACCATGAACTTCAATCGCACCACTATCAATCTCCCGCTGAGGATTAATATATTGATGGTAGTGATTACCGGTTAGCTTGCGATCAACTAACTCAACGCACCCTATTTCAATTATTCGATGACCCTGCGATGGCTCTATACCGGTAGTTTCGGTATCTAATACAACTTGTCTCATTAACTAGTAATTCCTAAACTTTGTGATGACAGAGTTTGTTACAATTGGCGGATAATAGCGTCAACACCTTTATTGGCTAAAGCATCTGCTAATTCATTTCCTGGATGTCCACTATGACCTTTAACCCAGTGCCATGTCAGTTTGTGCCGACCGACTTCAGCGTCAAGAACTTTCCATAAGTCCTCATTCTTAACCGGCTTTTTGGATGAGGTTATCCAATTTTTCTTCTTCCATCCGTGAATCCACTCAGTAATACCTTTGCGAACGTACTGTGAATCGGTATACACATTCACTTCACAAGGTCTTATAAGAAACTGCAACGCCTTTATTGCTGCTAACAACTCCATTCTATTATTAGTGGTATTAAGCTCCCCACCGTAAAGCTTTTTCTTGTAGGGGCCCGTTTTTAATGCTGCGCCCCAACCGCCAGGCCCAGGGTTACCTTTGCAAGCGCCGTCTGTATATATAGTAACCTTGTCTTTATAATAACTCATGGGTTCTGCTTTGCACTGGCCTATTACGATTAATCTAATTCTTATGGTTTCATTCTATTGGCAACCGGTAACCCAATAACATTGGCTTTTTTCCAACTCGGTCGTGCTGAAATAGAACAACCAACCTGTTTTTTAGCCAAAATCATATAATACGCACCCAGTGGAAACTGCCCTTTATCAAATGCATCTGTAAATGCGAACCGATCCAAAAAGCGGTAACTTTTAACAGGAGGCCTTAGGAAGTGATAATGAGCACTACTAATCTCGAAATCAAGCAGGTTAAGCCAGTCTTCTACCCGGTGGCCAGATATAAAACGCCCATTCCATGGCGCTGTTTTTTTTCTGGAAACCAATTTCCTCACACCCCACATACTCATCGGATTGAACCCAATAATAAGAAGATGCCCACTACCCTTTATCACCCTAGCGACGTCTCTGAGTGCTTGATGTGGGGACGCTGTAAAATCAAGCGTATGGTGCAGGATCGCCAGATCTACACTGTCATGACACAAGCCCAACTCATGAGGTACGGATACAAGCGTATTATCAGGCATATCTGGCTGCCATTCCGGAACCGTCATTATCTTATGTCCAAGACTACTTGAATTACCCATAGGAAAACGATGGCTTACCAACATTTCTAACTGGTGATAACCAAACATTCGGCCTATTACACCATCAATTTTTTCCCGTTGATCAGATAACAAAACCCGCCCAAGAGACGACTGAAACCATTCTTCAAACGTACGCTGTAGATGGAGATAATCATAATCTACTTTATTACGTGTTAACCCCATAAAACCTCCTAAACTCCACCCTCATAAATCAGCAGAGTTGCGTGCTTCAAGATGCCATTAATTGTGGAAAAGCTACTATAAACGTTTACTATTTAAAAACCATCCTTTAACGATTAAGATAGGGTTCATTAATACAATTAGCAAACACACGATAGACAACCTAAACCGGACACACTGATGCTCAACGTATACCCGATTAACGCATTCCAAGACAACTATATCTGGTGCATTGAGAACTCAATTACTAAAAAATGTATCATTATCGACCCTGGAGACGAAAAACCGGTTATTCAGCACCTCCTTGCCAATCAACTGACATTAAAAGCCATATTAATTACTCACCATCACTACGACCATGTAGACGGAATTTCCGGCTTACTCACTCACGCTCAACAGTACTCCGGCGATACCGTTACTGTGCTTGGTCCATCAAATAGCAAAATTAAACAAATAACTCAGCCAGTAGTTAAAGGAGACCGATTAACACTGCTCGGCACAACGCTTTTAGTAAACGAGGTGCCTGGCCATACCCTAGACCATATTAGCTACTACGTAGCTCAAGACTTAGAGCATCCAACGCCTTGGCTCTTTTGTGGAGACACCTTATTTTCAGCAGGTTGTGGCCGGCTATTCGAAGGGTCACCAGCCCAAATGTTGCGTTCGTTAAAAACACTTACGGAGCTTCCATTGAATACGGAAGTATATTGCACCCATGAGTACACTCTATCTAATTTGGCCTTTGCAAAAGCGGTGTTACCCAATAACCCTGATATAAAACAACACATTGAAAAATGCCAAACTCTACGAGATTTAGATCAACCAACGCTCCCTTCAACCATAGCTACAGAGTTGAAAATTAATCCGTTTGTTAGCTGCTCAAGAAGTGATGTGCAAAGCGCGGTGTCTCATCATTCTAATTTACCAATAGCCAGTGAGCTCGACACGTTTACGCGCCTACGATCATGGAAGGATTCATTCTAAGCCACCCAGCCTTAACATTAAAAATAGTTAATCCCCCCCAAAGCTATTGACCCAACAGGCCATGGTCAATAGAATTTCTGGTTGGTCGAGGGCTATTTGAGTCAAAGCTTTTCCCTCACTTACACCGTACTTTTTATATTACCTAAAGTACCGTCTTTCTTCTTCAAATTGTGCGTTTTAATGTTTCGAATTTCTTGTTTTACCGTATTGTTGTGTTTAATTTCTGCATGCACCACTCAGCCTTCAATTGATGACGAGGCGAAAACAACCGTTGCTGATCAGCAATCAGAAGCAGAGACTGAGCCTGGCGATCAGGGCTATTCTTCTTTTTTCTCGCTATCTAGTCTGCAAGAGTCTCTATTTCAGTCAGAAGAAATCGTAGTGACTACCGAAACGGGTAGTGAAGACTCTTTTGATGATAACAGTAAACACACAAGTGAAAGCGCGACCTCCCCAAGTGATAACTGTGTTGACATTGATTGTAGCGATATTACAACCGAATTTGCTCATCGGCTTGCAGAGGGGGAAACCATAAATCCTTTTAGCGAAACTGACGGTAACCAAGACCTATGGGTTAGGATGCGAAGCGGGTTTTCACTCGACCTTGATATAGATAACCCAAGATTCAACGCACAATTCAACTGGTATAAAAAACATCAGCGTTATATTGATAGAACAACGGCCAGATCTTCACGTTACCTTTATCATATCGTTCAAGAAACTGAAAAACGCGGTATGCCACTAGAGCTTGCATTACTGCCGATTGTAGAGAGTGCTTTCGATCCTTTTGCATATTCCCACGGAAGGGCTTCCGGCATATGGCAATTCATACCCGGCACTGGTAAAGCGTTCGGTTTAAGGCAAGACTGGTGGTACGATGGACGCAGAGACATTGTCGCTTCAACTGATGCAGCCTTAACTTATTTACAGGCACTCGCTAATCGGTTTGATGGCGATTGGCTTCTAGCATTAGCCGCATATAATTCAGGAGGAGGAACCGTTTCAAAGGCGATTCGGTACAATAAAAAAAGAGGCCGTAAAACTGACTTTTGGTCGTTAAAATTACCTAAAGAGACCCGCGCCTATGTTCCAAAACTTCTCGCTATTTCTAGGCTCATTCAGGAACCTGGTAGCTACGGTATAACGCTTCAACCACTGCCCAACGAGCCCTATTTTGATATTGTTAAAGTGGGGTCTCAGATTGACTTGGCCCAAGCAGCCAAACTGGCAGACATCACGGTAGAAGAGCTCTACCTTCTTAATCCAGGCTTTAACCGATGGGCTACGTCACCACTAGGCCCCCACCGATTATTGATCCCGAAAACAAATACTGAACAATTTAAGACGGCACTAGCATCAATACCAAGCAGTCAGCGAATTAGCTGGCAACGATATACAGTGCAATCCGGTGACTCACTGATACGAATCGCTAAAAAACACAATACCACACCTTCTGTTATCAAACAGACCAACAACCTTCGTTCAAATATGATACGAAAAGGTCAAAAGCTCTTAATACCGGTAGCGGCAAAAGGAAACGCTTACTACGCATTCAGTTCCGACAATCGAATTGAGAAAAAGCAAAACACAGTTCCAAGAGGTAAAAGCACCTCAAAAGTAGAGTATACGGTCAGGTCTGGCGATACATTGTGGGACATCTCTAGAAAATACAAAGTAGGTGTAAGAAGCCTTGCCAGATCGAATAGCATGGCCCCTACAGATCCTTTAAAACCGGGCAAAAAACTCGTCATCTGGACTCAATCAGCACCTACTAGCATTGCTACAAACTATTCACCTCCAAGTCGATCAAATATCCGTAAAGTAGGCTATCGCGTCAGGAAAGGGGATTCTCTGGCTCGAATTGCCGGTAAATTTAACGTCACAGTGAAACAAATCGTCACTTGGAATAACATTGACCCCAACAAGTACTTGAAGCCAGGCCAAAAGCTAAAACTACATGTTGATGTGACCAATGGATCTTAGTGGGCACTACCCTTTATTGGCTAATACAGCCAAACTCATATTAATTTGTGCACAGAAATGCTTAAACCCGTTGAAATATGTATCACTCAAAGGTCGCTTAGTTTCTCCTAAGTCAGCATATAAAAAGCCTACTGGTTTTTTATTGGCTTTAATGGGTGCGATCATAAACTGCCTCACACCTGTAACCGCAATATAGTCTGGCGTTAGTGCAGCAGTAAGCTCCTTGTCTGCTGTACCGCCAATCCACGAGGGTTTTCCTATACTAAAAAGCTGAAACAAAAAACCCGAACGACTTTTAACAAAGTTAAATTTGAATTTTTCTCGCCATTCTTCTGTTCCTTCTCCTATTACATATTTCGCAGAGATTGTCTCTCGCCCCTTATCGAAAATAGCTAAACACACTCTTTCAAGACCAACGCCTCGATGAATACCTTCTAAGACAGTTTGAAACAGCGAATTCATATCGACCCCCTCCATCATCATGCCGGTGAGTTCTTGTAGAATTTGTAACTGTAACTCTGGGTTAGGCTGATGCTGACCTTTTGCCCCTAAGCTTGGATCATTTGACGTTTCTACAGAGCGAGTGGCTGGAATCATAGCAACCAATACATCGCTACCATAGTTCGCGGCAACCTCTGCTGCTTCATTTGCACTCTCCCTCACCATTGCCTCTACGTCATTTACTCCACTACTAGTAAAGGCAGCTATTTTCTTAACCAATGCCTTCATCTCAGCACTATCCCACCCTTTTTTCGATACTTGACTAACCTCTTCTCCAATCAATACAGCCTCAGCCTTACGTGACATTTTCACTGAGGGCTGCAACGACTCTTGAAGCACCCCTCCCAGTCGCCAGTTTTTAACCAAAGCCAGCCCTAACCGTTTAAAACTTACACCAATCACCTTTTCAGCGAGTCGGTCACGCTCTCTATCACTCGCACCTTCTTCATAGTACTCAGATAACTCTGCTACCTCACTTTCGCCGCTAGATAACACCAACATCTCAGCAAGGTGAAGTAACAATGTGGCGACAAATACTTCTTCCTTACCATCTGCTGACATCTTTATGCAGATATTTCGCGCTTGTATAGCTGCATGA
This sequence comes from uncultured Oleiphilaceae bacterium, assembly GCA_913060665.1. Classification (GTDB taxonomy): domain Bacteria; phylum Pseudomonadota; class Gammaproteobacteria; order Pseudomonadales; family Oleiphilaceae; genus Alkalimarinus. Next base: position 126,533 of record CAJXUY010000003.1, read on the forward strand.
ATGGCATCTGCCATTATTTCAAACAATCTGGTAGAAGGTTGGCCTTGTAGAATGGTTTCGAGCACTTTAATCGTTATACAAATGTTTTTTATAGTATTGAAGCCAATGGTTAATATTGAGCGACTTACAGTAGTCACCGGGCTTCCTGTAGGATTAAAGTGAACGGTATTGGCGACCTTTAATACTTGAGTCGTCAACGAAGCGTCCTTTAGAATAACCTCAGCCAGCTGATTAGCTGATGTTTCATCTGATGACGTCAGTTCATTAAGCTCTGCGAGAATTGATGTAAGCACTACACCCTCTCCACTATCTAGGCGCTCTACCCATGCAGCTAACCCCTTCTTTTCCACCCACTACCTCCAATCTCACCAAAAATGGTGTTAAGTTTTAAATTTGTTTAACTTTAATATAGCTAATGATCCTGATAAGGTATTGATAGTTTGATAATTCGCCCTAAAAAATAATAACTTCCGGACTCAAATGCTCGATTTTACAAAGTGCTTGGTGACACAATTTTTGTCGTTATTAGCGCTAACTCACACATTATTCATCTCATCGATTATTCATGCTGCGGATATCCAAACAAGTACCAAGAATATCACCACCCGTCACGGTTTTGCGCTTTATGGGGACTTAAAATACCCTGAAGGGTTTACACATCTGAACTATGTTAACCCCAATGCAGAAAAAGGTGGCTCTGTTCGGTTAATGGGCTTTGGTACATTCGACACCTTAAACCCCTATACGTTGCGCGGCATCAGTCCTATTAATACCCCTGGGCAATATATCTACGGATTTTCTGAAGAAACCGACTCATTGCTTGCGGGCACTGAAGGCGTAACCAGGTCAGGCGATGAGCCTCAATCTGCATATGGTCTTATTGCCGAATCTATTAGCTACCCAGCGGATTTAAGCTGGTGTATTTTCAACATTAGACCAAGCGCTCGCTTTCAAGACGGACACTCAATCGATGCACATGACGTATTGTTCTCTTGGCAGACCTTGGTTAAAAAAGGGCATCCGCAATTTCGTCAAAACCTAAAAGCAGTCAAAGATGTTGTTGTAGTAGACCCTCTCACTGTTAAAGTCATTTTTAATCACACGAATGCCGGTACCGACCTTTTGCGCTTTGGCGAACTGCCAGTACTTCCTAAGCACTACTGGAAAGATAAAGAATTCGCTAAAACAACTCTCACCCCACCTGTAATAAGTGGACCCTATAAAATTAAGACCGTCTCTGCAGGTAAATATATAACCTTTAAACGGAACATAGACTACTGGGCCAAAGACCTTGGTATTAACAAAGGACGGTATAACTTTGACACCGTTCAGTTTGATTTTTTCCGCGATCAAACCATTGCATTTGAAGGTTTTAAAAGTGGTGAGTTCGATGCATTTATGGATTACACCGCTAAAAATTGGGCAGCCGGATATAACTTTCCTGCGTTAAGAGATAAACAAGTACTGAAAGAAGAAATTAAGCATCAAATACCCTCAGGTACTCAAGGCTTCTTTTTTAATACCCGCAAGGCAATATTCGATTCCGTAAAGGTGCGTGAAGGCATCGCACTATTGTTTGATTTTGAATGGACAAATAAAAATATATTTCACGGTGCCTATACCAGAAACACGACTTATTTCCCAAACTCTATCTTTGACGCTTCTGAAGCAAAGCCTGATAAACTTGAACTGAATTTGCTTGATCAATATAAGGACATTTTACCGCCTGATCTCTACTTACGTCCCTTTTCAGCCAATACTTTTGCACCTCTTCCGATGAGCAATGAAAAAAAGGGACGAGGCAGCATCCGGCATAAGCAAAGACAGGCACTTAAGTTATTTAACCAAGAAGGCTGGCACCTCAAAAATGGCACTCTCTACCACTCAGAAACTGGAGTAGCATTTGAATTTGAGATTTTGCTTAGGCAACCGGGCCTCAAAAGAGTTGTCGAACCTTTTATCACAAATTTAAGAAAGACGGGAATAAAAGCGACTGCAAGGTTAGTCGATGCTAGCCAATACAAAGTCAGACTAGACGATTTTGACTTTGATATGACGACTTTTGTGCTATCGCAAAGTCTTTCACCTAGCCATGAGCAACGAGAGTACTTTCACTCATCTACAAGAGACATTAAGGGTAGTCGCAACTATGCAGGAGTGAACCACCCTGCAATAGATCAATTGACCGAAACTATAATTAGAGCAAAAACTCGTCAGGAGCTTATAACTGCAACGAAAGCCCTTGACCGTGTGCTACTATGGAACCACTATATCGTTCCCAATTGGCATTTGAATTATCATCGTATAGCCTACTGGAACAAGTTTAAAAAGCCTGATCAACAACCCCCATATAAATTGGGTTTTGAGAACTGGTGGATAAAGTCTGAGCTACTAAAAACAATATCACTCGGTAAATAAGATGATTTCGAAACAACAATTTCCCATTAAACGTCGTTCAAAGGCTTTTAAGGCAGCATTAACCGGCATTAAATTCGCTGGTTTATCACTATTCATGACACTATCTTTTACTACAGACGCCCATGAGCATTCATTAGACGAAGACAGAACGACAACACCTCAACACGGTGTCGCGATGCATGGTGACGTCAAATATCCAGCTAACTTTGAACATTTTGAATATGTTAATCCGTTAGCGCCCAAAGGCGGAACCGTTAGACGGAGTGTTGTCTCAAACAGTTACGATAGCTTTCACCCTTTTGTTTTAAAAGGCGTTCCTGCTGCAGGCGTAAGTCATTATTTATATGACACCTTAACGATACAGTCAGAGGATGAGGCATTCAGTCAGTACGGGCTCATAGCAGAAAAAATTGAGATGCCCGTCGATAGAAGCTGGGTGGTTTTCCATATCAACCCTAAAGCGCGCTTTCAAGACGATCACCCCATTACACCTGAGGATGTTATCTTTACTTTTAACAGTCTTATTGAGCATGGTGCTCCTTTCTACAAGGCCTATTATGGCGATGTATCCAACGTCAGAAAAGTTGGGCAGTACCAAGTACGGTTTGATTTCAAAAACAACGAAAACCGAGAACTTCCTCTTATTTTAGGCCAACTCCCTGTATTACCTAAACACTACTGGGAGTCCCGCGACTTTTCTAAATCAACGCTTGAAGCACCTATTGGAAGTGGCCCTTATAAAATTAAAGCATTTAACACTGGCCGCTCAATTACATATGAACGTATACCTGACTATTGGGCTAAAGACCTCCCCGTTAACAAAGGTCAGTACAATTTTAACGAAATCATATTTGAATATTATGGTGACCAAACAATTGCTCTAGAAGCCTTTAAAGCAGGCGAATACGATTTTATTGTCGAGAATATTGCGAAAAACTGGGCCACTGCCTATACCGGCGAGAAATTCGACCAAGGCACAATCATCAAAGAAGAGGTCGAACACCAACAACCTGTTGGAATGCAAAGTTTTATCTACAATACGAGAAGAGACATCTTCAGTGACCCTAAGGTTCGCGAAGCAATAAGCTATGCGTTTGATTTTGAATGGACAAACAAACAACTGTTTTTTGGGCAATACAAACGAACCAATAGCTACTTTGAAAATTCTGAACTCGCATCTTCTGACTTACCAAGCAATGAAGAGTTGGAAATACTTAGTGTGTTCAAAGATCAAATACCTGAAAGTGTGTTCACATCAGTTAACAAAACGCCAAAAACCGACGGATCAGGGAATGTTCGCAAAAACCTGCGAACGGCACTCAAGCTACTTAAAGAAGCGGGCTGGTCAATAAAAAACAAAAAACTAGTTAACAATAAGACCTCTCAACCATTTGAGTTTGAGATCTTACTCTACCAAAAAAGCTTTGAGCGAATTATCCACCCATTTACCAAGAACCTTGCAAAACTGGGTATCGAAGCAAAAATTCGTTTGGTCGATACTAACCAGTACATAGGTCGGGTAAGAAAGTACGATTATGATATGTTTATTATGACATTGTCGCAGTCTAACTCACCTGGTAATGAGCAAAGAGACTACTGGTACTCCACGAATACCAATACCCCCGGCACCCGAAACTATATAGGTGTGTCTGACCCTGTCGTTGATCAGTTAGTCGATATGATCATTGCTGCGCCCGATAGAGACAGCCTTGTTACTCGTACTAAAGTACTTGATAGAGTTCTGTTATCAAAACATTATGTCATACCTCAATGGCACTTACCCAGACAAAGGATAGCCTACTGGAAACGTTTAAATCACCCGAAAGTTTTCCCTAAGTCGGGGGTTAACCTAGATACCTGGTGGGCTAGCGAAAAATAAACTAACTTTAATCACTTAACTGAATTCACTTATGTCTGTTTACATTTTACGGCGCATACTTTTAATGATTCCAACACTGTTTGGGATCATGTTACTAAACTTTATTATTATCCAAGCGGCTCCAGGGGGGCCGGTTGAACAGACTTTAGCCAAACTACAAGGGTTAGACTCAACTGTTCAAAATCGCATGGGGGATAGTATGTCGGTGGAGGTCTCCTCTTCTGGCAATGAGAACTCTTCGTATCGAGGTGCTCAAGGGTTAGACCCCGAACTTGTTCAGGAAATTGAAAAACTCTATGGCTTTGACAAGCCTCCCTATGAACGCTTTTTCCTGATGATTAAAAGTTATATTTTCTTTGATTTTGGCGATAGTTTTTTTAGAGATCAGTCTGTAGTGGATTTAGTCGTTGAAAAAATGCCTGTTTCTATCTCACTAGGCCTTTGGTCAACACTGATTATATATCTGATATCCATCCCTTTGGGTATTAAAAAAGCAGTTCACGACGGCTCACGATTCGATGTGTGGACCAGTAGCCTTATCGTCGTTGGGTATGCGATTCCAGGCTTCCTGTTTGCCGTATTGCTTATTGTTGTATTTGCCGGCGGCACTTACCTCGACTGGTTCCCTCTAAGGGGAATTGTTTCAAATAATTTTGACGATCTAACATTCTTTGGAAAAATCGGCGATTATTTTTGGCATTTAGTGTTGCCAATAACGGCCAATGTAATTGGCGGCTTTGCCACGTTAGCATTATTAACCAAAAACTCATTTCTTGATGAAATCCGAAAACAGTATGTCGTTACCGCTCGAGCCAAAGGGCTGGAGGAGAACAAAATACTCTATGGCCACGTATTTCGAAATGCCATGCTTATTGTTATCGCCGGTATGCCTGGGTTATTAATGGCACTGTTTTTCTCAGGTTCGTTACTTATCGAAGTGATATTCTCATTAGACGGCCTTGGCTTGCTCGGTTTTGAGTCAGCACTAAACAGAGATTACCCGGTGATGTTTGGTACGCTTTATATCTTTACCCTAATGGGCTTGTTTTTAAAATTATTAAGCGATATTACCTATGTACTGGTTGACCCCCGCATCGACTTTGAAAGCAGGGAGGGCTAATTATGAATAACCCTCGTGCAATCAACCCTATTACTCAAAGAAGGCTTGATAATTTCAAAGCGAATCGTCGAGGTTACTACTCACTGTGGATATTTGTATTTCTATTTTTATTTACATTATTTGCAGAGTTTATTTCAAATGATAAGCCCCTCTTGGTTTACTACGACGGTTCTATCTACACACCGGTATTCAACACCTACACTGAAACAGAATTCGGTGGTGACTTTGAAACAGAAGCAGACTATCGGGATAGCTATATTCAGGAACTTATTAATGAACAAGGCTGGATGATTTGGCCACTTATTCGCTATAGCTATAGAACCATCAATTACGACCTACCTGTACCCGCCCCTGCTCCACCTTCTAGCGAAAACTGGCTCGGAACGGATGATCAAGGTCGCGATGTGGCGGCTCGCTTGATCTACGGTTTCAGAATATCTATCCTCTTTGCACTGACCCTCACCTTTCTAAGTACCATTGTTGGCGTAATTGTAGGTGCTACACAAGGATACTATGGTGGTAAAGTAGACCTAGTTGGACAACGCCTTATTGAAATTTGGTCAGGTTTACCGGTGCTTTATCTTTTAATCATACTCTCTAGCTTTGTTCAGCCTAGCTTCTGGTGGCTATTGGGTATTATGTTGTTGTTTAGCTGGATGGGGCTGGTTGATGTTGTTCGTGCGGAATTTTTACGCGCACGGAACTTTGAATACGTAAGAGCCGCCAGAGCGCTGGGTTTGAGTAATCGAGGGATCATGTTTAAACATATGCTACCCAACGCGATGGTCGCGACCCTTACTTTTATGCCGTTTATCCTCACTGGTGCGATTGGAGGCCTCACTTCACTGGATTTCCTTGGGTTTGGTATGCCGCTCGGCTCTCCGTCACTTGGGGAGCTCATTGCGCAAGGTAAGTCGAATCTTCATGCTCCATGGTTAGGGGTTTCTGCTTTTGTTGTATTGTCCCTGATGTTAACCCTATTAGTGTTCATCGGTGAAGCCGTTCGTGATGCTTTTGACCCTAAGAAGGCCTAATACTTAATGCAAAATAATCCACTCATATCCATTAAAAATCTACGTATTTCATTTGCTCAAGGGGACCAGCCTATAGAGGCAGTTAAAGGCATTTCTCTCGACATAAGAAAAGGCGAAACAATTGCTATTGTAGGAGAGAGCGGCTCAGGAAAATCAGTAACTGCGCTATCAATACTCAAACTATTACCCTACCCCAAAGCCTTTCATCCGAGCGGCGAAATAATTTACCAAAATAACGACATTCTTCAATGTAACGAAAAATCAATGCGCGCCATTCGGGGTGACAAAATCAGTATGATTTTTCAAGAACCTATGACATCGTTCAACCCTTTACACACCATAGAAAAACAAATAAGTGAAACGCTTCTATTGCATAAGGGGCTAACAGGCGAAAAAGCCAGAGCGCGCGTTATCGAACTGTTAACGTTGGTCGGCATACCATCACCTGAAACACGGTTATCATCCTATCCGCATCAGCTTTCGGGCGGTCAAAAGCAAAGAGTCATGATCGCAATGGCGCTGGCTAATGAACCTGAACTTTTAATTGCTGATGAACCCACCACTGCGCTTGATGTTACTGTACAAAAGCAGGTCTTAGAGCTATTAAGGGACCTGCAAGCGAAGCTAGGTATGGCGATATTACTGATCACCCATGACCTTAATATTGTTAAACACTACTCTGACCAAGTGGTAGTAATGCACCTAGGTAATGTGGTAGAAAAAGCCAATACCGTGACGTTGTTTGAAACACCTCAACACAACTATACTAAAACATTGATTAATGCTGACCCCACAGGCAGCCCGACGCCAATATCAACAAATGCTCCTGTACTGTTAAAGACCCATGATTTAAATATTTGGTTTCCTTTAAAAAAGAACTTTTTTGGTAAAACCACCTCATTTTTTAAAGCCGCCAATAATATCTCTATTTCGGTCTCCAAAGGTGAAACGTTGGGTGTCGTAGGCGAAAGTGGCAGTGGTAAAACAACACTAGGGCTATCTCTGGTTAAGCTACTGCAAAGCAATGGCGATATCCATTTTAAGGACCAACCAATACACACCTATAATCAACATGAATTTCGCCCTCTCAGGCGTCAAATTCAGATTGTTTTTCAAGATCCATATGGCAGTTTAAGCCCAAGAATGTCTGTTCAACAGATTATAGAAGAAGGTTTGGAAATACATGGAATGGGAAGCGCTGAGGAAAGGGAAGCCAAAATCATACAAGCACTCAAAGACGTCGAGCTAGACCCCGAAACACGACATCGCTACCCTCATGAATTCTCTGGAGGTCAACGTCAACGAGTCGCTATTGCTCGGGCGTTAGTATTACAACCAGAGCTCATTATTCTTGACGAACCCACATCAGCACTTGATAGAACCGTTCAATCTCAAGTTGTAAACTTACTAAGAAACATTCAGCAGAAGTATCAGATAAGTTATTTATTCATTAGCCATGATCTTGCCGTCGTCAAAGCGCTTAGCCACCGAGTAATGGTCATGAAACAAGGTGAAGTTATTGAGTATGGGGACTGTCATCAGATTTTTGATAGCCCCAAAGAAGCATATACTCGTTCCCTAATTGAAGCATCATTTTATAACACGCTAGAAGCTGCAAGTTAGCTTCTACACAGTAACAAAGATCTGCAAGCACGCCTTCATTGCCGTAAAGGGAATAGTGAAAGCAAGAAGGTTCGATTAACAATAGCGCTAGACATTCGCCATCAATCTCAAATATGGCATATTTATTTAAGGAGTAAGCAATGGGCCTATTAACCGGTAAAAAAGCTTTAGTAGTCGGTATAGCAAGTAAACTATCAATTGCCACTGGAATAGCAAGAGCACTTCATCAGCAAGGTGCGGAACTTGCGTTGACCTACCAAGGGGATAAGCTCAAATCGAGAGTGGAAGGCTTTGGTAAGGAGTGGGATACAGACCTAATCTTCCCTTGTGATGTTACCGATGATCAGCAAATAGAAGACCTGTTTACACGCATCGGCGAACATTGGGATGGTATTGACATAATAGTCCACTCGGTCGGCTTCGCTCCAGCAGACCAATTAGATGGAAATTTCGTAGATGTGACCACTAGAGAAGGGTTTTCAATTGCTCACGATATTAGTTCATATAGTTTTATTGCACTAGCCAAAGGTGGGCGCGAGTTGATGAAAGGCCGGAGTGGTTCTTTGCTCACTCTAACTTATTTAGGTGCAGAACAAACCCTACCTAATTACAATGTGATGGGCTTAGCTAAAGCAAGCCTAGAGGCTAATGTACGCTATATGGCGAATAGCCTTGGCCCAGAAGGTACACGGGTAAATGCAATTTCAGCTGGGCCAATTCGCACCCTCGCCGCATCAGGAATAAAAAGCTTCAGAAAAATGCTCGCTGAAACAGAACGCAGAACACCTTTGCGCCGGAACGTCACAATTGAAGAGGTCGGTAACACCGCCGCATTTTTAACTTCTGACCTAGCTAGCGGTATCACAGGCGAAATCACCTATGTTGATGCGGGCTTTAATATCACCGCTATGAGCAGTCTTGATGATTAAGGTCCATTTTTTCTAATAATTTTGGACTACGTCACTGTAACGCTTTGTAAAAAACATTACCTTCTATGGGCCTCAATATACTGACGAAAGAGGCCTTTTATGTCTCGAAACTTATTTTATTGTCTTTTTAAGCGCCGATACCGCTACACCTCACCCGTAGTGATCAGGCAATTAAAACAAAGAGTACGATTAACCAGGTGACTTCAGTGCAGCGAATTTATACCCCTATTTTTGTCTTATTATTTTTAGCCTTCGGTATTACCGGTTGCTCCAGTATGGGAGCGGCGATGAAGGCGAGCCCTTCATTTGTTAACTCAATAGGGTTTGCAGACATCCCTTATAATGACCTAGCTGAACGTTACACCAATGAGAACTCAAAATGGGCTGAGGTAAATGGTCTTAATATTCACTATCAGGAAGTGGGTGAAGGCCCAACGATTGTATTGGTACATGGCATTATGTCATCACTCCAAACATGGGATGACTGGGTATTAGAGTTGAGCAAGTCCTACAGAGTAATTAGCCTTGATGTGCCGGGTTTCGGTTTAACTGGCGCACCAGAAAAAGTAAATGACTTAAACGAAGAGTATTTACTTAATACGTTCGCCAAATTTATAGACTTTATCGAGCTCGATAACTTCTCACTTGCAGGGAATTCACTCGGTGGTTATATTGCCGCTCAATATGCGTCAAACTACCCAAAACGGGTTGATAATCTTATATTACTAGACCCCGTAGCTTACCCTCAAGAAGTGCCGTGGATTATACGCTTTTCAACAACCCCCGTAATCTCAAGTATTGGCGGCGTCTTTCAACCTCCTGCATTAGTCACCATGAACGTGAAACAAGTCTACGGTGACCACCAACGTATTCAAAGAAAGCATATGGACCGATATGTTCATATGGCTCAACGATCTGGCGCTAAAGCAGCATATATAAGAATCATGGACATACTAGAGACAAGAAGTACTGAGGAAACCCCATTACCATTTTCACAAATTAAAGCCCCTACTTTACTGATGTGGGGTGAGGCTGACCCCTGGGTACCTGTCGAGTTATCCCAACGCTGGAAAGAAGACATCAGGGACAGCCAATTAGTCGTTTACCCAGGCGTTGGGCATATGCCTATGGAAGAGATACCTGAGAAAACAGTAATGGACGCCATTACTTTTTTAAATGGAGAAGTGGTTATCCAGCCAGAGCCTATTTCCAAAGAAAAAGAATTTAGTCAACCTGGTGCTTCTGAACGCCAAATCGAAGCGGTATCAAATTAAGTCGTGACTCCTACACGAACCATGCTTCGATGTTAATAACTAATGTGATCCCCTCTCGATGAAGGAATCACATATAAGCTGCAACATATTGTTTCAATTGACAAATACATCCAGCCTTTACCCTTTTCAGGTAGGTCACATCCCCCGCCAAAACCTGATAGGGCCTGCAGGGTTAAAATTCTGAATTAACAGGTTATCAAGCACTGAATCACTATATTTACGCTTGTTGGTGACCTTGTAGGCAATGCGCTGGGTGACCATTAACCCCAGTTGTAACAGAAACAGGTTTTAACTTCTGCATCTAAGAGAGTAGTGTTACGCTTGAAGCTGCGTTATTAAGACCGGCAGTGGTATCACTACTAACTTGAAGTAACGACGAATCTAACTGCGTATTCGCAAAACGATGAATAACCTCTTTTAAGTACTGGTACGAAAGTGCATTAACCACAACCAAAGGCAGAACAATCATTGGCAGTATTAATAACAAGAATTTCGATTTAAGTTTCACTCGTTAGCCCACGAATATTCATGCTAATCATTCAGCCAGTTTGCTATTGCTAGTTTCCAATCAATAATCTCAGTGCCCTCTGAGTTAAACAGCATAATTCCTGCAACGTAACCTGAACCAGTACTCGAAACCCTCACCCAACGAACCTCACCCGTTAGCTCAAATCGTTCACTACTATTCGGTAACTCCAACGTCATCTGATGAATTGCGCCTGCTGTAAGTGCTTTATCCATTTGTACTTGTAACCCATTGGCCGAAAAATCTAACGTTGTACAGGCCACTACAACAGGCCCTTCATGACTACCGGGAGCTGAAGATACGGTTTCTACAAAAAGTACCGCAGACCGATTAAGTCGCGACTCCTCGCGCCTGTCGTCATCTTTTATTAAGTCACTAATATCAAATTTTTCCACCTATCCCCCTTCTATTTGCCCACTCTAAGGCGGCCAACAACCCTTGATAACGTATCGTCAAATTCAGCACCACCACTTAAGATCATGATCTCGCCGGAGATCATCCTAGACATTAGCGCTGGTGTTTTTATTTCAAACTTCTTAAGGCCCATTTTATCAACAAAAATAAGCTTATCAGTTGCATTAATCTTTACAACCAGCTTATATTTAAGTTTTTCTTCCTCTTCAATGACTGAGATCCATGCACCTAATGATAGATCAGCTATTAGTTTTAGGGTCGATTGCTCTTGCTCCAATCGTTGTTTCTCAACGGCCTTTAATTGTTGTTCCTTTAATTTTTTTTCCGCCTCTAACTCTTTTAAACGAGCAAGCTCTTCGGCTTGCTGCTGTTCAAGTCTCAGCTGCTCGGCTTCTGCCTCTGCTTTTAACTTTGCCTTTTCTCTGGCTTCATGCTGCGCATGCGCAACTTTACTGAGCCCCTTTAATGTCTCTTTGAATACCTGACTTAACAAATAACAGTTTTTAATCAAACTAATTTGACCTGCCGCGATACCTTGTTGAAAATCTTGATAGGGCATAATCAACGATTTCATGCCTGCGTGGTTCAACCACAATATTTCATTCGAGTCCTCAAAGTAACGAGCAAACTTTAATCGAGCCTCAACCCCTTTTTGTTTGATAAGATACCACTTTTCAGTTAGTTCCAATAATTTCTCACGATTAGGGGTGACCTTTCTATCAAAGTTTAATTCCGGTTCCCTAATAGATACCGAAACCCGAGCAATATCAGCACCTTGTAACACAGAGATGAGCAATTGCTGAATAGACTCCCACTCATCGTTGAGAACTTCTATTTCATATTGACTGGCCGCCACTGCTAGCTCATCAACAAGACCTTCCCCCATATTAAAAATCGAGTCTTTTTTATGCCCAACTACATCAGAGAATACAAAGACTAGCTTCTCCGTCAGGGCTACTATATCTTTCCACGGTGTATCATTGTCGCTGTCATTCGACCCATGCCTCAGCAGCGCACTCCTCAACACACACCACCACCTATCCACCAAAAAATCGGCAATGGGGGAAGGCAAGCGCTGATTTTTAATCAACTGACCCAGTGTATGATAACTATACTCCGTCGCATACCTTGAAGAGGCAGCGCCCTGCTCTGTGATATTTAGTCGTTCAAATAGTTTAGCTATTCGTTTATCTTGTTTATCTTGTACAGCCAACCATTCTACTCTTAGTGCATTGAGAGGGTCCGGAGAATCAGAATTGATGGCCAGAAGGGACTCATGAACGTCTGACAACCGATCGATTACGACTTGACTGACTCTTTTTGGTTCCCGGACCCACCCGAGCTGGCTAGCACAAATAGCATCTACCAACGCCAAAACTGGACTATCGTCTGAGTCTAATAGACTAGGGTATTGGACAAATATTTTTGCTAGTGCAAATCTCCAACCGCTTAAGATGTCTTTTAGCTGACTATCAATATTTGCTTTACGATAAAACACATCAGTAAGCCGGTCACACAAAAACAGTGAGTTATAGATACGAGGAGAAAAACGAAACTTATCACTATATACCGCAACCAACTTAATAAGAGATGTCTCACCTTTTAGTAGCGAAGGGTCACTAGCACACGCGGCAAGAAACTCACATAATGTTGAAACAATCTCTTGCGTTTCCTGATTATTACTAATTTCATATTTTAGCTCGGGAACTCTTAACTCGTTGGTAATTTTACCGATTGACGCCACTCTTGCTTCCTTGATTGTATTAAACGAGGCAACCTACCCAGAAACATTCTTTTTTATGCCTTTATTCTTCTAGAACTAACACACTGTTTATCAGTGACTAAACATAATTATAGCTGCGTTTTTAAAAACAAATATTTATTACTGGGAATTTATTAATCCAAAACAATATGATCATATTTTATACAGACGAGTATAATAGTGTGGCCCGTAAAAAATAGGGGAATGTTATGTATAACTTAAATTTAGATCGTCGAAAACAAGACAGACGATACGCCCACTCTACCACCAAAGGCGAAAGGTCTTCCTTAGACAGAAGAAGCGTAGAAAGGCGGTGCGATTCAAGACCGCTAAATGAGTTTCCTTACTTACCGCAAATAATCAGCTATTAGGGCTTTGGTACGCCAGCATATCAATACTTCTGAGACCCGCTTAACCGCGGGTTTATTTTTTGTATCACTTCCTTGATTTGATCCGTTGCAATATGAAATTGAATAACGCAACATAGCATCACATTTTTTATAGACAACACTAATCAAATAAACACTGGATAGGACTGATGAGCACCTCTTCTCTCGACAACGTAAATGTTGCCAGTCAGGAAATACTGATTACACCTGACAAATTAAAACAAGATATTCCTCTAACTGAACTCGCAGCTCAAACCATTAGTAATGGCAGAGAGACCATTAATAATATATTAGATAGAAAAGACCACCGAATATTTGTGGTGGTTGGGCCATGCTCAATACATGATGTAAAAGCGGCCAAAGAGTATGCCCTACGGCTGAAAAAACTCGCGGAAGAAGTCAGCGATACACTTGTGCTGGTTATGAGAGTTTACTTTGAAAAGCCGCGTACCACCGTAGGCTGGAAAGGATTGGTCAATGACCCTCATTTAGATGATTCATTTGAAATTGAAGAAGGCCTACACATTGGTCGACAACTGCTAATGGATATCGCAGAAATTGGATTACCAACGGCAACAGAAGCGTTAGACCCAATATCACCTCAGTACCTGCAGGACACTATTACCTGGAGTGCAATCGGTGCGCGTACGACTGAATCCCAAACACATAGAGAGATGAGCAGCGGGCTATCTGTTGCGATTGGTTTTAAAAATGGTACTGATGGTAACCTTGATGTAGCCACCAACGCCTTGAACTCAGTATCACATCCTCATAGTTTCTTAGGTATTAACCCTGAAGGTCAGGTCGCCATTATTAGAACCAAAGGCAACCCATACTCCCACATCGTACTCCGTGGTGGTGGTGGAAAGCCAAACTATGACTCCGTCAATATAGCGTTATGCGAACAGCAGCTCGAGAAGTCTGGCCTGTCAAATAACATAATGGTTGATTGTAGTCACGCAAACTCAAACAAAGACGCTAATTTACAACCATTGGTCGTACAAGATATTGCTCACCAAGTACAGGAAGGAAACAAGTCGATTGTCGGTTTGATGATTGAAAGTAACTTGAATTTCGGTAATCAGTCGATACCAAAAGATTTATCTGAATTGAAATATGGTGTATCGGTCACAGATGCGTGTATCGACTGGGAAACCACTGAGAAGACGCTTAAAGAAATGCGTAACAAACTAAAAGACGTCCTATCCACTAGATAGTGTGGATACACTGCCTTTTAATCTTATTGCCACCCTTGCAGACGCAAGGATGGCAAAAAGACCACTTTAACCCAATGCAGCTTAGCCCCATCTTCGCAGGCCTAATCCATCCATTTTAATTTATTTCTTAAGTTGACCACCTCACCAATAATTATTAGCGTCGGAGCTTTGACCTTTTCCACTTTCACAACTCCAGGCATTGTTGCTAGTGTGCCGGTAACCACTTTTTGCTCCTTGGTCGTACCTTTAGATACGAGAGCAATAGGCATATCTGCAGACATACCATTAGTGATTAACTGGTTACAAATAACCGTTAACCCCACGAGCCCCATATAAAACACGAGCGTTTGATTTTCTTGTACGTAGTCAGACCAAGGAAGATTACAGGTATCATCTTTAAGGTGACCTGTTATAAAACGCACCGATTGAGAAAAATCACGATGGGTTAGTGGTATTCCAGCATATGATGAACAACCTGACGCTGCAGTAATACCGGGAACAACCTGAAATGGCACCCCTTCATCACTAAGACGGTCAATCTCTTCACCGCCACGCCCAAAAATAAAAGGATCTCCGCCTTTTAACCTTAATACACGCTTACCTTGCTTTGCCAACGTCATCAGCAGTTCATTAATTTGCTGCTGAGGAAGTGTATGGTTTGAGCGTTCCTTACCGACATCGACCCGCTCGGCATCAGCCCTCACTAAGTCAAGAATCGGTTGAGACACTAGGCGATCGTACAATACAATATCGGCTTGTCGCATCAGCCTAAGTGCTTTGAAGGTCAGTAAGTCTGGATCTCCAGGCCCAGCCCCCACCAAGTAGACCTCGCCTCCTGGCTGAAAAACATCATTCTTCAGAGAGTTTTCTAGAATACTAATGGATTCGTCTTCCTGTCCCGAAAATATCTTCTCGGCAAAAAGCCCCTCAAGATGGCTTTCCCAGAACCGTCGACGCTGGTTTAAATCTGGGAACTTCTCCCTAACCTGTTCCCTATACTTTGTTGCAACATCGGCCATTCGGCCAAAAGACGAAGGAATGGCAGACTCTAATTTACTTCTTAGTAATCTAGTTAATACTGGGAGAGAACCACTGCTAGACACAGATGCGATAATAGGTGAGCGATCAATAATCGACGGAAAAATAAACGAGCTACTTTCAGCTTTATTAACTACATTTACCGGTAAATTGCGTTCAGTGGCTTTTAGCGCAATTGCATCGTCCATTTCAGCATTACCAGAAGCCGCAATTACCAACACCACATTATCAAGCAGTGAAGTATCAAACGTTGTAGCAATCAAATTGATATTTCCGCTATCAATAATCGTTTGTATAGCCGCTATGCGTACATCAGCGCACAACTTGACGTTAGCACCTGCCTTTATCAACAAATCTATTTTTCTAGCAGCGGCGTCGCCCCCTCCTACAACAAGGGTTGATGCATTTTTAAGATCAAAGTAAAGCGGTAAAAAATCCATAACTACAACCATTTATCACGTTATGTATACAGGGTATACGACCATAACTAACGTTCTTCAATCACTTTTCAAAGCTTGAAGAGCTCAACAATTATTAGCTATCGCCCGATAACCTCTTTCCCCCCCATATAGGAGCGGAGCACTGTTGGAATTAGTATCGACCCATCTTTCTGCTGATAGTTCTCTATAACGGCTATCAGTGTTCTGCCTACCGCTAAACCAGATCCGTTAAGCGTATTCAACAGTTGAGGTTTTCCTGTTTCAGGGTTTCTCCAGCGTGCCTGCATTCGTCTTGCTTGATAATCTCTCATATTACTGCACGAAGAGATTTCACGATAAGTATCTTGGCCGGGCAACCACACTTCCAAGTCGAAGGTTTTGGCCGCTGAGAACCCTAGATCTCCGCCGCACAATGTCACCAGTCTATAAGGTAACTCAAGTTTCTGTAGAATACTCTCTGCATGCCCGGTAAGTTCCTCCAATGCCTGATCAGATTCTTCAGGTACAACCATTTGTACCAACTCGACTTTGTCAAATTGATGCTGTCTAACTAGTCCTTTTACATCACGCCCATAAGACCCCGCTTCACTTCTAAAGCTCGGCGAGTGACATACAAACTTTAAAGGTAGCTCGGCTGCATCAACAATTTCATCCCGAACAATATTAGTAACAGGCACCTCAGCGGTGGGAATTAGGTAAAAATCACGTTCGCCAGGTACTTTGAAAAGGTCTTCTTCAAACTTCGGTAACTGACCGGTACCGAAAAGGGATTCACTATTGACTAGATAAGGGACATAAATTTCGTCATATCCATGCTCTGCCGTATGTGTATCCAACATAAATTGCGCAAGAGCTCGGTGTAATCGCGCAATCCCACCCTTCATAACAGCAAACCTAGAACCCGCTAATTTAACCGCTGCTTCAAAATCTAACTGGCCCAGCTGCTCACCTAATTGAATATGATCTTTGACTTCAAAATCAAAAGTTCTAGGTTGGCCCCATGTTCGAACTTCGACATTATCATCTTCACTTTCACCTACCGGAACACTGTCATCAGGAATATTAGGCATTCCAGCCAACATGTCGTGAAGAGAATCCTGTACCGCCTTGAGCTCTTTTTTAGCGCCTTCCAGTTCATCCCCTACTGCATTCATCTCTGCAAGTATGGGAGCAATATCTTCGCCTGCAGCCTTTGCCTTTCCGATGTTTTTAGAGCGAGTGTTACGTTCACTTTGTAACTCTTCGGTTTTGGTCTGAATGGCTTTACGCTGCTCTTCTAGCTGGTTAAAGCGTGCTATATCAAGTTCATAGCCTTTCTTTTTTAGTTTAACGGCTATCTCTTCAGCATTTGCACGAACAATTTTGGCATCTAACATTGGAGTGGTTCTATCCCTATATTAATCTTATAAATAATTCTTCTATTACATTCTGAGCGGGAGCGCTCACAAGGTATTTTTTATATTAGTTTGGCAAGTGATACACCGCCCCATACAGCAAGTATGCATAGTATAACGGAGCTTAGTATATACGTCACAGCAGTTAACAAAAGTCCTTGGCTAATGAAGTTAAAAGCCTCTAAAGAAAACGTCGAAAACGTTGTAAATGCGCCTAAAAACCCTACCACAAGTATCGACTTGAGTTCTGGTGATACGTGCATTTTTAATACTACTACGACATATAAAATGCCGATTAAAAAGGAGCCTAATATATTTACGAACAAGGTACCAAATGGAAAGTCCTTGCCCAACCAGTCTGTCACGAGACCGATTACAAAATACCTCGACAACGCCCCAAAAGCGCCACCACATGCTATTGCGATTACCTGTAACATAGTATTAATACCTTAATTTAAGCTAACAACAATGAAACTTCCGTTAAGAATGACTAACTTTTTGTTAATTGAGACAAGATCAATTTACACAATGATAATCTGCTAACCTTTTTGTAAACGCTATACACAGGTGTTTGATCGACGGCTAGCCATAACTGTTCGCGATAACGCTGGTTTGCGAAGTGATATTCCATATAGGAATATTTATTCATTTACTTTTTACGCTTTCGCTTGTTTGAACTCTCTAAATCTAGTTTACGGAGATATTCTAGCTTATCTCCAATCTTAATTTCTAATCCGCGTGGAACCGGCTCATAAAAAATACTTCCTGAAATCTCTTCTGGCAGGTAGCACTCTCCAGCGGCATACGCTTCCACTTCATCGTGAGCGTACCTGTAACTTTCTCCATAATCCATTTCTTTCAACATAGCTGACGGCGCATTTCGTAAATGCATCGGAACGTCATAGCTATCAGGAGATTCTTTTACACATTTAGATACTTTATTATACGCTTTATAAACAGCATTACTTTTTGGCGCTGAAGCTAAGTAGGCAATGGCTTGAGACAAACATAACTCACCTTCTGGAGAGCCAAGTTTTTCGAGTGCCTCCCAAGCGTCTAGTGATATTCTCAATGCTCTTGGGTCTGCGTTTCCAATATCTTCGCTAGCCATTCGAACAACTCTTCTTGCAATATAAAGTGGGTCGCACCCCCCATCTAACATTCTTGCCATCCAATAAAGCGCCCCGTCAGGAGAGCTACCTCTTACCGACTTATGTAGAGCTGAAATTTGCTCATAGAATATATCACCGCCTTTATCAAACTGCTTAAGACTACTTTGAAGTAAAACCTCAATACTTGAATCATTAATTACACGCTTACCGTTTACACTTTCGGCAAGATCAAATGCAATCTCTATAAGGTTTAATAGACGTCTAGCATCACCGTCAGACGCATTAATTAAGGTTTGTCTATGATTGTCAGGTAAGTCAATATTTTCATTACCTAGTCCTCTTTCACTATCATAGAGAGCAATATCCATTAACGTACTTAGCTCTTCATGATTTAAACGCTTGAGAACATACACTCTAGCACGGGATAAAAGCGCGTTATTCAACTCGAATGATGGGTTTTCAGTAGTCGCGCCGATAAACACGATTGTGCCATTCTCAACGAACGGAAGAAAAAGGTCTTGCTGCCCTTTATTTAGCCTATGTACCTCATCAACAAAAAGTACCGTCTGAACCCCTTTACTGTCTTTTAAGTATTTTGCTTTACTAACTGCTTCACGTATTTCTTTCACACCACCAAGCACTGCAGATATAGATATAAAGTGTGCACTGCACTCTGAAGATATCATTTGAGCTAGAGAAGTTTTACCCACTCCAGGAGGACCCCAAAGCACCAAGGAATGGAGACGCCCTGTTGCGATCATTGAATGTAAAAGCTGACCTGCTCCCAGAAGATGCTGTTGACCAATATATTGATCTAACTTGTTTGGACGCAGACGCGCAGCCAACGGCTGCCATAAGTTAGAACTCTTTTTTCCTTCAAATAAATCGTAACCTGACATTTTTCAACCAGTAATACTTGGATTAGTGAGCAGCAAACCTAATACAGCTCTTAAATAGTTATCCTTCGACCAATTATATATAACAATTACTTGGTGCAAAACAATGGCTTTACATTAATGACCTTTAACTTAAACGATCAACAAGGGTTCATAAACATGCCACCAAAATTCACATATTCCAGCTTCAAAATCCCCTTCACCACAAAGACATATTACCCGATTCGCTTAACATAGTATTTATGTATTTGTGAACTTCCAACGAAGGTGAAGTGGTTAATAGCATGAAAGAAATACAGTCAGCCTGACAGTTTTGAGGGCGGTTAAATATCTCTCTAGTTAGGATGATAGCCGTAATCCCCCGAATGAAGGGCGCTTCTATAGAACTAGGGGCGAGCCACAGCTATGCATATGCAATTAGCCAAAAAGTTTATATTCAAGATATACTAACTAGTTTAGGGCCGAATATTGTCGTACACGAATATGAACGTAATTCTACTAACGACGATATACCCAACGCCATCGTATTTACTGCACTAACTCCCTAATTACATCGGTTCCTTCAGGGATAACAAATTCAAACTGCTTATCAGTTAGCCCACTATTGACCTTGGCATCACTAAAGCCAATAGTGCTTTTCTGACCCAGCGAATCTGTCAGTCTCATTTCAACCAAAATACCTTGATCAAACCGTAAACGAAGTGATTCAAATAACGAGTCAGCACCTCTCGGCATCAATACATATTGATCAACGGCATTGTCCCATTGCTTATGATGAACCAGAAAACTCTCTCCCAGTTTTTTAACATCACCGCTAAATAATAATGCGGGGGTATTAGACAGTTGCTTAGTGACCGGTTGAACAGTCGCCTGCTCAAGGTCTGGATCGTATACAATTACATTTTGACCATCCGATACGATAACTTGCTCTAAAGGAGGCTCGGTATGCCAATAAAACAAACCTGGACGTTTTGCTTTTAACACACCTCTGCTCTCTTGTACCGACGTGCCCGCCTTATCAACAACATACTGCACAAAATGTGCTTCTATTGATTGGAGTTCTTCGAGTTGCTGAATGAGTAAGGTTGTTGGCTGTTCTACTCTATCAGTCAATTCATCAGCATTACCAACAGATGCTATTAATAGCATATTGAATACGAATATGGTCCGGATAGTATTATTAAGTATTGTTTGTTGAAGCATTCTCATCAATATATTTCCTGAATTAATCCTTTGGGGGCGGTGGCGCCAATACTTCTCGCGCCCCATTGTGTCCCGCTTCGCTGACCACACCTGCTGCCTCCATTGCTTCCACTAGGTTAGCAGCTCGGTTGTAGCCAATCTTCAATTTGCGTTGCACGGATGAAATAGAGGCTCGTCGTGTTTCGGTCACAAATGCAATAGCTTCGTCAAACAATGCATCCTGCTCGTTATCACCACTACTTTCACCTGAAAGCCCTGGTATCGGTTCTGATGTATCACCACCTGATAGAATCTCGTCAATATAATCAGGCTCGCCCCGCTGTTTCCAATCGCTAACGGTTCTATGAACCTCATCATCAGATACAAACGCACCGTGAACTCGAATAGGCATACCCGTCCCTGGCGGCATATAGAGCATATCACCATGCCCCAATAGTTGTTCCGCGCCACCTTGGTCGAGAATAGTACGCGAGTCAATTCTAGAGGACACCTGAAACGCGATCCTAGTGGGGACATTGGCTTTAATAAGCCCAGTAATGACGTCCACAGAAGGGCGCTGGGTAGCCAAAATTAGATGGATACCGGCTGCGCGTGCTTTTTGTGCTATTCGAGCAATCAGTTCTTCAACTTTTTTACCAACAATCATCATCATGTCGGCAAATTCATCAACTACCACGACCACACAAGGTAATGTCGTTAGTTCTGGTCTGTCTTCTTCACTATTGAGTAGGTTCTCGTCGGGTTTCCAAAGGGGGTCTCTAATGGGCTCACCCACCTCTATCCCATCTTTTACCTTACGGTTATAACCCCCAAGGTTTCGAACACCTAATGCTGCCATAAGACGATAACGGCGTTCCATCTCTGCCACGCACCAACGAAGAGAGTTAGCCGCCTCTTTCATATCTGTGACGACAGGCGTTAGTAGGTGGGGAATTCCGTCATAAATAGATAGTTCCAACATCTTGGGATCTATCATAATGAGTCGAACTTCTTCGGGTGTCGATTTATAAAGCATGCTTAAGAGCATCGCATTAACGCCAACAGACTTACCCGAGCCTGTAGTACCTGCCACCAAAAGGTGAGGCATCTTTGCCAAATCAACCACGATCGGGTCACCCGCGATGTCATTGCCTAACGCTAGTGTTAATGGAGATTGAGATTCATCGAATTCTTTGGTTGATAGTACTTCGCTGAAACGAACCATCTGCCTTTTTTCATTGGGTATCTCGATACCCACTACAGATTTCCCAGGAATAACCTCCACAACCCTAACACTTAGCACCGCAAGTGAACGAGCCAAATCTTTTGCTAAGTTAGTAATACGGCTAACTTTGACCCCCGGTGCGGGTTGAATTTCAAAGCGTGTAATCACAGGGCCTGGATTAACTTCAACGACTTCTATAGTAACACCAAAATCAGCAAGCTTTTCTTCAAGTAAGCGAGAGAGATGTTCTAGCACTTCAGTCGAATACCCTTGCTCTTTAACTTTCTCAGGAGGGTCAAGCAATGTAATAAGGGGAACCCTGCCCTCTTCGAAGGCAAATAGTTTACCTTGTTTCTCCTTAGCTACTCGCTTGCTTTCTGTTTGACTGCTCTTTTTCAGGAAAGGCGCTATTTTAAGCCCTTTACCTTTTCTGTTTTCTCCCTCAGTACTAGCAGTATCATTTTTTACTGCCTCTCCAATCACAGGGTCAACGCGCCTCGAAGACTTTGATAGTTCTGCGCTATTTGACACATCATCTTTTTGTCGCTGGCTCACCTTACTTTTGATTTTATTAAGTAATGAACGGCTCTCTTTTTCTTGATCTGTGTTAGGTTGAGGAGTGACACCTACTTTATCCATCAATATGGGAGGCTCATTGCTGTTTAACGTCTTCGTGTCAGTTTCAGTACCTTTCTGTACCTGCTTCCTCGCGCGAGCCGTCGCTATTTTTGCTGAAGCATATTCTCTAAGCTGTTTAAAAGTGGCAATAGACCTATAGGCCAGCTTCAGTGTTAACGCGCCAGTACTATCCATCAATTTCAGCCAGGAAAGTCCGGTAAATACAGTGATAGAAAATAAAAAGATAGACACCAACAGCAGGCTACTGCCTGATAGGTTGAATGCCGATAACATACTGGATGAAATTTCCTGACCCAAGATACCACCCGATGAAATCGGGAGCCCTGCAATAGAGTAAATAGCTAATAGCCCTGTGGCGCTAATAAGTACAAGTACAAACCCCGTCAGCCTCACTAAAAAAAGAGGCCAATGAAACTCCATTTTTTTATGTCGATTATGGAACTGTAACCAGGCTTTATATGAAATCAGTAACGGAAATAAATAGGCCACATAACCAAAAAAGTAAAACAAGACATTTGCAAACCACGCTCCTGTGAGGCCTGCATAGTTTGTTGCGACTTGGTTATGACCCGTATTGGCCCAACCGGGATCATCTGGGTTATATGAGAACAATGCCATAAATAGGTAGACACAGAGAGCTACGAGGCCAATCAAAGCCCCCTCTCTTACACCTTGTGATATATAAGCCTGAAATCGACCTTGTTTATCTACTGTTGCTGTTGCTTCTGTGTCATTCATGCCAAGTGGAATATTTTTTCAATATACAAAGATGAAGTGTATCGTTTCTAACGCGCTAAATCACCTTCGTGGTTCAACTATTGAAAAGATAAACTAAATATAGTGTTGATAGTATAAAATGATTCTTAGGAAAGGGCGCTATATATATGAAAAATAGCGCCATTTACCCAGCGAATGGTAATCGAAAGTAGGTTACTCTAAACCTGCAGAAATAAACCCTAACTGAAGATCTTTTTTGATATCTTCTACCGCCTCTAAACCCACAGAAATTCTGATTAGGTTTTCGGTGATGCCACTTCGCGCTTTACTTTCATCAGATAAACGTCCATGGGTAGTCGTAGCTGGGTGCGTAATCGTGGACTTTGTATCACCTAGATTGGCAGTAATAGATAAAAACCGAACACCATCAATAAATTTCCAAGCTTCTTCCTGGCCGCCCTTTATCCTGAAGGATAACACTCCACCAAAGCCATCTTGCTGCTGCTTAGCAAGCTCGTGCTGAACATGCGTTTCTAATCCAGTATAGAAAACCATTTCAACAGAGTCTTTTTTAGCCAACCATTTGGCAACCTTTAACGCACCCTCACTATGAGCCTTCATTCTCAAACAGAGTGTTTCAAGCCCCTTAAGAAAGACCCATGCATTAAAAGGACTCATCGTTGGGCCTGCAGACCTTAAAAACCCGTAGACCTCTTCCATATGTTCGTTTTTACCGACTACGACTCCACCCACACATCGCCCCTGACCATCTAGGTACTTGGTCGCAGAGTGGACAACAATGTCTGCACCAAGCATGAGTGGACGTTGAAGTGCGGGTGTACAAAAACAGTTATCTACAACTAATAGTGCATCATGCCTATGCGCTAAACCTGCAAGAACTTTAATATCGCCAATTTCACATAGCGGATTAGAAGGTGTCTCTAGAAACAATAGGCGCGTGTCCCCACTAATCGCCTTCTGCCACTGGTCGATATCTGTTAAATCAACAAATGTAGTGGTAACGCCAAATTTAGCCATGTATTTTTCAAAAAACACATTAGTAGTACCAAAAACACTTCTAGAACAAACAACATTATCACCTTGTTTTAGCAGTGCCACACAAGTACTAAGGATCGCAGCCATACCCGATGCAGTTGCAACAGCTCTCTCTCCACCTTCCATTGCCGCAATACGCTCTTCAAACATATTGACGGTTGGATTTGTAAAACGGGAATATATATTCCCTTCAGACTCACCACTAAATCGAGCCGCCGCCTCAGCCGCATTATTAAACACAAAGCTAGACGTCGGAAAAATAGCTTCACTATGCTCTAGTTCATGCGTTCTATGAATGCCTGCCCTAACAGCGATAGTCTCTAACTCAGCGCCATCAATTTCAGCAACGGGAATAGAACCTTCAGTTGGTATCGTATTAGCCATAATTCTCAATCGTTGTTATGAAGATCGATGACGGTATGATCATCATCAAACTCTTTGTTTTTCGTACGTTTACTACTTTCATTACGAGCAAACTCGAGATTTTCTAGATACTCGGGAGTAATGTCGCCAGTAATATAATCGCCATTAAATACCGAGCAATCAAACCTCTCGATAGAAGGATTACCTTCGTTAGCACATTCTATCAAGTCATCAAGATTTTGATAAATCAACCAGTCAGCACCAATAGCTTCTTGAATTTGCGCCACTGTACGATTATGAGCAATCAACTCGCTTGCTGCAGGCATATCAATCCCGTATACATTTGGGAAACGCACTTCTGGAGCAGCAGAAGCGAAATACACTTTAGTCGCACCCGCATCACGTGCCATTTGAACGATTTCTTTACAAGTTGTACCCCGAACAATCGAATCATCAACGAGAAGTACATTCTTCCCCTTAAACTCTAGCTCGATTGGGTTTAACTTCTGACGTACAGACTTCTTACGCTGACTTTGACCAGGCATGATAAACGTTCGACCGATATAACGGTTTTTTATAAAACCTTCTCTAAACTTCACACCCAAACGATAAGCCATTTGCATAGCCGATGTTCGACTTGTATCCGGAATAGGCATCACAACATCAATGTCGTAATCAGGACACTCTTTCATCATTTTTTCTGCCAGTTTCTCACCCATTCTCAGCCTAGCCTTGTAAACTGAAACCTGATCAATAATTGAATCAGGGCGAGCGAAGTATACATGCTCAAAGATACACGGGTTAAGCTGAGGGTTTTCAGCACACTGCTGATTATATAACTGCCCATCTGTTTCTATATAGATTGCTTCTCCTGGATCAATATCTCTCACCAGGGTGAACCCTTCCGCACTTAATGCAACACTCTCAGAAGCAATCATATACTCAGAGCCCTGCTCGGTTTCGCGCTTGCCATAACAAACAGGACGAATGCCATTAGGATCTCTAAACGCAACGATACCATAACCTGTAACCATCGCGATGACAGCATAAGCCCCCTTACAGCGTTTGTGTACTGCTTTAACCGCCTCAAAAATTTCAACTTGGGTGGGAACCAATTTACCCTGTTTTTGAAGCTCATGAGCAAACACATTGAGCAAAACTTCAGAGTCAGAGTTGGTATTAATATGTCTTAGATCTGATCTAAGTAAACCCTCGGCAAGCTCAAGCGTATTCGTAAGGTTTCCATTGTGAGCAAGCGTAATGCCATATGGGGAGTTTACATAGAATGGCTGAGCTTCCGCTGAGCTTGAAGAGCCGGCGGTAGGATAACGAACATGACCAATCCCCACATTACCAACCAGCCTACGCATATGCCGGGTGCGAAATACATCTTTAACCAACCCGTTGTCTTTTCTAAGGAAAAAACGATCATCCTGATAAGTTACAATACCCGCGGCGTCCTGTCCCCGATGCTGTAAAACCGTCAGTGCATCATAGAGCACCTGGTTAACATTGGTTTTTCCAACAATTCCTACAATACCGCACATTAAAGCTACCTCACTTGGGCATGAACAAGATATTAAGTAAATCTTAACAGGTTTGGTTAACTATAGTGAAAAACATCAGGACCCATCGTGTAGACCCAGCATTCACATCCTAACTCATAAAAACAGAGAACTGATCCTCGAACACTGTTCTTGACCATTGCTCTAACACTTGGAGCTTAGTAATCATTACTGATTCCTGCCACCAGGTGTCATCGACTACCGGCGTTACTCTTAACAGAGCAATCGTAACAACGACAATAATCACACCTCTTGCAACGCCAAAAATCACACCTAAAAGTCTATCTGTTGTAGACAAACCGGTTATTTTAACGAGCAAACCAATTAAATTGTTAATAATAGCGCCAACAAGAAGTGTCCCTATAAACAATATTGCGAACGCTGCAACCGCGCGAAAGACAACGGTATCGATTAGGTCGACAAGAAGAGTTTGTAAATTAGGATTAAAGGTACGAGCGATGATAAAGGCAGCGACCCACGTAACGAGGGATAAAGCTTCTTTTACAAAGCCTCGCTTTAAGCTAAAAAGGCTGGATAAAGCGATGACCGCGATGATAGACCAGTCTGCCCAATTAAACATATAAATAGTTCATCTAATGATAGGTTTCAATGGCGCGCATTCTAGCAAAGAAAATACACTTAACCAACGACAATCCAAACTAGTTACCAAAAGTCCAAATCCTGTTACTTGAAATGAACAACCAGTGTTTTAAGCTTAAACTTCTTATCCAGTTGTTTTTTTACTTTGTCTGCATGCGCTTTGTCTGTATATGGGCCACTAAACACTCGAATTAACTGCGTCCCGTCTTTATCAACTTTAGTCGTGTGCCCGTCAAATCCATCCTTACGAAGCGTATCTCGAAGATTATAAGCATTTTTATGATTTCCGAACGTCCCCAACTGCACCATCCAAACATTGCTTAGTTCTTTTTCCTTAAACACAGACTTCGAAGGTTTCTCACTAGCGTTAGGTTCCGCGACTTTTACCTTCTCAGCACTCTTAGGGTTAGTGCCAACTTCAACGACCTCACCTTCAACCGGATTACTTGTCACGACAACCTCAACCACATTATTTTCAACCGCTGAAGGTCCGGCCAAAACATTTGCTGTGGTTGAGTTTTGAACACCATCTGAAGGTTCAATTATCTTAAACTTAGGCTTTTGAGGCGAGTTTAACGTTATCACCGGCAGCTCCGATTGCACGGGTATAGGGATAAGTTGTGTTTTCGACGGCTGATGTGGTTCATCAAAAATCATTGGCAAAAATATCACTGCAAGCGATACTATTACCAAGGCACCCACTACTCTTTGCTTTAATCCATCCATTTTTGATTCTCTTTTATCCAAAATACTTAAAAACGAACTACTCTGTTAGTCTATCTCAGATACGACATGAAAGGAGCCAAAACACATTACAATCCCGTCATTTTGTTTAGCCGCTTCGAATGCTTTTTCATATGCCAAATCGAGTGACGCATACTCAACAAACTGTTGATCAGCCTCAGTTAGCGCGGTACGAATCTGCGATAATTCCATCGCACGAGGACATGACAATGTAGCTACATGCCATTCAGTTACCAGACCACCGAGCCCTTCAACAATCCCACTAACATCCTTATCTATCAATACCGAGAAAACAGCATAAACAGGTCGATAGCCCTTTATACTGGCTAACCGACGTGATAAAAACCTTGCAGCATGAGGGTTATGACCTACATCTAGCAAAACCAACGGTTGAGTTGAGTACACTTCAAAACGGCCTTTAACCACAAAGCCATCAAGGCCTTTCAGGGTGCCATCACGACTAACCGGAAACCCAAGACATTCCATCGCTTGAAGCGCAGTTAATATATTGCTTTCAGGAAGCAAACTAAACGGCATAGGCTGTTCTTTTTTTACTCCACTTAAGTCACTTAAGTACCCTATAATCCGTTTATTATCTGAGGTATTTTGAGACCGGTAGACCCAACTGTAATCTATGGCGTTGTCTGCGGTAGATTGTGTCAACCCGAACTGTTTTCGATAGATAAATAAGTTAATATTTTGAGCATCAGCTTGCTGAATGACGCTCTCAGGCGGGTTATCTCCGCCGTAAATAGAAGGCATACCCTGACGAAAAATACCCGCCTTTTCGAAACCTATACTTTCGCGATTGTCCCCTAACCATTCAACATGGTCGATGTCAACCGAGGTAATAATGGATAGATCTGAGTCTACGATATTAACCGCATCCAGTCGGCCACCTAACCCGACTTCAAGCAGTACAACATCCAGAGGCTCTTTTTCAAAACAACACAGCGCCGCTAGTGTTCCAAACTCAAAGTACGTTAAAGGCGTTCCATCACGGGCTATCTCAACCGCTTCAAAGCTCTCAACCAGTCGTTTATCATCAACCAATTCGCCATTAACTCTTACACGCTCATTATAGCGATGGATATGAGGTGAACTATAAACGCCTACCGACTTCCCGGCATTCAACAATAATCGTTCTAGCACCGCTATAGTAGAACCTTTACCATTTGTACCCGCAACAACCACCACTTTTTTGGCAAGAGGGCCTTTTCTTAACTTAGAGTATACGGTTAGCGTTCTATCTAGCCCCATCTCAATCTCAGATGGGTGGTTTTGCTCTATTCGTTTCAACCAGTTGTTAAGCGCTTTCTGGTATGATTTAGCCATTATCTAACTCATCACCTTTAGGGTTTGATCGACCGGTTAGCTTTGACAAGATAGAAGCGAGCCGCACCCTTATCACCTGCCGGTGAAGAATCATATCTATAACACCGTGCTCTAACAGAAACTCACTACGTTGAAACCCTTCTGGAAGCTTCTCTCTGACGGTTTGCTCAATAACTCTTGGTCCGGCAAAACCGATTAGGGCATTGGGTTCTGACACATTCACATCCCCTAGCATCGCCAAGCTAGCTGACACACCTCCGAATACAGGGTCAGTCATCACTGAAACAAATGGGATACCCATTGCCTTCATTCTTTCCAGTACTGCGGCTGTTTTTGCCATTTGCATCAAAGACGCAAGCGCTTCTTGCATCCTCGCACCTCCGCTGGCACTAAAACACACAAGAGGTATGCGCTCTTCCATTGCAATATTGGCGGCTCTGGTGAACTTCTCGCCAACAACAGCCCCCATTGAGCCGCCTAAGAATTTGAATTCAAATGCAACCACCACTACAGGTATCTGAAGTACTTCACCTTGAAAGCATACCAACGCGTCTTTCTCGCCTGTCTCTTTCTGGTTTGTAGTTAATCGATCTTTGTATTTCTTGCTGTCCTTGAATTTAAGTCGGTCATTCGGTGCGAGCTCTGGCGCGATTTCTACTCGCCCCTTAGCATCCAGAAATATATCGATTCTTTTTCGAGCAGTTAAACGCATGTGATGCTGACACTTTGGACAGACCTCAAGGTTTTTCTCTAGTTCTGGCCTATATAACACGCTTTCGCACTTAGGGCATTTCTTCCACAGTCCCTCTGGCACAGTACTTTTTTGTGAGGACTCAGACCGAATAACACTGGGTACAATTTTATCAAGCCAATTGCTCACCAACTTACTCCTTTAAAAAGACCGACAACCAATATTCATAGTGAATATCGTCAAATATCAGGCATCCATCGCTTGACGCATTGATGAAACGATATTGTACATTTTAGCCTTAATAGCTGCATGGTTATCGATATTGGAGGCTATAGTATTTACTAAAACACTTCCTACAATCACACCATCAGCAACCTTAGCAACCGCCGCTGCAGATTCCGCATCCTTAATACCAAACCCCACGCCTACGGGTATGTCACTTTTATTTCGTATAACGGCAAGTTTTGCTGCCACGCTAGCAACATCTAGGCTTGCAGACCCTGTCACACCTTTAACTGATACATAATAAACATACCCTGAACTTGCATCACAGATTGCCTTGATTCTATCATCTGTTGTGGTCGGCGCGATCAGGTAGACCGAGTCGAGATTGTTGTTTCTCATCTCTACTAGTAGTTGATGGCCTTCTTCCGGAGGAAGGTCTACCACCAATACGCCATCCACCCCTGCACCCGCTGCTTTAGACGCAAACAGACCGTAACCCATTTTAACAATAGGGTTCAGGTAGCCCATCAATACGACAGGCGTAGAGGTGTTTGTTTCTCGAAAGCCTGACACCATCGATAATATATCGTCTAGCGAAACGTTATGCTCTAACGCTCTTTCACAGGCTAACTGAATAACTGGACCATCTGCCATAGGGTCAGAGAATGGGATGCCTAATTCGATAATATCAGCACCTGCATTAACCAGCTCATGCATCAATTCGACCGTTAATCCTGGTACTGGGTCTCCACCGGTGATATAAGGTATCAATGCACTTTTTCCGTCACTCTTTAACTGTGACATAACCGCCTTAATTCGACTCACTTGATCATTCCTCAATAAAATCTATACGGTTATGCCGTCAATTTCGGCAATCGTATGCATATCTTTATCGCCACGCCCTGAAAGGTTCACGATGATAATCTGATCTTTATCCATTTGTTTAGCTAGCTTCATGCCATAGGCAATCGCGTGACTGGATTCTAACGCCGGTATTATTCCTTCAACTCTCGTTAGCGTGCGAAACGCATCTAGCGCTTCATCATCGGTGATGGCAACATACTCTGCACGGCCTTCATCTTTCAACCAACTATGCTCTGGACCCACACCAGGGTAATCCAAACCAGCAGAAACAGAATGAGTGGCACTAATCTGTCCATTGTTATCTGACATTAAGTACGTGCGATTTCCATGTAGAACACCAGGCTCACCGGCACACAGTGGTGCTGCATGCTCACCACTTTCCAGACCATGTCCAGCGGCTTCGACACCGTACATTTTAACACTATCATCTCCAATAAAGGGATAGAACAGTCCAATCGCGTTAGAACCTCCGCCAACACATGCGACTAACGCGTCGGGTAAACGTCCCTCTTTATCCAAGCATTGCTGTTTGGCCTCTTTACCGATAACTGTTTGGAAATCTCTCACCAGCATTGGATAAGGATGGGGTCCTGCAACGGTTCCAATAATATAGAACGTATTATCGACGTTTGTTACCCAGTCGCGCATCGCTTCATTCATGGCATCTTTTAGTGTACGGGTTCCGCTTTCCACGGGCACGACAGTCGCACCAAGCAGCTTCATTCTGTACACATTTTGAGCCTGACGCTGAACGTCCTCTGCCCCCATAAATACGGTACATTCTAACCCTAGTCGAGCGGCGACAGTAGCGGTTGCTACCCCATGCTGGCCCGCGCCTGTTTCAGCGATAATGCGGGGCTTTCCCAAATGCTTAGCTAGCAAGGCCTGACCAATAGTATTATTAACCTTGTGCGCTCCGGTATGATTCAAGTCTTCACGCTTTAGATATATTTTGGCACCACCTACTTTATCGGTTAACCTTTCGGCAAAATATAGTGGCGATGGACGCCCAACATAGTCAGCCAAGTCACGATAAAACTCTTCTTGGAATTCAGGGTCATGTTTCAGTGTATTATATTGCTCTTCTAACTGCAGAAGAGAGGGCATTAATGTCTCTGATACGAATCGCCCGCCAAACTCTCCAAAATGACCGGTAGCATCCGGTATTTGCTGGAGCATATCATCAGTATATTTTGTCGGCACTTGCCACCTCTTTCATAAATTTATAGATCTTTTCACTATCTTTAATCCCTTTGCGGACTTCGACTCCGCCACTAATATCTACCGCGTACGGCCTAATACTAGTAATAGCCACTGCAATGTTTTCAGTATCTAAACCACCCGCCAATATAATTTTTGATCTATGTTCAGGTGGTACTAACGACCAGTCGAACGTACTACCTGTTCCGCCCGCCAATCCAGGAACATAACTGTCTATCAATATCCCGAGAGCAGCAGAATGAGCCTCAATTGCTTCGAGAATACTCTCCCTGTTTTTAGCGCGAATAGCTTTAATATAAGGTAGGTTAAAGTTTTGGCAAAACTCAGGACTTTCATCCCCATGAAACTGCAGCAAATCAATATGTACATGATCAATCACCCGCCTGACCATATCCTCATTTGCATCTACAAAGAGGCCTACTTTGGTTACAAAGGGCGGTATCTTGCTGCAAATTTCAGCAGCTTTATCTATGCTAACATATCTGGGGCTTTTCTCGAAAAAAACAAACCCCAAAGCATCCGCTCCGGCCCCAGCAGCAGCGAGTCCGTCACAGACTCTAGTTATACCGCAAATTTTAACGCGAGTTCGTATCATCTAACTTATTCCGCACCTGATAAATACTCAAACTAATTAGCGATTAGTCTGACTTAATAAATAATAGGGTTTGATCAATGACGGGCCAAGCTCCACTTGGGGGATATCACCGCCATCATAACCGACATGAACAAAATAGAGTCCATAGGGAGGCGCTGTAACCCCACCGGCAGTCCTATCTTTAGAATTTAAAACTTCTTCTACCCAACCCTCATGCATACACCCTGAGCCAATAGACATTAGCACTCCAGAAATATTCCTAACCATATGATGAAGAAAAGCATTGGCTTGAATGTCTAAAATGACAAAATCATTAAAGCGCCTAATATCTATAAACTCTAACGTACGCACCGGAGATTTGGCCTGACAACCGGCAGCTCGAAAGGATGAAAAATCATGCTCTCCAACCAGACACTGAGCCGCACTAGCCATTACAACCTCATCAAGCGGGCGGTAGTTCCAAGTGACCTCCCTATTATAAAGCGCAGGTCGAATGGGGTTATTATAAATAATATAACGATATCGTCTGTTTTTTGCGGAGAAACGCGCATGAAAAGCATCTGTTACATTGCCAACCCAATGAACAGAGATATCACAAGACAAGTTTGAGTTAACCCCCAGCACCCAAGATCGCTGAGTACGAGTAACGGATGTGTCAAAGTGAACAACTTGATGAGATGCATGAACGCCTGCATCGGTCCTGCCCGCACAAACGACTTCTATAGGGTGATCAGCGACTTTAGATAATGCTGCCTCTAGACTCTGCTGAACGGTAGGGTGCCCCGACTTCTGTGATTGCCAGCCGTGATAGCGACCACCATTATACTCAAGTACTAACGCAACACGCCCAGAGCCAATTAAGGTTCCGGGCGTGTCTGATTTTACTAAACTCATGAAGTTAATCTATACCTTAGTCTGCTAGGCTTGCCCTATTCGCTATAGATTACCTATTTTGAAATATTAGTCCAACGTTTTAAGAAGATCTTGTGCCTCTTGCTTTTGCTCTTCACTTCCTTCTAGCGTCACCTCTTCCAAGATGTCCCTTGCGCCATCGCCGTCACCCATATCGATATAAGCACGCGCTAAGTCAAGCTTAGTGGCAGCTTCATCAGTACCTGCCAGAAAGTCAAAATCCTCATCTTCAGTAATACCAGACTCAAAGCCATCGACGTCAACAGCACTTCCTTCCAAATCAAGTGTGCCACCATCAATATCCAAACTGTCATCAGCATCCAAACTGTGATCAGAAACGGCATCTGAGCTAATATCGCCTGCCAAATCAAGCTCACCTAACTCTTCTGCACCCACGACGACATCATCTTCTTCAAGGCCCGGTAAGTCGCCCTCCAATAAGCTGTCGACAACCTCTTCTGGCGCAGGAGAATCTACCGATAATGTTTCGGCTATATCTTCCAACTCTTCTACTGCTGAGTCAGAACTCATTAGCTTACCATCTTCCTGCTTGGTTTCACCTTCGCCTTCAAGATCAAAACTAACATCTAAATCAGAATCGATTTTATCTAGCTCAAGATCTAGGTCATCAAGACTCAAACCGTCTTCCAAGTCACCCTCAGGCGACTCCAAATCAGTTGATTTAACTTCATCACCTGCTGGCTCTAGGTCTAAGGCTATATCATCCAATTCACTATCCAGATCTGCCAACTGAGTATCCAAATCAGACAGCTCGCTACCCTGCACGTCCTGATCAACAACTGACAACTCGTCATCAAGACCGAGACCCTCTACATCTAACTCCAAGTCATCGGCATCTAACTCCAAGTTATCAACATCTAACTCTAGCTCATCAACATCTAACTCTAGCTCATCAACATCTAACTCTAGCTCATCAACATCTACTTCCTCAGTTGAAGTCAGTGAAATTTCATCCGCAATATCCAGCCCTAAATCAACCTCTTCACCGGCTAACAGTGTATCTTCACCTTCTTGCTTATCCACATTCGTTGAGTCAAGCTCAAATTCGATAGGCGCAGATTCTTCTATCGATGTGTCATCAGCATCAAGATCGATCTCATTGATATCGAAGTCAATATCCAGATCATCATCTTCTGATTCAAGATCAGACTGACCAACCCCATCAGCAGCCAAGTCAGATTCAAGACTACTAAGCTCTTCATCAATATCAGCAGTATCATCTAACTGCTCCGATGCACTTTGTGTAGGCTCGTAGTCAATTGCGGAAATTTCAGCTTCTTTATCTTCAGCCTCTTCCGCGCCCAAACCCTCTATCTCTAGCGGCTCAGAATCCGGACCTTCCTCTGTTGATAAAAGCTGATTTTCAAGATCATCAATAGACATCATGTCATCAGCGTCAGCGTCAGCGAAACGGCTTTTGATTTCTAGCGCCTGCTCCATTGCATAGTCATCATTCAACGCTTCAACTTCGTTGAACTGTTTGTTAAATGACTCTGCCTCATTTGATTCGGCATATACCTCTAATAGTTTTAATCTAATATCAGTACGCTGGGGCTCTGAAGAGATTGCATTCTCAAGCAACTGAGAAGCCTGATCCAAGCGCCCATAAGCAATATAAATATCAGCTTCAGCAATTACGTCTTCGGTCTCAGCCTGTCCCGGCAACACTGTTTCTTCTACCGCCTCTACTGCTTCATCAACCTCTGTAACCGCTCCATTAGACTCTTCACTACCCAGTACGTCTTCTGCTCCAAAAATATCACCTGGCTCTTCGCCATCCTCATTTCTTGTTTCAAAAAACTCTTGTTCTTTTTGAGCATTTCTACGAGACAGCCCCCATACAATTAGTAGCAGCAATATCACCCCACCACCAACGGCTAACTGATACATAGGATTTTTCATCACCGTTTCAACAATCGATTGCACAGTAAGTTCTTTTTCTACTGGCTCAGTTACTGGTAATGAAGCCGGTTTAGTTTTTGGTGTTTCAGGCGCATCTACAGGCTTGTCCGCACTCACGGCTTGAGGTTCAATACCCACAATAGTTTCTGGTTCAGCGCTACCCGCCATACCTTCTGCCACAGAGGCTTCTGCTATCTTTTCAGCGTCAACGTTTGTACCAGCAGACTCTTCCTCGGAAGAGAGCTCACCTTTCGCGGCCATATCTTCTGCCACCATCACTTCGTCAACAGTCTTAACTGAATCAATAGCCTCATCTTTACCCATCTGGGTTTGGAGGTTAGCAAGCTGATCATCTTTTAATGTTAATAAGCGTTGGAGCGTTTCTAACTGCTCTTCGAGGTCTTCTACCCTGCTATTTAATTCTCGTTTTTCTAGACTTGCTTGATCCAGTTTCTCTAACATTACCGCTAGGTTATTCTTGAGTGCGTCTTCCGAACCATTATTTGCGGCCTCTCCCGCATGGGCACCAGATTGATTATCGGTCGCTGTATTTTCTGCCACCACAAGCTTGAGCTCGTCTCCGCTATTGACAGCAGAAGGCGTGGTAACCGGCGTTTCACTTTGGGGTGTTGCGTCAACGACATTCTTTCCCAACGCTCGCTTTTCAAAGTCTCTATTTTGTGCAATAACGCCACGTACCGCATCACGCTTAGAACGCTGCCTAATATCATTCAAGTTAGGTAAACGGAGAATCTGCCCCTTCTTTAGGCTATTTATGTTACCGTTTATAAATGAGTCAGGATTCATATCCTGTATAGCCAGCATCGTTTGCTGCGCGGTCACTGAGCTGTCAGGTCGAACTTTTAGCGCGATCGCCCACATGGTATCGCTATTATTAGTAGGTCCGTATATATCACCTGACGACTGAGCAACAGGCGCTGAAACGTTTTGTCGTGCAGGCCTTTCATCACTTACGTCAATTTCAGGCAGCTGATTAGTCGTTAACGCCGGAGCAGACTGAACCTGCTGAACTGGAGCAAGCGGCTCCTCGCCGTAAATAGGGGGATCAATTAAAAGTGCATACTCTCGAAGCAAGCGACCACTTGGCCAAATCACCTCAACAAGAAAGTTCAAAAATGGCTCGCGCACAGGCTTAGCAGTTGTTAACTGAACAACCATTTTACCATTTTCGTTTCGCTGAACTTCAAACCGGACATCAGAAAGAAAGTAAATTCTCTCAACACCAGCTTTTAAAAACTCTTCTCTTGATGCTAAACCCGGGAGAATTTCATTGTCTTCAAGGTCCCGAATGTTAACCAATTCAATTTCAGCTTTGAGCGGTTGATTAAGGGTAGACTCTACTGAAGCCTCGCCCAGTCCTAAAGCCTGTACAACACCAGCACCCAAAACGCTGACTAGTGATAGAGCAACCGCAAGCTTGCGCATCATCTCTTCTTTCCTTTCTTGTTTTACACTTCGTACTAAATTTAAGAGCATTTAAGCCAGACATAATTAGACGTTAGATCATCTAATGTACTTTCCAGTTTAAAAAACTATTCCAGACAGTTGCTTTTATTCAATAAATTCTGATTTGACACAACTAGGTAACAAGTATTGTTTATAAACAGTGATTTTTCAATAATTCTTTGTGTTTCTAATTGTTAACGGCAGTCGGGGAAACCCCATATAAGGATGCCAGGTATACACCGTACAATCACCACAATATACCAAAACAGGAGAACTAGAGAGAATTAAGAAGTGGCGCCAAACGAGAGGGATAACAGGTCTTGAGTCAACAGATGTTGAGGAATAAGAAAACCTTACCCCTTAACATCCTTAGTATTGCATTAATCGTTTTTTAGTATAATTCTCAACATTCTGCGTAAAGGCTCTGCAGCCCCCCAAAGTAGCTGATCGCCCACTGTAAAGGCCGAAATATACTCTGGCCCCATATTTAGCTTACGAATTCTACCCACCGGCACACTTAGCGTACCCGTTACTTTTGCGGGAGTCAGCTCTTTAACCGTCAGTTCTTTATCATTAGGGATCACTTTAACCCAATCATTTGAATCGGCTAAAATAGACTCAATCTCTGCAACAGGTAGGTCTTTCTTCAACTTAATAGTCATTGCCTGACTATGGCAGCGCATTGCACCCACGCGAACACACAGGCCATCAACTGGGATTGGCGTTTCAGATAAACCTAATATCTTGTTGGTTTCTGCTTCCGCCTTCCACTCTTCTCTGCTCTGCCCATTATCTAATTGAGAGTCAATCCAAGGAATCAAACTACCACCCAATGCGACACCAAAGTTTTCAGTAGGCAACGTATCTGAACGAATAGCGTCTGCTACAGTTTTATCAATTTCAAGAATTGCCGATGCTGGGTCATCCAACAAGCCTGATACAGAAGAGTGAATCTCACCCATCTGGCTTATCAGTTCACGCATGTGACGAGCACCGCCACCAGACGCAGCCTGATAGGTCATGGGGCTAACCCATTCAACCAGATCATTTTCAAACAACCCACCCAGGGCCATTAGCATCAAACTAACCGTGCAATTTCCGCCTACGTACGTTTTTACGCCTTGTTCAAGTGCATCATCAATAACTTTGCTATTAACAGGGTCTAGTACAATAACAGCATCATCATCCATTCGTAACGATGAAGCCGCATCTACCCAATAACCATTCCAACCGTCAGCGCGCAAAGCGCTATAAACAGATTTCGTATAATCACCGCCTTGGCAAGTAATAATAACATCCATCGCTTTAAGCGCTTCAATGCTGTTCGCATCTTGAAGAGCCGAAACAGTTTTACCTACATCAGGCGCTGCCTGGCCTGCTTGTGACGTAGAGAAAAATACCGGATCGATAAAATCAAAATCGTTTTCTTCTCGCATTCTTTGCATCAGCACGGAACCCACCATGCCTCGCCAACCCACCAAACCTACTTTTTTCATGACTAATCTCAGTGACACATTTAAATATTGAACAACTGTACTCTACGCTATCAAGATGAAGACACCACATCAATGATGTAGCGCCTTCACTGTCAGATATATTACACTAATTTACCTAAGGCACTAATGACAGCATCACCCATATCAGCAGTACTGACCTTGGTGGTTCCTTCTGAATAGATATCAGCCGTTCTAAAGCCTTGATCAAGAACATTACTAACGGCCGTTTCGATTAAATCAGCAGCCTTATTTTCAGCCAAGCTGTAACGTAACATCATCGCAACCGACAGAATGGTCGCTAACGGATTGGCGATACCTTGCCCTGCTATATCCGGAGCAGAGCCATGACATGGCTCGTACATTCCTTTACCCTCTTCATTTAATGAAGCTGAAGGCAGCATACCAATAGAGCCTGTTAGCATCGCGGCAGCATCAGATAAAATATCACCAAACATATTACCGGTTACCACAACATCAAACTGTTTGGGTGCACGCACTAACTGCATCGCCGCATTATCTACATACATATGGCTCAACTCTACATCAGGATACTCTTTTGCAAGATCATCCATAATTTCACGCCACAGAACAGTTACCTCTAAGACGTTTGCCTTGTCAACAGAACAGAGCTTCCCACCGCGCTTTTGGGCTGCTTCAAATGCCACACGACCTATGCGTTTAATTTCAGTCTCATTGTAAACATAGGTGTTGTAACCTTCGCGATCTCCATTCTCAAGAACACGAACACCACGAGGCTGACCGAAATATATTCCACCCGTTAATTCGCGGACGATAAGAATATCAAGTCCAGACACAACTTCCGCCTTTAACGTAGATGCATCCGCTAGCTGAGGGTACAAAATAGCAGGGCGTAAGTTTCCAAATAACTTAAGATTTGAGCGCAAACCTAACAGACCTTTTTCAGGCCTAATCGCCATATCCAACTCATCCCACTTGGCCCCCCCCACAGCACCTAGCAAAATAGCATCTGATGCTTTCGCCTTCTCAAGCGTCACATCCGGAAGCGGCACACCAAACTCATCAATAGCAGAGCCACCTACCAATGCGCTATCAATTGCTAACTTCAAGCCTAATGAATCGTTGAGCAGACAGAGTACTTTTTCTGCTTCCGATACTATTTCAGGTCCAATTCCATCACCTGGTAACAACAATACATTTCTATTCATTTCAGAGCCTTAATAACATTATTTAATCTAATTTATAACTTTATAGTTAACGAAAAAACTAGTAGTACTACCCTATTGCATCAAATAACCAAGGGGACAGTGTTCGGCTTTTCGCTTCAAATGATTTGATGGCATCAGCATCTTCTAATGTTACGCCAATGTCGTCTAATCCGTTAATTAGGCAATGCTTTCGAAAAGCATCAACCTCAAATGAAATAGCCTCACCGTTAGGTGCTTTGATCGTTTGCTGTTCTAAATCAATCGTTATCTCATAACCTTCATTGGCAAAAAGTTCTACAAATAACTGATCTATAACAGCCTCATCAAGAGTGACCGGCAAAATACCATTTTTAAAACAGTTGTTATAAAATATATCAGCAAAGCTAGGCGCTATTACACAGCGAAAGCCGTAATCTTCTAACGCCCAAGGCGCATGTTCCCTGCTTGAACCACAACCAAAGTTCTGCCTCGCCAGCAATACTGTTGAACCCGCATACCGAGCCTGGTTCAGCATGAAGTCATTGTTTAGCGGTCGCCCCTCACAGCTCTGATCAGGCTGTCCTTCATCGAGATAACGAAGCTCGTCAAATAAATTTTTGCCGAAGCCTGTTCTCTTAATCGATTTCAAAAATTGTTTTGGAATTATCATGTCAGTATCGACATTTGCCCGATCCATTGGCGCAACGATACCGGTAACCTGAGTAAACTTTCTCATACTATTGTCCTCTTACGAATCTCGGTGCCGTTATTAGCTTAAGTAGTCTCTAACATCTACAAAATGACCTGCAATTGCTGCGGCTGCGGCCATTGCAGGGCTGACTAAGTGAGTTCTTCCGCCGAACCCTTGTCGACCTTCGAAATTTCTATTAGAGGTTGACGCACAGTGTTCTCCCTGCCCCAACTTATCAGCGTTCATCGCTAAACACATCGAACAGCCCGGCTCACGCCACTCCAGACCCGCTTCTGTAAATACCACATCGAGCCCTTCTTGCTCTGCTTGCTTTTTAATAAGGCCGGACCCAGGAACCACAAGCGCCTGAATAAGCGAATCAGCTACCTTGCGCCCCTTAACAACCTTCGCTGCCACTCTTAGGTCTTCGATACGAGAGTTAGTGCAAGAACCAATAAACACTCTATCCAGCTTAATACTGGTGATAGCAGCATCTGCCTGTAAACCCATATACTCTAAAGCACGCCCAATCCCTTCCTTTACAACCACATCATCGTGATCGTCTGGGTTTGGCACAAACTCATCGATAGCGACAACCATTTCAGGTGAAGTACCCCAGGTCACCTGAGGTTTAATGTCAACAGCCTCAAGCTCTACTATTTTATCGAACACCGCATCATCATCACTATGCAAGTCTGACCAGGCTTGAACTGCACTATCCCAATCTGCACCCTTAGGTGCATAAGTTCGTCCCTTTACATAATCTATTGTGGTACTGTCAACCGCGATCATACCGACCCGGGCACCCGCCTCTATCGCCATATTACAGACCGTCATACGACCATCCATCGATAGATCCTGAATAGCTTGTCCACCAAACTCTACGGCATAGCCCGTTCCACCAGCGGTCCCGATCTTACCAATAACCGCTAACACAATATCTTTACCAGATATACCTTCTCCAACCTGGCCATTAACCTTAACCAGCATATTCTTCATCTTCTTCTGGATCAGGCACTGGGTAGCCAATACATGCTCAACCTCAGAGGTACCGATACCATGAGCCAAGGCGCCAAAAGCACCGTGAGTAGACGTATGCGAATCACCACACACAACGGTCATCCCTGGCAGGGTCGCCCCCTGCTCTGGCCCGACCACATGAACAATACCTTGTCGTTCATCTAACATTTTGAATTCAGTGATGCCAAATTCATCGCAGTTGTCGTCAAGTGTCTTCACCTGAATGCGAGACACCGGATCGACAATCCCTTCTACTCCGCTCGAACGCTCAGTGGTAGGAACGTTATGGTCTGGCGTAGCAAGGTTTGCATCAATCCGCCAAGGCGTTCGTCCGGCAATTCGCAAACCTTCAAACGCTTGAGGCGAAGTCACCTCATGTAACAGCTGCCTGTCGATATAGATCAACGCCGACCCATCTTCTCGCTGTTTAACCATGTGGGCATCCCACAACTTATCATATAGCGTTTTTCCAGCCATGATATCTCTCCGATTCTGACTATTATTTGGTTCTTAGGCCTTGTTAAGAGGCCTAATCGGTATTCATTGGGTGAATTTTAATCTTCATGATAAGATAAAACAAATTCATATTTTTTATAACTATTATTACCAACTGGAATACCAAATGGACATTGACGCCCTTAATGCGTTCGTTAATATTGTGGAAACCGGTTCATTTTCGAAAGCCGCTGAAGCCGTATCAATTACCCAACCCGCCATCAGTAAACGCATTGGCACGCTTGAAGATACCCTTGGGTGTAAACTTTTTGAGCGTGGACAGCGAAATATCACACTAACCAAAGAAGGCGAAGAGTTGCTTCCAAGAGCAACCTCAATTCTTAGAGAGGTTCAAAACGCCAAACAATCCATTTTAAATATATCGAGTAGCATTTCTGGTCAACTAACAGTGGTTGCCAGTCACCATATTGGGTTACATAGGCTCCCTTTTGTGATTAAACCTTTTTTACAGTCCCACCCTGATGTTGACTTAAAACTACTGTTTATGGAATCCGAGAAGGCCTTCGAAGCACTAGACCACAATCATGCTGATATCGGTTTCATTACTGTTACCCCTGGCGCATCACCCAACTACATTGAACACCTTATCTGGGACGACCCCATGAGCATAGTGTGCTCTCCCGATCATGACCTCGCGCTAAGCCAGAATACGTCAATTGAAAAACTATCAAAATCAAATGCAATACTCCCCTCCAAAACAACACTGACTTACCAGATAATCGAAGAACTTTTCGCTCGCAGACAACTAAAACTGAATGCTACCATCCCAACCAACTACCTAGAAACCATAAAGATGATGGTATCGGTAGGCCTGGGATGGAGCGTACTACCCAATACGATGATAGATGAGCACCTCACTATACTTTCGACGCCCGAGTACAGCCCATCAAGAACACTGGGAACCGTCACCCACAAACGAAAAACAGTTAGCAACGCTGCCACAGCGCTAATTGAGCAAGCCAATAAGGTATGGGGAAATATCAGTACATAACCCCACCCATAAACCCTATAAACAAAAAAGGCGCTAGTTGAATAGCGCCTTTTTGGTTTTTCCCATCATCTACTAATGACTTTACGGCAATGCGTTTACTATAACCCTGTATGTCTTAATTTTTGATAGCATCGGCTATTCGTAACTTAACATAGGCACCTGGCGCATCCTCTATTACAGTTAACTCTCTATCACCGGGAACTCTTGGGTCAACCTGCTCCCCTGCATACTGCTCAGACCATTCTTTCCAATCATTCCACCACGA
This sequence comes from uncultured Oleiphilaceae bacterium, assembly GCA_913060665.1. Taxonomy (GTDB): domain Bacteria; phylum Pseudomonadota; class Gammaproteobacteria; order Pseudomonadales; family Oleiphilaceae; genus Alkalimarinus. The sequence continues at coordinate 169,467 of CAJXUY010000003.1, forward strand.
ACCTTTATTTTTCTCAGCCTCTTTAAACCACTGGTCTGAGTCTGCAGGAAGTTCGCTATTGGTCCAATAACCATATTTTTCTTGCGCTGGGGGGTTTACCACACCCGCAATATGACCGGAACCAGAAAGCACAAATTTTACATCCCCAGAGTGCAACAAGGCTCCCTTATAAGTTGTCTTCCATTTAGCGATATGATCCTGAACGGTCGACAAAAAATATGCCGGTGTCTTTATCTTGCTAATATCTATCTTCACACCTTCAAGCTCGATACCACCAGGTTTCACAAGATTGTTTTCAAGATACATATTTCTCAGATAGTAACCATGCATTTTCGCAGGCAGGTTAGTACCGTCAGAGTTCCAATATAAAAGATCAAACGGTGCGGGCTTTTCACCTTTAAGGTAGTTTTTGATCACAAACGACCAAAACAAATCATTCTCTCTTAACATATTGAAGCTAAACGCCATTGCCCGACCGTCGTAATAACCTACTTTGTCGAGGCGCTTCTCTATATTGGTAATGGAGTTATCATTAATAAATACCCCGATACCACCAGGATCTGAAAAATCGATTAATGTAGCAAGGTAAGTCGCCGACTTAATACGTTTTTTACGTTTAGCGGTTAACCATGCTAGCGTACTCGCTAACAGCGTCCCCCCCACACAGTAACCTATCGCATTAACTTCTGTTTCACCTGTAGCCTTTTCGATTGCATCCAACGCATCAAGCGGGCCGTGACTCATATAGTCTTCAAATCCAGTATCTCTCATAGCTGGACCAGGGTTCAGCCAAGAAATAATAAACACAGTGTTACCTTGATCAACTAACCACTTGATCAATGAGTTCTTTTCTTTTAAATCAAGAATATAGTATTTGTTAATCCAAGGTGGAACAACTAACAGAGGCGTTTTATTAACCTTCTTTGTCGTCGGTTGATATTGGATCAATTGCATCATTTCATTTTGATAAACAACTTTTCCAGGCGTTGTCGCAACATTTTGACCCACCGAAAAAGCAGAAGAATCGGTCATTGAAACATTAAACATGCCCGGGTTTTTCTTATAATCATCAACAAACTGCTTAAAGCCATCGATTAAATTGCCCCCCCCCGATGAGACTGTTTTTTTCAACACCTCTGGATTAGTCAGTGGATAGTTACTCGGTGACAGTGCATTAACGATTTGACGCGAGTAAAACATAAACTGATCGTGCGTATGGCTATTAGAGTCTTCTAAAGAGTCAACCAACTCCATCACCGCATTTGAATTAAGCAAATACGCCTGCTTGATATAGTCAAACACGACGTTATCTGACCAGTCTTCATCCCCGAACCGGTGATCACCTTTTTCAGGAATTACCACAGGGTCAGCCATTTTTCCTACCAATCGGCTCGCTGTAGAGCCTACCAGTTTGGCATGACTCTTTATTAACTCAACTTCAGTATGGGCGACTCTGAAAGGGTGAAGAGTAAGCTGTTCGGCCATATCTCTAAACGACCCCATCATATCAATAACCGTGTTTAGCTGAGAGTCGTCTACATTTGGGTTTTTCTTAAGATAGTCATCGAGTACTTTACTGTATTGGCAGGCAACATTATCAAAGCTAGAAAATACTTTTTTTATGGCATTTTGTGCCATATTATTATCAGTACTACTCATACACCCTCCTGGTGATATTTGGGTTGTTATTAAAGAGCGTATCTATACGTGTCTCTAAACATAGCATTTGCATACTAGATAACCTTTAAGCGTAAAGATCGCGCCCTTTAGCAGAATAAAAGAGCGCTATAATGATATTACTAAATAAATCTGACTTTATGCTTTGGTCTCTGCTTTTGCTGAAGCACTTGGCTTAACTTTAGCCTTTGGCGCTTCCTTAACCTCTTCTGTCGGGTTGTTGGCCTCAGCAATAATTTCTTCTACCTGAGTTTTGAATTCCATACCCATCTCACCTAACGCCATCATATCTGCTATGATTTTCTGGCTCATCTCACTTGCAGATTCGCTCTGACTTAACCCGAAGTCCTTAAAAGTTTCGATATCTCGAATTCCAGCTACTTGCTTCCACTGCTTCATGGCAAGCTCGGCATATGACTTAACCGCGCCCAGCTGAAACTCTGCAACTTTCTCTATGTTAGAGACCATCAACGCGTTTATCTTGCCCATAGGACCGTAAAAAGAAGTCGCTTGAGTCGTTAAGCTTTCTAATAGATTGTCATTCATAACATCCACCTGTTGATATTGTATATTGTAATTTCCTTTGGCATGAGTGCCGTTTGGGATCTCACACCACCACTTTAACAACTAGTAAAGACATCGTTCACTAGCAGTATAAGAAACTGCAAGACTGAAATACTACTAACCTTTTACTGCACGTTTATTACACCATTTTATGTATATTTTTTTGTTGACAGGCATCAAAAATATAAATTCAGCTACAGAGCTTATTACTTTTTAGGTATTGATTGGCCGTAATCATCCAGTTGCATGACGCTTTTCGCTAAAGGTAAATAACGCGATGAGCAGCGCTAACCCAGATACTGCTGCAGCCAAGTTAAAAGCCATGGCACTACCATACTCGCTGACAATAACACCGCTAAGGATCGCCCCTAACGCCCCACCTGCGCCAAAGCTTACACTGCTATATATGGCTTGCCCCTGCCCCTGGTTATCGGCTGAAAAATACTGATGAACAAACTGAATGGCCACGGCATGTATAGCACCAAAAGACGCCGCGTGAAAACATTGCGCCAACACCACAAACAATAAAACATCTGCAAGCGTACCAACCAACACCCACCGAATAGTCGTTAACAACAAAGACATTAAAATAATATTTCTTAAACTAAATCGCTGAAGTAAACGATGCATGACAATAAACAAAAGAACTTCCGCCACCACACCAATAGCCCATAAAACGCCAATGGTAGAACGATCATACTCCAGATCTTCCATGTAGATACTATAAAATGTGTAGTAAGGCCCATGAGATAATTGCAGTAGAAAATTAACCACCAGGAACGAAATAACCATAGGCGATTTAAGTGAACGGAGAAACTCCCCCTTAGGCCGATGAAGACAATGATCAGGCTGTTTAAAATTAAATAAACTAGATAACCCTATAAAGATAATGATCACTAATAGAAAGTCAGGTAAATATGAAATAGCGACAGTATCAAAGATTGCCCCCAATAAAACCACCGACGCTACAAAACCTAGTGAACCCCACAACCTTACCCTGCTATAACGATCACGCCTAATACCTAAACTGTGCAGCGTAATCACTTCAAACTGAGGCAGCACTGCATTCCAAAAAAAACTGAACATCGCCATTGCTGACACGTACCACCAAAAGCGATCATCCAGATAGAATGCGATAAAAAACAATCCGGTTAAAAAGGAACCGTAGCGCACCAACTCTAGACGCTTACCGGTATGATCACCCACCCAGCCCCATACATTAGGTGCTATGATTTTGGTAATCATAAGCACAGAGGTAATTTGAGCAATTTCTATTGAATTAAAACCAGAATCTTCAAGATACAACCCCCAGTAGGGAGCAAGCCCTCCGAGCAATGCAAAATAGAAAAAATAGAAAGAAGAAAGTTTGAAATAAAGTCTCATATCACTATCGCTTTGGTGATATGAGACTTTATCTAGTGAAGCCATTTTTTTGCCCTTGAGCGTTGATACTACTCTGGCTTAGCTGGAGTAGCAGGTATAACAGGCGTTATTGGCTCAACATCTGCATTTTGCCCTCTATTACGCATGAAATGATCCATTAACACCAAAGCCATCATCGCTTCCGCGATAGGTGTAGCACGAATACCAACGCACGGGTCATGACGGCCATGCGTAGACACTTCGATTGCATTTCCATGAACATCAACACTTCTTCCTGGCAAATGCAGGCTAGACGTTGGCTTTAGTGCCATGCTTGCAACAATATCCTGACCGGTGCTAATACCACCCAGAATACCGCCCGCGTGGTTAGACAAAAAACCTTCAGGCGTTATTTCGTCTCGGTGCTCAGTTCCCTTTTGAGCAACACAATCAAAACCTGCGCCAATCTCAATACCTTTAACTGCATTAATGCTCATTAACGCGTGAGCAAGCTCTGCATCTAAACGATCAAAAATTGGCTCCCCTAAGCCAGGAGGGACATTTTTTGCGACAACTACAATTTTGGCCCCGACTGAGTTCCCTTCTTTATTCAAAGCCTTCATATAGTCTTCCATTGCTGGAACCTTATCTACGTCAGGGCAAAAGAACGGGTTGTTTCTAATTTCATCCCAATCAACTTTATCAATTGTGATCGGGCCAAGTTGAGATAAGTAGCCTTTGACGTCGATACCTAAACGATTCTTCAGGTACTTCTTTGCTATTCCACCTGCTGCCACTCGCATTGCGGTTTCACGAGCAGATGAACGACCTCCGCCACGATAGTCACGAACGCCATACTTGTGCATATAGCTATAATCTGCATGAGCCGGCCTAAAGGTATCTTTTATATTTGAGTAATCTTTTGAACGCTGATCAGTGTTCTCGATAGTCAACCCTATAGGCGTACCGGTTGTCTTACCTTCAAATACACCCGATAAGATTTTCACCTGATCCGCTTCACGCCGTTGAGTAGTATAACGAGAGGTACCCGGCTTTCTTCTATCCAAGTCTTGTTGTAAATCTTCTTCAGATAACTCAAGCCCTGGAGGACAGCCATCAACTATACACCCTAAAGCTAAACCATGGCTTTCACCAAAGGTGGTTACGCTAAACAGTTTACCAAATGTATTCCCAGACATAGTATTTTGTTTTTTCCGTAGTTATCTAGCCCACATAAGAGCGCGATATAATTATAATAATACGATTATGACAGTAGAGCGTTATATTGGTCTAGCTCCGCAGCACTCATAATAAAGACACCATGGCCACCATGCTCAAACTCGATCCAAGTAAACGGGACGCCGGGGTACGCTACCTCGAGTGCTACCCAGCTATTACCTGTTTCGACAATCAAAATGCCATCATCGGTTAGATACTGCCGAGCCTCTGACAATATTTTACGCACAATATCGAGCCCGTCGATACCTGCTGCTAACCCCATTTGTGGTTCGTTATGGAACTCCTGAGGCATCTCGGCAATATCATTGGCGTCTACATAAGGAGGGTTAGACACAATTATCTGATATTGTTTAGTCACATTTGAAAATACATCGGACTGAATCAACCCTACACGACCTGTGAGCCTGTGCTTCTCGACATTTACTGCCGCTACATCAAGCGCATCCTTAGACAAATCAACTAAATCCACATGAGCATCTGCAAACATAACGGCAGACGCAATACCAATACAGCCACTGCCGGTACATAGATCTAAAATTTCGGTGACAGGGTTTACCTTCAGCCAGGGCTGGAAACCATTTTCAATCATCTCTGCAATGGGCGATCTAGGCACCAATACTCGCTCATCAACGTAGAACGGTAACCCCATAAACCACGCTTCGCGCATCAAGTAAGCTGAAGGAACTCGATCAACGACCCTGCTTTTAAGTCTTGATAAAATGCGTTCCTTCTCAGCCTTAGTCAAGCGACTGTCCATTACCACATCTGACATATCCCAAGGTAAATGAACCGTATTAAGTACAAGTTGAACCGCCTCATCCCAAGGGTTATCGGTTCCATGTCCATAAAAAATATTTGCATGGTTAAAGCAAGACATTGCGTAACGAATGTAATCCCTGATCGTCGAGAGTGAGCTGACCACTTCATCCGAAAACAATTCTTTTGTATCGACAATTTGCTGATCACAGGGGTCGATAGTCAACACCCCACTTGGATCACTATTACTTGACTGACTCGCTAAATTTTCAACTGACATGAAATAACCCAGATATAAAATACTTTAAGTTGAGTATTATAACGTTAATGTATCAAACTGTCCTCATGGCTACTAAGTTTGCTCACCCGAATAAAAACGCGCTAAGTGGACTTTTCTTCATGCAAGACCAAGGCTTTTTCTGTCAGCTCTCGACCAAGCTGAATAAGCTCGGGCGCTTTATGGTAATCAAACGTTTTACACGTATCCTTTGGAATATTAACCAGAACATCTGGCGGGTAGCCTGCCAACTTGTATTGAGTCAGCGCGCTTTGCATAGCCTCAAACGACAAGTTCATAATATCAATCATGCCGAACGGTAGTTTATGGGACGCCTGAACGATCTCAAAATCATTCTGTTCAGAATCACCAATTTCATCATTACCAATTTCATCATTACCAATTTCATCATCAACCATGGGTTGCAGCACTGGGTCTGAGACCCTTTCAGTTATGTCGTCTCGATTAGCCACCTGACCACCATTAGATTCTTTATCGAACAAAGAAGATGCTTTCGTTTTCATACGACCCATCCACTGATCAATTTTCGATTCTTCCTGATGATTGTAAACATCTCGAAGTCGTATGTTAGAACCGTTCTCCCACCCTAAGTTAACTGCGACTATCAAGTCTGCATGAGATGAAATGGTGGGGAATATAGGCAGTGGATTAAGTAGCCCGCCATCCACCAGTAATCGCTCACCCAATATAACTGGAGCCATTAAACTAGGGATAGCCACCGACGCTCTTACTGCCTGATGTAGCGGCCCTTCTTGAAACCAGATTTCTTTATGAGCTAATAAGTCGGTGGCCACCGCGGTATAGGGTATAGGCAAGTCTTCTATATTGATTTCACCGATTAACTCACGGACAAACGAAAATACGCGATTCCCTCTGATAGCCCCGGGGGATGAGAATGATAGGTCTACTAGTTTAAGCACATCAAGCTGGTCGAGACCTGTAGCCCAATCCTTGAACTCTGTTAGTTTATTGGCCGCGTAAACAGCACCCACCATCGCCCCAACTGAACAACCTGCGACCGCAATAACCTCATATCCACGCTCTTGAAGGATTTCAATTGCGCCAATGTGAGCATATCCTCGCGCGCCCCCGCTGCCCAGAACTAGTGCGACTGTTTTACCGTTTCCACTCATAATGATTATCTCATCACGTTAAACACTGCACACTCAACACTTATTTATTGACTACCAATACCTCTACGCGGTTCCCCGAATGAATCCCTCGGCCATAAGGAACCAAAGGCCCTACTCCCATAACCGTTAACCTATTCCCATCAACACCTCGTTTTTTAAGAAGCGTTGCAACCTGCTCTGCTGCTTCTGTGGATCGGACCAAGCCATTTTTCGTAGAACTGTGCCCTAGCTGAAAATGCCCGACGATATACACATGCAATTGAGTGTCAGCCTGAGATAGCTCAATAATTTTGTTAATGTCCGATAACGCCGGATTAATTGATACAACACCATTTAGATCATATTTAAATACAAATATAGCGTTATTATCAGCGAGCACTGTAGGCGCTACTGCTGAAGGTAAAGGAGTGTTTAGCTTCAACGTTTCTACATGTGCGTATACGCGCCTATTGCCACGCTCAACAGCATAAACACTAACTAACCATTGCTGCTGGCCTTTTTGAATGGACGCTGAAAGATAAAACTGGGAAGCGTCTTTGCCATATAGCTTGGCGTTGTTGAAAATATCTTGAGCCCAACTACTACTTCTGGCGCAGTCTCGACTGGCGCACTGATATAGAATATTGCCACCTAGCTGCTTTATCGCTGATAGATAATGATTAAACGCCTGATCGGTGGTATGTCCATCATTAATGCGATAAGTTTCTTTCACCCCTGCCACATCGACTCTAAGCTCATTTTCAATTCGAAGCTGGTTATTAATCCGTTTGGGCACTGAATTGGGGACGAGATAATCTTCATCTTTGAACGTATCTGATGAAGAAAGGCTGGAATGTGCATACGGCGCTATTGATAACGCTTCAGCAAGCGAAAACTGACTCACCGACATGCCGACCAACCCGATCCACATCACCGTTAATAGTGACGTGAAACCTGCAGTACTGCGCTTTTCAACAACCATATTTTAACCCTTTCCATTTTGGTGAAGTATTGGTCATACTTTACGTGTAGTGATAGTAACTAACCTCTTCAGCCCTGATAACACTTAAAAATTACATCAAGCATCGGCGTAAATAAAGTCATTAACAATCCTTCCAGTTTTCGCAACATCACCGTCTAAATGAAAGTGATGGTGACCTGAAACCAGATGAGTTTCAAGGTTCGATAGATAAGCAAGTCTTGGATTATGGTTTGTTTCTAATGAAACATAGCCGTCAGATGCCGCAATTAGACAAACAGGGCAACCGACCGACTCCATAAAGCCTCGAACTTGCGCCTCTGAGAGGCGCACAAGCGAAGGTTCCCTGAGGCGTGAGTCTGTGGCCCACTTGTACCCCTTACCAGTTTTAACCAAGCCCCGCTGCAACAACACTCGTGCAGCGGACGCATCAATTTTACCAAAACCTCCCAGCCTTGCAGATACTGCGTCATCGAATGTTTGATAAACGGTCGAAGGTCGAGGAGTCGATAAGCAAATTTTACTAATCGCTTTCTTTAATTGCTCGGCTACTTTTTCCTCTTTATCAGTCATAGGGCCAAAAGAGTCTAGCAATATTAACCGATCGACTATGCCAGGTATTGCAGTCGCCGTCAGTAGCCCGATGATGCCGCCCAGCGAATGACCAAGAACAACGATGTTTTTGAGTTCTAATACTCTAATAAAGCTTACAATATCAACCACATAGTCCAACAGATGGTATATTTGTCCCCGCTCTCGATGATCGCTTAAGCCATGACCCGGTAAGTCTAGTGCGATTAATCGGATATCGGACAAATCCATATTTTGTGCCAAACAATCAAATGAAGCGGCATTATCTAACCATCCATGAATGGCCAAAACGGGCGTACCCTCGGGGTTGCCCCTTTCAACAAATGCGAGTTTTATTCGATCAGTTTGGATAGTTTTATCAACAGACATCATTAGCACTTCTGTTTATCACAAGAGTTTGATCCACAATATGGTTTAATTTAAACCCCAACGCTTAGCGAGAACCCTAGAATTCAACAAAAACTCAGAGCTTATTCACTTCGATTAAACAATGAGCGATAGTTTCTCGTGGTAATATTAGCGATTTCCTCGATGCTAACGCCTTTTAGGTCAGCAATACAACGAGCAACCTCTGGTACATACTTAGGTTCATTAGGCTTACCGCGATAAGGAACTGGCGCTAAATAAGGCGAGTCTGTTTCAATCAATATTCGGTCGAGTGGCACATTTCTCACGACTGAACGCAACTCTTCTGCATTCTTAAAGGTCACGATACCTGAAAAAGAGATGTAATAGTTCAGGTCTAACGCTTTTTTTGCCATATCCCAACTCTCAGTAAAACAGTGGAGCACACCACCGATATTAGCATCACCTTCAGAGGCAATAATATCTAACGTGTCTTTTCTTGCATCACGAGTATGAACAATAACCGGCTTACTTGTAAGCTTAGAAGCATTCAAATGAATCGCAAAGCGAGACTGTTGCTCGGCCTTACGATCTTCACTGTAATAATAATCTAGCCCCGTCTCACCGATGGCTATGACTTTTGGATGCTCCGCTAACGACAATAAGCGTTCTAACGTAGGCTCTTCACCCACATCAGTCCCCGGGTGAACACCTACCGATGCATATACACTGCTATAGTGATCTGCAGTTGCCAATACCTTATCAATATTTTCGAGATCAATAGCGACACATAACATCTCGCTCACCCCCGCTTCTCGAGCGGCATCTATCGCGCCATCAAGCCCTGCTTCGTATTTATCGAGTTTTAAGCGGTCAAGGTGGCAGTGAGAATCAACAAACATTTAGTACTCCACAAAAAAAGGCCAGCAACACCTGTCTACCAGCCTTATAGTTTAATAGCTCTTGTATCCTATACCTTAAACGTAGTTCCATCCTTGTAACTTGCTTTTCATGTATCGTTACATTGTATGTGTAGGGCGATCAGAGTTTAAAGACCCGGCAAGATAGGTTTCAATTTTATTTTTTGCGGTTTCGTCTTCGCCATTAAACTGAACGCCGATCCCCGCTGCGCGATTGCCTTGAGCCCCCTTAGGAGTGACCCAAATAACCTTCCCCGCGACGGGAATTTTTTCAGGCTCATCCATCAGGTTCAACAAGAGAAACACCTCATCTCCGAGATGGTAACTCTTAGATGTGGGGATAAATAACCCACCATTTTTAATAAAGGGCATATAGGCAGCATAAAGTACTGCTTTATCTTTAATCGTTAGGGTTAGTATACCGCTACGAGCACCAAAGCCAGGTGGCATTACACATTCTTCCTTTAGTTTTATTGTAGGTATCTGTTCATTGTATATAACTGTTTATTGTAGATAAATATAAAATATAATCCAGAGTCTTCAACAAGACGCTCTGCTATACTGGCTTCTTCTGCATCAATTCACTCCAGCCAACCAACAAATTCTCTATCAAAATCTGATTATTAGGGTTGGTTTTACGAGCAACCAAATCACAAGACGTCTGGATTTTATCCAGTAATTCATAAAAACGCCCTGCAGGGTGCTTTCCTGCCAAATACTGAACCATCTTCAACAGGGTATCATCTTTTACCCACTGCGAGTCGCTTGTCATGGAGTAACGGATTAACTGCTGTACCCAAGTCACATTCCAGGCCAAGACAATCTGAAGTTCATATTTTTGCCACTTAGCTGCTACCGATACCACCGTCGCCTCACGTTTCAACACCTTCGCCAAGTCTTTAATCATCGACTGCTTTTGAGTCACCGCTTCACTTTCAGACATCTCGTAGGCTTTAATAGGACTACCTGCTGCAAGCTCTAGAAGATCCTCATGCAATGAACTATTTGGCAGCGCAAGCATTAGCCAATCTAATGACTGACGATGATTAGGCATTGGAAAGTCGATAACCTGACAGCGTGACCTTATGGTTGCCAGCATGCGCCCAGGCTGATCCACAATAAGTAAAATTAAACTCTTTTGTGACGGTTCTTCAAGTGATTTTAGCAACGCATTTGCTGCATTATGATTCATTGCTTCCGCTGGGCAAATAATCGCAATTTTATACCCACCTTGCTGGCTTGATTTTGAGATATACTCATTTAACTGACGAATCTGATCAACTTTTACAACCGTAGACTTTTCCTCTGGTGAGAAGTAACGAATATCAGGGTGTGCCTCTGCTCCCACTAACTTACAATTTTTACAGTGCCCACATGGCGAAGGGCCTTTCGTCGCACTATCATGATCAAATGGATGCTCACATAACACTAAATTTGCAAGCGTGCCTGCGAATCGCTTTTTCCCTGTCCCCGATGTTCCGCTTAGCATTAGCGCATGAGGAAGGCGCCCTGAAGAATAGACATCTGTCAGCTTTTCCCACTGCGTCGATTGCCATGGATAATGCAACTCGGGAATACTGGCGGCCGATGCATTGCCTAAACTATCATTCATAAACGTATTGTCCAAGATTACCCGCAGTCATAGAGTTCTACTTAATGCCTCTAGAAGTCTTAATAGCTTTAGCTAGCGCCTTCCCTTGCTGTTTCATACTGCGAAGAAGTCGCTCCCTTTCAGCCGTACTTTCAGAACCACCATACTGTAATAGATTAAAGCTTTGTGATAGGTAGTTCAGCGCATTTTGATGCTCAGGGTACAATGTACTTAAGCGGCTGGTAAACTGCCACGGTGTTTCGCCAACAGCCCTCTTTAAACCCACTTTTTCAAGAGACTTACAAATGCGTTCGAATTCTATCACGACTTTGTCTGCGGGCCCTTGTTTTTTGCTGTACCCCAACACCACAAAAGCAAGCATGACAATCCCCCCGCCTATAATAGCCATAATCATCGCCAGTGACTGAAACGAAATAGCCCCAAACCAACGGCTTAATAAATTGTACTGAGTTTGACCATCATAACCCACGACCCATTTTTGCCAGCTGTAGTTCATCGCATCCAAGCGTAAACGCACCCATCTAATAATTTCTACATTATTATAACGTGCTGATGCAAACGCATTATCTGATAAAAAACTGCCCTCCTCTTTTACGGCCTCTTGCAAACCTTTTTCAATACGATCAGGCGCAACCATTGCCGTAGGGTCATATCGCTGCCAGCCAAGGCCATCCATCCATACCTCCACCCATGCGTGGGCATCATATTGATGCACCATCAGGTAACCTTCTTGTTGGTTGACCTCTCCCCCCTGATAACCCACGACTACCCGGGACGGAACACCTGCCAACCGCAACATATACACTAAGCTGCCGGCATAATGGGCACAAAACCCTCGTCTTGTCTCGAACAAGAACCGGTCAAAAAATTCATCTTGCATTAGAGGTGGACGAAGCGTGTAATAAAAAGGCTGCTGCGTAAAGTACGTCATTAGGTATTGCGTTAATTCAGCGGTTGTTAACCCTTGAGAGATAAGCCCAGAAACAAACGCCCTCGTTTCAGGGTTTCCTGACCTCGGTAGCTGGGTATACCGCTTGAACGCTTCGCGACTAAGCTCACCAGATAAGCGCGGTACCCTATCACTTTCGATTTGAGGCTTAGCGCTTATTTCATCAGGGTCATATGTCAGTTTATAACGAGTGGGCTGAATAATATTACTTTTAAACCGTACATACCCACGCTTACTCAGCTCGATATTGTTTGAAGCTAACTCAGAATTAACCAATGCATAAGCCCACTTATTGTTAGTGGGCTCGATTAATACACTATAACTCGCCATACCATCTTTGTTAAACGTACGCACTTCACTTAGCTTTCCCATAAATGAACGGGGTATATTTTCGCTGGAGCGCCAAGTGTCCTCTTCTAGTAGGTCCAATTCTAACCCTCGCCAATATAATTGGTTTTGAGGTGGAACCCCCTCTGAAAACGATACTCTAAATGCTCGTGCCGATGACTGGGTTAACGCTGCAATCTGTCCCGGCGACATTGAATCACTGATCCCCGTGTAGGCCTTTCCAGTCGATAAAGGGATACTCCACAAAGGGGCTATCCTGGGGAAAAACATGAACACCGCAATCACCAATGGCACGGCAATTAACAGCAATTTTAACAATTCAAAAAGTCTTATTTTAGGCGGTATACTTAGCTGTCCCTTATGCAGCGAAAACAATACAGACAACACTATGAAAGCCGAACTGATCTGATAAAGAGCCGTTAAGAAAGATTGCGAAAACAAAAACTGGCATGCGCAGAGATAAAGCAATATAAAACTAAACAAGTAACAGTCTTTGGAGAATTTAACTTCAATTAGCTTCAATGAAACAGACAAGACAAAAAATGCGACCGCGGTCTCTACTGAGAACTGATGCCTGTACGTCAAATAGAACCCTGCGACTGCAATGATCACCAGCAATGTTTTTAGGGCGGTACTTGGATAACCCAACCAACCTTTAAAAATACCGCCTCGCCATAACGCGAGCGCCACTGACACCGCCACCAACCAACTCGCTACATTTCCATAATGAGGTAGCATGACAATAAAAAACGCAACCAATAAAAGGAATAACGATCTTCGAGGTACCAGCTTGTCTTGGCCTAATTTCATTAAATGTTTATCCTTCACTACGCCATAGCCAGAGCCCGTAAACACGCCATTTTATGACTTTCACCTTGCGAAGGTTCAATAACGCCTCCAGGAAACTCCACCCCAAAGCATAACCCCTTACGACTGAAATTCAGAACGTCATGACACAAATAACTTAGCCTCTGCTCTTTGTTTCCACCGCTATAGTCGCGATAGCGAAGCCAGCATGTAGACGAAGGCGTACCATCAAAATCTTTAACATATAACTCACCCTTCGATGCATAATGCTTCCAGGCTATTCTGGCAGGGGAGTCTCCAACAGCATAATCACGCAAACCCGCAAGTTCTTCCTCTCCTTTTACCGCCACACCTTGCGCTGACTCTTCACCTCGAAAGCCCTCAGAAAGCAGAAGATCACCTTTAATAGGCTCAGGAAATATTAATGCGGGTCTTTCGAATTCCAACCAGGTCCATGCCCGAATTAACCCCAAAGGGTATACCGTTTCCAATCGAATCCGACCCAGTGTTACAGGGCCCCTGCTCGTAGACCGCTTCGATAATTCCAGTGTAGCGACTTCGGATGCCGCGACATCAACTGTCTTTATGGGTTGTTGAGGTAGAGCAAAATTTAGAGATTCACAATATTGATTTGATTTACTCTTAAGTACAAATGAAAAAACCGCTTGTTCATTAACAAAACACTCATTGGTTGCGACTAGCGATAAATTTAGACCAGCAAGATTCTTAAAACAAAATATAATCGAGAAAACAAACAATGCACCCAACAAAAATGTAAAAAGATAAATCAAACTACTTTGATAGTTGATAGCCGTTAATAGCAACAACAATAGTAAACCGGCGAACATGCCACCTTCTTTAGTCGGAAAAATATACACATTCCTCTGCGTGAGTGTCTTTATATCTGACGGAGGGCTCCGTCTAACAACCCACCTGAAAAAGATTTCTCTCACCCGTGCTTTAATTTTACTAATAGCCACCATAAAACCACTCAAATAAGCCCAATAATCAAACTGTTACCTACTACGGTCAGTTTCTTTACGATTAATAACAAAATATGATACACAGACACTTGAAAAACGCCCAAATAAGTCAAATACTGGGGAGTATAAGAGATACTAATAAAAAGAGCTGTACCTGAGTGCATTTGGTTCACGTTAGCCATGCTAAGGTGTTAACAACCTTTCACTCAAACCATAAAAACATCTCAATCGACTCAAACCACAAAAGAGAACGGTCATGAAAAACAAAACAACATCAATCATCACTAAAGCAAGACCGAATGCTTTTGTTGGAGGACGTGCTGTTTTGGGTGTTTCAACCCTAGCCGCTTTACTATCATCTGGTGTGTCTGCCGATGTAAAATCTCTTACTAGCTCCGAGCTCACCGAAACCTATATTAAAGACTCTACCATTATAGTGACCCCGAAGAGAAAGAAAAAAGACCCCCAGAAAAAAAAGCTAGGGAGCATTACTATATCGCCGGCAGAGCCTGAAAAAACGGAAGAAGAAGAGCGTCTCGAGTTTGCCCAAATCTTAGAAGAAACTGATGCACAAACCGAAGGCGCGATCCTTAACGTAGAAGAACAATTGAGAGAGTTAGCATTTTCGACAACAGGCCCCCAAATAGAAGCTCTTAGACCTAAAGTACCTGACGTAGAATTCCCTTATGGAACCGCACCAGAATTCGACTTTATAGACATAAATGAGAACTTTACTTACGCTCCCATTGGGAACGACCTTGGGTTAAGCAGAACAGATAATCAGTTGACGTTTTCGTTTGGTAATTTGCCGGGGGTGAACACCATCAACATGCCACAAGGCATTAATGAAGGGCCTGTCTTGCTGGTACCCAGACAAGGTGGTGGTTTTGATCTGACGATTGATATTCCTCAGAACTAATAGCAGAACTGCAAGGAGTTATACCTAAATTTAGTGATAACTCCTTCAAATAAGCAAACGTAAGCACGTCAGCTTAGTGGCCGTAAAATTCAATTGTATAAAATATACTGTTTTCTGACGATTACCAATAGTAAACTAATGCTCACACCTATTTAACAACAAAACCTTAAGGAGTGAGCTTTACGCCCTCTACTGAAAACGGTGAAATCTTATAGGTGATATTCCCCGCACTGTCATCTGTCTCCCAAAGGCCGAACACCTTGTTTGTACTATAAACCTCCACACTTATCAAGCTATCTTCTTCAGCAGTACCAAACTGTTTATGCCAAGCAACAGCTGATTCTTCATCGTCGTTATCAATACGACTAATGACAGCATCACTACCGCCCAAATGGGCACCAGTTTCGTATTCTCCAGGCGTCGTAGCCCCCAGATAGGCAGAAGTGGCCAAAGTAGAAATCCCTGAAGAAACATCGTCTTGAGTAGCGTCACCAAATTGAAGTGAGCGGCTAATATTACCACTTTCATCAAAGACCAAAAAGAACGGGTCAACAGAATTCAATGCACTGGTCCCGACCAAGCCATCAGACGAAACCTCAACATCGCCCCTAGAATGCCCTGACAGTAATAACTCCGTTCTGGTAGCCTCAACTCCAGTAACAAAGTCGTCCTCACCGGTACCAAACTGAACGGTATTACTGACTACACCATCATTAGTAAGCGTTAACAAAAATCCATCTTGTCCTCCGCTAGAACCCTCACCCATGACGCCAGAGGTTACGCCAATGGCATAAATACCTCTGGATATAAACTCAACACCAACAATCTCATCATCTCCATTTGAACCAACCTGCCGGGTCCAAAGAAGGTTACCCAATATGTCAAATTTTCGAATAAACCCATCTCGCCCTCCAGGGTTTGCATCTGCCCCAGTAAACGTGCCTTCGGTATAACCGAATACCCAACTGTTTCCACCGCTGTCGACTTTTACTCCATTAGCAACATCATCCTGATCTGTGCCAAATTGTTTTATCCATTTATCCGAATAATTCAAGGCACCATCCAAGCGGGAGTACAATTGCACTACAACATCTTTGTCATTGTCGGGGTTAGGAAATCCGGTAAAAGAGCCTGAGGTCGTTAACGCAACGCCAACATAATGAGTCCCCGACCGTCTATAACTCATCCCCCCAGCAACCTCTGCTTTCGAGTCTGCAGAAGCAAGAAGTGCATCCCCCCCCGCTAAGAACTTCAAAGATGTAGAACCGTTACGCTGGTTTAGAGTTACCGAAACATCACTATCTAATCCTAGACTCTGCAGCAACGTAATAACATTTCCTTCTGTATCAATCACCATATCTTTTGCAATCGATCCGCCCCCCCCGATACTTGATGTTACTGTCACATCAGTGATCCACTCATTGATTGATATTTCCAATCTATCTAAGTTATAAATACTTACTACGGGCGATGTAACGATTAATGTTTCATCTAACTCTGTAAACACTAAATCATCTTTCACGGTAATTTCAAACTCACCCTTTTCAGTATTAGGTGGGAAGGTTATTACGCAAGTATTATCAGCAAATATATAGCTGGCATTACAGGATACCCCCCCAATCGAAAGGTCATAATCTGCTGTCGTTATGGGTGAATTGCTTTCGTTATCAACATACACCGTCATACTAATGGGGTAATCGACTTTGTCAGACAATGTAAAACTAAACACCCTGGCATCACCCATTGTCATGGTGGTGACTTCACTATTAAATGTGACAGTTGGTTCTGAGTCAGCAATATCCACACTTGAATTTTGAGAAAAAATAGCCCACCCGGTCAAAAGCTCATCAAAGGTCAAGGTAAACCGCTCCGAGCCTTCTAATATGTCATCATCAAACAAGCTAATCGCGAATGCGCATTTAGTGACGCCAGCCTTCATTACAAAGAAGCCTTCTTGAACAAGGTAGTCAACATCAGGTTTAGCCAACCGTAAATTAGATGCATCCCTCTCATCGAATGAGTCGTCATACTTAGATGTCATAATATAATGGAGTGTTATATCCGTTTCCGCGGGGGCATCTAGCGTTAGTGTTACAGGAAATGGATAAACTATTTTACCGCCTTCCAAATATGGGTCCATACTCGGCAACTCACAATCATCGCTAAAGTTGGCTTGCTCTAATGCCGGTGTTGTAGCGCCCTCCAAAACATCCCATGTGTTTTCATCGAATTCAATAGTATTTTTTTCGAGCACTATCTCATACGTTTCTGAAGAACTACGTCCCCCGTCGGTCACACCCAAAACAATGTCTATATTCTCTTTAGTAAACTCATCAAATGCTGCTCTGTCACCCACCGTTGGCACACCAAAAATTCTAAATGCAGGCTTCGCCCCATTTAAATTCTCTATCTGTAACCAGTCTGGCCCCGAAATAATAGAATAACTTAACAGTCCGTCCCCACCGTCTGCACCAAACTCATATTCATAGAGTACATCAACAATTGCAGAGTCAGAGGGGGTACCTAAAATAACGGGAGTTTCAGCACTTTTTGTTTCACTACACCCATAAAGAGTAATAACTACCAACAAAACAAAAAGCAGCTGTTTAACGCTTTGAAAGAAGTCCATGTTTAATACCGAATACCATTCAAAATAAAGAAAGATTACATTAATTAAAATAATATAAAATTCAGTAACGTGCGGCTACCAATAGATGATAGAAACAAAGTATGGGTCACATTAATAGGAGGAAAAGCCCCAGACCAAGAAATGAGGTAGATAGAGGATGGAAACTACACTTGGAATTTGAATCGCATACAGGGCTGAGAGAACTCAGCCCTATCGTTAGGTATTTATACTAGTGCCCATAAATTTCCATATGGGTATTAGTAATAGCAAGGTTATCAATAAAAACTGACCCTATTGACTGACCTCCAAGCTCAATTGACCCTATGCGAACATCCATCTCGAGGGGGTTAATATCAATGGCCAAAGCCTCACCACCAGCAGAGTTCACATTAGTTGTTGAATACATTTTAAAGTCAACATCAAAAAATGCTCGCAATTGCTGGGGCGCAACAGGGTTAAATGTATTACCTGTTACCTGTACATCCCTAACACCCAAGGACAAAAAATCCGAATCAAAATCCATATCATCAATCGCGACAGATGCCACAACATTTAATGAATCATCCTGGGTATCAACTATAAATGAAGCAGCCCCCATCAAACCCACTAAATTAAAATTAGACATTAAAACGGTTGAATCAGCAGTGCCTTGCAACTCGACTGAGTCAATACCCACCGCAAAATCAATTACGCCAAATGATTGAGGCCCCATATTAACAATCGCATCACCATCAGCACCCACATCAATGGTAACTTGAATGTTATCGAGCGTATCACTTGCAGCAACACCCCATGAACTTATACCTAGATAGTTTGTTTTATTTGCACCGCCTATAGACACGTTTTGAATGGACAGACTCCCCCCACCCAACTCTCCAGCAGCACCACTATTAACATCGGTATAAACAACTTCACCAATATCAATTTTAGTCTCTAGCTCGATTGTAATACCCGCTTGACCAGTGACTTCACTTAACGCTGAATCATCAATTGGTCGAATTTCTGCAGAAGATAATGCAGGCAGCATTATCCCCAGTGCTAGCAATGACTTTTTATTCAGGCCACTCATATTTAAATCCTTCTTTACTATTTAATTATTATCAGATGGGGCCAGTAATTCAAGATACCCTAATATCAACCTCACCCCAC
This sequence comes from uncultured Oleiphilaceae bacterium, assembly GCA_913060665.1. Classification (GTDB taxonomy): domain Bacteria; phylum Pseudomonadota; class Gammaproteobacteria; order Pseudomonadales; family Oleiphilaceae; genus Alkalimarinus. The sequence continues at coordinate 188,706 of CAJXUY010000003.1, forward strand.
CTCAGTTTACCCCCCTAATCCAATAAAAAAGTGACGTACTCCGCACAGACAAAAAAAAACCGCCCTACTGGGCGGTTTTTTTTCAGGAGGTAACCTCCAGAAAACAATCTAGACGATCTTAGTGACCGTAAACCAACATTGAAGTCTGGCTAATTACTAGATCGTTAATAGCGATCTCACCGATAGAAGTTCCACCAAGAGACATATCCATTGCGATGTCAGCTTCGAAGAATTCAATACCGACTGCTAGACCAGCGTTACCAGTTGCAGCACTAGTACCAGCACCAACACTCATGATAGCAACTGCTGCATTACTGCCAGGTGCCGCAGTATTGATTGTAGTTGTAGTACCTTGAGCAGTTGCACCAGCAGTGTTACAAGCAACGTCAGCACCACAAATTGCTGCTACGTCTGCAGACGCATCACTTCCAAGTGTTAAGTTCTGGATACCTAAAGACAAGAAGTCAACATCCATATCAAAGTCAGTCATAGTGAACGCAGCAACTATGTTCAACGTATCAGTAGCAGTATCAACCTGGAAGTTTAACTTGTAGAGATCACCTTCAATGTTGATGTTAGAAGCAAGCAACGTTGAATCAGCAGCAGCATCGTTACCAATCAAAGATGCTCCAGCGATAGTCACACCATAATCAATTGGAGCGCCAGATGCAGAGTGAACATCAATGATTGCATCGCCATCTTCAGCAAGATCGATATCGATCGCCAAATCATCCAACAGTGATCCACCACGACCACCGATAGAGATACCATCTACAGACAAGCTACCACCACTTAGAGCTGCGTCGCCGCCAGCTGCTAAAGTATCTGTGTAAACAATAGAACCGATATCAACCTTAGTTTCTAATTCGATAGTGATACCAGCTTGACCAGTTAACTCACCCATTGCGCTGTCATCTAGAGACTTAAGCTCAGCGTTAACGCCAAAAGATGCAGCAGAGATAGCAGTTACTAAAGCAATTTTATTCAGGCCTTTCATTTTATTCTCCTTGAGAGATTTTTTAGTTTTGTTATTTTTGATACCTTGAAGAATACTTCTTCGATATCTTTTGTTACTGCCCAACTCGCTATTTACGCTTGGCTTATTATTTTTTGCCTTCACCCTGTTGCGAGTCAGTGAGTTCATTCTATGGCGTCGAACTTTATTATTCCGTGAACGCAGTCACATCCTGTTACGCTTTTGTTTTATTACACACAATTTTGCAATTAAGTTAACAAAAAAACACCTACCGATACTTAAAAAAATTAACCTAACATATTGTTTTTATTGTACAACCAATAAAAAAAGGTCATCTATTCATCAAGAGACTTAATGTCGTCTTCAGTCAACATAACTTGCGGCGCATGCTCTCGCTCCACACTTTCACCGAATAACAACTTGCCATCAACCCTCTTATAAGGTGTCGCACTAATGAATGAAACACCAATAGAATGCTCTAGCTCTACCACCAATACACGATTATTACTCCCAGCTTCATCCGTTGCTTCAACTGTATAATAAATCGCACTCGTCGCAATTTTGCGAGATCTGGCGAGGACATTTAGGCTACGTCTAAGTATTTCAATCGCAACAGAGTCGTCAAAACGCTCCTCCCCTAGTTCAACATACTTAATTTCACCGTTGGGCTTAAATACAGCCGCATAGGGTTTGAATACAATATCATTCTCAACTTTGGCTTGCGCTCTATCAATAGACTGTGCCATCAAGTACAGCAACTGCTCTTTCGCTTTCTCTTTAGAGAATGCGTCAAGGTCAGCGCCATACACTTCATCTTCGGCCAAAATCGTTTGAGTCGACATAATACCTCCAAACAATACCAGTACAATTATTAGTTTGTTTATTATTTTCATCTACACATCTCACTTCATTTAACATTTATTACCGGACAGCATTTTCATTCATTTTTCAATTTACTTAAAGTAGGTAGCTAATTATTTGTGTATCTTTCGACGAGAAAAGTTACTGGCAACCAGTATATTTTTTAGTATTACAAACCAGCACAGTCATATAAAATGCGTAACACCTCTAAACCAATCATCCAGCTAGATATGCATAACACTCAAATAATTAAACTTCCTACCTATATAGCAACCGAGATAGCAATTGAAAAAATTGCCCCGATGGGGAGCCCTGTTTGTCTTTCGGGTAGTTGGGGAAAGTCATCATGCCAAACATACTACGATATTATTTCCTCTTGCCCTTCCGAAAAACTTAAAGAGCAGCACGGCATACTATATATAGATCAACAAAACACAGAGGGCGAACAAGAGCACCTTAACATACAACAGGTCAATGCCTTAGACTGGCTTAACAACCACCTCAGTTCGTTGAAAACCTCTTATATAATAGAAGGCGAATCTTCACAGAGTAAAAACCTACCGCTTATTTTTGGCTTTATTGGTTATATTAGCTACGACTACAGCAAAAATTTAGAATCACTCCCCTGCGACACAATCAATGACACCGACATCCCAGACTTTTGCGGGGGGATCTACCACTGGAACTTCATTAATGATAGCCACAACCAGGCATCCTACATCGCATTCGGGCCCTACTGCTCAAATGAACTTCAAGCAAGCGTTCTAGATGCTTTAAAATTGCCCTCTCCTGACACTAGACATTTTCAGTTAATCTCAAGGTTTTCTTCAAATAGTGATAAAGCCCATTATCAACGGTCGTTTGATCAAATCAAGCAGTACATAGATGCTGGTGATTGCTATCAAATAAACTTTTCACACAGGTTTCAGGCCCAATACACAGGACCACCCCTGCAGGCCTTTTCATACTTAAGAAATAAATTAAATACGCCTTACTCAGCGTTCCTGGATCTCGACGATCACCAAATCATCAGTCTTTCTCCAGAGCGGTTTATAAAGATAAATGGCAACGATATAGAAACCAAACCTATAAAAGGGACCATTAAAAGGGGAAACACTGTCACCGAAGACCGCAAACTAATTAAAGCACTCAAGGATAGTAAAAAAGATAAAGCTGAAAATCTGATGATTGTCGACTTACTCAGGAATGATCTCAATAGATCCTGTATACCTGGAACAGTCAAAGTACCTGAGTTATTCAAAATCGAAACATACCCGAATGTGCATCATCTAGTCAGCACTGTAATAGGCGAGAAAACAGATACGACATCTTCATTGAACGCCCTAAAACAGGCATTCCCCGGAGGTTCAATAACGGGAGCCCCAAAGATACGAGCAATGGAAATCATCGAAGAGCTAGAACCTACGAGACGAAGCATCTACTGCGGGTCAGTTTTTTATTCAGGTTTTGATGGTAATATTGACAGTAATATATGCATACGAACGCTTTTATGTAAAAAGGGAGACATATACTGCTGGGGAGGCGGGGGTATTGTTTCAGACTCTAATTGCAAAGACGAGCATCAGGAATCAATTACCAAGGTGAAGAATTTGATGGATGAACTTGAAAAAGTGAGCAGGCTGAAATAATCGTTACAGGTACTAGCTTGAGCAGGCAACACAAAAAATGGAAGCCTGCTCATAAAGATATCTTAACTATGTACAGTACTAGCCTTAATAAACTCTTCTTTTAACTCTTCATACTCATGCACTGCGGGAAATTGTGGAAACTCATCAATTACATTTTGAGGAGACTTAAACAGGATTCCGGCCTCAGCCTGCTTCAACATAGTGGTATCATTATATGAATCACCTGCTGCAACCACACGATAGTTAAGTAACTGAAATGCCCTAACTGATTGACGTTTAGGGTCGCGCTGTCTTAGAAGGTAATTTGTGATTCGACCTTCTTCATTAACCTCAAGCTTGTGGCAAAGTAGTGCAGGAAAACCAAGCTTCGCCATTAACGGCATTGCAAACTCATAAAAAGTGTCAGATAAAATGACCACTTGATACTTGGTGCGCAGCCAATCTAGAAACTCTTTTGCGCCAGGAATAGGGTCTAACTCGCCAATAACCTCTTGAATGGCTGGCAAGCCGTAACCATGTTCATCAAGAATACGAAGACGTTGTTTCATCAGCACATCGTAGTCTGGGATATCACGCGTTGTTGCCTTTAACTCTTCAATACCGGTTTTTTCTGCAAAAGCGATCCAAATTTCAGGGATTAAAACCCCTTCTAAATCAAGGCAAGCCAGTTCCACGATAGACTCCAATTCTTACTTATAAATAATTTAAGTTTGTTTCGAAGCGACAATAATATAGAAATTATAATGAGTGGCAAGCGTTGATTATCAACATAGAAGGTATAGCAATGCTATTCAGATATTAATTTATTCTTTTTTATTCTTTTTTCTACTATTCAGCTATCTGCTAAGCTTTTAATTATTCATAATAGACACAATGGCTATATAGTATGAACTATTTATATAGCACCAGCCTCATACCGAATTTACGACACCGAGAGCGAAAATGACTACATTTAATCACGACATTGAAGCACTTAATGCAGAATTGAGCACTAAATCTCCTAGAGAGATAATCAAATTCGCACTATCAAACTTCAGTAATACCGCCATCTCGTTTAGTGGGTCTGAAGATGTGGTGTTAATTGAACTCGCGCACAAACTCGCTAACCCGCTTCACGTTTTTTCACTAGATACCGGTAGATTACACCCTGAAACCTACCGCTTTATCGACAGAGTTAGAAATCATTACAACATCGATATAGAAACCATGTCGCCACAATCTGAAAATTTACAAGCACTAACGAAGGCAAAAGGTTTGTTCAGCTTCTACGAAGATGGACATTCAGAATGTTGCGGCATTAGAAAAATTGAACCATTAAGAAGAAAGCTTGCAACCGTAGATGCCTGGATCACAGGCCAACGAAAAGACCAAAGCCCAGGCACTCGTTCAAATGTTGCGGTTGTCGAAATTGACGAGGCCTTTTCGACAGAAGAAAATCAACTTATTAAGTTCAACCCGCTCGCCAATTGGAGCTCTGAAGATGTTTGGAACTACATTAGAATGTCTGAAGTACCTTATAACGAATTACACGAAAAGGGTTATATCAGTATAGGTTGCGAACCTTGCACTCGCCCGGTATTACCAAATCAACATGAGCGGGAAGGCCGTTGGTGGTGGGAAGAAGCAACCCATAAAGAATGTGGGTTACATGTGGGGAATATACGGAAATAGCGATTAACATCGCGACTATAGGGTGCACTTTCGCACCCTATAAAGATTAATGTATTGTATTTAATAAACAGGTAGTTCGATATCCTCAAACACTTCTTCAAGCTCAGTTTTGTTACTATGGCAATGGTATGCCTTATCAATAATCTCTTTGGTTAAATGAGGGGCAAACCGGTTAATAAACTCATACATATAACCTCTCAAAAATGTTCCCTTTCTAAATCCAATTTTTGTCGTGCTGGCACTAAATAGCCGACTCGCATCAAGCGCCACTAAGTCACTATCAATCGATTCGTCATAGGCCATTTTTGCAATAATCCCGACCCCTAACCCCAGTCGAACGTAGGTTTTTATAACATCAGCATCAGCCGCGGTAAACACTACATTTGGGCTTAGCCCTTTAGTGCTAAAGGCATCATCTAATTTAGACCGCCCAGTAAAACCGAAAACATATGTGACCAACGGAAACTTAACCAGCTCTTCAAGGCTTAATTCGGACAACTGAATAAGTGGGTGATTTTTAGGTACGACGACACAGCGATTCCATTTATAACAAGGCATCATTATCAGGTCAGAAAAATGATCGAGCGCTTCTGTCGCAATGGCAAAGTCAACGGTTCCATCGGATGCCATTTCAGAAATCTGCATCGGCGTCCCCTGATGCATATGTAATGACACATCAGGATACTCTTTGATAAAACTCTGAATCACATTAGGTAATGCGTATCGAGCTTGAGTGTGCGTGGTGGCTATTGCTAAATCGCCTTTACGCTCATTACTGAACTCTTGGGCAATTTGCTTTATTCCCTCCACTTTACGCAGTATCTCTCCTGCTACGTTGATGATGGTTTCACCTGCAGGCGTTACCCGTGTTAAATGTTTGCCGCTTCGAGCAAACACTTCAACACCTAACTCATCTTCTAACAGTCTGATTTGCTTGCTAATTCCTGGTTGTGATGTATATAAGCTTTGAGCAGTAGCCGATACATTCAAGTCATGGTGAGCTACTTCCCAAATGTAGCGTAGCTGTTGTAATTTCATCCACCCTCCCGGCACTACTGAATTAATCAGGCCTATATAAACAAATTGGAATAAAAATATAAATAAATATTCCTTTTCAGAATAGATCAAACTCTATAGATTGGCTAATTCAGTTTGTTTATTACTTAATAAAGGTAGTGTAGACCAATTTTATGGAAACACTGTTTGATATTCATACAATAATGTACATTTTAGCTGGTGCTGGCGTCGGGTTGGCAGTTGGCGTTACCGGCGTTGGGGGTGGTTCATTAATGACACCTCTATTATTGCTTTTTGGATTCCCGACTAACATCGCCATTGGTACAGATCTCATTTATGCAGCGATTACTAAGGGTGGCGGAGTATTTTCTCATCAACGACAGTCTACGATTCAATGGGATGTCGTGTTTAGACTTGCACGAGGAAGTATTCCGGCATCCATTGCCACTGTCATTGTCCTTAATCTTTATTTTAGTGATGCCGAGAGCTATTCCCATGTGCTAGTGACTACTTTGGGTGTCATGCTCATATTAACGTCAATCGTATTATTGTTTAAGAAACGACTGCAAGCGCTTAGTCACTCCAGACTTGAAGGTGGCTCGTTTTTGGCTAATCATCGTAATGCACTTACGACCACAATGGGCGTATTACTAGGTGTCTGCGTAACACTTTCATCCGTCGGTGCAGGTGCTTTCGGCGCTGCCATACTGTTAGTGTTGTACCCCCATCTAAGCCCGATTAAAGTCATTGGTACCGATATTGCTCATGCAGTTCCTCTTACCCTTATAGCGGGCCTAGGGCACTTATCTCTCGGGAATGTAGATTTCGTTCTGCTGATTAGTCTTTTAATAGGCTCTCTTCCAGCAATACATATTGGGACCATGCTCGGTAAGCGTTTGCCTGATAAGGTATTACAACCAACTCTAGCCAGTATTTTATTGATAATTGGTGTAAAGTACGCATTCTTCTAATAATCAGTGCTGGCAATAAACAATTCTCAATGTTCAACATGTGTTAGATAGCGCGGTTAGATGTTGCTTATTTGGTTTATAGACACGCTAACCATATATTGTCTTGACAATAGAGCTGATTATTGGAGAATTTTACGATAGTCAATTCATTTTATACGGACATAAACGCGTTTAATGTTGTTAAAAACCAAATTTTTAGCGCCTGCTTACAACCCCAAAAGCATCAACAGACAGCGACTTATCAGGCGGCTAGAAAATCGTCATGGACGAAAATTAACCACCATAGTAGCACCCGCAGGTTACGGCAAAACCACACTCGTCACGCAATGGATTCATAATCAAAATATCACCTGCTGCTGGCTGTCACTTGATGAACCTGATAACGAATCACGTCGTTTTTGGCAATACATCATTGGCGCCTTTAGTAGTGTTTCCGATTCGATAGGAAGTGAATCACTCAACCTATTGACTGACAAAGAAGCGCCAATAGAAGCCGCTGTGACCGCATTAGTCAACGAAATATGTGGAATAGTCAGTGATACACCGGTCTACCTCATTCTTGATGACTATCATCGAATTACGAATAACGAGATACATCATTCGGTTACCTTTCTAATTGATTATTTACCGCAGAACGTACAGATCATTATTACAAGCCGAGTGGAACCAGCCCTTCCAATTGCGCGCTGGCGTGTTCGCAATATTATTGATGAGATTCATGCCCATGACTTAGCATTTTCAATAGATGAAAGTCGGCTATTTTTCAATGACTATATGAACCTGAGCTTATCTGACGCAGATATCGCACTGGCCAGAGAGAAATCAGAGGGCTGGGTTGCGGCCATGCAACTTGCTGCCATCTCAACTCAGGGGAACCCGACCGCAGCCTCTAGTAATGATGTATTTCGCCATTACTCCGGAGAGCATAAGCTCATCAGCGATTACGTTTTGAGCGAAATACTTGACTCCCAACCCGAAGACATTAAATCATTTTTGCTTCAAACCTCTTGTTTAATTAGACTTAATGCAGGGCTCTGCGATGCCCTTCGAGTAAGCAATGACAGCCAACGTTACCTTGAGCAACTCAATCGAATAAACTTATTCATCATCCCATTAGACACCCACAATGACTGGTTTCGTTATCACGACTTATTTCGGGAGTCGTTACTACAGCGTCTAAAGCAAAACAGCCCAAAAGACTTAGCGCTATTCCAGCAGAGGGCGATCAACTGGCTGTTAGAACAAGGACAACTGCATGAAGCCATCAACCAACTTATTCAATTAAAAGATTGGTCATGGCTCGCCAGAGCACTAGAGGAGCATGGTAATACCCTGATTCATGAAGGACATCATTTCCCAATTTTAGATTGGCTCTCATACATTTCCGATAACACCCTTGATGAACACCCGAGACTCATCATGTTGAAGGTTTGGGCGCTTTTTTTTGGGAATAAGGTTGATACGACACTCCCTCTTCTTGAGCGACTGGAGGACATACTTGATAAGCGGGTTTGTGATTCGCACCCTGAAGCTCAAGACGCACTCGCATTACACAGTGAAATTTCACTTATTCGCTCATATTTAGCCCGCTCTCAGAGTGACTTGGTAAGCGCTTCAGACCTGACGCAACAAGTACTTGATGATCTAGATCATTCAAATATGCCATTAAAATCTGTCACTTACTACGGTCTAGGTATGGATTGCTTTGCCCAAGGTGATCTATCATCGGCTCGATCAGCACTGCAAGCATCTATTGAATATGGTAAAAATGAAAAACGCTTCACAACCGTGTTAACAAGCACAGGCTTGCTCGGTTGGATATTATATTACCAAGGTGAACTTGACCTAGCGCGAGAGTTATGTACAAGCAATCAACTTTGGATCGATGGCTATCATGACCCTTCTCAGCCCAAGTTGATTTCTTGTTGGCAGAATTGCGCGCTCGCTCAAATCTATAGTGCAAAAAATCAAATCACGACAGCAGAATCATATATCAACCCGCTGCTAAAACATCTGGAAGCAGGAACAGAGCCCGGGCAGCACATTCTTATCCAATATGTAAGAGCCCATATGGCATTTACATTAGGCGATTATAAAACAGCGATCACCTGGCTTGATGATGCGCTAAATGTATATGAGCATAAGCAAGACTCACTAATGTTTGAGCCACCCTCATTAGATGCCTTAAGAGTCAGGTGTTACCTAGCGCTAAACGAAAACTCAAAGGCCGAGCACTGGCTCAAAACATCAGAAAAAAGCGTAGGATCAATCTCAAAAGTTAATCAAGAGCAGTGCGATATCACTATTGCCAGGGTTTTAATTTCACAAGCCCATTACCAAAAGGCTATTGATATATTGGGTATAGTTTATGATCAAGCCATCATAGACCATCACGTAAAACATTTAATTGAAGTCCGGATTCTTCAAGCAATAGCCTACTCTAGTCTCAATAATATTGAACAATCTCGTCAGTCCATTTCAGATGCTTTGCTCCTTGCTTCAAAAGAAGGAGTAATCAGGGTTTTCTGTGACGAGGGAAGTCAGGTACGAGACTTGATAATCCTTGCAGACAGTATCAGCGTTTCAGACACATATAGGAATGAACTCAATCTAGCACTGAACATAACAAACCAAAGTAACAGCCCTAAACCCATCACGGCTCCAGTGGTAAACGACACCCATGGTTTGCAAGAACCGCTTAGTCAGCGCGAACAAGAGGTGTTAACACTCATTAATAAGGGATTAGCAAACAAAGTCATCGCCAGCCAGCTGTTTTTAGCGCCTGCGACAGTGAAGGCCCATATACGTAATATATATGGAAAGATAGGAGCTAAAAGCCGTACAGAAGCTCTGGCCAAAGCTAGAGAGTACGGTTTACTTTAATTACCTTAGGTATAATGTACAAATTACGCCCTTTGGACGATTACACTACGCCCCCCTACGCCTTATTATAAAACCATGATGAATTGAGTTGAACAAAACACGAATTCAGGCCTTGTGTTTTCTATATCAGCTAAGCATTTGTACTAACCGATCTAGTATCAGTTAAGTACCAATAGATTGAGACTTGGTAAATCAGGCTCATATGACAAGCGGTAACAGTCGATTGATTGTTGCCGTTTTTTTTGCCCTAAATAAACTGTTTGACTGTAAAACTCTATGACTCAGTCATTCATATTTACGCTGAAATGGAGGCAGTGAATCCAGAATCATTTTTCCATACCGACGACTGACCAATCGGCTATCAAACAATGTCACCTGACCATAATCACTTTCAGCCCTCAACAACCTACCGCATGCCTGTATTAGCTTTGTCGACGCTTCAGGAACGGTTATTTCCATAAATGGATTACCACCCCTGGACTCTATCCATTCACTTAGACCTGCTTCAATGGGGTCGTTTGGAACCGCAAAAGGAATTTTTGCAATCAGCACGTTTGTCAGATAATCGCCGGGTAAATCAATCCCCTCTGCAAAGGATGCCAAACCGAAGATAATGCTTTTTTCACCTTCATCAATCTTTCGCTTGTGCTCCTTTATCACTTCTTGCTTGCTCATTTGATCTTGACTAATCGTTTGAGCTCGCAACTCTTCTGTCATGCCCGCCAACACTTCGTTCATTTGCTTTCTAGAACTAAACAGTGCGAGAGTACCTTGTTGTTCTTTCACAAATGCCGGAAAGAGTTCAATCAACTCTTCAGTGTGCGCAGCACTATTACCAGGATCTGACTTCATCTCCGGTAGTCGCAATATTGCGACTTCTGCATAATTAAACGGGCTAATCACCGACAAATAAGCACTATTATCAGGCAAGCCAGACTTGTTAATCAGTCGATTAAAGTTACCCAACGAAGTCAGGGTTGCAGAGGTCAACAATGCAGCATAACATTTAGACCATAAGCGTGAATAAAGCAGACTATCGGCCATTAATGGACTACCAAAAAGCTCTATATCTTCATGATTATCGAAGACTTTTTTAATCGCCCACCGAGCGGAGGGTGGCTGCCCTTTGACATCATCAACCGAAAAGAAGCGCCACAAGTCCTGATACGACTGCCCTCTTGATAAAGCAGAACCGATAACAGGAAACCAACGCTCACCGTCTTCTTTACTTAAACTTGCATCAGACTTTTCATCCATAGAGCGAATAATGTCATTGTTGATTTCATCGACAAGCCTACATAATGAAATAAACAACTTGAGCAGTTCTGACGAAATGGATTTCAACTCATCGGGAACCACCCCCTCGACAAAACGAAATACCACTTGATTATCGCGAAACTGCCCTGTCGGAGTAGCCCGTTGCCCAAAACGATTATCATTGACGTCCCAATCCAGAGATTGCTCCATTCGTAGATAAAGCTCGTCAATTTGAGTATGGATAGGCCGTGTAATGGTACTAACTTCTTCAACGGTCGCCCTTAACCTGGAAGAAGGCTTTATATAAGGTAATAACTCAGAAAACACTTTGGTGGTTTGCTTCAGCCATGCTTGACACCCCTTTAGTGGCGAATGAACCGCAAAATGCCCAAGCGCCTTATCTGCTAGGTGATGTGCTTCATCGAACACATAAATAGAGTCTTCTGGAGCTGGAAGTACAACACCGCCCCCGAGTGACAGGTCAGCCAAAATAAGGTCATGGTTGGCCACTACTACATCAGCATCCTCTAATAGTTTTCTCGATTCATAGTAACTACAGCTGTGAAAGTAACTACACCGACGATTAGAGCACTGCTGATTATCAGTAGTAATGAGGCTCCAAGCCTTAGTATCAATATTATCTGGCCATTTATCCCGGTCACCATCCCATTGCTGATTAGCATAAGCTGCAAACATCGTTTGAAATAGAGGCTTATGATCAGCAGAGCCAAGCCCATTCTCAATCATAAATAACGGTAGGCTATCCTGTGCTGAACCATCATCGGCCATCTGTGTTTCAAGTTTACTTAAACACAGGTACCTGCCTCGGCCCTTTGCCAATGCAAACTTAAACTTCAACCCACTATTTTTAGCAATATCAGGGAGGTCTTTAGAAACGATTTGCTCTTGTAATGCCGTCGTCGCAGTAGAAATAATCAGTTTTTTGTTTTGATGTAGTGCAAGTGGAATAGCCGATATACAGTAGCCTAATGTTTTACCTGTTCCAGTACCCGCCTCTACTACACAGACTTTATGTTTAGACTTCCGAATCCCTTTTGGGTCTGCCTCAATACCACCAAGGTAGCGAGCAAATTCTGCAATCATCTGACGTTGCCCGTAACGGGACTTATAGCCCTTTTTAGATAAAAATTTTGAATATGCTGATTGTATTTCTGTCTTTACGTCATCTGTTAGCATTTATACGTCTACGGAGTATGGAGCAGGTTATTAATTCAGTGGTGATAAACGGTTAACTCCGTTACCTAGGGGAGTACCAGTCTCTTAGAACACCCATTTTGAATAGCTCATTGTTAAGCGAGAGAATTATGCCTTCCTCAGTAATTTGTTCGACTTTCATACCTGAAAATGTCTGCCCTTCCCTTAAATAGATATTGTTAATCATGACCCTTCTGGAGCTTGCCGTATCAGTATAGATGTGACTGTTAAATGCCATATCAGGAATTTTAATCTGAAATGAATGTGGTTTGTCTGTTAGCCGTAATATTGCGGCTGTATCGTCTATCGCAGGCCGGGCCGACTTTGGATCCCCCACTCGTTGTGGGTCAAGCTCAGTAACGTCTCTTGTATTTTCAGACTCTACAGCTTGCGGTATATAAGCGGGCCCGGTATATGGTCTCGATTTTCCTTTTGGCGTAATTAGGAGCGGCGCTTCGATTTCGGTTTCAACAACCTCCGCTTCAGCGACCATTTTTGACGGATAACCGCCTCCCGGGACAACGAGCTCGGGCTCAGAGCCCTGTTGGATAACGACCTTATTATTCGACAAGGCCGCCTTTGACTCATATAAAGCGTCACCTATGGGCTCTGAAACCGTCGGTAACTCATAAGTAGTCGTAGAGTGAGCAGCCACCAAACGATGATCTTCCTGTTTGTTTACTATAACAGCTTCGGTAATGGGTTGTTTTGACGTTAGTTTTGCTACAACAGGTTGCTCACTATCCACCTGTTCCGCTTCCTGCTGGGTAAAATGAATGGTAGCAGGGGATTGAATGTGCAAATAACTATCTGAAGGTTCTTTTAAAACCCAAAAAACCAAAAAAAGGATATTTAGAATTAACAAGAATGCAATAACCCAAGGCCAAAAAGAGGACTTCGTTTTTGCGTTATGAATCAGCGTAGAGTTACTTCCCAAATTTGGAAGTTGGCCCTGGTGTCTTTCTTCTTCAGACTTTTTGAGCGCGTCTAGTATATATGACATTAAATAAACTCGTTCCTGTTAAGACTTAGGTAACTCTATTTGAGCGGGTTCACTTATCAGTGTAGGAATACCAGGATTAATATAGTTATTCAGGTGTATGAGCGTTAAGGCCCCTGCAATTCCGTCAGGTGTCAGTCCTACTGATTGCTGAAACCACTGAACCTTTTCTTTTAACGATGATTGATCACCTAGCTGTAGAGTCTCGTTATTACTTGAAGAGCTTTGTTGAGAGGCTTTGACTGTTTGTATTTGCCCACTTAACCATTTTTCTGGATCATTAATCGTTCCAGGTTTGATAACTCTTGACTTGTAAGGCGGCAGTCTCCAAACAACAGAATAATCGCCATACCACTGTTGATCTATCGAATCTAAAGACGTCCATAGTGTTTTTTGCCCAACTGATACTTTCGCAAAGTCCCCCTCTACTTCTAGCAAACCCACAAAAAACTCCTGCCCTTTATGGTTCGTTAAGCGCATTACCGCGGGCCTATTTATTTGTAACAACCCTCTCCAGTTACCTTGTTTGTGCAAACACCCAAGGCCCTGTGATTCGGCGAAGTCACAGACTAGTTTGTTTTTATTAGGCATATATCTGACGCCCCACTTCAAAAGCACCGCTTCGTAAGCTGATAATTTATTATTAAAAGGAGGCGCAGTATACCGAAGACTTGCCATATACTGACTACCATATCGTTGTTTGGGGTCAACGTCTGGCTTTTTAACAAGTCTGGTTGGAGCTGCTCCTAGTTGCCCCTCAGGCATACAGCCAGCAGGCTCATCGGCACAACTATCATTACGGTCTCCGTCGCCATCAGACTGCTGAGCACTCGCATCATCCGCCACCGCAGTCTCTTCAGAGGCTGCCATATGTTGTAACGCCGTAGTGGAGTGCCCTCCATTGATAGTTGATAACAACAGAATTAACGCAGCACCAAAAACAGTACCAAACGCCGTGCCCACAACGGCCCAGCGAGGCACTGAAGAGAGCCACGATACGTTGTTACCTGCACCAATCTCCTTGAACGCCTGCTTAATATTGATGGCAGTTACTGAGGTTGCATTTTCGGAGTACGCGCCTAGTAACGCCCGGTCACAAACAAGGTTTATTAATCGAGGAATACCGCCACTTTTTCTATAAATAGTTTTGATTGCCCCAGGCTGAAATATATCTTGTTTCTGGCCTGCAACGGCTAATCTATAGCGGATATACGCTGTTACTTCTTCTCGGTTAAGCGCTTTAAGGTGGTATCGAGCCGTAACCCGCTGCGCGAGTTGCCGTAACTCTTGCTGTGCGAGCATATCTTGTAGTTCAGGCTGGCCCAGCAATATAATCTGAAGAAGCTTTTTTTCAGAGGTTTCGAGGTTGGTTAACAAGCGAAGCTGCTCTAGCACATCAATTCGTAGATTTTGCGCTTCATCTATTACGAGAACGGTATGTCTCCCTTCTGAATGTGCTTGCAATAAATACTGACTAATTAGGTCATTATATATTTTTATTGACGCACCATTCGGGTGTTTAATGCCGAACTCGTCACAAATATTGGCGAGCAGCTCTCTTGCTGATAATTTAGGGTTAACTATAAATGCTACATCTGTATTGTCAGGCACTTGCTGTAAGAAGCAACGACAAATCGTTGTTTTACCTGTGCCCACCTCACCGGTAAGCACCACAAACCCACCCTGCCCTGATACGCCGTATAACAAATGAGCTAACGCTTCTTTATGGCGTTCACTCATATAAAGATATCGAGGGTCAGGGGCTATTGAGAAAGGTAGCTCTTTCAGACCAAAATAGTCGCGGTACATAAGGTATCTAAAGTGCCATTTGATTAGAGTGGATTATGTTATAACTGCGCTTGCAAACCAGGTGTTGGTAGGAAATATCCACTAGAGTGTCGATAGAGCAGTCTTTAAATTTATGGGGATTCATAATAACGGGGTCAAGGAACAAAGAAAACTCTCTTTTTCAATAGATTAAACAAATACTCTACTTTGAGGTCGTTAAAGAAATCGAAGACTATAGACTTGTAGACCGAAAGACCTGCAAGCCGTGGGTTCCGTCAAAGACAAAAGCGGATGACCGAAAAGGTGGCTAGCTCGCTATAATTCTTAGTTCTGCTTTTGAACGAGTCGCTTTAACTTTTAATCTCGAAATACAGTTTTCAAGCGTTTGGCTGATCTTGGCATGCGTTCTAATCATCGCTAGTTTCTGCCATGTAGCTTTTTCGCCTTGAAGTATGAGTTCTTTCACCATGTCAGGAGAGGGGTTTCTTAAAATGTTCATGTAATGTCTTAATGTGTAATGAGGGGCAACCGTTACATCGCCATTATAACTCTGTGCCATAATCGAATACATATGCCCTGAGACTTGCCTGAACAGCTCATTATCGACGCTGTTTCGAAGATAATCAAAGGTCGCCTTGCCATGAAATTGAACTTCGGATTTTAAAATTCTAGCGGGTAACGAAAGAGGCCCACGTTTCTTACGTTTGTTGTTCATTTCCATAAACGGCACGATGTGAGGGTTGGTCTGGCTAACAATCGAAAAATTAACATCATATAGATGCATCAAACGTTCAACCGGCAAATCACTCACAACCGAACCATCAACCCATCGTAACTTCGACATATATGGCACTAAGTTCCCATCACTATCTTTTTTCATGAGCTTTACTGGCGGGAATATTCCAGGCACAGAACAAGAGGCCAAACTTGCGCTCCACACTGATAAGTAAGGTGATGTAAACCCACTCAAAAGGCGTTCTTTCTGATGCTCGTGCACAGGCGAGACCGTAATATTAATACTGCGGCCCGTTCTTTCATAAGCTTCCTGAAAGGAGTACTCACCGATATTGGATCGTAAACAGTTCTCAAGCTGCTTTTGGTCCATAAACCCCTTACCCTTTAAGCCACTCATAATGCCGAGCCATTTCCAGGCTTTTAGATTGTGGCGATTGGGGTCCAACATTTCAGGCAGTTCAGCGTCAGTATGCGTCCCTAACATGGCAGCCATGATCGAGCCCACACTTGACCCAGCAACTACCTGAGGAAGCAAGTTTCGCTCCCATAATGCTTTGATCACACCAATATGAAACATACCCAATGATGCACCACCACTCAATAACAACGCAGGACGACCATAACTAAGCAAGGTATCTTTAAAAAAATCCAGTTTTTGCTTGTCCGTAAGCTCAGGTATATCATGATCACAAATATAATTTAGCGAGCTACAAACCTGATTAACATACTCTTCAATTAAATGCTTGGTACCGATGTTGCTCCGATTATAAAGCTCGCTATTTCCCATATTACCTAAATCATGATGCAACCCTTCTCTCAAACAACGTAACATCAAGTCATGATCTTTAATCCGACTGCACTCTCTCAGCTGGCTAAGGCGGTCATAAATCAGTTCATAATTGTACAAGTTAGAGGCAAAGGCCTCTTTCCACTCAACATTACGCTCAAGATAATCCAGTTCTAGCGCTGCGTCTTTCCAAGACTCATAGTCTCGAGCGTCTGCCATCAATTTTCTATGTTTTTTAACTTTATTAATCATCAGAACTCAAGCAAGTTAACAGAGGGTTAATTGAAGATCATGCAAGGTTAACTATAGGCAGAAATGTTGATTTTTACTGTGAACAAATGTAACGAGGAGAATTGATAACTAGAGAGTGGGGGGTTACAGATGCAAATGATAGCAGGAGCATCAAACCCCCAAGCAATCAAAAATCATCAAAATCTTCGAAGCTTTCATCTGCAAATGGGTCATCCACCACACCATCATTGATCATGAAATCTCGATGCTGCAGGTAGGCATTTCTGATAAACGTATACTTGTCACCCATAATGAGATTCTCTGAGGCTAATAAATCTGCTCGAAAATCTATGAACCAAATAGTTTTCTTCGCAACAAAAACACCTAATGAATCGGATTGGTAAAACTGAGGGTCTAGAAAAACGTCAACAACTATGCCACTAGTATCCCTGATCGTAGAAGGGCCAAGAAAAGGTAATACCATATAAGGGCCTGAATCCACTCCCCATACTGCAAGCGTTTGACCGAAGTCTTCTTTTTTCTTTTGTAATCCAAAACTTGTGGACACGTCAAAAAAACCGAAAACTCCAAACGTTGTATTGAACATCACTCGAGTGGTTAGCTCAATCGCCTGACCACCCTTTGCCTGGAATAGCGAGTTACTAATACTAACAACATCGGCAATATTACCAAAAAAGTTAGTCACTCCTTTATCTACGATAGATGGCATAACGGCTTTGTAGCCCACTGCAACGGGGCGAAAAATATACTGATCTAGCGTTTCGTTGAAAGAGAAGACGGATCGATTAAAGCTCTCCCAAGGGTCAGCTTCTTCTTGCCCATACGCTATGACATCTACGTTAGTTGAGGCGTTACTGAGAAAGGGGCAGAGTAAACAAACAAAAAGAAATCTTATGGTTATTTTGAGCATTAGTGTTTGGTTCCTAAGTTTCATAAGATTTTTTACAACTTCCCTGTTTAACCCATCTCACCCTAAAAAATATTTTTGTACCGAAAAGATACTAAAGCAACCCCATTTTAGCCACACAATTTATGGGTTGGGACTAGCATTTTCGTAACAGAACACTACCGACCGAATAGCCTGCACCAAAAGAACATATAACCCCAATATCACCTTGTTTAATATCATCTCTATACTTATGAAAGGCAATAATTGAGCCTGCAGAGCTGGTATTCGCATATTCATCAAGAATAACCGGTGCTTCTAGGCTACTAGGATCCCGGCCAAGTACCTTTTTAGATATCAGCTTATTCATGCTCAAATTGGCTTGATGTAACCACATTCTTTTAAGGTTTTCAGGTGATAACGTGTTTTCTTTCAAATGATCACTTATCATGGCTGCAACCATCGGCACAACGTCTTTAAATACCTTGCGGCCGTGCTGTACAAATAACTTGTCTGGTTTACCCTGCCCTGACTCATCACAACGGTTTAAAAAGCCAAAATTATTCCTGATATTGTTGGAAAAGACCGTTTTAAGCTTGGTGCTCACGACTTCATAGACATGCTGACTAGTCACAGTTTCCATTTGCTCTACAACGATTGCAGTACAGGCGTCGCCAAAAATGAAGTGGCTGTCACGATCTTTAAAATTTAAATGCGCAGTGCAAATTTCGGGACTTATTACCAATACCGCGCGTGCGGTTCCGTTTTCGACGGCATTTACTGCTGCCTGTATACCAAAAGTAGCCGATGAACAAGCCACATTCATATCATAAGCAAACCCATCAATTCCTAAGCGGCTTTGCACTTCGACTGATAACGCTGGATAGGCCCTCGGCAAGTTAGAGCACGCGATAATCACTGCATCAATGTCAGCTACAGTTTTACCCGCTTGCTCAAGCGCCTCATTAGCGGCATGAACAGCCATATCACATTGAATGCTAGGCTCATCATTACTTCTTTCCGCAATATACGGTGCCATTCTGGTAGGATCTAGAACCCCTGACTTATTGATAACCCGACGATTTTTAATACCTGAGGCTTTTTCAATAAATGCCGCAGATGACTCGTCTAATGGCTGTACAGTTCCGTCTGTAATATCGGACGCATGCAGTTCATTAAAATTAACGACATACTGGTTAAACGCTTCAACCAACTCTTCATTAGAAATAACATCTGGAGGGGTGTAGAGCCCTGTACCACTGATTGCTGCTTTAATCACCTTTTTACCCTATAATGTAAATATATAAAATTCTGTTTTTTGTAAAGAACGCGAAATATTAACACAATATCATTGATGTTCGAGCATAAACCGTAGCATAAAATATATTGTGTATTTACTATTAGTAAAGGCAACGTTTACAAACGCTCTCGACACCCCTATTTTCTTACCAAACTCCATTGTTTATTGAGCCGCTTTTCAGATATTGTCATAGCGGTCCCCAGTTTTTGAGCAAACCAAGACACCCGAAGCTCTTCTATCATCCAGCGATAGTTTTGTAACTCAAGATCAAAGATCCCTTGTTGCTCATGTTGAGCCTTCAAGCCTTCGAACTGTTCCCAACAACCATCTATAGCGGCTAAAAACGTTCGCTCGTTCCCCATTTCTCGGGCCATTTTTTCAAAACGATCGCTCGCGGCCTGCAAATATCGGGGAAAATGCTGCAACCACTCTTTAGGCGTTTGTGAGATAAACCCATTATAGACCAAATGATTCAACTGGAATTTCAAATCTGTCATTGAATGGGCTAGTGCTAGATTAATCTTACCCTTGAGCTGTTTCATGAGGTTGTGGTGCTGGAGGGCAATTTCATTGATTAATAGGGCCAGCTCGCAGGTGTGATCATATAGCTCGGCACGGCATTCTGTTATCCAAGATGAAAACTGCTCGGCACTTCTTGGCATTACACGAGTTGAAAGCAACTGAGTCAAACTCCCCATTAACAAGTCATCCGCAAGATCATTCGCCTTAACATAAGGAGCAAAGAGTAAGTTTGTCTGCTGCAATTTAGGGAGTTTACCTAGAATGAATTTTTGCTGGTCAGGTAGTGCCAATAATGTAAGTCGCGCGATTGCCCTAAGCGTATTTTTGTCGGCAGACAAGCGATCATTCGACAAGGCAAGCTTCACGAATCGACCGTGATCTTCGAGTGTAGGCATCAGGCTTAGCTTAATTCCGCCTTGGTCAACCACTTTATTTAACGATAACTCACCAAACCTCCAGTCCGTGTACTCTGCCTGATATTGCTCCTGCTCTTGGCTACTCCCCACCGACATATCGAACTCTACGTCTTTGAACTTTTCCATCAAGCTCAATACATCTCGACTCTCTTCGTCAACCTTTCCCTTTTCGTCAACGACTTGAATATTAAATTTTAAATGTTCATCAACGGCTTCACTGTTCCAGCTTTCCTCCGGAATTTTAACCCCAGTTATCCGTGTGAGCTGTTGCCCTAGCACCCGTGCAACTGGGTCATTGCTCGGTTTTATATTCTTTAACGCTTGATCCACATAATCAGGGACCGGAACAAATTGCTTACGAATCGCTCTTGGTAAGGATTTAACCAGCTGGATACACTTCTCGCGCAACAGACCGGGGACCATCCACTCCAGCCGATTTAAAGGCAACTGCCGAACAGCCCCTTTTGGAACAAGTATTGACACCCCATCCCCATCCTGTCCTGGAGCGAAATTATAGTTGAGCTTAAAGTTAATATTATTTAGAGCAATGGTGTCTGGGTAGCTCGACGCATTCACTTCAGCGGCTTCTCGTTTCATCACAAAATCTTTAGTTAACAACAGTGATGTTAAGCCATGCTGTTCAAGCTTCTTCCACCATGATTCAAAGTAACGGCCACTAACGATCTCTTTGGGTATGCGCTCAGAATAAAAATCAAATAGCGTATCATCGTCTATTAAAATATCCTTTTTTCGAATACGGGTTTCAAGCTCATCAACCTGATCAATAAGTTTGCTGTTTTCGCGTAAAAACGGCGCTTTTGAACGAAACTCACCTTGCACGAGTGCATGCCGGATAAAGAGTTCTCTGGCGATAATAGGGTCGATAGTTCCATAATGAATCTTCCTCTTAGGCACAATATCCAAACCGTACAAAGAGATCCGTTCATAGGCAACCACCTGGCCTCGCTTCTGTTCCCAATGAGGTTCAAAATGAGAACACTTTGCAATATGGGTCGATAGCGGTTCTACCCACTGAGCCTCTATTTTTGCATTAATACGTGCAAATACTTGAGATGTTTCAACCAACTCTGCACTGACTACCCATTTTGGCGGTTTCTTGTAACATACGGAGCCCGGAAACATCTGAAAATGTCGATTCCGCGCGCCTTTATACTCTTTTTTATCTTCTTTCACGCCAATATTATTAAGCAAACCTGATAACAAAGAGCGGTGTATGGACTCATAGCTCGATCCAGCTAAATTCTCCGTAAACCTGAGTTCTTTACAAATCAAATGCAGTTGACGATGAACCTCACGCCACTCTCGCATGCGCATAAATGACAAATAGCTTTTGATACAGTGTTTTTTAAGCTGGTTACTCGATAATGCTTGCCGCTGATCCTCGAAATTATTCCACAAATTAACAAACGAAACAAAATCTGAGTCGGGGTCTTTATACACTGCGTGTGCTTGATCAGCCGCCTGTTTTTTTTCTGCAGGTCGTTCTCTAGGGTCTTGAATGCTTAGAGCACTGGTAATAATAAGCGTTTCTGAGAGGCTTCCTTGTTTGTTAGCTTCTATTAACATTCGCCCTATTCTAGGGTCTACCGGAATTTTGGCGAGCATTTTTCCTTGCTCGGTCATCTGGCGTTTTGAGTCCACGGCACCGAGTTCAAACAAGAGTTTAAAGCCATCATTAATTAATCGTTTATCAGGGCTATCCACAAAGGGAAACTCATCTATCTGACCAAACCCCAAATCAATCATTTTCAAAATAACAGAGGCTAGGTTAGTCCTTAGAATTTCCGCATCCGTAAACTCAGGGCGAGTATTAAAATCTTCTTCGCTATAGAGGCGATAACAGACCCCTTCTGCGACCCGCCCACAACGCCCTTTGCGCTGATTAGCGCTTGCCTGAGATATGGCCTCTATAGGTAAGCGCTGTATTTTGGAGCGATAACTGTACCGACTGACTCGCGCAGTGCCGGGGTCGATGACGTAACGAATACCGGGCACAGTAATAGAGGTTTCAGCTACATTAGTAGACAAAACGATTCTACGGCCTCGGTGGGGCTTAAAGACTCTTAACTGGTCAGCAGCCCCTAATCGAGCATACAAAGGCAATACTTCAGTATCTTTGATGTCGTAATCACGTAGATGCTTAGCCAGATCGCGAATTTCTCTTTCACCGGGGAGGAAAACCAAAATATCGCCAAAAGGAGTCTTAGAGGTTTTTTCCTCATCGATAA
Organism: uncultured Oleiphilaceae bacterium; assembly: GCA_913060665.1. Classification (GTDB taxonomy): domain Bacteria; phylum Pseudomonadota; class Gammaproteobacteria; order Pseudomonadales; family Oleiphilaceae; genus Alkalimarinus. Next base: position 211,141 of record CAJXUY010000003.1, read on the forward strand.
TTTCTAAGACAGATTGGACAACCGCTTCATTTAGGGTTCTCTCGTCATCACCCTCTTCACTTTGGTATACTGGCCGGTAACGTGTTTCAACACTAAACGCCCTGCCACTTACTTCGATAACCGGCGCATTATTGAAGTGCTTAGAAAATCGCTCTACATCAATAGTCGCCGATGTAATAATAACCTTTAAGTCTGGACGTTTAGGTAGTAAACGTTTTAGATAACCCAGTAGAAAGTCGATATTTAGACTTCGCTCATGAGCTTCATCTATAATAATCGTATCATAGGCATTGAGGAAGCGATCACGTTGAACCTCCGCCAGCAATATCCCGTCAGTCATCAACTTAACCAAGGTGTTATCAGAGACCTGATCGTTAAATCTGACTTGATAACCGACCACGCCCCCTAATTCACTGCCAACTTCTTCAGCTATTCTCATTGATACTGACCGAGCAGCTAAACGACGAGGTTGGGTGTGGCCAATTTGGCCTTTGACTCCTCGCCCCAATTGCATACAAATCTTAGGTATTTGGGTCGTCTTACCAGACCCGGTTTCCCCTGCTATCACCACTACTTGGTTATGTCTAATAGCCGCTGCTATTTCATCACTCTTTTGGCTAACCGGTAACTCCGCTGGAAAGCGTATTTCGGGGGTGGCTTCGGCACGCGCTTGAACCCGCTCCTTTGAGCGCTCAACCTTAGATTTTAGCTCTTCAGTTGCTTTAAGTTGCTTTTCTAGGTCTTTAATCTGACCGATATTACGTAAGCGTCGCCGAATAAATACCTGATCTTTAATTAGACAGTCATTAAGTTGCGCTTTTATTTCTTTTTGGATTTCTACAGTCATATCAACAAAATCTGGAATGAATGTGAACAATTAAGCAAAAAAACCCCACTGTTACCAGCGAGGTTTCAATCGATTAATTATTAGCAATAGCGATGGTTATGCTTGCTGATTAACCTCTTCATCACGCAACTCACGGCGAAGCACTTTACCAACGTTGCTTTTGGGTAGCTCATCCCTAAACTCAATAATCTTAGGCACTTTATAAGCCGTCAAGCGTTCACGACAAAACTCTTTAAGTTCACTCTCTTTTAAATTTGGATTTGACGTAACCGCAAAAACTTTAACGGCTTCACCCGCTTTAAGATCGGGGATGCCCACTGCTGCACACTCTATAATATCGAGGTGGCTAACTAACACGTCTTCTACTTCATTTGGGTAAACGTTAAAACCGGAAACCAAAATCATATCTTTTTTACGGTCAACAATTTTAATATAGCCATCATCTTGAACCAGACCTATATCACCGGTCATTATCCAGCCATCTTGAGTGATCGTTTTGGCCGTTTCATCAGGGCGCTGCCAGTACCCTTTCATTACTTGAGGTCCCTTAGCGCAAAGTTCTCCAACCTCGCCGATCGGTAGGTCGTTCCCTTCTTCATCAATCGTTTTAACCAATGTAGACGGAACCGGCATACCAATGCTACCAATTTGAATGTTGGTCAGTGGGTTGATTGTCACGACCGGAGACGTTTCGGTCATACCGTATCCCTCTGCCACCTCACATCCAGTAACGGTCTTCCACATTTTGGCCGCATCTTTGGTCAGCGCCATGCCACCTGAAGCCGTTACTTTTAAACTGCTAAAATCTAAGCCTTGAAATTCTTCATTATTACAAAGTGATACGAATAATGTGTTGAGCCCCATAAAGCATGAAAACTTCCAGTTTTTTAATTCTTTTACAAAACCGGGAATATCGCGGGGGTTTGGAATGAGTACACTGTGATTACCTGTAATCACCATTATTCCGCAATTCAGAGTAAACGAATATATATGGTAAAGTGGAAGCGGAGCAATAATAGTCTCCTGACCCTCTCCCAACTTGGCCGTAAGTAACGGCTTAAGCTGCAGCATATTACAAACTAGATTATGATGCGTTAGCATTGCACCCTTCGCCACCCCCGTCGTCCCACCCGTATATTGCAGAACAGCTATATCTTCGCGCTCAACTTCAACAGGCTTAAACGTATACTTTGAACCCGTTGTTAATGCCTTATTAAACGAAATAGCGCCTGGTATGTTGTAAGGAGGCACCATCTTCTTGAGATATTTCACCGCTGCATTCATCACTGTTCGCTTAATCGGCGAGTGCATATCAGCTATCTCGGTAACAATCACATGCTCAATGCTCGTATGAGGGATAACCTCTTGTGCCAAACCCGCCATATTAGCAAGTACAACAAGCGCTTTGGCCCCTGAGTCATTGAACTGGTGTTCAAGTTCCCGTTCGGTGTAGAGAGGATTGGTATTGACCACAACCAAACCCGCACGCATTGCACCAAAAACGACAATAGGATACTGAGTAAGATTCGGTAATTGGATCGCTATCCGGTCACCTTTTTTAAGGCCGGTTTTGTTTTGAAGAAATGATGCAAAGTCTTTCGTCAGTTTGTCTAGCTCACCATAGGTGAGTGTCACACCAATTGCTGAAAATGCAGGCTTACCCGAAAACTTCTTACAGGATTGCTCAAAAACATCCACTACACTGCTGTACTGATTAGGGTCTATTTCTGCAGGTACCCCAGCAGGGTACTTATCCTTAAAGAAATTTTCCAACTCCATCACACATCTCCTATCCAAACAATTCAAAGGTTGTTCTTAAGCTCTGACTACACCGAACGTTAGATACTCTGCGTATCATAATTTCATGCCAGCATTACCAGCCAAACGAGTACAAAAAAATCGGATTTAGAATACCAGCTTTAGACTTTGGTATATAGAAAAAAATATATGTCCCCATTCCACACCCTTAATAATTGGGATCGTTTAAATAATCTTAACTGCATCCAGCATCACATACAGATCAAACCTCATAAAAATATGCACATTCGCTCACAAGCGCACATTAAATTTCTATTTCGAACCCCAATACTTCATTACAATCAAACATACACTTAAGTCGATCGCCTCGAACAATCAAACATGGTGACAGTTATGAAGATGGATGAATTCATCCTTTCAGCAACAGATGGGCATAATATCTTCGTCAGAAGCTGGAAGCCTTCTCGAAAAAAACCACAAGGCATCGTACAAATATCCCATGGAATGGCAGAACACTCAGCCCGCTATAGCGCTACAGCAAAACAACTCTGTGCGGCTGGCTTTATTGTGTTCGCTCATGATCACAGAGGACATGGTCAGTCAATGAATGGCTCTCCTTCAGGGCACTATGCAAACGAAGACGGGTGGAATCTTGTTAAGAGTGACTTGAACCTTGTGCAGACTCACATTTCAACAGAGCATCCAGAGCTTTCGTTGTTTCTACTCGGTCACAGTATGGGTTCATTTATCTCGATGTCTTATTTGATTGACTTTAATCCTAAATTGGCAGGCGTCATTCTATCGGGCTCTAACTATGACCACCCTATTCGTTACCGAGCTTTAAAACCTGTAATAAAAGCCGAAAAGCTTAGAAACGGCGCTACGGGTAAAAGCCCTCTAATTGAATTTCTAACATTTGGCAGCTTTAACAAAGAGGTCGCTAGTCCAACAACCTCCTTTGATTGGCTATCTCGGGACCAAACTGAGGTCGATAAGTATATCAACGATGAGGCCTGTGGTTTTTTATGCACTAATCAACTCTGGGATGACCTGACCAGTGGTCTGATTAGCATATCCTCAAAAACACGACTAAGGGACATAGAATCGGCATTACCGATCTATCTTTTTGCTGGATGTAAAGACCCAGTGGGTGAAAGCAGCAAGGGTGTCAGACGTCTGACCCATAAACTAATCAGCAGCGGTCATACGGATGTAACCTGCAAACTCTATCCTGATGGCCGTCATGAAATGTTAAATGAAACTAACAAGGCGGAGGTCGTAGATGACCTAATTGCATGGATGACGACAAAAAATCGTCATTAAACCAGTGTAAAGAGGGATAGAATCTACGTTTATACAATACGTTACATAAATCGCCTTGTCTGGTCTAAACTAATACTTATCCTGTTAAAGTATTAGTAACACAGTAAAAGATTAGCTCTTCCTTCAGCTTCAGTGCACTTAAGTGCATATAGAGTATTATCGGAGAGTAAATGAGTGAGGCATTATTTGATTTTCTGGGCGGCTCAAAGCAGTCCAGCCTAGTCAAGCAATGCTGTAATTGTAGCGATTATAAATTGGCGAGTTTATGGAAGCGTTAGAAAATATTACCTATAACGAACTAAACATTGGGGATTCAGCAAGCTATACCCGAACATTAACAGAAGAAGAGCTGGTTCTGTTCGCAGCGGTATCCGGAGATGTAAACCCTGTTCATTTGGATAAGGAGTATGCAAGTAAGTCACTATTTAAAGAACGCATTGCACATGGAATGTGGTCTGGAGCGCTTATTTCTGCCACCCTAGCAACCGTAATACCAGGCCCTGGTACTGTTTACCTTGAGCAAAGCCTTAACTTTAAACGGCCTGTTAAACTGGAAGATACATTAACGATTAAACTGACAGTATTACGAAAAGAAGAGCGCAATCGCGTAGTTTTTGAATGTGAAGTAATTAATCAAGATGCAAACGTTGTCGTGACCGGCGAAGCTAAAGTGATCGCCCCGTCTGAAAAAATATCACTTGAGCGCCCTATTCTGCCTAAGATCACCATAGGTGAACTTCCAGAAGCCTAACACTCTATTTTGGTAGCGAAAAGAAACTACCAATTAATAAGCCTTCACTTTAGAAGGCTTTTTTATGACTGAAAGAAATCGATGGGATACGTTATTGTTTTTGCAGTAACGGACTGAGCGCCAAAATTAAACAACCTAACACGGGAGACTATTTTCTTCTCTAGAGTAGGTGAGTTTAGATCAGATGAAACAACCTCACAAGACGAGACAGCACCACTAGCCTCTATCGTAAGTTTTAAGACCAACTTTCCTTCAATAGAAGGATCTTTTCTCAACTCTCGATGGTAAAGCGTAAATAGCGATGATTTGTTTTGATCAAATACACGCCGAATATTGCCACTGCTTCTTGCGCTGCCTTTCTTCTTGGCCTCAGCAGTCAATTTCTCTGCTTCACTCTCTTCAAGAACGGTACTTTGTCGCTGAGCTAATGCAACGGATTCTGCGGGAACAGCCATTCCGGAAGTATCAACACCTCCACTGCCCCGCAATGCCCGACCTTCATCAATAGCGGTTGCACTTGCCGCAATGGTTTTTGCTACCATATTCGGTGTTTCTGTTAGTGCACTCGTATCTAACGTTGCACGCATATCAGCCAAGTCATCTTGCAACGCTAATAATCCACTGGACTTTGCGACTTTTCTGGCTTCTTCAACTTCCACTTTTAGGGGGGGCTTTTTTATTTCTGGCTTGAGTTTCGGTTTTGGCTCAGGCTTCACCTCTTTTTTTACCTCTTCAGGTTTTTTTTCAGGTTCTTCCTTTTTCGGTGAAGCAGGCTCTTCTTTAGGCTTAACCTCTGCCTTTTTCTTTTTGATGATAACTTTCGCCAACTGAGGCGGTAATGCCTCTAGCTGTGACCTGTCTTTTTCAGGCAGGTCAATATTCGGAATAATAAACGCTAAAGGTGAAACCAACACGAATAGTAATAGAACGATTCCCCAATAGCGTTTGGACTCATTTGAAACCTTACTCCAAGGCAGTACAAGGTTATCGGCATAGGGCTTCATACTATCCCTTCTCCTTGCGCGCCGCTTTGGATACCGCTAATGAAATATTAGTATAGTTAGCGGAGACACAGCTTTCCATAATCTTTTTTAACGAATGGTAAGGGATGTTTTTATCCCCCATTATCGTTATTGGTAAACCACCAACATTAGTATCACCCGCCAACAAGCGCTTATTGCGTGAAGCCTGATATTCAAGTTCGTTCTTGATGCCAACAATTATCTCGTCTTCACCTGACAACGTATTTAGGCTGGCTACCTTTCGTCCCTGTATGAGAATATCACTCCCAACAACTGTAAGAATCAGCGTTTCTTTGGTATCGACGCTTGCGGTGGACTCTGGGAGTTTAATGGACGGATTCTGCTGAAGTACTTTCACATCGGACGAGTTCACCATCAAGAAAAACACCAAGATAGTAAATATATCCATCAACGATACTAGGTTAAGTCCACCTGTCTTGTGCATTCGACCATAATGCCGCCGCTTACGGTTAGCTCTTCGTGATACTTTCATTGAGCGCCCCCTACTTTGCTATCATTCAAATCTGTATTGGATTTATCGCCCTCAGCCTCTGCGCCAGCATTAACACTTGATAAATCGGGTGCATCGCCAATAGAAATATCAGGGAACAGCTCTGCGTCAACCAAACTTACAGCTACGACAGCAGGATATGACCGCACAGTATCCATTGCAGTGACCAATGTCTGGTACGAGGTATCTTTTTCTGCCAATAACGATATATCTTTTTTATCTGGCAAACGGGCTTTTAATTGCTTTAACAGCTCTCTTAAGTCGGCAAACTGATATTGTGAGTCTATATTTTCAATACGTTTGATCAAGCCGTTTTTAGAATCCGCAACCACCAGTGCATCAGTCCTAATAACCACTTGTAATTGAAGGTTTTCATCACTGAGGTTTAGTTCAGACGGGCCAGCAGGGAAGTTCAGATCTAAGATACTGGTATGCGCAAACACCATGCTAAGTAGCAATACCGGCACGAGTACGATCATCAAATTCATAAACGCAGTAATGTCTAGCTCAGGCTCAACGTGTAGTTTTCTATGTTTCCTTCTCATACAACCTTTCTTTTAGACTGTTCCTTTTGATGCAACTATCGAGTATTAAAAAAACAAAACTCATTAAAGTTGCCCACAGGTATCCTTCGAATCCGAGTGCGTTAGTCTCTACTAAGTGAAGGTTGCTCAGAAATTATGTTGAGTAGCTTAACCCCGGCCATTTCAAAACTATCTACGATTTCATTCGTCTTAGTTTGAAGAACTGCATGGCAGAGCAAAAGTGGAATAGCGGACATCAAGCCAAACGCTGTAGTATTCATTGCAACCGAAATACTTTGCGAAAGCAGAGATGCTTTTTCAGCAGGGTCCGCATTGGCAACCGCTGTAAAGGCAGCGATAAGACCAATAATAGTGCCTAATAGACCTAGCAATGTAGAAACATTTGCTAATGTCGCTAGATACTGAGTACGCTTTTCTAACCGAGGCAGTGTTTCCATTAAACCTTCCTCCATCGCATATTCAATATCTTCTCGCTTTTGTTTATTAATGAGTCGGCTCAAACCAGCCCCCATAATTGATGCAATCGCAGTTGCTGAATCATTTGAAAATTCTAGCGCACCTTTATAGTCACGTTTTTTCAAGAGCGGTAATATCGCTTTATCAAAGGCGCTACGGTTGGCGTTTTTTGCCAAACTAAGATAGACAAACCTTTCAATAGCAATAGCGACGCCTAATACAAGAACGATAGCAATCGGGTACATAAACAACCCGCCTTCCTGAAAAAAACGAACGACCGTATCAGTCATATCCTTTAACACTCCGTGATTTGTACATTGAAATATTGATTTCTATTATGCTGTTTGGCTCTGTTATTTATTTTCGACCATTTAGCGCTTGAACTCTAACCTGAAGTTTATTTCTAAAATGGTAATCCTCGTTGTGAAACGCGGGTTCTATGGGGTTTATAATGCCACTTAACTCAATATTAGGTGGATGTTGAGCCCTTTTCTGATAGGCAGGAGGCTGCCAGGGAATAATATACAAGACCTCTGGCTGCTCATTGCTACCTGTAACACTAATTCCTTCAAATTCTGTTGACTGTGTAGTCGTATCAGCATAAGTACTCAATGAAAAAACCATCATCAAAATCAGTATAATAACCTGTACGGGAGCTACAAAGTTAATTCCCGTAAATGAATCGCCCAGCCATCTCATCGGCTACGCCTTTTGAGGTCTTTAATCCAGCTAACTACATTCTTGTCAGGGCTATCTGCGCCATTTTCATTTACTGTCGCTAAATAGCGTTCATAATGATCAATAGCTTTTTTATAATCATGCAGGTAAAGCTCGTTCAAGACCGCCATATTATAATGTAACTCAGGGTTATCAGGTGCAATACTTAGTCCGTTACGATAATAATTCAGTGCTTGGTCGAACTCTCCCTGGCTACGTGCAATAACACCAAGGTTGTTATACGCGAGGTAGTACCGCTTATCCACTTCAATTGCTCTATTATAAAACCCAATTGCGCCATTCAAGTCTTTCTGACTCTCAGAAATAACACCAAGGTTGTACAAAGGCGCAGCAAGGTCCGGGTATTTATCAACGACCTTGATCAATAAACTGTCAGCTTCTGCAAACTGCCCGTTATCAATCAACGTAATCGCTCGGTGATATTCCTTTAACGAAACTGCATCCACAATTTTAGGGGCAATAGATTGCGGCACAATAACTTGGATATTCTCAGCAGGCTTTGTGGCTACACCAGAGCAAGCGGACATTAAAAAGGCCGCTATTAAAACGAACCAGTGCTTCAACACAAATAACTGGTTAACGATACGAGTAAACAACGTAATATGTACCGAACTCATTCGAACCCGCAGGAGGCTAATACTATTGAATATTGCGATCATGGCCAATTGACTTCTCCCCTCTTAGATAACGCGCAGGAACAATGGTACCTAATACCTGGTAACTTTCTTTTACCCAATTATCATAAATGCCATTTTTTGTACGACTTATGTTAATTTCGTGAACCTCGATCGCTTTTTCTTCAAATGGGTAGGCCTGCTCTTCAAGTAATATTTCATATTGCTCCAACTGAAGCTCATTAAGTGATTCAGGGCGTTCAGATATTATGATGTCGCTTCCCAGTTGGCGATAGACTTCGGCAAGCTTATAGGTTGCCTCTGTTGTAAGTTGAGCGACACCATAACTAGGAATTTTCTGCAGCTGATCGACCGAAGATTTGAGCAATGCGCTTTTCTTCTTAAGTGACTTTTTAAGCGGTAAGGTTAATTTCGAATCAGCAAATCTATCTAAACCCTCCTGGGCTAGAACCATACTCGCAGTCGCTGCCAAAAACTTTGATCGCCCATTTCTGTTCTGACCGGCTGCAGCATCCGCTTTTATTAGTTTGTTTAACCAAACATCCCTTCTTTTAGTATCACCCACTTCAGCATAGTGCTGAGCGATCGTTTGATGCCCTTCGATATACAGATCGAAAGGTTCCGGGTATTCAGATACATACTGAGTCAGTAGCATCACAGACTGATCTTTAACCCCGGCCGACGCATAAAGGCTGGACGCTTGATATAGCGCAGCCCGAGATTTATCTGAGCCGGGGTACTTTTGACTCAATAAAACCAACTGATCAGCGGCATCAAGCTTATTTCCACTTTCAAGGTGGGCATATATCAGCTTTTCAGGAACTGTCTCCGCTAACTCGGAGCCAGGATACTCTTTTATAAAGCGGTTCAACACGACAATGGCTTCTCGCCACTGTTTTAGCTCAAGCATTTGCACAGCGGCATCATACTGGGCGTTTACCCGCAACCCCGAGGAAGGCACGACACGACTTAATCTCAAGAATTGATCAACGCCGCCTTGACGGTCGCCTGAAGCAATTAATACCTCGCCCTGCCGGTAAATAGACACGGCCCTGCGCTCATTAATCACATTAAGGGATTCCCGCTGATCTCCTAATAGGTCAATTGCCATTGTGTAAGCATGCTCTGACGACTCATAGTCTTGTAATTCAAAATTAGAATGCCCATTCACTAACCAGCTTGATCGCTTTAACGCATTCGTCGCTAGCGGATGCTCTATCACTGTACGCGAACTATCCCTCGCATCTATAAACCGGCCAGACTTTAAGTGTTCATTTGCTAAATCATTCAGCACTGCTGGCACACGTTTATCTTCAGGAAAGTGTGTAGTAAATAACGCAATACTCTCATATCGGTGACTCTCACTTTCAACCGTTTGCTGATAGTCGCGTTGTTTCAATTCATTATGAGTGAGTATTGCCGCATATCCCGCTTCAAGCGCAAAAGAATGAGTGCCGGCTTTGTACGCTGAGTATTCATAATCTACAACAGCCATATGTAGGTTATTAGATTTATAGAACGATTCAGCTGCCAAAAAGCTATATTCGCCTACATTTTCGTCCGCAGGGAAAGCCGATACCAATAACCGATAAAACCCGCCTGCGTTATGGTAAAGCGCTTCCTCTTCGTCACTGCTGATTGCTTTCGGAGCAGTGGATTTTTTCTGCGCGGACACATAATAAAAATGGGAAAGTTCTTGCAGGTATTGCCTTAACCACTGTGCAACCTCAACCCTATTACCCTCTGTTACCGCTCCGGAAACAGATGACGGCATGTTTTGTGCTGGAGCCAAATAGGCGGGGCTATAGCTCTCTACAAAAATTTCCTTCTCTTCCCATACCTTTATCGGAAAGCCCCCTTTAGCGTAAGCGTTAATGATTGAACGCTGCATAATTGGGGATTGGCTATCATCGCCAAAGCGACTGATGTAAGCTCTTGCTGCACTGGCACTATCTTCGTAACGCTGTTGAGATAAATAAAGGTAGGCCAATTGAAGGTACAAGAGATGACTATAAGGTCTGTTACCTATCTCATCTAGCAAGTCATCAATGGCTACAGCTCCGTTTTCGTAAGAAAACATCAGGCTCATTGCGCGAAGTGTATCCCGAACCGTTTCCCCTTCGATTCCTTTCAATTCAAGCAGTGTAGATTGTTGCGCTTTTGTTTGCGTATTAAGGTGATCTAACACGCTAATAAAAGTCTTGCCAGACTGATTATATTGGCCCTGCTTAAACTGAGACCACCCCATCATAAACAGCGCACTATCATGAAACTTCGACTCTTTGCTACTAGCCAATGACTTTTTATAGGCTTTCTCAGCCTTTTTATACTGACCCAGCGAGAAGTGCGCTTCCCCGATTCTAAACTGTGCTTCTACTGCCAAGTAAGAGTTGGGATATAGCCCTACCAAACTCTTTAGACTTTTAAGCGATTTTTCATACTGACCCGTAAAGTCATACGCCTTAGCCGTTTGATATAGAAGCTCGTCGATTCGATTGTAGTAAACCCCTGTACCGACGATCATTTCATAACTATCAAGTGCTTTCTTATATAGTGCTCGCTCTTCTTCTATTGAACGCTCTTTTTGGTCGCCGTAAATGGCTTCAAGATTAGTCAACCGATGTAGAACATCAATTCTTACCTCTGGTACTGAGGTATCATCGAATAATTGACGGTATCGGCGAATGATTTCTTTAATTGGTACAGAGGGAAGCGGCTCTTGATCAAAATTAAGAAAGGCAGGTTTAATATCACCAATCACCTCCGGCTCTGCATCAAAATCTATTTTGAATGAGTTTTTCACTGCAGCGGAGGCATTTATTGATATAAATAGTAGTGACAACAACAATAGAGATGCAGTAAATACGAGGCGTACTAGTGAACCAATCACTTTCCACCCCCTTTAGACGCCTTATTTTTAATCGAATACTGTGTCATCGCGACAAACTCATACAAATGAGCGAGACGTTGCTGAGCTGTTTCATGATGCGCAACGAATTCGGATTTTTTGTTGGATAACAACTCAATAACTTGCTCAGTCAGCATTTTATTTTGCTCAGCTCTAATACGATGAACATCCGACTTCCGTTTTTTAACCGTTGCTTTAAAACTGGATACTCGTGACTTTAACGTTTCTAACTTTTTAGGACCCCTAGATATCAACAACTCGAATTTTTTTAAACCTTGTTCATATCGTTCTATCTCTTTATTTAACGAGACAAGTGTTTCTTTGCTCAAGCGTACGTTGCGCTCATACTGCTCTTTAGCCTCCCACTTCACCAACCCTTGAAGGCGGGTGAGGCGCACATTTAGGTCTTGAAACTGTCGCGGAGTTAACGTTGTTCTGAGCCCCTCGAGACGCTTAGTCAACGCGTCAACCGATTCGAAACGCCTCAACGTTCTGCCGGCTGATACCGCAAGTAAATTTTGACCATTCCCTGCTTCGCTCAACTCGTGCTCAAGACGCTTTGTCTCGACGGAAATATGAGCAATTTGTTTTTTCCGTTTAGCTGTATTAATTTTCTTGGTTCGTTGTTTATAACCTCTAATACGATCCCTTAACATATCATCGTAAATCGATAAGTTGTATTCCCAAAGCAATAGGTTTTGATATAACATTTCTAGCTCGATTGACTGCTTTGCTAGCGCATGTAACCGGCTATCGGACATAATCAGTTTAAAATAGGCAACCTTTGGCGTATTAGTTGCGATACTATCTGAAAGAAACCACTCAATATCATCAAGCGAACTACTTTCAAAAAAAACATGACTAGCCCCTTTTTCCGTTACTGCTTGAATAACCTTATCAATATTTCGGGTTTCCTTATCAAATACCGAAATCGCTTCTAAATAGGTTGATATCGCCTTACTACTATACCCCTCTTTATCATACGCATATGGAATCGCTAAAAATGCGTCCGCAACACCTTGATCGATCAGTGGATATTTTTTTACGCGATACCAGGATTGAATTGCTGCACGATACTGTTCCTTGCCTGCATTTGCTACCCCGTGCATATAGAGCGCTTTAGGAGCAAGATCACTATCAACACGAACCTGATTCAAAAAACTAAGTGCTTTATCATAATCTTCTACTTGTACCGCTAAATAGCCAGCAGAAAGTGAAGTTTGATCTTTAAGTTCAACTAACGGGGCAGTGTCTTTTGGGTTAAGGGCCTCCGCTACTCGAAGTGAAATAATTGACCTTGTGGGCTCGCTATCCATCGCGGCATATGACATTGCAAGATTATAATAAGCATACGCGGCCCAAGACCCAGGATTCATTTGGCCTAGGATTTGAGCTGCCGTACTTTGTTTGTCTAAATGAATATAAACATTGGCTTTATAGTAAAGTAATTCTGGAAGCTGTTTTTTATCTATATTCTTTTCAGCTTTTTTAAACCATTGCAGCGCTGAACCCCAATCTGATTGCTGATAAGCCATCACACCAAGTTGAAAATAAGAGGCCGCCTTCGTTTTGCTATTACTAGTTTGACTAAGTTTCTTGTACCTTATTTTTGCTTGCTCGGTGAGACCGAAGCTGAATTCAGAGTGAGCAAGGTCAAATACCACCAGATCAGATGATAAATTAGGTGATCGAACAATGGCATCAAAGAAGTTGTCCTGATGAAGTTCGAACAGCATCATCCCTTTTGCAAGGCGTTCGGGTAACGGTGAAGTGGCTGTGTTGTTTACTAGAACAGTGTCTTTTGCAACGCTAGCAAAAGAAATAAGGACAGCAAACACTCCCGCCATATAATGAGGCGACAATAGTTTAGTCATTGAACTTACCTTAATGCCATTCTGTAAACTTGAATTCGGGCTCAACGCCCGTCGAGTCGGAGAGACCAATTTCTATAAATTTTGAACGATTAGACTTCTCGAAGTTGAATGTTTTGTCTTTTCTAAAATAGTGGTCATTGGCTCCTTGACCATTAAATACTGCTGTCAGTTTATGAGGCCCAGAGGAAATATTACCCATATAGAGGCGCTGAATCCCCCCTTGCTCTAACGCCTTTATTTCTGACTCAGTATACAGGTATGTGGTGGCTATTTTACCGTCTATCTTAATCTCTACTGAATCGAGTAAAAATTTGTTTTTCGTTTTAACTGATAAGAATAGAGCCACTTGCGTATCAGCGGGATAGAGTAGCTCTTCTTCTAATTCAAAAAGTGCTCTATTAAGTTCGACCACGTCAGCTTTTAGTTTTTGAGCTTTTGACTGAATAGATTGCTCCGCAGCATAAGCAGACGAGAGTCCTGTGCCGAAAACCAAAAGGCAAACAGTTAGCAATGATAGAATTATGATCTGTGTTTGTGGTATTTTTTGTTTTTGTTCAAGAAGCAACGTCATGCACCCTTACTCATTATAGTCGTACAAATCTTTACAAATATTACCATCAATACTTAAGCTATTTACGGTACCTATTTCACCTATTTGGTAATTACCGAAGAAAATAAATTGCTGTATACGCTTATTACTTACTTCAGAGGGTAAAAGAGCAACAAAAAGGCCTATTTCGTAGATATTTACTTAAAAGTTAGTGTTTGGTGAACCTAAAGTACTTCGCAACTCTAATTAATTGTTTTTAGTGGTAGATAAGATGGTTTAGCAGCGTGAATCCCCAGTGATGATTGATGAAGAGAACTGCAGGGTTCGCCGCTGAACCTCAGCGGCTTTAAAAAATACATAGGGACAATACCAATGATAGGGCTATTTAGTGAGCTCTTTCATCCCCTTCTCGAGTCCCTGAATCGTTAGGGGGTACATTTTGCCCTCTACTAACTGCTGAGTCATACCCAGAGACCCGCCCGAACCCCAGTATGATTCAGGCATAGGGTTCAACCAAATAACCTTATCGAAATGCTCAACAACCCTTTGCATCCAAACAGCGCCAGCTTCGTCATTCCAGTGTTCAATACTGCCACCTGGCTGTGTAATTTCATAAGGCGCCATTGATGCATCACCAACAAAAATTACTTTGTAGTCAGACGTATATTTATGCACTAAATCCCAGGTATGGGTTGTTTCATTCATTCTTCTAACGTTGTTTTTCCATATACTTTCATAGATAAAGTTATGGAAGTAGAAGTATTCGAGATGCTTAAACTCCGTTCGACAGGCTGAAAATAGCTCTTCACAGACTCGAATATGAGGGTCCATCGACCCACCGACATCGAGAAATAGTAATACTTTAACGGTGTTATGTCTTTCTGGCACCATTTTGATATCAAGATATCCAGCGTTACGAGCAGTCGATCTGATAGTATCATCTAAATCTAACTCCTCTTCCGCACCTTGCCTAGCAAATTTACGCAACCGCCGTAACGCCATTTTGATATTTCTAATACCAATAGTGACGCTATCATCTAGATCTTTATAACCTCGTTTCTCCCATACCTTTACAGCACGGCCATGTCTCGATTTATTTTGGCCAATCCGAAACCCTTCTGGGTTATATCCATTGGCACCAAACGGGGAAGTTCCGCCCGTGCCAATCATTTTATTTCCACCTTGATGTTTTTTCTTTTGCTCTTCTAAGCGTTTTTTGAACGCATCAATAAGCTCTTCTAAGCCACCCATTCCTTCGATTTTTGCTTTGTCTTCTTCCGATAACTGTTTTTCGAATTCAGCCCTCAACCATTCATCAGGAATCGCTTGCGCCATCAAGTCATCAAGGTGTTCAATCCCTTTGAAGTAGCTGGAAAACGCTCTGTCGAACTTGTCGAAGTGTCGTTCATCTTTAACGAGACATAAACGACTTAAGAAGTAGAAATCGTCCATGTCGGCGAATGCCAAATGCTCCTGAAGCGCCTCCAACAAGTCCAAAAACTCTCGGAGAGTCGCAGGAACTTTAGCTTTCCGGACTTCTAGAAAAAAACCTATTAACATGAAATATACCCAAACTGAGTTTTAGTTTCACACTCTGCGACCGCAAAACAAGTGCGACACCTAACCTTTACGACGACTCATAAATGCAAGCCTTTGCAGCAAATGTACATCCTGCTCATTTTTAACGAGAGCGCCATATAAAGGCGGTATCGCTTGTGCGGGATCATGTTCTTGAAGTAATGCATTACCGAGTTCATCAGCCATCAGTAGTTTTAACCAATCAATTAACTCAGATGTTGATGGTTTCTTTTTCAACCCCGGTACTTTACGTACATCAAAAAAGATATCCAGCGCTTCCTTTACCATATCTCTCTTAATGTCTGGAAAATGAACATCAACAATCTTGTTCATTGTAGCTTCATCAGGAAAGCTAATGTAGTGGAAGAAACAGCGGCGTAAGAATGCATCAGGAAGTTCTTTTTCATTATTACTGGTAATGATAACAATCGGTCGATTAGTCGCCTTTACGATTTCTTGAGTTTCATAAACAAAAAACTCCATTTTATCGAGCTCTTGCAGTAGATCATTCGGAAATTCAATATCCGCTTTATCGATTTCATCGATTAACAAGATAACTCTCTCTTCCGCCTTAAAAGCCTCCCACAATTTACCCTTCACTATGTAGTTACCAATATCTTTAACGCGCGTATCACCTAGCTGAGAATCTCGAAGGCGAGATACAGCATCATACTCATAAAGCCCCTGCTGAGCCTTACTTGTAGATTTTATATGCCATGGAATCAACTTTGCATCAAGTGACTTGGCTAACTCTTCAGCAAGCATGGTTTTACCTGTACCTGGTTCACCCTTAATCAATAGAGGCCGCTGTAGCGTAATCGCCGCATTAACCGCCATCTGTAAATCATCTGTAGCAACGTATTGATCAGTACCTTTAAATTTCATTAAGCGCCTCTAATAAATTAGAACTATATTCTAGTAGTGAGTATATTATTTTAAATTCCTCATAACAATTCTGAGCTTGAGTTATTTCTCAGACCCACAAATCGCTCATAACGCTATTCAATCCCCGTTCTACTATTGTTATTTTTAGGGGAACGCTCTACGCTTTGACCATAAAACTAACTAACACCAAGGAGATAACCGCTCATGGCACGAATCTACAATGACAATACGCTTTCAATTGGCAACACCCCTCTTGTAAAGCTTAATCGCGTTACCAAGGGCAATGTGTTTGCTAAAATAGAAGGAAGAAATCCCGCATATTCGGTTAAGTGCCGGATAGGTGCAAGCATGGTCTGGGATGCGGAGCAATCAGGAAAACTAAAGCCAGGCATGACGCTGGTTGAGCCAACGAGTGGTAATACTGGCATCGCACTTGCGTTTGTTGCAGCTTCGAGAGGTTATAACCTCATTCTAACCATGCCCTCCTCAATGAGCCTTGAACGCAGAAAAGTCGTTAAAGCACTTGGTGCAGAGGTAGTGTTAACAGAGGCCACTAAGGGTATGAATGGCGCCATCGCCAAAGCAACAGAAATAGCTGCAAACAACCCTGAAAACCACCTAATGTTACAACAGTTTGAAAATCCGGCAAACCCAAGAATCCATGAGGAAACCACCGGACCTGAAATTTGGAATGATACTGATGGGGAAATTGATATTCTGGTAGCTGGCGTAGGAACTGGCGGTACGATCAGCGGAATATCTCGGTACATTAAGAAAACCAAAGGTAAGCAAATCACCTCCATCGCGGTTGAACCCGAGTCCTCTCCCATTATTTCCCAGACATTAAATAATCAGGAGCTAACACACGCCCCCCATAAAATTCAGGGTATCGGTGCTGGCTTTATTCCTGCAAACCTTGACCTAGAAATGGTAGATGCTGCCGAGCAAGCCAGTAATGAAGAAGCTATGACCTATGCTCACAGGCTAATGAAAGAAGAAGGTATTCTCGCCGGCATATCATCGGGCGCTGCGGTAGCCGTTGCCTGCAGAATTGCTGAGCAACACCCAGAAAAAAATATAGTCGTTATTATTCCAGATTCAGCTGAGCGGTATTTATCCAGCCCACTGTTTGAAGATTATTTTACTGATAACGAGTCAGTACAATAACCGACTCGCAGTAAAGGGCTTTGTAGCAGAATCAAACAGCTACGGCATTAATCGACAGTAAGACTTGATTTAGTGAGCCTTACTGTCGAGTTTTTACTCCTCGCTTGAACAAAGGTCTCCTTTCTCAAACACCCCCAACTCCCCTGGCTTCATTTTTACCCAAGACTCATTGGTCGTTAATGGTTCAGTCGCAACGACGGTTACCACATCACTAATCGATGGTTCTTCACCAAAGGGAGCCCTTCTCGTAACCCAGTATAATTTGGTACTGCAATACACATATAAACGATCACCATCAGAGAGCAGCATATTGAATACGCCTAATTGAGCTAATTGATCGGCACACGAATTTATCAACTTCTGGCGCTCTTCTAACGATTGCCCAGCACCCTGAGCTAACACCCCCATTAACCCAGCCTCACTATCCGTGTCGCCCACTCGCGCAAGCCTTTTTTGGTCAACCGTTCGCGTCAGCCGTTCAAGACCTTTTAATTGCCCGTTATGGGCATAACACCAATAACGCCCTTCAAGTTCTCTGATAAAAGGCTATTCCCGAGCCATCACAGTGAGGGCCTGTTTCACCTCATCTTTTTATGAGGCCCGAAAACGAAAAGCAGATATCCATAGGGACATTTGCACTCATCCCTAATAATTCACACATTAGGCAACAGCTTCAGTAGAAAAAACAACCATTTATTTTTTGTCCTTATCATCTTCTGTGCTTGGTAGGTCTTCTGTATCCGCAATATCAAAATCTTCAAGGTTGAATTCATCTAGCGGATCTTCTTCCCCCTGCTCGTTGTCTGCTAGAATATCTTCTACAAGCTGGTCAGCAGTCTTGCCTTCTGGCAGCTCAGTTTCTGGTTCATCCAAATCTTCAACCAGTGGCGGCTCATCCTCTTCTACGGACTCGTTAATTGCATCATCGTCAAGCCCTGCCCCCGCAATAAGATCATCAATATCATCTAGGTCTGGCACAGCATCAAGTTCTGGCTCTGGTTCGGGCTCTGGTTCTGGTTCTAGTTCTGGTTCGGGCTCTGGCTCTGGTTCTGGTTCTGGTTCTGGTTCTGGCTCTGGTTCGGGCTCTGGTTCGGGCTCTGGTTCGGGCTCTGGTTCGGGCTCTGGCTCTGGTTCGGGCTCTGGCTCTGGTTCTGGCTCTGGTTCGGGCTCTGGCTCTGGTTCGGGCTCCGGATCAGATAGCTCTTCATTATCATCAACAAAGTCCAGTTCATCACCCAGTGCTTCTTCAGCGGGTGTTTCTATATCTTCAGGCTCATCAATGGTAGCTTCATCTTCAGCGTCCAAACCACTGGCTTCGTCTTGCTGGCCTGAGTTATCTTTACTTTTTCGTCTCTTAAACATCCAATACCAGATACCCGCTGACAAGGCGATTACTAATGCAGAAGCACCTCCGATAATGCTCCATAACATTGTCTTTGAAAGACCTTCTTCTAAGACCTCTTTTTCTTGCTCTAGCGTTTCAGGAACCTCAATAGGCGGCATAATAACTGCTGGCGATTCTTCATTTTCCGCAACAACCACTTCTGGTGGTTTCTCAGGCACTTTTACCTCAGGGCTCTCTTCTGGTAACTCATTATCTTTTGCAGTTTCGGGGTCCTCAGAAATAGCCACATACTGACGAGTATCAGACATATCTCTAGGGAACACAGCTTCAAACGAGTTTGGGGCAAACTTAAAGGGGTTACCCTCACTGTTAATGCCTTTAACTTTTAACGCAACTTTGTAAGTACCATCACCTTTACTACTTTCTATCGGTAGCTCCCAACGTTCTGACTCTGCGACAAAAGGAATAGTCCGAATAATACTTGAACCGTCCGGTGCTTTTATTTTTGCAACAATAGAGGATTTTGAAATATCAATATTTTTACTTCTAGGTGAGATAACCACTGTATATTGGGTATCCTGATTATATCCATTGGCCGCAAGCTCAATGTCAAATGGTGACCTGAGGTTAATCAACTGGCGATGCTTTCGTTTAAACGTCTTACCATCAACTAACACATTAACTTCATACTGACCGACTTTGTGCAGCTTTCTGATAGCATCACGAAAGATTCCATCTTCTGGTGGCGAACCGGGGTCAGAGATGGTTTTGGTACCCGATTTATTATCTTCTGTTTTGATGTTTAACTTCACGTCCAGTAAAGACAAAAATTCATTATTGTTAACAATCGCACCGTCTTCAGCAAAATTAACCTCAACATCAAGGTGGTCACCAGCGTAAAAGTTGGTGGGAAGTGGTTTAACATGCATACTGAGATTACTGACCACTGTTACTCGGCTATCAGGCTCTAATTCAGCATCAACCATCCATTGACCTTCAAGCGGCTGTTTAACCGTTATAAGGTCATACCCTTTGTCCCGATACCACCTCACATACTCTGAATGATTTTCAAAACCTTGTTTTTTATCATCAGGACCAGAAAGAATGGTTGCCCGGCTCCCGGATTTTCTAAAAATCAGCGCTGTGAACTCTTCGATGCTCGAATCAACATCAAATTTATTTCCCTCAAGCGGTACTTCTTCCGCCGGTACAGCCTGATTAAATGCCTGTAAAAATGCTTTTGTTAACTCTTCAGGAGTTTCTGCTACTGCGGAGTTTCCGCCAGTACTAACGGCCACCCTTTCTAGCAATGGAATATCTGCATTAGCAGAAAGTGCGATAGTGTGAATTTTAGCTCCGCGTTCTTCAAAGCCCTTCACAATATCTTTTAATATCCGCTCGCGCTCTTCAACATTTTTAGACGGGTCTCGATCAATATCAACCATGCCGTCAGTAAGCAAAATAAAATGTGTATTTGGAAACGTCTTATCACTCAGAAAATCATCACTCGACTTTTTAAGTGCACCACCGATATTGGTGTAGAGAGCGACTGAGTTAATTTCTTTGGCTTTGGACTTGGCGTTTTTACGCCATCGATCATTCACTTCATCATGTTTGACCAACATGTTAACGTATTGACCAAATGTCCATATACCCGCTTTACTTCCATCGGGTATTATTTCGGTGAGTAGATTTACCGCCGGGATTCGAAGATTGTTCGGGTCATTTTTTTTCATACTACCTGAAATATCAATTAAGACTCGAACATCACCTTTGGCTTGAACATCAACAACATTCTCTGCGGCAATGACAGCCGAAAGCCCAACAGTAACATTAACGATAAAGACCAGAGCAAAACGAAAAAAGGGGGTCATGAGGAACCTGCTATAAACTATTGATAAGGTATTAATAAGTATTTATAGCAGGTTTAACAATAACAACAACGTGGTTTTAAATAAAAAGGCTGAATAAAAGTATATTAGTCTTTGTATTTTATAGATTTATAACAAATATCTAGTTATAGAAAGAGGACTGATTCAATACCGGCTTATTCAGTTACTCTTGCAAACCGAGGCAACACCCGATCATCTCTAACAATGGATTCGGTAAACATAATTAGAGGCCTCACCCATAGTTTTCCCTCGCCATATAGTGGACGGTAGACTACCAGCGTTTCTAAAGTCTCGCTATGAGTTGCTGTGCCATACACTTGGTAAAGATTGCCTTTGTAGTGGCGATACGTTCCTGGCATCAACTCACTCATGGATGATGACAATTCCGAAATTTCTATATCGTTCATATAACAAAACTCGCTTAAGCATCCTGCAAGTGAAGTAACTTTTTAATGACGTATTCCAACGTTAATAACGCGGTCAATAACGTAAGGGCCCCCAATAGGTGAATCCCAGCTTTGATAGCCAAATGGCTATTTCCGATCACCCATTCATACCCTCCGACCAAGTAAGCCGGAGCAAACCATTTTTCATCAAGGCCAATATCAACAGGGGTCAACAGCAACACTATAAACGCTAACCTAAATATTTTGGTTAAGTCTTTGTAGGGTATCGGGCGGGTCATCCGCCAGAACACAATAATCAACCCAATAGCAGAGAGCAAATATACACCCCACGCCATCAAGTAACTTTGACTAACAATCACAAATATATAACTCCTTAATAATAAGAGCCCTTCATACAAAGCCTTTTTAACGGGTCAGCACCCAAGGTAAGATTACGTTAAAGATTGTTTCTACTATTCATAAAACAACCAAGATCGAGCTCTAGCAAGTCAAGAACATCAATGGTTAGTTTCAACGCCAATATCCTTACCTATTTTAAATCATTAGCTCGATAATTACTTCAAAAAACACATCCAATTCTACTACCCCCCTCTAAGCAATAGAAACGCCCCGTCGGCTTATCCCTCCCATACAAACGAAACCATTCCCGTTGGTTGGTTTTTTCATGAAGCCTCAGTTATTAAGCCGCACTTAAATAGGGCGAGCTTGGGTAATAGCAACATCAAATCAACGATATAACGTCATATAACAGTGCAGATTAAAAATACTTTAGCAGCCTATATATAAGCATTTTCCCTTACCATGCAGATTCGAATACGATAGGAGCTACCACTCTCTCATTACCCCTCTCTTTATCGACCGATAATGTTAAATTTGCTCCACTGAACAACCGTATCTATGGCATAATCTTTCGTATGCGTCTAAATTTCGCCTGTATAAGGGAGCAACAATGCACAAAGGATTAATTAGACCTCATAGTAATACACTGGCACTTCTATACCGCGCTATAGACGCACTTCAATTACTTATTATTTTGTATTTTTGTGTCATAGCCAGTGGGGCGACGTTCTCGGTTACATGGTCTCTGGCGGGTCTTACGTCTATTGTTCTCTTTTGGGCTTATGCGGAGGTATTCACACTTTACCGATCATGGCGCTCCGCTAATTATGCTGAAGTTGTATTCTCGACATTAAGTACTTGGACTCTTACCGTTACTTCGTTGATTGTAATAGGGTACCTATTCAATTTTAGCGATCAGTTAGACAAATATATTCTCCTCAAGTGGATGGTTATTTCGTTTATCACCCTCAATAGCTGGCGTTGGATGTTTAGACGTGTTCTTTTTTGGTTGCGCCGTAATGATTTCAATAGCCGCTCGGCCATTATTGTTGGAATGACTGAAAGTGGCGCTCAATTATTCGAAGAGATAAATAAAAACCCTCAAATAGGTTTAAGATTTATGGGCTTTTATGACGACCGACCGCCAGAGAGAGCCGACTTCAAATGCCAGGACTATCAAGGAAGTGTTAAGCAGGCTGTTGACCTTGCAAAAAGTGGAGAAGTTGACCGAATATACATCGCACTTCCTCTATACGCTACAGAGAGAACAGACCACATATTGAGTTTATTTTCAGACAGTACAGCAACGGTTTATATCATCCCTAATTTATTCGAATACCAACTACTTCATGCTCAATGGGACAATATAGGTAACGTTACAACACTTAGCGTGCACGATAGCCCTATATACGGCATGGGTGGCTGGCTTAAGCGAGTAGAGGACATAGCCTTAGCGACACTATTCCTTTCTATACTTGCAATACCAATGCTCATAATTGGGTTAATGGTAAAACTCACTTCAAAGGGCCCAGCCCTATTCATACAAAAGCGCTATGGGTTAGATGGGCAAAATATTAATGTCTATAAGTTTAGAAGCATGAAAACAATGGATAACGGCAGCGTAGTAAAACAAGCCACTCGAAACGACAGCCGACTAACGCCAATTGGTGCTTTTTTGCGATCAAGCTCAATAGATGAATTACCTCAACTCCTAAATGTTCTTCAAGGAAGTATGTCAATAGTCGGCCCTAGACCTCATGCGGTTGCGCATAATGAAGAGTATAGAAAGATGATCAGAGGTTATATGTTGCGGCACAAGGTTAAGCCTGGAATAACGGGGTGGGCACAAGTTAATGGCTGGAGGGGAGAAACAGAAACATTAGACAAAATGGAATATCGAGTAAGGTATGACCTGGAGTATATTAATAGCTGGTCTCTATTTTTTGATATAAAAATCATTATCTTAACGGTCTTTAATGGCACACTTGTTAATCGCAACAACTATTAACATGCTTAATTTAGATGAATTTTAAGCAGCAAGCGAAGGTATTATAACGATAACCCAAACTCAATTCGTGGCCCTAACTTTAACTAAGAATCAGCATCTCTATTGTTACTTACAAAGACAGTTTGTAATTGTCTTAGATCCGACTTTGTAACGCCTTTAAGCACTAACAACACCAACAAATATGTCAATAAACCTAAGCAAATAGACCACGCTATATTTGGAGATAACCAGTACATAACTAAACTCATTGCCGCGCCACTCGCAAGTAGAGGGTGAACCTTCAATGAAGCCAAACTAACGCCCACAATGCTACTTGCATAGTAATACCTGACAAGAACCTTCATGATCAACGCCATTAGCGTCCCTATTGCAGCGCCTAAACTTCCAAAGAGGGGAATAAAGAAAAGTAAAGAAATAACGTAGACAATAAATGTCGACGCCAATACTCTTAGTTCCAACTTTTCTTGCTTCGCGGATAGTAATGCAATTGATAACAGTTGATCTATAGCGGTACAAAATATTGCACCAGATAATAGCTGAAAAAGAAACACTGATTCTTCGTATTGACGCCCAAATATCATAGGCAAAATATCACCAGCCAGGGCGCAAACGACTATTGTACAGGGTAGGCCTATCCCGCTAACCAAACGTGTAATAACGCTAAACTGTAGGGCAAACTCTTTACGGTTGTGAATAAAGAGTCGGGAAAACACTGGAAATAACACTACGGAGATCATTGCGGGCACCATAATGCCCATCTCGTATAATTTGAAAGCTGCAGAGTAAATGCCTGCTTCGCGCATCCCGTCTTCTGTTAACGAGAGAAAAATCAAATCTAATTTACCAATACTGGCAGAAAACAACAGTATGCCAAAGAAAAGAGGAACTTTTTTCAACAAATGCTTTAGTAACGTTAAGTCAATCAACCGACTTGCAACACGTATCGATGCTCTAATTTCTACTAAATAAAAAGCAAGTGAAATAAAGCGGCCAAGCAACAATACAATAACCAGCGCAATCAAGGGGGCGCCGAAAACCACCAATAAAGCACTTAATACTGACCTAATGATACTTTCAATTATATTGACCTTAGAAATAACGGTCATCTTTTCTCGGCCGATCAACGCAGATTCTATACTAACGATGATAGCGGTAGGGAAACAGGTTAATGCTAATACAAAAAACACCCAGTGCATCGACTCATCATAACCAACCCACCCTACCGTACAAACGACGATAGCCAACACAATGGAACTACAGAGCGACAACATACAGCTGGCAGTAATGTAACGTGCCATGTCATCGTGTTGCGCAGCAACATCTCGAGCTACAATAATATGTAACCCTAGTAACGGAAACTGCATTAACAAAATAAAATAGGTAAATATAGTACTGTATTCACCTAACCCGTCCGGGCCCCATACTCGAGCAATAAAACCGAATAACGCAAAAGAAATAAATGCGGTGAGAATTCGCATCAATGATAATGAAAAAAGATTTTTTAGAGCTAGTCGAAAATTCACAAGCTAGCCTGAGCAGCCGGTTGTTTTATCTGCATTGATTGTAACTTAATCGTCGCGACAACAAGCCCAAAAAATACAAACAACAATGTTTTACGGGCGTCACCATAGAAGTGATCGAACATATAAAAGATCACCTGACCGAATATACCTGCCGATAGCCCAAGCCCTACGGAGAAATATACAGGATCACGCCAATAATCAAACCGAACTACCGCAGTTGTAAGCCTCCAAAGCATTAGTATAAAAATGACGAATCCTATTACACCTGTCTCAGCCATTGTTAATAGGTACTTGTTGTGAACAACCCCTTTTAATAACTCCTGTTGGTACCATTCAGACAACTGAGCAAAGGATTTCGGTATATTATTTTTGGCAGCCTCCCGATACCCCCCCATTCCAACGCCCATTAATAGATTTCGCTCTATTACCAATGACGCATGATCCATCATAACAAAGCGTGACTCAGTAGAACGCTGATCACTCTCTGTTATTCGCAACAATGCAGCAGGAAATGCAATCACAACACAAATCATCCCAACAATTCCAAGAACTGCTAGACGGGAAATTAATTGAGCGGTAACGATCCCTCTCAAATAACCAAAACCCAAAACGAAAAATATAGCGAATGCAAACGATATCCAACCACCGCGAGAAAGTGTCAACACAATCGTTCCGACGCCCAACACAAAGAGTACTATAACCGACAACCAAACGAAGCGACCAACACGCTTAATGCCCATAAGCGTTAAAGAAAATAAGAGGGGGAGTACAAATACCAAGTAATCAGCAAGCATATTGGGGTGACCCATAAATCCCGAGGGACGGAAAACATGCATCCCACCGGCATTTTCAAAAACTAACTTGGTGCCGGCTGTTGCCGTTTTAGCACCTTGAATTTGAAATGCTCCTCCTGTTCCTATTTGTAAAACAACAAATACGAGATGTAGGATGATAGCCCCCCCCAACCCGAATAGTGCTAGCCGTAAATGCCTAGGATGATTAATAAAATCAGCGATCAAAATAAAAATGAGGAAGTAGCGAGTATAATTAATACACAAAAGGATTGAAGGTAGTTTATCCGCTGAGTTCACGACTGAAATCCAGCACCATAAAACATACACTAAGGGCAGAAGGTATAGTTTATTCCAGCGCAAGCGTTGGCGGTTAACGATCAGTTTCTCAAATAACCAAATAGCCAACAACGGCAAAAAGAAAACATCCATCAGCGTTATGGATAAGCCGGGTACATATACTCCCCCTTTAGCTATCAACGCCTTATTTATGTCTATAGAGCTCGCAAGCATCATACCCACAAACAAGAAGTCTTTAACGTTACCTGACCATAGGAGCACCGCCAAAAAACCCAAACCTAAAAAAAGAAGAATCAACCAAGTAACACTAAGCTCTGAAAGTACCACAATCATTAAAGACATGAAAAATGCAAAAAACAATTGCCACAAGCCAACCGGATTTTTCTGATGTAGCTTATGCATAAGGGTCTAACCTAATTTTTTATAAAAAAAGTCAGGTATATACTTTGGGCGTTGATTAAGAATAGCGCCCAAATATTTTTCCTTATCAATGTTGAACTCAGCCATACCTTCCTTAATGAGGTCTTTGCTTGTCTTATCACCTTTAATTACGAGAACAACGCCATCTGCACTATGTGCAAGAGAGTTGGCACCAGACTTCAGCAATGACGCACCATCTATAACCACGATATCGTAATAACCAGATAAGTCTTGGAATAAGCTTTCTACCCTTTCTCGAAGATACAATAGACCGGGTTTACACACTGTACCTGATGGTAAAAAATCAAACCCATACCCGTCTAATTTAACCACAGATTCCAGAACATTCTCGGTCTGATCTGAGAAATAATTTGAAAGCCCGCGACCTTTCCCCTCCGATAGAGATGATGGAGCATCCATATTACCATCGATCAACAAAACTCGATGTACAGACGAACTAACCAATGACTTTGATATGGCTTGAGATACAAACGACTTACCCTCACCCGCAATCGCACTAGTAACATAAACAACCTTAGGTACAGGGCTTGACCCGTCCGATGAAGGCAATGCGTCCGATTGACGAGCCTCTAGGCGAGATAATATTTTTAAAGCAATACGAAGAAACTTATCCATTAAACTATTCATAAAACGAAACTCTTATTTATCAATGCTTGAAAAAATATTCCATCGTACTTTGCTTTTCTTCAGGAATTTTACCAATTAACTCAATACCCAAATACTTTGATACATCACTATCGTCACGAATGCTGCTGTCGAGGAATTCACGGACTCCCGCAAGGACCACACCAAAAACCAACCCAAAAATCGAAGCGAATATTCCAAGCACTATATCTTTTTTCCAGCTTGACTCTCGGGGGGCAATAGGCGGCTCTAGAATTTCACGTGCACTGATATTATGCTCATTCATATCAATGAATAATTCAATTTCAGAAAGTCGTGTTTTCAGTTCTAAATACAACACTTCAGAAAGCTCCAAATCCCTCTCTAACACTGTTTGTTCCGAATTGTTACTTGCATATAGCTCTAATTCTGACTGCAAGCGAACATGGAGTTTTTCAATAGATGCTTTGATCCTAGAAGTCTTGTCATCGCCAGGCTGAAAGGTATCGCTAAGCGCAGACAACTCAAACTCGAGCTCAATTATTTGTTCCTTGAGCAGTTGAATAGTGGAAATGTCATTAGGAGTCGTTAATAATCCAGGGCTTTTTGAACCAGGGTCTAGCTCATTATTTGTGTTAGATAGAAAAAGTTCTAACGCTGCCTCTGCAGCGGTTAAATCGGCATACGTTTTTAAAACTTTTTCATTTACTATACTGTAGGCCAGTTCAGCCTCCTGCTTTCTCATTTTTATATCGTAACTACGATAATACTCCAACGTTTTTTGAAGGATATCTCGAGCAATAATCGGATCAGGGGACTTGAGTGATATGAAAATAATGTTTGAATTAGTGTCAGCTGATTTACTTAGTACAGGTGCGACCATGATGCTTTTAACAAGCTCTTTTACCGTATCATCAAAGCCGTTTTTTTCAGGGTCGGGATGAAATCCAAGCGCTCGCATAATGGGGTCAGTAACATAGGTTCCAACGGGCTCCAAAAGATGCACCAAAGGTTTATGGTAGACCTGCTCCCACTTAATACCCAGATCACGAACTACTTCTTCAGCAACCAACCGCCCTTCAATCATCTGCATTTCAGTTTCAATGATTCGTTTAACCGGATCATTGGTAATTCTTTCTTTTACGGGCGCTACTCCGGCGAAAAACGAAGGTGTTCTAGCTTTTTCGGTATTAATTAACACCTTTGCGTTAGCTTCATATACTGAGGGGATAATAAAAAGCATCACGTTTGCCAATACCGAAATTATCAAAAATACAGTAATGATAAGTGCTTTATGTTTAAAGCAGAGCGCCGCAATATCCTTAGCGGAATAGGACTTAAACTGATCTTGTTGATCTACTTCAAAGATAGGAGTCATAAACCTACTCAATTTCCATTAATGATAGTGCTTGTTTGAGGCTGTGTCTTCAACTCATATACAAAACTTAGTGAGCTGTTACGCAGTGCAGGTACTAGATCATATAGGTACTGATCCAGGTAATCTTTAACATGTGCAATGGTGCTCTTCGGCACAATAACAACATCGTACGGGTGCAATTGAAAATCCCCCGCAAACGAGGTCATAATACCCCCGCTATCGATGGTCTCATCACCATCCACCCAATCTGTTGTGAGATCTCGTATAATCAACCGAGGCTCTTGGTTAGGCTCTCGACGCAATATCGCCACCTGCTCAGTTTCTCCGCTTAGCTTAGCTCCACCTGCCTTAATGATGGCCTGTATCGCAGTAACTGGGCCGGTATAATCAAAGAATGTTGGTGACACAACCTCTCCTCCAACAAAGATTTGCATCGGCGTTGTGCGCCTCATAATCACAACGGCATCGTCTAGATCCTTAAACGCAGGTCGTTGCTTACTTCCATTAACGTAATAATAATTTGCGGTGTATTTCCTGACAATGACGACCAATTTTGGTTTGTTTAGCTTATTTTCATATAGTCTGGTTAACTCTTTTTCGAGCGCTAACGGTGTTTTATTTTCGACATCAACCTCACCAATTAGTGGCAAAGACAATCGACCATCAGGCCTTACTATCGCTAATTCGTCTAGGTCTTTATGGTTGGAAAAGCGTATTTCTAACTCATCTCCTACATTAAGCCGGTACTCCTTTTTAACAGGGTTCCCAGTTTTAGGTGAGTTTGACAACTCGAGATATCGGCTTCGAATTTCTTCCTGCAAACTATCGGGCGTTTTACCTGCGGCCCTAATGGTTCCAATGATTGCCAACGACATATTGCCATCTGGGCGAATGGTATACTGATCATTCAAAATCGGCTTATAAGGAAATTGCACTTCCAGCTGATCACCTGGCGATAGGTAATAATTGCTTTGGACAACTGCAGTAGAGGCCTCCTTCTGTGAAACCATTTTAGGAGCATCTATTGTCATTTCCCTATTCTCAACGTGCGCGCAAGATACTAATACAAACGGCAAGAGAAAAATCATCCACTTTTTCATATTTTTCATAAGGTGACTCAAAGTAACAAATCCAAATTAAACTAATGTACGTTAATGGTGTCTTAATTCTATATCGCCGCTAGGTAAACTGCCTTAGCTGCATTTTATTAAACCTAAGAAAAAAGCCAATAGTGTTATCAGAAACTTTTTTGATCAAATTCAATGAACTCAATTACCGCCCATTATAGGCCTACCTCCAACATCGTTAGACAGCTTCACAAGCATAAGCGATACCTTTACAACAAAGCTTATTAAAGTCAATCAGTTGGCATTTTTTTGATGCTAATTTTAGCAGGATTTCCGTGTACGGTAGCACCTTTAGGAACTGACTCGTATAAATAAGTAGACGGAGCAACCTTAACAAATTCTTCTATTACAACAGGCCCTAGAATCATAGCTCCCGCGCCAATTTGAACGTTGTCCTTAATATATGGCATACCTGGCCCTGCGCCTACATCTTTAGACAGGTCACCGACACCACTGCCTATTCCTACTTTCGCAAAACACGTAACATTATCCCCTAACCTGCCCGTGATAATATTACCAACTGAGTGCCCAAGAAAAAACCCCTTTCCGATAACTGAAGACGGGTGTATATCTGTTCCAGTCAGCGTAATATTCAGCCCCCAAATTGGCCAGGACAAAAAACGAAGATTATTGACATAAAAGAAATGAGATATTCGATAGAGAATAATAGCGATCATTGTGGGCAAAACGACCATCTTAAGACCACAAAGGAATGTCAACTCCTTACCCCAAAAATCAGCTAGGCGTACAAAATCTGATTTAATCAATGTCAGCAACTCACGTACTTTCAATTTACACCCCATTTCAATACAATTACTTACAATTAATTACAATTACAGCGACGGCTTATATATGAAACTAAAAGATGCTCGCCATCTCATACATACGGATATGCTTCGGTACGCGCAAGAGATTGGAACCACTCTATCTGCTAGTAAAAAGATAAGTTTTTTCTTTTTACCCTGTGTCTTTTCGTTGATTTTATATCGTTTATCCCACTATTTTTTTCTGAACAAACATTACTTGTTATCAAGATTGTTTTATACCATCAATCTAATGCTATTTGGCCTTGATATTGCGCCTTCATCCCGAATTGGATCCCATGCATACATACCTCACCCTGTCGGGGTAATACTCGTTGGTAACACCGGAAACCACTGTACGTTTTTCACCAATGCTACCATCGGTGGCGGCGTCAAGGAGGTCGATATTGGCGCTGGTATTGGCCTTCCCATACTAGGGAATTACGTCACTATTTCGTCCGGTGCAAAAGTGCTAGGGCCCATTTTTATTGGCGACAATGTCGATATTGGCGCCCTATCTCTTGCTATTAACGATGTACCCGATAATAGTGTCTTAATTGGTATACCCGGCAAAGTACTCAAAACAAAACCTCCCCGCTCTCTTTAATCCGTTTAGCTTTCGGCATTCACATTGGGTAATGAATCTTGTTCGTTAACAACAGGTAAGTTTTCTGCATGAGGTACCAGCAACGCCTGAAAGTGGGATAGATATTCTGAAAGTACTTTATCCCACGTGAATTCAGACTTAAACCTCTCTTTACTTACAACACGTAACTCCTCACGTAACGGCTTATTGTCTATGAGTTCCTGTATTTTGTTTGAGCACTCATCTATTGTCGAGAAATAGAGCATCTCGTCATTCGTAACCCAGCGATTAAATGCATTGTCATGGGCTATAACGGCAGATCCAGTCCCCAATGATTCAACCAACGATGGATTAGTTCCACCCACTCGATGACCATGTATATAACCGATTGAATGATACCTCAAAGCAGCAACATTCCCTTGCTCATAGATAGCGCCAGGAAATATGACTTCATCTGAAGCTATAGCGCGAATTTTGTTGTGATAAGGGCTGTTATCAAAGTCAAACACACCTAGTACCACCAACTTTTTGCCTCTCTTTTCCTTAGAAAAAGCCGCCACAATTTCATAGATTGAGTTTTCACTTACAGGCCGGGCGATTACCACAAAATAACTATTTGGCTCCAAATTCAATGTCTCAATAAACGCATTGTCAGCATCTAGGAGGTTGTTGCCGCCAATATCATCAGCCCCATAAGCAATCGTCGTGATTTTAGATTTACTTACCCGAGTAGCTAGATGGCGGGCTATTTCTGGGTGATCGGCAATAAGATCATTACCCAATTTGCAGGCCAAAATTTCATTTAAATAAAACCAAATTTTTACTGGCCATGGCCATTTATCCCGCTTCCATTCTAAACCATCCATATTTATAGAGGTATGGTGCCCGGAAAGTCGGAAAAATGCGTTTAAAAACCCTGTGTTATACCCTAGGTTCAAGATAAAAAAATCTTGTTTTGTTGCATGCTTCACACACTTGTAGTCATAGGAAATAGTATGAAAAGGAGTGTCACCTGAAACATAGACGTCGATTAAATTAACCCCACACCATTTACGCTCTTCGATACCAGAACTACCTTCTTTTTGGCAGTAAACTGTCACGTCCCAACCATGCTCGACCAAATACAAAGCGAAGCGCTCAGCAAACGTTTCAAAGCCACCGTGGCAGGCAGGTACTCCTCTAGTTCCTAATATAGCTACATGCTTTTTGGTGTTCATGAACACTATTTCACCTCTATAATGAGACGCTGATGATCGAGCCTAAGGCCGCTGAAGAATAATCATATAATCTGAATGAGTTAGGTCACGATTTTTCCCTAAGATCGTTCGAGACACAGCGCCAATAAAACCAAACAGTATATCTACCAATTTATGTTTTTCTCGAAGGTGAGCTGGAACAGGCCCTTCATACTTATTCATATAAGGAACTATCAGTCCTTTTTCCAATGCAGCCTTTTTAACTTGATCAGGCCACATAGCCTTTCTTAAATAGGTTTTGAAAGGACCTTGATCATCAATTCCAGCCCTTTTATCACCAATCACATAACGATAAAATGCCACCTGCATCGAGTGAGACAATAGTTTAGTAACCACCCCCTTAATCGATACAATATTAGGCGCTGCTAAAACAATAATCCCTTTGTCGGCAACTGATTCAAATAAGTTATTTAGTGCGTCTTTGGGGTTATCCAAATGTTCTAATACATCCCATGAGACAATAACGTCATATTGATTTTTACCAAGTGGGTAGGTCTGTAAGTCGCCCACAATTTTTTCAGATAGTTTTTCATTTCTCTGCAACTGTTTCTCGGAAATATCTATCCCAACTAACTCTCCCGAATTTGGAATCTTAATATGGCTTACTGAACCACACCCAGCTTCTAATACCCTGAGATTCTCTCGACCGTTGAGTAATTGATTAATTTCTTCTTGCAATAACTGATTGGCAGCACTCATTGTCACATTCTCACCGTAATTAAGTTGATCGAATGAGGCTCAAGCACCACAGGCTCATCGTTCTCTTGAACCACCTTGTTTGTCCAGTTCATTGCCTTAGCTTGCGCCACAGAAAAGTATTTTTTGGCAGTTAATGTTTCTTTAGTGATACTTTTGACAAGTTTATTCTTACCCATAGAAAGGGATAGATTTGCCGCTCTTAAAGGATGTTTATTAACTATCCATAAGTTCACTAACTTTCCGTCTACCCCCCCATCGACTATTGAGCCGAGCACAGAAAGGTAACTCACACCTTGCTGCTCTGTTAGAATTCCCGTTTGCACAATATCGAATGATGGGCCTGTAATCACAGTATTGACATGGGAGCCATCAAGCATTTCATGGAATTTTTTTAACACTTTATATGGCGCTCGTTCACGCCCTGATTGATCAATTGCGCCAAATTGCCAATTTCCGGTTAACGACCAGAAATTAGCCATCAAAATATCAGGCTCTTTAGATAACAGGCTTAACAAGTCAGCGATATACATAGCCCCCGTTAAAGATTGGATATACTCATCAGACTTCCCCTGCCCTATTGAAAACATCGAATTCATTTCAGTAATTGCAATTGGGATATTTTTTTCTTCCCGAAACTGTTTTAACTGTTGGCGGGTTCGTTCAAGATCCTTGCTGACGACATTGGATGCAGCCATCGTTGCCAAGTACATTTGCTCTTCATTAGATGGCAAATCAGCCCAAATAAATGGAAAATAGGTATTATGTAACGCCACAAAATCAATTTGTTCAGAATACCCTTCAAGTACCTCTTTATTGAAGCCGGGCAAAGGGGTAACAGGCATGCCATCAAAGTCATCACTGCGTAAAGGAATCCCGACTTTTACCGTAGGATCTAGCTTTCTTAACTTAGCAACCAAAGAACTCGCTCTTTTAGCATATTCTTTTGCCGTTATCGCCAATTCCTTTTTATTATCATCAATTAGATATGGTTCATTACCGACTTCCAAAAATTCTACCTTAGGAAGAGGTTCGCCTTTATAGGTAACGCGTTCGAAATTTATTTTCTTTATCCAGTCAAGTGTTTCCTCCGGAGGCGCCGTAATGACGTTAGCCGTGAGCAGTGGTTCAGCCCCCGTCAACTGGCATAACCTTAAGAACTCTTGCGTGCCAAACATGATGGTGTCATCACCATTACCGTGAAAACGACTGGATTTTTTACGCTTTTCAGCTCGCCCCATCCCGTGCTTCCAACGATATAAATCGGATAATGACCCACCAGGGTATCGTAATACAGTAGGCTGCAGCTCAAGGACCTTATCCAGCATGAGAGGTGAAAACTCAGTAGATCCTTTTTTTAATAGTTCATCACCTCGATCAACCCATTGTATATTATTTCCCAATAACCGCTTGTTGGTCGGAAACGTCTCAGCGAGGTCAATCGAAACCGTCGCTTGATATGGAGATGCATCTTTCGGCAACGCGGTATACGCCGATGCGGCGTGAAGTCCGCCCTCTTTACATGCCGATGTGGTTACCATCACCAAAACAAGCACTGAACGCCAAAAGACCAGATTAAAAACATCTACTATTTTCATCAAATCACTTTTTGTAAACAAAATCATTTATGTTTCTCAACCAACGCCATCATCCAAGGATTAAACCCAGTAGCCAGAAGACCTTTGGGTAGATGTTTTACATACAGCTCCGCTAGCTTTCTGAATGGACCAGGTACACGAGAGAAGTGAACCAAACCTTCAACACTCTGACCTTGCATTGAATAAAGCAAACCCTCTAAGTACCGATGAATATCGGGGTATCCCCACAGAAAGTTGTCTCCCCAGGTTTTGTGGACTGTCGCACCCACTCTATCTGTCAACCTCTGCTCAAGAGCTGAACAGCGAGTATCAGGCCCATGGGCGGTATCAATTGGGAAGTTGCGGTTTGGGCCACCAATTAACATGCGGCCGCCAGGTTTGACGATACGAAACACCTCTCGCAACCACTCCTTACGAATTTCATGATAATTTGGCAAGCGGTCGGAATGACCATTTGAAGTACCGACGTGTTCAATTACGCCCAGCGTGAAAACAAAATCAATACTATCGTTTTCAAAAGGAAGCTCAAAGCGATAAGGGTCAGCTAAGAAAAACCGCCCCCTATCAAGGTCTAACTTTTCCCAATACCGGCTCAGCGTAACAAGGTCAACGCCATACGACTCATAACCTTCCTTTGCTATTGTGTCTACCATCGTGCCAACACCACAACCTATATCAACCACTTTGTTCGCCTTATATTTTTTTAAATAAGGTACGATATAGTCATGTGTCTTACCTACATTCACTTCGGATTGATCATTTGCGTACTCATCAGTTGTAGAGTTAAACAGCTCCTCAACTTGACCGTCCATCATCGTACCAAAGCCTGACACCCTCTGCTTTATCGGTTTTAACATTACGCAACAACCTCTTCAAACACTCTCAACGTTTTTTCAGCCGTGCTTTTCCAGTTAAAATCGGAGGCACGCTCAAATCCTTTCTGTATCAATTGCTCCCGCACACTCGCACTATTAGCAACTAGCTCTAGGGCATCCATCATCCCCCCCTCACTATATGGGTCTATATAATGTGCTGCGCTGCCACCCACCTCTGGCATGCAAGATGCGTTGGAGCTTATTACCGGTGTACCGCAAGCCATCGCTTCTATTAGAGGAAGACCAAACCCTTCATATAATGAAGGGTAAGCAAATAGAGTTGCCTTATTATAAAGCGCTACCAACTCTTCATCTGAAACATACCCCGTTATGTGGATGTTGTTTTTGACCCCCAACGACTCAACCTCATCAAATATTGCTTTACCACCCCATCTGACCTGCCCCACCAACACAAGATCCAAATCTATCTTGCCGGAAGATCGCAGTTTTGAATAAGCACGAATAAGTCGCTCTATGTTTTTCCTAGGCTGAAGGTTTCCGACAGCTAAAATAAATGGCTTTTTAAAGCCAAACCGAGATAGACGGCGATACGTTTCAGTACCATCAGGTAATACGCGAAACGACTCACTGACTCCGTTATAAGTAACCGTTATTTTATCATCAGGAATATTGTATCTTTGCATTATCTGCTGTTTTGAATATTCAGACACGGTCAAAATATGTTTACTCTTATGGGCAGAAAACGGGATCAACATCTTCATCCGCTTACATTCAAGTGGATTAAAATACTCTGGATGATATTCATAAGAGATATCATGAATCATCACAACTGCAGGGCACTTCATAACGGGTGGTATAACATATTGGAAGTGTGCCACATCGACTTTTTGTTTACGCAATTGGTACGGAAAAACAAATGGAATTCTAAACACTGATTGATGAGGACAAATACGAGTCTGTGGAACTTGTCCATTAACATCCATTTGATCGTCGTGGGTATAAAACAAATGATAATCAGCGTTATCGCCGCCTAGGCCGATTAAGTTACTCACTAAATTGCGAATATATGTTTCATTCCCTGTCTGTTGTTTCCCTACAGAGTGAATGTCTATCCCTACTTTCATATTGATCTACACTATTTAGTCATTATTCATAGGTTATTTAATTGCCGATCTTGCCGAACTATCTTTTGCGTAATTCGAATATAACTCAAACTTGACGCAGCTTTTTCGGCGAAATGTGGTTTACGGGTCAACAACCCAAGTACACTATATAACAACCAGCGAATTCCAAAGCCCAAAATAGTAATAAAGTCTACTAACCAAACCCGATTCTTTCCGTGAAGTAGCGTATAAAAAGAACGCAAACCTTTAAGAGAACTTAATAAAATATCGCCCTCTTGGCTTTTCATGCTGGCACCCTGAACATGCACAACGGATGCCATTGGCGTATAAACAACTCTCCATGCATTGTTTTTTACACGATGACACAACTCCATATCTTCACCGTACATGAAGAAGTCGTCGTTAAATAACTTGTTATCCAATGCCTCTTTTCGCAGCAGCATGCAGGCGCCCGAAACCCAATCGACATCTACATCGGTTTCTACATCAGTCTCAAGGTATAATGATTGAGTCTTACCAAAATATGACAGTAAGCGAGTAATAAACAAATAATGGCCTGCAATATTTTTAATATTAGGGAAAGCACCTCCCGTCCACCGCTGCAGAGAGTGGTCAATATTGAGGAGC
Organism: uncultured Oleiphilaceae bacterium; assembly: GCA_913060665.1. Taxonomy (GTDB): domain Bacteria; phylum Pseudomonadota; class Gammaproteobacteria; order Pseudomonadales; family Oleiphilaceae; genus Alkalimarinus. The sequence goes on from CAJXUY010000003.1 coordinate 248,369, forward strand.
CTCGCCCCCCAAATTGCTACATCTTGGTGCATATCAGCATGAGTCAGCAAACGATCAATCCCATCATCAATCAGCATTGCATCTGGGTTAAAGAGCAGAATATATTCACCCTTACAACGATCTAATACTTGGTTATTGGCTCTCCCAAACCCTACATTTTCTTTATTTGCAACAAGGTGAACACGTGGAAAGCTCTCTCTAACCATCTCAACACTGCCATCAGAGGAGTCATTATCAACTACAAATATCTCAAACTGTTCTAAAGGCAAAGAGGTTTCGCGGTAGAGGCTTTCCAGGCACGCATGCAATAAGTCTTTTACATTCCAATTCACTACTATCACAGAAAGGCGCATATTGGCATTCATACGATATAATCCTTCTTAACCACAGACTCGTAATATTTATCTTGCTGAACGGCAATCTCATCCCAGCGATATTGACTGGCCCACAACTTATTAATTTTCGAATCGTCTAAAAGATCGTTATGACTTCGTTCAAGCAACTGAAGCATGCCATTAGAGTATTGTTCAACATCAAAAGGCGGGACTTTTACACACCGACTGGAGGCCACTTCATTCATAGGCGCTTTATCAAACAGCACCACATTCTTACCCGCTGCGCAGGCTTCAGTAATCACCATACCAAAGGTTTCTTCCCTAGAAGGAACGCATACAAATCTACACGACTGCACAAGAGAGTAAAGCGCCCCACCCCCGACTTTACCAGGCATTGATAGATCGTTATCAATGCCTAGTGTACGCGCTAATTCGTTTATTTGTGACGTTTGAAAGCTGTGTCCGGCTAGAACCAGTGGAATTCGCTGGTCTTTTGGGATCTTGGCATAAGCATGAAGGAGTAAATCAACCCCCTTCTGATTTACATCGACTCTACCCACATACAGTATATAGCTGCCAAAATGCGCATCACACTCAAAAAAGTGATTATCAACACCATTTGGGATAACAACCGAGTCAGCCCGCTGGTTCCGTTGCTTGATGGTATTTTTCATAGAATCAGTGAGCACAATAAAATGCTTATATAGCTTCACACCATAGCGCTCGCCTATAAAAAACGGCAGTTTATATTGTTTGGATAGCGCCTCTGCAAAAAACCACTGAACAGACGCTATAGTGGGTGCCTTTGAAAAAAGAGGGTTTAAAGTCGCCGATGCTGGCGGCATAAAGTCCTCAACTAACAAATCATAATCAAACTGGCGGATAGCCCTAGGCAAACTAAAAAAAAACGTAATATGGTGAGAGGAGCCGTGGTTCCGCACCTTTCGCCCTAAGCGTATATAACGCACATTATCACGAACCAATTCTTGAGTAGAACCTTCAAAAGTGGGCGTCAGCACTGTTATTTCATGCTTATGAGATAAACGCCGATAAATTTCAAAGTTGCGCCGAGGCCCACCTCCACTCATCGGGTTATCGATATCATCGGGATCGATATGAAGAATTTTAATCCTGCGTCTCCCATCCTAGAGTGAAATTGAGTTCGTGATCCTTACGCCTTACTTTGAAAAGCAATTATTAGGCCAGCAGATAACTTCAACGTCACCATAACACAACTTAACATTATGTTACATTACGTAACCTTAAATTAGTAGCCCTATTGCCCTCCTAGACACATAAAATAACACAGCCCAATCACCCGCATATGACAGCTTGATTGAAAATTAATCTTTTATAAAAATTACTTAGCATAAGGTGATGCTTGCAGCCTAAACTCCGACTATATTTAACTTGGTCATTATTTAAAGATAAGATGATTTGCTTCTAACCAGAAGCCAGCAAGAAAAATAAAAAGATATTGTTCGAAGATTCAAGCTTGATAGCATACGCACCAAACAGGAGTGACGAACCAATGAGCGCGATCAATCATGCCATTCAACAAACCCGAAACACGATAGCATCTTTTTTTTTCATATTATCCTTAATTATTAGTGAAGCCCACAGTAATACCAATGTACCCTACCAGCCCTTAGCATCTGACACATCTCCATACCAGGCTTCAATTACGGTTAACCTAGCTCAAACAAATTCGACCAATAAACGCCTACTTGGAAACAACACTCAATGGGTTGATCGAGGTGACGAGTTATTGTTACCAGACAGCACTGAGTTCTCCCCCAGCATACTTGAGAAAGTAAAAGCGTTAAGTCCCTCTGTACTTAGGTACCCAGGCGGGTCATTATCAGACCTATACCACTGGGAAAACGGTATGGGAGAACTTAAAGATAGAAAAAAACTGAGCTTTTTTCACCAAGATGGAGAAGATACTGTTCTATTTGGAACTGAAGAGTTTCTACGGCTGTGTCACTTGGTCGGTGCAGAACCCTTGTTAACAGTCAATATTGTCACCGCTCCTCCTGAGGAAGTCACTGCATGGATAAAGGCAATAAATATAGACCGATTAGTCAGCGATGACACTTTGTTGCCAAAAGTCGACTTTGTCGAAATAGGCAACGAACCCTATTTAATAGATGATAATCAAAAAAGCTTAGCCATCACACCACAAGAATATGCCAAAAGAGCCAGCATACTCGTTTCGCAGTTGAGGGCCATCGACCCCTCTTTAAAAATTGGAATTCCCCTTCGAAGCGATGACTTTGATGGTGTGCCTGTTACTCCTATGCCGGGCTTTAATACTGAAGTCCTTAAAGGCTTCTCAGGTAAAATAGACTTTGTATCCCTTCACAATACCTATTTTCCCTTTTTCTGGGATACGATACCGACAAGTAAGGAGCAAATATACCTGGCGCTAATGGCAGCGATTCACGTGGTGAAAAAAGACCTTAGTCGAACCAGGCTGCAACTTTCCTCATTGAGAAATGAACCATCTATACCCATCGCTATCACTGAACTGAATTCGATGTTTTCAATCGGGAAAGGTGAGACCGACGGGTATATTCAAACATTAGCAGGCGCCATGTATATAGCAGATTTACTCACCATGTTATCCCAGGAGCCCAATATATTAATGGCCAATTTTTGGTCTTTAACCGGAAACTGGGAGTTTGGTGCTATTGATCAAACTGGTGGTGAGCGGGCCTCCTTTAAAGTGTTGGCAAAGTTTCACGAAATGCTGGAGGGCAAACATGTTGAAACCAAGGTCAACAGCCCTTCATTTGATATTATTGGCACCGGCGCTATTGCGCCTCAAAATGAGGTAAATTATATATCTGCGCTTGGATCAATCTCAGAAAAGGGTTTAGAAAGTTCGCTATTGAAACTATGGGTTATTAATAAGCACCCAGTCAAGCCCGTGAACCTATCATTAACGTCAGATCATGCTTTTACTGGACAAAACATCAATGTTACGACTCTTACAACAAACAACTACTTTTCTAAGACTGAAGCTGAACAAATGGTTTGGCAAGAGGAGATATTCAATAACCATAAAAGTGCGTATATAACCCTGAAGCCACATTCTATAAACCTAATCAGTATTGATCTACCTGCCTCTTCCCCTCCTCTGAGCCCAACACTAGAACTTAGCCAATTCTCGAACCCTAATACTTATGCAGTTAAAGGAAGTACAAAAAGCTAAATCGCCCAGACTGACCCAACCGATAACGCGCCAGCTAGTCAATTGTAATATGGTCGATAAGGTGATCTTCCCACTGCGCCTCAGGAACCTCAGTTTCACAAACCACTTTGCCTCTAACTGAGCTTCCTGACATATGAACCGAGTTCGAGCTTCCAGTTACCAATGGATGCCATTCTGGCAGAGGTTTACCTTCGAGCAATAGACGATAAGCACAGCTCGATGGCAACCAGGCAAACTCATCAAGGCGCCTGAGGCTCAATGAAATGCAGTTTTCTACTTTCTCCTGTCTATTTTCATATGATTTACAGCGGCAATTTTGATGGTCTAAATACCGACAAGCCAAGTCGGTGTAGTAAAGGTCACCCGTATCTTCATCTTCAAGCTTCTGTAGACAGCACTTCCCACACCCGTCACACAACGACTCCCATTCTTCCTTTGACATTTCAGGGAGCGTTTTAACTAACCAATAAGGTGAGACCTGCGCAATCATAAAGCTTAGTCTTCAGCGTCTTTTAATTTTTTATTAAATTCAACAAAACCGGGCAGGTAGTTTTCTTCAACAGGGGGCATTTGTAGTAAAAAGCCCTTTTCAGCTATTTCAGATAACACCTTAGAAGCGTCAACACGAGACAGTTTTTTTTCAGCCGTTAATAGCATATCGAACACATGAATAGGGGTACCGAAAAAAACCAGCAAGTCTTCCGGCAAAACATCTAGCCCATTTTTTTTATCAATATAAACGTACATCTCTGATTTTTTTGAGCTTTTATAAACAGAACACACTAGACGATCAGACATTAAAGGTACTCTCAGCAATTTTTTCAAAAGGGGCTTTTAACAGTTTAATTCGCCACGGACCAAACTCTTCAGGCAGTTGATCCGAGCGTTGCTTGTTTCTTTCTGCAAACAGCAGCGTAATGTAATGCTCTAACAACCGCTTTCTTCCTAACAGCTCCGGTGCAATATTCCATTCGTTCGCTATTGATTCAGATGCTTTTTTTAACGCTCGATAATAATCTAATTTTTGACCGCTTAATGAGCGAGGTATCAGCTCAAAGTTTGAGCAGACTTGGACAGGGCTATTAATCAGTGATACAAGGTCTTCACCATATTTTCGACACTGACCTGGATTAAGAATGCTGCTCGCCTGTAATGCATTAACACTTTTTGGCATTCTATCTACAAAATCAAGAAGCTGCTTATCGCTTATAACCCGGCCTCTTGGTTTATCCCTATTCCGCGCTTCGCGCTCCCTCCAGGATGATAGTTTTTTCAACAACACCTGTTTTTCAACTGGAAACTTTGATGCCCCTCTTAGCTTCAGATAATAGCGATCCATATCGACATCAGTATCTGTCATACCTTGGTTTATCAAGGAACATTCCTGCTGAACAACTCCTGATAGGTTTCGTTGTTCTAGTTGAGAGACTAGCTGCGGATAGACTTGATATAAATAGTGTACATCTTTTGCTGCATACTCAAGCTGTGAGTCAGTAAGGGGGCGTTTTAACCAATCTGACCGGGTCTCCCCCTTATCAATGAGTAAACCCAAATAAAGCTCGATAAACTTTTGGTAGCCAACAGAAATACCCTGACCTAACAAAGCACAAGCAATCTGGGTATCAAAAATATTTTGTGGCATACAGCCTGATATCGTCTGAAACAATACGACATCCTCACTCATAGAGTGCATCACCTTAATAGTATCACCTACGAGTAAAGGCTTAAGAACCGTTAGGTCATCAATATCAAGCGGATCAATCAAAAAGATTCCCGTATCATCTGCAACCTGTATCAATCCTGCCTTGGGGTAGAATGTGTCTACTCGCACAAATTCGGTATCAATAGCGATGAATGGCAAGCACTCCCAATAGGCTAACTTTTTTTGTAGGCGACTGAGGTCACTGATCATTTCCACCTTAAATGAGCACCCAAAGTTAGTCATATATTAGTTCTGCCTTGTTTAGCTATCAATTGGTTTACGTCCTGTTAATGCATGACCCAGCGTGCCGCCATCGACATACCCTAATTGCCCACCCACCGGGATACCATGTGCAATGCGCGTCACTAATACATCTTGACCTTCTAACAAGTCAGCTATATAAAATGCAGTTGCATCACCTTCGATGGTTGAGTTTGTCGCTAGAATAACTTCTTTAATTGAGGCTTCGAACACCAACCTCATTAACTTATCAAGCCCTATTTCTTCAGGCCCAATGCCATCAATAGGCGATAGGTGCCCCATCAATACAAAGTATCGCCCCCCAAATGTATTTGATAATTCCAGCGCTAACAAGTCCGACGGAGTTTCAACGATACATAGCTGACCATTGTTGCGACGCTCATCCGAACATAACTTACAAACGTCAACTTCGGTTAGGTTTTGACATTTCTGACACCGGCCCACCCCTACAACAGATTCACTCAGCGCATTCGACAAACGTATCGCGCCATCTCGATCTCGCTCTAGTAACTGTAAGGCCATACGTTGGGCAGATTTATGCCCAACTCCAGGAAGGCAGCGAAGCGATTCAATGAGTTCATCGACAAGAGGGCTAAAGCTCATAAATATAACATCATATGTAAGGGAGACTTAGTTTAACCAGCAGACTGATACACCAACCATATTACGTATCAGTCACTAAAGGGTAAAAGAGGTTAAAATGGCATTTTGAAACCAGGTGGCATTTCCATTCCAGCAGTCATACCCGAAAGCTTACTTTTACTACTTTCTTCAATCTTTCTAACCGCATCATTTACAGCCGCAGCCAATAAGTCTTCTAACAGCTCTTTCTCTTCTTGCATCAAAGAAGGGTCAATGGTGACTTTTTTGACGTCATGCCGCCCCGTCATCACGACCTTAACCATGCCGGCACCGGATTCACCGTGAACTTCTGCATTAGCTAGCTCTTCTTGTGTTTTTTGAAACTGTTCCTGCATTTTTTGAGCTTGTTTCATCAGCTCACCCATTCCACCTTTCATCATAACAACCTCATACTTCTGTAATTACTTTTTGGTTTAAAGGCCTTTGCGACACGCTTGCTTCAATCCAAAGGCTCTACTGTTGACGTTAATATGGTTGCATCGAACCTATTTACAAGGGTTACAACATTTGGATCAGTCTCAATTGAGGAGATCGCTAACGCCAAGCGCTCCGCTTTCTTGCGTCCCTTCCACTCAGCCGGTGTTTCAATTTCTGATCTACCCTGTAAAAAATCTACATTATAGCTCTCACCAAACAACAACTTGAACGCTGCAACAATACGTGACTTATGCGTACCGGTTAACAGTTTAAAATTTCCTTCTGCTGCACATAGCTCTGCCCTATTCTTCTCTAGATTTAAGCTAGTATTCGCTGCAAGATTTTGTGTCATGCCTGTTAGGTTAAGCAAAGGCAATATATGTGGCCAAGGGTTGTCCATCGGTAGGAATGCAGTAATATCACAAGATACAGGAGCCACTTCTTCTACAGTTATCTGGCTTTCTTCAGCTGTACGAGCCTCACGGTTTAGCTCTGCTATGGAGTTCGACTGATTTTCATAATCAGAGTCATCATTTGATCCACTGTTGTCATCAACAGCAATACTATCAATAGCTATGTCAAGTTCAACGGTTTTTTTTTGAGCAGTAGAGTCACCTTGCTCAACCACTACCTCTTCATCAGATTCACTATCATCAGTCTGTGCCTGAACATAACGTTCATCATAGGCGTTCGCACCACTAAACCCTTCAAGTGCTGGGTGCCCCTCTGGTGGGGCCTGAGTAATTTCAACCCTTGGGGCAGGCTTAGTAGATGCAGCTAACTCCGGTGACGGTGAAATCAACATTTCTTCAGGCGTATTGGTATCCCAAGGCGGAGTATCGGCTACCAAGTGTGCAGATTCGACCACCACAGGCGTAGGCACTGCACCAGTATCAGCTACTACACCAGTATCATTACCTAAGCCGCTATCTACTGATGCTGTCGCTGTTTCTGGCGTTTGCGCATCACCATCATTGTCAGAGGGCTGGCTGGCTGCAGTAGTACTATGAGTTGTTAACTGTAGTTTTGGGATGTTGTGGTCAACATTGGGCTGAAAAGCTAGCATTCGCAGCAGTACCATTTCTATACCTGCACGCTGGTCAGGTGATATAGGTAAATCACTTCGCCCCACTAATGCTACCTGATAAAACAGTTGCACATCTTCAGCAGACAATGCGTTTGCAAGCTCTATCACTTGAACTTGGTCGCCCATCGAATTATCGGTGCTGCCTGGAACGGCCTGCTCAACCGCGACCCTATGCAACACCGAAATAACATTGGCTAGAACAGCACTATAGTCTGGAGAATATTCAGACAGCGCAGCAACCTCTTGCAGCACATGGCTCGCATTTAAGTTCGCAACAGCTTCAATAATACGATAAACCTGTTTTTGGTCTATCGAGCCCAGCATCGCACTGACTTCTCGTTCTGCTAACGTATGATTACCATAGGCGATCGCTTGATCGGTCAAACTTAACGCATCTCGCATACTGCCATCTGCTGACCGAGCTAGCAGCCACAGTGCACTATCTTCAAATTCAATTTTCTCTTGCCCCAATACGTTTTTGAGGTGGCCTACAATTCGTTCGGGAGGCATGTTCTTCAAGTTAAACTGAAGACATCTTGATAAAATAGTAACGGGAAGTTTTTGGGGGTCGGTAGTCGCAAACAGAAACTTTACATGCTCAGGGGGCTCTTCTAACGTCTTAAGTAACGCATTAAAACTGGAGGATGAAAGCATATGCACCTCATCAATCAGGTACACCTTAAACCGCCCTCTTGTCGGAGAATACTGAACATTATCCAGAAGCTCGCGCATATCCTCAACTTTAGTACGCGAAGCGGCATCTATTTCAATTAGATCTACAAACCGGCCTTCAGTGATTTCTCTACAGGCATCACATTGGCCACAAGGAACCGAGGTTATCCCGGTTTCGCAATTAAGGCATTTAGCCAATATCCGGCCGATAGTGGTTTTACCGACACCTCGGGTGCCAGTAAATAAATAAGCATGATGCAATCTTTGCTGATCAAGCGAGTGAATCAACGCTTTAAGCACATGCTCTTGCCCAACCATTTCTTTAAAGCTCTGGGGGCGCCACTTTCTTGCGAGAACCTGATAACTCATCTGTTTATTTTACCTGAGAAAACGACAGCGCAAGCTTATCATGTCTTGGTCGATATGCAGAATTTTTATAGTATATTATTTCGCGAATGGCAGACCCTCAAGTTTTAAATCAGGCCTACCAAACCGACGTAGAGACAAGGTTTAAAATGGCAATGGCAACGTGCGTCTAATACGCTCTATGCCTGCTAGCACGTCTTCTGACAGTGTCACTGAAATAGAATCAATATTAGATTTTAATTGCTCCATTGTCGTTGCACCGATTAAATTTGAACTGACAAATGGACGACTATTAACAAACGCCAATGCCATCTGACATGGGTCTAAATTATTAGCTCGAGCGAGTTCAACATACTGCTCTGTCGCTGCATTAACAGCTTCGCCAACACGATGCTCAGGCCGCGTTTCGAGCGTCAATCTCGCCCCTTTAGGCTTCGCACCATTCAAGTACTTTCCACTTAGGATACCCCGCGCTAATGGCGACCATGCTAATAAACCACAAGATTCATGAAGCGCAATCTCGCTTAGATCAGGCTCAAAATGGCGGCAAAGTAGCGAATACTCATTCTGTATCGATGCCACGCGTGGCAAACCATCTCGCTCAGCTAGCTGTAACCACTTACTCATACCCCAAGCCGTTTCGTTCGACAATCCTATATGTCGAATTTTACCCTCTGTAATTAGGCCTTGTAGGGTCTGTAATACCTCTAAAAAATTATCTTCTTCGGCCTTTACATCAAAATCGGGCGAAAACCCCCAAGTTTTACCAAAATGGTATGAACCTCTATTAGGCCAATGCAATTGATAAAGGTCGATATAATCCGTTTTTAATCTCGCTAAACTACCTTCAACTGCATCTAAAATATTCACCTTGTTAATACGGTTACTACCTTCTCTTAACCAAGCAAAACCTGGCCCGGTAATCTTTGATGCTAAAATCACCTTGTCTCGATTTGATCTCGCAGCGAACCAATTACCTATAATCGCTTCCGTGGTACCGAAATGATCCTCACTAGGCGGAATGGCATACATTTCAGCAGTATCAAAGAAATTGACACCCTGCTCTAATGCATAATCCATCTGCTCAAACCCTTCGGTCTGTGTGTTTTGCCACCCCCAGGTCATTGTCCCTAAGCCTATAAGGCTAATATCAAGATCAGTTTTCCCTAGTTTTCGGTATTCCATTTAGTGCGTCCTATACGTCATATAAACCTGTAAACCCTCTTCACACAAGAAAAAGTGTGCTCAGGTTCGCTTCCACCGCATACTACCGATACATTTGAGACGATGAAGATAAACCTGAATTTATCGTAGAATACGTTAGGCATCCACTCGCCTATAATGGATTCAAGCTTTGGTTTATATTTAGATGGGTTAGTCATATTCCTCGAGTATGTTTCATATCATAAGTGTGACCTTAGTAGCCAGCCACTTTTTTCATAATTGATCTTTTTGCTACATAGGGAAGCATATTAGTAATTATCCGAGCGCAATTGTATTTGAGCGTGTCAACATGCCAGTGCACCTTTCTTCTATTATTAGCAGCTTTCCAAATTGTTTTAGAAACATCTTCTGCGGTCAAGCTAATACCAACGTTTTGAACAATGTCTCCATCACATTTCTCCATCATCGGTGTAGCTACAAAATTGGGAAGAATATCGCACACATGCACGCCGTGCCTTTCCCATTCAATATTTAGCGCTTCTGTAAAACCCTTAACCCAAAATTTACTTGCGGAGTAAGTTGCTTCACTTGGGACTCCATAATTTGACGATGCTGAGCACATATTAATTAATACTGACTCACCAGCCCGATCTAAATAAGGCTTGGCTAGGTAGGTCACGCTCAAAACACCCGCTACATTTACATTTGTCACAGCTAAATGCTTATCCAGAGATAAGGATTCAAAGTTATCGATAAATGCAATACCTGCATTATTTAGAACTACGTTAATGCTACCGTTAGTCTTTGCTGTACAGGTTTCCAATGCAGCCTTAATGCTATCGCTACATGTAACGTCAAGCTGAGAATAACTATGTTCATTACCTAGCTCAGCTTTAAGTGCTTCCAAACTTTCCTGACTGATATCAGTTGCGTGTACAAACCACCCTTTCTTTGCAAACAATAACGCTGCAGATTTCCCGATCCCTGCACCAGCGCCCGTGATAAAAATTGACTTATTCATGACTTTCTGACCTCAACCTACAAGTATTTATTTAAAATAATCCCAATACAATATTGTATCGCTATTTAATCCAGAGTATCTGGGCTTGAGTTGGTAACTTTATCAAGAAATGAAATTTGGTCAGCAACAAACTTAGAGAAAGCCGGCTCAACGTAGGGCTCAAAATGGCCAAGATCATAAGTTTTCAGTGTTGCACTTGTTGCTTTATTAGCGTATTTAATCGTTGCTTTTGGAGGAGTCGTGACATCTTTCAAGCCAACTTGAACAAGTGTTGGCATCGTAAGTTCTTTTAGTCTTCTACCTGGGTTGTATTGACTCATTTGCAACACAAACCGAGCCGCTACCCGCTGGTCAAACTTAAGCTTTTCAGGCACAAGGCTTGAGTAGCCATGAGCCTCTCCAGCGGCAGTCATCAGTGCTAGCTCTCCGGGCTGACCCGAGGCTGAGACATATACGGGAGGTTTACCTAATAGGCTGCCGATATAGTCTCTAATAGCCAAACCTGTTAGCCTCAAACTCGTCAGCGTATCGGTCGCCATCGCGGAGGCTATACCGTTAACGTGAGGAACCTGTGAAATCACCGCAGCAATGGAAGGCAATTTACTAGCAATCTCCATCACATGACCACCGCTCAAAGAGCTCCCCCAGAGAATAATACCTTCCATAGTCACATTCTTTTCATTAACAACATACTCTACCGCAGAGAGCCAGTCTTGATGTTGACTCTTGATATCTAATAACTGCCTTGGAAGACCGTCACTCTCACCAAAATGACGATAGTCAAACACCAACACTCTATATCCAGACTTTGAGAACATCTCGGCATATGCATCAAGCCGCATCTCCTTAACGCCAGCTAGGCCATGAGCCATTACAATACAATATTTACTTTTTTTGTTCGTTTTAGCCGAATCGTTTGGCTCATAGTAATTGCCACAGCATCTAACACCCATTGAAATAAAGTGTATTTTTGTTGGCTTAGCCATGGCTATTCGCTCCTATGTTGATATGTGAAGGCAGTAACTGACAATCAGTATTTTCACCATAATAACAAAGCACCCAGTTACTGACAACAACCCTTGTCACATCATAAAAAGCTTTCTATTAATGAAAAATGTCATGTTATGATCCTGATGTGCATGGAGGCTTGTTGCTAAAGCGTGGGAGTTAGCATGTGAACAAGGCAGCCTTATGGTAGGAGCAGTTGCTCTTTAAAAATTTACTTGAAACAGAGCGTTAATAATTTTTTCAAGAGGCGCGACCAAATCTTCTATATCTTGCTCGAACCCTGATAACACCCATTCATTTGCTATTTGCCAAAGCGAGCCAGAGAATGCAGTGAAGTATATTGGATTGAGCTGATCTTCAGGCACACTCGGAAGAAAGTTCGAAACCATACTTTTCATCTGTAAGGTCGCCTCCCTAATCTTTTCTTGATAAACCTTATTCAATTCATCGCTTACGCCAAGTATCTCAAATAGCTGAACTTGAGCCCTGTTTGGGTCATCTTGAAATAAAGTAAAGTAGCCTATCAAAAGGTTACGCATTGCTTCAACCGGCCTCCCCTGAAACTCTTCAGCAACTGCCATTAGCGAACCGATCATATCATCTACCAATGTCACATAAACGACACCTAACAGAGCTTCTTTATTTCTGAAAGATTCATAGAAATACCGCTCAGTTAGGTCTGCCTCTACGCAAATATCTTTAATTTTAGTCTTGGCGAACCCCTTTGTACCAAAGCACTTTTTCCCCGCTTCAACCAATTTACGTCTTCGGTTCTGAATTCGAACTTCAGCATTCTCACCGGCGTATGCACGCGTCAAAATAAGCCCCTTGCAGTTATATAGACAGAACCCTGAATTGTATCGCAACCGCACTAAGATAACTAAGCCTTATGCTATTGAATTATATTCGCAGAAAAGCCTAACTATTTAGGCTTTTTCTTTAACTCAATTCTGCTTCTTATCACCTAAATATCGAACGTCTGAAGGTAGACACCCAAAATAGTTTTTGAATGCTTTAATAAAGTTACTCGGATGCGAATAACCTAGCTCGGATGCAACACTCTCAACACTCATCTCAGCATACTCAAGAGAGTGACGGGCTCTTTTTAGGATTTCTCCGGTGCGTATCTCCCGAAAACTCGTCCCCTCTGATGTGAGTTTTCTTTGAAGGTTACGGCTAGACATGTTTAAGGTTTCAGCAACTGACTCTAAATTTAAACTCAATTTTCCTAATTTAGAAAGTTCGAACCGGACTCGAGCTTCGACTAACCCCGTTTCTTTACGCTCTACCTTTTGTTGGTTAATCTGATTTTCTGCATAGCGAATGATCTTGGGGTCAGTCGTCCTTGGTTGCCAGCCGCTATCGTCGGGCCAACTAATAGATGACTCGCCTTGCTCAAACAAAATACGTATACCTTTGCGAGAAAAAGACTGTATGAAACTTTCTGCATCATCAAAAGAGAAATCAAACGAGACGATGGATTCCTCTTGCTGCCCCTGCAAATGAGGCTGTAGCACCTGAGCAGTACCCAACAAAGAAGAGATTACAATAAACTTGTCAATCTCCTCATTAGGCTCAATAGGGGTAGCAAAGGCCTTCAATATGAGCCAATGCCGACCATCCCTTTGAACAACTTCATAGCGCTTACCTGCTGTTCGTATATCCGCGAAGTAAGCGATCACCTTTAGTGCATCTTCAAAAGTCTTACTGGACTGAATAACAATTGAGAGCGGACCATGATCCAGACTATCTACGTAATTTAAAAGCCCACTTATCAACTCCTTCAGAGTCGTATGTTTAAGTATATTTGAAATGATAATACGAAAAGCAATATGACCAATACTCTTGAAACCCGTAATGTAGGACTCAGGGTTAACCCCCGAATTATAAAGTAGCATATCAATAGGTAATTCTGAACCCGCTCCTGACTTAATCAATGCATACAAGTATTCAGATGATATGGCCTCTCCTTGCCCAACTATACCAGTGTCATTTTTCATTCTTTTCACCTTGGGCCTACTACTTAAACAAACAGTAGACTATCTCTCTTGAAAGCTCAATGAAACAGTTATTCAGAATAATTCTAACCACGTCACACTCCAACTCTAACCACGTCACACTCCAAACAGCATGGCGCCTTTTCACTATCTTAGTTCGTGTTCAGCGTCATACCTTAATGGTTAGTTTAGATATGAGTGAGTCTCTCGCTAAGCAAAAAATAAAAATACCTTGTCGAACAGAGATATGTTTGGCGGAAATATTCAAATAATAAAATTATGAGGTTAACAAATGTCTAATATCAGCCGAAGAAATTTTCTGGAGCTCTCTGGCTTGGCCGCAGCAGCTGCCACAATGACTACAAGCTCGGGTGCAGTGTTCGCAGATACTAGTAAATCAAGTATCATTGACACCCATCACCACATGTTGCCACAAGTATATGTCGACACACTCGCCAGCATCGGCATCACAAGCGCGGGTGGCGTAGCCTTTCCCATTTGGACACCTGAATCATCACTAGAGGTGATGGACTATTTCGGGATAGATAGCGCTGTATTGTCGCTCTCGTCACCCGGTACTTACTTTGGTCCTGGAACTGAAGTATTTGCAGCAGACCTTGCTCGACAAGTAAACGAATTTTCAGCGCAAGTGGTTGCCGATAACCCTGCGCGGTTCGGTAACTTTGCAACTCTTCCTCAGCCCTTAGGTACAGAGTCTGCAGCTGAAGCTGTCTATGCACTCGACACACTGGGCGCGGATGGCGTTTGCTTGCTAGCCAGTGCAGCTGATGTCTTTTTAGGTGATGAAGTCTATGACGAATTATTTGCCGAACTTAATGCGAGAAGCGCTACAGTATTTATTCACCCCAATGCACATTCGTCAAGCTACAACGAAAACCTAGGTTTGGATGTTCCTCTCTTTGCGGTTGAGTTTATGGTTGATACCACGCGCGCCGTGACAAATATGATCTGGAAAGGAACGTTTACCCGTTTCCCAAATATTAAGTTCATCATTGCTCACGCGGGTGCAACGCTTCCATACTTGGCTTACCGACTGGAGCTGTTGGATTCACTTGTACCTCAGGCCAAGGAAGTATTCTTCCCTGAAGGCATGAAGTCTTACCTCAGCAAACTTTACTATGATACAGCGCTATCTGCTTCAGATACTCAGGTCACAGGTATGTTGAACCTGGTCGGTAGCGATCAGATTACTTTTGGTAGTGATTACCCATTCGCACCTGTTGAAGCTACAGCTAAGTCCCTAATTGATTTAGATGCATTACCTGACTCGACCAGAGGCGTATCAGAAAGAAAGATCAAAAAGATTAAGAAAAATGGTTATAACTTGTTCCCTCGTTTAGCTGGGCTCAATGGTTATAACGTTTAGGGTTGGTTAACCGGCTACACTAACAATATTTAGCCGTGGCCGGTTGTTTCTACAGACTGATTTAAAAACACTTTTTATTTAGAGGATATTTATTATGGGAATTAGTCCAACTCAACTCATCATAATACTAGTCATTGTTGCCTTAGTATTTGGAACCAAAAAGCTTCGCGGCTTTGGGGGTGACCTGGGCGGTGCCGTTAAGGGATTTAAATCTGCCATGGGTGAAGAAGAAAACAAGCAGCTAGAGAGCACCCAAGCTAAGACCGAAAATGGATCGAGTGTCCATTCCAAGCAAACTGAAAGAGTCTGATAGCTGCCATGTTTGATATTGGTTTTCTAGAACTAATGACCATCAGTGTGATAGCACTTCTCGTAATCGGTCCAGAGCGACTCCCTACCGTAGCGAGACAGGCGGGGCGCGGGATTGCCAAAGTAAAACGATTCACAAGTTCTATTTCCAGAGAGTTCGAGAAGATTGCTGTCGAAGATGATCTCAAGGCATCGCTTAAAGACACGATGATTATGGAGGAAAATAAGGAATGTCCTCCTTCTCATGAAAGAGTTAAAGCCTTTCAGCATCCCGAGTACAAAATCGACCTGGAAAAAGTTAGGTCTCTAGAAACTCAAACTGATTCTGCGACTACTCCTTATACTGTACAAAACCCAAGTCAAAAAGTATCGGTAGGTGTAAAGTGAGCGAAACATTGAGTAACACTGTACCCAAGATGGTCGAACAACCTTTGGTCGAGCATTTGATCGAACTCAGAAAACGCCTAGTTCGATCTGTCATTGTTGTTGCCTTATTCTTCAGTGTATTGTTCTTTTACGCCAACGACTTATATGAATACATTGCGACGCCGCTCCTAAACACCCTCCCTGCTGGCAATACAATGATTGCTACAGAGGTCGCATCTCCGTTCCTAACCCCTTTCAAGCTCGCCTTATTGGCATCTGTTTTCTTAGCAGTTCCCTACATCCTATTTCAGGTATGGAATTTTGTCTTACCTGCACTCTACAAGCAAGAAAGAAAGCTTGTGACTCCGCTTTTATCTTCATCAATAGCCCTATTTTATGCGGGAATAGCGTTTAGCTACTACGTAGTATTCCCCTTAGTCTTCTCCTTCTTCACGTCTCATGGGCCAGAAAGCGTTGCAATCATGACTGATATTAGCGCCTATCTGGACTTTGTAATTAAGATGTTCTTTGCATTTGGGCTGGCTTTTGAACTGCCCATCGTTATAATTATCATCGTCACTAGCGGGCTCACAACAGTGGAGTCTTTGAAGGCTAAAAGGCCCTATATCGTCGTCGGCTGCTTCGTCGCCGGAATGCTATTTACACCGCCTGACGTTATCTCGCAAACCTTATTGGCTATACCTCTATGGATACTCTTCGAGCTTGGCTTACAACTAGCAAACTTGGCAGCCAAATCCCGGTAGCCCTAAATCTGGGTAGCCTTTAAACTGGGTAGTATTGGTTAGCAATATAACCAACAGACATATCACGACTCAATTGGAGATATCGCTTGAACGTTTTAATTATCGGAGCCGGAGGAATTGGCTGCTACTATGGGGCAAAACTTCAGCTTAACGGGCATTCAGTAAGTTATTTAGCTCGCGGCGAGCACCTAAAAGCGATAAGAAAAAAAGGTCTAAAGGTCACACATGAAGACCTTTCTTTCCACGAACAGGTGGAAGCCATCGATATACATTATTTACTTCAAAATAAGAGCTGCGACCAATTCGACATAATATTACTAACCGTCAAAAGCGGTTCGACAGCTGATGTTCTAAAAGATCTTGAAGACTGGCTTAAGGATAGCGAAACGCCAATTTTATCTCTGCAAAATGGAGTGGACAATGAGCTGCTGATTGCTCAATATGTCGGCAGTCAAAGGACCATAGGTGGCCTTGCTGTTCGAATTGGAGGCCATATTACGCAACCAGGTGAGGTCGAGGCAAAAGGTCCAGCGCAAATAATTTTCGGAAGTTGGCCCAACCACAAAAGCGAATCGATTTTTTATACTACTGCTATTGAATCGTTTGCAAAAACTTTCAACGAAGCAGGCATCCCCACGCAAGTCAGTTCAGATATACGCTATGAACTATGGCGAAAGTTGCTCATCAATAATGGCGTTAACCCCCTATCAGCACTAACCGGCCTTGATACCAGAAGCCTCACCTCACACTCAGTATTCTCTAAAAATGTCTATCGAATGATGCAAGAAGTCGCCTCGGTAGCCCATGCCGACCATGTAACGTTGAGCAAGCAGGATGTTGATGAAATGTTCGAGCTAATTAGTACCTTTGACGCCATCAAGACATCAATGCTGATTGATAAAGAGAAAGGCCGCCCTCTGGAATTGGACGGAATTACTGGAGCGGTGCTAAAGCGAGCAGCCCAAATCGGTATAGAGCTACCCGTTTCAGAATTAGTGAATTCTTTACTGCAGAATAAGTGAAAAATGTTAGATAGCGACTAAATTTAAGGTGTACATATGAATACTGAAACAACAGCAGATTTATACGTAAAGCTGCTAGACCGGATACTCCAAGCGGGTGCAGACAACCTGCAACTAGTGACTGTCATTTATGATGAACATGGAAATGCGCTTTGCAGTAAGAAAAAGAAAGGCACTACTGGAGCGTTTATCTTTAACCGAGTGGCCAATGGAAAAGTAAGAGCCTGCATCAATAATCAAGGTAAGCTGGATGGACTGCGTGGCATGTCTAACTTTGTTGATACTTGCAAAGTTATGACATTGGAAATATTGCCTTGCCTACTATTTGGAAAGGATTGTAAGGTCAAAGGTGTGGTTAAATATAAGATTGAGAACCACAACTTGTCAGGTTATATCGCGGTAAGTGGTGCGGCTACTGCAGAGCTCGATGTCGAAGCAATCAAAGGGGGGTTAATTGATTACCCACAGGATTCCAATGGAGTGTACTTAATTGATAAGTAACTCCAATCATTAAAATCACCCTGAAAATCAAATAATTGCACCTGAATTCAACCGTAACTGCAACCGATCAGTACTAATTAAGAAAGCCGGTTTTGCATTATCAATACCTAGTGACGCAAGTCGCTGAGCCATCGGATGACTTTTGTTGCCCAATGTAGCTTTTATTGAACCAGCTAAGCTCAATTTACCTTTAGACCGAATATTAACTAATGCACGTAGCATTTCGTCGTTGTAGTTTGAGTAAAGAGCCAAATCAATGACCGAACAAGGAATGCCGAGACCAAAGCTGCCTTCAAGTTTTACTATGGGCTCTTTGCCTTCTGGGCTATATACGGTACCACTAAAATCCCGTTTATTTAGGTCGAAATCTATGCCTGTGACGAATTTTGGGAGACCCCAAATTTCTTTTCCAGCTGCACACGCCGCAGGAGTTGTAACAGGAAGATCGATGATATATAAGCCAATTTCCGTTTTGTCGAGATCTTTCATTAGCGATAGCAGTGGAAATCTGGGTACTTTAGCACCTTTAGGTAGGACGGCGATGGCGACACCAACTTCGTTGTAACTCCCAATAGAGGTTTCGCGATACTCATAGAAAGAAATCCCCGCGAGCGCCTTACCGCCGAAACTAACAACGTCTAAATCAGCTTGAACGAGAGGCTTTGCTTTCTCTAGGTCAACCCAGAAAAAAGCCATCACCTGTGACGAGTCATAATACATTATAGGCATTTCAACATCGCCTTCTGATGTCTTCACTGTGTTTCTTGGATATTGAAAAAACGGATCTGAATTCCATGTACTCATAGTTATGCTTCTACCTTATAGTGATTGTCAGTATTCAGTAATTGACCTTGCCAGCCTTCCAGTAGCGACAGCCTGTTAAATTAATTAGTGCATTGTAAAATTCTGGTCAGACGACATATTTTAAATACACTCTACTCATGAAAACCACCATGATCAGCAAGTAAGTC
Organism: uncultured Oleiphilaceae bacterium; assembly: GCA_913060665.1. Classification (GTDB taxonomy): domain Bacteria; phylum Pseudomonadota; class Gammaproteobacteria; order Pseudomonadales; family Oleiphilaceae; genus Alkalimarinus. The sequence continues at coordinate 267,578 of CAJXUY010000003.1, forward strand.
CACCAGCATTTCACAAACATTGTGTGCCAGACCTTTAGCATGACACTTGCTTAGCGAAGAATTTAACTGACTGGGGTTTCGTGAATTAGCGGCTTCCTACCAAACCAAGCGTCTAATCGCACGCGTTTCTGCAATAATGGTAGCTAGCTAAACCTATACATATTGATGATTAAGTAGCGCCTAGCTCACCAATAGTAGCATCGAGCAAACTGTATTGCCTCTTCTCTTAATAGGGTGCTGTTTTTTGTTATTGCAACATGCTCGTAATATAGCAATAGTCACTCTAAAACCTATATACTTGCATAGGTCAATAAATGCATAATTTCGGACACAGGTATTAGTTTTTATTGCTGGAAATAACCTTTAATTCATGCCCGCAGGCTTTGCCGTTAGGCACATCATTAGGTATGTAGCGAAATGAATAAGTGGAACTTCACCCGTAATATAATGGGCGTTCGGGTACTGACGGATTTCGGAGAGAAACATGGCGTCAGTCGCCAACAATGCATTGCCGGTTCAGGCATCAAAATTACTGATTTGGATTCACCTGAAGAAGTCGTAAGCGCCGAACAAGAACTGCGCACTATTCGAAATTTGCAAGCTCTCTTACCTCATGTTTCAGACTTGGGTATACGCGTAGGTATGTGTTACCACTACACAACATTTGGCATGCTTGGGTACGCAATAGCTTCGAGCCCACATGCGCGGGCAGCTTTAGAAGTTGCGATGCGATACTTCAATTTAACCTTTGCATTCTCGCAGTTCGAAGCGAGAGACACAGAGTTTGAAACTATCGTTGACGTCGATGTCTCCGGAGTACCTCAAGACGTTCAACACTTTATTCTTGAAAGAGACGCCTCTGCTCTTGCGACAGCACAAGTGGGTATCAGCAATACAAACTCACTTAAGCGAATCAGGTTGCCGCTTCCCCTTCCTAAAGATATCTCAATCTACCAACAAGCATTTGGAGTCACGCCAGAATTTAACTCCGATAAAGCATCAGTCATCTTAGATAAAGAGATATTATTTGCACCTTTTCCCCAATCCAACGCCTTGGTGTTTAAATCCTGTGAAGAACAATGCGCACAGCTTTTAAAGCGTTATGAATCAAATATAGGTATATCAAAGAAAGTACGGAATATACTAGCGCAAGACATTAATACCAATATGGAAAATATCTCTAAAGACCTTTTTATGACTTCACGAACCTTACGTCGCCACCTTATAGAAGAAGGTACATCGTTTAGCGGAATAAAGGATGACGTACGCATGGCTATTGCTGAAGAGTTTTTGCTTGTTTGTCGTTTATCAGTTGATGAAACAGCTTATCGTCTTGGGTACTCCTCATCACAGACGTTTATCACCGCATTCAAAAGACTTAAAGGTACTACCCCGCACGCTTATAGAAATAAAATGCTCGGATAAACCGAATATACAGAGGTCGGATTATTCCAAAACAGTTTTAGGCTGGACATGACTTTTGGATCCTAATCAAGAATATGTTCAATGGGCGACGGCAGAATATGACGATGGTATGCCGGTTACGGTAAGTCTTTCCAAGAGGGTGACCTTATCATCCAGTTCGCACATTCGATTATGCAATAACCTAAGAGCCTTTTAACTGAGTAAAATTTAAATGAGGAAAATGAGGTGAATTCGATGCCAGTAGCCAGATCAATCTCAATCTGACGAGCTCTATAAACGTTGTAGCCGCTTTTATGCCTCATGTGAAGAGGTCAACTCAAGGTAACATTGTGCTGGTTAGTTCAGGGGTTGGATTATCCCCTGCTAGGTATGCTCCATTATACTCTGCAGCCAAAGCAGCAAAAGCAGCCATTCATAGCTTTGCTAAAAAGTTTACGCCATCAGCTAAAAGATAACGGAATCTCAATTACGGAAGTTATCCCTCCTCTAGTTGATACGCCTGCTACCTAGCATGCTATTAAAAAGGAAGAGATGAAGTCTTGGTAGGGCAAACCAAATTCCTTCCGACAATCATGCGTTTGGCACCACGAACTGCTGAGAAATTGGTATTTTCATCCTAGTTATCTTTCTGAATAAATAGTCTTGATACTCTCCAGCAATGTCCGCCTTCGCGCGGACTTCGATTTTTTGTAAGCGCCAAACCAACCACACCCCTCTGGTGTGGGGGGGTGTTTAATTCTGGACAATCTCAAATTGGGTTAAAACTGATGAAACTCCCGTAATACGGGGCTTTACATGATTTGGTCGAAAATATTAAAAACGTTTACTTCTGGACAAAAAACGTTAATTAACCGGTGAAAATGTCATTTAATTATGTTGATTCAGTGTTGAGAACTGTAGTTTAAATTGGATATAAAGACAACTTAAAACAGATTTGAAGCAAATTTAAACCAAATATAAGACAGCAAAACTACAGCTCTACTTTCTTATACCTACCTCCTTTCTGATCTTCTCAAAAGTGTTTATCAAAGATGAGCCCCGAACAACCTTAAATGAAAGTTCGTATCGTTTTCCGTTGCTCAAAGTGTATTGCACATTAACGACATCATCTTTTCTTGGCCACAACTTCAAGCATAAGTACCAACCAATATTGAATGACCCGATTGTGGCTAAGCCTAGAACTAAAATAAAAACAGCATTCGACATTTGTATACTCCCGTTTAATTAAAAACCGACCTGAATTGATAGCCATAAACAAGTTATCGTGAATAACTTTGCTGCCCCGTCTTTCTCATACCACCCAACAAAGAAGAGGTGGACTTGCTTTTGGTTGCTGCCATCCTTTCGAGAGAATGACCACAACTCATTGGCTATTTTGATTTGGGCAAACAGTTTGTTTTTTATTACCCAGCCACCTAGTTTTTTGTGCGCCATTCCGCTTACCAGTCCAATACATTATTTGGCGGCTTTCTGAATAGCTGTTCATGGCCGCACTTCATACAAATACATGCTCTGCCTAAATATTTGCCCGAATCAGGATCTCGTTTTCCGTAACCTAATGCTCTCCATTCAAGGTGCAGGCATCGTTCAACTACTATCCAGCCATACCACTTCTTATCCAGATGTACGCTTAGCCCTAGCCCTTTAAGCCTCTTAGCTTCACGTATGGCGCTGTCGTAACTAAAAAACATAGTCATCCTTAAATTATTCGTCCGAACCTTAACCCAAATTCGCTCTAACTAAGCAATCTTTGGCTTCTAGTAGCTTACGCAGGCCTGCTGCTTTTTCTGGGCTTTCTGGTAGGTTGGCGTCCATTACTTGTGCCAATTCACCTATTGGTTTGCTAATGGCTTGTAAGTGTTCTGGTAGGTGGTCGTATTTAAAGTGCTTCATAGAAGGTTTCATTGATTTAGCCTCTCCAAGTAATTGTTATGCTGTCGTATAGCCAAAGAACGGTTTCAATAGCGCCCCATCCAACTAGACCGGACAGTGCCATTAAAAAAAGTAAGACCCCGCCCATTCCGTTTCCGTAACCCATTTAGCTTCTCCTGTTTAGTTCCAGATACGTATTAAAAGACCCGTAGGCACCATTAGTGCCCCCACAAAAAACACTAAACCCAATACCGCCCATATATTTGTATATCCTTTTTTGGGCATGATCCAAGCCATGAGTTGTGTGAATAAAACCATTACAACGCCAGTCATCATGATTTTAAAGCCCATGTTTACAGCTCCCCACGGTTGATCAACGACTCTGGGTCAATACCCTTTGCGCAGGCTAGTTTTCTTTCGCCTTGACTCATTTGCTTATAGACCCGCTGCCAATACCAACGGCGGGCCTTTGTTTTTATTCTGGTTATCAGCTGCAGGTTCAATATTCGTTTCATCATTCTTTAAACCCTGTTTAAAAATGGTCTATAATGGATATATAGTTGGCTGAAGGCAGGAAAACAGGCTTCTGTCATCGGAGCGTTTTAGCGAGCCGATGTATGTGGGACATGCCGACCCACTCAGCCAACTACTTTCACTTCAACGCCCCTTCAAGTACTTCATAGTCTTTGCCTAGATCTCTAACATCTACTACGCCTAACGATCTTATGCTGTTGATGATGCTTTTCTTGTGTTTGAAGTTAACCGCGACTACGGCACGGCCTTGTTTGCTGCCAACGACTTCTTTTAATACAAACACGATGTTGCCGGTCTTTTTGTGACGTAGTACGGCTTGATAGTCTTTTAGTCGTTCGGGTAAGTCTTGAAGCCACGCTTCTGGAAAGGCTTTGGGTTGGCCTGTTTTATCTACCTTTTTATGATCGCCCCGTAGGTGGTTTAGCTGGTTGTCATAAATAACGATGGCGGCGTTATTGGGTATAATCTGTTTTGCTTCCAAAGCAGTTATGGTTGATGGGCTTAAAAACCCAACTGTCTGAGCCAACCCTCTGGGGTGCGGTGCCTGGTCTACTTCTTTTAACCAGGTTTTCCACCCCGCAGTACGCACTTGGTTGCCTTTACTAATGCTTTCGTAGGCGACTTCTTTAAGGTTGTCTGGCAGTTTCATTAATTCCTGCCCCCATGCTAGGTCGGGACCTATCCATGCTTTGCCTACGTTGTAATCCCAACCTGTATCGATACCGTCGGGTACATCACCATAGACTTCACCCGTGCGGCTGTTTTCTCTTGGTTTTGGGTCTATGTTTGGCGACTCTGATACGCTGAGGCCCAACTTTTCAAGCTGTCTTTGATTAGCCGTAATAACATAACAACGACACCCCCAACCATTGGGCGGATAGTGAGTATTCCACCACGGGTCATCCACGGGTAATGCGATGCTTTGCCAAGCTCTGTGTTGATCTCTAACTGCTTCATCACCCACGGTGTAATAGATTAAATACGGCCGTCTTTGCTTGTTCTGCTCAATCTGTTTCCAGCGGCCAGCCATGTGAGCGGTGCGTAAGTTAGTGTCATAAATAACACGGGTTCGCCAGCCTCGATTGCCGTTGTAACTCCAACCATGGCGCTTAACGCTTTGGTCGAACTTCTCTCTAAACTGGGCAATGGTTTCACCATTATCTAAGGCATCTTGGATTGCCTGATGAAACTCACCGAGCAGCTGCATTTTAGTAACACCGGACACGGTAAATGCTTTGCCTTGCACTGGCCCTATTAGTTGATCCCACCGTTCGGTGGGGATATCAATCTTTTGGCGGATATGCTCAATGGCTTCCTTTGCGGGAACTCCTTTGAATGCGATATCAGGCATCCGAACATTCCTTTGCTAATGCATTAACCATGTCTCTACGAACACCTTGAATATGGCTATTCAGAGTATTCCAGATTTGTTTTTGTTTTGGTGTCAGCCCCTTTTCTAAAAATTCTTCTTCAAATTTCTCCATGCCTTTGACGTTTCGTGACATCTCGCTTGCTACAAATATGTGAGCAATGGTGTCGACTACATCCATTTGAGGGTTAGATAGTTTCTTGAGCTTACTAGGCATGGTCTTTCATCCCTTCGGCCATGGCCAATTGCATGAGTTGAACGTTTACATCTTGTAGTTGTGCGTCATCCATTTGACCGAATAGTTTGGGCAAATCATCCATAAACTCTGAAAGCGATCGGCCTTGTTTTTCATACTCTCGCAGCATGGCAAAAGCGGGGTCGATTAGATTCTTTTCAATCACCGCATCGGCTTCTTCTATGGCGACGTTGATTAGCTCTTCATTGGTGTTGGATGCAAACTCGTGAGGCTGGCCACATGAGCAACTGTTAGATGAAAACTCAGCCGGTTGAGTGGGGGCAGCTTTTAGCACGTCGCTTTCATCACTCGCTTCTGGAATATTCATTTCTTTATGAAAGGCAGACTTACTGACATTGTCTGAAATACGGGTGGCGATTTCGTATATTTCAGCCCGCTCTTTTCTCACCTCTTTCGGTTTGTAGAACTCAATTCTGGGGGGGATTACATGATCCCCGAAGTTGAATTTTGTGATCCAGGCAAACGCTTCGTTGATGGTGGCTTCTACTATATTACGATCGCTTTCATTGACGTTTTCTGAACGCTCTAAGTGGGTTTTACTGGCGGCATTAGACCCCACTTTACCCATTTCGGTGGCGAGTGTTTGGCTGGTCAGCGCCTTTGACATTTCGCGATTGCAGAGATGGATCATTGACTCTTGTGCCAGCTCACCGGAACTGCTGACAGTCATCAAATCAATGGTGTCACCTTCAGGAATAGCCGCCACCCCAGACGACAGCATATCTTGCAGCGCCCTGAGTAAATCGTTTTGTTCATTAACGGGTGTGCCGACTGGATATCGACCGACTGGCCATGGCAAACCATGCCGCTCACAGAACTGGTAGAAGAACTTAAAACCGCCATGCTTAAAGGTATAAGGCCAAAAGCAACTTGAGAATAACGCCTGCCCGTAGGGGTTGTCTGTGGATGGCATGTGGCGAGTTAATAAGAACTTATAGGGCGGCACTTCTTGCCCTGTTGACGGGTGGTCTCGGGTGAGTAAACGCAGGTTATTGGCTTCATCAAAACGGAACCGTCTATTGGGGCGATCAAGTACTTGAGTCGGCAATAAATGCCCATCGACGTAGTCCCAGATTAACTCATGAACGCGATAACCATACAGCACCGCCGTGGCCATATTCCAGACAATATCTTTCCAGGTCATAAACGGGGCTGGGGATGATTTAAGCCACTGATTACAGAGTTCAATGGCTTGATCTTCTTGTGTGCCATCGTCTGCGTCATCACCGCCTACGACGCGCAATTTAAAGCCTAATAACCCCGCCCGAACTGTCCGCAATTCACCCATTACATGGGCATCACCCATGATCGCTTCATAGGCCAGTTGAGACTGCCCCATTTGGCGCAAAATTGGATCTGGATTAGGCAGTACAGAAAGGCCCTGGTAAAACGCCGGATCGGTGCCTCGGCTTGCCAGTTCAGCACTTAATATTTTCTTTGCCATTGACTGTGTATTAACTTGTTTCATAAATTTAACCGTGACTTAAAAGGGTTTTAAAGCTGGCTCGTTGGGTGGTTAAAATGCGTGGCATTCCGCCTGCGCCACTAGCGGCTAATGCCCATAGCATGTGCAAGCAATCAGGGCCGTCGTCATGGTCGGCTTCGGGCCAAAATCGGAGTTGCTCAAGAAGCACCGACTGGTTCTGACGAAAGCGGATAAGGCCGTTAGCCACATGAGGCTGAAGCGATTCAATACGCAGCCCTTTATCGACAATAGGATGAACGCCCCGGGCAGGTACATGGCGATGCTCTTTGGCACTGCGTTTAACCAGCTCCGTTTTCAAAAACTCCTGAAACTGAACGGTCTCAATGGCCCATGCCATGATCATCGGATATTGCTTTTGAAATTCGATAATATCGCTAATAATCTTATCGGGTACCCGCCTGCAAATACTCGCTTCAACCACATCTAAAATGCCGTGTTCTCGGTCATAGCCCCCCACCATAATGGCGGACGGATCACGGCTTTTATTGTTCTTACCAAGCGAAGGGTCACACGCTCCGTAATAGAGCCAGTCGCGGCAGGGAACGACCCAATAAGTGAGGTCTTTAAACGGCGCAGCGTCATCGTTGCTAGGGTCGTTTTGCATCTCACAATCAAATGCATGATGATCATCAGAGCGCACTTTCATGAGTAGCAATAAGGGGCGTGTGCCAGGCCAGCTGACGACTGAGCCTTCGTCCATTGCGGTCTTATTTTGTTCGTAGAATAGATCCGCTGCGTCTTCGCCCTGGTTGAATAAAATCTCTTCCCAGCGTTGCCATAAATCCATGCGATCAGGCCAGCGCACAATCGCTTTAAACAGTGCCGAGTTCCAAGTGGGTGACTTTAAAACCCGGTTCAATACCGAGTCATAATGGAGAATGGTACCGAGATAAAAAACATCCATTGACCCGTCAGGGGGCCCCAACTTCAATACGGCTTTGTTAATCCATTTTTGCAGTTTGTCGCGCTGTTCTTTTTTACGAACGTTCTCATCATTCTCTATATCATCCAAGAGAATAAGGTCTGGGCGATGAGGGCCAAAGCGCCATCCTCGCAACTTCTTACCGGCCCCAGCGGCTTTGATTTTTCGATTGTTGGCGGTGACAATTTCGCCTACCTGCCAAACACGACCCGCCCCACATGCGTCTGGGAAGTCTTGTTTGAGGCGAGGGTTGGACTCCAACTCAACTTTAATGGCTTCCAGCATCTGAATCGACTGATCCATCGCATCCATAATGATGCCGATAAAATGCTTTCGCTCTGTGATAGAGCACCACAGCGCACCGAGTTGAGTTAACAGCGTCGACTTTGCCTCACCACGAGGGGCCGCTATCGCCTCTTTACAGCCCTTGTCTGCATCAATTTTGGCAGGGAAGTTTTCATGTACATACTGATGAAAAATACTGGGGTTGCTGTTGATATAATGGGGGAAATAAGTATTACAGAAGAACGCATAATCGTTCCACGCTCTTTTACGCCGCTCTTTACTCGCAACAGGGTCTGTCGAAAACGCCTCACACTCAGCCTCTATTAATAGACGCTGTTCGGCCGCCATATTCGCGAGCTTCTTGAGAAACTCTTTGGTGGTGAGTTTACTTAAATCGATGTCATCCAAAGACACGCGATAACTCCTCACCAAACGGCTCAAGAATCTCCATAAACACGTCTACATGCTGAGGGAAACGCTTACGAATAAAATCAACTTGTCGCTGCAGTACATCCATCGCAATAGACAGTGCCGATAACTCTGGGTTAGACGCTCCAGCGGCCTTAATGGTTTTGTTATAAGCATCAGCCAAGCGTGCAATCGCATCGGCTTTTTGCAGTGCCGGAATATCTGCGTTTTTAATGTCTTCGATAGTGGTTTGAAACAACAATACGAAGTCTTCAATTACCTCAGCGGTTAATGCCTGCACACCACTCGATGAAATTCGAATGGCCGCTTTCGCGCTATCCCAATCATCACCCGTCGCTTTGGCATTACGCTTCCATGCTCGAACGGTTTCGTAAGGCACACTATTCAGGTCAGCCGCCGCTTTAAGTGGGTGGCCCTGAATGAAGGACTTACGAACCTTGGTTTTAACTTCTTGACTATATGCCACGTAACAACCCGCCTATGAATTACTGATAACTTCAATAATTTTGACGCCAGCGGTAATGATTGCAGCGCCTGCACCACTGGTGACCATGGCTTTTTTACGGGTGTTTTGTTGCTGGTCGTTCAACTTAGAGATCGCCTTGCTATGCTCATCTAGCCGGTTTTCAGTATCGGCTTTATGGTCATCAATACGCCGATTGATCGCGGCTGTTGAGTCTTGAACATTTTTAGCCAGGTCATCAATCCGTTGATTGGTGGAGTGATTACTTTGCTGAATCAGGGTTTGAATGCCGGTTAAAGCCCCCCTGATTTCGCCTAGTGATTCAGCGATGTGCAGATCACCTTTATTATTCTTTTCATCAGTCATGAGTCATCCTTATAGTGCTGCGATATCGAGTGGAATCGGTTGGTATTTACCTGCGCTGTTGCGTTCATACATGCGCAGATAGGGCTTGGTGTCGATGATGCTGATACTGTCTGCAATGGCATCCATTGCTTCGCCCCATCGCGTATCGTCAATCTTGTGTTTACGCAGGCCGAGAATACGGGAGGTGCTGACTTTGCCTTGCTTATCGGTTTGAAAGGCATCGTTAACAATCACTTTGATCGCTTCGTTGGAGCCTTCCATCCACTCATGAATACATTCATCAATGAGAGACTTGGCCGCATCGAGTTCAGGGCCAAATACCATGTGTTCTGCAACGGCTATTTTCACCTGGTACTGGCCGTCATAGGAGCTCAAACAGATGTTGCCCTTCTTGCCCCCCAGCTTAGCGCCGTATTTTTCGTTAACCAGGTCAACCAGCGCCAATACATCCCCCATGGCCTCGGCTTTAAATGCCTTCATCTGAGCCTGAACGACCTTGGCCTTTTTAACGACTTCTTTAACCAGCTCGCTTTTAGCTTTATCAAGATCGTCAACCATATTGATGGGTATTAATCGGCCTTTGTGATCTTTTAAGTACCCTTCGGGCACCGCCATATCTTGGCTCATGAGTTTTCCTCAAGTGTTAAAATATGCTCTGGCAATGGCTCCATATCATTGGCAAGCCAATCGGCAACAGAGTATCCAGGGCAGGTTTTGTGGGGTGCCACCTCATGGTGAGCACGAATGAATTTGAGACTTGGAATCCTGCTTTGCAGGCCTTTAACAACGAGTTTTAGTGAGAACCATTGTTCGGGGGTGAAGCGATCCATGCCGACCAGGCATAGCCCAATTGAATTAATGTTGTGTTTGTATGCATGCGCGCCTACTTCTTCGAGGTGCCGACCCAGCTCTATATCGCCATGGGTGGTAATCACCAAATGATAACCAATGTGTTTAAAGTACGGCGCATGGTGTGCTGCAAGGGGCGAGGAACGATTAAACGGCCGTTGACCATTTTTTAAACGGTCATCGCCATGCCACTGATCAATATCAGCCGCATCATGAAAACGGCCATTAGGCGTTGCCGAGCAGTGGATGAACAGAGTATCTATTTGGTCGAGTTTGCGTTGTATAGTCATGTGACTAGGATGAATTAACGCAGGTGTTGATTACATGCCGACATTGGTCGGCGGGAGTAGAATAGAGAAAGAAAGGAGTTTACGTTTTACAGGGGAAGCCCCCCAGCTGTCAACTGGGGATTTTAGGGAGGTTAAGGTCGAGTTTAGCCAGCAGCTGGCTCATATGCTTCTTTTGGTGGGCGCGCCATTCGGGGGTTGTTTTACCATATAGCTGCTCTTGGGTTGAGCCTGGCAGAACAGGCAGGCAGCGTGAAAACTCAGAGGGCGAAGGCCAGCGAGTGCAGTTTTGAGCGAGGGTTAAAAACGCATTATTAATGGCCTCACCCCCTAACTCATCGCCCCATTTGTGTTTCTTCCACAGCACGTCAACCCATACATCAGCGGTTTGCAAAATGGTATCGGCAGATGGCGTATTGTCCAGGCGCAGCGCCATGAGTTTTTGCAACCCATCGGCGATGGCAATATCAAACCAATCAGGAATCATGTTGTTGGCTTCTGGCATGTTTACGTTGCTCCAAAAGGTCTATGGCCTGTCCGGTTTTTGATGATGCCGTTGCAGGCTTATGGGTGTGTTGAGCTAATGCGGGTTGAACGCCAACCGTCTCAAAAACACGCATTAAATAATTGTGTTTTGATAACGGCTTCCAGTTGGGCTGCTGTTGTTTTTCACGCAGGCTATCTAATGTCACATTGAGTGCGGCGGCGAGTTGCTCGGGTGGCTGTAACGCCACCACCTCATGTGCAATTTTGAGCGCTCTGCGCCAACTGAGCGCTTGTTTTAGCGGTCTAAACAGCCCCAAGTAAGCAACCAATGGGCGAGAAACATCGGTATCTAGCGTCGCCAGTAGCGCCATTAACTCCCGCCCCGCATCATCATTAATGATGGCCTCAAGCGAAAAACGTGCACCACAGCAAGGGCAAGTACTTAGCATGACTTACTCCATGTGCCCGACTTGTTTGTACAGCGCGTGCCACTCATTTAACAGTTCTGATGTCGCTCGCATATCACTGCCTGCCTCTTCGCCTGCATCGACAAAGTCTCTCAGCTCTTGAGACATTTTTACCGCCTGGTGAATGACTACGCCTAACAGTTCTAATGCATCGATAGTAAACGTATTTTCAATCATCTGTTCATCTTTGGCAGGTTCGCCGTGTAACATGCTGGCAAAGTGATGACGAAACAGTTTGGCTTTTTTAGCGTTGAACGCCGCGAAGAATTGTTCAGCCCCTTCTTGGTCTGACTCACTTTCAGCATCATGAGAGGGCGCTAATGAAAAGTGGATCCCATCTACTACGGTTGTAATATGTACCGCTGATTCAGCGTTATCATCGCTGACTAATTGAACCAGTAACTGGCCGTTTTCAAAATCATAGAGTTTGGCAAATTGGTTGCTCATAGTGTTCACCTTATTCGTTAAATAAATCAATTTGGTTTTCGTTACGCAGCTCACTCACAATGCGCTCTACATGGCGCTCGGTATAATTAAGGGTGAGTGCAATACAGCTATTACTTTTACCGTCTTCTTTCATCTCAAGTACTAGGTGACGCTTGATCTGCTTGATGGCTTTATCGATCTTTGGGAGCCTCATAGGCGTTTCACCAAAGTGCGCACAGAGTACTTTTAGGTTGTCGAATCCAATGACACGGGCAATGGTATGATCAGCCGTTGCTTTACCTGGCACGTAAAGACGAATGCCTGCGTAAGCATCTGCAAGATCAAGTGCTGAGCCTAATCCAATCAGGCCACCCAGCTCCTGAAGTGATTCAGGTAACAGTTCGCTGTTGATACGATTGGCATCTATATCTGCCCGTGTTATTTCCATTACTTAACCTCTACTTCTCGGCTACGACAAAATTGCTTAAGCATTTCAACCGCCTTGTTAAGTTGTTCGCTAGTGGCCCATTCAAGGTTATTCAGGCCTTTGACCTGATGTTTACACCATGCCTTCATGGCCGTTTCACTGCGATCATCCACCACCTTTGCATCGGCTAATGCACACCACATGGCGTTTAACTTGGCAATGCGGGGCATACGCCAGGGCGCGGTTTTGGTTTGGCTGCGTCGGGGTTTAAAGCCCAATTGCTTAAAGCGCTCAAGGGCTTGCTCTATTTGTGGGTTGGTCATGGTGCTGGCGCTGAACTTACCACTTTTTTCAGTTGCTCCGCATTGCTGCAAGATGGCGCGATAATCATCATCACACCACCCCGCACGGGCATGGGTCAGCTCTCGGTTTGCGACCTGCAACAAGGTATACAGACGCTTACGATTATCATGCATTCTGCTTACCGCCCTTGATGGAGGTCACTAGATCCGTTAGTGAGCTGGTGCGCTCACCGGCTGCTATTCGTTTTTCTTTACCTCGGTGCCAGCTAGCCACCCCAAGGATTGATAACGGTATCGCCCAGAACCACTCCATGCTGGCTAGCGCGGTTAATACCGACGGCAGCTCAGCCGGATCGGTAAACAACTTAATAGCAATAGCTACCACCAGCGTCATAAATGCGAGTGCCGATACGATGCCCCATATAGGACGCCATAGCCCCGCTAACCCCTTAGCAGTTGATTCAACCCGCATGGTGCTATTCACGCTTTCAATACGTGCGGTATCGGCCACCAGTTTGTTCTTCTCAATCAGCATCGACACTTCTTGCAGCTTTTCTTTGTTTTTGAATTCTGCTTTACGCAGTTCTAAAACCAGTTGCGGATTTTCTGAAATAGCCTTGGCCATGGCTTTAGGGTCGTCGGGTTCGCAGCCCAGCACACTGCCTAATAAGCCTCCCAATGCTTCGCCAGGCTTACCCAATACGATGCTACCCAGCAGCGGCAACCCTTCACCGATTAACTGTTTACCCAGGTCTAACCAACTAGATTTGCTCATTGTTTTTTCCTTTCATTTCTTCTTGATTTGCGATTAGTTTTAGGTTGAGTAGCTTGTACATATGTAGAAATTGCCGATACGACTTAGTAGGGCTTACACCTTCTGGCGCGCCCACTTTTAACGCTTCTGGGCGTAAGGTCGGGAGGCTCCAGCCTTCACCCGATGAGTACATCAATTGTTGTGCTTCGTAAGCCAATGCCTGTTCATCAGCCTGTGAAACCCAAGCCGCTATTTCTGGCGTGAGAGATGGCATATCGAGTGCGATATAAATCGCCCGTTGTACGCGTTCTTCAATAGGTTTAATGGCAGCCTGTACCTCTGGGATACTTTTGAGCGGCTGGGCAATATCACCGGTATAGGCTTCGTGGGCATCATGTAACAAGCCATGCAGCGCAATCGTTGGGTCTTGAGTTACCAGGTAGAGATAACTGGCGACCCACACGCTATGGCTAGCAACGCTATAGGGCTGCACTTCCATAGTGTGGCCATTAAAACGAGCAATGCGGGACAGCGCCCAACTGATATCGGTGAGTTCAATATCCCTTGGCATGGGGTTTATCAAGTTAACGTGATTGCCGCTGGCCCCTTCAATTGAATGATTAAGGTTAGTGAGCTGAGTAGATATGTTGACAACTTTCATGATGATTCCTTATGGATACCGTTTTATGGTTATGGCTTAGGCTTTTACTGGGTGCAGATTGAGTACTTCTTCTGCGACTTTCTTAATGAGTTCAACGCTGAGTGGGTGGTTCTTTAACCCGTAATCACGTATGGCCGGTATTAGCGCTTCTACTAACAGGCGCATGGAGCCGCAGCAGTACGACCAAAGCGCATTGAAAATGTCATCCGCCAACTCGCCCTGGTCTTCAAACGCACTGGTGATAATGGCGTCGGCATCTAATCGGGTAATACTGCGCACCGTTCGGGGCCAGAAGTTTACGCGGCTTCTAATCTGGTCAAACTCACCACCAACGGGGGCGATGATTGATTGCAGCTCTTGAGTACCCGCCAGCACAATACCCACCTGGGCTTTATCGCGTATGCGGCGAATGTAGTGCAGCGCTTGCGGGGTTACGGTGTCGGCTTCGTCTAAAATCAGCAGAGTGTCGGTGCCTTTAAGGGCGGCTATGACGGCTCTAAACTTGGCTTGCTTATTGCCCGCGCGGGGTGACGTGATGCCACCTTCTGCAATAACTTCATCAAGCAGCGCCGTAGCGGTCATTGATGGGTCGGCCTCGACCAGAATGGTATTGCGGTTGGCCTCGGCATACTCTTGTAATGCACGGCTTTTACCGGTACCCACTGCGCCAGGCAAAATACCAAATGCGCTATACGTACGAGCCCGTTTGCATACGCTGTTCGCCAGCTGCGCCACGCTGGTTTTAACAAAGGGGATCTGTTTAATATCATCACGGCTGCTTTGAGTGGCGATGGCATCTAACACCTGGTTAATAAACTTACGAGGGCTGGCGTTGTATTTACCGTTAATCACCTGGTGAAAGGTGGTGCCGTTTACACGCGACAAACGCGCGATCCACACTTGTTGGTGTTGGTTGTCATTGGCCCATTGAACAATCTGGCCTACGTCTGACTTGTCTTTATCGGTATAACGCTCATGCCATTCAGTCGGAATTAAAAGTGGTTTAAATTGTGTTTGCGGTGCTTTTGCCATAATCTTGTTGCTCCTTGTCGGGAAATGGTGAAGGCTACTGGTGGGTGCTAGTAGTCTTCATCTGTTATATCGAGTTCAATGTGGTTGGTCGTAGGCGCGGGTATGTACTGCGCCTCGTACTCTTCAAGTACTTCTATTTGTTCATCATGGGTAAATGCATTGGCTTCTTGAGCTTGGGCTTCATCACGATGCCTTTGTATGCGTTTTAAGCGGTCTCGTTCTCGTGTTGCTTTGCGATCTTCAGCGATAGAGTCATGAGTAAAGGCCTTTTTAGTTTTAAGTTGGGCAATACAAATAAGGCGATCTTTGCTGTCGTAAACCCACACCTTTGACTCGTCTTTAAAGTCATACTCAACCCCCACTTTGCTATCGTTATAGCTACGTAGCGCCATGTTTTCATAGAGCCGGTTATGTAGTTGAACCGCACATCGTTGCACTACACGAGGCTCAGAAGGCCGCATCATGACGGCCAGCGATAGCTCTGGTGGGTTACGTTTAATATCTTTCCAAACCTCCGCTGGGCTTTTTTTGCCTAGGCTGTCTTGAGGCGTGTTGTTATACGCTTCAACAAACTGCTCTACGCTGTCGCGGTACTGGCTAAAGGTCTTAAGCTTTCGCTTGCCTTGTTTAATCTGGTCATTAATACGGCGGTTGGTTTCAGCAGCTTGGTCATTACCGCAATAGTCTTTTCCTCCATTCCAGAATTTGTCATGGCGGTCTCGAAAGGTGCGGAACCAGTGCTCAACCAACCCCTTACCTTTTGAGTTACCTGGCAACGCTTTAGTAGGCTTCATGCCCATACGCTTGTAGTAACCCGTGCTTTCATCGCTCATCAGCCTGTTTACAAACCCAGCCCCGTTATCAATATGCAGGCTGTCGGGCATGTGATTTTCGTTGGCTAGTGCTAATGCCAAGGCGTAGAGTGTTGTTTCTCCACTTTCTACTTTGCTGAGATACCAGCCAGCGAGATAGTGCGAACGCACATCTATCCAAATGGTTAGTTCGGCGCGCCATATACCACTGCTAATGGGGTGTTCAATATAGGCATCGCAGGTGTGGCCATCGCCCTGATACATCTCACCTATTGCGAGAGTGCTATGATCCATCGAGATATAACGGCCTAGATTCTGGCGGTAATAAGACTGACCCATGCGCCAAGGGCTACGTGGCCCGTATTCACTTGGCAATGAATTGATAAAGCTTCTTACCAACGCGGGTGTGGCGTTATAACCGTGCTGCTTCAGCTGAAACGCTACATCTGCAAAGCCTGGCTTGCTGGGTATGTGGTACAGTTGAAGGCAGGGTAAATCCCAGTCATAAGACTGACGTACTCTGCCCGTATAACCGTCCAATAGCCCAGTTAGACCATACTCGTCATAGTTTTTTAACCACTCTAGAAAGGTCGCTTTACCAGGGCAAACGCCACCGCGAGTTGCAAATGATTTAGCAATATCCAAAATGTCTTGTGGCATATCGCCAATCTTGATGTGCGCGATCTGGTTGCAAACCGCTGGAGTTCTTCTTACCCCTTTATCCATCAGCGCTAAAATAGGGCGCAGTAGTCGCATTCGCTGGGTGGCTCTCGCTCGCTTCGCAGTGGTCGCCTGCTCCCACTGCCCCTGAAGAGAGAGCAGATCAGTAGAAGGGAACAGCTGATCAATCGATTTGACCTGACTCGGAGGCGTTAGCCGTGTTATGGGTTTGTTAATCGGCACCACTGCCTGGTCTGCCGTGGGCCGAGCTGACGTAAGTGATACGACCTTTTCGGTTTCTTGTTTCACTGGCATCATAAAGTACTGCTCCTTTAGTGCTGGCTACTGCTTTTGGCGGGTCTTCCTCGGCCACGAGGCTTCTTAGCTCTACGTGCATCTTCACGGAGGTTGGCTTCTTCTATATGGTCTTGCACCATGGCTTTACGACGACTGCGTGATTGCTCCAGTTCGTCCTGGGTATAAACCTGCTCATCCTGCAAAGGGCCGGTAATGCTTTCTGGAAGGTCGTCATGCATTTGTTGGGTTAGGGCTACAAAACGTGCGGTAGCGGCTTTAATATGGCAAAACAAACTGGCCGAAGCGCTAGTAGCGTAGTACTTATATTCCTCAGATTTACCGTGTGACTCGTGATAAATGGTGATGGTTTCGCGCGCTAGCTTTTCTAGGTCGTCCAGACTGGTAAGGGCTTTATCTGTCAGTACATGACCTTCTTCGCGAGCGAGCAAGTAGAAGTCTGGGTAGCCTGTTTCTTCCTGCCGTAGTGCTAGTTGGTTTTGAAGTTTGGTTACTTTGGCTTGCTCAGTGCCTATGTTCGCTTCGAGGTTAACCTTGTCGGTTTTTAGGGCTCTAATTTGCTCTCGTAATTCGCGAACACTTAGCATCGTCAGTTCGTCAAGCTCGCCCGACTCACCCACTTCATAGATGCTTTCTTCGGATAGTTTTGCCAGCTCCATTAGCTTGCTTTTAGGGCACCCCATGAGCTTTGGCCTGACGCTATCGGGGGCATTCAATAGCATTGAGGCAATGCTCATCATTTCTTGAACACGCCGCGGCTTAAGATCGTTGCTTTCTAACCATGCGGTAAACTCGCCATGCTCTATCTGTTCTTTCAGGGCAAGAAAACCAAAACCCAGTCTGGCCGTTTCCCGTGCAAGAATGTTCTGCCTATCAATCAGCCAATTCTTTAACTCATCAATATTCTCTGGCAGGTTGATATCAAGGGCTTCTTGCGTGGCCAGAATTCGCTGAATTATTTCCTCTTTATCCGAAGCGCGGACGTCTGCGTTTTTGTCATCAGAAAATAACCGGACGTCCGGTTTTTTAGTTTCATCCTGATTTGCAATGCGACTAATCATTTCTGAGGTGGTTTCTGTTTTCTTTGGCATGTGGATTACTCCTGTTCTTTTCGTTCTCGTAAACGTTGTAGTCTCTGGGTGGTATCACCAACGGTGCCCCTTAACACCCCGCTATCCGGCCACGGCTTTTATTCTTACGAACTTCTCTATAAACCGCTGGTTCAAGGTACTTACCTGGCCACATTTGTTCAGTGGTAAACCCTGTTACTGCCGCAATGGCATACGCCACTGGGTGTGAGGTAACACGGCCATGAATCACCGCACTCACATGGCAGCGGTTCACGCCTTCTGCTTTGGCGATTTTGGTGGCGGTGGTGTTGGCCTTATGAATGGCGGCTATGATGTCTGCTGAGTGCATACTTCTCTCCTAATGTTTATACTTGATAGACTAACAAAGTATTTCTTCAGATACCTTAGTATTGTAGTGAATACTTGTCAATGTAAATATAGCACTCATATAAAGATTATAGGTATCTCAATGAATACTATTGGAAGTAGGATCAAGGAAGAGCGCGTGAAGCTAGGGCTATCTCAGAATGCATTTGCAGAATTAGGGGATATGAAAAAGCTTAGTCAGGTGAAATACGAAAGTGGTGAGAGAACCCCTGACGCAAACTATCTATCAAAAATTGCAGAACACGGAGTTGATGCCAACTACATCATTACCGGCCAACGACTAGACTCAGACACTCCAGCAGCCACCAATCCCAACTACGCAGGCTCCACTGAAGAAAAAAGCTCCTACGTGATATCCATCATCAATAGCGCCATGTATAAGCTGCATTTAAACGACTGTGAAGACGTCTTTAAGCCCACACGCCAACGGGTATTAGTAGACGCTGCCTTAAACTACCAAATGGATGAACGCGAAATGATTTGGTTTATTAAGTCTGCACTGGTATTTGCGACTGGCCGTGTACCGACTCAACGATCTGACAACCCCGAAAACAAAGACGATATTAAAAACGCGCTGGATGAACTGAAAGAGAGTGGGCCTGGTAGTTTTTTTTAGTGGGTTGGCTTATGAGGTTTTGAGAACGATATGGCTGAAAATAAAAACTAATAATAGCCACTAGAGACTTTTCAGAAATCTAAATACAAACAAGGAGAGATTAATATGCTTGCTTCCATTGACGATTTAATTTGTAGCAATTCAATTAAGCAGAGTTTGAAAAGCCTTTTTAACAGTTCATTGGTTAATAACCCTCGACAACTTTATGAGGCTGTTGAAGAATGTTTAGAAGGTCAGAAATGGGAATGGCCGTGGTTAGATCAGTACCCAGACACTTTAGGGTACAAAGATTCTTATCCTGATGATTTAAATAAAGCCCGCTGTCAGCTGCTTGCAGATACTTTTATGCGTTCTGATACGATGGCAACACGTATTGAACAATGGAAGGTCTTAAAGTCTGGTAGGTTGCCATACTACTGCATGGTTTCGGCCATTATTGATTATCGAGTGTTGCCTGAATGTAAAGCAGCTGACAAAACATTTATTACTTTAGATCAACCTGATATTCAAAAACTCTTACCTTTACACCGCCCCGGTTGCCGCTGCACGATAATAGTTATGAATGAAAGACAGCGATTACGCTACGTTTCTTAACTGAGCATGAGTATCTCTGCGGCGGTTATATTTGGGGCCGATTTAAAACCGCTTTTAGATTTCGCTCACTGATTTAAAACATTTGAACCGCTATAACGAGATGGCTTAAAAAGAAACGCCCTTAGATCGGCTCTGAGGGCGTTATTGCGTTTGGGTCTTTTGGGGTGGTTTTTAATGCCTTTTGGAGTATCTGTATTTTATCTTTCTCCAGAACAGAAAGTACCACCGCTTGGTTTAATGCTTTTTCTTTGAGTCGGTGGTTTAACCAAATTGCCCAGAATAAGACACTCGTAAGCAATACAGTAAGCATAATAAGTGTGGCAGTTAATAGCTGTGGTGACATAACACTCACTCGACGTATTGCGACTCTGTTTCTGGCTGGCACGACACAATGTTAATAACGACATTATTATTGCCAGGCACTTCATTAGTATCAACTTGCATTGGTCTAGAGTTTATCCCCATCCAAAGTCCTATTAATAACACCACTACCATCCAGATTGTAAGTTCAATTAAGGTGTATGACGTTTTATGATTCATGTCTTACAGCTCTCCATAAGGGTTATAATCTAAAGTCTGCATTCTCTGTTCGTGGCTTATTCTTTGAGTCTTTTGACCTATTCTCTAATCAGCTTTCGGTTTACATGCTCAATAAAGGTTGTGAGGTCGCCCAGTGGGTAAGCAATCTCGTTATAAGTAATGCAGCCATTATTGTGTTCCATTATTTCTAACTGTTCATCTAGCCGTTTAACGCGGTTATAGAGTTCCGTCCTCATTAGCTCTACCTCTTGACGCTCAACCGCTATATGGTAACTAAAATCTGCATGTTGATGTCGCATTGAGTTAATGGCTTCAAGGCTTTCGACAAACTGTTGTACTGACTTGCTGAATGCTATTTGTGTTTCCATATCCATAGTTAGACCTTTTTATATTGATAAAATGAAGGAGTTGATTAATTTTGCGTTACGGGCCTACACTATAAAACACCCCCTCTCTGAGTTTCATGCCGACATTGGTCGGCGTGTATCAATCGTTTTTGTCGTCACATACTGGCGACATGAAAAACACAAATACCCCCCCAAGTAAAAAAACACCGTTAGCCACGGCGATTAACTTCGCAGGGTTTGGTAACTGGTTTGAAGTGTTTAGAGCCGGTACGCAAACCGATAGCAAAGGTCGTGAGCAAACTTTTACCCAGGATGATCTTGATTCGATCATCGCTAACCATTCTGCCGACAATGCGGCCCCCTTGGTGGTGGGCCACCCTAAAACCAATGACCCTGCCTATGGCTGGACCAGCGGCCTAAAGCGCGAAGGCGATGTGCTGTTGGCTAAAGCCTCTGATGTGGTGGCTGAGTTTGAACAAGCGGTACGTAATAAAAACTACCCTAAGCGAAGTATTTCAATATTACCTGACGGGCATGGTGGTTATCAGTTACGGCATATTGGTTTTTTAGGGGCTGCTCGCCCTGCAGTAGAAGGGCTTAAAGACCTCTCGTTTAGTGAAACCCCCAACGAAACCATTTTTGAATTTAGTGCGGCCGTAGAAACAGCCTATGGCTTTTCATCTATTCGCCGTGTGTTTTCTGGCTTGCGTGACCTGCTGATTGAAAAGTATGGCCGCGAAGAAGCGGATAACGCCATCCCCGATTATGCCCTGAGTGGTTTAGACCGAACCGCGCAGGAACTCGAAACCCCTGAAGAACCCAAACTCGCACAATACTCTCAAGAGGAGACTCCCGTGCCTGACCCTAAAGAAGAAAAAACCAAGCAGTTTTCACAGGCCGATCTTGATGCCGCTGTGGATGCTGCCACTCAAAAAGCAAAAGACGAAAAAGACGCGTTGGAGACGCAGCTGGCGCAGCAACAGTTTAATGCGCGTATTGCTGATGCCAAAGAGCGCGTAGGCAAAGCAATGAAAGATGGTTGCTTGTTGCCTGCTCAGGCTGATGGCTGGGTTGAATTTTTAGCGTCGTTACCTGGTGATGCTGAGCAAGCGTTTGAGTTTAGTGCGGCGGACAACCAAACCGTTAAAAAATCACCGCTAGAGTTTGCTCAAGAGCACCTTAGTAAGCTCGGCAAACAAATTGAACTCGGTGAGCACGACATGGGGGACGATCCGAAAACCCCAGAAATGCAATATTCCGCCCCTTCGGGCACCACGGCTAATGCTGAGCGAGTCGAGCTACACAATAAGGCTCTTGAGTATCAGGCCACTAATAAATGCACCTACATAGAAGCCGTTCAAGCGGTCGAAAAGGAGATTTAAATGTCCACGCTTAATCTCGGGGTTGGCCCCGTTCCGGTAGAGATATCGGGAGAAATACAACCACACCGTTTTGTGGGTGTGAATAATGCGCAAGCCGGTGCGGGTATGAATACGCGGGGCGTATCTCAAACGTACGCCAAAGATGAGGCTGTTGCGGTTGATATTTTGGGAGTTGTACCTGTTGAGGCGGGTGCGGCTGTTACTGAGGGTGCATTGGTTGAAACCGATGCACAAGGGCGTGCTATTGACCAGAGTGCGGGGGCTGTAGTGGCGCGTGCGGTCGAAGGGTCTACTGGCGCGGGTCAATTTGTTCTTTGTCAACTCATCCCGAACTAATCGGTTTA
The DNA here is from genome assembly GCA_913060665.1 of uncultured Oleiphilaceae bacterium. Classification (GTDB taxonomy): domain Bacteria; phylum Pseudomonadota; class Gammaproteobacteria; order Pseudomonadales; family Oleiphilaceae; genus Alkalimarinus. The sequence goes on from CAJXUY010000003.1 coordinate 289,743, forward strand.
TCCAGGAGTAATACATTATGCCTATGAATAGAGGCCAAGCCCGTGTCGTTGACCCGGTACTTTCAAGAGTTGCCTTAGGTTATGCCAACCCGATCTATGTGGGTCGGTCGCTTTTCCCTCAGGTTGAGTCCCCAGCGATGGGAGCCCGAATTATTAAATTTGGTAAAGAAGCGTTTATTAAGCACAACATGCGTAGAGCCCCAGGTGGCCGAGTAGCACGTATTCAGTATGGTTATTCATCTGACCCTATCGCTCTGGTTCAAGACTCGTTAGAGGGTTTGGTGCCACGTGAGTGGTTGCGTGATTCTCAGCAGTTACCGTCTGTGCAGCATGGAGAGCGTGCGATTAACAACGTGATGAACAGTATGCATCTGTCTCTTGAAATTGAGCAGGCAGAACTGGCCATGAATGCAAGCAACTATGGCGTTAGCAACAAGGTTACGTTATCGGGTACCGATAAGTGGACAGACCCTTCTTCTGACCCTGGCAAGCAGATTCGTGATTACAAAGAGGTGATCCGTAAGGCTATCGGCGTTTACCCGAACGTGTTAGAGATTCCCCCAGCGGCTTGGAATGCATTAGCTGAACACCCCAAACTACAAGACCGGTTTAAGTACACGTCAAAAGATAGCCTGACCGTTGAAATGGCGGCTGCGTACTTTGAGTTGAATGAAGTAGTGATTGGTCAATCAGTTTATGCGCCTGATGAAATGAGCCCTATGCAAGACGTATGGACGGATGCGGTATTGGCTTATGTGCCTCGCCAAGGCCAAAGCGTTGATGTACCGAGTTTTGGTTACACCTATGTGATGCCAGAGCACCCGATGGTTGAAGAAGCGTATTTCGATAAGGCGATTAAGTCTTACGTTTACCCAACTGAGTTTGAGCGTCGTGCCTACCTAACCGGTATGGATGCGGGCTTCTTAATTCAGAACATCGTGTAAGGAGCCAGTCATGACAGCACTTGTAACCATACTCGCGTTGGTATTGTCACCCATTATGGTGGGGGGCAAACGAATTCTTCCATTTGACGGAAAAAAGATGGTGACCGTTGAATTGGCCCCGGAGGTGTTTGATGAGCTACACGGATTGGGCGTGGTTGAACACGCTAACACAAACCCCGTTACGCAAGCCGAACCGCCTGAAAGTGCAAATGAGCAAGGAGACGCAACGGGCACGGACGCCCCGCCTGCCATTGATGAAGCCTTATTGGCGGCGATCACAGCGCTTGACCCCGAAAACAAGGCGCACTTTACCAATGATGGTGAACCCGAAGTCAAAGCACTTGGCGAGCTGGTAGCCCGAAAGGTGTCTGCGGCTGAGCGTGATGACGCTTGGGCACGTTACCAGGACACGGTAACCGCCTAGCTTATAAAACCTAAGCAACACATCGTACTAGAAGACGTGGGGGGAGGATGGGCCTCAGCGCCTCCCCCAATATTGACTGAGGTACTTTTTTAGGACTGGTGATCTGTATGTATGCAACGGTACAAGCATTGGCGTTGGCCTTTGGCACTCGTGAGTTATCGCAATTGTTATGTGATGAGCAAGGACTGGTCAGCGAACCGTTGCTGAGTGATGCACTTAACGAGATCCCGCTGGATGGATACACAACAGAAGAACAGGCCGCTATTCAACGGGCGCTACTGCGTGCTAACACCGTGCTGGATCGCCAGTCCGTTTTTATTAATGGTCACTTAACGGGCCGTTACCCTTTACCTCTGCCGTTGTCGGCCAGTACCAGTACTCCGCTGCAAGAATGTTGTTTGGCCCTAACCCGTGCGGCGTTGAGCGATGACGGTGACAACTTGAGTGAGCTAGTGGCTGAAGAGCGCAAGTTTTGGCGTAAGTGGTTAAAAGACATTGAAACCGGCAAAGCCTTATTGCAAGGCGTGAACCCCACCTCATTGGGGGGGGCTGAACAGCAGCGCTTAACGGGCCAAGCCAGTTCAGCCATTAACTGGAACAACTACTAATGAGCGGTATTGCACTGAGTTACAACATTGACTTACACAAAGTGCAAGCCATGTATGGCGAGTTATCCAGGGCTGACCATGTGGGGCTGTTATCAGATATTGGTGCGTACATGTTGTCTGAAACCCAGTTGAACTTTGACCAGGAACAAACCCCCGAGGGTGAAGCGTGGACGGATTCGTCCCGCGCTGGCAAAACCCTGCAAGACCGAGGTCACTTACGCGACTCATATACCTACAACGTGAGCCTCAGTGGTGAGTCGGTTGAGATTGGTAGCAACCTGCAGTATGCGGCCATTCACCATGAAGGCGGCACCATTAAAGCCAAGAACGGCGGGTATTTGAAATTTAAAATTGGTGATGAGTGGGTACAAGTGAAGCAAGTTGAAATTCCGGCCCGCCCCGCATTAGGCATTACCCCAGAATATGAAGACGAGATAGGCCACCTGGTGAACGACTTTTATGAGGGCATTGTAAATGGCTATTGAAACTCTTTTAAACGCCATTGGAAGCGCCTTTAACACGGCCTTAAAACCCAAGGCCAAGAACATAGCTGAAGTGGCTGGGCCGTTCACCATTGACGGTATTAAAGACGATATTAAGGTGGCCCCTGCGGTGCTGTACGGCAGCTTAGGGCTAAAAGCCACAGAAGACACAGAACTACAAGGCATGGGGCCAGCCTACGCGGGCCGCTTTGTCGCCATTGTGGTGGGCAAACATGCCAAAAGCAGTGTTGCGGCTAACCGCGAAGCGCATGTATTAGCTGAGGCCGTAGGGGTGTTGTTACGGCGTGAACGCTGGGGGCTGGAGTATGTCACCGATGCTTACAACATCAGTATTGAGCCCATGGCCACAGTGCGCAGCAAGCAAAGTAACCTGTGTTTTTGGCGGGTGATGTGGTGGCACAACCTGGCACTGGATGGTGAAAAGATTCTCAACGACTGGCAGCTGGCCGACTTTGAAGGCTACGACGCTGAACATTATTTACCGGGGGCTGATAGCGCCACTGCAGACCCGGTGATGGAGTCACAAAAAACCTATTAGGACGTAAATCATGAACACTCTAAAACAGTACAAACCCGGTGAAGGCCGTAAAACGCGTCACCCGATATTGGGTCGTCGTGTAGACCCTAATGGTGAGCCGATGGCCTATTCACCGGATGTAGCCCGTATGCTGCGTGATGGCGATTTGGTTGAAGTGGCAGAACCCAACGCCGTTGCCGTCGCTAAGTCCCCTGCCACTCGAAAGCCAGCGGCTAAAAACGTTAAACGCAAAACCAGCACTGGGAGCACAGTACAGTGAGCACTTTATTTTCATTTAATACGATACCAGCCAACCTGCGTGTGCCTGGGTTTTATGCCGAGCTAGACGCTAGCCAGGCGAACAGCGGTGAGATGCTGCATAAGCTGTTAGTCGTGGGCCAGCGCCTAAGTACGGGTTCAGTTGCCGCTCTGGTACCGACTCGACTCACTACGGTTGATGAAGCCCGCAAGTACTTTGGCTATGGCTCTATGTTAACGGCCATGCTTGAAAAAGCCTTTGAAAACCACCCATCAATGGATGTATGGGCGATTGCGTTGGATGATGTAGCACAGCCTAGTGGTGGGATTGCCGCGTCTGGCTTGCTGACCTTAACAGGCGCGGCATCTACCAGTGGCGTAATTAAACTCACTATTGCTGGAACTAAGGTCACCGTTGGGGTCACCAAAGACCAAACCGATGCCGCGATGGCCAGTGCGATTGTGACCCAGATTAATGCAACGGGTGGCTTATCGGTGATTGCAGCGGTAAACGGTACCAATGCTAACCAGGTTGATTTTACGGCACGCCATACAGGCGAAGTGATGAACGATGTGGTTATTACGGTGCAGTTTGACGCCACGGTAACGCCTACGGCCCCGCTGTTTAGCACAGATGGGCGTATTCAGTTGGCGGGCGGTGCGACTAACCCAGACCTTACCCCTGTGTTATCGGTAATGGGTGATGAATGGTACCGCTGGATGATTTGCCCCTACACCGATACCGATAACCTGGTGCGACTAGAAGCCGCACAAGATGACCGGTTTAACCCTGTTCGCTCTATTGGCTTTCGGGCCTTTACGGCATTCAGAGGTACCTATGGCCAAGCGGCCACCCACGGTGATGCTCGCAATGGTATGCATGTAACCTGTATGGGTACCGGCAATGCACCACAACCGGCTTACCTTTGGGCTGCGGCTAATGGTGCGGCTGCGGCCAATGAGCTGGCTAAAGACCCCACCCGTCAGCTACGCAGCATAAAGCTACGGGGTATTACACCCCCTGCAGTGGACGAGCGCATTCAGTTTACCCAACGTAACTTATTGCTGTTTGATGGCATTAGCACCTACACCGTGGGCTCTGATGACAGCGTGTACATTGAGTCGCAAATTACCATGTACCAGGAGAACGCACAGGGCTTGGCTGACGACAGCTTGCTCTATTTAAACGTGCCTGAATGGTACGAGATGTACCGCTATGAGCAACGGGTACTGTTTGCCCCGTATGCCCGCTACAAGTTGGCCGAAGACAGCCCAGACCTACCGGCCGGTCAGCCGATTATGACGCCTAAGAAGGCTAAAGCCTTATTAGAGTCTTGGTATCGGGAGCACATGGTGGGCACGTTGGGTTGGTGTGAACAGCCCGATGAGTACCACGCTGATGTGGTTAAAAATGGTAATCGTCTTGAGATTATCGACTATCCGAATGAAGTCGAAAACCTGCGTCAGACATACATTCGCAGTGTTAAGGCTAAGGCTTAGGAGCTAAGTAATGAGTATTGAAAAAGTTCTCTATATTGATTTGCAGGGGTTGGGTCGCGTGTTGAACGACAACAGCGACTTTGCCCCTGCCGGTAAAAGTGCAGAGATGGAAGAATACGAAGGGGGCCCGGCTGGGTTTAGTGAGAAGCGCGTAGGCGCAAAGCTAAGCTGTGAGATTTTAAAAACTCCTGCGGTGCCAGTGATGGCCATTCGTGATTTTAGCGGTTCTATCACCGTGCAGACTGAGGAAGGCTCTACTTACTTAATGCCCAATGCCCGGGCAACCGGTGAGGTGAAGCTGAGTAAGGGGCGTATCTCCGTAACGTTTGAATCGCTGACTTCTCAGGAGGTGGGCTAATGTCTGCGAAACCTGCTCATACCTTTGAGTTAAATGATGGCGTGCAGATTGATGGCGAGGCCCATGTTGATGTGGGGCTTCGTAACCTGAATGGTCAGGAATACGCTAACTGCCTAGAGAACGCCGAAAAGCTGGTGATGGCTCCGATAGGGTTTGATGATAACGAGATGCCGATCACGGAGCCCACGTTTGTGGCATCGCCCGCCAGAATGGCCTTGTTAGTACTACGAACCCGCACCACGCATATAGGCCCGATACACGCACCAATACCTGACAACGTGTGGGACAAACTCAGCCCGACTGATATGAATATTATGTTAGCCGAGAGCGATAAGCTCGATGCCGCGTCCTTCGAGGTGGCGCGACGGGGGCGAGATGATTCTGCGAGCGGTGCTGATTCGTAAAGCGATCAACCGTTTGCCTGGTCAGCTGCATATTCCTCGTGCTGACTTGTTGAATATGACCGAACGCCAGCTGCTGCAGCTGATTAACGACCAACCTAAACCAGAGCAATAAACCACAACGAGTGTGAGTCATGAGCGATTTAGAAGCCAGTGTAGTCATTGACCTGAAGGGTAATTTAACCCAACAGGCGCGGCGCCATGAAGGGGCATTGAATAGCCTGGGGCGTAATGGCAGCCGTCATTTGGGTGTGCTTCGTCGCAGTGCTATGCGGGTTGATCGTGTGATGACTTCGTTGGGTAATCGCTATGTGGCGCTGGCAACGGGGGGCGCTTTGGTGGCGGCGGGTAAGCAAGTGGGTGACCTGAGTGCCAAAATGAATCAGTTAGGAATTGATTTTGGTAAGAATGGCGCAGCATTAAAAGCCTTTAAGGCTGAATGGACTGATGCAATTAGTGCAGCCTCTATACGTTGGGGGATTGATTCTGACCAGCTTGCGGCAAGCATACAGGAAATTGCCAATAGTACCGGTGATTACAACTTTGCTAAAGCCAATATTAGTCGGATGGCTATGGCTATTTCAGCAACAGGGTCGTCTGGTGATGATATTGGTAAGCTGATTGTTGAGATGCAAAAGAGAAAATGGAGTGAGGAGGATATAAAAACCGCCTTTGATTTGATGTCTGAGATTGGGCAGCGAGGTTCGCTGAACATGAAAAGCATGGCTGGCGTGGGGCCTGATGCATTCGCTGCTTACCAGCCTGCAGACGTAAAAGAGTTTCAGGAAATGCTGGCTATTATGCAGGTTTTTGGTGACTCAACTAAAAATGCAGAAGAATCAATGACCTCATTGAGAGCATTTATGCTGACCATAAACTCTGAAGATGGGTTAATAAAGCTCCAGAAATCCGGTGTCGATGCTATCGACATGGATACCTATAACAAAACTGGAAAAATAAGGCGTGCTCATTCACCAGGTGAAATGATGCGTAAAATTGCCGAAGCATCCGATGGCGAACAGACCGCAGTAACAGCAATGTTTGGCAATACTGAAGCCTACAAAGGGTTGGCTAACTATCTTGATGAGTTTAATAAGACTCGCAAGACTTTGCGTTTTGACAAATTAATGGACGTTCAGACTGATGGAACTGTTCTATTCAAAGATGCTACTGACAATTTACATGAGATGAATAGTCAGTTTAGGCGCGTGCTGGAAATTGGTAAACAGTTTGCCAATACCGACTTAGCGGGACCAGTTGATGAGCTGGCCGCCTCTATAGAAAGCCTATCGACTGAAAATATTAAAGACATAATGGAAGCCGCAAAAGGCGCTGGCATTGCTTTGGGTACGGCGCTGGCTGGATATGCTGTTTTAAAATATGGCAATAAAGGTCGAAACGCATGGAAAAATAGAAAAGGAGGGACAGGTGCTAGCGGCTCATCTGGTAACCCTCTACTCGATGCTGCATCTAGCTTTGCTCCTGTACCTGTTTATGTCGTCAATAACCCTGGTGCTGGGGGTGGCCGTAATGGAGGGGCTCGTAGATCTGGTGGCCGTAAAGTTAATCGTCCTTCAAATTTTAAACTACTCAAAAACGCCCCTCTCGGCTCTATTGGAGCTTTAGGCCCAGCGGCAATACTGCGATCAGCAGGTTTTGTAGGCTTGGCAGGCGGTGCCGGTTATGCCATTGGCTCACTGATTAGTGAAGCCATAGAAGGCACGGAGGTGTCTAACAGCATTGGTCGTTCGATCGCTGTTGTATTGGCAGGCCTCGGGAGTGAGGATGCCCAAGCCGCATTGGATGCAGAGCGTGGCGGATCAGCAAAATATAATAGTGCATCCAGAAGGCGCGCCCAGCGGGCCAAAGCCAGTGAGCAGTCAGAAAAAGAAGACCCTATTAAGGTAGAAATAGAACTAACAGGTGAGGCCAGCCGAGTACTCAGTGGGCAGACTAGACGTCGCAACCGTCAAAACCGCCGCACCCAGGTTGAGATATCGGGCGATATGAGCATGGGTGGTTTATGAGTGTGCTTGACGACCTACGCCCTGCGGTATTTAACAATGTACCATTCTTTATTGAGGGGCAGTCGGGTGACTTTGGGCATCGGGTTGATGTGCATGAATACCCGTTTAGAGATGATGCGTGGATTGATGACCTCGGCCAGCTGCTGCAGCGTTTAACCATTCGTGGTTTTATCCTGGATAACAATGGCGACCTGCGCACCCAGCATGAAAACATTATTGCGGCGATCAACAAAGGGGCTGGCCCGTTAGACCACCCACGCCTTGGTAAGTTTACTGCACAACCCGGTCGTTGCCGCTGGTCTATCTCTGACAGCAACCCTAGCAAAATTGATTTGTTTTTGGTGTTTCTACCGCCAGAAGCGGAGGCAAAACCAGAACCAAAAGTCGAGACACAAGAGAAGGTGGAAGATACCGCTGGCATGTGTCTGGGTGGTGCTGCTGAGGACTTTGCAGATGAGTTTGCTGAGGAGACATCGCTGTTTGATGACGTGCTCGACACGGCAGGGTTTGTGTTAGATGAAGCCAAAGCCGTGGTGAATGGGGTGTTAGACGTGGTGCGGGGTATTAATGGCCAGATTAATGCGGCCTTAGCGCCTATTGCTGAAATATCTCAGGCCATCGATAACATTGGCGGTGAGTTGGCCGAACTGATCTTACAGCCATTGACCTTGTTTAACGAGCTGCAAGGTGTGATTGCCAGTGTGTTGAGCATTGGTGATGATGTTGAAAACGCCATTAACGGGTATCGCTCGGTGGATGGTGTAACCAGCACGTTAACGCATTACAAAACACTCACGGCTATCGGCAATGATGAGTCTCCCATCCCTGAGACTACTCCGTCTCGTATTCGTCAGGCGAATAATAAGCGGGCATTACAAAAAGCCGTTGCGACCATTGCAACGGTTGAAGCGGTGCGGGCGGTGGCTAAAGCCAGTAAAAAACTGGATGTTTCTAGTAATGCGGACTCACCCTTTGATAGCTATGATGCGGCCATTGAAACCCGTGATGAGTTGATGGCGCAGCTTGAAGTACTTTCTGACCAGGCCTCGCCTGAGATGTATGACCAGCTTTCACAGCTTAGAGTTGACTGGGCTGCTCACATCGATGCTCATGGTATGCGTTTGCCCCGTATTGAGCGTAAGGAGTATAGCCAAACACTACCGGCGCTCGTGGTTGCCCACATGATCTATGGTGATGCGGCGTTCGCAGACGACCTCATTACTCGTAACAATATTTCCCACCCATTATTTATTAAAGCCGGTACCGGACTAGAGGTGCTGAAATGATCGTGCCTGAGTTTTTGGATATAGCGCTGGTTATCAATGGTGAACGATTGACTGGCTGGCGAACGATTGATATCGGTCGCTCAATGGAAAAAGGTTTTTTTGAGTTCAATGCGACAGCGACCAGCCCTTGGCGTACCGATAGCAGACGTAAAATAGAAGCGGGTCAGCCGTTTGAGGTTAAGTACGGTAATGAGCTGCTGATGACCGGCTACATTGACGATGTATACCCTGAGTATGATGCCAATACTCACGAACTGTCGATATCGGGTCGTTCTAAAACCGCTGATTTAGTGGACTGCTCAACCATCGGTAAAACCTTTACTGATCAGACGTTGGTGCAAATCGCAGAGGCGTTATGCGACCCCTTTGATATTAAGGTGATTGATAAGGCTGGCGAGAACAAAAAGTTTCGTGATCAGCAAGCCATTGCCGAAGGCGAAGCCATTTGGGACTTCTTAGATCAGCTAGCTCGTATTCGTGCCGTGCGGTTAATGAGTGATGTAGACGGTAACCTGGTGATTACCCGTGCCGGTACCACTCGCAGCAAAACGCCGTTGGTGTTGGGTGGCAACATTCGCCAGGCATCGGGCACCTTTTCATACCGTAACCGCTTTCGTGATTACCATGTGGTGGCTAACCAGGCTGGCGAGACAAGTCAGCTGACCGCCCGTGATACCTCATTGCCTTACGGCACGATTAGAGATGGTGTTATTAAACGCCATCGCCCCATTGTGATTGTAAACGAGCATTCGGCTGATATTGAAGACTGTCAAAAACGTGCCGATTGGCAGATGCGAACCCATGCTGGGCGCAGTGAGTCTGTGGTGTATACCGTCGGTGGCTGGACGGATGACAACGGTAAAACGTGGTTACCCAACGTGAAGGTGCCGGTTGATGATGCTTACCTGGGCACTGCCAGCGATAAGCTTATCGCAGAAAGTTGGCTAAAGCTGGATAAAAGTGGGGCCCGTACTGAACTGCTCGTGATGCCGGTCTCCGCATTTGATTTGGTTGCAATACCTGAAGAGAAAAAGGGGTTTTTACTGTGACTGCTCTTGATCGTATACGCCTGGCCCTTCGCATACTGCTTGATCGTGGGCTTCAAACCCGTTCCAGCTATAAAGGCGATGTACGGATGATTCAAACCCAGCAACGCCAAGGTGCTGACCCGATTGATGCCGAGCATATTGAGCCGTTCGGCTTTAGTGGCCACGCGCCAGATGGCTCTGAAACCATCGCCCTTAACTTCTCTGGTTCTCGCTCGTTGGCGGTAGTGCTTTTTGCCCATAACCGCGATTACAAAATGAAGTTAGAGCAAGGTGAAGTCAGTATTTATAACCAATGGGGTGACTACGTGAAGTTGCGTAAAGACCGCACCATTGAAGTGAAAGCCGATACCAAAGTACTAGCCGACTGCCCGCTGTTTGAATGCACTAACGATGCATTAATTGGCGGCAACCTAGTGGTACAGGGCACGTCAATGCTGATGAGTAATACCACCGTGGCTGCAGGTGCTTTTACCTGTGTCGCTCCTGCTGCGTTTGCGGCGGCGATGACTAACGCTGGGACGGATGTAGGCAAAACCCACGACCACTATGCGGGCAATGAATCAGACGGATCAACGGGGACAGTACGATGAGTGCACTACCTGCGGTATTTAATACTGAGCTGTTAACGGGCGATTTAGGCTGTATTGATGGCGCTAAAATGCCCGAAGCCGATTGGCTACAAACCGTTATTTATACCCATCTATTCACCAATAAACGAGACGCCGAACAAAGCGAAGGTGGCCACTGGGGCGATATGTTTTATGACAACTCGTTTGGCTCGCTGTTGTGGACGCTGCGTCGTGAAAAACTCACCCAAAAGACGCTTTCAAGCGCCCGTGATATTTGCCTTGATGCGTTGAACTGGTTACTGAAACTCGACCACGTATCGGCGCTTGATGTAGTCGTTACGCGAGCGGGTTCTCGAGCAATGTCGATAGAAGTCACCGCCACCCTTTCTAATAACGAACCCTACAATCAGGTTGAGGAGTACTCTCTCGATGCCGCTTAACACCCCATCGATCACCACCATTCGAAATCGCATGAAAAGCGATATGGAATTGCGATTTCAGCAGGCGGGTCGAGACATAGATGCGACAACGCCAGGCACAGGTTATACCGAATTTTGTAATGCCATTGCGGGTGTTGCGTATTCGCTTTGGTCAAACCAGATATGGATTGCAAACCAGAACATTATTGATCGTATGGATGCCGAAACATTAGTCCGTGAAGCCTCCTACTTGAAGGTGTACCGAGCAGCTCCGTTTTTTGCTTCTGGCCCTGTGGTGGTAACAGGCAATGATGGGTTGGTTATTCCTGAACGCACGGTTCTACAAACGACATCGGGTTTTCAGGTACGCACGACTGAAGAGCAAGCCATTACTGGGGGCACTGCAACGATTAATGTGATCGCCATGGAAGTGGGAACGGCAGGTAATTTATCGGCCGGTACCAAGCTCTCGTTTATCTCACCGATTGCTGGGGTTGATAGCAATACGGTTGTTGATACCGGCGGGTTAACTGCAGGGGCCGATGAAGAAACGATCGATCGCTTAAAAGCTCGCTTTAAAGAACGGCTTCAAAAGCCACCCAAAGGCGGCACCAGTGATGATTATATTGCCTGGTCTAAAGAGGCTCATGTCGACGTGACCCGGGCGTGGGTGTTTAAGCATGAGAACGGCGTGGGGTCTATCACCGTGCGTGTGGTGACTGAAGCGTTAGTCGACCCTATCGCCAGCCCTGCGGTGGTTGCGGCCGTGCAATCTTATGTAGAAGACGCTAAGCCTGCTGGGTTAAGTCAGTTTGTGGTTGAGGCTCCTTTGCCAAAGCCGTTAGACCTGGTGTTTAACTCGCTGTCACCTAACACCCCTGAGGTTCGTGCTGCGATCGAAGCGGAAGTGAAAGACTTACTATTTAGGGATGTAGGCCCAGACTCTACATTGCCTATTAGTCACATTCGAGCTGCGATTAGCCGTGCGACTGGCGAAGAGGATTATGTGATTACACAAACCAGCAGTTACACCTTTGCTCACAATGAGTATCCAGTGCTAGGGAGTACAACATGGCCAGGGGTGTAAACGAATTTAGAGATATGTGCTTGGCACTTCTGCCGGTTGGGCCTGCATGGCCTAAGACGGCTGACAGCGAATGGGCGCTTTTGTTTGAAGCGGTCATGCCTGAATTTACCCGTATTGATGCGGCGAACGAGCAGCTGCTAAAAGAGATGTCCCCCGTTAGCGCTGAGCTGCTATTTGAAGAGTGGGAAGCCCAGTACGGACTGCCCAGCAAATGCATGGAAGGGCAAGAACAGACTCTACAACAGCGTAGAAATACCCTTATTAACAAGTACCGGTTTGTCGGCGATCAGAGTAAGCAGTTCTTCATAGACCTCGCGGCCTCAATCGGCTTTGCCATCACCATTACTGAATTTAGCGCCAGCAACCCTGGGCTACAAAGCAGCTATGAGGGCATTCCGCTGGCTGGGGATGACTGGAACTTTGTATGGCAAGTGAATGCACCGCTCACCACAGTTCAGCCAAGAACCTACCCATCGGGCTACGGTGAAGCCTATGCAGAATGGGAAAACGAATTGCTTGAATGTACGTTAAATGCGTATGCCCATGACCACCGAATTTTATTTTTCAGCTATAGCTAGGAGTTCATAGTGGACCACCCAATTAGTGATCCTGGATCACGCTTACATAATGGTCGTTTTACCGATGGTGATTCAGCCCAAGGGATCTTGCCATCGATCGACAAAGCCGAACACATGAATGCGGTCTATGACGAGATTAAGAGCGTTATAACTGCTGGAGGGTTAACGCCTAATGAAACCAAATTTGATCAACTTCTAAAGGCCATTCAAACGCTGGGAGTTCCGGCTGGAGTTATTACCCTATGGTCTGGTGCTGATGATGGAATTCCTAGCGGGTGGGCTCTTTGTGATGGTCAAAATGGCACCCCTGATATGCGTGACCGATTCGTGGTGGGCTCTGGTGGAGACTATGATACAGGGGATATTGGCGGGGCTGATAGCAAAAATACCTCTTCAAATGGTAGTCACAGCCACTCGGAAAGTTCTGCTGGTTCGCACGTTCATACTAGTCAGTCTGCTGGATCTCACAACCATGGCATTACGGTAAATAATCACACTCTTTCTAAAAATCAGATGCCAGCTCACAGCCATACCTTCCAGCGTGCAACACAGGCAGTTGGTAGTACTACCATTGCGGGCTCGGGTGATCAGGGGGTGACATACTCGTCGACTGAAGGTGGCTCTGCGGCTCACAACCACTCTGCTTCTAGTGCCTCTAGTGGCACCCACAGCCACACGATTAATTCTAACGGTGGCCACTCGCACACAATCAACTCCTCTGGCTCGCATAACCACAGCATCGATGTGCGACCACGATATTACTCAAGCGCTTTTATTATAAAGCTTCCTATTTAAGGAGATAACACATGAAACTTTTGATTGTTGTTCAAGATTCAGTAGTCGCGGTTGATGGAATTGTATTGAAGCTTGACCTTACAGCATTTGACTTAACAAATATTTGGTGCATTCGATGGGAAGATGATGCCGGAGAACTAGAGTATAGCGATACTCGGCCGAACGACCAGCTATCAAGCATCGAAACTTATCAGCCTATTATTGACGCTCATGCCGCAGAGCTGGCTATCAACAATGCACCGCCTTCTCTTGCCGACCGAAAAGAGCAAGCATATGAAACGCTTAAATCACTGCGCAAAGAGTTTGAATTAACCAGCTTTGTACACAACAGTATTGCATGCCCAATTGGCCGAACGGAAAGAACGGATATCTCCTCTCTAACGCTGGGTTATACGTCTGGGCTAGTGCCCGCTGAGACAGTAACACGCTATAAAATTGATGCGACAACACGAATCGTGTTTAACGGATCAGCAGAATTTCTGCCTTTCGCAATGGCCGTGATGGGGCGATCTCAGCAGCTATTCCAAATCGAAGAAGATCTCGACAACCAGGTTAATGGAATGACCGAAGCTGAACTAGATATCTTCGACCCTCTGGCTTCATTTCAAGCAATGGTGGATACACTATGAGAATCCTAATACACGGCATTAATTATCGAAACTGGTTCAGTATTTTATGCGCCCTGGTAACAGGTAGTTCGTTTAGTCATACCAGCATCATCTACCAAGGTACCCGCTACGACACTACGTTTAAGCGTGGCTACTTTGATCAAGCGGATTCATTGCTAAACCAACCCAATCGGGATGTAACGGTTATCGAAATAAACGATATCGACAGCCTACAGCTCTATGCGTTTATCAACAATCACGAACAGTACCGCACCAGGTACGATCTGAAAGGGTTATTGCTATGGCCGTTCAAGCGTCATGACCCAAATAAATACTACTGCTTTGAAGCCACGTTAGATGCGATTAAAGCAGCTGGAATTGAATTGGATATAAAGGGTATGCCGAGCGGCGGGAAGATTTTTACAGCTCTGCTGGATAAGGGGTATACGGCAACTAGAACAAAGCACAAATATGTGAAGGTGGTTAATAATGGCGATCAATAATATAGACGGCGATAACGAGAATGCATGGAGTCCTGACGTATGACAACATTACAAGATTTCAGCAAAACGTGTGTGCTCATTGGTAATGATGTGGATACCAGCAGACCGGAAGGTGAAGCTTCCAACATACAAATAACAATTAACGGCTCGGGGTTTGGTAATGGACCTAATGTCATATTGTTTGATAGTTTTTCAGGTGGTAATGCGGGTAGTTTAATTAACCTGCAAACCCCAGAAGTAGGGGGTTGGGCAGGTGAAAACGCATTAGCCGCAGGCGCAGTTTCAGGCGCAGAGTACTACGAGTACAATGGTAGAAATTGGATGACTGGGCGAAAACTATCTGAGATAGATAGTAATGTCATCAATCTTACAGGGCTTAGGTATGATGCCTCCTTGGAGTTTTCTGAATTCAGATTTTCCTACCGGCAAGTGCTTCCAATAGGTAGGAAGTTTTGTGGGTGCGAACTACCTAACACTACCAATAACTCAGGCAGTAACTGGAAACCTCACTGGTTCGGCCATACTGCACATGGCAATGCGGTGGGGGCGTCCGGCGGCGAACCTGACATGATTATCCCTACTAATGGTTCCGCTGGGGGTGTCTGGGTAAGCGGTAATAATGTTAACCCTGAATGGTACGACTATGACGAGGCTCGGTGGAGAAGTGCTTATGTAGGGCGAAGCGGTACGGAGGAAGATTTATTCACGTATTACCAGAAACCTGAAACTTCCCACTTAGGTACAGATGGTGTAATGGAATTTGGAAACTCTAACGCCACAGCAGGGTGGGAACGCAAGCACTCTGACCAAGCAACTATCTGGCAAGGGCAACAAGGGGTAGTCTCACCTAAAGAATTAGACATGTTCTTATTTAATGGGTGGATGGGGAACGGGTCTGCTGAAGGGTATGATAATATTTTCCCGCTGATGACTGACGCTTATCTAGCAATAGGGGCCAACAGTCGAGCATGTTTGGTTATATCCGATGCGGCAACACTAGCCACTAGTACCAAGTTCGCAATTATCCCCCCTGATTCATGGTCTGACACGACAATCACCGCAACGAAAAGGCCTCACGAAGCCGCTTTAACTTTTAACCATTTAATATTAGCCGATGGTACACAGATGGAGAATGTATAATGAGTTTAATTTTAAATGGAGTTGATCAACATGCAGAATATTTCCTAACCGATTCATTCCTTAGTGATGGAGTGGATCAATCAATATTCTGCTGGGTTAAATCAACCCAAACACTGACCCCTGCTACAGTTTTTGGCATACATGCTAATGGGCAGGGTTATGGGATGGCCGCGATACGAAGGGATAGTGATGACTTCATAGATACACGGTTTAGGCCTACATCAACAGAGCTAGTCGCGACATCTACTGAAAAGGTCACAAGTGTTTACAAGAAAACATTACTAGTGTGGCAGGATTCAACCGATACATTAACGGTATATGTCGATGAGAGTAGCCCTGTTTCTGTATCGGGTGCGGTGGCACACCAACATTTAAGGATACTTAGTATTGGTTGCCAGTTCGGCGGTGCAGACGGCGCCACACCTAACTCCTTTTTTGGGGGATCAATAGCCCACGCTGCGTTTTGGAAGGATACGGCGCTAACGGGTGCGGATCTTACAGATTTAATGAGTGGGGCGTTAAAACCTATTGAGTTATCGGTCGCCCCAACCCATTATAAGCCATTTGTAAATGATCAATCTGGTGGGATCGGAACAGACTACACTCTACTTAATTCTCCAACTATTGACAGTGACGACCCCTATATAGCAGGCCCGTCAATTACAAACATAGACATAGACAACGATGTCTACCCAAATCAAACTGCAATAATCGCGATGTCAGAGGGCGCAGATACAGCAACCTCTGTGACACTAGGCGATTCAGTGTGTACGTTTACAGGTACAGCAACAACAACAGAGCGGCCTGTAATCATTCCGATTAATCTACCATACGGTACACATGAATTATTAGTCGATGGCACTATCTCGTTGTCGAATGTCGCATTATCTCCCTCTACAGATAAGCAGTTTGTCACGGTAGCGAATGTTAATCTGACTGATGATTCGGTGTTCTATAACTCAAGTCCAGCAGTAGCGAATGGAGATCAATGGGAGCTGCCGCTACTCACCGATCAGGGTAACGCTATAACGCCCGACCCAAGCGGTACGGTACAGGTTTCGAATACAGGGCTAGAAGTTCAGACGGCCCAATTCCGCGTTTATGATATGGATGTAGGTGCTTGGTCTAATATGCCTACTGCTACGATTATGCCTATAGCTAGTGGAGATCCAATTAACACGGCCCCTGTCATCGTGTTGGATGGAGACAATCCTTTAACTTTGATTCAAGGAACTCCCTATATTGAGCCCGGGTACACTGCAACAGATGCTGAGTCTGGTGTGATCACCAATGATGTGTCTATAACTAATGGCACAATTGATGAAAATACAATTCAGTCCAACACGATTACGTACACAGTAACTGATGGCGAGCTGTCTACTTCTGAAACAAGAATTGTTAATGTGGTTGCGGTACCCGATACTGTCGCCCCCGTCATTACTGACCCGAACAATCTAAACGTATCCATACCCTTTGGAGATATTGAGTTATCAAGAGATCACGTATTGGTGCAGCAGTGGCTATCACAGGTATCAGCGTCTGATGATATCGCTGGTCAGGTTGCTGTAGCACATAATATTCCTCTAAGCATGTTGTTAGCAGATAGTCCGATTGCTGTGACCTTCAGTGCGACAGATGGCACCAACAGCAGCACGCTCATTCGTAATATAAACATATCAGAAGCGCCAGCCGCATCGGCAGCACCTATGGTGGCCGCTGGCCGAGTGGATGCGTTTGAACAGAAACGAGGTGCCTGGCACCGAGTAGAAAGCTAAATGAGAGACGGGCGATCGTAGGTAGCGCCAACTACCTGCGAACACCGTACCCACATGCAATACCATGTGAGCCAGTCAAGGCCCGCCGCTGCGCGCACACAGCGGGGCGAAGCCTAACAAATAATTAGTAGTAATTACAACAAGGCCCACATTAAATGAGTAAACCCATCGTCCCATGGATAGGCGGAAAGCGTAAGCTAGCTAGTCATATCCTACCTTTATTTCCAGATCACCAGTGCTATGTCGAGCCCTTCTGTGGCGCTGCTGCACTATTCTTCATGAAAGAACCGTCACATGTTGAAGTACTCAATGATGTTAACGGTGACCTGGTCAACCTTTATAGAGTCGTTAAACACCATTTAGAAGAGCTTTATAAGCAGTTTAAATGGGCATTAACATCAAGACAAAACTGGGATTGGCTACAAGCGACGCCAGTTGAAACCCTTACCGATATCCAGCGTGCTGCCCGCTTTCTGTATCTTCAGAAGTTAGCTTTTGGTGGCAGAGTGGATGGCCAAAGCTTTGGTACAGCCACCACAAGCCGCCCACGCTTCAATATATTTACCCTGGAACAAGACTTAGCCGACGCGCACTATAGGCTATCGCCTGCCACTATTGAGAACCTTGACTGGAAAGCAGTCATAAAGAAGTATGATCGTCCCCACACCTTGTTTTATTGTGATCCACCCTACTGGGATACAGAAGGCTATGGTGTTGAGTTCCCGTTCAGTGAATACGAAGAGATGGCCGAACTGGCTAAGTCTATCCAAGGCAACATGATCATCAGCATCAACGACCACCCTGCCATCCGAGAAGTATTTAAGGGTTTGCACATTAAAGAGGTGGACTATCAGTATACCGTTGGTGGGGGTGACAACCGCACTGATTGCGTAGAGTTGATTATAGGCAATTGGGAGGGAGGAGTACCCGAACCAAAAGGTTCACAAGGAGGACTTTTCGAGTAGAGGGGGAAACCCCTCTATAAATGTGCTAATTTACCAATTAATTCGCGTCCAGTATTAAATGAACTTTTGTCCAGTAATATGCGGCGCGCTACATCTGGTCGGTTAAACTCATTCGTATCAACTCGAGTATTCACAGGAAATCATACACACATCATTTCACTTTTAATGTAGTTCGAAACCTATTTATTCCATCCACTACCCGCATAGGAATTACATATTTTCATGATAACTCCTTTATTTTTCAAGGTATTCAACCCTTCTCTTAAAACATCTATATTATCTTTATGCTGTGATTTTCCTGATATAAAAAGCCAAATTTCGTTGCTACTAATAATACTTCCGGGAAATGTAATTAGATCTTTTAGTTTGGGTGTTTGTGAAAGATGATAATGTAAGATCAAGTCCGAGCCTATAATATACTGAAACCTATCCCTTAGCAGCATTTCGATTCCTTGCGAATAGTCATTAAACTCGAAGATTTCAGCAGCTTTAAATTTAATGTTCGCCCTTGCCACTTGGGATCCTCGAAGGATTCCAATTTTTGGATTTTCGATATGAATATAGCTAACGGTACTCTTTTTATTAAGCAGAGTGAGTCTAAGGTCATAAACTTTGGATATAGGGATAAGTTCGGGGTAATTATTATTTTTCGTTGTATAAACTAGATCAGTTAAACCTTGAGATGCTTCTTTTAAAGTTCTTTTGTAGGGCTTAATTCTACTTTTTAGTGGCAGCTTCGTCTCCGTAGATAGCTCATTAGTAATATCCACTAGTATTCCAGATTGTCGATTAGAGTTTTCTTTAAACGCCAATGGAAACAATTCAGCGATAGATACATTCATACCTGCTGGCTTTGCAACAGCCCCAGCGGGTATCACAATAACTAACAATACTATTAAACTCAGAGCGCGCATAAACTATACCGTAAAGCAATTTCAGTAAATTATACCATGAAGCGGTTTAAGTAAATAATAGACTAAAATCTGATACTTGGGGAGGTATCGTATAATAAGAGCGATAAATCTAATTGGCGAGCCGAACTTCCAAGTGAGTCGCGAAAGATAAAGCGGGACTCACTAATTGGTTACTGCAGTGTGGCCTCAAGAGGCAGATACCTACTTGTATTCTGCTATTCTGCGCGTTCTATTTTGAAAAATATACAGTACAAAGCAGGCACAACGCCAAGCGTTAAAGTGGTTCCAATAGCTAAACCAAAGGCCATGATTGATGCCATTCCATAAAATAGGACATCTTGTCCGATGATCAAAGGTAGCAGACCGACGATAGTCGTAATAGTTGTGATGAGTATCGGTCTTAAGCGTCTAACACATGCTCTAACAACCGACTCATAATCTGACCGAGATGACGTTTTTCGTTCAATATCAATTCGATCAATGAGTACGATAGCATTGTTCACGATGATCCCCGCCAATGAGAACAAGCCAAGTATCACTAGGAACCCAAACTCTGCCTCCATGACTCGTAAGCCAATCCCGACACCCAAGATAATCAAAGGAATGGTCAATAAGACAATCAAGGGACGCAAGTAGCCATTAAATTGGGCAACGAGAATTAACACGACTAACACCAGACAAAGTGGAAACCCGGCAAACAATGCCGCCACGCCAATTTTTGAGTCGGTCACAATACCATCAAACTCAATGTAATGCCCTGGCTTCATTTGATCATTAAGCATTTGTAATTCGGCCTGCAGAAGCGGTGCCATATCTTCTGGCGACACCAATAGATTACGAGCTTCAACCGTTACGGTGCGGGTCAAATCTTCTCTTTGCAGGGTAGAGAACCCAACCACTGGCCTGATCTCAGCTACCTGACTTAAGGGGATTCCCTGTGTGCTTGAGCCTGGAAAAATGCTAACCGTTTCTAATCGTGATGGATTAATTCTTTCTGCCAACACCGCTCTTGCCATAATGGGGTAAACTTCATCTTGATCTCTATACTCTGATAGAGGGCTACCAGAAACATAGGAAGACAAACCAGATGCAATGTCTTTTGATGTCACACCCGCCTGCAATGCACGCTGTTGGTCCACTTGAATATCGAACCTTGTCACGGGATTAAACCAGTTAGACCATATATCAATGGTACCCGGGAACGCTGAAAGCAGCTGCTCGACTATCTCTGCTTGTTGCTGAATATAAACCGCATCATTCCCCTTTATCTGAATTTGAATCACATTGGGGTCAGAAGGGCCAAGAAACATACCGGACACCCGTGCTTCAACATCAAACATCTTGGCTCTATAATCGTTTCTTAGTCTCGGTATCACCGCATCAACAGATGCTCTATCCCGCGTGTTTAATACAATGAACCCAACGTGACTTGCTTGATCTAGCGGCGCTAGTGACAGAACAAACCTAGGACCTCCAAATCCAACGTAGCCAATCGCATCGGTGATTTCTGGATAACGCGCTTCATCTTGTGCAATAGCCATCATCTGCTTGATACGTTCTTCTGTAGTTCTCGTTGTCACCCCTGCAGGTAGATTGACGTAAACCAAGACCT
This sequence comes from uncultured Oleiphilaceae bacterium, assembly GCA_913060665.1. Taxonomy (GTDB): domain Bacteria; phylum Pseudomonadota; class Gammaproteobacteria; order Pseudomonadales; family Oleiphilaceae; genus Alkalimarinus. The sequence continues at coordinate 310,583 of CAJXUY010000003.1, forward strand.
GATCTCTATCGCTGTCTGGAAAAAACTTCTTAGGAGTCGACTCAACCAAGGTCAGACCAAGTGGTAGAAGTAAAAACATCGCTATGGCAAATATTTTTTTTCTAGCCAAAATGCCACGTAAAATCGTTTCATACACTCGCTCCATCTTCCCAAAAAACCCGGGGGAGAACCGATTTCGCGCTATATCCTGCTGGTTATTCTTAACAAACATATGACAAAGCATAGGCGTAACCGTCATTGCCAAAAACCATGAAATACTCAAGGTAATCAAAATCACTAAAGAGATACTTCGTGTATATTCGCCAGCTGGATGCTGGGCTAGCATTAAAGGCGTAAACACGAGAATTGTCGTCAAGGAAGATGACAGCAAAGGTATTGCGAGCTCCTTACCGGTATCGGATAAAGCCCTATCTCGGTCTCCATGTTCGCCAAATCGTCGCTTAAAATCCTCTGCAATTACGACGCCGTTATCGACTAGTAGACCTAATGCTATCACCATAGTAGCAAGACTCATACGTTCTATGGCAATACCTGTAAAACCCATGAGCATCAGAGTTGCTAGTACAACAGCAGGTACAATAAAACCGACAATTAGCCCAGTTCTCAAGCCCAAAAACAATATCACTACGCCTAGCACGATGCCTAACGTTTGCAGTACATTACCGGATACACCGTAGATCGCATTTTCTACCTGATCTGCTTGCCAAGTAATCACATCTAGGTCTAAACCAAGAGGCAAGGACTGTTGTAATTCAGTGATAACTTCTTTCGCGGCATTGGAATAATTGATGACACTTTGCCCGGTTTGCATCGTCACTGCTAAAACAATCGCTTGCTTACCGTTATAAATTGCGCTTCTCGGAGAAGGGTCAGCATAGCCTTTAGAGATATTAACCAATTCACTAAGCTTAAGTACCGCACCATCTTCTGGTAAACGGATTAACAAGTTTTTTACCTGATCAACCGATTTAAAATCACCCGTGGTGAGCAGTGAAAATGCGCGACTACCCGTATCAATAACGCCACTTGGCGTGATGATATTTTGTGCTTGCAAAGCTGCCACGACAAAGTCTGGCGATAAACCTGCTTCAGCAAGTATTACATTCTCTACCTCAATATAGATTCTCTCTTGCTGCGCTCCAATAATATCGACGTTTCGTGTGCCTGCTATTGAATTGAGTCTATCTCGAACATATTGGGAAAAATCGAATAGCTCTCCCATAGAGTAATCGTTACCCGTTAATGCAAGCGTAATAATGGCCACATCGCCATAGTCATCATTTACGGAAGGATAGCTTGCACCTTCTGGAAAATCATCCGATGCTGACTTTGCCGCTTCTTCTACTTCATCCCAGGTTTGGGCAAGCTTTTCAGCGGGTAGGTCATCGTAAGCTTTGACGTAAACCACCGACAGCCCATCCGATGAGGTAGAACGTATTTCTTCAATACCCTTTACGCCTAGCATCGCTTCTTCTAGCGGTTTAGTCATCAACACTTCAACGTGTTCTGCTGATAATCCGGGATAATGACTGCTAACAATTGACTCTCTAATGGTAATACTAGGGTCTTCTTGTGCAGGGAGAGTGAAGTAATTGTAGGCTCCACTTCCCATCATAGTAAGCATGAGGAGTAAAATAAGAGGACGACGTTGATAGGCTAGCCAGGAAATATTCATAACAAAGCCCTCCTACAATCCATAATGATTGTTATCTATGTCCACAGGTATTATTGACTGTTGATGATGAAGTAAATCCACACCTTTTACCGCAATAATTTCACCATCAGATAACCCACTTTTGATCTCAACCCCAAGATCTGAGATTTCACCGAGCTGTACATTTTGCTCATATACTTTTTGATCATTCACTACAAAGACATAAACCTGCCCATCAGGTTTCATTGTATAGGACGTAAGAGGAATAATAGGGTGAGAATTTTCAAGCTTTGAGATATGCAAATTAACTTCAACTGATTGGCCTGCTTTAGCATTTGAAACCTCGCCAAGTAGATCAACAACAACCGGAAAAAGCCCTGCAGAATTCGCTCTACCCCCAATTTCACTGACTTTCGCATCGAGTGTTTGTTTACCTGGTAACAGCCTTAAATCGGCTACGGTTGAATTCTTTAGATATTGACGAATAGAGCTACTAACAAAGAACACAGCCTCGAGTCCGGCATCAAGCCCCACTATTTCAAAAACTGTTTGACCCGCACCAACGATCTGCGACTGCTCAGCTCCCCTACTGACAATCTCTCCCCTATAAGGCGAAGTAAGAACCGTATACTGCAAACGCTTTTTAGCATTATCTACACCTGCTTTAAGTGCTAATAATTGGGCGGATACGATATCCAGATTAGCTTTAGATTTATCCAGAGATGACTTTGAAACAACACCTTTGTTACTCAAAGTACTTATTCTGTCAAACTCAAGTTTTGCGTCATCATGTTTACTCTGAGTTGCTGTAAGCTCAGCTTCCTTAGCGGCTAAATCGAGAGCATATAGTTCATTATCCAAACGCCCTAAAACGAAACTTCGCTCTACGATATCCCCTAGTTCAGCGTTAAGACGGGTTACCGTCCCAGGGATTTCAAAACTTAATGCAGCCCTCTGCTTCGCCCGCAACTTGCCAGCATAAATTAAATGATTTGCTGTTTCTGACGAACCGACCTCCATTGTCAGCACAGTACGATCAACTAATTTCACTTGTGACACTCTATCATCACAGGCGGTAAGGATTAGCAGGCTTAAAAACAACCAAAGAATATTTTGTTTCATGCGGAACGCTCTCAAATTAATCATCATTTCTCAGCCTTTACCGTCAGACAACAAAAAAGTTTAGCAGTGCCCTCTTCTATTTGGAACACTTCTCTAGCTAAAAAAATAACTTGCATATAGCCTGCTAATTAGCAAAGAGCATCAAGCCGAAATTATCGCATATACAAGAAAAAACACTTATGTCCGAAAGCGCCATTTTTTAGTGTATTTTGACAGGCGCTTAAGATTATTTTCATACCATAAATGATTTGAATGTTATGCAAGAGCATACACCTACCTTAATATAGAAATATCGTCTGGCATCAAAATACTTATCTATTGGTTCTCTCAATAAATTGCTGAGGGGTAAACCCCGTCCAGCGCTTAAAGGCTTTGTAAAATGCACTATCGTCATAAAACCCAAGAGACTCAGCGATGGTTGAAGCTGCTTGATTGTCATCGGTCAATAATTTGATGGCGACATCCTTCTTATGCTCATCTAATAGTTTTGTAAAAGAGCTGCCTTCCTGTTTCAACTCTCTCTGTAATTTTCGAACACTTAAGTTGAGGAATGTTGCTGCCGCATGTACATCTGACTGCTCCTTCAGTGAAGTTTCGCCAAAGTAATTCTTTAACAGGTCTGTTTTACTTGCATTACTTTGAAGTCTCTTGAGGCTTCGTTCGACTTCAGAGATACTTTCGATGTGACGTTCGTTATCTCGTGAAACGATTCTCTGTTGAATTAGTCTGGCGGGTAAACGAATTTCATAATCCGAACAACCAAACTTAATATCAGCTTTAAGATAGAAGCGATACTCTTGCGCATACTGTGTTCTATCGTGCTTTAGGCGAACGACAACACCATCAAATTGGACAACAGACATTCCGAGATATTTGACGCAGGTTGTGATTAAACCCTCTATCTGATGATAAGAGACCGCTTCTTCATTAAACGGCCTGACAAATATAGATACACCGTAAATATCCGTTGAGATCTCGATAACAAGTGCTTCGGTTAACAATGCGATATAACGCTGTATCGTATCTACCGCATGGCCAACGGACGGAGCTGAAAATGCAGCATCGCCAATCAAACCTAATATATTAGGTAATAAAGTGTGACCAACTTTTACGCCAATAAGCGGGTCTTCCAATTCTCTTGCTGCGATTTCGTAGTAATGCGCTAACTTCTTCGATTCAATACGGCCTTCAGGATAATGCACTCTAAGCATATCGTCCCCGAAGACCTCTTTCGAATATTCGTTATTCAAGCCTTGATCAACGCAATAATTGATCGTTTGCCTAACCATGGCTGAAGAGATAGTTGCGTATGTTTTTCTCATAAACTTAAGTATCAGACGTTTGTAATCAAAAATGAAACTAACATATATCTCCTGTCCTGCGACTGTCCCTAAGCGACATATATACAGCCACCGGGCACCAACTTTCAATATCGCAATTCATACCATTTATTGTCGTTAGGGGCTCCCAAGTTAGCTTTGTCATTTTAGACGGGGCCTAAGCCCCTAATAAAATTTAGTCGAGCCTGGGCAACAAAGCAAAATACTAACTTAACAATAATAGAGATTTACCATGAAAATTAACTTATCAAATAAAATGAAAGACGGTGTAAACACTGTCCGTGTTTACGATAATGCCAAGGTAACGGTTGATGCGGTTCGTGTTTCACATGAGCCTGTAGAACCAACGCCGACGAGATTGTTAGATTTAGCTTTGTCATGGTCTTAGCTGCTTAAGGTAAATAAGGCCACCAAATCATCATGAACAACCTCTTTCATTAGTGTCTTTAGACGACAACTTTCTAAACACCCTGCGCCTCATTACATTGTTGCGAAAACACACTATCGATTAAAGTTTGTTCACTTGGGTTGGTGCATGTACTTACGATCATTTTGATTAGGGAATGTGGTATCCGCTTGAGGATTCGAAATCTCTTTATAAGAAAATAATTAGGAGAAATGAGCATGAAGAATAAAAAAACAAAACTGGCAAGCATCGTTGGATGCCTCAGTATGGGAGTCACCGTGGCCGCAGCCAGCATGGTGGCGCCTTCAGCTAGCGCAACAGAGACCAAGCCGAATATTATTTTAATCACCGCTGACGACTACGGCACAGATGTTTCGGATCTTTATACTGAGCCTTATGAAGTACCAGGCCTATTTTCTGGATCTGTGGTACCACCAACGCCTGAGCTGAATGAACTCGCCAATCAAGGCGTTGTTTTCGATTCAGCCTGGGCAATGCCTGCTTGTACGGCGACTCGTGGCACCTGGATAACCGGTACCTTACCGTCTACTTCTGGTTTATCTCAACCAGTACAACCTAGTTCCACACCTCCAGGCTCAGCTACCCAGTTGGACCTGACTAACCCAGACCTACTTCCCAAACGGCTGAAGCAAAAAGGTTACTCTACGGCATTTATTGGTAAGTGGCATTTAACTGGCCCCGCCCCAGCACCCTCGTTAGACCTAATCGACGATACATTGAATCGTGATGACCCGAATGAAGCAGGCTTTGATCACTGGGCAGGAACACTTTACGGCTCAATCATTGCAAACTACTACAACTGGCTTCAGGATATCAACGGTGTCCGACAGCCATTCAAAAACACTTACACACTGACTGAAAATGTCAATCAAGCGGTAAGCTGGATCAATCAGCAAGCTGGTGATCAACCTTATTTTATGCACCTATCATTAGCGGCACCTCATTCAACGTTCCAATCAATGGCTGCAGGAATGCCTAGCACCCCAATCGACTATGACTTACCTCCCAAGGTTTTAGTTGACCCAGACGTTATCGCTCAAGTGGAAGAAGTATTCCCAGGTTATGTCTATCCAGAGGTTCCTGGTCCAGCTGGACAAGGCACGCCAGCTTCACCAACCGTTAAGCATCGTCGTGTTATCTATAATGCGATTGTGTCAGCAATGGATACCGAAATGGGTCGTTTGCTCGACCAGGCAAATATTGATCTGAGCAACACCTATATTATTTTTATGGGTGACAATGGTACACAGGGCTTAGGCCAAAGCTCTACACCAAACGTAGACGTTGTGGTAGAACCATTTGATACGACTCGCGCTAAAGGCTCGCTCTATCGCGGTGGTGTTGAAGTACCAATGATCGTAGCAGGTCCAAAAGCAGAAGCCGGTATTCGAACTAACGCGCATGTTAACTCAGCGGATGTTTACACCACAATTCTTAATTTGGCCAAAGCGGGTCCGACACGTTCGGCACAAGGCATCAGCTTTAAGCGAACATTAGAAGGTAAGGAAGGCATTCGCAGAGTCAATGTTGCCGAATATCATGATGGTACGCCAGAAGCGGGTGGATACGTGACTACGAGCAACGCTCGAGCGGGTCGTGTGGTCGCGAACGATGATTACCGTTTACTTTCAAAGGTAGCCGTTGATGAAAATGGTGATGCTATCTGTGTTGCGGATTTTGAAGGTGAAGTGAGCTATGCTCCGGATTGTACTGCAACACCTGCTCTTCCTGGCCAACCTGGTGTTAAAAACGGTGTTAAGCAGTTCACTCAAGAATTTTACAACATCGAAAGTGACCCAAATGAGTCTGTGAACTTGCTTGCGGATGTTGATTCAATGAGTACGTTCGATCATTTCAATTTCATGCGTCTTTGTTTTGCTGCGAACAGACCTTCAAAATCAGCGAATTACTACTTCACTGAAAACGTGTGCCAACCTTTCGATTACTTTAACTACTAACTCGTAGTTGTTGAAATTGAGAAAAGACAAAAGCCTACTCACATTGTGAGTAGGCTTTTTTAGTTCTGTCGAAATCACCGGCAAGAATCTTATGATTCCGCTTGAAGCAATGAATACCCGCAGATGGAATCATATCAATGGATCAACACTCACTACGCCCCAATTCTTGCATCTGTCGAAGCACCCTCGATACAGCTTCAACCAAGACTTTATTTTTTCGATGCAGATAGTGGTAAAGATTAACTTTTTCTAAAGGGAAAATAGATAGACTTGCACTATCAACTTGAGATCGAATAATTTCGCCCAGACCCTCTAAAATAAGTCGTCACAGCAAAATCAAAACGCCCTTTTACACGTATCTTAAACGCATCTCATTGCTTGGGAAGACATGCTTTGTATAGCCGTTAATTGTTCAGTTTTCGACAATTTTGATCCCTTTCTTTATGCCAATGGAATAGGATTTAAAATCGCGCCATGTGCTTCCTTGAGAACCTTCATTCCAATACTTGAAACCGGACTTCCCGTCTCAGACAAAGTGATTTATTTGGTATGAATACTAGCAGACATAAACAACAAACCAAATCCACAGACTAGATATAGCCCAAATTTTCTTAGATAGATGTTCATGAGACGACTGGTCGATTCAGGCAGTACCTGAGGCCAAGCTTGCACTCTTATAGTAGCCGGTGGAAAGCTGTTTCTTTTTGATGCGAGTGAAAATACAATGCGTAACCTGGTAGCTGCAAACATCCCGGTAACTGACATTTACAATACCTATATTACTCACTGGCACTCCGATCAGTTTCAATGGATTAGAAGGTTTGAATCGCCACTAGTTAACTCTGGACAGTCCGCCCCCAAAAAAAACAACACCACCTAAATCAGGAAACCATTTGGGTAGAATCGCCGGCCTTAGCTAGCAAATCGATAGCAACATCAACGATCATGTCTTCCTGACCATGCCAGCTTAACTTGCACCCGGCGAGAATCACTTTTTGACCTTTTATGTTATTGGAAATGAGAGGAAAAACTACTATACAGAAGCCATGAAATTGGTGAGAGATAAATAGTAGAAACGAAATATAGCTTATCCAAATAACTGATTAATCATTGTTTCCCACGCTTCTGTTGCGCCGACAGTGAATAATGAAATCACCCGCACCAACACAAACAGTAGCCCCAGCCAACTTATAATGTGAATCGCCCCCGTGGTATTACGATCATGGCGCATAACCAAACCAACTAGTCCAAAATGTAGCAGCAGTCCCAATGGTGGTATATGACTCGCTTCGGCTATACGTCCTAAGGCTGGATCCATAATGGCAATTGTCGCAATCAACATACAATGTTTATGCAGCTCGGCTTTATGCTTATTAATCACGCCGATTAGATAAAAGCCTAGTAAGCCGACCAAATCCATCGCAGGATAGACCAGAAACTGTTGCACAGTTGTATTGGGTATAGGTGAGATGCCACGCTGGTAAGCGAAATTGATCATCATTACGCCAGTGATAATCATGCCTGAGACGATGAGCACACTTAGATATCCAAGTCGTCGATGCAACCGATAACTTTTTTGTCCGATCAAATTAGCCTGAAAAACAAAGAGCGCCAACCAAGACAAATAAATGAACCCGTGTAAGTGAACATACAAGGGAAAATCAAGTGGTGAGTTGCCACGCAATATGGTTGCAACCGTAAAACCACCGATAGCCAGTGCCACTAGCAGCAATCCCATTCCACTATAGAAATTGGATAGTATGCGTTTGTTCAACATAGAAATAAGATACTTTCTCGCATTAGGACAGTACGAACGTGGCGTCTGCATTCAACCTATTACCACCGGCTTTGGGGGTCACCAATAAGCCTCGAGCATCAGGGAATTCAGCTAAAACAGGATCATTACTGAGTTCGTAAGGACATAAACCAAACGACTTGTAGTCTTGATGAGCCCCATAGATCTCGTTAGCGAACGCCATCGGGAAATAAAGTTGTGAGGTATATTGGCGAACTCCCTTGACCGTTACAGCAATGTGAATATGGGGAATTCTGGGGTCATACCAGCCAGGGAAGATTGTTGAGAACCTAACCTCTCCCTCGTCGTTTGAAATTTGCCCCCCTCGAAGATAGTTCTTTTTATTCGTAGGCTCGACATGAACGCCATTTGGGTCACTCAGCCCTACAAGTTTAATCGTTTCCCAAGGCTGTCTAGCAATATCTTCAGGATAAGCGCTATAGCGCCCGGACGCATCACAATGCCAGATTTCAACGAGCGCGCCCGCTAAAGGTTTGCAATCAACTGAAGATAAAACACGAACCGATAGGTCTAGATTGAAGCCATTACGATCTTCACGAATGTTTTGCCTGATGGGAGACCTGACATAAAAAGGCCCTTCAGTTTGTTCAGGTGACAACACGCAGCTATCAGACAGTTCGCCCAAATTATCTGATATCAATAGCTGTTCGTTGTTTTGGCTCAAAACCACCTGGCGAATTACTTCATTACGGTTCATATACGTTAAGGCTCCTGCGCCAATCAATGAACCAAGACCACCCAGAAAAATACGTCGATTAATTCTACTCATATCATTATTCCTTATTCGTCCAAGGAAACGCCGTTGAACTCAATTAACTACACGACAAAATTCAGCTATTTTTTTCGCTAGCCATCTCTGGTGGTTTTAGCCAGTTTTCTCAAACAAACTAGGATGAAAAGACTAATTTCTCAGCAGTTCGTGGTACCAAACGCATGATTGTCGGGAGGAATTTGGTTTGTCCGACTAAGGCTTCAGGTTTTCCCTTGGCTATCGCTTTTAATGTTTCGGTTACAACGCTTTCAGCACTAACTTTTGCCTCTGTTCTTTGCGCTGTAGCCGGTGTATCAACCAGCGGTGGGATCACTTCTGTTACAGCTATGCCCGCATCTTTCAGCTGATAGCGTAAAGCTTTAGCAAAACTGTGAATACCGGCTTTGGCCGCCGAGTAAAGGGGAGCATAACCTGCTGGAGATAAACCAAAACCTGAACTAACCAGTACAATATTACCTTGAGCTGCTTTCTTTAGCTGCGGTAAAAATGCAGCCACGACATTGATGGAACTTGTTAGGTTCAGATTGATCTGACTACTGGCATCGAATTGAGAAAGATCGTCATTGGCGAAATTTACGCGATCTAATCTGCCTGCATTACTGATAAGTATGTCCACTTGAGGGTATTTCTGGTCTATGTAGGATAAGAATGCTTGCAAGGAAGCGTTGTCGGTAACATCGCATTGAAATGTATCAACGCCTGCAATATCCACTTCTAATTTCTTCAACTTCTCTTGGTCACGTCCACAGGCAATAACCTGATGGCCTTTTGCGTTATAGGCTTTTGCAAATGCTTTACCGATCCCTGACGATCCACCAGTAATAACAACGACTTTATTGGTTTTGCCACTCATAATTAATTTCCCCTTTACTATCTGCCTGATTGAAGTATTTGCCAGTAATTAATGATCGATAAATGCTTTAGAGGAGGAGGAAAGATAAACCGTACCATTGCCAGAAGCGTGATTAACAAAGGAGTCTTTCCGCCAGTATCAGTTAACTATGTAACTGATAAATAGACTTCCCCCGCTTCAGTGAGCTCTACACCTTTGGAGGCTTGTCGATAAAACAAAATACAACCGAGCTTAACTTACAGGCTTGCTATTTTTTGGCTTATGGTTGGTAAAGCAAAACCTGTGCACTTTGATGCATCGTTAAAACTTTTGCATCGAGCAACTTCTACGAATACAACCATGCCATCAAGCCGGTCAGTCATTTCATCATCCTAGCATTCAATAAGGGGGCAATTTAACTCCCCCCAAAAAACAAAAACAACACAGCCTAAATCAGGAAGCCATTTCGGCAGAATCGTCTGCCTTAGCTAGCAAATCGAGGGCGACATCAACGATCATGTCTTCCTGACCACCTACCATTCGGCGCTTTCCAAGTTCAACCAATATATCAACTGTTTTAAGTCCATATTTCTTTGCTGCGACTTCGGAATGACGTAAGAAACTTGAGTACACGCCGGCGTAACCCAGTGCCAAGGTTTCACGATCTACACGAACAGGTCGATCCTGCAATGGACGAACAATGTCATCAGCAGCATCCATCAACTTATAAACGTCTGTACCATGTTCCCACCCCATTCGATCTGCTGCGGCGATAAACACTTCAAGTGGAGCATTACCTGCACCTGCGCCCATGCCAGCCAAACTAGCATCAATTCGGTCGCAACCTTCTTCTACAGCGACGATCGAGTTTGCAACGCCCAACGATAAGTTGTGATGAGCATGAATCCCCGTTTGAGTTTCAGGCTTAAGTGTGTCCTTCAATGCGCGGAAACGATCACGAATATCGTGCATTCCCATAGCGCCGCCAGAATCGACTACGTACAAACAAGTAGCACCGTAGTCTTCCATTAACTTGGCCTGTTCAGCGAGGCCTTTTGGCGTTTGCATGTGACTCATCATTAAGAAACCAACGGTATCCATCCCTAGCTTTCTTGCATGCTCGATATGCTGTTTGGACACATCGGCCTCTGTACAATGCGTTGCGACTCTAACAATGCGTGCACCCGCTTTGTAGGCGTTATCCAAGTCATGAATCGTGCCAATTCCTGGCAATAGTAAAGTGGTGATTTTTGCGTGGTTAATTACCTCTGCAACAGCCTCAATCCATTCAAGGTCCGTATGCGCCCCAAAACCATAGTTAAAGCTCGATCCCTGTAAGCCATCGCCGTGTGCCACTTCGATACTATCTACTTTGGCTTCGTCTAATGCCCTAGCAATGTCTTGTACGTTTTTTATGGAATACTGGTGACGCACAGCATGGCTACCATCACGCAAGGTCACATCAGAGATAAATAATTTTTTTCCTGGATTAAAAGTCATCTGTATATCTCCTAAGCCTAAGCGTCTTCATTAATGGATTCATTGCTAGACTCTTGAGAAGAGTCCGTTGACATATGTTGCGCGATTCTTTCGGCTGTCGCTAAAGCAGCCGACGTCATAATGTCTAGATTTCCTGCGTAAGAAGGCAAGTAATGCGCGGCACCCTCAACTTCTAAAAAGACTGAAGTTTTGAGACCAGATACATGTCCCAGGCCTTCTATATAAACTGGATTCTTTTCATCGATTATATCGAACTGAACATCCTGCTTAAGGCGATAGCCGGGGACATATGATTGAACTGCTTTTGCCATTTCCTTAACCGATTCAACAATCGCATCTTGATCGGCAAGCTCTGATAATACATAAACGGTGTCACGCATGATCAGAGGTGGCTCTGCGGGGTTCAGGACGATAATCGCCTTACCTTTAGTCGCACCGCCAATCACCTCAATAGCTTTCGAGGTTGTTTCGGTAAATTCGTCAATGTTAGCCCGAGTTCCTGGGCCTGCAGACTTACTACTAATCGATGCGATAATTTCACCGTAATGAACCTTAGCAACCTTAGACACCGCCGCGACCATAGGGATCGTCGCTTGGCCGCCACATGTCACCATATTGACGTTAGTTTCATTAAGATTGTTTTCAAGATTCACCACCGGTACACAATAGGGCCCTACTGCAGCAGGTGTTAGATCAATGAATCGTAGGGTTGGCTTAATGCCACTCAAATAAACTTCGTTATGTACATGAGCACCGGCTGATGTCGCATCAAAAATAAAATCTATATTCGCGAACTCAGGCAGTTTTACCAGTCCTTCAACACCTTCATGTGTCGTCGCAACGCCCATTCGTCTGGCCCGCGCTAAGCCATCAGATTCTGGATCGATACCAACCATTGCGCTAATTTCAATCTCATCACTGGTGCGTAGAATCTTGATCATCAGATCTGTACCGATGTTTCCTGAGCCGATGATGGCTGCTTTCTTTTTGTTTCCCATATCTCAATACCCTTCTATATTCGACTCATCTAAACAAATGTACATTCAACTGACCCAAGGCCACCGATGTCGACCTTGAGCTCATCACCCTCAGCCACCTCAACCATTGGACCTAGCGCTCCTGATAGGATGACTTCACCTGCTCTTAGCGGCTCTCCTATTTCAGCCATTGTGCAAGCTAACCAATAGGCAGCTCTTAAAGGGTGACCTAGACAGTCTGTCCCTCTACCAGAAGAAACAGATTCGCCATTTTTGTATAAGGTCATCTCTACTTCACCAAGGGAAAACTGGCCTAACTTGGTGGGCTGATCTCCTAGAACGTAAATACCACAAGAAGCATTATCTGCAACGGTATCAACCAGCGTTAGCTTCCAGTTAGTGATCGCACTATCAACAACCTCAATAGCGGGTACGGCATACTCAATACTTTCTAAAAACTCTCCCCAGCTAACCTTCTCCTGGTCGAGTGTTTTGCCAACAATAAAGGCGATTTCTGCTTCAGCCTTTGGCTGAATAAGGCTTTTACGTTCAATCATGGAACCGTTTAGATATTCCATATCTTCAAACAACAAACCGAAATCGGGTTGATCAACACCCAGTTGCTTTTGTACTGCCGTTGACGTCAGCCCTACTTTCTTACCAATAAGGCGACCACCTTCGTTTATTCTTCGTTGACAATTAATGTTCGCAACGGCATATGCATCCTCTAGCGAACTAATTCCAAAGCTCACTGAAATTTGATCAATTGTCTTGCCCGTTCGTCTCGCCTCATATAGGGATTCAGCTGCTGCGTAAAGCTTATTTAGTCCTGAATTACTCATCCTTAAACCTATTGTATTAGTAAGCCCAGCGTCGCAACTTATGATTCGTTGCGACAAATTTTAGCAAAAAATAAAATAATAGCTAAGCCGCCGAAAAGTACTCGTTGAGTATTTTCTTCGAAGACTTAACCGAGCTTGGCTTATCAATAATGCTGAATATAAACCGATCCGGACGAACAATCGCCACAGGTTTTTTACTTCCTGATTTTCGCAACCATGAAACGAGCTCTTCTTCGTGATCATCGACCTCCGCAACACCCTGCGCTGCAAAAGATTTCTTTCTAGGTTCGGTCCCTTGAGGCCTGCCGTATCTGCCATAAACCGTGACAAATTGAGCGCCCATGTTTTCAAGCAAATTGACCAATTCTGTATCCAGTTCTTCCTTTGGGTTCACACTGACACCAATGACCGAAAATCCGTCACCTAACACCTCATCTAACTTGACCAGTTTGCCTTGAGGGTCTCTAACAATAGGCTGTGGCATTAAATCACCTTCGGGCCCATTTCTGCTAGTTCTGGCCATGCCTAAATACTTTTTATTTTCCAATTGGGCAGATGCTCGAACTTTCTCATCTAACAACTGTATTTTTAGTTTGTCTGAAAAATTATTAGCGCCTTTCATGAACAAATCCCTGAGCTTTGTTCCCAAAGGGTTAGTCATGGAGACCATTGCTTTGAGTTCAACGGCCAAAGCAATCATTTTTTTCACATGTTGGAATCGTTCACTTTGATAGCTTTCTAGTACTGTAGGAGACGCACCTTGGTTTAGTACTGCAATGAGCTTCCAGGATAAGTTGTAGGCATCTCGTACGCCTGCGTTCATGCCCTGCCCAATAAATTGAGGTGTCATATGAGCCGCGTCGCCCGCTAGAAAAACGCGCCCGTCCTGCCATTTATCTGCAACCAACGCGTTAAAGTTATATACGAGCTTACGCATAATGGTTATTTTGTCTGGATCGACGTACTCGCCAATCAAAGATCGTACGGTTGACTCTTTTTCCATGTACTCTTTAGTGTCACCTTCCTTGAGCATGAACTCAAAGCGATGATAGCCATCTGGCTGAGGGCAACTGACAGTCGGGCAATCCGGATCACAGATAAACATGAAATACGGTAAGTGGCTGAAAATTTCGTTCTCTTCTTCGCCATCTTTTGCCTTTATATCAACGACAATCCAAGGTTCCTTGTAAGTCTTACCTTGCATACCGATATTTAAGGTTGAGCGAGTCACGCTTCGACCGCCATCACAACCAACTAAGTACTTCGCTCTTACATGGAAAGTTTCTTGAGATTCTTTTTTAGTACCTTCTTCAGTACCATAGCCGTCACCGGTCGTTTCGACAAAAGACACGGTTACGCCCTGTTCGTCCTGAGCGAAGTCTACAACTTCTTTACTCCTAACAACCGTCACATTGTCGTACTGATCAAGCTGATCAGCCATTTTTGTTTCTAGATAAGGCTGATATAAGAAGTTACTGCGAGGCCATGAAAGAGGACGAGTTGAGTCCATCATCTCAAACAATGGAGTGCCATCTTTCTTGGTAAAGGTAACGGGGGTATCGATAAGCATATCTTCGTGCAAGTCCTCAGCAATGCCGACTTGCTGGAATATGCGCATGCATTCATCGTCGGTATACACTGCACGTGCATTACCATAGAACTGGGCTTCCTTCTCAAGTATTAATACTTTAATACCCGCTTTCCCTAAAAAATGCCCAAACGTAAGGCCTGTCGGCCCAAGACCCACTACGACTACGTCATATTCGTTCTTATCAATTTCTTTACCGCCTATATTGGTGGTTCCCATACCGCTTTACCTCTTTATTCTTAATGTGCTTTTCTTGAAGCGCTTTGTTAATAAATTTCTGTTTGACATTCGTTCCAACTTATTTAGTACGGGTAGTATTCTTTCGTAAACAGCCTGGATACGCCTGTAACACCTTGTTTAATATTCTCAACTGTTTGGTTGATACCTTCCGGTTTATGCCCCCAAATACTGATAGCCTTGTATGTGGTGGTTTCCCAACCCTCTTCTTCAACAGCGATAGGCTCCCAACCAAATTCAATTTCAAAACCGGAAGGAGAAATAACATAAAAAGAGAGTTCTCTATCATTGGGGTGCTGACCAACACCCCGGGCCATTTTGTAGCCCATTTTTTTACAGCGCTGATAAGCTGCCGTTAGGTCATCGAGGCTTTTGGCCTGAATATTCATGTGCTGAATTCTTGTACGAATTGGGTCCAGTCTTTGCCCTCTTGTTGCCGCAACCGCAACGGAGTGATGACGCTCGTTGAATCTCAAGAATCTAATATCAAGCATTAATCCATTGACTTTCTGTTCAATAAAATCACTTGTTCGCGCATCAAATATTTCCTCCCAGAACGAGACCATTCTTTCAGGTTCTTTTGAGGTCATTGCATAGTGACCAAAGCCCGCATCGCCGGTAACAAACGCACTGGTTAACATGTCCAAAGGTTCTTTAGCCTTGAGCGCCTTTGTATAAAGTTCAATCGTTAGATTCTTAGGTCCGATAAATCCCCATAGGGCCTCAACACCGCGATTTTTTGCTTCGGCAGAAGAAAGCTTTGCTACCTCTACATTCTGACCCTTGAGACGCTGAAGTACGGTATTTAGCGTTTCTTTATCAGCCAGCTCTATACCGATGACCACAACATCCTCTGCCGGACCAGTCTCCACCATGATTCGTCTATCATGTTCATCCAGTCGAAATGCTAAGGAAACACCAGTAGATTTAGCTAAGTGCATCCCCAGACATTCTTGGCCAAATACTCGCCATTCTTTAATACGATTTGTCTGAATAACTGAATAGCCCATTTTTACCTTGTTGAATATATCTATGGTCTTGCCTTGCATTGGCTCGCTCCTCAACTAATGTTATTGAAAGACAGGGGTATGGGTGGTGAAAAATGACGTAGCTGTCGCATTGAATTCATCAGCTCGCTCCCACTGAACCCAATGACCGGTATTGCAAAATAAATACAAATCACAGTTTTGCATTGTCTTCTGAAGGGTTTGGCCCCCACTTGGTCGGTTAACAAGGTCCTCGGTTCCCCAAAGAACAAGCGTCGGTACGAGACACTTTTTCAACCTTCTATCGCGGGTGAAATCCATCTTTAATGCACAGCCCAGACTTGTTGGAGGCTTAAGCTGCCCCCCCTGGGTAATAATTTCTGGATCTAAAGAGGCATCATAACGATCTTGAATCATCTGGTTTGAAACCATTGCATCGTCATAAACTAGATAGGTTCGAATGAATTCACTTAACTTCTTGAAGCTTGGCCCATCGCCTCGGTAATAGCCCAACAAGCTCTTCAGTCCCTTGGTCGGAAGACCTCGTGTCGTATTAACACCTCCAGGTCCCATTAAGATAAGTGACTCCACTCGACTGGGGGCGTCAAGTGCCATTCGCAATGCACAAGCCCCTCCTAACGAGTTACCCACCAAATGTGCCTTAGGAATATCCATCGCATCCATCAAAGCCAAAATACCTTCCGCTAAACCACCAAAAGGATCTTCAGTTTTCATTCCCTTGGTCGATTGACCATAACCAGGCATATCAGGAACGATTACACGAAATTTTTCAGATAGGGCCTCAATATTTTTTGAATAGTTAGACATGCCGGAAGCGCCAGGCCCACCACCGTGGAGCATAATCACAGGGAAGCCTTTTCCAAACTCCATCACAAAAATATTCTTGCCGCCAGCTTTGACAAAGCGACCTTCTTTCAAGTCGTTTTTCAATTTAGCATTCATTTTGATCTCCAGTTTTTATTTTCAAATCCTGCGATGTGAATTCATTAAATCATCGATTTGACACTTATGTCAACTTGACAAGCAGCATCATTTTGTAAAATAATGGAAAACTGTTATTTAAACAAAGAATAAAAATGGATTGAGAATGTCGCTCAAACTTATGAACGCAATACCTAAGCTTTACTTTTCTCCCCAATTTGTTGGTTTTGACTCTGTTGATTATTCGCGCCCTGCTTTATGGGTTGGCAATCACAGTCGTTACGGCCTGCTCGATATCCCATTGATGCTTGATCATGTGCAGAACAATCACGATGTACTGCTGCATGGGCTTGCAGATAAAGTTCACTTTAAGGTTCCAATATGGCGTGATTTTCTATCATCAGGTGGCGCGGTATTAGGAACCCCGGAAGAATGCTCCAAGCTAATGCAGAACGAAAAACACGTGCTTGTCTTTCCAGGGGGAGCGAGAGAAGTAATGCGTCGGCGTAACGAGCAGTACACACTAGTTTGGAAAAAGCGGTTGGGGTTTGTCCGAATGGCGCTGCAGCACGGTTACGATATAATCCCCTTCGCATCACTAGGACCTGATGAAAGCTTTGATGTACTTATCGATGCTAACGACGTAATAAATACACCTTGGTGGAAGCAACTAAACAAAATTCCAAGCGTTAACCGAGCGACTCGAAATGGTGATGTAATCCCCCCAATCTCCAAGGGGATTGGCCTCTCCATCATACCAAAACCTCAACGCTTCTATTTTAGCGCCGGTGAACGTATTTCCTTACCTAAACAGAAGACATTCAAAGATACTGATTTATGGGATATTAGAAACAAAGTCGCTGCTAATATTATGAGTCAGTTAGGAGAGCTTAAAACAATCAGAAAGGATGATAGGGATCAAAACTGGAGCCAAGTTAGGCGTTTTCTCACTTAGATTCTTCTATGATTCAACCCGATCGTTTAGTAACCGGTAATTTAGTCCCTTATGACTGACACAATTGTAAATCACAGAACCCTTGTTGGCGAACAGCGCCGACAAAAGATGACCAGAAAATTAATCGAAAGCGCTTTGGTCGTTTTCTCTGAGAAAGGCATAGATGCCTCCGTGATTGACGACGTCATCAAGCAAGCAGGTGTTTCACGCGGAACATTTTATAATTACTTCAAGACAAACACTGAACTATTAGAAGCTGCAAGTTCTGCTCTCGCGGATGAACTAGTAGATGCAATAGAGAACGTTGTAGGCCAATGGGATAATCCAGTTGAGCGAATAGCGACAGGCATTCGTTTATTTTTAAACTTCGCAAAAATCTACCCTACTCTCGCAAACTTTGTATGGCGCGCAGGTTTTAATGCCGCTAATTCCAAATTCCTGTTTTATGATTATCTCCCTAGACACATAGTAGAATCAAAAGCTCAAGGCTTACCAGAAATCAAAGATGTCGAAACCACACTCGAACTCATCATGGGCACCGTATTAGCCGCATGCTTTGGTATAGCTGCCCGTAAAGTTCCTAGCAATTATCCTGAAGGTATGGTTTCCCATCTACTGCTTGGCTTTGGGCTAAGTATTGAGGAAACAGACCGACTAATGAGCCTCTCATTTGATGATCTTCATTTGCCAGAAGATTCTATATTGGTAACCATTGATTCTCTTAGTAAGTAATATTCTTGTCTCTCTTTTTCAAAACGAGATTCCCCTGCAACTCTCGTAAGCGATCAATAAACCCCACCTAACATCATCGCAGATATTCAAATACGCTCAA